>CAWFZH010000018.1:0-22924 GCA_963820335.1 uncultured Actinomycetes bacterium | reverse complement strand
GGCCACATCGAGCGCGAGCGCGACCGCCAAGGTCGACACCTCGGCCCCGGGCGCGCCGAGCCTGAGCTACGGCTCCCTTTCTAACGCGATCCTCAACCTCGGCGTCGTCTACTACCTCCCGGGCGCGGCCGGTGGCCAGTTCGCGGTCACGGCAGCTTCGAGCGACGGCCAGTCCGGCATCGCCTCCTACGGCTTCCCCGCTGCCGCATCCGGCTGGAGCGTCTCCGGCTCGGGCGACACTCGCACCTACAGCCACTCCGGCTCGCCGGCCGATCCAGCCGAGCCGAACGACGTCACTGCGATCAACGGCGCCGGCCTGGCGTCGGGCGCGACGAGCTTCACCGTGACCCCGGACGGAACTCCACCGGCGACCTCGATCCAGTGCGACGGCGGTCCCTGTGCGGGTGGCTGGTACACCGCCGACGTCTCGATCTCGCTGTCCTCGGTCGACGGCGGCTCGGGCCTCAACGAGATCCGTTACACGACCGACGGCTCCGACCCCAGCCCCGTCAACGGGACCGTCTACGCCTCGGCCTTCACCATCTCCAGCGCGACGACGATTCGCTTCCGCGCCTACGACCGGCTCGGCAACGAAGAGGCGGTCGGGCAGCAGGTGATCCAGATCGATCCGAGCGCGCCGACCACGTCAGCTTCGGCGGCCAACGTCTCCGGTTCGGCCCACTGGGACGGATCGGGCACGGTCTTCTACCGCCCGGGCGGCTCCGGCTCCTTTGACTTGACGGCGACGATCACCGACGCACAGTCAGGCGCGCAGAAGGCGAACTTCCCGAACGTGACCGGCTTCGGCGCCGGCGGCGACGACACGACGATTCCGTTCAGCAAGCCCTACAGCTACACCGGCTCCCCCGCCGAGCCCGGCTCGCAGACGATCACCGGCTACAACAACGCCAACACCAGCTCGACGGCTTCTGTTGCGATCACCGCCGACTCCAGCGCGCCTACGGGGAACTCGGCAACCATTGCCGGCGGCTACTACACCTCGGCGTCAGTCGCGGTCACGCTGAGCAACGGCTCCGACACGCGGCTCCGGCATCGACGCGGCCAGCGGCATCGTCGAGCGCGACGAGACACCGCTCGACAACGGCGACGGCACCTGCGACGCGTTCCCGGGCTCCTGGAGCACCGTCACGCTCAGCGGCGGCAACGACACCACCGTCATCAGCGGCAACTGCTACCGCTACCGCTACCTCCTCTCCGACCGGGTCGGCAACCAGGCGACCTCAGGCGCCAGCGCCACCGCCAAGGTCGACACCTCGGCCCCGGCCGCGCCGAGCCTCAGCTACGGCTCACTGGCCAACGCGGCGGTCACCGGCGACACCGTCTACTACCGCCCCTCCGCGGCCACCGGCCAGTTCCAGGTCACGGCGGCTGTGAGCGACGTGCAGTCTGGCATCGCCTCGCACAGCTTCCCGGCCGCGGCCTCGGGCTGGAGCGCCTCCGGCTCGGGCAACGCCCGCACCTACAGCCACAGCGGCTCGCCGGCCGATCCGGCTGAGCCGAACAACGTCACCGCGACCAACGGCGCCGGCCTGACGTCGGGCGCAACGAGCTTCACCGTCACGCCCGACGCCACCGCACCGAGCGGCATCTCCGCTTCGGTCACCGGCGGCTACTACACCGCGCTCTCGATCGGCGTCACGCTCGACAACGGCTCCGACAGCGGCTCCGGGATCGACGCCGCGAGCGGCATCGTCGAGCGCGACGAGGCACCGCTCGACAACGGCGACGGCAGCTGCGACGCCTTCCCCGGCTCCTGGAGCACCGTCACGCTCAGCGGCGGCAACGACACGACCGTCGTCAGCGGCACCTGCTACCGCTACCGCTACCTCCTCTCCGACCGGGTCGGCAACCAGGCCACCTCGAGCGCCAGCGCAACCGCCAAGGTCGACACGAGCGCGCCGGCCACCCCGACTCTCTCCTTCGGCTCGCTGCAGGCCGCTTTCGTCGCCGGCTCGACGGTCTACTACCGACCGAGCGCGGCCAGCGGCCAGTTCGCGGTCACGGCAGCTTCGACCGACGGCCAGTCCGGCGTCGCCTCCTACGGCTTCCCCGCTGCCTCCCTCGGCTGGAGCGTCTCCGGCTCGGGCGACACTCGCACTTTCAGCCACTCCGGCTCGCCCACCGATCCGGCCGAGCCTAACGACGTCACCGCGCAGAACGGCGCTGGCCTCGTCTCTGCGGCAGCCGGCTACACGGTCACTCCGGACGCAAGCGCCCCGACGAGCTCGATCCTCTGCGACGGCGCCTCCTGCTCAGGCTGGCACCCGGCCTCGGTCTCGGTGACGCTGTCCTCGAGCGACACCGGCTCGGGCCTGGACGAGATTCGCTACACCACCGACGGCTCCGACCCGACGCCGACTACCGGCACCGTGTACAGCGGCGCCTTCTCCGTCTCCGTGACCACAGAGGTTCGCTACCGCGGCTTCGACCGCGTCGGCAACGCCGAGGCCATTCAGTCGGAGACGATCGTGTTCGACACGACTGCCCCGTCGGCCCCGGTGCTGACCCTCGCGGAGAGCCCGGCCGACCCCGACCAGCACGTCGCGGGCTCGACGGTCTACTACCGCCCCGGCGGCGGACGCTCGGGAACGTTCACGGTGGACGCCGCGACGAGTGACCCGCAGTCCGGCATCCAGAAGGTCACCTTCCCGGCAGTCGGCGGCATGACCGGCGGCGGCGACGACTTCGCCAACCCCTTCCAGACCTCCTACGACTGGTCAACGGGCACCGGCTCTTCGGGCGCGCAGACGGTCACGTCGCTGAACAACGCCGGCCTGACCAGCACGGGCTCCTTCACGGTCACACCGGATACAGCTCCGCCGACCGGCCAGTCCGTCGACCTCGTCGGCGGCCCGTACTTCACAGCGTTGTCCGTCCCGCTCTCGATTGGCGACGGCTCCGATGCCGCGTCCGGCGTGGACGCGGGCTCCGGCCTCGTCGAGCGTGAGGCCGCAACGCTCTCGAACGACACGTGCGTCGGCTGGTCCGGCACCTGGACGTCGGTCACTCCGACCGGCGGCGCCGACACGAGCGTTCTCACCAACCGCTGTTACCGCTACCGCTACCAGGTCGCTGACAACGTCGGCAACCAGTCCGCCCCATCCGCGACCAGCGCGATCGCCAAGGTCGACGCCACCAACCCGGTGACGAGCGACGACGCGCCTGCCGGCTGGAGCAACTCGGCGGCCACCGTGAATCTCACCGTGATCGAGACCGGCTCCGGCCTGGCTTCGACGCAGTACCGCGTCGACGGCAGCTCCTTCCAGAGCGGCGCCTCCGTCTCGATCCCGGCTCCGGCCGACCACTCGAATGACGGCGTGCACACGGTCGAGTACCGCTCAACCGACAACGCGGGCAACGTGGAGACCCTCCGCTCCGCCACCGTGCGCATCGACACCACGCTGCCGCTCACCACCGACGACGCGCCTGCAGGCTGGCGCACGTCGGCCGTGACGGTGACACTCACCGCCAACGACGCCCTTTCGGGCATCGCCTCCACCGAGTACCGAGTGGACGGCGGCTCCTTCCAGAACGGCACCTCCGTCCTGATCCCGGCTCCGGCCGACCACTCGAACGACGGCGCCCACACGGTCGAGTACCGCTCGGCCGACAACGCCGGCAACACCGAGCTTCTGCACTCGGCCACCGTACGCATCGACACCACGCTGCCGACCGGCTCAGTAAGCACGCCGACCGAGGGCCTGCGGGTCAACGGCGTCGTGCCCGTGACGGCAGCCGCGAGTGACGTCCCGTCGGGGGTCACCTCGGTGGAGTTCCTCGTCCGCCCGAGCGGGGCGCCCACCTTCACGTCGATCTCGACGGACACGACGGCTCCGTACCAGGCGAGCTGGGACTCCTCGAGCGCGGCCGAGGGCAACGCCGAGCTCAGGGTCGTCGTCGTCGACGCTGCGACCAACTCGCTCACGTCCGCCATCCGCAACGTGATCGTCGACAACCCACCGGCCGTCTCGCTCGCAGATCCGGGCGCGAACGTCGCCGGCACGATCAACCTCACCGCCGCGTCGGCGCCCGACACCGCCCAGGTCGTCTTCGAGCGCAGCCTCGAGGGCGCCGGATCCTGGACCCAGATCGCGACCGACCTCACGGCTCCGTACGCAGCCAGCTTCGACACCACCGGCGTCGCCGATGACCGCTACGACTTCCGTGCAGTCGCGACGGACGCGGGCGGCTTCGGCGGCACGAGCCAGCTGCGCACCGCGCGGGTCGACAACACCGTCCCCTCCGTCTCCATCAGCGATCCCCCGACCGGGGCTCTCGTGGGTGGCCCGAACGTGCACCTCGGCTCGCTCGCCTCCGATCTCGGGTCCGGCGTCGCCTCCGTGACGTTCGAGGGTCGGCCTGCCGGCGGCGGGGCCTTCAGCCTCATCGCCACGGACAACGTCGCCCCGTACGAAGGCTTCTGGGACGCGAGCGCGCTGTCCGGCCTCCACGAGCTCCGCGCCACCGCTACCGACTCGGCGGGCAACCCCGCGACCTCGGTCTCGGTGCTCGTCACCGTCGACTCCACCGTCCCGAGCGTGACGCTCGGTGACCTCGGCTCGCTGGTGCGCGGCGTCGTCACGCTCGCTGCCTCGACCCAGGGCGCCGCCGTCACGCAGGTCGTCTTCAAGCGCAAGCCTTCGGGCGGCGTCTCGTGGACGGCGATCGAGACCGACACCGCCGCCCCCTGGAACGCTGCCTTCGACACCAACGCGGTCTCCGACGGGACGTACGACGTCCGTGCTGAAGCCCTCGACTCGGTCGGCACCGTCCTGGCGGGCCACACCCGCGAGAACGTGCGGGTCGACAACACCGCGCCGGCGGTTCAGTCCGCCAGCCCGGCCGACGGCTCGTCCGTCTCGTCGGCCACGTCCATCGTCCTCGTCGCCAACGAGGCGGTTGCGGCGGTGCGCGGCGCGACTCTCGACGGAGCAGTGACGACGCCCGAGATCGCCGGCACCCGCGTCACTTTCGCCACCGGCTCGCTCGCCGTCGGCGACCACACGCTGGTCGGATCGATCGAGGACGCGGCCGGCAACGCCTCGGGCTTCCGCGTCAGGTTCAGCGTCCGCGCCGCGGCCCCCACAGCCTTCACGTTGAAGATCGGCAAGCCGACGAGCACCAAGCGCGGCCGGAACCAGATCTTCTCGCTCCGCGTCACGCTCTCGGCGCCGGCGCGCGTGCAGCTCACCCTGCTCAGCCCGACCGGCCGCCGCCTCCGGACGACGAAGCTCCAGCTCCCCGCCGGTGGCCGGGTCGTCAGCCTGAGCGTTCCGCGCGCATCGCTGCCGCCCGGGCGCTACACGATGCTCGTCACAGCGACGACTCCCGACGGCAGCCAGGTGCTGCGGCGGGCCCAGGTCGTGATCAAGAAGGCGAAGCCGCAGAAGAAGCGGAAGCGGGACGGGAACACGAAGCTGCAGCCGAGGGAGGCCGCGGTTCCGCCGGTCGGCAGTCCCGAGCCCCCGGCGCCCAGCACTCCTGCAAATCCCAGCAGCGACGGCCTCGAGCCGTCGCCGCACGTGACGGACGAAGCGGACGAGCAGCCTCAGCTACGCGCGAAGCCGCTGGCGACCGCCACCAAGTTCGTCGGCGAGCAGCAGCGCCGGACCGTGGGCCTCGGCCTGGTGATCATTTCGATGGGCGGCGCGATCGGCTTCCTCATCAAGATCGAGCTCGGCCGACTCCTGCGCTGGCGAAGCGCCTAGTTAGCTAGAGCGCGGCCTCGATCGCAAAGAGCACCGCGATCGCCAGGAGGGCGACGCCGATTGCGCGGCGCAGGCCCTGCTCGCTGAAGCGTCCCGTTGCGCGAGCGCCGAGCCACGCGCCTGGCAAGGCCCCGGCGAGACCTGCGGCGAGAAGGTCCCACTCGACCTCGAGCCGCAGCGCATGAGCGGCGAACCCGGCGACACCGAGGAAGAACCCGACGACCAGGTTGGTTCCCACCGCACGGTGCGCGCTGAGCCCGACCCCACGAAGCAGGGCCGGCATGCGCAGCGTGCCGAGGATGACTCCGACGGCGCCGCCGACGAGACCGATGACGAAGCCGAAGAACGCCGCCGGCCCGACCTTCGGTTCGGTGCGCTCCCGCGACGTGATCGGCGAGAAGAGCAGGTCGAGCCCGTTCCAGGCCAACACGGCCGCGATGCCGGCGAAGAGCAGGTCGGTCGGGACGAGATGCCCGTAGAGCCCGCCGACGACGGCGCCAGCGACCGAGGGCGGCGCCATCCACGCGACGACTCGCCAGTCCACCCGCCCCGCGCGCGCGTGTACATATCCCCCCGAGGCCGCAGCCGCGGCGCTGATCGCGATGTTCGTCCCTGCGGCCGCGGCGGGATTTCCCGCGACCAGGACCAGGGCCGGCAACCGAAGCGTCCCGAGCACGAGCCCGACCGCCGCGCCGAGGTACCCCGCGGCGAACGACGCAACGAACGCTAGGAGGAGGTCCCCGGCTTCCAGAGTGGTTCGTCGCCGGCGTTGGCCGTGCGCGCGAGGATGAAGAGGAGATCCGAGAGGCGGTTCAGGTAGACGAGCGCGAGCGGGTTCAGGTCGACCTCCTCGGCGGCCTCCAGTGCATCACGCTCTGCGCGACGGCACACTGCCCGGGCGACGTGCAGCCGCGCTGCGAGCTCGCTGCCGCCCGGCAGGACGAAGCTCTTCAGCTCCGGCAACTCGGCGTTGAAGCGGTCGCAGTCTTTTTCGAGCGCGTCGATCTGCGCCTCCGAGATGCGCAGCCGGTCGGCGATTCCGAACGGCACCGAGAAGTCGGCCCCGAGGTCGAAGAGCTCGTTCTGCACGCGCGCGAGGACTTCGAGCACCTCCGCCGGTGCCTCCGCGGCCACGGCCAGGCCGATGTGCGAGTTCAGCTCGTCCACGGTGCCGAAAGCGGCGATCCTGCAGTCGAGCTTCGGCACGCGCGAGCCGTCGCCGAGGCTGGTCTCGCCCCGGTCGCCGCCACGCGTGTAGATGCGCGTCAGCCGGACGGGCTCGTCGGCCTTGCGAGGCATGGTCATAGATTACGGCGCGTGGAGGTGAGACCCGCCCGAGTCGACGAGATGGACGCACTTGCGCGCCTGCTCGTCCGCTCCCGCAACGGGATGGGGTACGTGCCGCAGGTGCCAGACGAGCACGTCCCGCTGATCGCCGACGACCTCTCGCGGCACGAGGACGTGTGGCTCGCGGAGGAAGACGGCTCGCCCGTCGGCTTCCTCGCCATCCGGCGCTCGCGAACGGAGGGCTGGGAGGTCCTCGAGAAGCTCTACGTCGACCCCGACGCGCAGAGTCGTGGCATCGGCACCGCCCTCCTCGACCAGGCGAAGGCGCTTCGCCCCGACGGCTTCCACCTGTGGGTGTTCCAGAAGAACACCGGGGCGATCCGCTTCTACGAGCGCCACGGCTTCCGTCTCGTCAAGCTCACCGACGGCGCCGACAACGTGGAGCGCGAGCCCGACGCGCTCTACGCCTGGCCCTAGCTAGCCCTGGGCTAGCGCGCGCTGCTTCAGGCCCAGGATCGAGCGCGCGATGACGAGCCGCTGGATCTCGCTCGTGCCCTCGTAGATCTCCGTGATCTTCGCGTCCCGGTAGTACCGCTCGACCGGGAACTCCTTCGTGTAGCCGTAGCCGCCGAAGATCTGGATCGCCTCGGCGGTCTGGCGCCGCGCCATCTCCGACGCGAACAGCTTCGCCTTCGCGCCCTCCTCCGCATGCGGCCGGCCCTGCTCCTTCAGCCACGCTGCCCGGTAGACCAGCATGCGCGCGGCGTCGATCTCCGTGGCCATGTCTGCGAGCTTCCACTGAATCGCCTGGAACTCGGCGATCCGCTTGCCGAACTGCTTCCGCTCGAGCGCGTAGGCCCGCGCTGCCTCGTAGGCGGCCTGCGCGATGCCGAGCGCCTGGGCGGCGATGCCGATCCGCCCGCCGTCGAGCGTGGCCATCGCCACCTCGAAGCCCTTGCCCTCGGCATGCAGAAGCCGCTCCGGGCCCACCTCGGCGCCCTCGACGACGATGTCGTTCGTGACCGACGAGTTGAGCCCGAGCTTCTCCTCGTCGCGGGTCACCTTGACGTGATCCGCGTCGAGGATGAACGCTGAGACGCCCTTCGCGCCGGGCGTGTCCTGATCGGTGCGGGCGAAGAGCAGGAACGTTCCGGCGTAGCGGCCGTTCGTGATCCACTGCTTCGCCCCCGAGATCGACCAGCCGTCGCCGTTCGCGGTCGCGGCCGTCCGGAGAGCCCCTGCATCCGATCCGGCTTCGGGCTCGGTGAGCGCGAACGCGCCGAGTGCCTCCCCGCGGGCCAGAGGGGGCACGAAGCGGCTCTTCTGCTCGTCGGTCCCGAACGTGAGGATCGGCAGCGTCACGGCGCTCGTGTGCACCGCCACCGTGACGCCCACACCTGCGTCCCCGCGTGAGAGCTCTTCGAGCACGAGGATGTAGGACAGGAAGTCGGCGCCCGCCCCGCCGTACTCCTCCGGGATGCAGACGCCCATCAGGCCGAGCTCGGCGAGCTTCCCGAACAGCTCCTTCGGGAAGCGGTGCTCGCGGTCCCACTCGGCGGCGTGCGGCTCGATCTCGGCGGCCGCGAACTCGCGGGTCAGCGCCTGGATCTCCCGCTGGTCGGATGTGAGCTCGAAGTCCACGCGGCGAGTATATGGCCGTCTTATTATTACATGTAAGTTATAGATCTAGAGCTATATGTTATGCTCTGTCGTGACTGGCAGCGCTGACTCCAGAGACGGCCCGCCTTCGCGCACGGCTGACCCAGGCCGAGCTGGCGGCCGCGCGCCGCACGCAGTCAGCGGCATCGCAGCTGGGAGAGCGGGCCGCGTCCAGCCAAGCCTGGAAACCCTGCGCGAGCTGATCCGCGCCTGTCGCTTGGAGCTGACCTTCGCGCTCGCGACCCTCGACGATCGTACGACGTGCACATAACGGCCTCCTGACATGACCAGGAGCGAGTCGCAGACTCCGATCGCCGCGAGCACGGATCAACCGCGGCTCGCGGGGCAAGGCCGTTGCCTGAGTTCCGCCGTGTCCGCGAGATTCTGCCCGGTTCCGCTGATCGAGCGCTCGCGGACGAGCGTGCGCTTCATCGTCATCGGGGCCATCGCTGCGATCGCGCAGGGTTACCCGCTACCACCCAGGACATCGACATCACCCCGACGCGGGACCCCGACAATCTCGAGCGGCTCGCCGCGGCTCTGCGCGAGCTCGATGCCCGCCTGCGCGGCCGGCTGACCAGGCTGGTGCCGAATTCCCGATCGACGCCCAGATGCTCGGGAACGCCGAGATGTGGACGCTTCGAACACCCTTTGGCGATCTCGACCTCATTGCTATGTGCCGTCGGGAACCACGGGGTACGGAGATCTACGGCGCGATGCTCGGCTCGAGATCGATCGATGGCGGGCGAGGTGCAGATCGCCTCGCTCGCGCACATCATCCGCTCCAAGGAAGCGGCGGGCCGGCCCAAGGATCAGTGCACAGCTCCCCGCACTCCCCGCACGCTCGAGTCGTCCGGAGCGCGAGCGGCGCGCTCAGTCGTAGCTGTAGAACCCCTCGCCGGACTTGCGCCCAAGCCGCCCCGCCGCGACGTGCTCCCGCAACAGCGGGCAGGGCGCGTAGCGGTCGTCGCCGAGCCCTTCCTGGAGCACCTCCATGATCGCGACGCAGGTGTCGAGGCCGATCAGGTCGGCGAGGGCAAGCGGTCCCAAGCGGATGGTTGAAGCCGAGCTTCGCGATCGTGTCGATCGCCTCGGGCTCGGCGACGCCGTCGTGGAGCGCCCAGACGGCCTCGTTGATGAACGGCATCAGGATCCGGTTCGAGACGAAGCCGGGAAAGTCGTTCGCCACGGCCGGTGTCTTGCCCAGCTCGCGGGCCAGCTCGGTGATCGCCTCGGCAGTCTCGTCGGAGGTGTCGCGGCCCCGAACGACCTCGACCAGCGCCATCACGGGCACGGGGTTGAAGAAGTGCATCCCGATCACGCGGTCGGGGCGACCGGTCGCCGCGGCGAGGGACGCGATCGGTATCGAGGACGTGTTCGACGCGAAGACCGCGCCTTCCGGGAGCGTCGAGTCGGCACGCCGAAAGACGTCCTCCTTGACGTCGGCGTCCTCGACGACGGCCTCGATCATCAAGTCGGCCGGCACGAGGTCCTCGACGGCCTGCACCCGCCCCAGGACCTCGTCCGGGTCGGTCCCGCCCTTCTCCGCCAGCTTGCCGAGGCTCTTGCGCATCGCCTCGATCCCGCGATCGACGGCGCCGGGCTGTTCGTCGTAGAGCGAGACGCGACGGCCCGAGGTCGCCACGACCTGTGCGATCCCTCCACCCATCTGCCCCGCGCCGACAACGAGGACGTGCTCGAAGCTCACGCGCGGGAGGCTACTCGTCGTCCGGGCCGGTTCGCTTCTTGTAGTTGAGTGGGATCAGCAGGACGCCGAAGAGCCCGGCCACGAAGATCGCGAGCGAAAGCAGGTTCGGCTCTGCGCGCTCAGCCGGCTTCGGTTGCTCCAGTCTGCGGCAGTCTTCCCCCTGGGTCATGACGACTCCACGCTCGGGAGCAGACGGAGAAGCGCTGCACGCATAGGCCTCTGCCCGCCCGGTGCCGAACGACAGCGCCAGACAGGCGATGCAGAAAGCAGCCGCGATTCGCGATGCGAACCGCCGGCGCGGCGGCGTGCGCATGAGCGAACCGGATTTCATTACTCCTAGTAGGACCGATTTTTCATTTACTGGTTGTTAATCGTCGAAAGATCACCCTTTAGGGCTAGGACCGACCTGGTCCGGCTCCACGGGAGCCGGACTCGGGGAAAGTGCTCCGCACTTTCCCCGACGAAAATCACGGTTCGCGAAAAGGGCCTGCACCGTTGACGCGCGTGTAGTAGTGGCGCGGCCTGGAGGGCCAGCTACGTGGTCGCTAGACCTCGACGAGGAGCGCGTCGCCCTGGCCGCCGCCGGAGCAGATCGCCGCGAGGCCGAGCCCGCCGCCGTTGCGGCGCAGGTCGTGCACCATCGTCCCGAGAATCCGCGCGCCGGAGGCGCCGATCGGATGCCCGAGCGCAACCGCGCCGCCGTTCACGTTCACGGTCTCCTCGTCGGCGCCGAGCATCTTGGCCGAGTTGAGCACGACCGAGGCGAACGCCTCGTTCAGCTCGACCCGCTCGACGTCGTCGATCTTCTTGCCGGCCTTCTCGAGCGCAATCGCGCCGGCCTTCGCCGGCGTTCGCGCGAGGTAGGCGAAGTCGTCGGCGACGTATCCCTGCGACACGATCGTCGCCAGGACCTCGAGCCCACGCTCGCGAGCGAACTCCTCGCTCGTCACGATCACTGCCCCGGCTCCGTCGTTGACCCCGGGCGCGTTGCCGGCCGTCGTCGTTCCCTCCGGATCGAAGACCGGCTTCAGTGCGGCCAGCTTCTCGAGCGACGTGTCCCGCCGCGGCCCCTCGTCGACCTCGACGTCTCCGACCGGGACGATCTCGTCCTTGAAGCGACCTTCGTCGATGGCCTCGATTGCCCGCTCGTGTGACCGGAGAGCCCAGCGGTCCTGCTCCTCGCGTGGGATCCCGAGCTCGCGCGAGACGAACGAGGCCTGCTCGACCATGTGCCGCTGGTCGAACGTCGACGTCAGCCCGTCGTGGGTCATCGAGTCGATGAGCGTGCCGTCGCCGAGCCTGTAGCCGAAGCGCGCCTTTCCGAGGAGGTAGGGCGCGTTCGACATCGACTCCATCCCGCCGGTGACGATCAGCTGGTGGTCGCCGGCGCGGATCATCGAGTCGGCGATCTCGACGGCTCGGATCGAAGACGCGCACACCTTGTTGATCGTGTCGGCGCCGACCTCCTTCGGAATGCCTGCGCCGATCGCGGCCTGCCGCGCAGGAGCCTGGCCGGCGCCCGCCTGCAGGACCTGGCCCATGATCACGTACTCGACCTCGCCCGGGTCGAGGCCCGCGCGCTCGAGCGCAGCCTTGATCACGATCGAGCCGAGCTCGGTCGCGGGCTTGTCGGCGAGCCCGCCGCCGAGCTTGCCGAACGGCGTGCGCGCGGTCGAAACGATGACTGAGCGGGTCATGGCTTGAGCGTAACAATGCCCCGATGCCCTACCGAGCGATCGCCAGGCGGGTGCAGGATCTCGGGCCGACGCTGGTCATCGGCCTGGTTGTCCTGGCGGCCGGCGGGTGGGCGTTCGGCGCGCTGGCCGAGGAGGTCGCCGAGGGCGACACGGGGCTCGACAACCGCATCGCGGACGAGCTGCACGAGCACGCGACGCGACCTCTGACGGAGTTCTTCGAGGCCGTGACGACCCTCGGGAACGGAATCGTCCTCGCAGGCGTCGCCGCGATCGCCGCCTACCTCCTCGCGCGGAGGCGCTACTACGCGGAGGCGGTGCTGATGGTGCTCGCCTTCGCCGGCGCCCAGGTCCTCACCTACTCACTCAAGCTGGCGTTTCGCCGCGACCGGCCCTTCTTCACCGACCCGCTCGCCACACTGTCGACCTACTCCTTCCCGAGCGGGCACGCCACGGTCTCGATCGCGGTCTACGGCGCCCTCAGCCTCGTCCTGGTCCGCCGCCTGAAGGGCCCGGCACGGATCGCATGCCTTGCCGCGGCCGTCCTGCTGGTCTCCCTCATCGGCTTCAGCCGCCTGTACCTCGGCGTGCATTTCCTCTCAGATGTGCTCGCGGGCTACAGCGTCGGGCTGGCGTGGCTCGCGCTCTGCGTCGTCGTGCTCGACCTGCACCACAGACGACGATCGCGCCTTCAGACCTCGCGGTAGCGGGCCTGAACGACGCAGAAGAGCGCATAGGCGACGAGACCCGCGGCGATGCAGCCGAGCAAGAGGTCGCCATGCTCGGCCTGCGCGACCTTCCGCAATGCTCCGTCGAGGCCGATCGCCTCCTCGGGGTCGTATTCCCGGGCGGCCTTCACGAAGAACCAGCCGACCAGGGAGAAGAGCACAGCGCGGACGAGATGGCCGAGCACGCCGATTACTACGTACGAGCGGCGCTCCTCTCGCTGCATCTCCCCCTCCTTCAAGTCCTTGCGGAAACGCTGCGTGACGGCGCGGTAGAGGTTGAACAGCCCGGCGCCGATGAATCCGAGGCCGACCAGGGCGACGAGCCAGCGACCGAGCGGTTGCTCGAGCGCGAACGAGGTCGCTCGATCCTCCTTCTGGCCGCCGCCACCGGAGCCCGGCTCGTCGGCGTTCAGGACGAGCGAGAGGCACATGACGAACAGCCAGGTGTAGAGCAGCCCGCGCCCAACGAGCCCGATCCGCTTCAGCCAGCCCTGGTCCTTGCCGCTCTCGAGCTTCTCGCCCAGGTAGGCCTGGGCGAAGCACCAGAGGGCATATCCGCCGAGCCCGACCGCGAGCGCGCCGAGCAGGAACCGTCCGAGGGTGCTCTCGGCGACGGTCTGCAGGGCGCCCGGCCGGTCTTCGAGCTTGCCCCCGGCGTCGAATGCGACCTGGAACGCCAGCGCGGCGACGATCGCGTACGTGACCCCCTTGGCGACGAGGCCCGCGCGGGCGAGCCCCTGCGTCCAGTCGCTCCGCGCCGCCCGCTTGGTCTCCTGCTTGGCCTCCCCCACCCTCAGGGGCCGATCTTGGCACCCTCGACGACGGGCCGGGTCTGGAGCCCGAGCTCCTTGGTCAGCCAGGACAACGTGTCGCGGTAGACGGCGGCGGTCGGCTCGTGCGTCGCGTTGAACCACCGGATCTCCTTCGGCTTGCTGGCAGCGCGGTACATGGCGAGGAGCGCCGCCCGCGGGACGACCTCGTCCCTCCGGCCGTTCTGGAAGCGGAGCTTTGCCGGCGCCGCCTCGCGGATGTGACGCAGGGGATCGACCTCGTTGAGGATCGCCGCGACGTCCGAGCGCACGTCTGGTGGAGCAGCCTTTGTGACCTCGGAGACCGGAGCGGAGCCGCCGGAGAGGAAGGCGTAGGCGTCGATCCGATCCTCGTTGCCGGCCAGGATCGCCCCCGTGCGTGCCCCCGCGCTGTACCCGATGTACCCGATCTTCTCGTCCTCGACTCCGTGCTCCTCCAGGACGTCGACCGCCCTCCGCAGCTCCTGGACGTTCTTCACGATCAGGTCCCGCTCGACCCGAAGCCCTGGTAGGCCCTCGGGGAACTGCAGCCCCGGGTTGCGGGCGAACGGCGAGTCGACGACCAGCGCCGCCGCGCCGCGCCCGGCCAGCCAGGTCGCCTGCACGACGAGCTGCCGGCGATCCCCGCCCGCCCCGTGCGCGAGGATCACGCCGGGGAACGGGCCCTTGCCCGGAGGCTTGACCAGGTAGGCGGTCACTCGGTCGTCGCCGCCCGGGCTGGCGTAGGAGACGTCGCGGATCTCGATCGGATAGTTGCGGTTGACCCGCCCCTTGTCCTGGAACTCGAGCGAGGCGTCGCGGTCGTAGTCGAAGGGGCCGCGCGCCTCGGGCTTGGAGTCGCCACCGCAGCCCGCGAGGAGGAGGACGAGCATGAGGACGAGGCCGATACGTTTGGGCATCACGGGAGTATGAGCGAAGCAGTCCAGATAGCCGGCGCCCTGGCGATCCTCGTCGCCTACGCGCTGGCCCAGTTCGGGGTCATCGACCAGCGGTCGTACGCGTACCTGATCTCGAACCTGCTCGGCGCGGTCGTGCTGAGCATCATCGCCTGGGTCGAACACCTGTGGGGGTTCTTCCTGCTCGAGGTCGCCTGGACGCTCGTTTCCGCCTGGGGACTCGTTGCGCGCCGCCGTACGAAGACTTAACCGAACCGAATCCCGGGCTTTAAGCGCGCCTTTCTAGGGTGGAGACAACCCCAAGGAGGATTCGAATGCGAAAGATCACGCTCATCTCACTCTCAGTCCTGGCGCTCGCCCTGCTCGCCTTCGCGCCAGGCGCCTTCGCCGGCAGCGACAAGGGCCGCGAGGTCATCAAGCAAGGCAACTGCTCCGGTGCGACCGACTGGAAGCTGAAGACACATCTGGACGACGGGCGACTCGAGACCGAGTTCGAGGTCGACCAGAACCGCGTCGGCCGCAGCTGGCGCGTGACGATCGTCCAGAACGGCAGGACCGTGTTCTCCGGCATCCGCCGGACCGTCGGGCCGAGTGGCTCGTTCGAGGCACGCAAGATGCTGGCCAACAGGCCGGGTACAGACCGCATCGTCGCGACAGCCCGCGCGCTCGCGGGCGGCGAGACCTGCCGCGGCTCTCTCTCCTTCTAGTCCACTCCCACCCGCTCGGAAAAGGCCCGCCTCGTGCGGGCCTTTCCTGTTGCGACAGGTCCCGGTGCCAGGCACAAGGACCTGTCCGTGGGAATGTAGGGTCGGGGCGAACCCAACGAAAGGGGGAGTCATGACGCCCACCATCGTCCTCGTCCATGGCGCCTGGGGAGACGCAACCGGCTTTGACAGCCAGATCCGTGCGCTCCGCAGCGAGGGCTACAGCGTGATCGGTGCCGCGAATCCGCTGAGAGACCTACGGAGTGACGGCGCCTACCTCGCCGCGTTGCTGCAGACAATCGAGGGCCCGATAGTCCTCGTCGGCCACTCCTACGGCGGCGCGGTGATTGGCGAGGCCGCGACCGACAACGATCAGGTCAACGCGCTCGTGTACCTCAACGGGTGGATGCCCGACGAGGGAGAGAGCATCCAGAAGCTCATCGAGTCCGAGATTTTCGAGGGCAGCCTCATTCCAGCGGCTATCAGGCCGGTTCCGTTCAAGAGTCCTGACGGGAGCGACGGAGTAGACCTCTACCTCGATCAAGGCCTGTTCCCCGAGGCATTTGCGGGCGACGTCGACCCCGAGACGGCAGGCGTAATGGCGGCTGCCCAACGGCCTTGGAGTGGCGGTGCTGCAGAGAGACCTGCCGGCCCGCCGGGGTGGAAGTCGATCCCCTCGTGGTACCTGCTCGGCACCGAGGACCGGGCGATTCCGCCTGCGGCTCAGCGATTCATGGCCGAGCGTGCGAAGGCGACAATCGAGGAGGTGCCAGCCTCCCACGCGTCGTTCGTCTCGCAGCCGGAGGCCACGACGCGGCTGATCCTGACTGCTATCGAGGCCACGCGCCGGAGCCCGGTCACTGCTTAAAGCTGACCCGGGTCCTGCCCAAAACCCGAAACGAGGCCCCGGAAACGGGGCCTCGACCTCTCAGGGAAAAAGCAACAGGCGTG
Source organism: uncultured Actinomycetes bacterium (assembly GCA_963820335.1). Taxonomy (GTDB): domain Bacteria; phylum Actinomycetota; class Thermoleophilia; order Gaiellales; family Gaiellaceae; genus VAXT01. The sequence goes on along the minus strand of CAWFZH010000018.1, from coordinate 6,759 downwards.
TCGTCGGGAGGCGAGGGAGCCGGCTCCGCCACAATTTCCGGCATGAGCACGACTCTGGCTCCCGCCGAGGTCGAGGTCGAGCAGCCGGACTCCGCTGACGAGCGCGAGTACGACCGGCCCTGGGTCGTGATCGTCTGGAACGACCCGATCAATCTCATGTCCTACGTGACGCTCGTCCTCCAGAAGCTCTTCGGCTACAACCTCGCGCGGGCGACGAAGCTCATGCTCCAGGTGCACAACGAGGGCAAGGCGGTCGTCTCGAGCGGCAGCCGCGAGAAGTCGGAGCACGACGTGGCCCGGCTCCATGCCCACGGCCTGTGGGCGACGATGCGACAGGACTAACGATGTTGTTCTCGAGACAGATCGTGAAGAGACGCGACGGCCGGTTCGGGCTACGGCTCGGCGAGGGCGAGCGCATGCTCCTGCGCTCCCTGTACGACGACCTGGCCGACCTGCTCGTCGACCCTGACGATCCCGCCGTCCGCCGGCTCTTCCCCCCGGCGCACGCCGATCCGGAGAGCGAGGAGCAGTATCGGCTCCTCGTGCGTGACCAGCTCGTCTCGGGCCGTGCGGAAGCTCTCGACATCGTGCGCGCCACGCTCTCCGAGAAGACCCTGAGCGCGGAGGAAGCCGACGCGTGGCTTCGGGGCCTGAACGACCTGCGGCTCGTGCTCGGCACTCGACTCGACGTCACCGAGGAGACCGACTTCGAGCGCGAGGTCGACTCCAGCGAGCGCGGGCGGCAGCTCGCCGTCTACGCCTACCTCACCTGGCTCCAAGAGCAGTTCGTCGAGGCGCTCTCACCGTAAAGGGAGCCGATACCGTCTGCTGGGTGATCTTCGCGCTCTTATCGGACCGTTACGACAAGCTGTTGTGGGGCGTCGCAACCATCGTGGCGGCCTTCGTCGTATCGCGTCTCCTGCGCTTCGTCGTCGCCCGGCTCGAAGCCCGCCACCCGAAGGAGGAGCGCGAGCTGGACAGGCTGCGCCGCGGCGAGACCGCGCTGGCGCTGGTCGCGACGGCGATCCCATATGTGGCCGCGATCGCGGTCATCATCCTCGTCGCCAGCGCGTTCCTGCCAGACACCGTGACAGCGATCGGCGGGTCCGCGCTCGTCCTCATCATCGTCGGCTTCGGCGCTCAGCGCTTCCTGATGGACGTGATCGCAGGAACGCTGATCGGCTTCGAACGCTGGTACAGCCTCGGCGACTTCGTCCGCATCGAGCCGGCGCAGGTGGCTGGCATCGTCGAGCAGTTCAGTCTGCGCACGACGGTCATCCGGTCGCTGAACGGCGACCGCGCGTACATCCCGAACTCGCAGATCATCGCCGCCGTGCGGAGCCCAGGCGGCTATCGGCGTTACACGATCGAGATCCTGACCACCGACCCGGAGGCGGCACGAAACGCGATCGACACCGTGTGGCGGCGCTCGCCCGTCGGCGAGGCGCGGTTCCTGCGGGCGCCTCACGTCGTCGAGGAGCGCGAGCTCGGCGAAGGGACGTGGCTGGTGCGCGGACGCGCCGACGTCGCGCCGACCATGGAGTGGCTGGCCGAGGAGCTACTCGTGGCGAGGCTGAAGGCCCACCTCTCGGAAGATGTCCTCCTCGCCGACCCGATCGTCTACACGCTCGACGAGGGGACGCTGTCCCGGTACGAGCGGCGCGTTCTCGTCCGCTAGCCCTCAGCTCCCGTGCCAGGAGTCCCAGAGCGCGGCATAGGAGCCCTCGTGCTCCACGAGCTCGTCGTGCGTTCCCAGCTCCGACAGCAAGCCCGCCTCGACGACGGCCACGCGATCCGCATCGTGCGCCGTGTGCAGACGGTGGGCGATCGCGACCACCGTCCTGCCCCGTAGCACGGAGGCAAGCGAGCGTTCGAGGTGCCGCGCCGCGCGCGGGTCGAGGAGCGAGGTCGCCTCGTCCAGCACGAGCGTGTGCGGGTCGGCGAGCACGAGCCGCGCGAGCGCGACCTGCTGCGCCTGCGCCGGGGTGAGCGGGTAGCCGCCCGCGCCGACCACGGTCTCCATCCCCTCGGGGAGCGCCTCCGTCCACTCCAGGGCATCGACCGCGCGCAGTGCCTCTTGCAGCTGCTCGTCGGACGAGCCCGGCCGGGCCAGCCGAAGATTCTCGGCGAGCGTCCCGACGAACACGTGCTGCTCCTGCGTGACGAGCGCCACCTCCTGACGCAGCGTGTCCAACGGAAGGTCGACGAGGCGGACGCCGCCGACCTCGACGCGCCCCTCCCGCGGAGGATGGATGCCCGCCAGCAAGCGGCCCAGGGTCGACTTCCCGGCGCCCGAGGGGCCGACGACCGCTACCCGCTCGCCCGGCTCCAGGTCGAGGTCGATCCCGTGGAGCACGTCGCGATCGGCGACGTACGCGTAGCGCACGTCCTGGGCGGCCAGGCGCTCGTGCTCGGGCTCGTCGTCGGTAGCGGTCCGGTCAGGAGGAACGCGGGCGATCCCCACCAGGCGGGCGAACGACGTCGCGCCGACCTGAATCTCGTCGAGCCAGGAGACGAGCCGGTCGACCGGGTCGGCCAGTTGCACGACGTAGAGAGCGATCGCCGTCACCTCACCGATCGACGCATGCCCCGTGGAGACGAGCCAGCCACCCCACGCCAGCGACGTCGCCACCGGCAGCACGTACGAGAACTCCGCGGTCGGGAACCAGATCGTGCGCAGGCGCAGCGTGCGCCGCTCCGCGCGGAAAGCCTCCTCCAGGTCCTCGTCGATGCGCCGCACGCGCTCCTCACGCAGGCCGAGCGCCTCGATCGTGCGGCCGCCCTCGACCGTCTCGCCGACGGTGCCGGCGAGCGTCGCGTACGACGCGCGCTCCCAGAGGTACGCGGCCGGAGCACGCCGCAGGTACCAGCGCGTCCCGATGTAGAGGGCCGGAGCACCGGCGATGCAGGGCAGGGCGGCCAGCGGATTGACCAAGACGGCCGCGGCCACCGTCAGGACCGTCGTCACGGCTGCGATCAACGTCTCCGGAATCGCGAAGCGAATCGTGCGCGCGAGGGAGTCGACATCGGCAGTCGTGCGCGACACGAGGTCACCGGTGCCCGCACGCTCGACGGTCGAGAGTGGCAGGGCGAGCACGCGGCGCATGAAGTCCTCGCGCAGCTCGGCGAAGATCTGCTCGGAGAGAACGAAGGAGGCGCGGCGCGCCAGCCACGTGAGGATGGTCTGCGCGATCAGGAAGACGGCCAGCACGCCCACGAGCTTGTCGACGTACCCAGTTGTAGTTCCCTGCTGGACAGCGTCGACCAGGCGGCCGAGCAGCGGCGGCCCGGCAAGGCCGGCGGTGGCCGCCAGGGCGTGGAGGCCGACGACGCCCAGGAGCGCTCGCTTGTGCCGAGTGCCGAGAATCCGAGCCTGCCGGCGCAGCTCCGGCCCGTCCGCGATCGGCAGCAGCTCGCTCACAGGTCCACCCCGCGCGTGACCGTGTCGCGGTAACCGGGATTCGTGCCCAGGAGCTCCCGGTGGCTGCCCTCGGCGACGACGCGCCCTCCTTGGACCAGCACGACCCGGTCGGCCTGGTCGAGCATGAGCGGGCTCGTGGTCACGACCACCGTCGTGCGACCCGCGCGCGCGTAGTGGAGACGCCGCGCGATTCGGGCCTCGGTGTGCGCGTCGACGGCGCTCGTCGGCTCGACGAGGACGAGGATCTCTGCACCCGACAGCAGTGCACGTGTGAGGACGAGCCGCTGCCGCTGGCCTCCCGAGAAAGAACGGGCCCGCTCGTCAACCGCTGTGCCGAGGCCCTCTGGAAGCGCTTCGAGGACGTCGTCGGCGTCCGCGACGCCGACCGCGGCGAGGATCTCGTCATCGTCGGCGGCCCGGCCCCAAGGGTCGAGCTCCGAACGCAGCTTCCCGGAGAAGAGCACGGGGTCGGCCTCACTGACCACGATCCGTCGCCGGACGGCGTCCGTGTGCAGGTCGGCCAGTTCCACGTCCCCGAGCACGACGCTGTCGCTGTCGCCGTCGCCGTCGCCGTCGCCGAAGCGGCCGAGCCGGTCGGCGATCTCGGCCGCCTCGTCGGGATCCGCCGAGACCAGGCACGTGAACGAGCCGGGCTCGACGACGAGGCCCGACCGCGCATCGGCCAAGGGCACTCCCGGCGGAGGTTCGTCGGCCGGGGCGTCCGGCTCCGCGACGTCACGCTCGACGGAGAGGACCTCCAGCATCCGGCCGGCACCGACGTACGCGCGCGTCATCTTGTCGACAGCCTCGGCCGCCGTGCGGAGGGGGATCACGAGAAAAGCCGCGTAGCCGTAGAAGGCGATCAACTCGCCCGGCTCGATCCTCCCCGAGACGGCGAAGCGCGCCCCGAGCCAGGTGACGAGCACGACGAAGAGCCCCGGCACGAAGACCTGCGCGGCATCGAGAGTCGACTGCGGCAGGGCGACGCGGACCCCTGCGAGCCGTACCTCCTGGGAGCGGCGCCGGTACCGGTCCAGGAACTCCGGCTCGCCGCCGATCCCTCGCAGCACGCGGAGCCCGGCCGCCGTGTCGGCGCCGAGGGCGGTGAGCTTCCCGACCTCCTCGCGCTGCACCGCCTGCCGGGCCTGGAGCGGCTTGATCACGGTGCCGACCAGGAGCACGAGCAGCGGCACTCCGACCAGGACGACGAGGCCGAGCACGACGGACGACGACAGCAAGATGAACGCGACGACGACGTACGAGACGAACGCGCCGGCCAGCCGGGCCGTGATGTCGAACGCCCCACCGGCGCGCATTGCGTCGTTCGACACCGTGGCGACGACCTCGCCGGTCGACAGGCGGCCACGAACCGCCGGGCCGGCGCGCGAGGCGTGATGGGCGACGACCTGCGCGAGTCGGAACGAGGCCTGGAGCCAGTTGAAGACCGCGAACCGGTGCCGCATGATCCCGGCGAACGCCTGGGTCGCACCGAGGCCGAGCAGGACGAGCGTCCAGAGCGCCAGCGCGTGGTTGTCGTGCTCGATGATCCCGACCTGAATCGCGCGGCCGATCGTGAACGGCATCAGCGCCTGGGCGACCATCCAGAGGATCCCGAAGAAGATCCCGGCGGCGATGGTCAGAAGCTGGTGGCGGCCGACCCAGAGGAGCAGACGGGCGGGCGATCGCGTGTCCGGCACGCCGGGGTCGTCCGCGGGCAGGCGGATTCGGCCGCGGTTGAGCCAGCGGCGAGGGGCGTTCACGGCTACGGAATCGCTCTGGTCCATGGGTTCGAGCGGGACGGCGTCCCGCTGTGATCGTAGAGATAGCCGCGCGTCTACTTGGCGACGCTGTACTTGAGGTGCGTCACGCCGGGCGAGTCGACCACGCGCATGCGCTCCAGCTCGATCTCTTTGCCGAGCTGGTCGAACAGGCGCTTGCCCCGCCCGAGAAAGAGCGGAGCGACGTGGAGCTGGATCTCGTCGACGAGCCCGGCGGCGACGAGCTGCTGCACGGTCTCCGCTCCGCCCGCCACCGAGATGTTCTTGTCACCGGCGGCCTCGCGCGCCTGGTCGAGCGCGCTCTCGACGCCGTCGGTCACGAACGATGAACGTGGTTCCGCCTTCCTTCTCGAGTGTCTCTTTGGCGCGATGAGTCACCACGAACACCGGCACTGCGGAACGGAGGGTCGTCTCCCCACGGGCCCTCACCCAGATCGAACATGCGGCGCCCCATCACGACCGCCCCGACGTCCGCGGCCGCTTCCTCCATGCACGTCGTCGTCCGGGCCGGTCTCACCGCCTTCGAGGCCGTGGCGCTTCCGCCAGCCCGCCACCCCGACGACCCACTCGTGCAGCTGCTCGCCGCCCTCCCCGAGCTCCTGCCCGGTGCGATCGTCGGGCCCCGTGATGAACCCGTCCAGGGACGTCGAGATGTCGACTTTGACCTTGCCCATGGGCGCACCGTAAAGGAGTGGGAGACCCCGCGCTGCGCAGGGTCTCCCGCTCGTGTCCTTGCTACTGGCCCGGCTTCTCCCCGCTCTCGAGCAGCGTCTTCAGGTCGCTGAGGATCCAGCTCCAGCCGCCGCCACCCTCGTAGATCCGGGCGACGCTGGCGACCTGGTCGGCCGTGATCGGTGCGTTCTCCAGCTCGTGCGTCACGGTGAGCCTCGTGAAGCCCCCGTCGTCCTCCTCGATGTCGAAGGTGACCCGTGTTGGCCCCTCCGCCTTGATCTCCTCGTCCCAGAGCGCGCGCCACGTTTGGACGAGCTTGCGCGGCGGATCGGCCTCCAGGACCTCGCCGTCGAGGACGAGCTCCGGCATGCCCATCGACTGCATCTCCTCGTTCGCGCGTGCCTGGTACTTGCCGCCGGGCCGCAGGTCGTAGTCGGCGATTCCCCGGTAGCCGTACTTCTCCGTCCACTCGGGCTTCGTGATCGCGTCCCAGATCGCCTCGGGAGTGGCCTTGATGTAGATCCGGTAGACCTGGGTTGCGATCTCCGTGGCAGTAGTCATGCAGTCTCCTTCTCTAGTTGGGTCTTGAGGTCCGCGAGCGCCGACACCTGGCGCTCCGTGTACTTGTCGATCCACCGGTCGTGGATCAGCCGGATCGGCACCGGGTTCAGGAAGTGGAGCTTCTCCCGGCCCGACCGGCGTGCGACGACGAGACCCGCGTCTTCGAGGACGCGCAGGTGCTTCATGACACCGAAGCGGGTCATCTCCAGCTCGGACTCGAGCTCCGTGAGCGTACGGCCGTCACGCGCGAAGAGCCGGTCGAGCAGGAAGCGGCGCGTCGGGTCGGCGAGCGCCTTGAACACACGGTCGTCGTCGGTCACGGCTCAA
>CAWFZH010000017.1:0-139731 GCA_963820335.1 uncultured Actinomycetes bacterium | reverse complement strand
CCGCCTTGGTTCACGGCGCTTGAGAATGGGCTCGATGGCTAATTCAGCCACTTAACGGCGCCACGATTAGCTGAACCTTGAACCGTCGACGGAGGAGACCCGGGTAAGAGGATGCTCCCACTCGACGCTGTCGCCGCGGTGATCGTTCCGGCCACGTCGATAGCGGTCGCCGAGGGTGCGCCTGCCGACGCGCAAGCCCTGACGCGCCGACCGCGTCGGCGACACTGACGGTACCCACGACGCGGTTCGGCAAGATCCTCTTCGCCGGCAACGGCCGCGCGCTCTACGGCTTCACCCGTGACCGGGAGCAAACGGTCCGAGCGGTGTTACGGGGACTGCGTGGCAGCGTACTGACCCAGGAACCGGTCATCGCCGCTGCTGCCGGCGGTGGATGATGAGGCGGCTTGCCGCTGCGCTGATCGCCGCCGCCGCGGTGCTGGCCATGCAGGGCGGTGCGGCCCTCGGCGCGAGCCCGCAGGCGAGCTGGCTCGCCACGATCACGAGTTACCAAGCCTCGCACCTGCAGCCGGGAAGTCTCGGCAAGGAGGTTCCGAGCTCGCGACCTCGGCGCCCGGCCTGGGCCGCGCCATCGTCAGCGGCTCGCCAAGGCGCACGCCGACTCGATCGAAGCTGCTTCGAGGCGGAGAGCTAGAACGCAGACCAATTGTCCTCAAGGCGCCTCTGTGAAAGGAGGATGAGGACAGAGCTGTCCACGATCAAAAGGAGCATGCAGATGCCCAAGGCATCCAAGGAGACTGCGTCCGATTCGATGACGCTCGAAGGGTACGAAGGCCATTTCGAGGAGCTCGGGCGGCTATACCGTCGGCTTCGAGACGTACACCGCCGACGCCGACATGGCGCCGCTCTTCGCTGGCCTCCCCGACGACCGCTGCCAATGCCCCCACTTCGGCTACGTGCTCAAGGGAAAGGTCAAGTTCACGTTCGCCGACGGCAGTGAGGAGGTGTACGAGAGGGGGGAGGCGTACCACGCGCCGCCCGGACACACGCCGGCGCTTTACGCGGGTACCGAGATCGTCGAGTTCAGCCCGACCGAGCCGCTACAGCAGACGATCGAGGTCGTGACCCGGAACATGGAGGCCGCCTCCGCCTGACCGCCCCGCGCAGTTCGTCCACTCATTTTCAGATGAGATCCTGAGTCGGCGGAAGCAGATCAGAGAGCAGCCGAGTGCCAGCAGCGCGCGGTGCATGTCAGCGCGGCGTCGAGTCCTGTGGGCCTTCGGATTGCGCCACAGCTCGTTGTCGTGATCGCCGCGAAGTAGGAGCGGCACCGTACGTTCGACGTAAAGCCAAGTCGACCTGAACTGGAAGCGCCGGTTCCGGTGCTCTCGTAGAGCCCCTGACGGACTCCAACCGCCGACCCCCTCTCTGCTGGGAAGGGTCAGAATCTCGCCCGCGGGCAACGGAAACTGCTCTTCAGCAGGAAGTTTCACCGCGAGATTCGTCGACTGCGCTTGCCGCAGATGTGTCGGACGACGCCGTGAAACGTCGCGGTGCGTCGCGCGTGCCGCAGATGTGTCCGGAATGTGTCCGCGTGTTCAAAGGGCTGACAACAAACAAAGTGCCGCTTTGCAGGCACTTTAGGTAAGCCCTCTGACGGACTCGAACCGTCGACCCCCTCCTTACCATGGAGGTGCTCTACCAACTGAGCTAAGAGGGCGGGGCCGCCAGGGTAGCCGGTTTCCGACTCTGCGGAGACTCCACCGGAGCCCGTGCGTCAGGCGTTTGCGTCAAGTTGACGACCTTCAGCTCCTCTGTCGGGCTCGATCAGAGTCAGCAGCCGGTCAGGGTCTTTCACGAAGTCCCAGCTCCCGTCCTTCTCAACGACGACCTGCGTCAAGCGTGCGTCAACCCAACGCTTTCTTGGCCACGTGGCAAGAATTCGGGGCCTGACCCCGGGTCTCAGGCACGCTGCGCGGCCTGGACTCCACTTCGGTACTGCGATAACTTCGTACGGTATGGAACAAGCCGACGCGGTCGCGTTCCTCAGGACTGTCAGTAGGGAGGAGCTTCTGGCGCTCCTGCAAGAGGTCGAGGCGCTTCAGGGCGACGAAGTCGGCGCAGCTCTGGCCGCCGCGATAGCGGCATCGGATGCGCCGCTGAACACGCTAAGGGCGGCTCACGCCGCGGTGGTCGCGTGGGCTGGCAACGACGACGCGAGGAAGATGTACGCGGCCGAAGTCGCCGACATCGCGAGGCGAATCGCGGGCGAGATGCAGGCGTAACACCGATGGCTTCCCTTGCCTCACTTGCTGAAAAAATCCTGAGAGGTAAGGCGCCCGAGGCGAATCCACCTGGCTCGGCGACGGCTAAAGGAGCCGTTGCTACGAAAGATGATCCCGCCGGAGTGGCGAAGGGGATGGAAGAGGAGCGCAAGCTTCTGCGGCGTACAGCGACAGCGATCGGCGTTGTCGCCACGGCTGTCATCGGAGGACTCGGCTACCTTCAGGCGGTCTTTCCTGTGCCTCGAACAGCGAACGGGTTGACAGAGTTCCTGCTCTTCGTGTGCGTCATAGCCGGGCTCGTTGGCTCAGCTTGGTTGGCGGCACGGTTCTTCCTGGCCCAACGACGGATTCTCGTGGGCGCGAACCTCAGCGTTGTCCCCGGCCTCGACAGCGACGACAGACAAATAGCAAAAAGCGTGCTCGCCGAGCACGCAGCTGAGGAGAGTGCAGCCTTGCTAGTCGATGTCGAACTCCGGTCTTTACGGCTCGGGCGGATTGGGAGTGGTTCCGGCCCGGTTGCCGCGGCGGCGAAGAAGAAGGGTGATCGGTCGGCAGGGCTGTAGTGATCGCGTTAGACCGTGCAGCCGCGTCAATCCTCGAGAACCGGGCGAGACAGGCGTTCCAGAGTTGGAAAACCTTTGTGGCACTCGCGCTTGCGGCTGGCGGGATTGTCGGAACATTCACGATCGCCGGCTACTACGAGGGCGAACGCGACCTCTCCGACCTCCGTGCAAAGTGTGCGAAAGCTGAAGCCGAGCATCCCACTGACGCGTGCGCTCCGTTTGAGTCAGAGGAGCAACGTCGAGACAGATCCGTTGCAGCATCTGCCAAGAAGGCAGCCGCGACGATCGACAAGGCGCAGAGCGCAACGACTCCGACCTCCGCTCAGAAGGCGCTGCTCGCCCGGTTCGCGCTCTGCACCAACGAGATCGTCAAGGACAAGACGCTTGGCTCGCTAAACGGGGTTGCCAAGGCTCGGGCGATCGCGCTGTGCGCAGCCGCGAAGTGATTTCACGCCGGCCCGCGGCGCGGTCAGCCTCGCGAGAGCTCAGACCGCCCCCTCGTGGCTAGAGGCGGCAACGTGGGGCCGCGGGGAGCTGCCCGTATGCTCGTGCGATGACAAACTCATTGCGGCTCCTGTGCATCATGCTCGGCTCCCTTGCGGAACCGGAGACCCCCTCCTTACCATGGAGGTGCTCTACCAACTGAGCTAAGAGGGCACGGGCATGATTCTAGAGGCGGGAAGGTGAGGCCGCCCGGACCTGTCCGTATGCTCCTGCGATGACCAACTCACTGCGGCTCCTATGTCTCATGCTCAGCTCGCTTGTGATCGCGGCCTGCGGAGGCAGCGACTCGGGGACAAGCGACACCGACCAGAAAACCGAAGAGAGTGACCCGCGGGCCGGATACTTCCACGAGGCTGAAAGCGCCAAGCTCAATCCGCAATTGGCGAAGTTCAACGCAGCCTGGACGAAGTACGTACAGACCGGGAACCAGTGCAACAAAGAAGCCCAGCGTCTCTTCGTTGGGGGCGCTTCGCAGCGTGTTTCTGCGCAGTGCCACCTCCAGGAGGCAGCGGCGATCATCAAAGGTACGACCGCCGTGCGATCGGCCGTGACGGGGCTCGACGGCGACTATCGCGAGGCCTGCGACGAGCAGATCAAGGATTTCGGGCTCGCCCTCGACAAGCTGAAAGCAGCGTGGCAAAGCGTCCACGGCGACTGGACCACGTACGCCAACGGAAAGCCTGCACCACCAGGGCTCCAGCAGCACGCCAACACGGCCGGCATCCAGAGCCGACAATTTGTCGATCAGGAGCTCCCGGCTCTGACGAAAGGCTGCTACATCGCGTCAGATGTGGGCCAAGCTGAGGGATGAGCCGCTCCGACCAGGGCCAAGCGGGCACCGGCTTTCTTCGCGGCTAGAATGGCCGCCTCCCCGGGGGAGTTCCCGAGTGGCCAAAGGGGACGGGCTGTAAACCCGTTGGCTCAGCCTTCAGAGGTTCGAATCCTCTCTCCCCCACTTAGCTGCGCCCTAGGTCTAGGCGCTGGCGTCCGCGGCGGGGCGTAGCGGGACAACTGTCCCCTCGTCCCGCGAGAACGGCTCCCGCCGGGAGTCGCGCGCTCGCTGCAGGTTGAGCAGCGAGGCGAGCTCGGCCGGGGCGAGCGGCTTCGAGAAGAGGTAGCCCTGCCCGAACGGGCACTGGAGCTCGCGCAGCCGGTCGCGCTGATCGTCGTACTCGATGCCCTCGGCGACCGTGGTCAGCCCGAGCGACTCGGCGATGCGGATGATCGCGTGCGCCAGGGCGGAGTCTCCGGAAGCCTGGTTCATCGCGTCGACGAAGGGCTTGGCGATCTTGAGGACGTCGATCGGGCAGCGTGCCAGGCGCCCGAGCGACGAGTACCCGGTGCCGAAGTCGTCGATGGCGATCAGGACCCCGAGATTCTTCAGCTCCCGAAGCCGGTCTCCCATCCCGTCCTCGTCCTTCAAGAGGATGCTCTCGGTGATCTCGAGTGTCAGCCCGTGAGGCCGCAAGCCTGACTGGCGGAGCGCGTGTGACACGTCGTCGACGAGCCCGGGCCGCTCGAGCTGCACGGCCGAGAGGTTGACCGTCACGCCGAGACTCTCCCCGGCCGGCAGGGCCGCGTCCCAGACCGCTCCCTGGCGCAGCGCCTCGGTCAGGACCCACCGGCCGAGGGGCACGATCAAGCCCGTCTCCTCGGCGAGCGGGATGAAGTCGAGCGGCGGCACCAACCCTCGCTCCGGGTGATTCCAGCGCACCAGCGCTTCGACGGCCTCGATTCGACCGCTCTCGAGGTCGACGATCGGCTGGTACTGGAGGACGAACTCGCCTCGCTCGAGCGCGCTCTGCAGGTCGGCCTTCAGCTCGAGCCGCTTCACCACCTCCGCGTGGAGGCTCTCCTCGAAGAAGTGATACCGGCCCTTCGTCTCGCCCTTGGCCTTGTACATGGCCAGGTCCGCGTTGCGGAGGAGCTCCCCGGCATCGTGCCGGCCGTCGGCCAGCGCGATGCCGAGGCTCGCCGTGATCGCCACCTCTTTGCCCTCCAGGAAGAACGGCGCGCTCAGCGCGTCCGTGATCGTCTCTGCGAGCTCGGCGGCGCCTTCGGGGTCGCAGCCCCGTACGAGCACCGCGAACTCGTCTCCACCGAGGCGCGCAGCCTGATGTGGGCCCTCGAGGATCCGCTGCAGGCGCTCGGCCAGGGACACGAGGAGCTGATCCCCGGCGCCATGCCCGAGGCTGTCGTTGACCGTCTTGAAGTCGTCCACGTCGAGCACGAGCACGACGAGCGACTCGCCGGAAGCACGTGAGACCAGGTCATCGAGCTCGGTCCGGAAGGCCGCCCAGTTCGGGAGGCCCGTGAGGGGGTCGTGGAAGGCCTGGTGCTTCAGCTGCTCTCCGAGCTCGATCAGCTCGAGGGAGAGACCCGCCTGGTTGGCGAAGGTCTCGAACAGCTGGAAGTCCCCCTGGTCGTACGCGCGCAGGTCACCGACCCGCTCGCCGACCAGAAGTGTGCCGAGGACACGGGCGTCCCCTCGTAGCGGCGCCATCATGACGTTGCCCGCCTCGGGAATCCCGAAGAGCTTCCGCAGCCCCGGGCCGCGCCGAGGGCGTCCGAGCAGGAGAGCTTCGCCCTGGCCGACCGCCCGCAGGACGGCGGGCTCGGCGAGCGTGCGCTCGACCGGCTGCAGGACTTCGGACACGTCGCCCGGGCCCAGCGTCGTCCGCAGGGCTTGGCCGTCGCCGTCGGGGGCGAACAGGACGATCTCGGCTACGTCGGCGCGAAAGACGTCGCGCGCCTGACTGAGCAAGGTCACGAGTGCCTCGTCGACCTTCGCAGAGGCGCTCACCTGCCGCGTCGTGTCGTAGAGGAACTCGAGGCTCTGGTGCTTCTTGCGCTCGCCGATGTACATGCGGTAGGCGAAGAACAGCGCCGCCGCCGGCAGCACGAGCAGCCAGCCGAGGGCCGCGTCCCGCCAGAGAAGCGCCACGCCGATCAGCGCGAGGCTCGTGTTCGCGACCGTGACCGTCAGCCCGAGCTGCATGGAGGAGGGGAGGTGCTTGATGCGCAGCTCGCGTTCGCTCAGCGAGATCGCGAGGAAGATCAACACCATGCTCACGACCGAGGTCGTGCCCGTCGCCGCGAAGACGGCGGCCAGGTCGCGCGTCGAAAGCCCACCTTCCAGCCGGCCGAGCGCATGGAAGATGAGCACCGCAAGGCTCATGTCGAGCAGGAACAGCGCTCCGTTGAAGACGAGCTTGACCGGCTGTTGCCGCCTGACGATGAAGAGGGCGGGTAGCGCGCCGAGCAAGCGTGCGCCGAAGAGCGCCGCCGGGCTGACGAAGAAGAGGCCGAGGACGAGCGGGATCTCGGCGAGGGTGAACGAGTGCGAGTCGCGCCGGAAGTGCAGGTGGACCATGCAGGCGTCCGTCACGAAGAACATGACGACGAGCGCCCAGAATGGAATCTCGAAAGGCGGGTGGGGAGCATCGAGCGGCGCGACGACCACGGCGAACAGGACGATCGCGACTAGCACGAGCGCGGCGTTCAGGTGCCAAACGCCCGGAAGTCTTCGCCGCGTCTCCGGGCCCGGGAGGACGCGATCGCTCACGCGGAGCCCGTTACCCGCCCCAGGCCTGAGTCGACCAGGCGTTGCCCGGCCAGGCATTGCCTGACCAGGCGTTGCCCTCCCAGGCGTTTCCTGCCCACGCGTTCCCAACCCATGCGTTGCCGTTCCAGGCGTTCGCCGACCACGCGTTCGCCGACCAGGCATTGCCGTACCACGCGTTCCCCGTCCAGGCGTTACCCGCCCAGGCGTTCCCGGTCCACGCGTTCCCTGTCCACGCATTGCCCGTCCAGGCGTTGCCCATCCAGGTGCCGCCGTTCCAGGCGTTGCCGAGCTGGCTCAGCGGGGCCCAGAGCGATCCGGTGAGGTGCGTGCCGAAGATGTCTTGCTCGCCGCGCAACTCGATGCCGTTCGCGGCGACGAGGTGCTGCGTGCCACGGGCCGCCTCCAGCGACCCCAGGCCGGTTCCGTGAGCGAAGCTCTGCGTGCCCACAGGCGTCGCGATCCGCCTGGCGATCCTCGTCATGTTGGCCACACCCGCGCCCTGCGAGCGGGCACTCACGTTCGGGATCGGGCTTGCGGTCGACTTGAGGAGCGCCTTGAGCTCGTCGGGCTTGATCGTCGGGCGCTGCTGGATGATGAGCGCAGCGAGCCCCGAGACGAAGGCGGCCGCCTGTGAAGTGCCGCTGCCGCGGAAGAAGCGGGTCTTGCCGACACGCGCTGTCGCACCGAACGTGCGGTCGATGTGCGAGCCCGGGACGCGCAGGCTCACGAGAGACTTGCCGGGCGCGACGAGATCAGGGTTGCGCACTCCGTCGCCAGAGCTCGACCAGGATGGAACGACATCGTCAGCCGTCGTCGAGGTTCCATTCCCGTCCACGGCGCCCACGGCGATCACGAACGGGTCGTAGGCCGGATTGTTCAGCCGACCCGCCGCCGCCCCGCCGTTCCCGGCAGCGACGACGACGGCGATGCCCTTCCTCCATGCGACCTCGACCGCGAACGCCAGCGGGTCGAGGCGATAGTCCTGTGCGCCGTCAGTGCCGAACGCCAGGTTCAGCACGCGGATGTTCAGTCCGTGGTCCTGCCGGTGCTCGACGACCCAGTCGATCGCGGCCAGCACCTGCGAGACGTCGGTCACCCCGTGCGCGTCGGCGACCTTCAGGCTCAGGATGCGAGCTTCAGGCGCCACGCCGGCGAAGTGCTTGGCGTCATGAGCGTCGGGGCCGCTCGTGTCGCGTCCGGCGATGATCCCGGCGAGGTGGGTGCCGTGCCCGTAGGTGTCGAGGTAGCGCAGGTTCGGCCTCTGTGACTCGAAGGAGAGGTCTGCGCCGGCAACGATCCTGCCGGGCTGTGCCAGCCCGTGGACCGGCATGACTCCCGTGTCGATGAGCGCAACGTCCACGCCCTTTCCGGTGAAGCCCGCCTCGAGCATGTCGTCCGCGCTCGTGATGTCGCGGGCGACGAAGATGGAGCCCGGATCCTTGGCCTGGTCCCAGCCGTTGAGGAGGCCGTGCAGCCGAAGGCGCTGGTTGACGGTCACCGAGTGAACACCGCGTGTCCGGCCGAGCGCGCTCACCCCGGAGCGCGGCACGGTCGCGACGAAGCCGTTGATGATCGGGATCCTGCCGGCCGACTCGCCCACCCAGGCGCCGCACCATCCGCTCGGGGCCGTTCCCGGCCCGCGGCCCCTCGCGCACGATCACCGAGACACTCTCAGCACGCTTCGGCGTGGCAGCCGAGCCGGCTGCGACCGGTACGACGACGAGCGCGAGGAGAGCGCCGCTGACGAGAGCGCGTCGGGAGAAGCTCATGGAGAGTGGGGGTCGCCGCATCGCCGCACGTTGTTGAACTGCCTACGCACCTTCGGCGTTTCGGCGCGCGGTGCATCCCCCCGACGGGTGAGCGGCGATAGCCTCCGGCCAGGATGAGACGGTTCGACGTGTTGATCGTCGGGGCCGGGCCCGCCGGCTCGACCGCCGCCTACCGGCTCAGCCGCGAGGGGGCGAGCGTCCTGCTCGTCGACCGCGCGACCTTCCCACGCGACAAGCCCTGCGGCGGCGGGCTGACGATGCGTGCCGTACGTCAGCTGCCTTTCTCCGTCGAGCCCGTGGTCGAGGACCGCGCGACCCGGTTCACGTTCGGGCTCGACTTCAAGCACCACTTCGAGCGCACGACCGACGAGCCGCTCGTCCTGCTGACACAGCGCAGCCGGCTCGACCATTTCCTCGCCGAGCGTGCCGCCGAAGCGGGGGCCGACTTTCGTGACGGTGTGATGCTGGAGCTGACCAGCGATGCGATCGAGGCCCGCGTGGGCGGCGAGAAAATCGCTGCAAATGCGCTGATTTGCGCTGATGGTGCCAACGGCCACACCGCCAGGGCCGCGGGCCTCGCGGACGATCGCGACTACGGCGTGGCGCTCGAGGGCAACGTGCCGCACGCGGCGATCGATCCGGAGCGCTTCCGCGGCAGGCTGTTCCTCGAGCTCGGCGTGCTCCCCGGTGGCTACGGCTGGGTCTTCCCGAAGGGCGACCACATCAATGTCGGCGTGGGCGGCTGGGCGAAGGAAGCCCCGACTCTCCGGGGAGAGCTGTCGCGATTCTGTCGCGAGTACGAGCTCGACGAGTCCAAGCTCGAGAACGTGCGCGGTTACCGGCTGCCGCTTCTCAAACCCACGACCACCCTCGCGCGCGGGCGCGTGGCCCTGATCGGCGATGCCGCGGGCCTGGTCGACCCGCTCTCCGGAGACGGGATCTACGAGGCGCTGCTCAGCGCGAAGCTCGTCACCGGAGCGACCCTCGACCTGCTCGAAGGCCGCGCGCAGACACTCGAGAGCTACGGTCGCGAGGTTCGCCGGACGATCGCTTCGCAGCTCGCGTCGTCCTGGGGAGCAAAGGTCGCGCTCGACCGCTTCCCGCGTCTGACCTACACGGCCGTCCGCTCTCCGCTCGTCTGGAAGGCCGTCGTGTCGCTGATCGGCGGCGAGGTATCGGGCCCGAGCTCGATGCGCGGCCTGCGACGGGCCTCGCTCCGCGTGGTCGACGCCATTGCGCGGGCGTCGGGCGACCCGGGCCGCGCTTACGCGCTCAAGAAACCTTCCGGAGCCTAAAGAACTCTCAAACGGCTGCCGATGGCGCCGTGGGTATGGAATTGCACGCACTCTTGCGCGCCGTCGTCGACTGCGGCGGCACGGACATCCACCTGAAGCTCGGCCTGCCTCCGATCGTCCGCCGCGACGGCTCGCTCGTCGCGCTCGAAGGCTGGCCCACGCTCGGGGAGGCCGAGCTCGAGACCGTGCTCCAGGACGTGACCGCCCGCACGCCGCACCGGTTGCAGAGCTTCCGCGAGACCGGCGAGCTCGACACCTCCTACATGGCACCCGACCTCGCGCGCTTCCGTGTGAACGGCTTCAAGCAGCGCGGCGCCACGTCGTTCGCCTTCCGCGTCATCCCCAACGAGATCCCGAGGTTCGAGGACCTGCGTCTCCCCCTCGGTGTCCGGAAGATGGCCGAGGAGCATCGCGGGCTCGTGCTCGTCACCGGCGCTACAGGTTCCGGTAAGTCGACGACGCTGGCCTCGCTGATCGGGCAAATCAATCGCACCCGCCGGCAGCACATCGTCACGATCGAGGACCCGATCGAGTTCCTGCACTCGGACCACGGCTGCATCGTCAACCAGCGCGAGGTCGGCCTCGACACCGATTCGTTCGGTCAGGCTCTGCGCCGCGCGCTGCGCCAGGACCCGGACGTGATCCTCATCGGCGAGCTTCGCGACGCCGAGTCGGCCGAGACCGCGATGCAGGCGGCCGAGTCGGGCCACCTCGTCTTCTCGACCATGCACACCGTCGACGCCTCCGAGACCCTCGGCCGAATCGTCGAGTTCTTCCCCGGCATCAAGCAGCCGCAGATCCGCTCGATCCTGGCCGGCGTCCTGCGCGGAGTCGTGAGCCAGCGGCTCCTGCCGCGGAAAGAGGGAGGCCGAGTCGCCGCGTTCGAGGTGATGGTCACCAACGCGCGCATCTCCGAGCTGATCCGCGAGAACCAGCCGGAGGAGATCCACGATGCGATCGCCGAGGGTGCTTTCTTCAACATGCAGACGTTCGGCCAGTCGCTGATCCAGCTCGTCCTGTCCGACGAGATCGACCGCGACATTGCGGCCGATGCTTCCTCGAACAAGCACGACTTCCTCGTCTCGCTCGAGCACGCCCTGAAGCGCAAAGGCGCCACCGAGCGCGAGGAAGAGGAGCGCGTGGAGGCCGAGGAGAACCCGGAGCCCGAACTGCGCCTCATCGCCCCCGCAGACGGATGAAGCGGTGGGCCCTCTTCCTCGCCGCCGCGCTCCTGACTCTCGCGGTCGCGGCGGGGTCGGCAGGCGCCGAGACGCGCGTCTTCCGGATCGTTCCTGAGACGAGCCAGAAGGCGCTTCCGAGCGCCGAGGTGCCCAACGCACCCGGCGCGGCTGCGCTGCCGCCGTCGATGCTCTTCCGCCGCGAGTCGCAGGGCCTGCCGTTCAGCACCCTGAGCGCACTCTGGAGCCAGGCCGGCGCCGCCTACGGGATCCCCTGGGAAGTGCTCGCTGCGATCAACAAGATCGAGTCGAACTTCGGCCGGAACATGGGGCCGAGCTCTGCAGGCGCGATCGGCTGGATGCAGTTCATGCCCTCGACCTGGGAGCGCTGGGGAACCGACGCGACCGGCGACGGCCTGGCCGACCCCTGGAACGCCGAGGATGCGATCTACTCCGCCGCGCGGTATCTCGCCGCCGCCGGTGGCCGGGACGACCTCTACCGAGGCGTCTATGCCTACAACCACGCGCACTGGTACGTCAAAGACGTGCTCGACCTGGCCCGGACGTACGGCAGCGGGTCCGAAATCGCGCACTCGCTCGACCGCGTACAGGTGGGCGTCGAGCAGGCCAGGAACAAGGTCGCCGCGGCGAACCGGAAACTCGTCGCCGCCGTGCGTCGCCAGCGCTCGCTTGCTCGGCAGGCCGCTGTCGTGCAGGCCCGAGCCGGCGAGGCGCAGCTGCTCTCCACGAGGCTCGCGCTCGACAAGAGCGCCTACGAAGCCGATTCGCGGCACTTCGCAGCGGCGCGGCAGGTCAAGGCCCTCCGCAAGCGCCTCAGTAAGGCCGAAAAGGCCTTGAGCGCTGCCCAGGCGAACGCGTTCTCCAGCTCCTTCGCACCGGGAGCGGCCAGCCTCGTCTCGGCGCCGATCTACAACGGCGACTACGTCTTCCCGGTCGGAGGCGGCACCGAACACGTCTCGGTCGGCCACGACCATCACGACTATCCAGCCGCCGACATCGCGGCTCCTGCGGGCGCTCCGCTCTACGCCCTCGCCGTCGGCGTGGTCGAGAGCGCCTGGCACATGCCGGCCGGAAACTGCGGCATCGGCTTCACCCTGCGCACCGCGGACGAGCGCAGCTGGACGTACTGCCACCTTTCGTACCTCGAGCCCAGCGTCCAGCCCGGTGCGCTGCTGTCCGCGGGAGCCCCGGTCGGCCTCGTCGGCTCGACGGGTCATTCGACCGGCCCGCATCTCCATCTCCAGCTTCAGCCGGCGACGTCATATCCGCAGGCGGAGGCGTGGTTCCAGGGCTTGGCCGGTCGGGCCTTCACCTGGCAAGACGCGCCGACGCCGACCCTCACAACGGCCCCCGTGTTCACCGTCGTCGAAGAAGAGCCGGCCGCGGACGACGTGGTCACGTTCACGCTCCGGAGCTAAACCTCGTGGCCCTTCCTGCCGAAGAACGACGCATGGGTATGCGGCCCCGCACTCTGTTGCCACGCCTTGCAATTGCAGGGTTCCTCCTCGTTCTGGCGACGGCGACGATCACCTTTGCCGCCGAAACCAGGCAGGAGCCCACCTCGAACACGCCCGTTGCACAGGCTGCGCCCACGACGTTGCTCGTCCCCGACGTTCGCCGTCAGGCGTACGTCTTCGTCAAGAGCACCCTCGAGGAGTCCGGCTTTGCCTGGCGCGTCACGGGCAGCGTCGCCGGCTACTCGGCCAACCTCGTTGCCAGCCAGTCTCCGGCGCCGGGGACGATCGTGGTCGACACGGGTGCGCCGACGATTTCCCTCAGCCTGAGCAAGGGCCGCTACTCGCAGGAAGGGGCGCCCGAGAACGCGTCGCCCTACCCCGGCACCGAGATTCGGCTTCCAGGCACGTTCACGAAGCCGGAGAAGCAGGCTGCGCCGAAGAAGAAGGCCGCGCCTGCGAAGAAGGTCGTCCCGAAGAAGAAGGTCGTCCCGAAGAAGAAGGTCGTCCCCGCTCCCAAGGCGAAGCCCGCCGCGAAGCGCCCGCCCGCGTTCGTCGTTCCCGGCGCGAAGCACGAGCCGTTGAACGAGATGCCGCTGCCGGCGAGGGCGCGCGCTCTCGATGCGTGGCTGACGACTCATCGGACGCGGACCGACACGA
The DNA here is from genome assembly GCA_963820335.1 of uncultured Actinomycetes bacterium. Classification (GTDB taxonomy): domain Bacteria; phylum Actinomycetota; class Thermoleophilia; order Gaiellales; family Gaiellaceae; genus VAXT01. The sequence goes on along the minus strand of CAWFZH010000017.1, from coordinate 126,479 downwards.
ATGTGAAGTACTGGCTCTACCAGCACGCGTGGGTCGTCGCCGGCGCGAAGCTCGGCTGGTGGCGCGGGGAAGAGGCGCTCAGGCTGCTCCTGAAGGCCGACGAGCGCGTGCAGCGCATCTGGGGCATCGGGTCACGCAGTGAGGCCGTCGCCCGCGCGGCGCTGGCCGACGTCAGCCGCAAGTCGCGATGACCCGGCTGCGAATCCTCCGGCGTCTCGGGCGCGAAGGGGGCTACACGCTCATCGAGCTGCTGCTCGTCTGCGCCATCCTGGGCACGGTCCTCGCCTCGCTCAGCGTTCTCTTCACGTCGGCCTCGTCGTCGCAGATCGACATGAACCGCCGCTTCCGCGCACAACAGGACGCTCGGGTGGCCGTCGACAAGATGCGTCGCGAGATCCACTGCTCCGACCAGATCACGCCTGCAGGAGTCTCGGCCGCGATCACCGTCCAGCTGCCCGCCCAGTGCCCCTCGGCGGGCGGGGCCCTGACCAACGTCACGTACGACGTCGTCGGTTCCGGCCAACGCTTCCAGCTCCGTCGGAACACGGTCGTCCTCGCAGACTTCATCAGCGAGCAGAACGCGTTCTCGTACACGGCGCCCGTCGCGGCCACGAGCCTCGGCCGGCTCCGCGTAACGCTGCCGATCAACACCACGCCGACCAACACCGGCAAGGAATGGCGGCTGGTCGCGGACATCGTTCTACGCAACACGACCCGGTAGCCGATCCCCCCAAAAGGGGGTCGCCTCTCGTCCGGCTTTCACCTGAGGTGAGAACAGGTGTGCGGACCTACCCACCTTTGCGCGACCAAAAAATGAAGCGGCTCTTCAGACAACAAGACGGTATCGCCCTGATCGTGGCACTGGGGACCCTCACAGTGCTCGCCATCGGCGGGACCACGGCGGCCGTCTACACGACCTCGAACGCGCGCACCGTCAACCGGAGCGCGAAGGACGAGTTCTCATTCTCGCTCTCGGAGGCCGCTCTCAACAACGCGATGGCCGTGCTTTCGAATCCGACGAACAATGCCCTCGATCCGGATGTCCTCCCGCCACCGAGGCGCTTGCATCGTCAGCGGCCTACGAAGGCGGCACCGCCAAGTGGTGGGGCGTCCTCGACCGCGCCAATGCTGTCTGGACGGTCTCTGCACTCGGGCTCTACAACAACCCGACCGGCGCGGGCGTGGCGCAGGTTCGGCGGAAGCTGACGGCCAAGGTGCCCGTCTTCCCGACGAACACGCAGCCGGCAACAACCCGGCCTGGAACTACATCTATGCGCGCGCCACCGGGAAGCCCCTGTGACGTCACGCTGGCCAACAACCTCGCCGGCTCCTCGCAGTTCTACATCGCAGGAAACCTCTGCCTGAGCAACAACGTCTCGATTCACGTCGGCAGCGCTGATCGTCCGCGGCAACCTCGACCTCGGGAACAACGCGAACGTCGGCGCCTCGACGAGCATGAGCACCCGCGTCGAGACCTTCGTCGGGGGCCAGTGCCGCTACGGCGGCGGCACCTGGGCCAGCCCTTGCTCGGGAAACCAGGACAGCCGGCAAGATCTTCTCGAAGACGAATGGTGTGATCGGTGTCAACGGCACGGCGCCGCGTGATTCCGGAGCCGACGGCCGATTTCGCCAAGTGGTACGAGAACGGGATCCCCGGGCCGTCGCAGAGCTGCACGACCGTGAGCGGGTCGCCCCCCACGTTCGACAACAACTACCCGACCCGCGACAACAGCGTCTCCACGGACTTCGAGCTGACGCCTGCGAGCTCCTACACGTGCCGCGTTGGACCGGCGGGCAACGCGAGCGGCGAGCTCTCGTGGAACGCAGCGACGAAGGTGCTGACCGTGAAAGGGACGATCTTCATCGACGGCAGCGCGAAGATCACGAACGGCTCTCTCAACTCGTACAACGGCCAGGGAGCGCTCTACCTGTCGGGAACGTTCTACGATGAACAACGGCGTCCAAGCTGTGCGGAGGCGTCTCGGGCAGCGATTGCGACTTCGCCGCGTGGGACCCGAACAGCGAGATGCTGACCATCGTGGCCGGAGGGACCGGGGGCCTCGCCGGCGTCGGGAACAGCATCAAGGTCGACAACAACGGCCAGTTCCAGGGCGGCCTCTTCGGAACCGGGGCGGTCGAGTTCACGAACAACGCGCGCTCGGACGGCCCGATCGTGGGCAGCACGGTCAAGTTCAACAACAACGTGCAGAACGACCAGTTCCCGACGATCACGGTCGTCCCGGTGGGGATGCCCGGCAACCCGATCGTCTACGCGCAGCCGAACCCGCCGGAAATGTTCGCCGGCTAGTTGCACGCAGAGAGCACGCCGCGGTCAATGCCTGCTGCACCGACCCGCGTGTAGTAGGAACGCATTCAACTCTGCGTAGCAATGCGCCGATAGGAATTTCGTGAACTTCGCTCTGGCAGCAGTTGCATTCGCGCCCGGCCTTGCGCTCGGCAGCTTCCTCAACGTCCTCGCCGCGCGCGTGCCGCGGCAGCGCTCGATCGTGCATCCCGGCTCGGCCTGCATGAGCTGCGCTGCGCCGATCGCCTGGTACGACAACCTGCCGGTCGTCTCGTACGTCCTGCTGCGCGGCCGCTGCCGATCCTGCCGCACGCCAATCGGCCGGTTGTACCCCGTTGTCGAGCTGACGGCCGCACTGCTCGTCGCCGCGTCGGTGCTGGCGTTCGGGCTCACCTTCGAAGCGGTTATCGCGTCGTTCTTCTGTTGCGTCCTGGTCGCGATCTCGGCTGTGGATCTCGAGCACCGGATCGTCCCGAACGTGATCGTGCTCCCGGCCACCGCAATCGCCCTCCCGGCGCAGACGCTGCTTCATCTCAGTCCCGAATATGCGCTCGCGGCGCTCGGGGCTTCGCTGTTCCTCTTTCTCGCAGTGCTCGCCTACCCGGCCGGAATGGGCATGGGCGATGTGAAGCTGGCCCTCTTCATGGGGGCCGTGCTCGGTAAGACCGTGGGCGTCGCCCTGATGATCGGCATGCTCGCCGCTCTGATCCCTGGGCTCTACCTGCTCGCCCGCCACGGGTCCAAGGCACGCAAGATGGCGATCCCGTTTGCGCCGTTCCTGGCGCTCGGATCGATAATCGCGTTGTTCTGGGGAGATGCGATCCTGAGCGCGTATCTCGACGTTCTCGGGCCCTAAGCGCCCGAAACCTCAAGCCTGAGCCCCGCAGCGCCGATACCTCATTCGAGGTATGGACCCCGAGCGGTCAACCAAGCTGCGAACAGTGGCGGAAAACGAGAGCGGCGTGGCGGCAGAAGCTGCGCAGCCGCTTCAGCCTGCCTTTCAGGTGAATCCGCTGGCAGAGCTCGTCGCCGACATCGTCGAGGCGACCGGGCTGCTGCCGCCCGACCGCCTGGCCTTCGTCCGGGACAAGGCAAAAACCACGACCTTCGCCCAGGCCCTCATCGACGAGGGGCTCGCCGACAGCGTGATGATCGCGAAGGCACTTGCATCGCGCCACAACCTGCCGCTGATCGACGTTCATACGACCGGCGTCTCCGATGATGCTTCCGGGACGATCCCGCTGCATGTGCTCGAGCGGCTGGTCGCCCTGCCGTACGAGCTCGACGGGGACATCCTGAAGGTTGCGGTCGCAGATCCCGCCAACGTCCACGCGCTCGACGAGCTCAAGCTCGCCTCCCGTCACCAGATCGAGCTCGCCGTCGCGCCCCGCGAGGACATCGAAGGCGAGATCAAGCGACTCGCACGCGCGGCCGAGGCCTTCGGCGCTCGATCGGCACTCGAAGAGGACGAGGAAGAGTTCGAGGAAGTAGCGGACGAGGACGATCTCGAAGCCGAGGACGGCATCTCCGACGCGCCGCTCGTTCGCCTCGTCAACTCACTGATCTTCCAGGCCGCCGAGGACGGCGCGAGCGACATGCATTTCGAGCCGTCCAAAGACGGCCAGATCGTCCGCTTCCGGATCGACGGCGTGATGCACGAGATCCAGCGGATCCCGAAGCGCATGGTCGCCGGGGTCACCACCCGCCTCAAGGTGCTCGCGAAGCTCGACATCGCCGAGCGCCGCAAGCCGCAGGACGGGCGCATCTCGCTGAACGCTCGCAGCGCAGGCCGCATGCTCGACATTCGCGTCGCGACGTTGCCGACCGTGGACGGCGAGAAGGTGACGATGCGACTGCTGGACAAGTCGAAGAAGGCACCGACCCTCGAGGAGCTCGGCCTTCCGGAGGACATGCGCGCTCGACTCGGGGAGATTGTTCGCCGGCCCACCGGCGCGCTTCTCGTCACCGGCCCCACGGGCTCCGGTAAGTCGACGTCGCTCTACGCGTCCCTGTCCGAGATCAACCGGCCCGAGATCAACATCGTGACGATCGAGGATCCCGTCGAGTACCGCCTGGCGGGCATCACCCAGATGCAGATCAACGTGAAGGCGGGCTTCACGTTCGCGACCGCCCTCCGCGCGATCCTGCGCTCCGACCCCGACGTCGTCATGGTCGGCGAGATCCGTGATGCAGAGACGGCGAAGATCTCGATCGAGGCCGCCCTCACCGGCCACCTCGTCCTCTCCACGATGCATACGAACGACGCCCCCGGCGCGATCACGCGACTCGGCGAGATGGGCGTGGAGCCGTTCCTCATCGGCTCCGCCGTCTCGGCCGTGCTCGCGCAGCGACTCGCCCGCAAGCTTTGCTCGCACTGCTGCGAGATGTACAACCCCTCGTCCGACGAGCTCCTGAAGAACCGCGTTTCCGCGGACGTCGCAGCCGCCTCCGACGGAATGGCCTTCTATCGCAAGCGCGGCTGCCCACGTTGCGGCCAGACGGGCTACAAGGGCCGGATCGGCATCTACCAGCTCTTCGTCATGTCCGAGGAGCTCGAGGGCATGGCGGTCAGGCGCGCCAGCAGAGAAGAGATCGAGAAGCAGGCCCTCGAGCAGGGCATGCGGACGCTCTGGGACGACGGTCTCGCCAAGGTCATGTCCGGAGTCACGTCGCTCGAGGAGTTGGGCCGTGTCCTTGTCTGACCTCACCCCTTTTGGGGAGGACAGCGGTCTCCGCCCTCCGGATGATGAGAGTACTGCGGCCCAGGGAACTCCTGAGGTCTCCCCAGAAATCGCCCTCGTCGACCCGACGTTGTCGAGTGCGCAATCGACCGATGGTAGTCCCGAGAAAGAGGTAATCGTGTCCTCGAATGCACCCTCCGAAGGAACGTTCTTCGTCGATCAGCAGCCGGCGGCTCCGGCCCTCGCTGCTCTCTGCCCCTGCCGAGACTCCGCTGCCGGTGGCGCCTGTCGCCCCTGCAGCGCCTGTCGAGCAGGAGCCCGTTCCCGCGCCGGTCGGCGGCGGAATGCGCGACGTCCCGCTCGGCACGCTGATCTTTCGTGCAGGCCTGCTCGCCGAGGAGCAGCTCGAAGACGCCCTCCAGGAGGGCATGCGGACCGGCAAGCGGCTCGGAGAGGTCCTCGCCGAGCGCGGCCTGATCAAGGACAGCGATCTCGGCCGGCTGCTCGCGGGCCAGCAGGGTCTCCCGTACGTGGAGGTCGCGACCCTCGCCGTGGATCCCGAGGCGGTGCGGATGCTGCCCGACAACATTGCGCGGATGCAGAACGCTCTCGCGTTCGCCCTCGACGCCGGAGTCCCCGTCGTTGCGGTCGCGGACCCCACCAACGAGCTCGTCATCGAGAACGTCAGGCGAGCGCTCGGCACGGAGCCGGGTTTGGTCGTCGCCGCGCACGGTGAGCTCGCCAAGAAGATCAACGAGGTGTATTCGGGATCCACTCCGGTGGCGCAGCCTGTTGAGGCAGAGCCGCCCCCAGTGGTCGATCCTGCTCCCGCTCCCGAGGCAGTCGTTGCTCCGGAGCCAGTCCCAGCTCCAGAGCCAGTCCCAGTTTCAACTCCCGAGCCTCCGGCTCAGGTCGAGCAGCCGGCGGCTCCGGTCCCAACGCCGATGCCGACCAGCATGCCTCCGGCCGAGGAGCGCGTCCCTGAGCCGCAGCCGCTCGTGGTTGAGCCGCTCGAGGCTCCGGCGCCCGCGGAGGTTCCCCCTCTGCACGCGCCGGCAGCTCAACAGCCGCCGCTCGCACCGGAGCCTGTTGTGGTTCCGGCGCCGGCCGCCGACCCAGTGCAGGTCGTCGAGCAGGTCGAGCCCGTCACGGCCATCGCAGAACCTCCTGCCACAGTCGAGCCCGTAGCCAGCCCAGTCCTTGACGCCGCAGCCGAGCCTGTAGCCATGGAGGAGCCTGCGGTCATGGCAGAGCCCCCGGCCCCGGTTGAGACCGAGGCCGTCGTGGCACCCGCGGAGGCCGGTCTGTTCACGCAGGCCGCCGAGGAGGCGCTGGCCCCACCCGCCGAGCCACCGGCGGCGCCGGCCCCCGAGCCCGTTCCGCTAGCCGACCCCGCGCCGGCTCAGCCCGAGGCGCAGCACGAGCACGCAGCTCAGGCCAACGGCACGGCACCTGAGGTCGTTGCGACTCACTTCGTCATCCTCAGGCTCGCCCAGGAAGATCACGTCGAGATCGGCGGTTTCGCGAGCAAGGAAGATGCCGAGAGCTTCGCCCGCACGGTCGTGGGCCGAATCGGCAGAGCCGAGGAGCAGGGAGAGTGGCCGGTCTTCGAAGGCCGCTTCGTGCGGCCCCAGACGATCGTCTCGGTCGACGTGGTCGAGGAGACCCCGCCCGAGTGGGGCGGCTCCTCGATGCGCACCAGCGCGTTCGACCCCGGCGCCTAGTCAACCTGGCGCCTAGCGGCGCCGGTTCCGAGAAAGGTCTTACGACTTTTCTCGGCGTGCTCCTAACGAAGAAATGTCAGTGAGCGGACGCGGGCAAAGCCCGCATCCGCGGCTGCTGTTGCGGCTCCTAGGAGTAGCCACGCCAGACTTAGTAACACAGTGTTACTTGGATTTCAGCCGCGTCTAGGGCGCGCGTCCAAGACTTTGCAACAGAGTGTTACTTGCGTCTAGCCGGATGCGTCGGAGATCCTGCTCGCCGCGAGGCCCGGGACCGGGCCGGACGTCGACCACGGCGCGCCCTCATCGCGGCAGATCCGGTTGTTCATTGCGCCAGTGCTGCGAACTGATTCAGGGATAGGGTCCCCGTCCATGGACATGCTGAAGGGCGAACAGATCGCCGAGGCGAACCTGACCGACTGGCGCAAGCTGGCCCAGGGACTGCATGCGCGCTACGTGATCGACGACTTCGCCACCGGCGCACGGTTCGTCGCCGCGGTGGGCGAGGCGGGCAACGCGCTCGGCCACCACCCGAGCGTGTCCATCGGTAAGGGGTACGTCGACTTCAAGTTGGTCAGCGACGACGCCATCTACCGCGACGACGAAGGCACCGAACACGTTGTTGAATGGGTGACCCAGCAGGACGTCGACCTCGCGCGACGGATCACCGAGATCGCCGTTGACCACAAGGTCGACGCCGACCCGGCCTCGGTCAGCGACATCGAGCTCGGCCTCGACACGGCGCGATCCGCGACCATCGCCCCGGTGTGGGCCGCCCTACTGACCGGGAGCGCCGATGCCCAGGGCCGCGGGACCCCCGGCGACGAGATCCGGGATGCCACGGGACGGGTGCCAAACCTGTGGTTTGGGGACGCCGACGAACACGACGCCCCGGGTCAGCGGTTCCACATCGAGATCTATGTGGCGCCCGAGGTGGCCGAGCAACGGATCGCCGCTGCCGTCGCCGCGGGTGGGACCGTCGTCGATGACAGCGACGCGCCCTCGCTCACCGTGATCGCCGACCAGGACGGCAACAAGGGAATCGTCTGCGTCGACGCTTCCGCTGCGAAGAAGGATTGAACCGGCAAGTCGGTTGACCCGTGGCCTGGCCGCGGGTCACTTCGGCCCGCGGGATCGCTCATCGGCATGAGAGTGCGGTTCGCACCACGACTCTCGACGTAGAGAATCTCGATGTCGCGCAATCTGCCCGACCGCCAATTTTGCTGACCCGGGGGTTCCGCCAGGAACACGAAACGCCGTCAGGCGATATCGCAGCCGAGGTACTCGAGCGCGAGCGTCGTCTGCTCGATGAAGGCGTTCGCCTCTTCGCGCGTTCCGAAGACGTACGGGCCGGGGCGCATGGGCTCCACGCGCATCGTGCCGACCGGGTAGACGTCGCTCTCGACGATGAACTGCGAGCCGAGGGCCAGGCGGCGCAGAGTCGCGACCTGCCGTCCCTCTTTCTTGGCCGTTCGCGAGTACCCGTCGTCTACTGCTCGCGAGCCGCCCATCGGCGCGCTCTCGCTCACAGTGCCGCGTTCCTCGCGGCCTGCGCGACCGTCTGCTGGTCGGCGTAGCCCGTGAGGCGCAGGAACACATCACCAGGTCGCCGGAAGACCAGCACGCCCGGATCCTCGAGGACGCCGAGCAGCTTGGTCAGGGGCCTGGACTGCGATTCCTGGTGGACGTTCAGCGCCACGAAGCCGACACCGGCTGCGCCGGCGCCGGCACGCGCCTCGGCAACCGCCATCTGGTCGAGCGGCACATCTGGCGCGTGCAACGCGACGACCACGACCTTGCGGCCGGAGAACGCGGAAGCGATCGAGCTCGGAAGGCCCTTGTTCAACGTCTGGTCGATCGGCTTGGGCTTCGGCTTGGGCTTGGGCTTGGGCGCGACGGGCTTCGCAGCCGCGGGCTTGGCGGCCTTCTTGGTGGGGACGGTCGCCTTGCGCTTGGCCGCGGCACGCTGGACGAGCTGCTGCGCGGACAGGCCGGTGGCGGCCTCCGAGGACTCTTGTCCGCGGGACATGAAGAAGAAACCGGCGCCGAGGGCCAGGACACAGAGCCCGGCCACAGGCGCCACGACGTTAAGACGTGGCGATGAGCTCATGTCCGTCCTATCGGCACGGATGGCCGAGGCCTTTACGCGTACGCGCGTCTAACAGGCGTGGGTGAGTGGCATCCCCCACATATCCCTCAAATTGGGGTATGTCCGCCGACTGACGGGCCGATAGAGCCAGAGAGCCATCGATGTCTCTATCAAGGAGGAACTCCTCAATGCTTGCAAGGCTCAACCAAAGGATCAGCCGGAGTCGGAACGAGGGCGGTTTTACGCTCATCGAGCTCCTGGTCGTGATCATCATCATCGGGATCCTGCTCGCTATTGCGATCCCCTCGTACATGAAGTTCCGTGATCGCGCGAACAAGTCGGCCGCACAGGCCAACGTCCGTTCGTCGATCCCGGCGGTCGAGGCGTACTTCGCCGACAACAACAGCTACGCCGGCGCGACGCTTGCGTACCTGCAGACCACGTATGACCAGGGTGTCAAGAACATCACCATCCAGTCTGCGACGGCAACGACCTACTGCGTGCAGTCGGTCGTCGGTGCGGAGACGTTCAAGAAGTCCGGACCTGGCGCTGACATCGTCACGGGTACCTGTCCGTAACGGATAGCAACGTTCAGTTCTTCGAGAGGGGGCGCGAAAGCGCCCCCCTCTCTATTAAACATTCGAGGGGTGCAGGTTTCTCCTCGAGCGGCCGATAGCGAGAGAAGCCACCGATTACAGAGAGAAGGAGAGACATGCTTCAACGACTTTCTGCACGTGCGAACAAGGCGCGCGGCCAGGGCGGTTTCACCCTGATCGAGCTCCTCGTCGTGATCATCATCATCGGGATCCTGCTCGCTATTGCGATCCCCTCGTACATGAAGTTCCGTGATCGCGCGAACAAGTCGGCCGCACAGGCCAACGTCCGCTCGTCGATCCCGGCGGTCGAGGCGTACTTCGCCGACAACAACAGCTACGCCGGCGCGACGCTTGCGTACCTGCAGACCACGTATGACCAGGGTGTCAAGAACATCGTCATCCAGTCTGCGACGGCGACGACGTACTGCGTCGAGAGCACCGTGGGCGCCGAGACGTTCAAGAAGTCCGGCCCCGGCGCTGACATCGTCACCGGTACCTGTCCGTAACGGACAGCTCCACGACGGTTCTCGAGAGGGGCGCTTCGGCGCCCCTCTCTCGTTTCTGTCAAGAGGTCGGAGGTAGCGGCCGATAGGAAGCGGGATGGCAGTCGCGGTCCGGCCCGTCCGACGACCCCTGACGGCACTCCCGGCACCGATCGATCGTGCAGGGCTTGCCGCCTGGCCGCTGCTGGCTGCCCTCATCTCCCTCAACGTCGTCGTGCGCACCGCGCTCGGCTGGCTGCGCGAGACTCCGATCTACCTCGGCGACGAGTACCTCTACGCCGAGCTGGGGCGCTCGATCGCCGAGACGGGCAGGCCGCTCGTGCGCGGAGCGGCGTCCGACTTCCCGGCGCTCCTCCAGCCCATCGTCACTGCGCCCGCGTGGCTCTTCGGTGACGTAGGCACCTCGTATCACCTCGTGCAGGGGATGGGCGCGCTCGCGATGTCACTCGCGGCGCTGCCCGCCTTCTGGATCGCGCGCCGCCTCGGCCTCTCGAAGGGCATCGCGCTCGCCGTCGCAGCGCTCGCCCTCGCGCTCCCCGACCTGGTCTACGCCGGCTGGGTGATCGCGGAGCCGTTCGCGTACCCGCTCGTCCTCGGCGCCGTCGCCGCCGGCGTCGCGGCGCTGGCCCAGCCTGCACGTCGCTCCCAGCTCCTGTTCGTCGCGCTCGCATTTCTCGCCGCCTTCGCGCGCATCCAGTTCGTCGTCCTGCCCGCGGTGTTCGTGGGCGCCGTGCTGCTGGTCGGCCTGCGCGAGCAGCGACTGCGCGCCGCGGTTCGCGAGCAGCTGCTTCCGCTCGGGCTGCTGGCGGTTCCGATCGCGATCGCCCTCGCTCTCGGGCCGTCGCGGGTACTCGCCTTCTACGGAGGAGTGGTGGACACCGAGGTCGATCTCGGCGCTCTCCTCGGCAACTCGGCTCGGAACCTGTTCGTCCTCGTCTTCGCGTGCGGCTTCGTGCTGGTGCCCGGGGCGCTCCTCGGCCTGGGGCTCGCCGTCGTTCGCCCGCGCTCGCGTGCCGAGCTGGCCTTCGCCGCGCTCACGCTGCTCCTGACCGCGTCACTGGTCGGCGAGGCGGGCTTGCTCGGAGCCGCCGACCTCGCTCAGGAGCGCTACCTCTTCTACGTCCTGCCCCTCGTGGCCGTCGGCTTCGGCCTCTACGCCTCGCGTGGCTGGCCGTTCCGCCTCTATCACGCGCTCCTCGCGGCGGCGCTCGTCACCATGGCCGCCGTCGTGCCGCTCTCCGGCTTCGCCGCCGCCAACGAGAAGATGCACTCGACGCTCCTCTTCGCAGTGTTCCGGGTCGAGCAATGGCTCGGATCCCCGGGCAGCGGATCGCTCCTGATCGCGTTGGCCGCGACCGTGGCCACCGTTGTGGTCGTTCTCTGCTCACGCGTGCCGCGCGTGGCGACCGTCGCTGCTCTGACCCTGGCGTTCACCCTGTGCGTCGGCTTCTCCGCCGCAGCGGCGATCTTCGACCTCGAGAACACGAGCTCGGCGCGCAAATCCTTCTTCGGCAGCGATCCCTCCTGGGTCGACAACGCCCGGCTCGGAGACGTGACGCTCCTGCGCAACGTCGGCGGGCAGCGAGGCCCGGCCTTCCAGCAGCTCTTCTGGAATCGCTCTGTGAAGCGGGTCGTCCTCATGCCGGGCGCGACCATCATCGATCCGTTTCCGGCCGACGCGGTCGCGATCGCACGCGACGGCTCGCTGCGGGCCGGCGACGACCCGCTCGACGGGCCGCTCCTCGTCGACCAGCACGTTGTCACTGTGCGGATGAGCGGGGCGAAGGAGGTCGCGACGGCTCCCGGCTACTCCCTCTTCGAGCCGACCGGGACGCCGCGCCTGTCGATGCTCTTCGCCGGCCGCCACCACGACGGCTGGCTGGGCGGCCGGGGCGCGATCTCGCTCTGGCCCCGTCTGGGCGAGCGACCGGCTGGAGGGGACCTTCTTCATCGATCTGGTCGCGCCGAGGGGCTCCGAGGACGCTCCGATCCGCTTCCAGCTTCCGGACGGCCAGAACGTCGAGGTGCGTGCTCCGTCCCACGCCGCGCTTCGGCTTCGGCTGCCGGTCTGCTCGCGCGGGCCGTGGACTGCGGGCTTCTCTGCGCAGGTCACGGGCTACGTGGGGACGAGGCCGGTGAGCCTGCGCGGGCGAGTGTTCAAGTTCCTGCCGTGGCGGGGTGCCTGTGCGGCCAAGCCCGAGCAGGGGCCGGCTCCCGTCCCAGCCGCTGACGCACAGACGATATGAGCTCAGCGCTCCGCGAGCGCGGAGGCTCGGAGCAGCCGGTACCGCGTCCTCAACTCTCGGTCGTGCCTCGACCTCGGCGGCTTCCCGGGCCCAAGACCGTCCTCGCCGGGATCTACGTCCTCGCGTTCGCCTACCACTGGCTGCAGTCGCGGGCGCACGTGAGCCCGGCCGTGTTCGGCGACGAGCTCCTCTACTCGAAGCTCGCGCAGAGCGTGGCGGCGGGTGACGGCTTCAGCATCCGCGGCGAGACCGTGTTCTTCCCGGCGCCGCTGGCGATTCTCGCCCAGGCGCCTGCGTGGCTCCTCGATTCGACTTCGACCGCGTACGGAGTCGTGAAGGCGATGAACGCCGCCTTCATGGCCGCGGCCGCCCTGCCCGCCTACTTTCTGGCGCGGCGCCTCGTACGTCCGTCGTACGCGCTGCTCGCGGCCGCTGCAGCCGTCGCGGGCCCGGCGATGCTCTACGCGCCGTACCTCATGTCCGAGGCACTGGCGTATCCGGTCTTCCTGCTCGCTCTGGCGACGATGCTGCGGGCGATCGAGCGCCCGTCCCGACGGATGGAGCTCGCCGTCGTCGCCGTGTCCCTCGCGGCGGTGCTGACACGACTGCAGCTCGTGGTGCTCCCCCTTGCGTATCTCCTCGCCGTGCCCGTGAGCGCGCGGCTCTGCGGCGAGTCGATCGGCGCAGCTCTTCGCCGCCATCGGCTTTCGCTGGGACTGCTCGTCACGTTGGGCGTGGTGCCGCTCGCGACCGGTGGGGCGGTCCTCGGCACGTACAGCGGCGCGACGTTGCTCGACTACGACCTCGGGGCCACGGTCGGCTGGAGTGCACGAACAGCCTCCTTGCTGCCCTTCGCTGCCGGGTTGCTCATCGTGCCCGGCGCTCTGCTCGGGCTCGGCCTGCGCCCCCGAGGCCGCGCGGAAGCCGCGTTCGCGACGCTTGCGATCGCGACGATCGCGCTCGTCCTGCTCGAGGTCGGTCTGATCGCGGCCGCCGACGCCGGGCGCGAGCTCGAGCGCTACGCGATCTACCTCGTTCCACTGCTCGCCATCGCCTTCTTCGTGTACGCGGAGCGGGGAGCACCGTGGCGTCGGGCCTACGTCGGGCTGGCGCTCGCCGGCGCCGCGACCGCCTGGCTGATGCCCTTTCCGGCCAGGGCCGGGACGACCTTCACCTTCGACGCGCCAACCTTCTCGGTCTACGGCCAGCTCGCCGCTTGGTGGGGGCACGCCAACGCCGCCACCGTGTTCGCAGGGCTGCCCCTCCTCGCCGGAATCGCGCTCGCCTGTGTCTCGCTGCGCCGCTCCTTCGCGCCGGTCGCCGTGGGCGTGGCCACGATCGCGGTCCTGCTCCTCAGCGGTGTCGTGGCCTACGCCGGAGATCACAAGACGGCCCGCGGCACCCTCGAGCAGCGGGCGGGCGACCCGCCGGACTGGCTCGACCGCAGCGGCCTCGGGCCTGCCGACTACCTGCAGCTGCCCGGCGGCTCGCCCTACTTCGGCTGGTTGCTCGAAGCCTGGAATCGGGACTTCCGCCGACCGGTTCATCTCGGTGCCGGGGGCGACTGGTTCGCGTCCTCCAGGGCGACGATCGGGAGCGACGGTCGCCTCCTGGTCGACGGCGCCAGTCCCTCCACGAAGATCCTCGTCGTCAACGACTACGCGACCGCGATCGAGCTCGACGGCGAAGTGGTGGCGAAGCCGCGCGACGGCTTGACTGCGTATCGGCTCCCGGCGAAGCCGCGGGTCCGTGGGCTCGCAGTCGGCCTGACGTTCGACCGCTGGGCGGAAACGCTCGTCCGCTACCGCGTCTGGCCCGAGCGACCGACGAGCTCAGGCGCCTACCACGCGACCGTGGCTCTGCCCGCCGGCTCGCGTGAGCGCAGGGTCACCTTCACGGTCGACGGGGCCGCGCCACGCACGCTGGTGCTCGCCGGCGATGTCTCGAAAACGGTCGAGATCCCGGTCCGCGGCTACCCCGTTCCCACGTTGCGAATCAGGACCGACCAGGCCGATTCGCTCGACGCGGGAACGCCGAACGCCCGCCTCGTCGCCGTCCGCATCACACGACTTTCGTACCGGACAAACGACTGATTCAAGGAGCGCTCGCGGGCTGCCGATAGCTCGCATGAGGGATCACTGCCATGCCAGAAACCACGCTTTCAATCGACACCCTGCTCGAGCAGATGGTCGCGCACAACGCGTCCGACCTGCACATAACCGTTGGGTCCCATCCGGCCCTGCGGGTCCGAGGGCACCTCGAGCGCCTGGAGGGCTTCCCGGTGTTCAGCGCCGATGACACCCGCCAGCTGCTGTACCGCATCATCTCGAGCGAGCAGCAGAAGCGGCTCGAGCTCGACCGCCAGCTCGACCTTTCGTACTCGATCCCCGGGCTTGCGCGCTTCCGAGTCAACATCTACTCCCAGCGCGAGAGCCTCGCCGGTGCCTTCCGCCTGATTCCCGCCGATCTGAAGAGCCTCGAGGAGCTCGGCCTCCCGCCGTCCCTCTACGAGCTCTGTAACAAGCCGCGCGGCCTCGTGCTCGTCACCGGGCCGACCGGCTCGGGTAAGTCGACCACGCTCGCCTCCCTGATCGACGAGATCAACCGGACGAAGGCCGAGCACATCATCACGATCGAGGACCCGATCGAGTTCCTCCACCGCCACAAGCGGTGCATCGTCAACCAGCGCGAGCTCGGCCCGGACGCGACCACGTTCGCCGACGCTCTGCGCGGCGCGCTCCGCCAGGACCCCGACGTGATCCTCCTCGGCGAGATGCGAGACCTCGAGACGATCTCGACGGCGCTGACCGCTGCCGAGACCGGCCACCTCGTCTTTGCGACTCTCCACACCCAGGACGCGTCCTCCACCGTCGACCGCGTCATCGACGTCTTCCCGGCTGCCCAGCAGGGCCAGATCCGCACGCAGCTCGCGGGCACGCTGGAGGGCATCGTCGCCCAGACGCTGCTCCCGACGGCAGACGGCCAGGGCCGCGTCTCCGCGATCGAAGTGCTCTTTCCCGACGACGCCGTTCGCAACCTGATCCGCCAGGCGAAGGCCGAGCAGATCTACTCGATCATGCAGACCGGCGGCAAGAAGGGCATGCAGACGATGGAGCAGGCTCTCGCCGAGCTCGTCCTGCGAGGCGTGGTCACCGAGGAAGTCGCGTTGCAGAGGTCTGCCAAGACCGAGCAGCTGATGGGGCTTCTCGGCCGAGGCACCGTCGAGGGCGGCACCGTCTCCAGCGGCCTGCGGGTGGCAGGAGCCTAGCCATGGACATGAAGAAGGAGATCAAGCTGTCCGACCTCTTCGGCCGGAAGAAGAAGGAAGCGCCGGCTGCGGAAGCGACCGAGGCTGCCGCCGAGCCGAAGAAGTCGCGCTTTGCGCGCAAGCCGAAGGCAGAGAAGGCTGAGAAGCAGCCGAAAGCCGCGAAAGCGAGCAAGCCGAAGCGCTCGCGCCGGCCTAGCGAGATGCAGAACGCTTCGCTCGGTCGTCGGGGCAAGAAGCTCGTCGGCCTCAAGATCGGAGCTTCGAAGCTCGCCGCTGCGCGCGTCGTGAACAGCGGCGGCGTCCCCGAGCTCGTTCAGGTGGCCCAGGCAGACCTCGAGCCCGGGATCGTCGTCGGCGGTGAGCTGCGCGACCCCGATGCGCTCGCCGAGGCGCTCAAGACGTTCTTCAAGAAGCACAAGCTGCCACGCCAGGGCGTTCGCCTCGGCATCGCCAGCAACCGAATCGGCGTCCGTACGTTCGACTTGCCCGGCGTCGACGACGAGAAGCAGCTGCACAACGCGGTCCGATTTCGCGCCCAAGAGGCGCTCCCGATCCCGCTCGAGGAAGCGGTTGTCGACTACCACGTCCTGAGCGACACGGTCAACGACGAAGGCGTTCGCGTTCGGCGCGTGCTGCTCGTCGTCGCCTACCGCGAGCTCGTCGACCGGTACGTCGCCGCCTGTCGCAAGGCCGGCATCAAGCTCGCCGGCATCGACCTCGAAGGTTTTGCCGCACTGCGCGCTCTCTCGGGAGGCGACGAAGCGCAGGCCAACGCCGCCCTCGTCGTGGCGAGTGTCGGCCACGACCGTTCAACCCTCGCCGTGTCGAACGGATCGATCTGCGAGTTCACCCGCGTCATGGAATGGGGCGGCCAGAACCTCAGCGTCGCCATCGCGCGCGTGCTCGACATGACGCCGTCGGAGGCGGAGCCGATCAAGCACTCGGTCTCGCTGCTCGAGCCCGCCGAGGCCTGGGCAGCCCTCACCGGTGAGCAGGCCGTGAAGGTCCGCGAGGCGATTGTCAACGAGCTCCAGGCGTTCTCCCGCGAGCTGATCTCCTCGCTCCAGTTCTACCAGGGCCAGCCCGGTTCCCTCGGCATCGGCGAGATCGTCCTCTCGGGCGGCACTGCTCAGTTGCCGGGCATCGACGTCGAGCTCAGCGCGCATGATCGGCGTGCGGGTCCGCGTGGGCGATCCTCTGAGTCGCGTCCGCCGTGGCAAGAAGCTTTCCGCTGACCAGCAATTCGGCTCGCTCGCAGTCGCGATCGGTCTCGGGATCGAGGAGGCCGCGTAATGCGAGCCGTCAACCTTCTTCCGCGAGACGACCCCCGCGGCAGCTCGCGACAGACCAACCCACTCGTCCTCATCGGCGTCGTCGGCGCTGTTGCGGCGACGGCCATCCTCGCCGCGTTCTTCCTGATGGTGAGCGCAGGCGTCTCCGACCAGCAGGCACAACTCGATGCGGCGCAGTCCGAGCTCGACGCGACTCCCGTGCCGCCCCCGGCGGACACGTCGAACGCGACCCTCGAGCAAGAGAAGAGCGCCCGTGTCGTGGCGCTTTCGACGGCTCTGGTCACGCGTATCGCGTGGGACCGTGTGTTGCGCGAGATTTCGCTCGTCCTGCCGGAAGACGTCTGGCTGACGACGCTCGCGGCGAAGGCGCCGGGACCCGCCGGAGTGGCCGCGCCGACCGCAGGCTTCACGATCACCGGCAAGACCTACTCGCATGACGGAGTCGCGCGCCTGCTTGCACGCCTCGCCGTCGTACCGCAGCTGTCCACCGTCCAGATGCAGCACAGCACGGTCGGCACGAGCGAGTCGGGTCGTCGAATTGTCGAGTTCTCGATCCAGGCCGTCGTCAAGGGCCCGGGAGCGGCTTGATGAAGAAGAAGCCGACCCGTCCCGCAGTCATCGTGTTCGTCGTCGTCGGGCTGATCGCCTATCTCGCGCTCGGCTACTTCCTCGTGATCTCGCCACAGCGCTCCAAGGGCTCCGACCTGAGCAAGCAGGTCGCGGACACCGAAGCCCAGATCAACCAGTACCGGACCCTGAGCGCGCAGGCCAAGGCGGCTGCGCCGATCCGCGTCGCCGACCTCTTCCGCCTCGAGAAGGCAATGCCGAACGAGGTCGACATGGCCGGCATCGTGCTGGAGCTTTCCCGAATCGCGGGCGACACCGGAATCGAATTCGAGTCGATCACCCCCCAGGGGGTCGTCGCCGCGCCGGGCTACCAGGTGCTGCCCGTGTCTCTCGTCTTCGACGGCAACTACTTCGAGCTGTCCGACTTCCTGTATCGCCTACGCAGCCTCGTGCGCGTGCGCACCGGTCGCCTGGCGGCGAGCGGCAGGCTCTTCGTCGTCGACGCCATCAGCTTCTCGGAGAGCGAGAAGGCATTCCCGCGTATTCAGGCTGCACTCGTCGTGAACGCCTACGTCTACGGCGACGCACCGGTGCCCGGCGCCGTGACGCCGCCCGCTGCGACCCCCGGGACGACCACGGCCAGCACTTCGACTTTGGGTGAGACCCCGACCACGACCACGGCGACGACGCCCGACACGCCGCCGGCCGGCGCGTCCGCGGCTGCCGGAGGAACTCCCTGATGGCCGCGAAGAAGATCGAGGCCAACGCCAAAGCCAAGGCCAAGCGCCAGAAGATCATCCTCGCCGTGCTCGGCGTGGTCTTCCTCGGAGTGCTCGCCTGGCAGGTCCCGAGCGTGCTCAAGATGATGAACAAGAAGCCCCCGGTCGCTGCGACGACGCCGCCCGCGGCTGTTGTCCCCGGCACGCCGGTAGCTCCCGTCTCCGGCACCCCCGTCTCGGCTACTCCGACGCCGGGCGCCGGTCTGATCGATTCGGACCCGGCAGCTAAAGCGGCCGGCGGCCAGCTCGTCACGTTCGACCGCTTTTCCAGCAAGGACCCGTTCCAGCAGCAGGCTCGCATTGTCGCCGCGACGTCCTCGGCGCCTGCTGACGCCCCTGCGGACCCCAAGGTCGGGGTGACGGCCTCGAGCGACACCAAGCCACCACCGCCACCGCCGCCCGCACCGGCGCCGACCTCGGCCCAGATCTCCGTCAACGGCTCCTCCGAGACGGTGTCGAAGGGCGGCACGTTCCCGCAGTCCGACCCGGTGTTCGTGCTCGTGTCGGTCTCCAGGAACACCGCGAAGGTCGCAATCTCAGGAGGCTCGCTCGACTCCGGCGGGGCCACCTTGACCCTGAGGAAGGGCAAGAAGCTGACCCTCGAGAACACGGTCGACAGCGCGCGCTACGTCTTGCTCCTCGTCTCAACCGGGTGACCGGATGCTTGAGGCGCGGAGCCGAATTGCCGATACCTCCAGGGTGCTAAAACGCCTGCGGTCCGAGGGCGGCTTCGGCTTGGTCGAGCTGCTCATCGCGATGGTGATGCTGAACATCGGCCTCCTCGCGGTCGTTGCCTCGTTCTCGTCCGGAATCGTGTCTCTGAACCGTGCGAGCCGGCTCACGACCGCCGCCGTGATCGCCGACCAGCAGATGGAGCTCTACCGCGCGCTGACACACGCCTCGATCAGGCTCGACACGTCCGCCGTCGGCACCACCGACGCCAAGTACGTGAACGACCCGGTTCTCGGTGGAAGTACTGCGGGCCTCGTCACCGCGAGCTGCGCGGGGCCGCCCGACGAGTGCAACCCGAGCCGGAAGGTCGTCGGCGCCGACCGCAAGGACTATCGCCTCGACACCTACATCACGCAGTACACCCCCACCGGCGGTCGCGCCGTCAAGCAAGGTGACGCTCGTCGTGCGCGACTGGAACAACCTGGCCGTCACCTTCGCCCGCCAGGCCTCGACCTTCGACATCTCCACCGGGTGACCCATGGCTGCTTTCGCCTATAGCGCCATCAACGTGGAGGGCTTCGAGCTCTCCGGCGAGATCCACGCTCCGGACCCGGAGGCTGCGCGCGAGCAGTTGCGCATGCGCGGGTTGCTCGCCCAGTACCTCCACGAGCTTCCCGCGGAGGGCGAGGACGGCGCGCGCACGGTCTTCAAGAAGATCAAGCCGAAATCGCTACAGATCTTCTCGCGCCAGTTCGCGACGATGATCGACGCCGGCCTCTCCGTCGTCAGCGCGCTGGTCGTGCTCGAGGAGCAGACCGACGACAAGTACCTCTCCGCGATCATCTCCGAGCTCCGCGCCGACGTCGAGGGCGGCTTGCTGCTCTCGCAGGCGATGGCACGCCATCCGAAGATCTTCAGCCGGCTCTACGTCGCCATGGTCGAGGCGGGCGAGGCTGCCGGAATCCTGGACACCGTGCTCGACCGTGTCGCCTTCCAGATCGAGAAGGAGACGCAGATCAAGCGGCGCGTCAAGGGCGCGATGATGTACCCGACGATGGTCCTGATCTTCGCGACCCTCGTCCTGATCGGGATGCTGCTCTTCCTCGTCCCGATCTTCGTCGACATCTTCGCCGACCTGAACGGCGAGCTGCCGGTGCTGACCCAGTACGTCGTCAACTGCTCGAACTTCCTGCGCAACGAGTGGATGTTCTTCTTCCCTGCCTGCGGGATTGCCTTCTTCGGCATCCGCAAGGCCAAGCGGACCGAGCAGGGACGCAGGGTCTGGGACCGCATGAAGCTCAAGATCCCGATGAAGATCGGCGCCGTCGTCCTCAAGGTGACGATGGCTCGCTTCTCGCGGACCCTCTCGACGCTCGTCGCCGCCGGCGTCGACATCATCAAGGCCTTCGAGATCACGGGACAGACGGCCGGCAACTGGGTCGTCGAGGAAGCGCTCAGCGACGTCCGCGCGAAGGTGCAGGAAGGCATGCCGATCGCGCAGCCGCTCGTCGAGAACCCGATCTTCCCGCCGATGGTCGGCCACATGGTCAAGATCGGTGAGGAGACGGGAGAGCTCGAGAAGATGCTCGGGAAGATCGCCGACTTCTACGAAGACGAGGTCGACGCGTCGATCTCGTCCCTCACGTCGATCATCGAGCCGCTGATGATGATCGCCGTCGGCGTCGTCGTCGGGATCATCATCATCGCGATGTACCTCCCGATGTTCAAGATGCTCACGCTCGTCAAGTAGTCGATCGATCGCTCGCGGCCTGGCGCCTGGTGCGGCAGAATGCGATCTGAGGCGTTAAGGAAGCTCATGGCCAAGCTGATCTACTCGGCGATCACCTCGCTTGACGGCTACGTAGCGGACGAGGACGGCAACTTCGACCAGGCTGCGCCGGACGACGAAGTACACAGCTTCGTCAACGACCTTGTAGCGAGCCGGTCGGCACCTGACCTCTGCGGGCGCCGGCTCATACGAGGTGATGTCCGCCGCATTCGCGGGAGACGCGACGACTCTCCACTCGCCGACGCAGATCGGCCAGCCAGCGAGACGGACGGACCTGCGATGATCTCGAGCAGGCTTGGTCGACAAGATACGTGTCCTCCACGACGCGGAGACGGTGTGCCACGCGCCGAGGACGCGAGATCGAGCGAGAGATTCAGACCACCGGAAGCCGTCCCGTCGAGACTGAAAGACAGACTCGCGGGACGTGTACATCAGCATGGCCGTCGCACCTCGCCGACCGCAGGCGATCGACGCTCGGGTCGGTCGGCGATCACCGGAACCAGTGTTGCCTCACCCCGAACGCGTCGAGCTGACGAAGGCTGGGCACACAGTCCGACGCCCCGTAGCCGGTCGTGCGCGTGACTGCTCGAGCTTCTGCACGAGCTTCCGGCGGCCACGGCGATGTTCACCTCGCGCTATCGCACGTAGTCAGGTTAGTAGTAGCCCTGCGACGCGGCGTATTCCTCGGCCACGCGCTTCGGCACGCAGAAAGCCCAGGCGTCCTCGACGAGATCACGCATCTCGGCCGCGTCGATGGCGGCGAGGCGGACGTGGACCCAGTGGTAGCGAAGGTCGGACTGGCTCGGCAGCGAGAACTTCTCAGGCTCCGATTCGACGAGTGCCTCGCGCAACTCCTTGGGGAACGCGAAGCCCATGACGCTTCCGTCACGTGAGAAGGACAGATAGACGATCCGGCCGATTCGGAACTTGACGCGGCCGCGCACGAACGCCTCGCTGCTACGAGGCAGCGTGACCGCAAACGCGCGCACCTCGTCCATCGTCACCACGCCGCTACTCGACGAGCCAGAGCTCGCGCTGGGGCGTGCTCAGCCACTCGAGGCCGTCCGCCGTGACGAGCACGTCCTCTTCGAGCCCGATGTAGCCGCGGCCGGGGACCGGTGCGCCGTACTCGAGCGTGTAGACGTTGCCCTCCTCGACCAGGCCGAGAGGGGCGTCGCCGTACCGATCCCAACGCGGGCCGAGCAGGGTGCCGCCGTCGTGGGCGGAACGGCCGAGTTGGTGGCCGAGCGCGTACTTCGGTTCTTCGTAGCCCGCCGAGACGAGGCTGGCGCGGGCCGCGGCGTCGACCTCGTGCCCGGCGACACCCGGACGAAGCACGGCGGCGCCCGCGTCCATCGAGGCCCAGACCGCGCTCCACGCGGTGAGAACGTCCTCGGGCGGCTCGCTCTCGCCGTCGTCGAGCAGGTACCAGACTCGCTGCAGGTCGCTGCAATACGCGTCCTTCTCGACCCCGAAATCCATGTGCAGGAGCTCGCCGCGCCGGGTTTCCAGCTCAGTCGGCCCGGTGTGGCCGACGTCCTTCTCCGGACCGGCGTTGACGGCCGGGCAGTGCGCCGCCTCCCACGCGTAGCCGAGACCGCGTCGGGAAACTTCGGCGTGCATGATCGCGGCGATCTCGGTCTCCTTCATGCCGGGCCCGATCCGCTCTCCGATGTGCGCGAAGATCTCTTCCGTCTCCGCGATCGCGGCGCGGATCCGGGCGATCTCGAACGATGACTTCCGCCCGCGCAGCGACCCGACGATGGGCTTGGACGAGACCAGCCGATCGGCGTACGGCGTGCCCTCCAGGGTCTCGAGGAGCACGAGCCAGAGCCCATGCGTGAGCCCGTCCGCGGCCGGGTCGCTCGGCGAGTAGTTGAGCGCGATCGTCTCGGGCGCAAAGCGCTCGATCGTCTCGCGCAGCCCTGGCCGGATGCTCTCGTCGTACCCCTGGACCTCGGAGTACGCCCCGAGCTGCTCGACGCTCGGTGCGTCGTAGCGCCCCACGATCGCGATCCGCTCGCCCGAGCGCGACAGCAGGAACGCGCTTTGCCACGCGCAGTACGTGCCCGCAATCAAGTCGAGGCACGGGTCGCGGGTGAGGAGCGTCTCGCGGACGAGCGTGAGCCAGAGGTCGACGCCGTGCTCCTCGAGGATCGAGGGCGCCTGGTCGAGCTTCTCCCGGACGAGCGCCGCTTCGTCGGTCATGGCTTCAAGATCTCACGCTCGCGACGTAGTCGTCCCGAGTAGGGTGCCGGCGTGGCACTCGAGCGACCCGAGATCGGACAAGCCCGAGGGGGACATCCCCTTCGAGCTTGGAATCGACGACATCGTCGTCGGCGAGGGAGACGAGGCGACGAAGGGCACGAAGGTCTCGGTGCACTACGTCGGTGTCGCCTTCTCCACGGGCGAGGAGTTCGACGCGTCGTGGAACCGCGGTCAGCCGTTCGAGTTCAAGCTCGGCCAGGGGCAGGTCATCCCCGGCTGGGACGAGGGCGTCCAGGGAATGAAGGTTGGCGGCCGCCGCAAGCTGACGATTCCCTCGGCCATGGCGTACGGCGCGCGCGGGGCGGGTGGGGCGATCAAGCCGCACGAGCCGCTCGTGTTCGTCGTCGACCTGCTGTCCGTCGACTAGTACTAGAGCGCCTGCTCGCCGCTGACGAGGGCGCGCAGGCTCTCGTGCTCCTCGCGGCAGGCCGGGCATCCCTGCAAGTGGGCGCGCAGCCCTGGGAACGCAGCGTCGGCGTCGGCGCCGGCGACCTCGAGCTCGACGTAGCCGTCCAGCTGGTCGAAGCACTCGTCGCAGCCGACCTCGGGCCCGGTGGGGCCAAGGAGGCGGCCGAGTGCTTGCTTCAGGTCCGGGCGGTTCGTCATGTCGTCTCCTCGAGTAGTGAGTCTGGCTGGAGGCCGCAGCTCTCCAGATGCTTGCGCAGCTTCCGCCGCGCGTCGTGCAGGGTCTTGTAGAGCGCTCCGCGTGTCGTCTCGAGCCGCTCGGCAAGCACGTCGATCGGCACGCCGTTCAACGCCAGCGCGACTAGAACGCGCCGCTGATGGTCGGTCAGCACCTCGTTGATCGCCTGCTGCAAGGTCGCCAGGAGCTCGCTCTGCTCGGCCGCAGCGTCGGGCTCCAGGCCGGTGCTCGAAAACAGGCCCCAGCTCTCGGGCTCGAGCGGCACCTCGCGGCCCTGCCACGCTCGCTTTCGCAACTTGACCGCCGCCTCGAGCAGCCCGAACTTGTAGGCCCACGTCGTGAAGCGGCTCGCTCCCCGGAAATCGTCGAGTCGCCGGAGCACGCTGACGAGCGCGTCGTCCGCGGCCTCGTTGGCGATGTCGTCGAGATCGTCACCGCGGAGGTGCGGCATGGTCGGCCGTCGCCGCGCGACCTCGAAGCGCGCCGCGCGGAGCAGGAGCGCATGGAGCCGTGCGACTGCCTCGTCGCGTGCCGCGCCATCCGCATGGAGGCCGCGGAGCCACTCGCGGGACTCGTCGTCCAGGGTCGGAGCCAGCGTCAACGGCGAAGCCACCGGATCCACGATATGTGCTGCGGCCGCGCTCATGCGATCACTATTGGTGTCGCTGCGGCGCGGTTTCTTACCTAGCGCCTACATCGTCTCGAGCGTCCCGCGACGCCGACCGTCAGCCTCGAAGAATGTGAGCAGCCCGTAGGCGAGCAGCGCGTAAACGAGGCCGATCGATACTTCCGTCGCGACGAGGCCGGACACGTCCGAAAAGGCAGCGCCGCCTGCGATTTCCCGCGCGGCCTCGATCCCGTGGGTCAGCGGCAAGCCGCTCGCCACGGTCTGCATCCAGTCCGGGAGCGAATCGAGCGGCACGTTGGCCCCGCAGAAGAGCAGTAGGACGAGCGTGACGAGGTTTGCCAGGAAGAACACGTCCCGCGCGCGCAGGCCGACCGCGCCCGTGACGAGGCCGAGAGCGGTGCAGGAGAAGGAGCAGATGACGACGACGAGCGCGATCCCGGGGATCTCGCCCGCCGTGAGCTCGAAGTCGAGGAGCGCCCAGCCGACCGCGAAGCCGAACGCCGACACGAGGATCCCGTTCCAGATCAGCGGCAGCGCGCGGCCGAGAAAGAGCGCGATCCGGTTGGCCGGGGTCGCGAGCAGCGGGGACAGCGTCTGTGTCCAGCGCTCGCCGCCGATCGTCATCGCCATCCCGAAGATCCCGGCCAGGGCCGAGGCCTGCACCGCGTTCCCGACGACGAAGAACTCGTCGTCCTCCAGGCCCGCGTACCGTCCGACGTAGGCGAAGAAGAGGATCTGGAAGATCGGGCCGCCGAGCATCGTCGGGATGTAGATCGCCGGCCGCAGCCAGTTGAAGAGGGCGCGGTAGGCGATGTAGCCGCCGATGAAAAAGACGCGAATCGAGTTCACGTCAGAGCCAGCGTCGCCTTCTCGCGCGCGAGTCGCTCGAAGTACTGCAGGCAGAAGTGGCCGATGACGAGGTAGATGAGCCCGAGCCAGACCGACATGAGGATCGCGAAGCCGGGGTCGCCGCCGATCGCGGCCTCGCGGAGCGCCTTCACGCCCCAGGTCGGCGCCAGCACCCACGAGATCGGGTGCGTCCAGCCGGGCAGCAGAGCGAGCCCGGTGAGGAGGCCGGTCACAAGCCAGATCGGGTACTCGAGCAGGTTCCCGAGGGCGTTGGCGTGCCGGTAGAGCACGAACGTGGCGGCGAGGACGAGCCCGAGCAGCCCGAGGGAGAGCACGGCGATCGGGACGGCGACGATGAACCATCCGGGGTGGGCCAGCTCGAGCGGGACGTCGAAGAAGAGCCAGCCCCACAGCAGCGTCGACGTGAGCGAGTAGAGCCCGATCGTGGCCGTCGCGATCGTGAGCGGCAGGACGACCCAGATGAACGGCGGCGGCGCCGCGATCGAGTACTCGAGCGTCCCCTGCCAGCGCTGCCACTGGATCGCGCCGCCGGAGCCGAAGAGCGTCGACGACCAGATCCCCATCATCCCGGCGCCGATCGCGACGAACAGCAGCGATCCCGGCCGCGCGCCGGCTTCGAACATCAGGAAGGCCATCGACGCGAAGATCACCGGCGAGATGACCGAGACGATGATGAAGAACCCGGAGAGCGTCAGGTTCTTCAGGTTGAAGAGCCAGCCGACGTAGAGCAGGCGGAGGAGGCTCATGCCACCTCCAGCGATGCCCGTTTGCGGCTTTCGCGCTCCATGAACAGGAGCAGCTGGTAGCCGATGAAGACGTAGACGACGCCGATCACGGCCTCGGTAGCGATCAGCCCGGCGACGCTCCCGAGGGACGCCCCTTCCGCCAGGTCGCGGGCGGCCTGGATGCCGTGCGTGAGCGGCACGCGGACCGCGATCGCCTCCATCCAGCCCGGCATCTGCTCCAGCGGGATGTTCGCGCCGGTGAAGATGAGGAGGAGCCCGAAGAGCACGTTGTTGAGCACCGCGGTCTCGCGGACGCGGAGCCCGATCCCCGCGCAGACCAGGCCCAGCCCGGTGCAGGAGAACGCCGACACGAAGATGACGAGCGCGATCGGCCCCCACGCCGAGGCGGGGATGTCGATCCCGAGGAGGAGCGCCGAAACGAGAAGCGAGAACGCGGAGACCAACATCGCGTTCAGGATCACAGGGAGGGCCCGCCCCAGGAACAGCGGCAACCGCCCGGCCGGCGTGACGAGGATGTACGTCAGCGTCCCCTGGTAGCGCTCCCCGGCGATCGCGTGCGTCATCGAGAAGAGGCACGGGATCGACGCGTACTGGACGGCGTTGCCGATCACGTAGAACTCGTCGCTCTCCGTTCCCGCGCTGCGGCCGATGAAGACGAAGAGCAGGATCTGGAAGATCGGCGCGATGACGAGCGTCGGGAAGAAGATCCAGGGCGAGAGCCAGTTGATGAGGCCGCGGTAGGCGGTCAGGCCGCCGATGAAGAAGATCCGCAGCGAGACGGTCATGTCAGGGAGAGGCTCGCTTTGTTCCGAGCAGCTCGCAGCACGGTCTCCGTGAGGACGACGCCGATCCCGACGTAGGTGGCGCCGAGGGCCAGGCACATTGCGACGTCGGGCAGCGGAGTACCGCCCGTCGACGACTCGCGGATCGCGCGCATGCCCCAGGTCGGAGCGAGTGCCCACGAGATCGGGCGAACCCAGTCCGGAAGCAGGGTCAGCGGAACGAGGAAGCCACAGATCAACCAGATCGGGTACTCGGTCATCGAGCCGAGGGCCCAGGAGCTGCGGTAACGGGCGAACGCGACGGCGATCAGGAAGCCGAGCGCACCGATCGAGAGGATCGTGGCCGGAATCGAGATCGCGAACAGCAGCGGATGCTCGATCGGGATCTCGATCCCGAAGAGCACCCGGCCCCAGAGGAAGGTCGTCGCCATGCAATAGACCCCGATCGCCGACGTGGCGAAGGCGAGGGGCAGGAGGATCAGGGAAAAGTGGGTGGGCGCAGCGACGAGCAGCTCGAGCGTTCCGTGCCAGCGCTCGCGCTGGAGAGCCGACCCCGCGGAGACGCTCGTCGCTGTCCAGATCCCCATCACGGCGGCCCCGAGCGACGCGTACACCAGGGCCTCGGGATCGCCACCGGCGCGGAACATGAAGAACGCGACGGTTGCGAAGAAGATCGGCCAGCAGATCGCGAGGAAGCAGTCGAACGAGGAACGGGAGAGCTGCTTGACGTGAAACAGCCAGCTGACGGCGAGGAGCCGGAGAACCCTCATGAGCGCTCCAGAGTGGCGTAGCGGCGGCTCTGCACCTCCATGAACCGCAAGACGCCGTACCCCAAGGCAGCGTAGGCGAGGCCGAGCAAGACCTCGGTTCCGATGAGGCCCGCAACGGAGCCGAGCGAGGCACCGTCGGCGAGCTCGCGGGCGGCCTCGATGGCGTGTGTGAACGGCAGGACCTCGGAGATCGCGCGCATCCAGTCCGGCAGCTCGCTGAGGGGAATGTTCGCGCCGGTGAAGATCAGCAGGAACCCGAAGATGACGTTCGAGAGCACGGCGTTCTCGCGGATGCGGAGCGAGAGCGCCGCGTTGATCAGGCCGAGGCCGGTGCACGAGAAGGCGGCGACGAAGATCACCACCAGGAGACCGGGGACGGCGGAGAGCGGAATGTCTACGCCCAGGATCAGCGTTCCGGCAGCCAGCGCGAAGGCGGCGACGAAGGCGCCGTTCACGACCACCGGAATCACTCGGCCGAAGAACAGCGGGATGCGATGCGCCGGGCTGACAAGGATCGCGCTCAGCGTGTTCTGGTAGCGCTCGCCGCCGATCATCTGCGTCATCGCAAACAGGCACGGCACCGCCGAGTACTGCAGCGCGTTGCCGACGACGTAGAACTCGTCGGACTCGAGGCCCGCGGAACGGCCGATGTAGGCGAAGAGCAGAATCTGGAAGACCGGGGCGACGATCAGGCCCGGGATGTAGATCTGCGGCGTCAGCCAGTAGAAGAGGGCGCGGTAGGTGATCTGTCCGCCCACGAAGAAGACCCGGACCGAGGTCATGACATCGAGAGCGCGGCCCGGACGCGGGCGGCATGCAGCACGCGCTCCGTCGCGAGGATGCCGACGACGACATAGACGGCGCCGAGGCCAAGGCAGACGGCCAGGTCGTTCAGCGGCGAGCCACCCGCGGCGGACTCGCGGATCGCGTTCATGCCCCAGGTCGGCGCGAGCACCCACGAGAACGGGCGGACCCACTCCGGGAGCAGGGCGAGCGGCACGAGAAAGCCGCCGATCAGCCACACCGGGTACTCGAAGAGGTTGCCGAGCGCCCAGGCGGCTCTGAAGCGCACGAATGTGACCGCGAAGACCAGGCCGAGAGCGCCAAACGAGAGCACGGTCCCGACGACCGAGGCGGCGAACAGGAGCGGTTGCTCCACGACCAGGTCGATTCCGAACAAGAAGTGTCCGTAGAGCAACGTCGCGGTCAGGCTGTAGATCCCGACCGTCGCCATGGCCAGCGTGACGGGCAGGAGCACGAGGGCAAAGTGGGGAGGAGCCGCGACGAGCAACTCGAGCGTCCCGTGCCAGCGCTCCCGCTGCATGGCGCCGCCGGCAGTCGTGCTCGTCGCCGACCACATGCCCATCACCGCCGCGCCCAGCGACGCGTAGACGAGGGTCTGAGGCCCGTCGCCGGCCCGGAAGACGAAGAAGGCGACTGTCGCGAAGAAGAGCGGGTAGATGACCTGCCCGAAGCCCTCGAAGGGCGAGCGGGAGATCATCTTGAGGTGGTAGAGCCACCCAACGCCCAGTAGGCGGAGAACCCTCACTCTTCAGTTACGAGCGCGACGTAGGCGTCCTCGAGCGTCGGCTCGCGCTGCGTCACGCGCCCGACGTTCGTCCCGTCGAGGTGTCCCAGGATGGAATGCGTCAGCTGGACGTCTGCGTCCGTCTGCACGGTCAGGACCTGCACCTGCTCGCGGTCCTCGATCGCCACGGCGCGCACGCCGTTCAGCGCCCTCAGCCGGGTCACCGTCTCCTCGGCGACGCCGAACACCTCGACCTCGACGACGCTCCCCGCCGCGACGCGGCTCTTCAGGTGCGCGGGAGTGCCCTCGGCGACGATCTTGCCGCGGTTGATGACCGCGATCCGGTCGCAGAGCGAGTCCGCCTCGAACATGTAGTGCGTCGTGAGCAGGATCGTCTTCCCCGCGTCGGCGAGCGCCGAGATCGTTGCTCGGAGCTCGCGCGCGCCGACCGGATCGAGCCCGATCGTGGGCTCGTCGAGGAACATCACCGGCGGGTCGTGCAGCAGGCCGCGGGCGATGTGCAGGCGCTGCTTCATCCCGCGCGAGTAGCCCTCCGTGCGCTCGTGCTCTCGCCCTTTGAGGCCGACGAGCTCGAGCAGCTCCTCGATCCGCGCTTTCTGTTCACGCGCGGGGACCCCGTAGAGCTCGGCGAAGTAGCGCAGGTTGTCGTAGCCCGAAAGCCGCTCGTAGACCCCGCGCTCGCCGCCGAAGACGTAGCCGATCCGTTTCCGCACCTCCCGCGCCTGCTTGACGACGTCGTAGCCGAGTACACGGGCCTCTCCTGAGGTCGGGATCAGGAGGGTGATCAGCATCTTGATCGTCGTCGTCTTGCCGGCTCCGTTCGGGCCGAGCAGGCCGAAAAGCTCGCCCTTGGCGATCTCGAACGAGACTCCGCGCACGGCTTCGATCTCCTTCACGCGGCGCCGGATCGTGCCGGTGTGGGTGCGGTAGGTCCGCTTCAGGTCATGAGCCTCGACGACGGCCATATGTCGAGAGACTACAAGCGGGATGCGAAGGCTCTGGCGCTACATCCGCGGGCTCGATCCACGCCTGCCGCGCTCCGTCTGGACGATGGAGATCGGGGGTTTCGCGAATGCCTTCGGGAACGGACTGGCGTTTCCGTTCCTCTTCATCTACCTGCACAACGTCCGGGGCTTCGACCTGTCGACCGTGGGGCTCATCGCCGCCAGCAGCGCGGTGGCCGGGATCGTCACCGTCCCGGTGGCGGGAATCGTCGTCGACAGGATCGGCGGCAAGCGGACGCTGATCGTCTCGCTCGTCATCCTCGCCGTCGGGTTCGGGGGGTACGCGTTCGTGCTGCGAGCCTTGGCAGGCGTTTCTCTTTGCCGTGATCGGTGGGATCGGGAACGGCGCTTTCTGGCCGAGCCAATCAGCCCTGATCATCGGGCTTGCGCCCCCCAGGCCCGGCGGCACGCGGCCTTCGCGCTGCAACGGGTGATGCGGAACCTTGGCGTCGGGCTCGGCGGGGTGGCCGGCGGCCTGATCGCGACCACGGACAATCCGACGAGCTACACGGTGCTCTTCACGTTGGACGCGGCGACCTTTCTCGCGTTCGTGGTCGCCCTTGCGTTCGTCCGCGATCCCGGCGTCTCGCGCGCCGAGACCGAGGCGCCCGGGCGCTACCGAGAGGTTCTTCGGCATCGGGTCTTTCTCGGGGTGATCGGCCTCAACTTCCTGTACGTCGCAGCGGGCTACGCGCAGCTGGAGGTCTTTCCCGTCTTCGGCAAGAACGAGGCGGGCATCACGGAGCGGCAGATCGGGCTCATCTTCTTCGTGAACACGCTGGCGATCGTCCTCGTCCAGCTCCCGTTCGTGAAGCTCCTCGAGGGGCGGCGTCGCATGCCGGCCCTGGCCCTCATGACGTTACTCTGGGCAGTCGCCTGGGTCATCGTGTTCGCGGGCGGTCTGTGGGCGGAAGGCGTCTCAGCGGCACTCGTGTTCGGCATCGCGTTCGTCGTCTTCGGGATCGGCGAGTGCTTGCACGGGCCGACGCAGGGCGCACTGGTCGCCGACCTCGCCACGCCCCGGCTGCGTGGCCGGTACATGGCGCTGTCGACCCTCTCCTGGGAGGTCGGGTTCGTGGTCGGACCGGCTGCGGCCGGGTTCATCCTCGAATGGGAGCCGCTCGTCCTCTGGCTGCTCGCCGCCGCTGTCTGCCTCGCGGCCGGGGTCGGCGCGCTCCTGCTCGAGCGCAGGCTGCCGCCTGAGCTTCGGCTGACGCCTCGCTAGCCGGCGCCGAAGCCGCCTCCGCCAGGGGTCTCGATCCGGACGACGTCGCCGGCGGCCAGGTCACGGGTCACCTTGGCGGGGAGCTCCTCGCCGTTCAGCAGATTGCGCCCGGGAGCGCCCGGCAGTCCGCCTTGCGTTCCCTGCGGGGAATGGGCCCGCCGCTCCGAGATCACCGAGAGGCGGCAGGGCTCGAGGACGCGGAGCTCGCGGACGACCCCGTCGCCGCCGCGGTGTCGCCCCGCTCCGCCGGACTGGATGCGAAGCCCGTGGCGCTCCACGCGCAGCGGGTAGGCGAGCTCGAGCGCCTCGGTCGGCGTCGTCAGCGTGTTCGACATCGTCACGTGCACGCCCGAGGGGCCATCTGCCTGCGCGCAGGCGCCCTGGCCGCCGCCGATCGTCTCGTAGTACGTAAAGCGGTCGTTCCCGAGCGTGACGTTGTTCATCGTGCCTTGACCTTGCGCGGGGACCGGCAGCGCCTGACCGAGGGCGCGGAAGCAGACGTCGACGATGCGGCAGGAAGTCTCCACGTTGCCGGCGGCGACTGCGGCCGGCGGCTGCGCGTTGACCAGCGAGCCGAGCGGGGCCTGGACGGTCACGGGAGCGAAGGCGCCGCCCGACGCGGACAGGTCCGGGTCGGTGAGGCAGCGGACGACGAAGTAGCAGGCCGACTTGGTGACGGAGAGTGGGCAGTTGAGGTTCCCCTCGTGCTGGGCTGCGGTGCCCTCGAAGTCGAAGGCGATCTCGTCATCGGCCACGGTGACCGCGACACGAAGCTCGAGATCTCCCGCTCGGGCCTCGAGCACGTCGGTCGCGTCAAAACGTCCGTCCGGCAAACGGGCGAGCGCGGCCCGGACGGCGCGCTCGGAGTGGCCGAACAGCTCGTCCATCGCTGCGGCGATGCGTTCCCGCCCGCGGCGGACGCAGAGCTCGGTGATGCGCCGCTCTGCCAGCCCGTGGGCGGCCAGCTGCGCGCGGAGGTCCCCTCGCCGTTCTTCAGGGTTTCGCATGCGGGAGACGAGGTCGTCCACGACGGCGTCGTCGAGGCGGGTCGGCGGGATCACGACTCCTTCCTCGGCGAGGGTGCGCGACTCGGCCGGCATGCTCCCCGGCTCGCGCCCGCCGACGTCGGAGTGGTGCGCGCGCGTGACGGCGAAGCCGAGCTCCGTCCGGGAGACGAGCGTGATGTCGGGCAGATGGGTGCCGCCGGTGTACGGGTCGTTGAGGATGAAGACGTCGTCCCGTGACGGCTGCTGCGCCATCACTGCCGCCACGGCGTCCGGCATCGCGCCGAGGTGGACGGGGATGTGCTCGGCCTGGGCGATCATGCGCCCGCGCTCGTCGAAGAGTGCGGCGGAGCAGTCGCGCCGCTCCTTGATGTTCGCGGAGAAGGCGGAGCGGACGAGCACCGCGCCCATCTCCTCCGCCACGGACCGCAGAGCGCTGCCGAGAACTTGGAGCTCAATGTTCACGATCTCGTGAGCCTCCACCCGTCACCATCCCTAACCCCCACCCACCCAAGGGGCAGCCAGCAGGTCGACCCGTCCAGTTCCAGCACGGCCGGCCCGGACACCTGTTGACGGGTCGACCTGCTCGGCTCGAGCTGGGGGCCGGGCGTCACCTCGGCCGTGCGGACGGCGACGAGCTCCACCGTCCGGCTCCGGTCGGCGTAGCCGTAGCGCTCCTCGTGCGCCCGGTGAAACGCCTCGGCCGCGTCCTGGCCCAGAGGCACCGTGAGCTCGAACGACTGGCCCGCGTACCGGAGATCGGCCTCGCCGGCGGCCGGGAGCTCGCCGGCCTCCGCGAGCGGAACGACGTACGAGCGCACCTCGTCTCTCCGCTCGTCGCTCACCGCGAGCCCGAGAGCGGACAGCACGCCGGCGGCTTCCGGGACGAGGACCGTTTCGATGCCGAGCTCGTCGGCGAGCTCGCAGGCGTGGAGCGGGCCCGCGCCGCCGAACGCGATGAGCGCGAACTCCCGCGGATCGTGGCCCCGCTCGACCGAGACGACGCGGAGGGCGCGGAGCATCTCGGCGTTCACGACCGCGACGACGTCGGCCGGGTCGAGGTCGCCGAGTGCGCGTTCGGCGGCCTCGCGGTCGAGCTCGACGCCTCCGGAGATCCGGTCGGGCAGGCGGCCGAGAAGGAGATTTGCGTCGGTCACCGTCGGCTCGGTCCCGCCGCGGCCGTAGCAGGCGGGCCCCGGATCGGCGCCCGCACTTCGCGGCCCGACTCGCAGCGCGCCGCCCTCGTCGACCCAGGCGATCGACCCTCCGCCGGCGCCGACCGTGTGCAGGTCGATCGTGGGCAGCCGGATCGGGAGGCCGGCGACGGCGCGTTCCGTGGAGCGCGCGGCCTCACCGCCGGCGATGAGACAGACGTCCGTCGAGGTGCCGCCCATGTCGAGCGAGATCGCGTTCTCGATGCTCGCGAGCTGCGCGCCGCGCGCCGCGCCGACGACTCCCGCAGCCGGGCCCGAGACGAGTGCCCACGCCGGATGCGCGGCGGCCTCTTCGATCGTGGCGACGCCGCCCGACGAGCGCATCACGAGCGGCGCGGGCAGGCCGGCCGCCAGGGCCCGCTCCCCGAGCGCGGTGAGATACCTGGAGACGACCGGCCCGAGATACGCGTCCACGGCCGTCGTCGACGCCCGTTCGTACTCGCGGAACTCGGGCGCCACCTCGTGCGAGGCGACGACGCGGACACCGGGGAGCCGGCGGCGCAGCTCGTCAGCCACGGCCCGCTCGTGGCTCGAGTCCCGGAATGCGAAGAGCAGGCAGACCGCGATCGCCTCGACGTCGACGTCGAAGTCTGGAAGCGAAGCGAGATCGAGCGGCTCGACGCACCCCCTCGGGCCCGATCCGCTCGCGCACGCCGAAGGAGCGGTCGAGCGGCACCAGCGGCTCCGGGTGGTCGTCGCAGAGCCGGTACAGGTGCGGCCGGTTCTGCCGCCGCACGTGCAGAAGGTGCTCGAAGCCCGCAGTCGTTACGAACGCGGTGCGCGCCCCCTTGCGCTCGAGGAGGGCGTTCGTCGCCACGGTCGTGCCGTGCGCGAACCGATCGACCCGATCCGCCCCGACGGCGCGGGCGGCAGCGAGGACGGACTCCTCCTGCCGCGCGGCGGTGGGCACCTTGGCGGTCGTGACGATCCGTCCGCGACGAGGACGGCGTCGGTGAAGGTACCGCCGACGTCGACGCCCAGGATCGCCACGCGGCGACTCTAGTGGGGCGAATGCGACGAAGGCCTGGATGCGTTCTACTGAAGTAGATGGGGGGATCCTCGACAGTGGCGCAGCTGGCGCTGGTCGGAGCCGGGGGCGAGCCAGTCGACCTGTGGCGCACGATCAGCTCGCACGGCGTCGCCGACCTGCCGCCGAACAGGATCGACGACGAGCAGCGGACCCTCGAGGTGACGGTCGCCGTGGCTCGCGGCAAGCCGAGGACCGCCGTGATCTCGCAGGGGAGGCCGGGCTACGCGCGGATCGAGCCGCGTGGCGGCAAGGCCGACGGCGTGCTCGACACCGTTCGCCACATGCTCGGGCTGGACGCCGATCTCTCGCCGTTCTACGAGCTCGTTGCGGACGACCCGGATCTGGACTGGGTGGCCAAGGGAGCGGGGCGGATGCTGCGGAGCCCGACCGTTTTCGAGGAGGTCGTCAAGACGATCTGCACGACGAACTGCGCCTGGTCCGGGACCGTGCGCATGGTCAGCTCGCTCGTCGAGCATCTCGGCACGCCCTCGGCGGGCGCGTCGCCCGGGCCCTTTGGGCGCGCGTTCCCGACTCCCGAGGCGATGGCGGAGGCCGACGTCGACTTCTACCGTGACATTGCCCGTGCCGGCTACCGAGGGGCCTACCTGCGCCGAGCTCGCAACCTCGGTCGCCGACGGCGAGCTGGACATCGAGGCGTTCGCCGCGGGCCAGACGACCTCCCGACGAAGAGCTCGCGGAGCGCCTGCTCGCGCTTCCCGGCGTCGGCCCCTATGCCACGGCCCACATCATGATGCTGCTCGGCCGCTACTCGCGGCTCGTGCTCGACTCCTGGACGCGTCCCAAGTACCTGAGCGTGTCCGGCGCGAAGAGCGCCAAGGACTCGACCATCGAGCGCCGCTTCCGCCGGTACGGGCCCTACGCCGGGCTCGCGTTCTGGCTCTACCTCACCCGTGACTGGGTCGACGACGCGTAGCTACCGCGACGGTGCGCGCTCGGTGGCGCCGCTCGCCGTCGCGGCCGGCAGCTTCGGCGCGGCGTTCGGCGTCCTCGCCCAGGCCGCCGGCATGGGCGTCCTGGCTCCGATCGTCATGTCCGCGACGACGTTTGCCGGGGCGTCCCAGTTCGCGGCCGCCTCGGTCCTCGACGAAGGCGGAGGCGTCGTCGCAGCGGTCGCCGCGGCCGTCCTCCTGAATGCGCGTTACGCGGCGATCGGCATCGCGGTCGCGCCCTCCTTCAAGGGCTCGCGGCTGCGCCGATTCGTCGAGTCGCAGCTGATCGTCGACGAGTCGTGGGCGGTCGCACAGGTCGGCCACGGGCCGCATCAATCGGCGCGTTCTCGTGGGCGCTGGGCTCGTGCTCTTCCCGTTCTGGGTCGGCGGCACCGCTCTCGGCGTCCTCTTCGGAGACGTCCTGGGAGATCCCGAGCGGTTCGGCCTCGACGCGGCCTTCCCGGCCCTCTTTCTCGCACTCCTCGCCACGCAGCTCGTCAACCGTCGCACCGTGCTCGCCGCGGTAGCCGGAGGGGTGATCGCGTTCGTGCTCATCCCGGTCGCCCCACCCGGGGTGCCGGTGATCGCGGCGGGCGCCGTCTGCCTCGTGGGGCTGATGCGGCGATGAGCGACACCTGGCTGGTGGTGCTGCTCGTCGGCGCCTTCACGATTTCGTTCAAGGCGGCCGGGCCGCTCCTGCTCGGCGGACAGGAGCTTCCTCAGCGGCTCGCTTCAGCCTTCGAGCTCCTGGCGCCGTCGGTCCTCGCCGCGCTCGTCGTCACGCAGGCCTTCGCCGAGGACGGGGAGATCGTCGTGGACGAAAAGCTCGTCGGAGTGGGAGTCGCGGTGGTCGCCGTGCGCCTGCGAGCGCCACTGATCGCGGTCATGGTGCTCGCGGCCGTCTCGACGGCGCTAGTGCGCTGGGCGTTCTAACCCGGCGTGCTCTCGGCGGTCGGCCTGCTCGACAGCCCGCGCGAGCTCTACCCGTGACGAGACGCTGAGCTTGTTGAACATGTTGTGGATGTGAGTCTCGACCGTCTTCGGGCTCAGGAAGAGATGCGCGGCGACCTCCGCGTTGGTCAGGCGGTCGACGACCAGTCTCGCGATCTGCAGCTCCCGTCCGGTGAGCGACTCGACACCGACTGCGCCTGCCTTACCCGGGCGAGTGCGCCGGTGCATGGGCCGCCCGAGCTTGCGCAGCTCGCGCTCCGCCTCGGCGCGATAGCGGTCCGAGCCGCAGGATTCGAAGGCGTCCACGGCTTTCTCGAGCTCGGCCACGGCTCGGTCATGGTCGCCCGCCTCAGCCAGCGCGCGGCCGGCCAGTGTTCGCGAAAGAGCCGCCTCGACGACGACGCCGGCTCCGTCCCCCGCCTCGGCGGAAGCCAGGGCGAGCTCGGCCGCTCCGACCGCGTCGCCGGCGTCGAAGAGCACGGCCGCTCTGGCCCGACGAGCCATTGCGGTGGCCATACCGAGTCCGTACGCCGCAGCACACGACTCCGCGTAGGCGGCTGCTCGCGCGGCGTCGCCGTGGCGCTCGAGAGCAAGCCAGCTGCGGGTCAGCAGCTCGAGCCACTTGGCTCTGAAGCCCCCCGGCATGAGCGACACCTCCTCGCCTCCCGCACGCTCGACGATTGCCTCCGCGGCGCCCTGGGGATCACCCGCCTCGAGAAGCGCGGCGCCGAGCGCTAGGCCCGCAGCGCCCGTGACCAGGCTCTGATCCATCGGGCTGGTCAGCTCGTAGCACTCATGGGCGGTAGCGAGGGCCAGGTCGAGGTCTCCAGCTCCGAGCGCCGTGAGCGAGCGGTTGAGGAGATTCAGAGCCAGGGTCTGGTCGTGACCTGACAGCCGTGCACCCTCGACGGCGCCGTCGAGAAGCTCACCACCCTCGGCGAACTGCCCGAGAACCATCTTCACCCAGCCGAGCATCGAAAATGCCATCGGGACGAAATCGGTCTGCCCAGTTGCCCGACCGACTGCGATTGTCCGTTCGAGGTGCGCCCCGCATTCCTGGAAGCGGTCGAGGTAGAGCTCGGCGCCGGCCAGATTGACGGCTGCGTCGAGCCTACGCGCGAGGTCCTGGTCCGACATGGCGTCCACGAGCTCCGCGGCCTCGAGGCGATACGCCTGCGCTTCCTCGATCGCACAGTCGAGAGCGCCGGCGAAGGCGGCGGAGGCCAACGCCGCCGCGGTCAGCGCCGGGTCCTCGAGCGGCCTGGCCGTGGCCAGCGCGCGCCTGGCCCACTCACGCATCGGCTCGTACTCCATGCGGTAGAAGCCGTCGGTCGCGAGCTCGAGCATCAGCGCGACGGCCTCGGGCGAGGTGGAGTCGAGGGTGTTCAGAGCGCCGTGCAGGCGCGCAGACGCGGCCTCGTGGCGGCCAAGGAGATGCTCCACTCCCGCGCATGCGGCGGTGAGCTTCACGCGGAGGCCGAGGGATTCCTCAGGCACGAGCACGATGCTCTCGAGCAGGACGGTGTGCGCTTCTGCATAACGGCCGGTTGCCGCCAGCGCACCGGCGTGGGCCAGCAGTAGCTCGACGCGCTCCTCCGCGGGTGCGTCGTCCGGGAGCAAGCGGATGGCGCCGGCGAACCATCGCGCCGCGCTTGCCGGCGCGCGGTGTGCCACCGACTCGCCGGCCTCGCGGAGGATCGCAACCGCTGCGGTGTCGCCCTGGCGAGCGGCGCGCTCGACATGGTGCGCCCGCGCGGACGCCGTGGCGCCTCGCCCCTCGAGTGCTTCGGCGGTGCGTTCGTGAGCGCCGAGCCGCCAGCCGCCCGGTGTCGAGTCGTACACAGCTCGGCGAACGAGCGGATGCCGGAACCGGAAGCGCCGCGGGACATCGGTCTGTCGAATCACGTCGAGCCGAAGCAGCTCGTCGATGCCCTCGAGCACCGCCGCCTCGTCCACTCCGCTGGCGGCCATGGCCAGCTCGGGATCGAAAGGATCGCCGGCAACGGCTGCTCCCTCGGCGACACGGCGGGCCCCGTCGGAGAGGAGAGCGAGCTCCTCCGCCAGGGCAGCGGCGACTGTCGGTGGGACCTCGACACCCTCGAGCGGGATCTGGGCCGCAGGCTTGACGCCGCCGACAAGTTGGAGTGTTCGGGCGAGCTGCTCGAGGTAGAACGGGTTGCCACCGCTCTCCTCGTAAAGAGTGGCGGCTTGGCCTCTCTCGACTCTCTCACCAAGAAGCTCGTCGGCCTCTTCCCGCGACAGTGGGGCGAGATCGGAAAGGGTCGAGCTTCCATCCTTCCGCGCCCGTTCGAGCGCCGCGGAAAGTCGCTCTGGCGTCTGGCGTGGGCGCATCCCAAGGGCTAGCAGCACCGGCCCCGCCGGAGGCCGGTGCAGTAGTGACCCCAACAGCTCGACGGACGCCGAGTCGGCCCAGTGGAGATCATCCAGCACGAGCACGAGTGGCTGGGTCGTCGCGAGTAGCTCGAGCAGCTCCCGCACCGCGCGATGGCTGCGATACCTCTCGTGCTGGGGTGCTACCTCACCGCCGGTGACGCGCCCGGACAGCGACGGGAAGACCGTCGTCAGCTCGGTGCGAACCTCAGCATCCAGAGAACCGAGGCGGTGCGGCGCGAGACCCCGAACGTACTCGTCGAGCGCATCGACGAACACCCAGAAAGGCAAGTCCCGCTCGAGCTCCGAAGCGGAGCCCGCTAGCACGAGATGCCCTTGTCCGTCAGCGCGAGCCCCGAGCTCGGCAAGCAGACGGGTCTTGCCGATGCCCGGCTCGCCCATGAGCGCGACAGCTGCCGGGTTCCCGCCGTCTAGCTCGGCAATGAGATTGTCGAACGAGGCGAGCTCCGTCGCGCGGCCGACTAGGTGCTCGGAAACGGGCATTTAGGGTCTGCAACCTACATAGAGCAGCCCGCGAGGATCGAGAAATGGGATATCAGGGTGCTCGATCAGGGTGTTTCCCTGATGTCGATGCAGCGAGGTGGGGTCAGGCTGGACGGATCTCCAGTTACCTCCTCCAACACCAGCACGAGGCGCTCGAGTGCGGAATCGTGTTTGCAGCCTTCAAAGGCCACGTAAGCCCGCTCCGTCACCGGGCGACGCTCGCCTCGTGCAGTTCCGGAGGTCACGCCATCTGGTGGACGGTTGAAGCATCCTCCGCCGCCGAAGCGCTGGCGTTCTTGCCCTTCTACGTCGCCGAGCGCACGACTGCGACGAGCGTCACGCAAGTCGACATTCCATGACCGGAAGGAGCCGAACCAATGCCCTCCCCGCACGAGCCGAGTAACAACATCGCAGCGCGAATGGCGCGCTGGAGCGCCCACCACCGGAAGATTGCGATCTTCGGCTGGCTCGGGTGCGTAATTGCCGTCTTCGCGATCGGCAACATGGTCGGAACGAAGCAGATCGTCTTCGAGACCTCAGGCCCCGGAGAGTCGGGCCGAGCGGACAAGATCATCTACGAGGACTTCAAGCAGCCCGGAGGCGAGAGCGTTCTCGTGCAGAGCGATACGCTCATCGCGAGCGACCCGGCGTTCAGGGCGACTGTGCAGGCCGTGATCGTGGGCGTCTCGAATCTCGACGCAGTAGCGAAGGTCGAGTCACCTTTTGACCCCGAAAACAGCGGCCAGATCTCCGACGACAGGAAATCCGTCCTCGTCCCGATGGAGATCAAGGGGCCTTCGGACGACGCCGCGGACAAGATCGACCCAGTCGTAGCCCGCGTCGAGGAGCTGCAGAAGGCGCACCCGGAGTTCACCATCGGCTCCTTCGGCGAGAGCACCGGGAAGGAAGTCGAGGCTGCGTTCTTCGACGACCTGAAGAAGGCAGGTCTCTACTCCATCCCACTGACACTGATCATTCTGCTCGTGGCGTTCGGCGCCCTCGTCGCAGCCGGCATTCCGCTTTTGCTCGGGCTGACGGCGGTCCTCGGGGCGATGGGCCTGGTGGCGATCATCAGCCAGGTGCTCCCGATGTCCGACGCCGTGGCGGCGATCATTCTTCTGATCGGGCTTGCGGTCGGGGTCGACTACACGATGTTCTATTTGAAGCGGGAACGTGAGGAGCGCGCGGCGGGGCGCAGCGAAGAGGCCGCACTCGAGGCGGCTGCCGCGACGTCCGGCCGCTCCGTGCTCATCTCTGGCTTGACCGTCCTGGTTGCCATGGCGGGGATGTTCCTCACCAGAGACGCCGGCTTCATCTCCTTCGGCGTTGCGACGATGACGGTCGTCGCGGTTGCCATGCTCGGGTCACTGACCGTGCTGCCGGCGCTCCTCTCCAAGCTGGGCGACAACGTCGACCGTCTCCGTGTCCCGTTTGTCCACCGCCTTCGGCGAGACGACGGCGAAGGTCGGATCTGGGGAGCGATCATCGATCGCGTCCTTCGGCACCCGGTCGTGTCGGTCGTGCTGGCCGGCGGGCTGCTCGTGGCCATCGCCTTCCCGGCCTACCAGCTGAAGACGGCCCAGCCGAGCATCGACACATATCCGCAGAAGTTCCTGGTCACCTACAACCGCCTCAAAGCGGCGTTCCCTGGCACGGAGAACACGGCCCAGGTCGTGATCAAGGGGACGAACGTGGATACGACAGCGGTGAACGAGGCGATCGGCCAGCTCAGGTGGCGCGCGCTCGACAGCGGTGTCATGAACGAGCCGATCGATGTCGACGTCAATGCCGCGAAGACGGTTGCGGTCGTCAACATCCCGACTGAGGGCAGCGGAACGGACGCGACTTCGGAGCAGGCTCTGGCGACGCTGCGCGATGAGATCATCCCGCCGACGCTCGGCACGCTCACCGGCGCCGAGGTCGCGGTCACCGGCAACACCGCGTACGGCGTGGACTTCGCCGACCAGATGAAGACAGCGATTCCGCTCGTCTTCGGTTTCGTCTTGCTGTTCGCGTTTGTGCTGATGCTGGTGTCCTTCCGCTCGATCGTGATCGCGACGAAGGCGGTGCTGCTCAACCTGCTCTCGGTCGCCGCTGCCTACGGGGTCCTCGTCCTCGTCTTCCAGCACGGCTGGGGGAAGGGGCTCCTGGGCTTCGAGTTCACCGGAGGGATCGATCCCTTCCTGCCGATCCTCCTGTTCGTGATCCTCTTCGGCCTGTCGATGGACTACCACGTCTTCATCCTCAGCCGGATCCGCGAGGGCTACGACAGGGGCATGAGCACTGACGACGCCATTTCCCACGGGATCAAGTCGACGGCCGGTGTCGTGACGAGTGCCGCGATCGTGATGGTGGGCGTCTTCTGCATCTTCGGCGCCTTGCAGGCGATGATCTTCAAGCAGTTCGGCGTCGGGCTCGCAGCGGCGATCCTGATCGACGCGACGATCATCCGCGGGGTGCTCCTGCCGGCGTCGATGAAGCTCCTCGGCGACTGGAACTGGTACCTACCGAAATGGCTGGAATGGCTACCGCGGCTGGAGCACGAGAAGCAGCCCGCAGCGCCGCCGGTACTGGCGCCGTAGCTGTTGGCCGAGAGGCGGCGATCGCCCGCGTGGCGATCGCCGTCATCGGCCTCCACTACGCGGACGTCGCCTTCCTCCAGCTGGAGCCGGGCGTGTCGGCGCGCGACCACCTGGTCAGCGGGCTCGTCCCGATCGGGCTCCTGGCGGCCTTGGCAGCGTTCTACCCGCGGATGCGAGCGGGGCTCCGGGCGACCCTCGCGATCTTCGTCGGGCTCTTCGTGCTGGCCTCGGGAATCGCCACCTCCGTGTCGCACGGGATCAGCGAAGGTGCGTCCGGCACCGACTACACGGGCATCCTGGCGGTGGGGGCCGGGGCGACGTTGGTAGCGCTAGGAGCCGCCACGCTCTGGAGAAGCCGCAAGCTCGACCGGAAGGCGTGGCGGTACAGCCGCCGCGCACTGATTGCAATCGCCGGTCTGGTGATCGCGGTCCAGCTGGTCGGCGGCGCCGTGTTGGGCTACTACGCGACGCATCGACCGGAGTCCTCCGTCAGCGAGCCCAACCTGGGTCGCCCGCACGAGGACGTGACCCTCACCACCAGCGACGGCCTGCGGCTCGAAGGCTGGTACGTCCCTTCCCGCAACCGGGCTGCCGTCCTGGTCTTCCCGGGCCGAAGCGGCAACAAGCAGCACCATGCCCGCAATCTCATCGGCCACGGCTACGGCGTGCTCTTGGTCGACAACCGCGGCCAGGGTGCGAGCGAAGGCGACCCCAACGTGTTCGGCTGGGACGACGAGACCGACGTCAATGCCGCCCTCGACTTCCTCGCGAGCCGAGCCGACGTGGACCCGGACCGGATTGGAGGGCTCGGCCTCTCCGTGGGTGGCGAGACCTTGCTCGAGACAGCTGCGCACACGGACCGAGCTGCGTGCGCTCGTGTCCGAGGGAGCGGGCGCGAGGACATGGAAGGAAGACCACGAGCTGCCCGGATTTGAGCGTTGGTACCTGCTGCCCTTCTTCGTGACGGCGAGCGCTTCTACCGCCGTCTTCGCGAACACGCTGCCTCCGGAGAGCCTCAAGGAGCTCGTCAAAGACATCGCGCCACGCCCGGTGTTCCTGATCCACGCCAAGGGAGAGACGCTGAACGGCGTCTACTACCGGTCCGCGGGCGAGCCCGACAACTGGGAGATCTGGGAGGTGCCCGGCGCCAAGCACGTAGGTGGGCTCGAGGCACAGCCGAAGGAATACGAGCGGCGCGTCACCGCGTTCTTCGAACGCGCCCTCCTGACCGGAAGGAGCGACCAATGATCCTGTTTCGCCGTTTGTTCCTCGTCGTGACGCCCCTGGCTCTCGCAGTCGTCCTGTGGTGGCATCCACCCGGCGGCGACACCGTCTACGAGGGCTTGCGCGACGACGTCGGCGCCTGGATGTTCGTGCATACCGCGTTCTTGCTCTTCACCCCGCTGATCGCGATTGCCGCCTACCTCATGCTGGGGGATCTGAAGAGCCGCGCCGCGACCGTGAGCCGCGTCGCGCTGGTCTTCTTCCTCGTCTTCTACACCGCCTACGAGGTGACGGTTGGGGTCGGAACAGGAGTCCTCGTCGACTACGCCAACGGACTGCCCTCCGCGGAGCAGGCTGTGGTCGCCGATGCGATCGAGGACTACAACGGGAGCAACATCCTCGGCGATCCCATGTCGGTCTCGCTCGCTCTCGGCTCTCTCGGATGGGTGGTGGCGATGGTGGCTGCCGCTGTCGCCTTCCGCCGATCCGGAGCCGGCTGGCCCGTGACGCTGCTCATCGGTTTCGCCGCCGTGTTCTTCGTCCACCCGCCGCCGGTCGGTCCGGTCGGCCTCGTCTGCTTCGCCGCCGCGGCCGTGCTGATCGAGCGCGCCAGGGCGCGGGAGGCCAAGGCGGATACCCATGCACCGACTAAGGATCTGATGCCGGTCGGGACTCCCGTCTGATGTCGGCGACGGCTCGTCGTGTGCTGCTGCTGGCCCCGCCCCTCGCGTTCGCTGCGTTCGAAGTCATCCACCCGCAGCCCGATTTCAACGCGCAGGCGGTGATGGAAGTCGCCACGTGGTTTGCCGCATTCCACGCGATTCAACTCGTTCTGCTCGGCTTGGTCGCCATTTCGGTGGCGATTCTCGCGGACGAGCTCGGCGCCGCCCGAGCCTGGTCGACGCGCCTCGGGATGGGCGTGTTCTTGATCTTCTTCAGCGCCTACGACGCAGTCGCCGGGATCGCCACCGGCCTCGCGATGCGGACCGCGCGTGATCTACCGGCTGCACAGCAGGAGGGCGTCTGGGAGACGGTCAAGGACTGGCCG
Organism: uncultured Actinomycetes bacterium; assembly: GCA_963820335.1. Taxonomy (GTDB): domain Bacteria; phylum Actinomycetota; class Thermoleophilia; order Gaiellales; family Gaiellaceae; genus VAXT01. The sequence continues at coordinate 82,588 of CAWFZH010000017.1, read as the reverse complement.
GGCTGGGACCCGCCCGTGTTCGCGCTCAACATCGTCGGCACGCTGGGCTGGGTCGTCGCTCTCGTCGGGATTGCGCTGATCGCGCGGCGAGCCGGCGTCGCGCGGAGGGAGTGGATCTTCGTCGCGCTCGCTGGCGTGTTCCTGATGGGTGGCCACCCGGCCCCGTTCGGGACGATCGCCTTCGGCTGCCTCTTCATCGCTGCCCTCATGCACGTGCGGACTACCGCGCGGGCGGATCAGGCCGCTGCGGCTCACCCTCGCAGCAGCCAAGCTTGAAGCGACAGCGTGGGCACTGCCAGGTGCCGTGACGCCACTCCATTCGGGCTGTGCAGCGCCAGCAGGATTCAGAAACCGGCTGGGGATGGCTGCTAATCTTGGGTCGGCTCGGCGGCGTAGCTCAGTTGGTTAGAGCAGCGGAATCATAATCCGCGTGTCGGAGGTTCGAGTCCTCCCGCCGCTACTCCCACCTAGACTGAGGAACTCGAATGGCTACTGGAGTACGCAACACGATCACGCTCGCCTGCAACGACTGCAAGCGCCGCAACTACCAAACTTCGAAATCGAAGCGGAACACGCCTGACCGCATCGAGATGCAGAAGTACTGCCGCTGGTGCGGACGGCACACGGGCCACAAGGAAACGCGCTAATGGCTAAGAACACCCGGCAGAAGCGCGCTCAGAAGCGCCGCGAGCGGACGAAGGCCGACGGCGAGCAGCCGAAGGTCGCCTCGCGCGCGCGCGCGCGTCAACAGCAAGTACGGCCCGCCGCGCAGGCCGTCAAGCCGCAGACCGGCTCACGCCGTGTCCCCGGCGGCGGCACGAGGCGGTTCATCGGAGAATCGACCGCCGAGCTGAAGAAGGTCGAGTGGCCGAACCGCGCCCAGGTGATGCAGGGGACGATCGTCGTGATCATCGCCTGCGCGATCGTCGGGGCCTACCTCTGGTTCGCGGACTTCGTGTTCGAGCCGTTGGTCAAGAACCTCCTCCTGGGGTCCTAGCCATGTTCCAGTGGTATGTGATCAACACCTACTCGGGCCACGAGAACAAGGTCAAGGCCAATCTCGAGCACCGCATCATCTCGATGAACCAGGGGCCGCGGTTCCGCCGCGTCGTCGTGCCGACCGAGCAGGTCATCGAGACGAAGGACGGCCAGAAGGTGCAGTCCGAGAAGCGCGTCCTGCCGGGCTACGTGCTCGTGAACATGGACCTCGACGACGACGCGTGGACGGTGGTCAAGAACACGCCCGGAGTGACCGGTTTCGTCGGGGCCGGGAACAACCCGGTACCTCTGTCGCAGCCCGAGGTCGACCGCATCCTCAAGACCGGCGCGGCGTTGGGCGACCGGCCGCGGGCCCAGGTCGAGTACTCGCTCGGCGAGTCGGTGAAGGTAACCTCCGGCCCGCTGTCCGACTTCGACGGCGAGATCGTCGACGTCAACGCCGACGCGCAGAAGCTGAAGGTGCTCGTTGACATCTTCGAGCGCCAGGTTCCCGTGGAGCTCCAGTTCGACCAGGTGAAGAAACTCGACTAATGGCCAAGAAAGTTCTGACACTCATCAAGCTGCAGATCCCCGGTGGGCAGGCCAACCCTGCCCCGCCGGTCGGTCCTGCGCTCGGCCAGCACGGCGTCAACATCATGGAGTTCTGCAAGGCGTTCAATGCGCAGACGCAGCAGGACAACGGGCGCATCATTCCCGTCGAGATCACCGTCTACGAGGACCGCTCGTTCGACTTCATCACCAAGACCCCGCCGGCCGCGGTGCTGATCAAGGAGGCGCTGCGGATCGAGAAGGGCTCAGGTGAGCCGAACCGCGAGAAGGTCGGCCGCCTGACGCGCGACCAGGTCCGCTCGATCGCCGAGGCGAAGATGCCCGACCTGAACGCCCGCGACGTCGACCAGGCCATGAAAGTCATCGCCGGAACCGCTCGGTCGATGGGAGTCGAGACGGACCTGTGACCAGTCACGGCAAGAACTACCGCAACTCGAAGGCGACCTTCGATCGCGAAGAGCTCTACTCGCCGGCGGCAGCCGTTCGGCTCCTGAAGGGTTTCCCCGACGCGAAGTTCGACCAGTCGGTGGAGATCCACTTCAACCTCGGCCTCAACGTCCGCCACGCCGAGCAGCAGCTGCGCGGGACGCTGATGCTCCCGCACGGCACCGGCCGCGAGGCCCGCGTCGCAGTCTTCGCCGAGGGTGACAAGGCGAAGGAGGCGCAGGAAGCCGGCGCTGACGTCGTGGGAACGGCAGACCTCGGCAAGCAGATCGAGGAAGGCTTCGACGACTTCGACGTCGCCATCGCCACGCCCGACCAGATGGGCATCGTCGGCAAGCTCGGGCGCATCCTCGGCCCGCGCGGGAAGATGCCGAACCCGAAGACGGGAACGGTGACGATGGACGTCGGCAAGGCCGTCCGCGAGGCCAAGGCCGGGAAGCTCGAGTACCGCACGGACCGCGGCGCGAACGTCCACGTCACGATCGGCAAGAAGAGCTTCGACGAGCGCCAGCTGCTGGAGAACTACGCGTCGCTGATCGACGAGATCATGCGCGCGAAGCCGGCCGCCGCCAAGGGGCGCTACGTCCGAACCATTACGCTGACGACCACGATGGGGCCCGGCATCCGGCTGGATCCCGGTCGCACCAGAGGAATCGTCGAAGAGCTGGAGGAGCAGGCAGAAGCAGTACCCGCGTAGGAAACGCCCGTCGCCGAAGACAGCCGGCAGCCCCGTCAGGGGCAGAAGTCCAGCCGAGGTGGCCCTAGCGAGAGAGAACAAGCCTTCTCGCAGGTCCGCCTTGAGGCGGGCCTGATTCGTTTTGGAGGAGGTTTTGGATGGACAGATCTGAAAAGGAGCGCCTGGTCGCAGAGCTCACCGAGCGGCTGAAGGCGAGCGAGACGATGATCGTCGCGGACTACCGCGGCCTGACCGTCACCGAGCTCGACGAGCTCCGCACGAAGCTGATCGAGCACGGGGCCCGCTTCTCGGTCGTCAAGAACACGCTCACGAAGCGTGCGGCCGAGTCCGCGGGCATCGACGCGCTGCTGGCGATGCTGGAGGGCCCGACCGCGATCGCGTTCCTGGAGTCCGACGGTGACCCGGTCGCGGTCGCCAAGGCGCTCGACGACGCGGCCAAGGCCGAAGTGCTCGTCATCAAGGGCGGCCTCCTGGACGGTGCCGAGATCGCGGCAGACGACGTCAAGCGGCTCGCCAAGCTGCCGCCGACCGACACGCTGCGCGCACAGCTCGTGGGTGCGCTGGCCGGTTCGCTGACCACGGTCGTCGGGCTCTTCGCCGCGCCGATGCGCGACATCGTCGGGGTTCTGGACTCGCGGATCCGCCAGCTCGAGGAGCAGGGCGAGACCGCCGAGGAGCCGCAGGCCGAAGCAGAGCCGGCCCCGGAGGAGGCTCCCGCCGAGGAGCCAGAGGCCGAAGCGGAGCCGGTCGCGGAAGAAGCTCCCGCGAAGGAGGAGCCACAGGCCGAAGCAGAGCCGGCCCCGGAGGAGGCTCCCGCTGACGAGCAGCCAGAGGCCGAAGCGGAGCCGGTCGCGGAAGAAGCTCCCGCCGAGGAGAGCCACAGGCCGAAGCAGAACCGGAACAGACCGAAGCACCACAAGAAGACCAACCGGCCGAGGAGACCCCGGCCGAGAACACTGAGGAAACTCAGGAAGGAGAGGAGCAGTAGTGGCCAAGACAGACACCGACAAGCTCGTCGAGTCGCTGGGCGGCATGACCGTCCTCGAGCTCGTCGAGCTGAAGAACAAGCTCGAGGAGGAGTGGGGGGTCACCGCCGCTGCTCCGATGGCGGTCGCCGCAGGCCCCGCGGCCGGAGGAGACGGCGCTGCGGCGGAAGAGGAGAAGTCGTCGTTCGACGTCGTCCTCACCGGCGCGGGCGACAAGAAGATCCAGGTGATCAAGGTCGTCCGCGCGCTCACCGGCCTCGGCCTCAAGGAGGCCAAGGACCTCGTCGACGGCGCGCCGAACCCGGTCAAGGAAGGCGTCCCGCAGGACGAGGCCGATCAGGTCAAGGCGCAGCTCGAGGAAGCAGGCGCGAGCGTCGAGGTCAAGTAGCGGCCACCTAGATCAGGACAAAAAGAAGAGGGCCGCCGCCGCAAGGCGGCCCTCTTCGTCCGCAGGCTTTTGTCGGCCGCTCCGCGCTAGCCGCCGACACCGAGCGCGAGTAGCGCAACGGCGGTGACACAGGCACAGATGAAAGAAAGAGCGAGTAGTGACCGCATCGCCCACTGACCGTTACACGGCGCGCGGGTCAGTTCAATGGGCCTTACGGCCTATTTGCCTCGTCCGAGGGTCACACTCAGGCAAAGGAATCCCCACATTGCGAAGGGGCGCGAAAAGGCGCCTTTTGCACTCCGACGCGGTATAGTTCGGGCACTTCGCGCTTGCCGCCCGCCGCCGCTTGCGCAGCCACCGTCGCATTCGGTACTCTTATGCGTTCCGGCCGAAGTTCCGCTCGCACCTGCTTGCAGTAATAAAGGGAGGCTTCAACACTTGGTGACCAGGGTCGCTGCGCCGCGTGCGCGCAAAAGTTTTTCGCGTCTCAAGCACGTCCTCGACCTTCCCAACCTGATCGACATCCAAAAGGCGTCCTTCAGGTGGTTCTTGGAGGAGGGCCTGAGAGAGACGATCGACGACATCTCGCCGATCGAGGATTACACCGGCACGCTCGCCGTCGAGTTTGCCGAGTACAAGTTCGGCGACCCCCCGGTCGCCATTCAGGAGTGCCGCGAGAAGGATCTCACCTATCAGGCACCGCTCTCGATGACGGTCCGGTTCGTCAACAAGGAAACGGGCGAGATTCGCGAGCAGACCGTCTTCATGGGGGACTTCCCGATGATGACGGAGTGGGGCACGTTCATCATCAACGGCACCGAGCGCGTGATCGTGACGCAGCTCGTCCGCAGCCCGGGCGCCTACCTCATGGAGCCCAAGGACGCGACGAAGCAGGTCTTCACCGCGAACCTGATGCCGTCGCGCGGCTCGTGGCTCGAGCTCGAGATCGACAAGAAGGGCATCGTCTACGCCCGCATCGACCGCAAGCGCAAGCTGCCGATCACGACCCTGCTCCGTGCGCTGCCGTCGGAGGACCCCTCGACGGGGTTCAAGCTGGCCAAGGACACGAACGAGGAGCTGCTCAAGCTCTTCGACAACTCGATCTTCATCATGAACACGCTCGAGAAGGACCCTTCTACACGCGAGGACGAGGCCCTGATCGAGGTGTTCAAGAAGCAGCGCCCGGGCGAGCCGCCGACGGTGGAGAACGCGCGGAACCTCCTCAACTCGCTCTTCTTCGACCCCAAGCGCTACGACCTGACCAAGGTCGGCCGGTACAAGCTGAACCAGCGCCTCGGCGTCGACGTGCCCGAGGGCACGCGCGTCCTGACGACGCAGGACATCATCGCGCTCGTCCAGAGGCTCGTCCAGCTGCCGAAGACCCTCGGCGTCCCCGAGGACTCGAAGGATTACGCGGCCGACTCGATCGGCCTCTCGCGTGACCCCATCCGCGGCGAGCTCGACGAGTACGAGCACTTCGGCAACCGCCGGCTGCGCACCGTCGGGGAGCTGATCCAGGAGGCATTCCGGGTCGGCCTCTACCGCATGGAGCGTGTCGTCCGCGAGCGGATGACCACCGAGGACGTCGACACGATCACGCCGCAGACGATCATCAACATCAGGCCGGTCGTGGCCGCGCTGAAGGAGTTCTTCGGCTCCTCGCAGCTCTCGCAGTTCATGGACCAGACGAACTCGCTCGCCGGGCTCACGCACCGGCGGCGCCTCTCGGCGCTCGGCGCCGGCGGCCTCACGCGCGAGCGCGCACCGATCGAGGTCCGCGACGTGCACCCGACCCACTACGGGCGCATGTGCCCGATCGAGACCCCGGAAGGCCCGAACATCGGCCTCATCGGGTCACTCGCCTCGATGGCGACCGTGTCGGAGTTCGGCTTCATCCAGACGCCCTACCGCGTGGTCAAGGCCGGCAAGGTGACCGACGAGATCATCTATCTCGACGCCGCAGAGGAAGCGCAGTACACGATCGCGCAGGCCTCGGAGCGCGTCGACGACAAGACCGGCAAGTTCCTGCACGACCACGTCCTCTGCCGCTCGCGCGAGGGCGAGGCCGTCACGGCCGACCCGAAGGACATCGACTACATGGACGTGGCGCCCGCGCAGATCGTCTCCGTCGGGACGGCGCTGATCCCGTTCCTCGAGCACAACGACGCCAACCGCGCGCTGATGGGCGCGAACATGCAGCGCCAGGCGGTGCCGCTGATGATCACGCAGGCCCCGCTCGTCGGCACCGGGCTCGAGTACCGGGCTGCCGTCGACACGGGCGACGTCGTGCTCGCCGACAACGCGGGCCAGGTCGTCGACGTCGACGCCGAGAAGGTCGTCGTCGAGGGCAAGGACGGCAAGGAGACCTACGACCTCACGAAGTTCATGCGCTCGAACCAGGGCACGCTGATCCACCAGAAGCCGATCGTCGAGCTCGGCGACCGCGTCAAGGCGCAGGACGTCCTTGCCGACGGCTCGTCGACCGACCAGGGCGAGCTCGCGCTCGGCGCGAACCTGCTCGTCGCCTTCATGCCGTTCGAGGGCTACAACTTCGAGGACGCGATCGTCATCTCGGAGCGGCTCGTCAAGGAGGACGTCCTCTCCTCGATCCACATCCACGAGTACGAGATCGACGCGCGCACGACGAAGCTCGGCGACGAGGAGATCACGCGCGACATCCCGAACCGCTCGGAGGAGTCCCTCTCCGACCTCGACGAGCGCGGCATCGTTCGCATCGGCGCCGAGGTCGGCTCCGGTGACCTGCTCGTCGGCAAGGTGACGCCGAAGGGCGAGACCGAGCTCACGGCCGAGGAGAAGCTGATCCGCGCGATCTTCAAGGAGAAGGCGCGCGAGGTGCGCGACACGTCGCTGAAGGTGCCTCACGGCGAGGGCGGCAAGGTGATCGACGTCAAGACGTTCTCCCGCGAGGCGGGGGACGACCTCTCGCCCGGCGTCAACGAGCTCGTGCGCGTCTACGTTGCGAAGAAGCGCAAGATCGCCGAGGGCGACAAGCTCGCCGGCCGGCACGGCAACAAGGGCGTCATCGCCAAGATCGTGCCCGACGAGGACATGCCGTTCCTCGAGGACGGCCGGAACGTCGACGTGATCCTGAACCCGCTCGGCGTCCCGAGCCGGATGAACATCGGCCAGATCCTCGAGACCCACCTCGGGTGGGCTGCGGCCCACGGCGTTTTCGCCGAGAACGGCGAGGTCAACTCCGGCACGAACGGTGCCGGGGCCAGCGGCGAGTTCAACCCGACGCCGGTGGCGACACCGGTGTTCGACGGCGCAACCGAGAAGGACGTCGACGAGGCCCTGATCAAGTGGACCGAGATGAACCCGGAAACGCCGATCAACCTCTCTGTGAACAAGGAGCGGCGGCGGACCTCGGGCAAGGTCAAGCTGTACAACGGCAAGACCGGCGAGGAGTACGCCAACAAGATCACCGTCGGTTACATGTACATCCTCAAGCTGCTCCACCTGGTCGACGACAAGATCCACGCGCGCTCGACCGGCCCGTACTCGCTCGTCACGCAGCAGCCGCTGGGCGGTAAGGCCCAGTTCGGTGGCCAGCGCTTCGGCGAGATGGAGGTGTGGGCGCTCGAGGCCTACGGCGCCGCGTACACGCTGCAGGAGATGCTCACGATCAAGTCCGACGACACGGTCGGGCGCGTGAAGGCCTACGAGGCGATCGTCAAGGGCGAGAACATCGCCGAGCCGTCGATCCCCGAGTCCTTCAAGGTGCTGCTGAAGGAGATGCAGTCGCTCGCCCTGGACGTCGACGTGCTCTCCGAGGAGGGCGCCGAGGTCGAGGTGCGCGAGGAGGACGACGAGCTGCTTCGCGCCGCGGAGGAGCTCGGCATCGACCTCTCGCCGGGCTCGCTGCGGGCGGCGGCGCGCGAACCAACCGCCGAGGAGGCGGAGGAGGGCCAGGAGCGGGTCGACCAGGACGGCGAGCTTGCCGTGCCGGCCGACGAGGCTCTCACGGAGGCGGAAGTGCCGACCGCCGAGGCCACAGATTTGGCAGATGTCGAAGTTGAGGAATAGGGAGCGCTAAGTGATTGACATCAATGAGTTCGACGCGATCCGAATCGGTCTTGCGTCTTCGAAGCAGATCCGCGACTGGTCTTCGGGCGAGGTCACCAAGCCCGAGACGATCAACTACCGCACGCTGAAGCCCGAGCGCGACGGCCTCTTCTGCGAGCGCATCTTCGGTCCGACCAAGGACTGGGAGTGCTACTGCGGCAAGTACAAGCGCGTCCGCTACAAGGGCATCATCTGCGAGCGCTGCGGCGTCGAGGTCACGCGCCAGAAGGTGCGCCGCGAGCGCATGGGTCACATCGACCTGGCCGCGCCGGTCTCGCACATCTGGTTCTTCAAGGGCGTTCCCAGCCGGATCGGCTACCTGCTCGACATCGCGCCACGCGAGCTCGAGAAGGTCCTCTACTTCGCCGCCTCGATCGTCACGTCGGTCGACAACGACAAGCGCCAGAAGGATCTGAACGACCTCGAAGACAAGGTGCAGGCCGAGTCGGAGCGCATCGACGTCGACCGTGACGAGGCGCTTGCCGCCCTCGAAGACCGGCTGAAGCGCCGCCGTGAGTACTTCACGAAGGGCAAGGAGCGGAACTTCGACGAGGACGACGAGTTCTGGGTGCGCGGGCTCTCGAACTGGGCGGAGGAGCAGGTGCTCCCGCCCCTGGAGGAAGCGCGCCAGCTCGTCAACGGCCTCTTCCTGGAGGTCGCGCCCAAGATCACCACCGAGGATTCGAAGAAGATTCGCGAGGCGGTCCGCAACGCGGCCATCCGCGACGATCGGCGCCTGACGCCGAAGGAGCTGGAGACGGTGGCCGGTGCGGCTATCCAGATCCGCGAGGCGCTGGCCGGCCTCTACAAGGAGCTGGCGAAGGCGACCGGGTCGAAGAAGGGCGCGGTCACCAAGCACATCAACCGGGTCATCGACGGCCTCATCGACAAGAAGGCCAAGGTGCACGAGGACGACGAGGAGCTCGTCTCCAAGGTCGACGTCAAGCAGGTCGAGAAGGCACGCGACCTCGGCAAGGGCCTCCTGCGCGAGGTGCTCGAGCAGGCCGACCCGTCGGCCGACGGCGACGCCGTCCGCGAGCTGACCAACGACCTCTGCCTTCGCACCGACGGCAAGATCCAGAAGGAGGACCTCGACGCGATCGTCCAGTGGTCGCTGAAGGTCCGCGAGATGTACCTGGACATCGAGTCGCGCCGCGCCGACGCGCGCGAGGCGTCCGAGGAGTCCAAGAACCGCCTGGCCGAGACCTGGGAGCTCTTCAAGGAGCTCGAGCCGAAGCAGATCATCGGCGACGAGCAGCTCTTCCGCGAGCTCAAGGACCGTTTCGGCTCGCCGTACGGCTTCGACATCTACTTCACGGGCGGCATGGGCGCCGAGGCGATCCGCGAGCTGCTGAAGGAGCTCGACCTCGATGCCGAGGCGACCTTCCTCCGCGAGACGATCAAGACCTCGAAGGGCCAGAAGCAGCAGCGCGCGATCAAGCGGCTGAAGGTCGTCAACGCCTTCATCAAGTCGGAGAACAAGCCCGAGTGGATGGTCCTCGAGGCGATCCCCGTGATCCCGCCCGAGCTCCGCCCGATGGTGCAGCTCGACGGTGGCCGCTTCGCGACCAGCGACCTGAACGACCTCTACCGGCGCGTGATCAACCGGAACAACCGGCTGAAGCGCCTGCTCGACCTGGGCGCGCCCGAGATCATCGTCAACAACGAGAAGCGAATGCTGCAGGAGGCCGTCGACGCGCTCTTCGACAACGGACGGCGCGGACGCGCGGTCACCGGCCCGGGCAACCGGCCGCTGAAGTCGCTCTCCGACATGCTCAAGGGCAAGCAGGGCCGGTTCCGCCAGAACCTGCTCGGCAAGCGCGTGGACTACTCGGGCCGCTCGGTGATCGTCTCCGGGCCGTACCTCAAGCTCCACCAGTGCGGGCTGCCGAAGATCATGGCTCTCGAGCTCTTCAAGCCGTTCATCATGAGCCGGCTCGTCGACCGCAAGAGCGTGCAGAACATCAAGGCGGCGAAGAAGTACGTCGACTCGATGACGCCCGAGGTCTGGGACGTCCTCGAGGAGGTCATCGCCGAGCATCCCGTCCTCCTGAACCGCGCGCCGACGCTTCACCGCCTGGGGATCCAGGCCTTCGAGCCGGTGCTCGTCGAGGGCAAGGCGATCCAGGTGCACCCACTCGTCTGCCACGCCTTCAACGCGGACTTCGACGGCGACCAGATGGCCGTCCACCTCCCGCTGTCGGCCGAGGCACAGGCCGAGGCTCGGCTGCTGATGCTCTCCTCGAACAACATCCTCTCGCCGGCCCATGGGCGCCCGCTGACGACTCCGGGCCAGGACATGGTGCTCGGTTGCTACTACCTGACCTACGCGGAGGACGACCTCGCTTCGATGACGGTCGACAAGTTCAAGGAGCATCCGCCGCGCTTCGACTCCGAGGAAGGAGTCGAGCTCGCGATCGATGCCAAGCAGATCGATCTCAAGCAGCCGATCGAGTACCGCCGGAGTGAGGACGAGCTGATCCTGACGACGCCGGGTCGCGTGATCCTCAACGAGGAGGTCGAGCGCTCGCTGCGCGAAGCCTTCGTCGGCGAGACGTTCGAGCGGCCGCCGTTCATGAACCAGACGCTCTCCAAGCGCGAGACCGACGACTTCATCTCGTCGCTCGCGAACCAGTACGGCTCGCACGCCATCGCCGGAGTGCTCGACAAGATCAAGTCACTCGGCTTCAAGTACGCCACCGAGGGTGGGATCACGATCTCGAAGAACGACATCGTCGTCCCGGACAACAAGCAGGAGATCCTCGCCAAGTACGAGGAGCAGGTCGCCCGCGTCGAGGAGCAGTACGAGCGCGGCCTCATCACCGAGGAGGAGCGCCACGAGCGCATCGTCGAGATCTGGACCGAGGCCACCGACGCCGTCGCCGACGCGATGGAGAAGAACCTCAAGAAGCTGAACCCGATCTACATGATGGCCAACTCGGGAGCACGTGGCTCCTTCAAGCAGATCCGCCAGCTCGCCGGGATGCGTGGTCTCATGGCCAACCCGAAGGGCGAGATCATCGAGCGCCCGATTCAGGCCAACTTCATGGAGGGCCTGTCCGTGCTCGAGTACTTCATCTCGACCCACGGTGCGCGCAAGGGTCTCGCCGATACGGCGCTCCGAACGGCCGACTCGGGCTACCTGACGCGGCGTCTCGTCGACGTCGCCCAGGACGTGATCATCCGCGAGGAGGACTGCAAGACGAAGGACTACATCGAGCTCCCGATCTTCGTCCCCGAGGGCCCGAACAAGAGCGTCATGGCGAGGGTGCTCGCCGACGACGTGATGAAGCCGCTCTCGTCGGGCAAGCCCGGCAAGACGAAGGTCGCCTCCAAGGGTGACCTGGTCACGGCGCCGCTTCTCGACGAGATCATCGAGGGCCTCGGCGAAGACGTTGCCCGCGAGACGAAGCTGCCGGTCCGCTCGGTGCTCAAGTGCCGCAGCGACTACGGCGTGTGCCGGACCTGTTACAGCACCTTCCTCGCCACGGGCGAGAAGTGCGAGATCGGCGACGCGGTCGGCATCATCGCTGCGCAGTCGATCGGCGAGCCCGGAACGCAGCTGACGATGCGCACGTTCCACACCGGTGGTGTGGCCGGCGCCGACATCACGCACGGCCTCCCACGCGTCGTCGAGATCTTCGAGGCGCGCAACCCGAAGGGTGCGGGGACGCTGGCCGAGATCGCCGGGCGCGTGGAGATCGAGCAGACCGAGCGCGGCCCGAAGGTCTCGATCGTCCCGGACGGGGTCGACGCCGACGGCGAGCCTCTGGAGCCGGTCGAGTACCAGCTTCCGCGCCGTACGCGCCTGCTCGTCGAGAAGGGTCAGATCGTCGAGCCGGGTGACGCCCTGCACGAGGGCTCCCGCTCGCCGGCCGAGCTCCTCCAGCTTCACTTCGAGGCCGGCAAGGGCTCGACCCCGACGGAGCTCTACCTCGTGACCGAGGTGCAGCGCGTCTACAAGTCACAGGGCGTCGACATCCACGACAAGCACATCGAGCTGATCGTCCGCCAGATGCTGAAGAAGGTGCGCGTCGAGAACGCCGGCGACACCGAGCTCCTGCCGGGCCAGCTCGTCGACAAGGTTGCGCTCGAGAAGGAGAACGCGCGCGTCAAGAAGGAGAAGAAGGAGCAGGCGACCGTCGAGCCGCTGATCCTCGGGATCACCAAGGCCTCGCTGGCCACCGAGTCCTTCCTCTCGGCCGCGTCGTTCCAGGAGACGACCAAGGTGCTGACCGACGCCTCGATCGAGGGCAAGGTCGACCACCTGCTCGGGCTCAAGGAGAACGTGATCATCGGCAAGCTGATTCCGGCTGCGACTGGCCTCAAGCGCTATCGCGGCGTCGAGATCGGCCCGTCCGAGAAGGTGCCGAAGGAGACCTACGAGCGGGCGGCGCTACTGGCTGCGCTCGAGGAGATCGGGACCGACGGCGGCGACGGAATGTCGCTCAAGGATCTCGGCATCGACTTCGGCGGCGCGCCGGAGGTCAACGGAGGCGATGGCGCCCCGAAGGCGTCGACCGAGGCGGAAGAAGTGCCCGAGGTCGACTCGCCGCTCGACGAGAAGTAGCTAGGTCACCTGGCGGAGCGCGCTTGCGGCGGCCTGCAGGCGCGCGCTGACCTCGGCTAGCTCGCGGGCCGCGACGTCGATCCGCTCCTGCTGGGCGTTCGAGCGCTCTTGCTGGTCCACGGCGCCCTGTTGGAGCGTGTGGAGCTCGTCGGCCATCTCCTCCACAGTCCGGGTGAGCCCGGCGAGCTGGCCGGCGACGCTGGCGATGTCCTCGCGGGTCGTCATGGCCCTCCACGATTCTACGCCCCAATTACCGGTTGTAAAAGTGGGTCGCCAATCGCCTTGGTTCCCAGGCAGAACGACGTGGCCGGTACGGAGTTAGCCGGCCAGGTTCGAGCCCGGCGTCTCTTCTTCCGGCGGCGGGACGGCCGTCGGCGGCATGCGGGTCGGCGTGCTCGGCTGGGGCTGGATCATCGACGCCGCAACGACCTGGCCCTTGCCCCCTTCCTTCGCGCCGTAGAGGGCGTTGTCGGCCCGCTGGAAGAACGAGATCGAGTCGTCGTCGGGCCGGAGCTCCGCAACGCCTGCGGAAATGTTCAGCGGGCCCGCCTCGCCGAGCGGACGGGACGCAACCGCGTTTCGCAATCGCTTGTACAGCTGGTCGGCGTCGCCGAGTTGCGACTCCGGGAGGATGACCGCGAACTCGTCGCCGCCCACCCGGCAGGCGATGTCCGCCGAGCGAACGACGTCTCGCACGCGCTCTGCAGCCTCGGCGAGGACGCCGTCGCCCGCGAGGTGCCCGATGCGGTCGTTGACCGCCTTGAAGTCGTCGAGGTCGAAGATCACGAGCGCCAGGTTTCGCTGGTACCGGTGCGCGCGGGCAACCTCGCGCGCGAGTGTCTCGTGGAAATAGCGGCGGTTGTGGAGGCCGGTGAGTGCGTCGAGATCGGCGAGCTGACGCGCTTCGCGGAAGCGACGCGCATTCTCGATCGCCGGACCGGCGCGCATCGCGAGCTCCTCGAGCTCGCGGGTCTCCTCTTCACCGAAGCGATGCCCTTGCTGGCGCGTGAAGATCGTCATCAAGCCGAGTGCCGCTGTCTCACCGGGTAGCGGGACGGCGACTCCGGAGCGGATCGCGTCTTCGGTGACCTGCTCTTCCTCCGGCCCGTACTCATAGGAGATCGAGATCGCCCGCGCTTCACGGCCGTCCGGGGGGCCTTTCACCGACTGGCGCTCGGCCTCCTCGGCGGAGAGCCCCAGCGTGGCGACGATCGGCTGTCCGCCGGGCGACGGTGTGAGCGTCACGAGCGCGGCGTCGGCGCCGGGAATCGCCCCGGCTGTTTCGAGCACACGCGTCAAGACCTCGTCCAGGTCGATCGTGCCGGCGAGCTCTCCGAGCTGACGGTTGCGCTGACCCTCGACCTGCGCCTGCTCGAGCGCGCCCGTGAGCTCGCGCACCATTTCGTCCATGCGGGCCTCGAGCTCCTTGACGACCGCGGTCACGCGCTCGTCGGTGTTCCCCGAGGAGCGGCGAACGACCCACTGGATGAGCTGCATCAGGAGGACCGCGCCCCATGCTGCGGCAACCGCAACGAGCGCGATAGTCATCGCCGTCCCCTCTCAGTTTTGATCTTCAGGTACATCGAATGCCCCGGCTGCCGCAGACGAATGGGGTCTTGGCCGGGCCTTGCCGCTCACTGTAGTCGCGTTTCCGCGACTTTGCCACCGCTCACCGCGGGCTCATTTACCCACTTTTGCCGTGTTTGACGCTCGCGTCGCGCGTTCGCTACCATTCCCTGCTCGGTTGGTAGGCACCGCCTGCCGACCTTTGTTGTGTCGGACCCCAAACAAGGGAGCCCATGCCCACCGTCAACCAGCTGGTCAGAAAAGGCCGGCGCGCGCCAAAAGAGAAGACGAAGACGCCCGCCCTCGGCGGTGCCCCGCAGAAGCGCGGGGTGTGCACGCGCGTCTTCACGCACACGCCGAAGAAGCCGAACTCGGCTCTTCGCAAGGTTGCGCGCGTCCGCCTGACGAACCAGATGGAAGTCACCACGTACATCCCGGGCGAGGGGCACAACCTCCAGGAGCACTCGGTCGTGCTCGTCCGCGGCGGTCGCGTCAAGGACCTGCCGGGCGTTCGCTACAAGGTGATCCGCGCTGCGCTCGACGCAGCCGGGGTGTCCGACCGCAAGCAGGGCCGTTCGAAGTACGGAGCCAAGAAGACCTAGTCACATGCCACGCAGAGCAGAGATTCAGAAACGAGAGCCGATTCCGGACTCCGTGTACAGCTCCCCGCTGGTCACGCAGATGATCAACCGGGTGATGTCGCACGGGAAGAAGGCGACCGCCGAGCGGATCGTCTACGGCGCGCTGGACCGAGTCGGCGCGAAGACGAACAAGCCGCCCGTCGAAGTCCTGGAACAGGCGATCAAGACCGTCACGCCCGTCCTCGAGGTGCGCTCCCGCCGTGTCGGCGGCGCGAACTACCAGGTGCCCGTCGAGGTGCCGCAGCGCCGAGCCCGGACACTCGCCGTGCGCTGGATCGTGCAGTTCGCGACCGAGCGACGCGAGAAGCGGATGGAGGAGAAGCTCGCCGGCGAGATCCTCGACGCCCTCGAGCAGCAGGGTGGAGCTTTCAAGAAGAAGGACGACATCTACCGAATGGCACAGGCCAACAAGGCCTTCGCGCATTACAGGTGGTAACGGTGGCCGAGGCGACAAAGGCGAAGGCACCGGCAGGGCTCGAGAACGTCCGGAACATCGGGATCATGGCCCACATCGACGCGGGCAAGACCACGACGACCGAGCGGATCCTCTACTACACCGGGCGCACCCACAAGATGGGCGAGGTCCACGAGGGCGCCGCGACGATGGACTGGATGGAGCAGGAGCAGGAGCGTGGCATCACGATCACGTCTGCTGCGACAACCGCGTTCTGGCGCGATTTTCGCGTGAACATCATCGATACGCCCGGGCACGTGGACTTTACGGTCGAGGTGGAGCGCAGCCTGCGCGTGCTCGACGGCGCGATCGCCGTCTTCGACTCCGTCGCCGGCGTCGAGCCGCAGTCCGAGACCGTCTGGCGCCAGGCCGACCGCTACAAGGTGCCCCGCATCGCCTTCATGAACAAGATGGACCGCACCGGCGCGGACTTCTTCGCCTCGGTGCAGTCGATGGTCGACCGCCTGGGTGCCAACCCGGTGCCCGTCCAGCTCCCGATCGGGAGCGAGGAGCACTTTCGCGGCGTCGTCGACCTCGTCGAGATGAAGGCCGTCACCTACCTCGACGACCTCGGCGAGAAGCTGGAGATCGGGGAGATCCCGCCCGAGCTCAACGAGCAGGCGCAGGAGTACCACCACCAGCTGATCGACGCGGTCGCCGACCACGACGACGAGCTGATGGAGGCCTACCTCGCGGACGAGTCCTCGGTCACGCCCGAGATGCTGAAGCGGGCCCTCCGCGCGGCGACGCTCGACGCAACCGTCACGCCGGTTCTCCTGGGCAGCGCCTTCAAGAACAAAGGCGTGCAGCCGCTGCTGGACGCGGTCATCGACTACCTCCCGAGCCCGCTCGACGTGCCGCCGATCCACGGCATCGACCCGCGGACGGAGCACGAGCTCTCGCGTCGCCCGGCGCTCGACGAGCCGTTCAGCGCGCTTGCGTTCAAGGTCATGTCCGACCCCTTCGTCGGCAAGCTCACGTACTTCCGCGTCTACTCCGGCCAGATCAAGGCCGGCGACCGCGTGCTCAACACGTCGACCGGCAAGACGGAGCGCGTCGGACGCATCCTCCAGATGCACGCCAACCATCGCGAGGAGCGGCCCGAGATCGGCGCCGGCGAGATCGCGGCAGCGGTCGGCCTCAAGGCCACCAGCACGGGTGACACTCTCGCCATCGACACTGCTCCGATCCGCCTCGAGTCGATGGATTTCCCGGAGCCCGTGATCTCGGTCGCGATCGAGCCGAAGACCAAGGGCGACCAGGACAAGCTCGGCGCGGGCCTACAGCGCCTGAGCGAGGAGGACCCGACGTTCCGCGTGCGCACCGACGACGAGACCGGCCAGACGCTCATCGCCGGGATGGGCGAGCTGCACCTGGAGATCATCGTCGACCGCCTGCTGCGCGAGTTCAACGTCGACGCCAACGTCGGCCGGCCCCAGGTCGCCTATCGCGAGACGATCTCGAAGCCGGTCGAGAAGATCGTTGGCAAGTTCGTCCGTCAGACGGGTGGCCGTGGACAGTTCGGCCATGTCGTGATCAACCTCGAGCCCACCGAGCCCGGCGAGGGCTACGAGTTCCTGGACAAGATCGTCGGCGGCAAGATTCCGCGGGAGTACATCCCGTCCGTCGACCTCGGCATCCAGGAGGCGATGGACTCGGGGATCCTCGCCGGCTATCCGGTCGTCGACATCCGCGTGTACCTCGTGGACGGCTCGTACCACGAGGTCGACTCGAGCGAGATGGCCTTCAAGATCGCGGGCTCGATGGCCTTCAAGAGCGCCATGCAGCGCGCAAAGCCCAAGTTGCTCGAGCCGGTGATGGCCGTCGAGGTCGTCACTCCCGAGGACTACCTGGGCGACGTGATGGGGGACCTCAACTCGCGGCGGGGGCACATCGAGCACCTCGAGCCGCGCGGCAACGCCCAGGCGATCCGCGCGCGGGTCCCGCTCGCCACGATGTTCGGTTATGCAACCGACCTGCGCTCGACGACGCAGGGCCGCGCCACGTTCAGCATGCAATTCGACCGTTACGAGCAAGTCCCTCAGTCGATCGCGAGCGAGCTCGTCGACGACGACACGACGACTTAGAACCGGAGGAGGAACATGGGCAAGGAGAAGTTCGAGCGAACCAAGCCGCACCTCAACGTAGGCACCATCGGTCACATCGACCACGGGAAGACCACCCTGACCGCGGCGATCACCGCTGTGCTCGCGGAGAAGGGTGGCACGACCGCCCGCAGCTTCGAGTCGATCGACAACGCGCCGGAGGAGAAGGCGCGCGGGATCACGATCAACACGTCGCACGTCGAGTACGAGACGGACAACCGTCACTACGCGCACGTCGACTGCCCCGGCCACGCCGACTACATCAAGAACATGATCACGGGAGCCGCCCAGATGGACGGCGCGATCCTCGTGGTCTCGGCCGCCGACGGCCCGATGCCGCAGACGCGCGAGCACATCCTGCTCGCCCGCCAGGTCGAGGTGCCGTACATCGTCGTGTTCCTGAACAAGGCCGACATGGTCGACGACCCCGAGCTGCTCGAGCTCGTCGAGATGGAGGTTCGCGAGCTGCTCTCGAAGTACGAGTTCCCTGGCGATGACATCCCGATCGTCACCGGCTCGGCGCTGAAGGCGCTCGAGGGCGACGAGGAGGCCAAGGGCAAGATCGTCGAGCTCATGGAGGCCGTCGACTCGTACATCCCGGAGCCGGAGCGCGACGTCGACAAGCCGTTCCTGATGCCGATCGAGGACGTCTTCACGATCACCGGCCGCGGCACCGTCGTGACCGGCCGCATCGAGCAGGGCAAGATCGAGTCGGGCAACGAGGTCGAGATCGTGGGCATCCACGAGAAGATCGAGAAGACCGTCGTCACGAGCATGGAGATGTTCAACAAGACGCTCGACTACGCCCAGGCCGGCGACAATGCCGGTGCTCTCCTCCGCGGTACCAAGCGTGAGGAGATCGAGCGTGGCCAGGTGCTCGCCAAGCCGGGCTCGATCACGCCGCACACGGTGTTCAAGGCCGAGGTCTACGTCCTCTCGAAGGACGAGGGCGGGCGCCACACGCCGTTCTTCAACGGCTACCGGCCCCAGTTCTACTTCCGGACGACGGACGTGACCGGTGCGATCAAGCTCCCGGAGGGCCAGGAGATGGTCATGCCGGGCGACAACACGAACATGGACATCGAGCTGATCCAGCCGATCGCCATGGACCAGGGCCTGCGCTTCGCCGTCCGTGAGGGTGGCCGCACCGTGGGCGCCGGCGTCGTTACGGAAATCCAGAAGTAAGACCATTCGAGCCGACGCTATGGCGCAACAGAAAATCCGCATCCGTCTCAAGGGTTACGACCACCAGCAGCTCGACCGGTCGGCCCAGTCGATCGTCGACACCGCTCAGCGCAGCGGGGCGACGATCACTGGTCCCGTGCCCTTGCCGACGGAGCGGAACATCTATTGCGTGATCCGCAGTCCGTTCAAGGACAAGGACTCGCGCGAGCACTTCGAGGTGCGGACGCACAAGCGGCTGATCGACATCCACAGTCCGACGCCCAAGACGATCGACCAGCTGATGCGGCTCGATCTCCCGGCCGGCGTCGACATCGAGATCAAGTTGTAGGGGTGGCGGCATGAAAGGGATCGTGGGCAGAAAACTCGGGATGACCCAGCTCTTCGACGAGGAGAGCGGGGAGGTGACGGCCGTGACGGTGATCGCGGCCGGTCCCTGTCCCGTGGTCCGGGTCAAGACCGAGGACACCGACGGCTACGAGGCCGTGGAGCTCGCCTTCGACGAGGTTCCGGAGCGCAAGGCGACCAAGCCGCGCATCGGGCACCTCAAGAAGAACGGTGTCGGCCCGCATCGTCATCTCGTCGAGTTCCGTGGCCAGTCCGAGCTCGTGCCGGGCGACTCCGTGACCGTCGAGGCCTTCGAGCCCGGCGACCCGATCAAGGTCTCCGGGACCTCGATCGGCAAGGGGTTCGCCGGGACGATCAAGCGCCACAACTTCAGCCGTGGCCCGACGAGCCATGGCTCCCACAACGTGCGCAAGCCCGGGTCGATCGGCTCCTCGGCGACGCCCTCGCGCGTCTTCAAGGGCATGAAGATGGCCGGCCGCCTCGGAGGCAAGCGCGCGACCCAGGTGGGCCTCACCGTGCACTCGGTCGATCCCGAGCTGAACCTGCTGATGGTCAAGGGGGCCGTGCCCGGGTCCAAGAACAGCGTGGTCGAGGTCCGGGAGGAGAAGAAGCGTGGCTAGCCCCAAGGCCTCTCTCCTCGACGGCGCGGGCAAGAGCTCGAAGCAGGTGACCCTCGAAGAGGGCGTCTTCGGCGCAGACGTGAAGCCGCACCTCGTGCACGAGGCGGTGCGCGCCGAGCTGAACGCTCGCCGCGCGGGTACGCGTGGCGCGAAGAGCCGCGGGCTCGTCGCGGGTGGCCGCGGGAAGCCCTGGCGCCAGAAGGGCACGGGCCGCGCACGCGCGGGCACCATCCGTGCGCCTCAGTTCACGGGCGGCGGCGTTGCCTTCCCTCCGACTGCGCGCAGCTTCGACGTCAAGGTGAACAAGAAGGCCTACCGCTCCGCCTTGCGGGGGGTGCTGAGCGCGCACGCCGGCGCAGACACGCTTGGAGTGATCGACGGATCCGCGTTCGCGGATCCGTCCACGAAGAGCGCCGCCGCCTTCCTCGACACCTGGGGCAAGGAGCGGCCGATCCTGCTCGTGGCGAACGAGGACGAGACCGGTCTCGTGAAGTCGTTCCGCAATCTCGAGCGCGTGGTCGTCGTCCAGCCGTCGGAGATCGAAGTGGCCGCCATCGTGTGGGCGCGCTCGCTGCTCGTCAGCGAAGCCGCGCTCGAGACCGTTCAGAAGAAGGCCGCGTCATGAGCCTCCATCCGAACGAGGTGCTGCTCGCCCCCGTGGTCTCCGAGAAGAGCTACAGCCTGATCGAAGATCGCAAGTACTCGTTCCGCGTGCACTCGAATGCGCACAAGACGCAGGTCCGGCAGGCGGTCGAGCAGCTCTTCGGGGTCAAGGTCATCGCCGTGAACATCGTCATCGTCAAGCCGAAGCCGAAGAAGCGCAATTTCATCGAGGGCAAGCGGTCCGGCTGGAAGAAGGCGATCGTCCAGCTCAAGGAAGGCGACACGATCGACATCTTCGAGGGGGCTCAGGTCTAGCCATGGCTCTTCGCAAGTACAAGCCGACGACGCCGGGCCGGCGCTTCATGACGGTCTCCTCGTTCGAGGAGATCACGAAGTCGAAGCCCGAGAAGAGCCTCACCGAGTCGGTGAAGAAGAAGGGCGGCCGCAACAACGCGGGTCGCATCACGACGCGTCACAAGGGCGGCGGCCACAAGCGCCGCTATCGCGTCATCGACTTCAAGCGCACCAAGGACGGCGTGCCCGCCAAGGTGGCCGGGATCGAGTACGACCCGAACCGCTCGGCGTACATCGCCCTGCTCCACTACGCCGACGGCGCGAAGGCGTACATCCTGGCGCCGGCACGACTGAGCGTGGGCGCGACCGTCGAGTCGGGCCCGACGGCCGACATCAAGCCGGGCAACGCGCTCCCGCTCGCCAACATCCCGACCGGCACGCTCGTCCACAACGTCGAGCTCAAGCCCGGCCGGGGCGGCCAGATGGCCCGCAGCGCAGGCGCAGGGGTCCAGCTCGTCGCCAAGGACGACGGGTACGGCGTGCTCCGCCTGCCCTCCGGCGAGGTGCGGCGCGTCGCGCTGACCTGCCGGGCCACGATCGGCCAGGTCGGAAACGTCGACCACGAGAACATCACGTGGGGGAAGGCCGGCCGCAGCCGCTGGCGCGGAAAGCGCCCGACCGTGCGCGGCTCCGCCATGAACCCTGTCGACCATCCGCACGGCGGCGGCGAGGGCAAGTCGAAGGGCGGCCGCCACCCGGTGACTCCCTGGGGCGTGCCGACGCTCGGCAAGCGCACCCGCTCGAAGCACAAGGAATCCGACCGCCTGATCGTCCGCGGCCGTCGGCGTGGGAAGGAGAAGCGTTGAGTAGATCTTCGAAGAAGGGGCCGTGGGTGGAGGAGCGCCTCATGAAGCGCATCGAGGCCATGAACACCTCGGGCTCCAAGAACATGATTCGCACCTGGTCGCGGACCTCGACGATCTTCCCGGAGATGGTCGGGCACACGATCGCCGTCCACGACGGCCGTAAGCACGTGCCCGTTTTCGTCACCGAGCAGATGGTCGGGCACAAGCTCGGCGAGTTCGCTCCCACGCGGACCTTCCGCGCGCACTCCGGCGACCGCAAGGCGGAGGTCAAGAGGACGTAATGGCTGTCGCACCTCCGAGACAAGAGGTCAAGGCCTCGTCCAAGTACGTGCGAACCTCGCCGCGCAAGGCCAGGCTCGTCGTGGAGCACATCCGCGGGCGCAGCGTGCCCGAGGCCCGGACCGTGCTCGCGTTCACCCAGCGCGCCGTTGCGCGCGACATCGAAAAGCTTCTGAAGGCCGCCGTCGCCAACGCGGAGGCGAACCACGGGCTGATCGGCGACGACCTGCTCGTCAGCGCCGCCTACGTCGACGAGGGCCCGGTGTTCAAGCGCTGGCGCGCCCGTGCGCGCGGCCGCGCGGCCCGCATCCGCAAGCGGACCTGCCACATCACGCTCAAGCTCTCGCCGACCGAGGAAGTCGCCGTCTCCCGCGCAGCGCCCGAGGCCAAGGCCGCGGAGAAGCCGAAGCGCTCGCCGCGCCGCAAGGCGGCGCAGCCGAAGGCGGAGAAGAAGGCCGACGAGCCGAAGGCAGAGGCCAAGGCCAAGCCCAAGCAGACCACGACCAAGAAGACCACGACGCGCAAGAAGAAAGAGAGCGACAACTAATGGGCCAAAAAGTTCATCCCGGCGGGATGCGCGTCGGCGTCATCCACGACTGGAAGTCCAACTGGTACACGGGCAACAAGGAGTTCGCGGCAGCGATCCTCGAGGACGTGAAGATCCGCGAGCACATCTACGGCAAGCTGGCCCACGCGGGCCTGTCCGACATCCTGATCCGCAAGGACAAGCAGCGGATCACGATCGACATCTACACGGCTCGCCCGGGGATCGTCATCGGGAAGTCGGGCTCCGAGGTGGACGCGCTCCGCAAAGAGATCCACGGCATGACCCACAAGAACGTCCACATCAACATCAACGAGATCAAGCGGCCCGAGCTCGACGCGAAGCTCGTCGCTCAGTCGATCGCCGAGCAGCTCCAGAACCGCGTGAGCTTCCGGCGCGCGATGAAGCGCTCGCTCGCCTCCGCGATCCGCTCGGGCGCGCACGGCGTCAAGGTCCAGTGCGGTGGCCGCCTGGGCGGCACGGAGATGAGCCGCTCCGAGAGCTACTCCGAGGGCCGTGTGCCGCTGCACACGATCCGCGCCGACATCGACTACGGCTTCGTCGAGGCCAAGACGACCTACGGCCGCATCGGCGTGAAGGTCTGGATCAACAAGGGCGAGATCATGCCCGAGGGCTACGAGAGCGTCGCCACGCAGAAGGAGACGCGGCTCGGCGACCAGGACACGGCGCGAAGGCGCGGCGGGCGCAAGGAAGGCCTGTCTGCGTCTCGCGAGAGCGGTCGCCGCGGGGGCGCGGCAGATCGCGAGGGGCTCGGGCCCGTCCAGAAGCGACGGCCCCGGCGCGGAGCGCAGACCCGCAAGGCGGCCCCGAAGCAGGACAGCGTCGAGCCGCGCGCCGACGAGCAGCCTGACGTGAAGCCCGAGGTCGAGGAGACCACGGCTCCGGTGGCCGAAGTGGCCGTCGAGGAGACCCCGGCGCCGGTAGCCGAGGCGCCCGACACGACGCCGCCGGTCGAGGAAACCGAGAAGCCGAAGAAGAAGGGCAAGGAGAAGAGCTAAGTGCTGCTCCCAAAGAAAACGAAGTACCGCAAGCAGCAGCGCGGCCGCCGCCAGGGCGTCTCGAAAGGACAGACGACGGTGCAGTTCGGCGACTACGGGATCAAGGCGATGGAGGCCGCCTGGGTCACGAACCGCCAGCTCGAGGCCGCCCGTATCGCCATGACGCGAAAGATCAAGCGCGGTGGGAAGGTCTGGATCAACGTCTTTCCCGACAAGCCCGTCAGCCAGAAGCCGGCGGAGACGCGCATGGGGTCGGGCAAGGGCGCCCCTGAGCACTGGGTCGCCGTCATCAAGCCCGGCCGCGTCATGTTCGAGCTCTCCGGCGTGCCGGAGCAGCTCGCCAAGGATGCGCTTCGCCTCGCAGGGTCGAAGCTGCCGATCAAGACCAAGTTCGTGAAGCGGGAGGCGGATCTCTTTGAGAGCTAGAGACCTGAGAGGGATGAGCGACGACCAGTTGCAGGAGGCGCTCGCCGAGCGGCGGCAGGAGCTCTTCAACCTGCGGTTCCAGTCGGCGACCGGGGCGCTCGAGAACCCCGCGCGCCTCAAGCTGGCGAAGCGCGAGATTGCACGGATTCTGACGGTACGAAGCGAGCGCGAGTTCGCGAAGGAAGGGACCTAGTGGCAGACGAAGAGAAGAACGAGAACGAAGAGACGCAGGACGAGCCGGTAGTCGAGGCCGAGGCCGGCGCGAGGAGCCTGCGGCCGAAGCCGAGGCGCCCGCCGAGGAGGCCGTGGCCGAGGCTGAGCCGCCGGGCGAGGAGGCTCCCCCCGAGGAGCAGCCCGCCGAGGAGGCTCCCGCCGAGGAACCGGCGGCAGAAGCCCCTGCCGAGGAAGCCCTGCCGAAGAAGCCCCTGCGGAAGAAGCCCCTGCCGCGGAAGCGGAGGGCGAGGAGCCTGCGGCCGCAGCCGAAGCCGAAGCCCCCGACGCTCCGTC
The DNA here is from genome assembly GCA_963820335.1 of uncultured Actinomycetes bacterium. Taxonomy (GTDB): domain Bacteria; phylum Actinomycetota; class Thermoleophilia; order Gaiellales; family Gaiellaceae; genus VAXT01. The sequence continues at coordinate 58,415 of CAWFZH010000017.1, read as the reverse complement.
CACGGCCATGCCGGAGCGCAAGGCCAAGCCGAGGCGCAAGCCCCGCAGCGAGCGGCGCCAGCGCTCGAAGCCCAAGCACGAGCGACCCGAGACCCGCAAGGCGATCACACGGCTGCCGAAGCCCGAGCACGTGCGAGGCCGCCGCCAGGAGCGCCGCGGCATCGTCGTCTCGAGCGCGATGGAGAAGACGATCGTGGTCAAGGTCGAGACCGTGAAGGCCCACTCCCGGTACAAGAAGGTCATCCGCCGCTCGCGCAAGTTCCACGCGCACGACGAGCAGAACGTGGCCAACGTCGGCGACGTCGTCCTCATCGTCGAGACGCGGCCGCTGTCGGCCACGAAGAACTGGCGCCTCGTCGAGGTCCTGGAGGCCGCGAAGTGATCCAGCAGGAATCCCGACTACGGGTCGCCGACAACACGGGCGCCCGCGAGATCCTGTGCATCCGTGTCCTCGGCGGCTCCAAGCGCCGCTACGCTCGGGTCGGCGACGTGATCGTCGGTACCGTGAAGACGGCCACGCCGCAGGGCACGATCAAGAAGGGCGAGGTCGTGCAGGCGGTCGTCGTGCGGACGAAGAAGCCCTACGGCCGCAACGACGGCACGCAGATCGCGTTCGACGAGAACGCGGCCGTGATCATCGACGCCGCGCGCAACCCGCGCGGAACGCGCATCTTCGGGCCCGTCGCCCGCGAGCTGCGCGAGAAGAACTTCATGAAAATCGTCAGCTTGGCCCCAGAGGTGCTCTAGATGAAGACCATGAAAATCAAGAAGGGCGACACCGTCCACGTCCTGTCGGGCAAGGATCGCGGCAAGCAAGGCCGCGTCATCGAAGCGCGCCCGAAAGAGAAGCGCGTTCTCGTCGAGAACCTGAACATGATCAAGCGCCACACGCGTCCGCGGCCGATGGCCAATCCGAGCCGGATGGGCCAGCAGCAGCTCCAGCCGGGAGGCGTGATCGAGAAGGCGGCTCCGATCCAGCTCTCGAACGTGATGCTCGTCTGCCCGACGTGCAACCGGCCGACGCGCGTCGGCATCGAGGTCCGGGAATCGAAGAGCGGCGAGGGAAGCCGGCGCGTGCGCGTGTGCAAGCGAATCGACTGTCGTGAGGCGATCGACAAATGAGCTCGAACGGCCACACCCCGCGCCTCAAGGACCGCTACGACGCCGAGCTGCGCGAGCAGCTCAAGGAGCAGCTGGGCTACTCGTCGATCATGCGCGTCCCGCGTGTCTCGAAGATCACGCTCAACATGGGCGTCGGCGAGGCGAAGACCGAGACCAAGCTGCTGGACAGCGCGATCGAGGAGCTGACGACGATCGCCGGCCAGCGCGCCCAGGTTCGACGCGCCCGCAAGTCGATCGCCAGCTTCAAGATCCGCGACGGCATGCCGATCGGTGCGCGCGTCACGCTGCGCGGCGACCGCATGTGGGAGTTCCTCGACCGGCTCGTTTCGATTGCGCTGCCACGGATTCGTGACTTCCGCGGCCTGGCGCCCGAGTCGTTCGACGGGCGCGGCAACTTCTCGCTCGGGATCCAGGAGCAGATCATCTTCCCGGAGATCAACTACGACGACGTGCAGACGATCCGCGGTCTCGACGTCGCCATCACGACCACCGCCGAGGACGACGTGGCCGGTCTCGCGCTGCTTGCGCGGGCTCGGCATGCCGTTCGCGGAAGAAGGAGCGCAACGTGGCTAAGAAGTCTCTGATCGCCAAGGCCAAGCGCGAGCCGCGGTACAGCGTGCGGCGCTACACCCGCTGCAACCGCTGCGGGCGGCCACGCGCGGTCTACAAGAAATTCGGCCTCTGCCGGATCTGCCTGCGCGAGCTCGCGCACGAAGGCGTGATCCCCGGCATGACCAAATCGAGCTGGTGACCTAGATGCATACCGATCCGATCGCCGACATGCTCACGCGCATCCGCAACGCCAACAAGGCGATGCACGACTCGACCACGATGCCGACCTCGCGCATCAAGGAGGAGATCGCCCGGCTCCTGAAGGAGGAGGGCTACATCACCGACTTCCGCGTCGAGAAGGGCGAGGCCTTCGACAACCTGACCGTCGAGCTCAAGTTCGGCCGCAACCGGGAGCGCATCCTCACCGACCTCAAGCGCGTCTCGAAGCCGGGGCGCCGCGTGTACGCTCGGAAGGACCGGCTGCCGCGCGTGCTCGGGGGGATGGGCACCGCGATCCTCTCCACGTCGGGCGGTCTCATCACGAGCAAGACGGCGGAGGAACGAGGCGTCGGCGGCGAGGTCGTCTGCTTCATCTGGTGAGTCAATGAGTCGAATCGGCAAACAGCCCATCGAGATCCCGGACGGCGTCAACGTCGCGGTCGACCCTGGCCGCGTCACGGTCAACGGGCCGCTCGGCGAGCTGACGCAGAACGTTCCCGTGCGGATGAAGATCGACAAGGCCGACGGGACGCTCGTCGTCACGCGCCCCACCAACCGCGGCGACGATCGTGCGCTGCACGGCCTGACGCGCTCGCTGGTCGCGAACATGGTCGAGGGGTCACGCGCGGGTTCGAGAAGCGGCTCCAGATCCAGGGCGTCGGCTACCGCGCCGCGCTGCGCGGCACGGCCCTCGAGCTGAACGTCGGCTTCTCGCACACGGTCGTCGTCGACCCGCCCGCCGGGATCACGTTCGACGTTCCCGTGCCCACAGAGGTCATCGTCAAGGGAATCGACAAGCAGCAGGTGGGGGAGATCGCCGCCGAGATCCGAGCCGTTCGGCCTCCCGAGCCCTACAAGGGCAAGGGCATCCGCTACGAGGGCGAGTACGTGCGCCGCAAGGTCGGCAAGAGAGCGTAATGGCCGTCCTGACTCAACCCCAGGCCCGCGCGCGCCGCCACAAGCGTGTGCGCAAGAAGGTCTCCGGAACCGCCGAGCGCCCGCGCCTCGTCGTCTTCCGCTCCAACCGCGGCATCGCCGCGCAGCTCGTCGACGACCTCGAGGGCAAGACCCTCGCGGCCGCGAGCTGGCTGCAGCTGAAGAAGTCGTTCAAGGGCAACAAGACCGCCCAGGCGGCCGAGGTCGGCAAGCTGGTCGCAGAGGCCGCGAAGAAGGCCGAGATCGAGGCCGTGGTCTTCGACCGCGGCGGCTACCTGTACCACGGGCGCGTCAAGGCGCTCGCCGAAGCAGCACGCGAGGGAGGCCTGAAGTTTTGAGCACTGTTGAACGCGAAGTCATGGCACGAGAGGAGAGCCGCGAGCTCAAGGAGCGCGTGGTCGAGATCAACCGCGTCGCGAAGGTCGTCAAGGGCGGCCGGCGGTTCTCGTTCACGGCGCTCGTCGTGATCGGCGACGAGGTCGATCGCGTCGGCCTCGGCTACGGGAAGGCCCGTGAGGTTCCGCTCGCCATCTCGAAGGCCGTCGACGACGCCAAGAAGAACATCTTCACGGTGCCCAAGCACGGCACCACGATCACGCACGGGATCGTCGGCCGCTTCGGCGCAGCGCGCGTCATGCTGCGGCCGGCCAGCGAGGGAACGGGCGTGATCGCCGGCGGCGGGGTCCGCGCCGTGCTCGAGCTCGGCGGGATCCGCGACATCCTCGCCAAGAGCCTCGGGACGACGAACCCGATCAACATGCTCAAGGCGACGATCAACGGCCTGCAGTCCCTACGGCGCCCCGAAGAGGTCGCTGCGAGCCGCGGGCTGACGATCAGCCAGGTTCTGCCGACCAAGAAGGTCGAGGAGAATCCCCGGAAGAGACCCCGGCCGAGCCGGCCGCAACTGCTGCGCCGGAGGCACCGGAAGTGAGCGAGGAGACCGAGAGTGGCGAAGGTCAAGATCCGGCAAGTTCGTAGCTCGATCGGCCAGAGCGCCAGGCACCGCGGAACCCTGCGGGCGCTCGGCCTGGGCAAGATCGGGCGCACGGCTGAGCACTCGGAAGGCCCGGAGCTCGCCGGTATGCTCAGAAAGGTTCGCCACCTCGTGGACATCGAGGACGGCAAGTAGCAATGGCCGAGAAACTCTCTCTAAACACGCTCAAGCCCGCCGCGCCCCGCCGCGATCGCAAGCGCATCGGCCGGGGCCCCGGCTCCGGCAAGGGTCGCTACTCCGGCCGCGGGATCAAGGGGCAGAAGGCCCGTTCGGGCCACGCCAAGATGCGGCCCGGCTTCGAGGGCGGCCAGAACCCGATCTACATGCGGCTCGGCAAGCTGCGAGGCCAGTACTCGAAGGATGCGATGCCGATCGGGCCGCACCGCACCAAGGTGCAGTCGGTCAACGTGCGCGACCTCGAGCGCTTCGACGGTGAGGTCACCCCGGAGGGCCTGAAGGAGGCCGGGCTGATCCGCAACACGCGGATCGACCTGAAGATCCTCGGCTACGGCGACCTGACCAAGAAGCTGACCGTCTCCGCTCACCTCTTCTCCAAGAGCGCCCGCGAGAAGATCGAGGCCGCGGGCGGCTCGGTCAACTGGCTGCGCGGCGAGCCGAAGCCGAAGAAGCCGAAGCCGAAGAAGGAGCGAAAGCCGGCCGCGGAGGCACCTGCCGAGGAAGCGGAGGCACCCGCTGAGGAAGTGGAGGCACCTGCGGCTGAAGCCGAGGACACGACTGAGGAGCCTGCCGAGGAGGCAGAGCCGGCCGCAGAGGCCGACGAGAGCTAGATGTTCTCCTGGCTCGCCAACGCCTGGCGCGTCCCCGAGCTGCGCCGCCGCGTCCTCTTCACGGCGCTGATCCTCGCGATCTACCGCCTCGGCTCGTGGATCCCCGCCCCGGGCGTGAACGCCTCGGCGATCGAGGACTACTTCCGCGGCCAGAGCGGCACGGTCCTCAGCCTCCTGAACCTCTTCTCCGGCGGCGCGCTCTCCCAGTTCGCGATCTTCGCGCTCGGGATCATGCCGTACGTCACGGCCTCGATCATCCTCCAGCTGATGACGGTCGTCGTGCCGCGGCTCGAGCAGCTGCAGAAGGAGGGCGAGGCCGGCTACGCCAAGATCAACCAGTACACGCGCTACCTGACGGTGGCCCTCGCGGCCGCGCAGTCGACCGGCTACGCGTTCCTCTTCGAGCGGCAGGGCGCCCTCGAGGCGAGCGCCGGGCGGATGGTGCTGATCATCATGACCCTGACCGCCGGGACGACCCTGCTCATGTGGATGGGCGAGCTGATCACCAAGCGCGGCGTCGGCAACGGGATCTCGCTGCTCATCTTCGCCTCGATCCTCACGGGCCTTCCGCTCGGGATCAACGCCTGGATCAACGGCGGGGTGATGGAGCGCCTGTTCTTCCCGCTGATCGCGATCTCGATCATCGTCGCCATCGTCTTCATCCAGGAGGGGCAGCGCCGGATCCCGATCCAGTACGCGAAGAGGATGGTCGGCCGGCGGATGACCGCGGGCGGCTCGACCTACATGCCGCTGCGCGTGAACATGGCCGGCGTCATCCCGATCATCTTCGCCGCCGCCGTCATGGCCTTCCCGCCGACCGTCGGCCAGTACTTCCCGCAGACGCAGGGCTTCGTCAACGAGCACTTCCAGGCCACGTCGGCGACCTTCCTGCTGCTCGAGGGGTTCCTGATCGTGATCTTCACGTACTTCTACACGGCGGTTCAGTTCAACCCCGTCGACCAGGCCGACAACCTGCGCAAGCACGGCGGGTACATCCCGGGAATCCGGCCGGGCCCGCCCACCGCGCAGTATCTGGACCGCGTGCTGACTCGCCTGACGCTTCCGGGCGCGCTCTACCTGGCGATCGTCGCCGTCCTGCCGAGCCTCTTCATTCGCTACGGCGGCTTCTCTCAGGCCACCGCAGGCGCTCTCGGCGGTACCTCCGTTCTGATCGCCGTCGGTGTCGCGCTCGACACCATGCGCCAGATGGAGTCGCAGATGATGATGCGCTCCTACGAGGGCTTCCTCAAATAGCGTGAACATCTTGTTGCTGGGCCCCCAGGGGTCTGGGAAGGGAACGCAGGCCAAGCGGATCTCCGAGGAGTACGGCCTGCCGCACATCGCGACCGGCGACATGCTCCGGGCGACGATCGAGGCCGACACGCCGCTCGGCCGCCAGCTCAAGCCGATCCTCGACGACGGCCAACTGGTCTCCGACGAGCTGATGATCCAGCTGATCCGCAACCGGCTCGAGGAGCCGGACGCCGCGAACGGCTTCGTCCTCGACGGCTTCCCGCGCACCTGGCCGCAGGCACTGGCCCTGGACCGGTTGCTGCGCGAGATCGGCCGAGACCTGGACGTCGTCTTCGAGCTGCAGAACTCGGACGAAGTCTCGACGCAGAGGCTGCTGAAGCGCGCACAGGAGGAGGGTCGCGCGGACGACACGCCCGAGGTGATCGCCGAGCGTCTGCGCACCTACCACCGTGAGACGGAACCGCTCGTCGAGCACTACCGCACGAGCGGCAACGTCGTGCACATCCACGCTGACCGCCCGATCAGCGAGGTTTTCTCGGAGATCCAGGATGCGCTGGAGCAGGTGGCGGTCCGATGATCTTCCGCAAGTCGCCGGAGGAGATCGAGAAGATGGCCGCTGCCGGCCGTGTCGTCGTCGACACGATCGCCTTGCTCGGCGAGCACATCAGGCCGGGCGTGACCACGGGCGAGCTCGACCGCCTCGCAGCCGACTACATCGCGTCGCAGGGCGGCACGTCGCCGTTCCTGGGCTACCGGGGCTACCCGGCCTCGATCTGCACGTCGCCGAACGCCATGGTCGTCCACGGGATTCCCGGCTCGCTCGCGCTCGATGAGGGCGACATCCTCTCGGTCGACGTCGGAGTGACCCTCGACGGCTTCGTGGCCGACTCCGCCTTCACGTTTCCCGTCGGCGAGATCTCTCCCGAGGCACAGCGCCTGCTCGACGGCTGCCAGGCCGCGCTCGAGGCCGGCATCGAGCAATGCCGCCCGGGCAACCGCCTTTCCGACATCTCGCACGCAGTCCAGACCGCGACCGAGGAGGCGGGCTACTCGGTCGTCCGCAGTCTCGTGGGGCATGGGATCGGCCGCTCCATGCACGAGGACCCGCAGCTCCCGAACTACGGCTCGCCGGGGCGCGGCCCCGAGCTGGCGCCGGGCATGACGTTCGCGGTCGAGCCGATGATCACAGCCGGCTCCGCGGAGGTCGTCGTGCACGACGACCAGTGGTCGATTTCCACCGTAGACAAGTCACTTTCCGCCCATTTCGAGCACACCGTGGCCGTGACCGAGGAGGGGCCGCGCATCCTGACCACCGCAGGACGGCCGGTGGGAGCGGGTTTGCTACCATAATTCGGCTTCGCGCAGCCTGTCTGCGCGTGTTTCTGTGTCCTGGCAACCGCGCTCACGAGGCGCGGTTTCGACGAAGGAAGAGATGAAAGTTCGAGCATCAGTCAAGCCCATGTGTGAGCGGTGCCGCGTGATCCGCCGGCACGGCCGGACCATGGTCATCTGCACCAACCCACGGCACAAGCAGAGGCAGGGCTAATGGCCAGGATCGCAGGAGTCAACCTGCCGCGCGAGAAGCGCCTCGAGATCGGCTTGACGTACATCTTCGGGATCGGTCGCTCCACGGCGCAGAAGGTCTCCGCCGCAGTCGGGATCGGACAGGACACCAAGGTCCGCGACCTGACCGACGAGGAGATCACGAAGCTTCGCGACTACATCGACACCAACCTCCAGGTGGAAGGTGATCTCCGCCGCGAGCGCTCGCAGGCGATCAAGCGGCTCGGCGAGATCGGCGCGTACCGAGGCGTCCGCCACCGGCGCGGCCTGCCCGTGAGGGGCCAGCGCACGAAGACGAACGCGCGCACGCGCAAGGGCGCGAAGAAGACCGTCGGGCGCGGCAAGAAAGCGGCGACGAAAACTTAATGGCGCCTCCTCGCAAAGCGACCCGCGGGCGCAGTCGCCGCCGGGTCAAGAAGAACATCGCCATCGGCCAGGCGCACATCAAGACGTCGTTCAACAACACGATCGTCACGCTCACCGACAACGAGGGCAACGTCATCGTCTGGGAATCGGCCGGCTCGGCCGGGTTCAAGGGCTCGCGCAAGTCGACTCCGTTCGCCGCGCAGGTCACCGCCGACTCGTGCGCTCGGAAGGGCATGGAGCACGGCCTGCAGAAGGTCGAAGTCTTCGTCAAGGGCCCGGGCTCGGGCCGCGAGACGGCGATCCGCTCGCTCCAGGCCGCCGGCCTCGAGATCCTCGGCGTCAAGGACGTCACCCCGCAGGCGCACAACGGCGTGCGGCCACGAAAGCGGCGGAGGGTCTAGGTGGCCCGAGACCGCTCCCCGAAGTGCAAGCAGTGCCGCCGCGAGGGCCTGAAGCTCTTCCTGAAGGGCGAGCGCTGCCTGACCGAGAAGTGCGCCATCGAGCGCCGCTCGTATCCGCCGGGCGAGCACGGCCGTGGCCGGATCAAGCAGTCCGAGTACCTCATGCAGCTGCGCGAGAAGCAGAAGGCGCGCCGGTACTACGGCCTGCTCGAGAAGCAGTTCCGCAACTACTACGCGAAGGCCGCGCGCGGCTCCGGCATCACCGGCGAGAACCTGCTGCAGATGCTCGAGACGCGCCTCGACAACGTCGTCTACCGGCTCGGCTTCGCCGCCTCGCGCGCGCAGGCCCGGCAACTCGTGCGGCACGGCCACTTCCACGTCAACGGCCGCCGCGTGAACATCCCCAGCTATCAGGTGCGTCCCGACGACATCGTCACGATGGCCCCCGGCTCCTCGGCCGAGCAGGTGATTCGCGACGCGACCGACCTCACCGCTTCGGTCGCTCCCTGGCTCCAGGCCGACCACGAGGGCCTCACGGGGAAGGTGCTGAAGGTTCCCGAGCGCACCGAGATCGACACTCCAGTCCAAGAATCGCTCATCGTCGAGCTCTACTCGAAGTAGGAAGAAAGGAACGGCATGGCTACACGCACGAGCCTGATGGAATTCCAGATCCCGAAGATCGTCCACGAGGAGGTCACCGAGCAGCGGGGCCGCTTCACGATCGAGCCGCTCGACCGCGGCTTCGGGTACACGTTCGGCAACTCGCTGCGCCGCGTGCTGCTCTCGTCTCTCGAGGGCGCCGCTGTGACCTCGGTCAAGATCGAGGGCGTCGCGCACGAGTTCACCACGCTCACGGGCGTGAAGGAGGACGTGACCGACATCATCCTCCGCCTCAAGAACATGATCGTCCGGCTGCACGGCGAGTCGCCCGAGATCGAGGTGCGGCTGAACCAGAAGGGGCCGGGCAAGGTCACCGCCGGCGACATCGAGGCGCCGGCCGACCTCGAGATCCTCAACCCGGAGCTCGAGATCGCGAACCTCTCCGACAAGGGCAGGCTCGAGCTGACCATGACGATCGGCCGCGGCCGCGGCTACGTCCCGGCCGAGCTCAACCGCGGGCCCGAGCACACGATCGGCGTCATTCCGATCGACTCGATCTTCTCGCCCGTCCGCCGCGTCTCCTACGACGTCGAGGCGGCGCGCGTCGGCCAGCGCACCGACTACGACAAGCTCAACCTCGACGTGAGCACCGACGGGTCGATCGACCCCAAGGAGGCCATCGGCCAGGCTGCTGAGATCCTCATCCGCCAGCTCGCGATCTTCACCGACATCGAGCGCATCGAGGGCTTCGGCGAGGCTGCACAGGCCGAGCTGGCCGCCACCGAGGCTCCGCTCGCGCACGGGATGGAGAACTTCCCGATCGAGGAGCTCGAGCTCGGCGTGCGGTCCTACAACTGCCTCAAGCGGGTCGGCATCGAGACGATCGGCGACCTCGTCGTGAAGAGCGAGAACGAGCTCGCGGCGATCCCGAACTTCGGGAAGAAGTCGATCGAGGAGGTCAAGGAGACCCTCGCGACGCACGGCCTCAACCTGCGCGGGGAGGAATAACGCGCGATGCGGCACCACAAGGCCGGTAAGAAGCTCGGGCGCGACTCGGCGCATCGCAAGGCGCTGTACTCGAACCTCACCGGTGCGCTGATCGAGCACGGGCGGATCAAGACGACCGTCGCCAAGGCGAAGGCCGTCAAGCCCGTCGCCGAGAAGATGGTCACGCTCGGCCGGCGCGGCGATCTCGCGGCCAGGCGCCAGGCGCTCGCGTTCCTGCACTCGAACGACGTCGTGCACCTGCTCTTTGCCGAGGTCGCCCCGCGGTTCACCGACCGCCCGGGCGGATACACGCGGATCGTCAAGCTCGGGCCTCGCTACGGCGATGCGGCCGAGATGGTGTACCTCGAGTTCGTCGATTACGTCCCGCCTGCCCCGACGGCGCCACGCCCGCGGCGCGAGGAAGAGGACGTCGAGGCGGAAGTGCCGGCGGGCGCCGCGCCGGGCGTTACCGGCTAGTGGGTACCCTCCCTACCGTGTTCGGAATGTCACCCGATTTGCGGCAGTTAGCGTTAACGCCGTGCGGGAGGCTCGGACAGTTTGTCCTTCGCGAGATCGAAGATCGTGATCTCGGCGTGCTGTTCGAGCACTCGAGGGATCGCGAGGCTATACGGATGGCCGCGTTCACTTCGCCGGAGGCCGATGATCGAACGAACTTCGAGCGACGGTGGGCGCGGCTGAGGAGCGACGTCTCTACGACGAACAGGGTCGTCGAGATCAACGGTCGAGTTGTGGGTCACATTGCGAGCTTCGACTTGGAGGGTCGCCGCGAGGTCACCTATTGGATCGGCCGTGAAGATTGGGGCCGCGGCATTGCCACGCGTGCCCTACAGGAGTTCTTGCAGCTGGAGGCAACCCGTCCGCTTTACGCTCGCGCTGCGAGCGACAACGCCGCGTCGATTCGTGTGTTGACGAAGTGCGGTTTCCTGATTGTGGGCGAGGGGCGCGGGTTCGCTCATGGGCGCGGCGAGGAAACGGACGAGGTCGTGCTCCGACTCGATCCATGACCCCAACTGCCCTCGGCTGGGCCAGCGTTCGGGAATGACCCCTGAATCAGGCTTGGTTGTCTAGGCTCGGGGCCGTTCTCGCCTGCGTATGACTCCGGGAGGCATCATGAAGTTTCTTCTCACTTCCGCTGGCATCAAGAACACGAGCATCCACGACGCGCTGGTCGACCTCCTGGGCAAACCGATTGCCGAGTCCAACGCCCTCTGCATCCCCACCGCGATCGTACGCCAATCCCGGCGGTGCTGGCCATGCATGGCGGTTCATCAGCGGACGAGAAGCCAGAACCCCCATGTGCGAATTGGGTTGGAAGTCCTTGGGCGTGCTGGAGCTCACCGCGCTGCCCAGCATCGATGAAGAGCATTGGGTCCCCATGGTCCAGGAGACCGACGTCCTGCTGGTGAATGGCGGCGATCCCTTGTATCTGTGCTACTGGATGCGGCAGTCCGGACTGGCAGACCTCTTGCCGTCGCTGCGCGAGACGGTCTACGTGGGACTGAGCGCCGGGAGCATGGTGATGGCCCCCAACATCGGGGAGGACTTCGTCCGCTGGACGCCGCCCACCGGTGGCGATGAAACGCTGGGACTGGTTGATTTTTCGATGTTTCCGCACCTGGATCACGAGGACCTGCCGGAGAATTCCATGGCCGACGCAGAAAGATGGGCCGCCGGCATGCCGGTGCCGGCGTACGCGATTGACGATCAGACCGCCATCAAAGTGACCGACGGCGCCGTCGAAGTCGTCTCCGAGGGGCACTGGAAACTGTTCACCCCGTAGGACCGAGAGCGACGCGACAGGAGATGGGCGTTTTCGGATGCTCGTCCATCCGTGGGGTCTGCAACGCCGACGTCGGCTGCGACGCTAAGACGCTCCGCTGGGCCAGTGTTTGGGAATGTCCCCCGAGCGGTGAGCGGGCATGATCCACACCATGTCGAGCAGTTGGTTCCGTGGCCGATGGGATGAGAACCGAGGAGACGAGTTCGCCCACTGGGGCAGCTCGACGTGGCTGTTCGCCACTGACGACGCAGGCATCGTTACCAAGCAGGTCGAGTTCTACGACAGCAGCGCTGTGCTTGTGTACGACGAAGAGCAAACGAGGACGCCTACTGAGGTCTGAGCGATCAGCCGATCGACTCACCGGTCTCCGCCAGCCTCCAGCGCATCACCGAGGTGGAGTTCGAGCAACTCACTGCCTCTTGAACCCGCTGAACCGCCGCTCCTAGCAGTCGGCTGGGCCAGCGTTCGGGAATGATGCCTGAGGTCTCTCCCGTCGCGAAAGTTCAACCCGCTAGCCGATCTGCTCGGCCAGCCCGATGAGAAGTCCTTCGGGCCCCCGGATGTAGCAGAGCCGATACCGTCTTCGTACTGGACCACTTCGCCGACGAGCTGCGCGCCGCGCTTGCGGAGCCGGGCGAGCGTATCGTCGATGTCGTCCACGGCGAACATGACGCGTAGGTAGCCGAGAGCGTTCACCGGGGCGTTCCGGTGATCGGCGACCGCAGGCGGCGTGAGAAATCGCGAGAGCTCGAGCCGGCTGTGGCCGTCCGGCGTGCGCATCATGGCGATCTCGACGCGCTGGTCGCGCAGTCCAGTGACGCGCCCTGCCCACTCTCCTTCGATCGTGGCTCGCCCTTCGAGCTCTAGGCCGAGCTCGGCGAAAAAGAGATAGCGGCATCGAGGGATTCCACCACGATGCCGACGTTGTCCATCCGTTGAAGCGTCACGCGGCCCACTGTAGTCCTGTTTGTCGCCTCTACACGCCCACCGTACGAGCGACCGGCTGACGGTTGCGCCGTCGGCACTATGGCTTCGTTGTTCGTTCCTCTCTCGCTGCGTGCCCCAGTGTTCAGGAATGTTCCCCGGAGGTCTCGCTCTAAGATAAGGGCGTTCGCTGCCCTTGACGCTTCCCCTCATCGATCACTTGGCCCTGCGAGTACGTGACTTGAGACGCAGCCGCATCTCTACGAGCAGGCCCTCTAGCCGTTCGGAGTGAGGTAGTAGAGAGCTCGCGGGGCCTGGTTCGCCATCGAGGGCGGTGGAGATTTCTGGATCGTGGAGGGAACCCCCGGCCGCTCCCGTTCATGTGGCCTTCGCCTCAGCCTACCGAGCCACCGTCGACAAGTTCCACCGCGCCTCTGTCTAAGCCGCGGCCCGACAACGCGCCCGGGTCTTCGCCCGCATTACCACGCCGTATTACGCAGCGTTCGTCATTACCCACGAACAACGTCAAGCGTCTTCCACTTACCGCCAGCTGCCAGCCACGTACGCTCGCTTGCACGAGCGTCTTCTCTAGACCAGTGAAACGCAACTCTGGCCTCAGTACATCCTCGGGTCGAAGTAGACGGAGGTCGGCGGACGCGTGTCCGCGTCCTCGAGATTGCCCTTCCAGCCAGATCTCCGCGTCGGCCGGCAAGCCCTCTTGGATGGATGAGATGAGCTCGTTGCCGATCTCCTCCGTGAGCACTTCGACGGTTACCCAGCGCCAGATGCGATGGACCTCATGCCCCGCCGCCTCTAGCGTTTCGGCGATTCGCTCCGCGTCGTCTGCGCTGGGCAAGTTGATCTTGACCACCCAGTCGTAGGAACCGCGCTCTTCCACCTCGCTGCGCTCGGTCTCCGCTTTGTCCTCCAGCTCCTGGCGAACCTCGGTTTCCGAGCGAGGAAGCGGGATCGAGGCGTCCTTCCACTCTTCCTCGATCGGGTGCCACCTCGTCACGGCAAAGTCGGCGCTCAGGTTGTCGGCCGCAACCAGCTCTCGCGCGACCACCTCGGTCTCTCTGGCCTGTTGCTCGGTGCCTGCGTACAGGAACAGCCGGGGGCCGTCGCGTGAGACGTAGACGCGCTCGCCCAGGCGCTCCCGCGCCTCTTCGTCGAGCTCCCGCGATCGCAGCCTCTCGCCGATGTCATATCCCTCGTGCTCGTCGTCGAGGTTGATCTCGACGCGCCAGTCCTCGTTGCTCACGCCGCGGGATGATACGCGGCTATGAGGCTCAAGCTGACGCTGGAGTACGACGGCACGCGCTTTCGTGGCTGGGCCACGCAGCCGAACCTGCGCACGGTCGAAGGCGTGATGCGCGATGCGCTCGGCTGGGTCTACGGCTCCTGGGAGCGGCTCGCCGTCGCCGGCCGAACGGACACCGGCGTCCACGCGCTCGGCCAGGTGGCGAGCGTCGACGTGGAGGGCGGCCCGCCGATCGAGCGGGCGCACGAGGCGCTGAACACCGCGCTGCCGGATGACGTGTCGGTGCTCACGGCAGAAGAGGCGCCGCCGGATTTCCATGCCCGCCACTCGGCGACGGGACGAAGCTACCGCTATCGCATCTGGCGGCGACGGACGCCGTCACCGTTCGAGCAGCACCGCAGCTACTGGTACCCGTATCCCGTCGATTTGCAGGGACTTGCCGACTCGGCCGACCTGCTGCGCGGCAAGCACGACTTCCGGGCTTTCACCAAGACCGAGACCGACCGCGAGGTCTTCACCCGGACGATTCGCAGCGCGGCATGGTTCGAGCGGGGGGATGCGCTCGAGCTGGAGATCACGGCCGATTCGTTCCTCCGGCACATGGTGAGGACGCTGGTCGGCACGATGCTCGAGCGCACCCCGGACGAGTTCGCGCGGCTACTCGAGGGCCGCCCGCGCACCGAAGGGGGCACGACGGCGCCCGCGGCGGGCCTCTACCTGGAGCGCGTTCAGTACGACTAGAAGCGATACGAACGCTGGCGGCTGAGGAAGAAGCCGTTCCTGGTCCGGTTCGTGCAGCGCAGCCCGATCCTGCGGACGGTGCAGGTGAAGCCGTTGCGCCGCCACGTCGTGCCGTACGGAAAGCGCTTCGCCGTCGGGCTGAACACCGAGTCGCTGGCACACACGATGCGTGCGCGCCCGCGGTTCTGCATCTGGATCCCGACGCCCCAGTCGAAACCGCAGCTCCTCGGCTTGGCGGGCAGCGGCTTGACGCCGCCTCCGATGTCACAGCGCAGGTTGGCCGACTGGTTCGACGGCACGTAGACGCACGAGATCTTTCCGGAAGGAGTGTTGAAGAAGAGGGCCGAGTCGCTCGTCGCCGATTGCGTCGCCGAGGGAACGGCAAGGACTGCTGCAACCGCGGCGACGAGAGCCCATTTCCACCTCATAGCCCGATCGTAGGTGCTCGCTAGCATCAACTCAATGGCGACCACCGACCTCGCGTCACGGGCCGAGGAGCTCCGCAAGCAGCTCGAGCACCACCTCTACCGCTACCACGTCCTCGACGACCCGGAGATCTCAGACGCCGAGTACGACCGGCTCTACGACGAGCTCAAGGCCCTCGAGGAGGAGGACCCGGAGCTGATCACGCCCGACTCCCCGACGCAGCGAGTCGGCGCGCTCGCGAGCGGCCGCTTCCAAAAGGTCGAGCACATCGTCCCGATGGGCTCGCTCGAGAAAGTGAGCGAGGACCCGGGTCTCTTCAAGTGGGCGGAGGACGTGCGGAAGCGGCTGGGCACCGACGAGCCGATCGCCTTTGTCACCGAGCCGAAGATCGACGGGCTCGCGATCAACCTCACATACGAGAACGGACTGCTGACGCGAGGCGCGACCCGAGGGGACGGAGTGCAAGGCGAGGACGTGACGGCCAACCTCCGCACGATCCCTTCCGTTCCGCTCAGGATGCGCGGCGACGATCTGCCTGCGGTACTGGAAGTTCGCGGTGAGGTGTACATGCCACTCTCCGGCTTCCGCGATCTGAACGAGCGAATCGCCGAGCTGGGACAGAAGCTCGCGCCGAACCCGAGGAACGCCGCCGCCGGGTCGCTGCGACAAAAGGATTCGTCAATCACCGCGTCGCGGCCTCTCGCCGTCTGGATGTACGGGCTCGGCGCCGTCCGACGGGGTCCAGCTCGGAACGCACTGGGAGACGCTCGAGTGGCTGCGGGAGCACGGGTTCCGCACGAACCCGTTCGCCGAGCGGCACGAATCGGTCGAAACCGTCGCCGAGGTCTGCCGCCTCTGGGAGACGAAGCGCCTCGAACTCGACTACGAGATCGACGGCATCGTCATCAAGGTCGACTCGCTCGACCAGCAGCGCCGCCTGGGCGCGCTCCACGGCCGCCCTCGTTACGCCCGGGCATTCAAGTGGGCGCCGATGACCGCCCAGACGACGCTGAAGAAGATCCACATCCGCGTCGGGCGCACCGGCGCGCTCAACCCCTGGGCGCAGCTGGAGCCGGTCGAGGTCGGTGGCGTCACCGTCTCCCAGGCGACGCTGCACAACGAGGAAGACATCAACCGCAAGGACATCCGCGAGGGCGACCTCGTCATCGTCCAGCGCGCAGGGGACGTGATCCCCCAGGTCGTCGGGCCTGTGCTGCCGCGGAAGAAGCGCACGCGGAAGTTCCGGATGCCCGAAAAGTGCCCGCTTTGCGGGACAAAGATCGTCAAGCCCGAGGGCGAGGCGATGCACCGCTGTCCGAACCCGAAGTGCGAGTCGCGCGGGCTCGAGACGCTCATCAACTGGGTCTGGGACATCGACGGCGTCGGCGAGCAGGCGATCCGACAGGCTGTGGCGCGAAGGAATCGTCACGTCGATGCCCGACCTCTATCGGCTGACGAAGGAGCAGCTGATGGAGCTCGACGGCTACGGCGAGATCTCTGCCGGCAATGCGGTCGCGGCGATCGAGCAGTCGAAGAAGAACTTCACGTTCCACCGGATCCTTGCTGGGCTGAACGTCCCTCAGACCGGCTGGGTAACGGCTCGCAACCTCGCGGCGCACTTTGGCTCCATCGACAAACTCACCCGTGCGAGTCAGGAAGAGATTCAGGAGGTCGAGGGCATCGGGCCCGAACGGGCCGAGGCGATCGCCGAGTGGTTCTCGGACGAGGAGAACCTGAAGCTGATCCAGGAACTGCGCGAGCTCGGCCTGCGCTTCGAGACCGGTGAGGAGCTGAAGCCGGTCGAGGGGCCGCTCTCGGGGCAGACCTACGTGATCACGGGCACGCTGGAGTCGTTCACGCGCGACGAGGCGGCCGCTGCGCTCGAGGCGAAGGGCGCCAAGGTCGGCAACTCGGTCTCCAAGAAGACCGCCGGGCTGATCGTCGGCGAGGAGCCGGGGTCGAAGCTGAAGAAGGCCCAGCAGGCCGGCGT
This sequence comes from uncultured Actinomycetes bacterium, assembly GCA_963820335.1. Lineage (GTDB taxonomy): Bacteria > Actinomycetota > Thermoleophilia > Gaiellales > Gaiellaceae > VAXT01. The sequence continues at coordinate 41,490 of CAWFZH010000017.1, read as the reverse complement.
GCCGGTCCTGTCCGAAACGGACCTGAAGAAGCTAATTCGTGGCTAGGACGGCCGCGAAGCGGTCCTGAGCCCGGCGCGCCCAGTACGTCGAGACGGGCGAGCCGTTCTGGAGAATTGCGAAGACGTAGCGCCGCTTGACGTAGCCGGACAGGGCCGAGGCCTCTCGTGTCGTCCCGGTCTTGGCCCTGACGCGCCCGGCCGCCGGCGAGCCGCGCATGCGACGCCGTAGCGTCCCTGTCCGCCCGGCCAGCGGGAGCGTCGACAGCAGGACCTCGCGCACGAGCGGGTCGGCGTAGCCCTTCTGGAGCATGGCCACGAGCATGGCCGGCGTCAGGCGGTTGAGGCGGGAGAGCCCCGAGCCGTCCACGATTCGCACGCCGCCGACCGGGATCTGCTGCTCGGTCAGGATCTGGCGGACGACCGCCGCCCCGGCGAACGTCGTCCCCTGGTCGGTGAGCTGCGTCCCCAGATGCTTGAGCAGCACCTCCGCGGTGAAGTTGTCGCTTTCCCGGTTCATGAAGCGAAGGACGTGCAGGAGCGGCAAGGAGGACGAGGACGCGAGTGGAAGCGCGCCGTCCGTGGCCTTCCCGACGACCGTCCGCCCCGTGATCGAGACCCCGGCTGCGAGCAGCGCCTCGCGGAAGATGTCCGCCGCGGCCTGCGCCGGGTTCCGGCTCGTCCGGCCGCGGTACCGACCCCGGTCGGCGGTCAGCGCCGAGAGCGGCGGCGACTCGTTGATGAAGAACCACGACTTCCAGCCCGGAGCCGTTCGCTTCGAGTCGAAGAACGACTCGTCGGCCACCAGCCGTCCGGTGACGCGCGTGATGCCGTATCCGCGTATCTGCGCGGCGAGCGCGTTCAGCCGCAGCGAGGACAGTGTCGGGTCGCCGTAACCCTTGAGGATGAGGTCACCGCGCCAGAGCGCGCCTTCCTGCTCACCCTCGCCGATCACCGCGGTCTCGAACTGGTAGGCGGGCCCGAAGGCGTGCAGCGCGGCGTAGGTGACGGCGAGCTTCTCGTTGGAAGCGGGGATCAAGGGCAGGGTCAGGTTGTGGGAGTAGACGGGGAGCCCGGTCGCGAGATCGACGGCGAGGGCTCCCGTCCTGGACGGCGCGACTTGGGGCGCCCGCAGGGCTTGTGCCAGTTTCCGGGCGAGGGGGGTAGGTGTCTGCTCGGCCGCCGCCACCTGGGGCGAGGCGAGGCCGGAGACGACTACTACGAGGACGAGTGCCAGGCGCCGCGACATCCGGCCATGTCTAGCTATGCAAGTGATCCTCGTCAAGAACAGGTAGGTCCGTTGACCGTGAAGAATGGGCCGTGCGACCCATAGGAACCGCAGAGTGAGCAACCCATAATCGCAGGAGCCTTATGGGAGGCCGACTCGACATAGTCATCGAGCGCATTGACGATCTCCTAGCGCTGCCTGACGAGGGGCGAGGAGCTCCGTCGCGCGAGCGGATCGAATCCGTCCTCACCGAGGGCTACGCCGAAGCGCTCGCCCTGGACGGTCAGCGGCTGCGCCTGGAGCGAAAGATCGACCAGGTGACCGCGCACCTGGCGCGTGGCGGAGACACGCGGGCCGAGGATCTCCAGAAGGTGCTGGCCCGGATCGAAGAGACCGAGGAAGAGCTCGCGCAGCTCCGCAAGCTGCTCGGCGCCCTGCGCAACAGGGTCTCCGCCGCCGCTTAGACGATTCCGCTGCGCACGGCGTAAACCGCCGCCTGGATCCGGTTCTCGATCTGGAGCTTCATGAGGATGTTCGAGATGTGGTTCTTGACCGTCTTCGGGCTGATGTGCAGCGCCTCGGCGATCTCCGAGTTGTCCTTGCCGTTCGCGATCAGCCGGAGAACGTCGAGCTCGCGATCGGAGAGCTCGGCCCGGATCGTCTCTGCTCCCTGATCCAGCGTGACCGCACGCATCCGCTGCAGGACCTTGGATGCGATCGGCGGTGAGATCAGCGACTCGCCGATAGCGGCGGCGTTGATGCCCCGCATCAGCTCCTCGATCGAGGAGTCCTTGACCAGATAGCCGCACGCGCCGGCGACGATGGCGTCCATGACGTCGTCGTCCTGATCGGAGATGGTGAGGACGACCACTCGGGTGAGTGGGGCGATGGCTGCGATCTCGCGTGTCGCCTCGACGCCGCTCATCCCGGGCATGTTCAGGTCCATCACGACCACGTCGGGTGCGATCTCCCGCACGATGCGCAGCGCATCGGTGCCACCCGCGGCCTCCCCGACCACCTGGACCCCCTGCTCTTCGAGCAGGTTCCGGAGCCCGGTCCGGAAGAGATCGTGGTCATCGACCAGAAGGACTCTCAACCTATCGCCGTCTGCTCTCGGGCTCATCGACGCCCCTCCTACTGCCGTTCGTTGCCCTGCGTACCTGGTCAGTGCAACGTGATTGTGACGGTTCGCGTGCCCCACGCAAGTGCTTCTGCGCGTGTCGGGAACCAGAGGTCGATGTGCGCACCGACCACTGCGCCTCCCGTGTCGGCCGCCACGCCCTCACCATAGCCCGGAATCGTCATGCTGGTACCGAGCGGGATGAAGCTCGGATCGACTGCGACGACGCCCCACCCGACAGGCACTCCGGTGGCCGTCGTACCGGTCAGCGAGTAGCCGGTCGCCGTGACCGAGATCACCTTTCCTCCGGCGACCGGAGCCGCCGGCAGCGCCGGTCGCGCGGTGGCGGCCAGCGTCCGAGCCTGCGCGTCGAGCGACGACGCCCGGGCCGAGTTCGACTGCTGCTCTGCCCGCAACCGGGCGAGCGAGGCCGTTCGTTCGCTGCGGGCCTGGGCCAGCGCTGCTGCCGTAGCGGCCGTCGCCTCCTCCGCACCGCGAGCCTCTGCCTCGCGTTCGGCGAGCACGCGGGTCAGGCTGACGAGGTTCTTACGCGCAGTCTTCGCCTTCTGCACGAATTCCTTGTCCTGCCCGGCGGCCCGATCGAGGCTCTCCAGGCCTGCGATCGCCTCGCTGATCGATCCTGCGCCGAGGACGACGGTCAGTGGATCTGTGTCGCCCTCCTGATAGAGCGCACGAAGCCGCGAGGCGAGCCTCTGCTCGGAGATGCGAAGCGCATCCCTCGCGATCCGCAGTCGGAGGTTGGCCTCCGCGCGCTCGTGCGCGATTGCTCGGGTCCGGGCCCTGAGCCGGACGAGGGCGGCCCGAGACTGCTCGAGACGCGTGTCCAGCGAGATGACGCTCAGCCAGGTGGCCTGCTCCTGCGAGCTGAGCGACCCATTCTCGGCACGCAGCGACTCGGCCTGCTCGTGCAGGCGACTGGGTGACTCGGCGCCGCTCGCCGCCGGCAGCTGAATCGCTGCCAGCGCCGCAAGCAACACAAGGACTAGCCCCCCGCTGAGGGCGATTCGGCGCTCTCCCACGCCGCGGAAACGTACCACAGTCGAGGCCGGACTTTGTAACAGGGGAGACGGAGTCAGATTTGCACAGTTTTTGGCCTTCGAATGCGGTTTGCGGTCGTCCGCACCCCCTGTTAGGGTCTCGTGCTCGTGACGTACCGGTCCCCCTCCGGTGCGCCTGCAATGCGAGCCGGCGGCCATCGCCCGGTCTTGCGGAGGCGTCAGGCGCTCGCACTCCTCGTCGGGCTCGTTTCGGCTCTCGCCGTAGCCCCCGCTGCGCATGCCGAACCGGCGAGCGTCGCGGCGAAGCGCGCGGAGGCACAGTCCGTCCTGAATCAGATCCAGGGGCTCGACGCGAACCTGTCGCATGCCGTCGAGGCGTACAACCTTGCGAACGAGAAGCTCGCCAAGATCCAGAGCGATCTTCAGGAGAATCGCCGGGAGCTCAAGCTGGCGCAGCAAAACCTGGGCCGGGCGCAGACCGCTCTCGAGCTCCGACTCGTCCAGCTCTACACGGCGGGAGGCGATGGCACCGGGCTCGAGGTGCTGATCGGCGCGACCAGCATCGAAGATCTCATCGCACGACTCGATACGTCGAGTCGCGTCTCCGACCAGAGCGCCCAGGTGCTTCGTGAAGTGAAGGCGTTCCGCGTCGCCGTTCGCACGCGGCGCGCTCGCCTGAAGCACGCGCACGTCGAGCAGGCTCGGCTCGTGGCCGAGCGTGCGTCGCAGAAGGCTTCTATCGAAGGCCAGTTGGCCGAGCGTCAGCGCCTGCTGGGGTCGATCCGTAGCGAGATCGGGCGCCTCCAGGCTGCCGAACGCGCGCAGCAGGAACGGCTCGCCGCCGAGGCTCGAGCGCGGCTGAATTCGCCGCAGACCGGCATCGAGGTCCTCGCTGCCAGCACCGGATCGCTCGGCAGCGGCGGCTCCGATCCGATTGGTGTCGCACCGCCTTCGCGGTACGGCGGAGTCGTCGGCATCGCAATGCAGTACCTGGGGACGCCGTACGTCTACGGCGGGGCCTCGCCCTCAGGCTTCGACTGCTCCGGGTTCATCATGTACGTCTACGCGAAGATCGGCGTCTCGCTGCCGCACAACGCGGCGGCGCAGTACGGCTACGGCACGCCGGTCTCGCGCGACCAGCTGCAGGCGGGAGACCTCGTCTTCTTCAACGGGCTCGGCCACGCGGGGATCTACGTCGGAGGCGGCTCGTTCATCCACTCGCCGCACACCGGCGACGTCGTGAAGATCTCGAGCATGTCCGGCTGGTACTCGTCGACGTACGTCGGCGCCCGGCGGCTCTAGACCCTCCTAGGTCGTCTTCGCGAAGCGCCTGACTGCTTCCAGGAGCTCGCGGCTCTTCTCATCCGCTTTCGCCGGTTCGCCCGAGGCGAGCGCATCGGCCACGCAGTGGTTGACGTGGTCGTTGAGCACCTGAAAGGCGAGGCTCTCGAGAGCCGTCTTCACGGCCCCCACCTGCGTGAGGATGTCGATGCAGTAGCGGTCGTCCTCGACCATGCGCTCGATTCCACGCACCTGGCCCTCGATGCGGTGCAGACGCTTGCTCAGCGCGTCCTTGTCGTAGCCGTGGCCCTGGGTCATGTCGCGCTCCTTTCCCGAACGCTCGAAAAGCGGCGCAGCCGCAGTGAGTTGGAAACGACGAAGAGACTGGAGAACGCCATCGCCGCGGCCGCCACGATCGGATTCAGCAGGCCGGCGACGGCCATTGGGATCGCAGCCACGTTGTAGGCGAGCGCCCAGAAGAGGTTGCCTTTGATCGTCCCGAGCGTTCGCCGGGCGAGGCGAATTGCGTCCCCCGCAGCTCGGAGATCGCCAGAGACGAGAGTCAGGTCGCTGGCCTCGATCGCGACATCGGTGCCGGTGCCGATGGCGATGCCGAGGTCGGCCTGGGCCAGGGCGGGTGCGTCGTTGACGCCGTCGCCGATCATCGCAACCACCTCGCCCGCACCCTGGAGCCGGCGGACCTCGGCGACCTTCGCGTCCGGGTAGACCTCGGCGAGGACGCGGTCGATGCCGACCTCGGCGGCTATCGCCTCGGCCGGGTCGGCGCGGTCCCCGGTCAGCAAAACCGGCGTCAGGCCGAGCTCGCGCAGCGCGCGTACCCCCGCCGCGCTCGTGGGCTTGACCGTGTCGCGAACGACGATTGTCGCCACCTCGCCGCCGTTAACGCGTACTTCGATTCCGTCTCGTCCGCGGCCGACCTCGACCGTCTGCCCTTCGACGACGCCTGTGACGCCGAGGCCCGCGTGGTTACGAAACTGGCTCACCGGCGGCAGCGTGCCGACCTCGGCCCGCGCGGCCGAGGCGATCGCCTGGGCGATCGGATGCTCTGAAGCGGCCTCGAGCGCGCCGGCCAGACGCAGGACCTGGGCGCGGTTGAAACCATTTCGGGACACCACGTCGACGAGCTGCATGCGCCCCTCCGTGACCGTGCCCGTCTTGTCGAGCACGACGGTGGTGATCCGCCGCGTCTGCTCGAGGATCTCCGGGCCCTTGACGACGATGCCGAGCTGGGCGCCTCGTCCGGTGCCGACCATCAGCGCGGTCGGCGTGGCGAGGCCCAGAGCGCACGGGCAGGCGATGATCAGGACGGCCACGGCAGCGGTGAACGCTGCACCTGCCTCGCCGGTCAGGAGCAACCAGCCCGCGAGCGTTGCGAGTGCGAGGGCGATCACGACCGGGACGAAGATCGCGGAGACGCGGTCGACGAGTCGCTGGATCGGCGCTTTCCCGGCCTGCGCCTCGGCCACCAGACGGGCAATCTGGGCCAGGGCCGTGTCCGCTCCCACGTGCGTCGCCTGCACGATGAGCCGCCCGTAGGTGTTGATCGTCCCGCCTGCGACCTCCGAGCCGGGCGCGACGTCGACCCGCACCGATTCGCCGGTCAGCATGGACTGGTCGAGGGCGGATTCCCCCTCGAGCACGACGCCGTCTGCCGGTGCCTTCTCACCGGGCCGCAGCACGAAGAGATCCCCGACCTCGACCTCGGTCGCCGGGACGAGGATCTCCTCGTCGTCTCGCAGGAGCCGCGCTTCCTTCGCCCCGAGCTCGAGCAGGGCGCGAATCGCAGCGCTGGAGCTTCTGCGCGCCCGCGCCTCTAGGTACCGGCCGGCCAGGACCAGGGTGGTGATCACAGCGGCGACCTCGAAGTACGTGTGCTCGTCGAGCCCGGCGAGAAGCACGACCGCCGACCAGGAGAGCGCAGCCAGCGTGCCGATCGAGATCAGGGTGTCCATGGTTGCCGCCCCGTGGCGAAGGTTCAGCAGGGCCGCTCGGTGAAAGGGCCAGCCGGCGAACAGGACGACCGGCGCCGCGAGCGCGAATGCGAGCCATTCCCAGCCCGAGAACTGCACGGGCGGCACCATTGCGAGCACCGTCAGCGGCACGCTGAGCACCGTGGCGACGAGTAGCCGTCGTCGCAACCAGCGGGCCGCGCTCTCGGCGGCGTCGTCCTGCGCGGTGTCCGCCGCAGCCCCTGGCAACGCGGCGCCATAACCGATTGCCTCCACGGCCGCGATGACCTTCTCGACGCCGATGCGACCGGGATCGAAGCGAACGGCCGCTCCCTCGGTCGCGTAATTGACCGTGGCCTCGACGCCCTCGAGCTTGTTCAACGTGCGCTCGATACGCGTGGCGCAGCCCGCGCAGGTCATGCCGGCTAGCTCGAGGTCGACGCGCTCTTCGAGTGCAGAAGACATCAGGACTAGGATACCCTGCCGGGGTACCAATGAGCCCACACGCCGAGCAATCGCTGAACCGGCTCGCGGCGTCGGCGACGACGCATTGCCTGACCGGCTGTGCCATCGGGGAGGTGCTGGGCGTGTTCATCGGCACCGCCCTCGGGTGGGGCAACTTCGAGACGATCGTCCTGGCGATCATCCTGGCGTTCTTCTTCGGCTACGCGCTGACTGCGATTCCTCTCCTCCGCTCGGGGCTCGCCTTCGGCGCGGTCGCCGGGCTCGCCTTCGCCGCCGACACCTTCAGCATCACGGTCATGGAGATCACCGACAACGCGGTGCTGCTCGTGGTCCCGGGTGCGATGGAGGCCGGTCTCGATGACCCACTTTTCTGGGGCAGCCTCGCATTCGCACTGGCGGTGGCGTGGGTCGCCGCTTTCCCGTTCAACCGCTGGCTGATCTCAAAGGGCCGCGGGCACGCAGTCGTGCACGCGTACCACCAGCACTAGTCGCGGTACAGCGCCTCGATCTCCGTGGCGAAGTGCTCTGCGCAGATCTTGCGGCGGAGCTTCATCGTCGGCGTGATCTCGTTCTCCTCGGCCAGGAAGTCTCGGGGCAAGACCGCGAACGCGCGCACCTGCTCGAACCGGGCGAGATCCGCGTTGACGCCGTCGACGATCCTCTGGACGAGCTCCCGAACCTCATCGCGGGCGGCCAGTCCGGCCATGTCGCCGTCGAATCCCTTCGCCTGCGACCATTTCTCGGCCTCCTCCGGATCGAGCGTGATGAGCGCGCTGACGAAGGGCCGGCGGTCGCCGATGACGAGCGCCTGGGAGACATACGGCGAGCCCTTGAGCTTGTTCTCGATGTTCGCCGGCGAAAGATTCTTCCCGCCGGCGGTGATGATGATGTCCCGCTTGCGGTCGGTGATCGTCAGGAACCCGTCGTCGTCGAGCTGCCCGACGTCGCCGGTGCGCAGCCAGCCGTCCTCACCGAGCACCTCGCGCGTCGCTTCCTCGTTTCCGAAGTAGCCGGCGAAGACCGTCGGCCCGCGGAGGAGGATCTCGCCGTCGTCGGCCACTCGGACCTCGACGTTCGGCAGCGCGGTGCCGACCGTGCCGAACCGGAAGCGGTCCGGCAGGTTGCACGTCGCGGCCGTCGTCCCCTCCGTCTGGCCGTAGCCCTCGAGGATCAGCACGTCGATCGCCAGGAAGAACTCGGCGATCTCCTTGGCGAGTGGCGCGGCGCCTGAGATCACGGCGCGCATCCTGCCGCCGAGCCTGGCTTTGACCTTCGAGTAGACGAGCTTGTCGGCGATCCGGTGCTGCGCGGCGAGACCCGCGGGGATCGGCTTGCCGGCCTGGCGCAGCTCGCTGACCCTGTGGCCGACGCTGAGCGCCCAATCGATCAGGCGCCGCTTCACGCCGGTCGCTGCCGCGAAGTTGGCCGTCACGCCCGTGTGCACCTTCTCGAGCACGCGCGGGACCGTCGGCATGACGGTCGGTCGGACGGCCGGCATCACCTCGGCAAGCCGGCGCGGGTCGGGGCAGAAGGCGATCGTGAAACCGATGTGTGCGCCCAGGAGATGCATGTAGCGCCCAAAGTTGTGCGCGAGCGGGAGGTAGAGAAGGAGGACGTCCGTCGGCAGGAAGAATTGGTCGACGAGGGTGGACGAGCGCACCATCTCGAAGTAGTTGCTGTTGCGGATCATGCAGCCCTTCGGGGGGCCGGTCGTTCCCGAGGTGTAGATGAGGGTGAAGAGGTCGTCGTCGGTGATCTGGGCGGCCGCTTCGGCCACGGCGTTCGGGTGCTTCGCAGCGTGCTCGCGGCCCTGTTCGCGCAGGCCGTCGAGGTCGGCAAACGTCAGCACGTGCTTCAGCGCCGGAAGCCCGCGCGCCTCCTCGATCAGCCGCAGTTCGTCGTCTCCTTCGACGAGGACGCCGATCGCCTCGGAGTCCTCGAGGATGTGTCGCGACTCGCTCGGGGTCGAAGACGGGTAGATGGCGGCCCCTTTGGCCCCGACGTGGGCAAGCGCGAAGTCGAAGAGCGACCATTCGAGCCGCGTGCGGGCGAGGATCCCGAAGGCGTCGCCCTTGCGGACGCCGAGCGCGAGGAGCCCGTGGGCGATCTCGTCCACCGCCTGGGCCGCTTCCGGCCAGGACACCTCGCGCCAGCCGCTTTCCTCCTCGACCAGATAGGCAGGCGTCGTCCGGTTCGCGGCGACGGCGGTGTCCCAGAGACTGGCGATCGTGCGCTTCTCGCTCACGGTCACAGCTTAAGGAGGGAACACTGTTTGCAGGGAGAACAACCCGGGTCCGACTACAATTCGGAGGCCCCATGCGCACCATCTGGAACGGCTCGATCACTTTCGGCCTGGTCAACATCCCGGTCGGAATGGCCCTGGCGACGAAACCCGCCGCGAGGCAGTCCGACGTGTCGTTCCGCACCCTGCACCGTGAGTGCCTCACGCCGATCAAGCAAAAGCGCTGGTGCCCGACGCACGACCGCGAGGTCGAGCGCGACGAGCTCGTGAAGGGCTGGGAGGTCGCGAAGGGCGAGTTCGTGGTCGTCGAGGACGCCGACCTCGAGGCGATCGAGCAGATCGACGACTCGAAATCGATCGAGATCACGCGCTTCGTCGACGCCGAGGAAGTCGACCCCGTGTTCTTCGATCGCACCTACTACCTGGCGCCGGCCCGTGAGCCGGCTGCGCAGCGGCCGTACGTTCTGCTCCTGCGCGCGATGCAGGAGACGGGCAAGGCCGCGCTGGGCCGCTTCGTGCGGCAAAACACCGAGCATCTGTGCCTCATTCGGCCCAAGGGAGACACCCTCGCGCTCGAGACGATGTTCCTCGCCGAGGACGTCAACTCACAGGCAGAGATCGAGGAGACCGTCGCCGACAGCAAGGTCAAAGAGGCCGAGCTCGACCTGGCGCGTCAGGTGATCGACAGCCTCGCCGGCGAGTTCGACGAGGCCGACCTGACGAGCGAGTACCGGACCAATCTGCGGCAGATGCTCGAGGCGAAGCTCGCAGGCCAGGAGATCACCAAGCCGGTGGAAGAGCCGACCGAGGCGCCTGTCGTCGATCTCCTGGAGGCGCTCAAGCAGAGCGTCGCCGAGGTCTCGGGGAAGCAGCCCGCCAAGCGCGCGAAAGCCGCCCCGAAGAGCGGCTCTCGAAAACGCGTTCCGGCGCGGAAGAGCGCCTGAACAGGACTTCTACGAGGCGAGCGCCTCTGGTGGGCGCGAGCCCAACGCCTGGAGCTGTGCGGCGAAGAGGGTCTTGTCGATCTTGCCGTGATAGATCGGGACGCCTTCCTCCATGCAGACCTTGATCACTTCGGTCCGATCGATCCCAAGCTCCTTCGAGAGCTCCTCGGGCGTCAGGTGGTTCGCCATGAATCCTCCTTCTGAGCAACAAAAAAGCCCGACGCGCGTGGGCGCTCGAGCCTGCTCGATCCTTGGTTTGTCACCGCGGCGCTCATCGGCACCGCGTTCGCAGAACATTCATCACCTCCAACGATAGTGGGACCGGACGACGACCGCAACGGGTTAGGCGTTCTCGAAGAGCGCACCGCCGAGATCAAGGACGTCCGGATGCGCTACTACGTCGGCGGCGAGGGGCCGCCGGTGATCCTCGTCCACGGCCTCGGGGGCGCTGCGGCGAACTGGGCCGGGGTCGTCCCGCTGCTCGTCGACCGGTACCGCTTGCTCGTGCCCGATCTACCCGGGCACGCCGGATCGACGCCCTTCCCCGCGGCGGCGACGCTCGACCCGTACGTCGACCGGCTCGATCGGCTGGCCGAGCTGGAGGCGATGGAGCACGCCGGCGTCGTCGGACATTCGCTGGGCGGGCTCGTGGGGCTGCGCCTGGCCGTCAACTACCCGCAGCGGGTCGCCGCTCTCGTGCTGACCGCCTCGGCCGGGATTCGTTCCTCGACCCGCGAGGCCGAGCGCTACCTCAACCTCGCCGCCATTCTGCGGCCGACGCGCCGTTACTCACGCCATCGCGAGGGGGTCGCGCGGAGCCCCTTCTGGCGCATGGTCGTCTTCGGCTACTTCGGCGCCTCCGATCCGCCGGCCATGTCCAACGGCGCAGTGGATGGATTCCTCTCCGCGATGGACATGCACACGGACACCGCGACGGCGCGACGCGCCCTCGTGCGAGACGATCCTCGCCTCGACCTCGAGCGCGTCGCCTGCCCGGTCTTTCTGCTCTGGGGCGCGCGCGACAACCAGATCACGGCCGAAGACGCCTTCGAGTACGCACGGCGGCTGCGTGCTCCGCTGCGGATGATCGCCGACTGCGGGCACCTGCTGATCGGCGAACGTCCCGACGCGTGCGCCGAGGCGATCGAGACGTTCTTAGACCGGGTTCGGTAGCTCGACGAACTGCCACTCGAGCTCGAAGCGCTCCGCGAGCAGCGCGGCTAGCGCCTTGATCCCGATTCGCTCCGTGGCGTAGTGCCCGCCCGCCACGAAGTGGATGCCAAGCTCCTTCGAGGCCTGGAGGCTCCCTTCCTCGGCCTCGCCGGTGAGGAAGAGGTCGTAGCTCTCGCGAGCTGCATCGGCGATGAGGCGCCCGCCTCCGCCCGTGACGATTGCGGCGGACTCGATCAACTCCGGCCCGTGGTCGAAGACCAGCGGCTCGGCTTCGAGGACTTCTTTCGCACGGGCGGTGAACGCGCCGATGTCGACCGGCTCCGCGAGCGGCCCGCCAAAACCGATCCCCGCGAACTTTCGCTCCGGCTCCACTCCGAGCGCCCGGGCGAGCAACGCGTTGTTTCCGACTTCTGGGTGCGCGTCGAGCGCAAGGTGGTAGGCGGCGAGCGTCATGTCCGCCTCGAACAGGGCTTGCAGTCGGCGCTTGAGCACCTCGTCGATGGCGCGCGGGTCGCGCTCCCAGAAGAAACCATGGTGAACGAGGATCAGGTCCGCCTTCGCCTCGGCGGCCTGCTCGAAGAGCTCGAGGGACGCGGAGACGCCGGCGACCATGCGCCGCACCTCGCGTGCCCCGGGCACCTGCATGCCCATCGGCGCGTAGTCGGGGTAGGCGTCGAGATCGAGGAGCTCGTTCGCGTAGGCGAGGATCTCGTCCCGGTCGGCCACGCGCCGATTCTAGGCGTCTATGCCGTTGCGGCTTCGAATGGCACCTCCGGCGCCGATCCTTCGCTTCCCTGCGGCGGGGAGAGGAACTCCACGTGGTGAGCCACGACCTCGACCGCGCTCCGCTTGTTGCCGTCGCCGTCCTCCCACGAGCTGCTCCGCAAGCGTCCGTCGACGCCGATGCGCCTGCCCTTCGCGAGGTAGCGGCCACAGAGCTCGGCCTGCTTGTTCCAGGCGGCCACGCGGAAGAAGTCGGTTTCCTCGCTTCCGAACCGGTCCACCGCGAGCAGGAAGTTGGCGACCTGGCGGTCGTCGCCGAGCTCCTTGACCTCCACGTCCGTGGCGAGATTTCCCGTCAGCACGACACTGTTCACGCGGCCTCCTTCGTTTGCTATGGAGGCAACGTACCGGCGCAGATGTGACTGATGTGCGCCGGCTCGGTCACAAGAGCCGACCTGAGCTAATCTGTGGGTTCTCGGGGTGTGGCGCAGCCTGGTAGCGCGCTCCGTTCGGGTCGGAGAGGTCCCCAGTTCAAATCTGGGCACCCCGATGCGCGTCACTGCACGGGCCCGGGATCTCCCGGGCCCGCGACTATTCTCAGGCCATGAGCGACAAGATCAGACTCGCCTGTGTCCAGCTGACGAGCGGCACCGACAAGGCCGCCAACCTGGAGAAGGCCGAACGGCTCGTGGCCCGCGCGGCTGCGACCGGGGCCGACGTCGTCGCCCTCCCCGAGAAGTGGAACGCGATCGGCGATCCCGGTGTGCTGCACGACGCCGCCGAACCGATCGACGGGGGCGAGTCGGTCGAGGCGATGCGCGGCTGGGCGAAGCAGCACGGCATCACCCTCGTCGGCGGCTCGATCACCGAGCGGCGCGAGGGTCGCGAGAAGCTGTCGAACACCAGCCTCGTCTTCGATCCCGCCGGAGAGCTGGTCGCGACCTATCGAAAGATCCACCTCTTCGACGTCGACGTCGGCGGCCAGGCGTATCGCGAGTCCGAGGCCGAAGAGCCTGGGGACGAGGCCGTCGTCGCCGAGGTCGAGGGTTGGCCCGTCGGCCTGACGATCTGTTACGACGTGCGCTTCCCCGAGCTCTACCGCATCCTGGCGCTCGAGGGCGCCCTCCTCGCGACCGTGCCCGCGCATTTCACGATGCACACGGGCAAGGACCACTGGCACCTGCTGCTGCGCGCCCGCGCGGTGGAGAACACGTTCTACGTCGCTGCGCCGGCGCAGGTCGGCGTCACCGGCATCGGCCGTCCGAGTTACGGGCGCTCGCTGATCGTCGACCCCTGGGGGACGATCGTCGCGCAGGCGCCGGACGAGGAGACGGTGATCTCGGCCGAGCTCGATCGCGCCCGTGTGGAGGAGGTGCGGAGGCAGCTGCCGTCGCTGGCGAACCGGCAGCCCGACGCCTACCGTTGGCCGGCCAAGATCTAATCCTGCGCGCGGTCCTCTTCGACGTCGACTTCACGCTCGCCAAGCCGGGCCCCGACCTCGGGCCCGAGGGGTATCAGCTCCTGGGCCGCCGTTACGGGCTCGAGCTCGACCCGTCGAAACATGCCGAGGCCCGCGCCGCCGCCATCGAAACGCTCGAGAAGCATCCCGAGCTCAACCACGACGAGGAGGTCTGGGTCCTCTTCACGGAGCGGATCATCCGCGGCATGGGGGGCGACTCGGATCGGGCCTACGAAGCCGCCGTCGAGATGACGCGAGGCTGGGAGCACGCACACAACTTCGAGCTCTTCGACGACACGCTGCCGGTGCTGGAAGAGCTGCGCCGCCACGACCTGAAGATCGGGCTGGTGTCGAACACGGGCCGCGACCTCGACGCTTTCATGTCGCATCACTCGCTCGTGGTCGACGCGGCGGTCTCCTCGGGCGCGTTCGGCAAGGTGAAGCCCGATCCGAGCATCTTCCGCGCCACGCTCCACCAGCTGGCCGTGCGGCCGCGCCAGGCGGCCATGGTCGGCGACTCGCCCGAGGACGACATCGCCGGCGCCCGCGCGATCGGGATGCGCGCGTTCCTCGTCGACCGCGAGGATCGCTACCCGGAGTACGCCGGTCGCCTGACCGACCTTCGCCAACTACCGGCCGCGCTCGGACTCAGCGACACACGGGCTCGCGAGGGCGGCTGAGGCCGAAGCCCCAGACCTTCTCGTCGTGCACGTAGACCGAGGTGACCGCGTTCGCGTGGTTCAGCGTCAAGGCGTAGTACGTCCCGCACGTGATCCGGACGAGACCTCGGTACAGAGTCGTCGCGCGTGAGGCGTCGTCGCCGATCTTCAGCCCTCGGTCGGTGCGCCAGCCTTTCGGCGCCCACAGCGTGAAGAGCGCGACCGCCCGTCTACCGCGAAATGTGACTCCCGCCCCCTCGGGCTCGAAGCGCGCGAAGTTGAAGTACCAGGTCGGCGCGCGGCAGCCTCGGCAGGTTCCGTGGCGTGGGCCCCAGGCCGCGCGCACCTGAGCCGGAGTCGCGCCGAGCGCGAGGCCGCCGAGGCTCTTGCCGGGCACGAAGACACCGGTGCGCGGGGGAGCCGCCGCGGCCGTCGGAACCGCCACGAACGTGGCCGCCAAGGCAAGGGCGAGGCGCATGGCGAGACGGTAGCGTGCCCGAGATGAAGGTCGTGAACGTCCTCGGCGAGGAATGGGGTCCCGGGTACTGGCCGGAGCACGAGGACTACGAGAAGCGCTGGCTTCGCGTCGGCGAACGGCTGGGAGGCGAGATGCTCGGCGGGCACGCTCTACGAGCTCCCGCCCGGAAGGAAGAGCTTCCCGTTCCACTGGCACCAGGGGACCGAGGAGCTCCTCGTCGTCGTGGACGGCGAGCCAACGCTGCGGACGGCGGACGGCGAGCAGCGGTTGAAGCGCGGCGACTCCGTCTCGTTCGTTCGCGGAGCCGACGGCGCGCACCAGCTGCGAAACGAGACCGACGCGCCCGCCCGCTACTTGATGATCTCGACGCTCGTCGAGTACGAGGTCGCTCATTACCCGGACAGCGGCAAGGTCGGAATCCTGAGCAAGGACTTGCGCCTGCTCGTGCGTCCGGAGTCGGGCGTCGACTACCTGGACGGCGAGGGTTAACCGGGACAGCGCTCGGTCGCCGGGCAGCGCGCCAGCACGCGCACGGCCGGCTCCTTCGACCTACCCTGCGGCCAGCTGAGCCGGATCCGCACCGAGGCTGCGTTGTTCTCGTACCGAAGCTCGCGGATCAGCAGGTTCGGGCTCGCCCGGTGCACGAGCACGTAGATGCCGGCCGGCACGCGGGTGACGTCGATGTTCTGACCGTGGAAGTGCGCGGGATAGACGTCGCTGTAGCCGACGGTGGTTCCCTGCATGACGGCTTGCGCCTTCGTGTTCCCGCGCGCGCAATAGTCCGTGTAGACAGGGCTCTTGCGGCGCCCCGTGAACCCTGCGGCGGCGTTGCCCCAGCGGTCGGTGAGGCAGAACCCCGACTTGCGGTCGCGAACGAGGAGCGAGTGATCGTCCGCACGACGCAGCTCGTAGCGCTGGAAGCCCATCAGGTGCCAATGGTCGTGCGAGGCCGAGTACGTGTAGCGCAAGAAGCCGACCCGCCGGTAGAGGCGCGAGCCGCCGCCGGCGAGGCGGACGCGCTGCACCGTCCGCATCGTGGGGAGTGCGGCGGGGCGGAAACCCTCGATCTCGAGAGCGCCTTCACCCACGTTGTCGGTTGCCGAGCGGAAGCCGAGTCGGAACCGGCCCTGGCTCTTGATCACCGAGAGCTCCGACGGGGCCTGTTGCTCGAGGTCGGGACGCACCTCGTTCGAGACGAGGGGACGCCACTGCAGCTCCGCGAGGCGCGTGACGCCCTCGAGGAGGACCGGCGGCCCGCCGGTGCTGGCAACGGCAAACGGCGCGTCGACTCCGGTGACATTGGTGACGAACCCGATCGTGCGGCCGTCGGGAGTCCACGCAGGCGAGCTTTCGACGAACGCATCCGCTGTCAGCTGTGTGAGTCGCCGCCGACGATGTCGAGGACGTAGAGGTCGACGGTCACGCCTTCGGTCGCTACGAAGGCAAGGCGTCGCCCGTCGGGTGACCAGGCCGGGGCGCTCTCGATCGCGGTTGAGGCCGTCAACTGACGCAATCCCCGCCCGCTCGGCTCGACCCGGTACAGGTCGCCCCCGCGAACGAAGGCGATCCGGTTCCGCGAGGACCAGGCGGGCTCCGCACCCGTCGTCAGCACGCGCTCGCGTGCGCCGTCCGCCTGGACGACGACGAGAGTCCCTGCACGGTCGACCACCAGGCTGCGGCCGTCCGCTCCCCAGTCGGCTGAGGTTGCATCGTCGGCCAGCTGCGCGCGATGGGAGCCGTCGGCGTCGGCGACCCAGAGCAGCGAGTCGCGCACGTACGCGAGGCGCCTCCCGTCCGGGGACCAGGCGGGCGAGTGCGCTCCGCCCGCGAGGAGTCGCACGCGGCCCGTGCGCTCCCAGACGAACACGCCTCCGCCGTCCGCTTCGGCCTTTGCGAACGCGATCGCTGTCGGCAGGGTGTTGGCGGCGTGCGGCGTGGCACCGCCCACCGCGAAGGCGAGCGATGACGCAGCCGCGACCGCTGCGAAGCGCGCCTTCACGGCCGCGAAGCTACCAACAGGGCCAGAGGTCCTAACCGACCGGAAGCTTCTGGGCGAGCGTCGGCGCCCAGGCGGCGATCGGCGACGCTTCTCCGTTCCGCCCGTTCAAAGCGCGGAGCCCGAGAGCGTGCTCGGCCTGCATCATCTTGTGGATCTGGGTCGTGCCTTCGTAGATGATCGGCGCCCGCGCGTTCCGGAAGTAGCGCTCGATCCCGTACTCCGCCGAGTAGCCGTAGGCGCCGTGCACCTGGATCGCGAGGTGGGCGGCGCGGAAGGCCGATTCCGTCGCGTGCCACTTGGCGAGTGACGTCTCGCGCGTGTTCCGGCGGCCCTCGTTCTTCATCCAGGCGGCCTGCATGACGAGGAGCTTCGACGTCTCGTAGCCGAGCACCATCTCGGCGATCATGTCCTGGACGAACTGGTACTTGCCGATCGGCTGGCCGAACGTCTCGCGCTCACGTGCGTACTCCGCCGAGCGCTCGAGGCAGGCGCGGATCACGCCGCACGCGCCGGCCGCGACCGTGAAGCGGCCCTGGTCGAGCCCGTACATCGCGATCTCGAAGCCCTGCCCCTCCTCGCCGACGAGGTTCTCCGCGGGGACCTCCACGTTCTCGAAGAAGAGCTCGCCCGTCGAGCCGGCCCAGATCCCGAGCTTGTGCTCCGTCTCGGCCGAGGTGAAGCCCGGCATCCCTTTCTCGAGGACGAACGCGGAGATGCCCTTGTGCTTCGCGCTCGGGTCGGTCTTCGCGAAGACGATTGCGTGGTCGGCGACCGTCGCGTACGAGATCCAGTTCTTCGAGCCGTTCAAGACGTACGAGTCGCCTTCGCGGCGAGCCGTCGACTTCATCGCAGCCACGTCTGATCCGGCCGCGGGCTCCGTCAGCCCGAAGCACGCGAGCTTCTCGCCGCGCGCCTGCGGGACGAGATAGCGCTGCTTCTGCTCCTCGGAGCCGTACCGAAGCAGCGCGAGCGAGTTGAGCCCGACGTGGACGGAGATCAGCGTCCGGAAAGCGGCCTCGCCGCGCTCGATCTCCTCGCAGGCGAGCGCCTCGGAGACGTAGTCCATGCCCGCGCCGCCGTACTCCTCCGGCACGACGATCCCGAGCAGGCCCAGCTCGGCCATGCCCTCGATGACGGACATGTCCAGGTGGTGGTTGATGTCGTTCTCGATCGCGTTCGGGAGCACGCGTTCGTCCACGAAGGCGCGAACGGTGTCCTGAATCAGCCGCTGCTCGTCGTTCAGCTCGAAATCCATGAACCGCAGCCTAACGGCCGGTAGCATCTCGCCTTATCGCGGGCTTCACGATCAAGAATCTCAAGGAAGACGTCGAGGACTCGGCCGTCAAGTTCGGCTTCGCTCCGACGCTCGAAGCGCGGTTCGCGCGCAACGACCTCGAAGCCCAGGAGCTCGGGATCAGCTACCAGCGCGTCGCGCCCAACGAGGCCTCGCCGTTCGCGCACAAGCACAAGGAGCAGCCCGAGGAGATCTACGTGATCGTCGGCTGGCAGCGGGCAGATCAACGTCGACGGAGAGCTGCACGACGTCGGCCCCTGGGATGCGATCCGCGTCGCGGGCGATGTCGTCCGCTTCTGGGTGGCGGGCCCCGACGGGCTCGAGCTGATTGCGTTCGGCACCAGCGACGGCGGAATGGACGCCGAGCTGGTGCAGCCCGACGCGGACTAGTCGACCGGCCAACCCGCCCGGCGTCATGCTCTGACGTGACGTGTACCAGGTAGCGAACCTCAGGGAGCTTCTCCGGCTGCGCGGGCGCCGGATCCGTGTCGGGCGGAACGTCGTGCTCCTCGGGCTGGTCAGCTTCTTCACCGACATCTCGTCGGAGATGGTGGCGGCGATCCTGCCGCTCTACCTCGTCTACACCCTCGGGTTCTCGCCGCTCCAATTCGGGGTCGTGGACGGCGTGCAGCAGGGCGCAGCTGCGATCGTCCGCGTCCTCGGCGGCTTCCTTGCCGACCGGACGCGCCGGCACAAGGAGGTCGCGGCGTCTCGGGTACGGCATCTCTGCCTTCTCGCGCCTCGGCCTGCTCTTCGCGAACAGCGTGCAGGCGCTCGGCGGCGATCGTTTTCCTCGACCGAACTGGAAAGGGCATCCGGACGGCGCCCCGGGACGCGCTGATCTCGCTCTCGAGCGAGCGGGACCAGCTGGCGACCGCGTTCGGCGTCCACCGCTCCCTCGATACGGCGGGCGCGATGCTCGGCCCGCTGATCGCGTTCTCGCTGCTCACGATCACGCCCGGCGACTTCGACGTGATCTTCGTGGTCAGCTTCTGCGCGGCGCTCGTCGGCCTCGGCTTGCTCATGCTCTTCGTCGAAAACCGGCCGGTGCTCGCCCCGGACGACTCGCCCGTGTCGGTCGTGGCTGCCGCACGGCTGCTCGGGACGCCGCGCTTCCGCGTGCTCGTCGCGGTCGCGGGCGCGCTCGGGCTCGTGACCATCAGCGACGGCTTCCTCTTTATCGCCCTGCAGCGTCGCATCGACTTCGAGCCGCGGCTCCTGCCGTTGCTCTTCGTCGGCACCGCACTCGCCTACATGCTCCTTGCGATCCCGGTGGGCCGTGTGGCCGACCGGTTCGGCCGGGGCCGGACCTTCGTCGCCGGCTACTTGCCGCTCCTCGCTGCGTACGCGCTCCTGCTCCTGCCTGCGGGCCCCGGGCGGAGATCCCCGTGTACCTGGTGCTCCTCGGCCTCTACTACGCGGCTACCGACGGCGTCCTGATGGCGCTCGCGAGCGCGACCTTGCCGCCGCCGCTTCGCGGCAGCGGGCTGGCCCTGCTCGTGACCTCGACGAGCCTCGGGCGGCTGTTGGCCTCCATCTTCTTCGGCATGATCTGGACGTGGTATGACGTCGAGACAGCGATCGCGGTTTTCGCCATCGCCCTGTGCACAGCAATGGTCCTCGCCGGGGCGGCGCTCCGGCTGACACCGGAGGCAAGTCCCGCTGAGTAGGCGCGCCCGGATAATCGCGTTCATCGTTCTGTCCGCCGGCGCAATCGCGGTTGCGTCGGGGTATGTCGCCTTGGCGGCGCTACAGGACGATTCGAGCTCTGCGAGAACGCCGCCGCCCCGCTCCGAGCTCCAGCGCGCAATGGCGCAGAAGCCGTTCCTCGTCTACCAGCACGTCGCGCGTGACGAGCACTACGCCGAGATCGCCATCGCGGGCATCGACGCCTCGCTCGAAGCCCACGTTCACAGGGCTCGTTTGCTCGCGCGTCTACTTTGCAGGCGGGCAGGGCCTTTGCCTGACGACGAAGCAGGAGACCCTGGCCCAGGCCGTCAACGCGCGCATCTTCGGACCCGACTTCCGGCCGCTACGCACTGTGCGGCTCGACGGGCTCAGGAGCCGCGCCCGCGTCTCGCCGCGCGGAAGGTATGGCGCCGCGACGACCTTCGTCGCCGGGCACTCGTACCTCGACCAGGGGTTTTCGACGTTCACGGCGCTGATCGACATGGACAAAGGCGAAGTGCTCGCGGATCTGGAGAAGTTCGAGGTGACCCGCGACGGGAAGCGCTTCGACGAGATCGACTTCAACTTCTGGGGTGTCACGTTCGCCCGCGATGAGCGTCGCTTCTACGCCACCCTTTCGACGGGGGCAAGTTCTATCTCGTCGAAGGCGACGTCCAGACGCGGCGCGCCCGCGTCGTCGCCGACGGCGTGGAGTGCCCCTCGCTGTCGCCGGACGAGACACGTGTCGCATTCAAGCGCCGCCAGGGGGATAACTGGCGCCTGCACGTGCTCGAGCTGGCGACCGGTCGCGAGACTCCGCTCGCCGAAACGCGCAGTGTCGACGACCAGGTCGAGTGGCTCGACGACAACCGGATCCTCTACGGGCTGATCCAGGACGTCTGGGTCGTCCGCGCCGACGGCCGCGGGAAGCCACGGATCTACGTGCGCGACGCGCTCTCGCCGGCCGTCGTTCGATCCTAGGCTCGGTTCGGAGGGCAAGCGGCTACGATTGACTGACTAGTCAGTCAATCCTCAGATGGCGACCATCGAGCAAAACGTTGCGGCCGGCCCCTCCTTCGCGCTGACGGAGGAGCAGAAGGCGCTGCGCGACCTCGCGCGCGACTTCGCGGAGAAGGAGATCCGCCCCAAGGCGGCCGAGTACGACGAGCACTCGACGCACCCGGTGGACATCATCGAGAAGGCCCACGGCGTCGGCCTCATGAACCCTCACGTGCCCGAGGAGTACGGCGGGGCCGGGCTGTCGAGCTTCGACGGCATGCTCATGGGCGAGGAGCTGTCCTGGGGTTGCGCGGGTATCGCGGTCTCGATCGTCGCCAACTCGCTCGGAGCGGGCCCCGTGATTCTCGCCGGCAACGACGAGCAGAAGGCCGAGTGGCTCCCGCCGCTCCTCGAGTCGCCGATCCTGTGCTCGTTCGGCCTGACCGAGCCGAACGCGGGGTCGGACGTCTCCGGCATCCAGACGACGGCCGTCCGCGACGGCGACGACTACGTGATCAACGGCTCGAAGATGTTCATCACGAACGCGGGCCATGCCGCCTGGATCGTGGTCTTCGCCTCGACCGACAAGAGCCAGGGGCACAAGGGGCTCTCCGCGTTCGTCGTCCCCACCGACCTCGAGGGCGTGACCGTCGAGAAGCACCTGGACAAGATGGGGCAGCGAGCGACGGACACCTCGGCGATCGCCTTCCAGGACGTGAGGGTGCCCGCAAAGAACCTGCTCGGCGAGGAGGGGGAGGGCTTCAAGATCGCGATGCGCACGCTCGACCACACGCGGCCGGGCACGGCCTCGGGGGCCGTGGGCGTCGCCCGGGCCGCCTACGAGTACGCGGTCGAGTACTCACGGACGCGTGTCCAGTTCGGGCAGCCGATCGCGATGAACCAGGGGGTCAACTTCCTGATCGCGGACATGGCCACGGAGATCGAGGCCGCCCGCCTGCTCACCTGGCAGGCAGCGTGGCTCTTCGACCAGGGCAAGCGCGCGACGCTGCAGTCGTCGTTCGCGAAGCGCTTCGCATCGGACACGGCGATGAAGGTCACGACCGACGCCGTCCAGATCTTCGGCGGCTACGGGTACATCAAGGAGTACCCGGTCGAGAAGCTGATGCGCGACGCGAAGCTCTTCCAGATCTACGAGGGCACGTCGCAGATCCAGCGCCTCGTCATCGCGAGGGAGATCTTCTTCCCCAAGGACTAGGCTCGGCAGATGGGCGCGACTGTGACGGCGGTCAGCCGCAGCGGGACGCACACGATGTCGAAGCCGAACGCGGACAGCCTCCTGCTGGTGGCAGGGCTCGGCGTCGACGGCGACGCGCACAACGGCAAGACGGTCAAGCACCGCTCTCGCGTGCGGCGTGACCCGACGCAGCCGAACCTGCGGCAGGTGCACCTGATCCACGCCGAGCTCCACGACGAGTTGCGCGCCGCCGGCTTCGACGTGTCGCCGGGGCAGATGGGCGAGAACGTCACGACACGCGGGCTCGATCTGCTCGCCCTCCCGACGGGCACCCGGCTCCATCTTGGAGACGGAGCGGTGCTCGAGATCACGGGCCTGCGGAACCCGTGCGTGCAGCTCGACGGAATCGCCGAAGGACTGATGGCGGCGACGCTCGACCGCGATGAGCAGGGGAATCTCGTGCGCAAGGCGGGGGTCATGAGCATCGTTCTGGCGGGCGGCGACGTGCGCCCCGGGGACCCGATCCGGGTCACGCTTCCACCCGAGCCGCACCGTCCGTTTGGCGCCCGTTTAGAGCGACCTACGCCCCGGGTAACATGGATCCCATGCCCGAGCGGGTCTACTAAACGCGCGCGCCCTCGTCGGCGCAGGCGCTCGCGAGTGCGGGTCCTCGTGCAATGGGGGCTGCTCGTCGCCGCGCTGCTCGTCCTGAGCAGCGCCGTTCTCGGCATCGCGTTCGCCGGCTCTCCGGAGACGCTGCCGGCCGGAACGAGCATCTCCGGCGTCGACGTCGCCGGGATGACTCCCGGTGACGCGCGCACGATGCTGGAACAGCGCTCCGACAAGCTCGACCGCGTTCCGGTCACGTTCGTTGCCAGCGGCAAGGAGTGGGAGGTCAAGCCGACCTCGCTCCTCATCGAGACCGACTGGGCCGCGGCCGTCGAGGCGGCGCGGCAGCAAGGAGAGGGCTTCGGTCCGTTCCGCGGCATTCGCCGGCTCGGCGTTCGAGTGTTCGGGAGCGACATCGTCCCGCGCAGCCATGTGTCCGAAGAGGCGCTCGATTTCACGATCGCCCGCTTCGCGCGACAGCTCGATCGCCCACGGGCCGAGCCGACGCTGCGCCTGCGCGGGCTCGAGCCGGTCATCACGCCCGGCCGGACGGGACGGGTCCTGGATCGCGATGCAGCGGCAGGCGTCGTCGTCCGCTCCCTGGCCGGTTTCGTCAGGACCCCGGTGCAGCTCCCGGTCCGCATCGACCGGCCGCAGCTCGCCGCCCAGGAGCTCGCCCAGCCTCAGGCTCGGGTCAGGACGATTCTCTCCGCCCCGGTCTACCTCGCCTACGGCCCCGGCGGCTGGAAGCTTCCGCGCTGGCGCCTCGCCCAGATGCTCGCGCTCCCGAAGGACGGCTCCACGGCAATTCGGATCGCAGGCCCCGCCGCGACGAAGTTCTTCGCAGCCATCCAGAAGACGGTCGATCAGCCCGCCAAGGACGCGACCTTCGCGATCCTGACCGGCAACCGCGTGCGAGTCGTCCCGTCCGGGCCGGGGTCGGTGCTCGACGCGGCTCCGACGGCGAGGGGCATCCTCGCAGCGGCGCTGCGCCCGGCGAATCGCATCGCGCGGGTGCGCGTGCGCTCGGAGGCGCCCGAGGTGACGACCAAAGAGGCGAAGGGCATGGGCATCAACGGCCTCGTCGGCGCCTACGAGACGATCTACGGCGGAGAGGCGAACCGCCTGCACAACGTGCGCCTGGTCGCGCGCCTGATCGACGGGAAGCTGATCGCTCCCGGCACCACCTTCTCGTTCAACGACACCACCGGGGAGCGCTCCGAGGACAAGGGCTTCCTGGAGGCCCCCGTGATCATCAACGGTGAGCTGCAGACGGGTCTCGGCGGCGGCGTCTGCCAGGTCTCGACCACGGTCTTCAACGCCGCGTACGAGGCCGGGCTGCCGATCACCTCCCGCACGAACCACGCGCTCTACATCAGCCACTACCCGCTCGCGCGCGACGCCACGGTCAACTACCCGGACACCGATCTCAAGTTCAAGAACGACACGGATAGCTGGCTGCTCGTCAAGACGTTCGTCGGCTCGTCGTCGCTGACCGTGGCGCTCTACGGGGAGCCGCAGAACCGCAGAGTCGAGAGCGAAGTCGCTCCGCTCGTCGTCAGGGGCCCGGCCCCGGTCAAGCAGATCTCCGACCCGAGCATCTTCGTCGGCTCCCGGGTCACGGTCGAGTCGGGCTCACCGGCGCGCTCGACGAGCGTGCGCAGGAAGGTCTACAGCTCCTCCGGGGAGCTCCTCTACAACGACTCGTGGTCCTCCTTTTACCGCGGGGAGCATCAGGTCATTCGCGTCGGCACCAAGCCCAAGCCGAAGGCCCCGCCGCCGCCGCCGCCGAAGAAGAAGAAGCCGCCGCCTCCGCCGCCACCGCCGCCGGGTTCTCCTCCTCCGCCGCCCTTCTAGCCCGACTCCGCCTCGGCGATGGCCTCGGCGAGCCAGGCAGGCACGCGTGTTGGCCGATGGTCTCCGACGGAGACACAGGCGTGTGTCGTCCAGCCGTCGGCGACGATCTCTCCGTCGTCGCGCTCGACCTCGTAGTCGAACCGGAAGCGCGCGCCGCGGACGTCGCTGCAGCGAGCGTGGATCTTCAGGTGGTCGTCGAATCGAGCCGCCGCGCGATAACGCGCGTACGCCTCGAGCGTGAGGGCGTCGACGCCCTCGTCGCGCAGGACCTTGTAGCCGCCTCGGAACCGCCGGAGGTACTCGATGCGGGCGACCTCGAACCAGACCAGGTACTGCCGCGTTATGCGCGATGCCCTGCGCGTCGGTCTCCGCGAAGCGGACGGCGATCTCGGTCGAGAAGTTGAAGGGCACGCGCCTACGATGCTCGCATGAGCGCGGCCCAGCTGGCGGGACTGATCAGAGAACGCCAACCGTGCGTCGCTCTCACGGGGGCCGGCGTCTCGACCGAGAGCGGGATCCCGGACTTCCGCTCGCCGACCGGAATCTGGGCGAACGTCGATCCCCTCGAGTACGCATCGCTCGAAGCTTTCCGTCGCGACCCCGTGAAGGTCTGGAGCTTCTACGCGCCCAGGTTCGCGATGCTGGCCGGCGCGGAGCCGAACGCTGCGCACCGCGCGCTCGCCGAGCTGGAGCGGCGCGGGCTGGTGCGTGCGGTCGTCACGCAGAACATCGACGTGCTCCACGAGCGCGCAGGCAGCCGCGACGTGCTCGAGGTCCATGGGTCGATCAAGACCTCGAGCTGCATGGACTGCGGCGCGAGCTACCCGCTGCCAGCGGTCGAGGAGCAGCTGAAGTCTCGAGACGCGCCGGTCTGCTCGTGCGGGGCGATCCTCAAGCCGGACGTCGTCTTCTTCGGCGAGGTCCTGCCCGCAGCAGCCATCGACCGGGCGTATGCGCTCGCTGCCGAAGCGGCGCTGCTACTCGTGGTCGGGTCCGCGCTCGAGGTCTGGCCGGTCGGCGAGCTTCCGCTCGTGACGCGTCGTGCCGGCGGCGCGGTGGCGATCGTCAACATCGGCCCGACCGCCAGGGACGAGGATGCGGAGCTGAAGATCGACGGATCGGCAGGAGAGACGCTCGAGAGCGTCGTCGCCGCGCTAGCCGCTGCCTAAGCTGCCGCTCGGCGCAGCAGGCGCTCGTCGAGCACCCGCTGGCAGGACTTGCACACCTTCTGCTCGACCTCGAAGGGCACGCCCGAGCGTTGTCGCAGAAGATGGGTGACGACCGCGCTGTGGCGGTGTCCTGGCGTCTTGGGGGTCTTGTTGGTCATTGCCTTCTCTCAGGGTAGGTCGGGTCTCGGACCGCAGCATGGCCCGCTTGGGTCAAATCTCCTTCTCCTCTACGGGACGAAGGAACTGATCGGTTGTTAGCGGCGCGAGGATTAGCCGGAACGCTCGGGCGGTATGTTCACTACGACCAAGGAGGCACGACAGCACATGGCAAAGCAAAAGCAAGACCTACTCAGCAGGCTCGCCGATCAAGGCGAACAGATGCTCGTAAGAATCACGGAACTGCCGGGCGCGAAGCAGCTCAGCGACCGCGTGGCCGCGTTGACCAAGGGCCTGGACGACGTCCAGAAGCGACTACGCAGCCTCGACCCGCTCGAAAGGCGTGTGACAAAGATCGAGAAGCGCCTCGACAAGCTCGAGGGCAAGGGCACGACCCGGAAGGCGCCCTCACGTTCACGTTCGTCCGCTGCGAAGAGCTCGTCGGCTAAGAAGTCCACGGCCGCCAAGCGCTCGACCACCTCCCGGACGACCCCCGGCGCAGCTCCTAGCGCGGGACGCGAACACGTAACGCGCGCGGGACGAGCTCGAAGCGGACGGGCGTCGTCCCGGGCTGCTCGCCGTCGAGCTCCACGGGTAGCGGCTCGGGCGAGTCGATGAGCACCTCGCGGCCGCGCAGGAGCTCCGCCTTCGGGTGGGGGAGGTGCGTGCCGCGATAGATCTTCGGCAGCGTGGTCACGAGCTCACGCTTGGTCACGTCGCCGATCAGGAGCACGTCGAAGAGGCCGTCGTCGGGCTCCGCGTCGGGGCAGATCTTCATGCCTCCGGCGAGATAGCGCCCGTTGGCGACGATGACGTCGTACATCGGGCCGCTCCTCTCCTCGCCGTCGACGGTGACGGTGACCTGCGCGTTCTGCCAGCGGGCGAACACGGCCAACGTGCTCCACGCGTAGGCGATCGTGCCGCCGAGCGCCTTGCCGGTCTCGTTCACGCGCTTCGCGACCGCGCCGCTCATGCCGGCGCTCCCGATGTTCGCGAACCAGGTGCTGCCCTCGCGGCCGGCCCAGGTGCGCAGCGTCGCCCGGCCGAGGTCGATCTCGCGCGTGCCCCCGTCGTGCGCGATCGCCAGCGCGTCTTCGATGCGGTGCGGGATTCCGAACGTGCGCACGAAGTCGCCGCCGGTGCCGCGGTGGACGACGGCCAGCTCCACATCGTGGGCGCCCGCCAGCCCGTTGACCACCTCGTTCACCGTTCCGTCGCCGCCGACCGCGACGAGAAGCTTGGCGCCGCCCTCGGCGGCTTCCCGGGCGAGATCCGTGAGGTGTCCCGGTCTCTCCGACAGGAGCGCGTCCCCCCGCAAGCCACGATCGGCCGCCAGGCGCGCGATCTCGGGCCACCGCTTGCCCGTGCCCCCGTTGTCCGAGGCGGGGTTGACGAGGAAGACGGTCTCGGAGCTAATGCTTGTGCTCAGCGGTCACGGTCTTCAGCGCGACGCGGGTCATACGGTCGACCGCCGCCTTCAGGTCCTCGTCGGAGATGCGCTTGAACTCGCCGCCGACGATGATGTCGCTGACCGTCAGCAGGCACCCGGCCTGCACCTTGCGGAGAGCGCCGATCGTGAAGAGGATCGCCGCTTCCATCTCCACGCCGAGCACGCCGCGGGACGACCAGCGTCCATGGCGGCCCTCGTCGGGGTCGTAGAACGTGTCCGAGCTGGCGATGGGGCCGACGCGCATCGGCTGGTCGAGCTCCTTCGCAGCGTGCACGGCGCCGTGGATGAGCTCCCAGTCCGCCGTTGGGCAATGCGGCTCCTGGTTGGTGTAGTGGCGCGCCGTCCCGTCCGCCGGGACTGCCGTCAGCGCGACGATCAGGTCGCCGAGCTCGAGATCGGTCTGGAGCCCGCCGCAGGTGCCGACGCGAAGGAAGCGCTTCACGCCGAGCTGAACGAGCTCCTCCATGACGATCGCGGCTGTCGGGCAGCCCATGCCGGTGGCCTGCACCGAGATCGGCCGGCCCTCGAACTCGCCCGTGAAGCCCCAGAGCCCGCGCTCCTCGTTCTTCTGCACGGGGTTGTCGAAATAGGTGTCGGCGATGTACTTCGCCCGGATCGGGTCGCCGGGAAGCAGGCAGGCCTCGGCGTAGTCGCCGGGCTCGGCTCGGACGTGAATCGGCATCGGCGGAGCCTAACGCGCGATCATTGCTCCGGTGGTCGTCACCCCGAATCTGGACCAGGTGCTGGAGTTCTGCGCGCGCGACCCGGTGGAGCGCGTGTTCCTCGAGGACGTGGCCAGGCGCGGCTTCGCACGCTTCCGGGCCCTCGAGGAGGGCGATGGGCTCTCGGCGCTCTGCTACTTCGGCGCGAACGTCGTCCCGTCCGGGGAGGGCTGCGGAGCCTTCGCCGGGCCGACGGCCCAAGCCTCGACGCGAATGATCATCGGCGACGAACAGGCCGTGACCGAGCTCTGGGGGCCTGCCGAGGCTCGCATGTCGGCTCCGCGCGAGGACCGGCCGGGACAACCCGTCTACGTGCTCGACCAGCCGCCTGACGGTGAGGACACCGGGCTGCGCCGGGCACGCGCCGACGACATCGACCTACTGTTGCCCGCCTGCGCGGCGACACACCGCGAGGAGCTCGGCGTGGATCCGCTCGAGCGCGACCCCGGCGGGTTCCGGCGACGCACGCTCGGCCAGATCCACGAGCGGCGGTCGTGGCTGTGGGCCGAGGACGGGACGATTCTCTTCAAGGCAGAGGCCTCGGCGTGGACGCCGAGCGCAGTCCAGCTCCAGCAGGTCTGGGTCGACCCTGCCGCGCGCAACCAGGGACATGCCCAGCTCGGGCTGCGCCACCTCTGCCGGATCCTCCTCGAGAGCACCCCCACGGTCTGCCTCTTCGTCCGGCCGGAGAATGCGCCCGCGATCCGGGTGTACGAAGCGGTCGGCATGCGCCGCCGGGGGTCGTACCGGAGCATCCTGTTTTGATCAGGCGGCTCCTCCTGGGAGGGCTCGTGCTGTGGGTCGCGCGCTGGGCGGCGCTGGAGATCGCGATGCAGATCGCGCGCCGCCGCCCGCGGCCCGAAGCGGCGCCGAAGGACTCGCCATGGCCGCCGGGGCGAATGCCGGGCCCGTTCGACTGTTGAAAGAACGTCACACTCCTGTGTAGGGGACTGTCCCCCTGGCGTGTCTGCCTTGGGCATGGGTCCTGCGACTAGGCAGACTTTTGGCATGGATTCGCAACGTTTTCGTGAGCTCGTCGAGGCTGACATCCGCGAGCACGAGCTGATCCCGCCGGGCGGTGCCGTGACTTGCCTCGTCTCCGGCGGTGCTGACTCCACGTGTCTCTGGCACGCGCTCCGCGAGCTTGGCTACGAGGTCTCCGCGCTGCACGTCGACCACGGGCTGCGCGGACGCGAGTCCGACGAGGACGCCGCGTTCTGCCGCGACGTGCTCGGCGCCGAGATCGTCGACGGGCGCGGGGGCAACACGGAGGACGAGTTGCGCGAGCTCCGCTACTCGTTCGCCACCGACCGGCTGCGCGCCACGGGCCACACCGTGTCCGACCAGGTGGAAACCGTCCTCTACCGGCTCGTCTCGAGTGGCACGCCCGGCTGGATCAAGTGGCGGCGCGAGGACGGAGTCGTGCGCCCGCTGCTCGGCCGCGCCCGTGAGGAGACCGAGGCCTACTGCCGCGCGGAGGGCCTCGACTACCGCTCGGACTCCTCCAACGCCGACACGAAGCGCGGCTTGATCCGCGAGCAGATCCTCCCGCTGCTCCGGCAGCTCCACCCCGCCGCCGAGGAGAACCTGCTCCGCCTGACGCGCGAGCCGTCGCCGCTCGCCGAGCTGCTGGATGCACCGGTCGGCTCGAAGCGGCTCGACCTCGGCGGCGGCCTCACCGCAGTCCGCGAGTACGACAACGTCTGGCTCGAGCAGACGCCCGTCGCGCTGGACGGCGAGGTCCGCTGGGGCCCGTGGCGCATCTCCGCCCGCGAGCGTGGCCTTAAGGTACGAGGGTGGCGCGCCGGCGACCGACTTGCCGGGCGCACGAGGAAGATCCAGGATGTGTTCGTCGACGCCAAGATCCCCCGCTCCGAGCGCGAGTCGTGGCCGCTCGTCGTGCGAGGTGACGAGGTCGTCGCAGTACCGGGCATCGTCGAAGCGGAAGGGGTGAGCGCGGAGCGTGACGCAGACTGAGCTCGAGGGTGCCGTAGGGGAAGTGCTGATCGATGAGCCGACGCTGCAGTCGCGGATCATCGAGCTGGGCGAGGAGATCTCGAACGACTACGCGGGCAAGGACCTGCTGCTCGTCGGCGTCCTCAAGGGCGCCGTCTTCTTCATGGCCGATCTCATGCGCTCGCTCACCGTCCCGTGCGAGGTCGACTTCATGGCCATCTCGAGCTACGGGGCCGAGACCGACTCCTCTGGGGTCGTTCGCATCCTCAAGGACCTCGACATCCCTCTCCAGGGGCGGGACGTCCTGATCGTCGAGGACATCATCGACTCGGGCCTGACCCTCTCGTACCTGATGCGGAACCTGCGGGCGCGCGACCCTGCCTCCCTCGAGGTCTGCGCGCTGCTGACGAAGCCGGGTCGGCGCGAGATCGAGGTTCCCGTCAAGTACGTCGGCTTCGAGATCCCGAACCGCTTCGTGATCGGATACGGGCTCGATTACGCGGAGCGGTATCGCAACCTCCGTTACGTAGGCGTCCTGAACGAGGCTCTCACCCCTTCGTAGTGGAACCGCATCTCGAACGAGGACTTAAGAGCCTCGTAAGGAACCGCCGATAGCGGAAGTACGAATAACACCCCAGTGCTACCCTGGGCCAGGAGGCCTGCACTTGAACCGATTCTTCCGCTCAGCACTCTTCCCCCTGATCGTGATCGTCCTACTCGTCTACCTGGCGAGCCAGACGCTCATGGGCGGAGACAAGAACGAGAAGAAGTACACGTACTCCGAGGTCCAGGGGCTGGTGCGGGACAACCCCCAGAACATCGAGAAGGTCACCTTCAACCCGAACAAGCGCCAGATCACGGCGGACCTGAAGGGCGACGCGGCGACCGCGAAGACGAACTACCCCAGCGACCAGTCGCAGTTGGCCTTCGAGCGCCTCCTGAAGGAGAAGGGCGTCAACTACGACTCGAAGGGCAAGGGGGGCTTCTCGCTGACGTCGCTGCTGATCTCGTTCCTGCCGTTCCTGCTGCTGATCGGCTTCTGGATCTTCCTGATGAACCAGATGCAGGGCGGCGGCTCGAAGGTGATGAGCTTCGGCAAGAGCCGCGCCAAGCGGATGACGCCGGACGCCCCGAAGATCGGCTTCAAGGACGTGGCCGGTGTCGAAGAGGCCGTGGAGGAGCTGCACGAGATCAAGGAGTTCCTCGAGAACCCCAAGAAGTTCCAGGCCCTCGGCGCGCGCATTCCGAAGGGCGTGCTGCTCTACGGGCCCCCGGGCACCGGTAAGACGCTGCTGGCCCGCGCGGTCGCCGGCGAGGCCGGTGTGCCGTTCTTCTCGATCTCGGGCTCGGACTTCGTCGAGATGTTCGTCGGCGTGGGCGCAAGCCGCGTCCGCGACCTTTTCGAGCAGGCCAAGCAGGCCTCGCCGTGCATCATCTTTATGGACGAGATCGACGCGGTCGGCCGCCATCGCGGCGCCGGGCTGGGCGGCGGTCACGACGAGCGCGAGCAGACCCTGAACCAGCTCCTCGTCGAGATGGACGGGTTCGAGCTGAAGGACAACATCATTCTGATCGCGGCCACGAACCGACCAGACATCCTCGATCCGGCGCTGCTTCGCCCAGGACGCTTCGACCGGCAGATCGTCGTCGACCGTCCGGACCGGAACGGCCGCAAGAAGATCCTCGAGGTTCACGCCAAGGGGAAGCCCCTGGCCGCCGAGATCGAGCTCGACACGCTCGCCGCCGGAACGCCCGGCTTCACGGGGGCCGACCTGGCGAACCTCGTCAACGAGGCAGCGCTCCTCGCGGCGCGCCGCGGCCACAAGACGATCGGCCAGGACGAGCTCGAGGAAGGGATCATGCGCGTGATCGCCGGCCCCGAGAAGAAGACCCGGCTCTTCTCCGAGGAGGAGCGCAAGGTGACGGCGTACCACGAGATGGGCCACGCCCTCGTCGGCCATTACCTCGACCAGGACGCCGAGGTGCACAAGATCTCGATCATCAGCCGAGGCCAGGCGCTCGGCTACACGATCTCGCTCCCGCGCGAGGATCGCTACCTGACCACGAAGTCGTCGCTCATGGACCAGCTGGCGATGACGCTCGGCGGTCGCGCCGCGGAGGAGCTCGTCTTCAACGAGGTGACCACGGGCGCAGCGAACGACCTCGAGAAGGTCACGCACACCGCGAAGCAGATGATCATGCGCTTCGGGATGAGCGAGAAGCTCGGGCCGCGCGTGCTCGGGCGCAACCAGGACATGCCGTTCCTGGGCCGCGAGATGGCCTCCGAGCCCGACTACTCCGAGGACATGGCGCGCGACATCGACGAGGAGATCCACCTCGTGATCGAGGACGGTCACCGGCGCGCGCGCAACGTGCTCGAGGAGCACATCGAGGAGCTGCACAAGCTGTCGGGGATCCTCATCGAGCGCGAGACGATCGACAAGGATCAGTTCCAGCGACTGCTGGCCGGCGAGAGCGAGGAGGCCGTGTTCCCACCGGAGCCCGAGCCGGCCACGCCGGAAGGCAAGGAAGCGGCCGCCGACAAGCGTAAGCGCCTGCCGCGGCCGAAGCCGTTCCCGCTGCCGGGCCAGGCGATGCAGCCACCGCCGCCTGAGGGCGCTCAGCCCTAACGAGCTGGCTTTCCGAGCCGTTTTCGGCTCGCGCCTTACAACTCGATTACGAATTCCACGCGAAATGAAGAGCGCGTACGGATGCTCTCAATTTTCGTCGAAAAACCTTGAACTGAATTTCGCCTGGCCGCACGATCGATGGAGATCCTGGTCGCCAGGTTCTCGGCCGGCCGCTGGAGCGTCCAGACGGCCGTCGCCGCCTCGAACGGCGCCTTCACCACCCGTT
Organism: uncultured Actinomycetes bacterium; assembly: GCA_963820335.1. Taxonomy (GTDB): domain Bacteria; phylum Actinomycetota; class Thermoleophilia; order Gaiellales; family Gaiellaceae; genus VAXT01. Next base: position 8,802 of record CAWFZH010000017.1, on the reverse strand, counting down.
GGCGCCTGACGCGTGACGCGCACTTCGTCGCGCAGGTGCTCGGCGACGCCGACCACGTCGGCGCCGGCACGGCGGCTCTCAAGGTCGGCGTGCGTCCTCCGAAGAAGCGGCGCTAGCCGCGTACAGGCAGGGGCCGGCCCGGTGGGCGGGTCGGCCCCTGTTCCTGTCGTAACCTCTCGGCCATGAGCCGGCCATCGATCGAGGAGCGTTTTCCGCGGCCCTCCGTGATGGGGGTCGTCAACGTCACCCCGGACTCGTTCTCGGACGGCGGCGTCAACCTGGCGGCCGACGACGCTGTCGCTTCCGCTCGGCGGATGCTCGACGAAGGGGCGGCGATCGTCGACGTGGGGGGCGAGTCGACGCGGCCGGGTGCGGCGCCGGTCTCTCTCGACGACGAGCTGCAACGCGTGGTTCCGGTGCTCGAGGCTTTGCAAGGCGACGTGCCCGTCTCGATCGACACGGCAAAGGCCGAGGTGGCCCGCCGCGCGCTGGCCCTCGGCGCCGAGCTCGTGAACGACGTGACCGCATTGCGGGGCGATCCAGAGCTCGCCGGCGTGGTCGCCGAGTCCGGCGCCTACCTGTGCCTGATGCACATGCTCGGGGAGCCGCGGACGATGCAGGTCGGCCCGCGGTACGACGACGTCGTGTCCGAGGTCGTGGCGTTTCTCGAGGAGCGGCTGCGGTTCGCCGTGGACGCAGGCATCCACGAGGATCGCATCTGCCTCGACCCCGGCTTCGGGTTCGGCAAGACCGTCGAGCACAACTTCGAGCTCCTGCGGCGGCTCGACGAGATCGTCGCGCTCGGGCGGCCGGTCGTCGTCGGCATCTCGCGCAAGCGCTCGCTCGGGCGTATCCTCGGCGATCCCGAGGCGACCACCGGCCCGTTGTCGGCGAGCCTCGCCGCAGCCGTGATGGCCTACGACAGAGGAGCGACGATCCTGCGCGTCCACGACGTCCGCGAGACCGTCGAGGCGCTGACCGTCGCCGAGGCCGCGTCGTGATCGTCGAGCTGGAAGGCCTCGAGATCTTCGGTCGCCACGGCGTTCTCGAGGACGAGCGCCGCGACGGGCGCAACTTCTTCTACGACATCTCGCTAGAGGTGTCCGACGCCGCCCTCTCCGACCGGCTCGAAGACGCGGTCGACTACCGCGAGGTCGCGGCCTGCGTGCAGGAGGTCTCGGACGGAAAGCAGTTCCAGCTCATCGAGGCGCTTGCCGGAGCCGTCGCCGACGCGATCGTCGAGCGGTTCCCGGTCGAGCACGTCCGCGTCCGCGTCCGCAAGCCGGATCCGAGGCCCGCGGGCCTCCACGTCGCGTACTCGGCCGCTATCGCCGAGCGCGCGGGGTCTTGATCGGCGCGGTCGAGACCGTGAGCTTGTAGCTGACCGCTCCGACCCGGCGCACGGGCGGCGACGACCCCAGATAAGCCTCGACGTAGTAGTACGCGCCGCGCCTCGCCGTGTTCCGGACGCGGACGCTCTCCCGGCGCGCTACCGGGCTTTTCCGAGAGCGCCTTCAGGTCGCGCCTGCGCAGGCCGCCGCTTTCGAACACGTTTGTGGTTCGTGGCCCCCAGAGCGCGAGGTCGACGTCGGCGGTCGGCGAGATCGTGATCGCCGTCACCCGGCGGCCGGCGACCCACACCCGGTAGACGTCGCGCTGGTCTTCGCCGAAGTCGAGGCGCGCACGCAGCGTCGCCCGTAGCCGCCGAGGAGAGTTCAGCGGCGCGTCGCCCTCGCGGAAGAGCCGTTTCGGCTTGATGTGGTCGACGTCGTCGTTCGGCTCGTTCGGGTCGGGGGGGAGGGGCGTGGCGGTGAGCGCGCGGGGAATGTCGAGCCGCCCGAAGCCCGTGTAGGGATCGAAGCCGGGGGTCTCGATGTCCTGGGCGCTCGAACGCATGAGATCGAAGAGCTGTGTGACGCCGAGCGTCGGCCGCGCGGTCCAGACCCACGCGGCGGCGCCGGCTGTGAGCGGGGTTGCGAAGCTCGTCCCGCTGTACGACGCGTACGCCGCGGGCGGCACCGCGACGGGGATCGCCTGGCCGGGAGCGGCGAGGTCGACGTACGGGGATCCGCTCGAGAAGGAGGCAGGGCGACCGGTTTGGTCGATGGCCCCGATGGTGAGCACGTGCGGAAGGCTGGCCGGGTACTCGAGCGGGCTGCCGTGGGAACGGTCGTTGCCCGAGGCGGCGACGACCAGTGAGCCGGTGCCGAACGCGATGTTCACGATTGCCTCGAGCAGCGGATCGCGGGAAAGCGAGCCGAGGCTGAGGTTGATGACACCGGTTCCGCGGCGAAGGGCCGTATCGATGCCGGAGACGACGCCCGACACGGAGATGCCCGGCCCGGCGGGGCTCGCGTCCCAGATCTGCAGAGCGGCCTGGGGGTAGACGCCGACGATCCCCTGGGCGTTCGGCGGAGCGGCGATCGTGGACGCGACCGCTGTCCCATGGTCCTCGGTCTGGCCGACGACCGACTGGCTGTTCAACGCGATCGTCGACGGCCGTCCCGCGAACTCCGGATGGGTCAGGTCGACCCCCGTGTCGACGACGGTCACGGGCTTCCCGGGGCCGGGAGGCTCCACCGTTCCGGCGCCGATCGGAGCGACCCACCACTGGGTCGGCACGAGCGAGTCGCCGGAGCTGAAGTGCGTGGCGGTCCGGATGAAGCGGTCCGGCTCGACGAGATCTGCGAGCGGGGCCACGCGTAGGGCCGACCGGCTCGCCAGGCGCCAGACCGGGAGGCTGCGCGCGATGCGAACGCCGCCGGCGCGACGGACCTTGGCTGCGGCGCGCTCATCATGGGCGAGCACCAGTGCGTGCGAATGGGCGAGCAGCTCTTCCCGCTCGGTGGAGGTGAGCGTCGCGGACGCGGCGGGCCCCGACCACACGAGCGCAGCCGCTAGACCAGCGATGAGGGTCACCCCGAAACCTCTCAAGCAAGACAACATAGCCACAACATGCACACGGCCTACATCGGCATCGGATCGAATCTGGGCGAGCGCGAATTGACGATCCGCGACGCGCTCGAGCTCCTCGCCGCCGATCCCGAGCTCGAAGTCGAGGCGGTTTCCTCGATTCGCGAGACCGATCCCGTCGGCATGGTCGACCAGCCGCGTTTCCTCAACGCGGCCATCCGGCTGGCGACCGACCTCGCTCCATATCCGCTCCTGGAGCGCCTGCTGGCCGTGGAGCAGCAGCTTGGACGTGTCCGTACCGGCGAGCGCTACGGCCCGCGGACGATCGACCTGGACCTCCTGCTCTACGGCGACGAGATCGTGGACGAGCCGGGCCTGCGCGTCCCGCACCCGCGGCTGGCCGAGCGGCGCTTCGTGCTCGAGCCTCTCGCCGAGCTCGATCCCGGGCTCGTCGTCCCCGGTCTGGGGCCGGTCCAGGGTTTGCTCGCAGGGCTAGAATGATCTGAGCTATGTCGCACATCGACGAGCTCGACGAATTCGAGGCCGAGCTCGAGCTTCGGCTCAAGCGCGAGTACTCCGACGTCTTCGGCCTCTTCCGGTTCTGCGTGCTCACGCAGGACGCGACGTACCTCTGCAACAAGCTCGACCTGAACTACGCGCCCCAGCCCAGCTATCCGTTCTACCACTTGAAAATGGAGGACGTCTGGGTCTGGGACAAGAACCGCCCCACCCGGATCGTCCCCAAGGCGGAGATCTACACCTCGAGCGACGTCACCGTGGAAGAGCTGACCCGCGAGGGCGAAGAGCCGAAGCTGACCGCCGAGGCGCTCGCCGAGCGGATCGGCGAGTCCCTGCGCACCGACGACGACGTCTAGTTGCTCCTAGCGGTCGACTGCGGCAACACGCAGACGGTCTTCGGGCTCTACGACGGCGATCGTCTGACCGAGCAGTGGCGGGTGGCGACCGAGCCGACGCGCACCGGGGACGAGCTCGGGACGCTGATCGGCGACCTCGTCGATCTCGACCAGGTCACCGGGGTCTGCCTCTCCTCGACCGTGCCGTCTCTGATCCGCGAATACGAGCACTTCGCCGAGCGGTGGGCGAAAACGCCGCTGCTGATCGTGGGCCCGGGGGCACGGACCGGGATCGCCATCCGTTACGACGACCCGCGTGAAGTGGGGCCGGATCGGATCGCCAACTCCGTGGCCGCAAGGGACCGGTACGGATCGCCGTGCATCGTGGTCGACTTCGGCACGTCGACGAACTTCGACGTCGTGTCGGCCGACGGCGAGTACGTGGGCGGCGTGCTGGCGCCGGGGATCGAGATCTCCATGGAGGCGCTCTTCGCCCGCGCTGCACGCCTGACGAAGGTCGACTTCGTGGAGCCACCCGTCGTGATCGGCAAGACGACGACGCAGGCCCTCCAGTCAGGCGTCGTCTACGGCTTCGCCGGCCAGGTGGACGGGATCGTGGATCGCATCCGTGCCGAGGTGGGCAGCGAGGCACGCGTCATCGCCACCGGCGGGCTCGCAGACCTCATCGCGCCACACGCCAGGACGATCGAGAAGGTCGACCCGGATCTGACACTCGAGGGCCTCCGCCTCGTCTGGGCGTTGAACGCCTAGCCGCCGCCGTAGATCGAGATCGGGAGGTCGAGCGTGACCTCGTCGCCCTGCGGCAGCTCTTCCTCGAGGCGGGCCAGGACGAATCTCGCGCCCGGCGCCGCCGCGAGCAGGCGCTCCTCGACCTCATCGAACGTCCCTAGCTCCACGAGCTCCTGCTTGAACGGACGTGGGAACCGCCCGCGGCCGAGGTACCAGCTGTAGAACTTCTTCAGGAAGCCCGTCGCCCGGTGCTCGCCGAGCTCCCGGACCGTCTCGCGCATGAAGAGGATCAGCTCGGCCACGACTTCCTCGCGGGTCGGCTCCGACTCGTCGCCCATGATCTCGCGCAGCACCCAGGGGTTGCCCTGCGCGCCGCGCCCGACCATGACCGCGGCGGCCCCTGTCGAGGCGAGCACCGCCTGGGCTCTCGCCCGCGAGGTGACGTCGCCCGACGCGATGACCGGCACGCCGACCAGTTCGACGAACTCGGCCGTCAGCGCGTGGTCGGCCTCGCCCGTGTACATCTGCTTGGCAGAGCGCGGGTGCAAGGTCAGCGTGGCCGCGCCGACGTCCACGAGCCGGGGGCCGACGTCGAGGCACGCGCGTGAACCGTTCTCCAGGCCGCGCCTCATCTTCACCGACACGGGGACGTCCACTGCCTCGGCGACCGCGGACACGATCCGGCAGGCGCGATCGGGATCCTCGAGCAGCGTCGCGCCCGCTCCGGTCTTCGTGACCTTCCGGACCGGGCAGCCGAAGTTGATGTCGACGAGGTCGGCCCCGGCCGCCTCGACCATGCGTGCGGCCTCCGCCATTACGGGAGGATCGGCGCCGAAGATCTGAACCGCGAGGGGATGCTCGTCGGCGGCGATGCGCAAATAGCCCAGCGTGCGCTCGTTCTTGTGGTGGAGCCCGGCGCAGCTCACCATCTCCGAGCAGACGAGCCCGGCGCCGTAGCGGCGCCCCTGGCGGCGAAATGCCTGCACGCTCACGCCGGCCATCGGCGCCAGCACGAGCCGGCTTGGAATCTCGACTGGGCCGATGCTCCAGGATTGGTGAAGATCTACCTGCATATGGGGCGAAATCGTAGCTCGGGCGGAGGTTTGACGGTTCGCACGATCACAGGTACTATGCCGTGCCGCGACGGCGCCTTTGCGCCGCGCGTCTTTATTTCGAGGAGGAACCTGTGAAGGAAGTGATCCTCACTCCGGAGGGTTACAAGAAGCTCAAGGCGGAGATCGAGCATCTCTCCACCACCAAGCGCCGTGAGGTAGCGGACCGGATCCGCACCGCACGCGAGTTCGGCGACATCGCCGAGAACTCCGAGTACGACGACGCCAAGAACGAGCAGGCCCTGCTCGAGCACCGGATCGCGATGCTCGAGGAGCGGCTCCTGTCCGCGCGCGTGATCACCAAGAAGGAGATCACGAAGGACGTCGTCTCGGTCGGGTCGCACGTGAAGCTGCGCGATGTCTCCGGCAAGGAGACCGTCGAGTACCACATCGTCGGCTCGGCGGAGGCGAACCCGGACGCGAACAAGCTCTCGAACGAGTCGCCGGTCGGCAAGGCGATCCTGGGCAAGAAGAAGGGCGAGACCGTCGAGGTCACGACGCCCAAGGGCAAAGCCTTCAAGTACAAGATCCTGGAAATCAAGGCCGCTTAAGCGGCCTTGATTCGAGAAGCCGAGCGCGACCTTTCCAGGGGCGAGGCCCCTCTGCCCGCCCGGGCGGACGTCGTTGTCGTCGGAGCGGGGATCCTCGGGCTGGCCACCGCCGTCGAGCTCGGGCGGAGACTTCCCGAGCGGCGCGTCATCGTCGTCGAGAAGGAGCCGGCGATCGCGCTGCACCAGACCGGCCGCAACAGCTGTGTCGTGCACTCGGGCGTCTACTACCCGCCCGGCTCGCTGAAGGCGCAGCTCTGCACCGCCGGCCGGCTTCGTCTGCGGGAGTACTGCGAGGAGAAGGAGATCCCGTACGACGAGTGCGGAAAGCTGATCGTGGCCGCGGATGCGGGTGAGGTGCCGGCGCTCGACGAGCTCCAGCGGCGCGCTGAGGCGAATGGAGTCCCCGGTCTGCGCCGACTCGCAGCCGAGGAGATCCGCGACGTCGAGCCACACTGCGTAGGCGTGGCCGGGCTGCACGTCCCGACGACGGCGCTGGTCGACTACCGGCTCGTTGCGGCGGCGCTCGCGGAGGACTTGCGGGGACTGGGCGGCGAGGTCTACACGGATGCCGGCGTACAGACGATCGCCGACGGTGGAGAGAGCGCTCGCGTCGAGACCTCCCGCGGCACCATCGAGGCGCTCGGGGTCGTGTCGTGTGCCGGGCTCCAGTCCGATCGTCTCGTCGAGGCGAGCGGCCTCGACGACGAGGACCGCACGGCCATCATCCCGTTCCGCGGCGACTACTACGCGCTGCGGCCCGAGGCCCGAAAGCTTTGCCGTGCGCTCATCTACCCGGTGCCCGACCCTCGCTTCCCGTTTCTCGGCGTGCACGCGAACCGCCGGCCGGACGGAGAGGTCTGGCTCGGCCCGAACGCCGTCCTGGCGCTGGCACGAGACCGCTACGGCAAGACGTCGTTCGACGCCCGGGACACGTGGGGGACGCTTCGCTCCGGTTCGTTCTGGCGCCTTGCACGCCGGCACTGGCGCACCGGGATCGGCGAGGTCTACCGCGACGCCGTGCCGCGGGCATTCGTCGGCGCGGCGCGGCGCTACCTGCCCGAACTGTCCCGAAAGGACGTGGTGCCCGCTCCGGCGGGAATCCGGGCGCAGGCGGTGCGGATGGACGGCACGCTCGTCGACGACTTCCTCTTCGCCCGCTCCAAGCGCGCCCTGCACGTGAAGAACGCGCCGTCGCCGGGCGCGACCGCCTCGCTCGCGATCGGCGCGACCATCGCGGACCAGGCGCTCGACCTCTTCCCGGCCCTAGACTCGCCCGCCATGGGGATGCCGAAGCGTTTTCCGGATCGGGACGAGATCGTCTCCGTCCGCGCCGACGCCGAGAAGCTCGAGCCAGGGACCGAGGGCGGCGAGCGCCGGCGCCTGGCCGGTCGGGTCATGGCCCGCCGGGAGATGGGGAAGCTCGCGTTCCTCGACCTCGTCGACCGCTCCGGGAAGATCCAGCTCCTCTGGGAGGAGGAACGCGCCGGGCCGGTCGACCTCGACCTCGGTGACCTGGTCGGCGTCGAGGGAGATTCCAGCGCGAACGAAGCGCGGCGAGCCGTCCCTCGCCGTCGAGGAGGCCACCCTCCTCGCCAAGATCAAGCGGCCGCTGCCCGACACCTTCCACGGGGTGACCGACACCGAGACCCGTTACCGGCAGCGTCACCTCGACCTACTGATGAGCGAGGACACGCGCAGTCAGTTCGAGCTCCGCACGCGAATCGTGGCCGCCGTCCGGCGCTACCTCGACTCCCAGGGGTTCCTCGAGGTCGAGACGCCGATCCTGCAGCCGCGCTACGGCGGGGCGTTCGCCGAGCCGTTCGTCACGCACTCGAACGAGCTCGACGCCGACGTCTATCTGCGGATCGCGACCGAGCTGTACCTCAAGCGGCTGATCGTGGGCGGGCTCGAGCGCGTCTACGAGCTCGGCAAGGACTTCCGCAACGAGAGCGTGTCCTACAAGCACGCGCCCGAGTTCACGATGGTCGAGTGGTACGAGGCCTACGCGGACTACGAGGACACGATGCGCCGCATCGAGGAGCTCGTCGAGACGGTCGCCCGCGAGACGATCGGCGGGACGAAGGTCACCTTCCGCGGCCATGAAGTCGACCTGGCCGCGCCCTGGAAGCGGCTCAAGCTCATCGACGCGCTCGAAGAACGAGATCTGTGGACCCGCGACGAGGCAGAGCTGCGTAAGCGGCTGGACGAGCGGGACGTCGACACCTCTGCCGACAAGAGCTGGGCCGACCTGGTCGACCATGCGCTGTCGAACTTCATCGAGCCGGAGCTGATCGAGCCGACGATCCTCCACGACTACCCGATAGAGCTCTCGCCCTTCGCGCGTGCGACCGAGGCCGATGCACAGGTCGTCGAACGCTTCGAGTACTTCGTCGGCGGCACCGAGCTGGGGAATGCCTTCACCGAGATCAACGACCCCGATGAGCAGGCCGAGCGGTTCGCGGCGCAAGCGGCGGGCGGGGAGCCTGGCGATCCGGACTACGTCGAGGCCCTCTCCTACGGGATGCCGCCTACGGGGGGGCTGGGTCTCGGGATCGACCGGCTGGCCATGGTCCTCGGCGGGAAAGACAACATCCGGGACGTGCAGCTCTTCCCGCAGCTCCG
>CAWFZH010000016.1:0-76690 GCA_963820335.1 uncultured Actinomycetes bacterium | reverse complement strand
TTGACTTGACACGAACACCTGTTCGCTCTACCATGGCGAACATATGTTCGTTCGCATCGTACTGACGACCTTCGCCATCACGGTTCTTGCCTGGGCCGTGCTCGTCCGCACGTCCGACGGGGCCGGGCGGCCACACGCCTACGTGGTCAAGCCGGGAGACTCGCTGTGGTCGATCGCGGCCGAGCAGTACGCCGGCGACCCGCGCGAGGGCGTGTGGAAGCTGCAGAAGCAGAACGGCCTCGCCGGGGTGACGATCCGCCCTGGCCAGCGGCTCCTCCTGCCGTAGGGGGTCGGGTTGCCGTATAGGGTTGCGCGCGTCAGCGACCCTGGGGGCTCACATGCTCGTCCTGCTGCTCATCATCATCCTGATCATCGCGCTAGGCGGCGGCATCTTCATCAGCAATTGGCTGTTCCTCCTGCTCCTGCTGCTGCTCGTCCTCTTTCTCTTGCGCGGTCGCGTCTAGCTCGCTGCCGCGATCTGCAGCGCCGAGCGGGGCTCGTCCTCCTCGTAGAGCTCGTCCGGCCGGCGCTTGAGCGTGACGAAGAACGCGTCGACGACTCTGGGCGAGAACTGTGTGCCTTTGCCGTTCCGGATCTCCGCGCAGGCCTCGTCGAGCGTGAGCGCTCGGTGGTACGGCCGATTCGTAGTCATCGCGTCCCAGGCGTCTGCAAGGCCGACGATCGCTGCCTCGAGGGGGATGTCTTCGTTCGCCAGTCCGGCGGGGTACCCGGAGCCGTCCCAGCGCTCGTGATGGTGCTCGATGATCGGGACGCTTTCTCGTAGGCGGCTGAACTTGCCGACGATGTGCGCGCCGTCGCTCGAGTGGGCCTTGACGACCTCGTACTCCTCCTTGGTCAGGCGGTCCGGTTTCGTCAGCACGGCATCGGGCACCGCGAGCTTGCCGATGTCGTGAAAGAGCGCGCCGAAGCGCAGCGCATCGATCCGCGGCTTGTCCAGACCCAACTCTTGACCCAGCGCGACGGCAATTCGCTTGACGCGGAGTGAATGGCCGGCCGTGTAGGGATCCTTGGCCTCGACGGTCGCGTTCAGGCTCTCGATGGCCTCGAGCGAGCTCTCCTCGAGCAGGGCGTACGACTCCATCAACGCCTTCGACCGCTGGCGCACCGTCTCGGTCTGTCGGCGGAGGGCCGTCGAGGCTCCGCGCACGAGGAAGCACAGCAGCAGGGCAACAAGCGCGAAAACGACGGCGGTGCTCAACCACAGAGTTCGCTTGCGGTCTGCGATCGACGCTTCGAGCGCCGACGAGTCGGCGTAGATCTCGAAGACGCCGACCACGCGTCCATACCGGTTTCGAATCGGCGCGTACACCTCGAGGACGTGATCGAAGCCGAGCGCGGCTTCGGCCTTGTCCTCCGCGGCGCTCAGCCCCTCGAGCTCGGCCTCGGCGGTACCGGACTCGATGACCTCCGCCACGAGGCCGCCGCCGCCTTCATAGCGTTGGCCGATGCGCTCGGGCTCGAGGTTCGTCCAGACGAGGACGCCGTCCGGGCCCCAGACCTTGAGGCTGAGAACGTCGGGTCGTGCGGCGATGCTCCGGCGAAGGACGTTCTCGGCGTAAGGGGTGACGACAACCTTCCTCCCGCGCGCGAGCTCCTCGCTCACGACGGCGTTCGTGTACTGCGTGAGGCTGACCTTCGCGTCGTCGACCGCCTGGTCGCGGAGGGCGTGAGTCATCACCGTGCCGAGGACGAAGGCGCCCGCCGCGAGAACGAGCGCACTCAGGAGAACGAACGCCCTCAAGAGAGTGAGCGAACGCGCGATTGTTTGACTCTTGTTGAAGTTCAGCGGCCGCACAGAGCTCTCGTCGCAATATCGGGCCTTTTGGGCCTTTTGACCCTCACCCGAAAGGGGCATGAGGGGGCGCGGACGAAGGATGGTTAACTAGCCGGCATGGATCTAGATCTGGTCTTCCTCGGCACGTCCGGCTCGATGCCGACCGCCCAGCGCGCGCCGACCGCGCTCCTGCTGCGCCGGGGCGGCGAACGGCTCCTGTTCGACTGCGCGGAGGGCACGCAGCGGCAGCTGCTGAAGTCCAACGTCGGCCTCGTCGAGCTGCGGGAGGTCTTTCTCACGCATTACCACGCCGACCACTACCTCGGCCTGCCGGGGATGCTCAAGACCTTCTCCCTGCGCGGTCGCGAGGTGCCGATCACGATCTACGGGCCGCCGGGGCTGACCGACCTGTTCCAGGCGCTGCGCCGGATTTTCGGGAAGCTCACCTACCAGCTCGAGCTGAAGGAGCTTCGGCCTGGGGACGAGCTCGTGCGCGACGACTACCGGCTCGTGACGTTTCCGGTGGCGCACGGCGTGTCGGCGGTCGGCTACGCGCTGGACGAAGATGCGCGACCCGGACGTTTCGACGTGCAGGCCGCCGATGCGCTCGGCGTGCCTCCGGGCCCGGAGCGCGGCGCGCTGCAGCGGGGCGAGGCTGTGACCCTTGCAGACGGCCGGACGATCACGCCCGACAAGGTGCTCGGCCCGGCGAGGGCGGGCCGCAAGATCGTGATCGCCGGCGACGGCGGGCCTGCAGAGTCGGTGATCGAGGCCTCTCGAGGAGCCGAAGTGCTCGTCCACGAAGCCACGTTCTGCGAGGACGAGCGCGATCGCGCGCGCGAAACGGGGCATTCGACCGCGCTCGAGGCGGCAGGCGTGGCTCGTGCCGCCGACGTCCGCCTGCTCGCCCTCACGCACCTTTCGAACCGCTACTTCGGCGGGGAGGTCGCGCGCGAGGCGAAGACGGTTTTCCCGGCTGCAGTCGTGCCCAAGGACTTCGATACGATCGTCGTGCCATTCGCCGAGCGAGGTGAGCCGCAACTCGTGAAGGGCGGCGCGCTCCACCGGCTCGAGACCCCTGAGGAGGCACCGCGATGACCCCGATGGTGCAGGTGGCTCTCGCCGAAGACACCGCCGAAGCGGAGGAGCTCCTGGCGATCCTCGAGGAGGCCGGGATCGAGTCGAAGCTCGAGACCGCGGTCGACCACCATCCGCGCGAGGTCGACGACGTCCCGCAGAAGGTGCTCGTCCCCGAGGACAAGCTGGAAGTGGCCCTGGACGCGATCGAGGCGCTCAGCGAGCCGGAGGAGCCCGAAGCAGCGCTCTAGGTGACCCGGATCCGCGGGTCAAGCCACACGTACAGCAAGTCGACGAAGAGGTTGATCACGACGATCGCGAAGCTGACGGCGAGCACGACGCCCGTGATCGCCGGCAGGTCGAAGCCGACCGAGCCGCGCAGCGCGGTGATCGCCATGGTCCCGAGCCCGGGGAGACCGAAGACCTGCTCGACGAAGATCGCGCTCGCGAAGCCGAATCCGAGATCCATGCCGATCATTGTCACGATCGGCAGCATGGCGTTGCGCAGCACATGCGTACGCATGACGCGCTGCTCGGCGGCGCCCTTCGCGCGGGCCGTCCGGACCCAGTGCTCGTTGAGCACCTCTAGCACCCCGGCCCGGGTCATGCGCGTGTAGAGGGCGGCGAAGAGGAACGCGAAAGTGACCCAGGGTAGAACCAGATGCTGTGCCCAGTCGACAGGGCCGCCGCACGAGGTCTCGCCGACGAGCGGGCAATAGCCGCCGTACGGCAGGATCCTCCACCTGTAGGCGAAGGTCTGCCGCAGGAAGAAACCGAGTATCAACGGGTGCGTGGAAATCCCGAGGAGGACGAAGATCAGGATGAAGCGGTCGAGGTGCGTGCCCGGATACAAGGCCCCGAGCGTTCCCAGGGGCAGCGCGATCAAGAGGTAGAGGAGAGTGGCGCCGAAGAAGAGCGAGATCGTGACCGGGGCTGCCTCCTTGAGCATGTCGTTGACACGCCGCTCGTCGCGCCGCCCCGAGGTGATCCGGCGGGAGTAGGAGATACCGAGATCCAGACGGACGATCCGCTTGAGAAACCGGCCGTACTGGACATAGATGGGCTTGTCGACACCGAGCTCCTTTCGCGCCGCTTCGAGCTGGAGCGAGAGGTCCGAGGCCGGCGAAGCCTGTGCTTGAACCAGGTAGCGAGCCGGGTCGGCCGGGATCTGGAAGAAGATCAGGTAGGTCACGACCGTCAGGACGAAGCAGAGGAAGACGGCCCAGAGGACCCGGCGAACGATGTAGACGAGCACTCAGCCGGCGGCGCTGACTCGCTTGACCCTGAACGGTTGCGATGGGCCGCTCTGGAACAACGTCCGTCCGTTCGAGTAGCGGGCGCAGTCCGGGCAATGCATGAGGGTCTTGTAGTAGCCGGCCTTCACGCTGGGAGTTACGAACCGCAAGTGGCCGGTGCCCTTGCGGTCGATGCGTAGGCGGCCCAGCAGCACGAGCCGAGGGTCACGCGTGGAGCGGATGTGCGCCGCTGCGGCGGACGGTGCGAGGTAGACGCGGACCGGCCGCGTCCTGGCCCCGGCCAGAGCGCCGGTGCCGGCCGTTCGGACGAAGACGACGCTCACCCGGCTCGGCGCTCGCCCTCGAGAAGTTGAGCCAGAGCGCGGCCTGGGCGATCCCCGCGGTCAGGGCGGCAACGGCGAGCGCGGCGAGTCCGAGGGCAAGCAGTCGGCGCACGACGGCATTCTGGCTGTCGTCCGGACGAGCCGCTAGAGTCCCGCCCGACCCGAACCCCTTTAAACCCGGTCCAGAGAGGCCGGAAAGGAGTCCGTTGCACCTGCCTGTCCCGGCGAGCCCGAAGCCGCGTACGTGAGCCCGGCCGGCGTGTCCGCCGAAAAGGTCCTTCTCGACGGCGAAGCGATCCAGCGCTCGCTCGCGCGCATCGCGCACGAGATCATCGAGGGAAACCCGGATCTCGATCGCGTCGCGCTCGTCGGCATCCAGACGCGTGGTGTCCCGCTCGCGCAGCGCCTGCGCCGGCTGATCGCGGAGTTCAGCGGGCAGGAGGTCAAGCTCGGCACCGTCGACATCACGTTCTACCGCGACGACGTGCAGGTGCGTGGGGGAGAGGCCCCGCTGCACGCCCAGCCGGTCGTTCGCGACACGAAGCTGAACTTTCCGCTCGAGGGCCTGACCTGCGTGCTGGTCGACGATGTCCTCTACACGGGCCGGACGATCCGCGCCGCGACCGAGGCGCTCTTCGACTACGGCCGTCCGGCGCGCGTGCAGCTCGCGGTCCTCGCCGATCGCGGGCACCGCGAGCTTCCGATCCGTCCCGACTACGTCGGCAAGAACCTGCCGACCGCACGCGACGAGCGCATCCAGGTGCAGCTCGTCGAGGTCGACGAGGTCGACCAGGTACTGCTCATCCCGGCCGAAGAGGAGACCCATGGGTGACCTGCACGTGATGCGGGACGACCTGCGCCCGCCCGACCCGCCTGCCCGGCGGCATCTGATCTCGATCGCCGACCTGACCCGCGACGACGTCGAGCGCCTGCTCGGCACCGCGCGGAGCTTCGAGCGCGCGCTCGAGCGGGAGATGAAGAAGCTCCCGACGCTGCGCGGCCGGCTCGTCGTCAACGTCTTCTACGAGTCCTCCACGCGAACGTCGTCGAGCTTCGAGCTCGCCGCCAAGCGGCTCTCCGCCGACACGATGTCGATCAAGGCGAGCGGCTCGGCGGTCGACAAGGGCGAGTCGCTGAAGGACACGGCGATCACGCTCGGCGCCTACGACCCGGACGTGATCGTCCTGCGCCACCCGCACATCGGCGCGCCGCAGCTCGTCTCGCGGGTCACCGAGGCTCGCATCGTGAACGCGGGCGACGGCAAGCACCAGCACCCGACGCAGGCCCTGCTCGACCTCTACACGATCCAGGAGTCCTTCGGCCGCATCGAGGGCCTGCACGTCGCCATCGTCGGCGACGTCCTGCACTCGCGGGTCGCGCGCTCGAACATCCAGGCACTGGCGCTGCTCGGCGCGCATGTCACCCTCGTCGGGCCGCCGCCCCTGCTTCCGCGCGGGATCGAGGCCATGGGCTGCGAGACGACGACGGACATCGAGGCGATCGCCGCCGCCGACGTGGTCTACGTCCTGCGCATGCAGCAGGAGCGCATGCAGGAGGGCGCCAACTACGTCCCCAGCCTCCGCGAGTACACGGCCCGCTGGGGCGTGACGCCCGAACGGCTGCGCCCGGGACAGAAGGTCATGCATCCGGGCCCGATGAACCGCGGCGTCGAGATCGACCCGCGGGTCGCCGACGCAGGCGATGCCCTCATCGAGACGCAGGTTCGCGCGGGGCTCGTCGTCCGGATGGCGGTGCTCTACGACCTACTGACGACCGGCCCGGCGGCGGTCAAGGCCGAGCTCCCGGTGGAGGTGGCGTGATGCCGAAGCTCTTCGTGAAGGACGCACCGCAGCAGAGCCTCGTCATCCGCGGCGCCCGCGTCCTCGACCCCGCCGAGGGCATCGACACGCAGGTCGACGTGAAGATCGACGCGCGGCACGATCGCCGAGCTGGGCTCGAGCCTGCCCGTCAACGGACACCGTGTGCTCGACGGGGCCGGGCTCGTGCTGGCGCCGGCCTTCGTCGACCCGCACGTCCACCTCCGGACTCCGGGGCGCGAGGACGAGGAGACGATCGCCAGCGGCACGCAGGCGGCCGCGGCAGGCGGCTACTGCGCGATCCTCGCGATGCCGAACACGGAGCCGGTCGTCGACTCGGCCGCGGTCCTCGGCGCGCTGGCCGAGCAGGCGAGGGCCGACGCGGAGGTCGCGGTCGGCTTCCTCGCCGCCATCTCCAAGGGTCAGGCCGGCACCGAGCTCACCGAGATGGCCGAGCTCGCGGACGAAGGCGCTGTCGGCTTCACGGACGACGGCCGCCCCGTGGTGGCGACGGCGCTGATGTGGCGCGCGCTGCAGTACTCCTCGATCACCGACAGGCCGCTGGCCGTCCACTGCGAGGACCCGACGCTCTCCCATGGCGGCCACATGCACGAGGGAACGGTCTCGGCCGAGCTGGGGATCGGCGGCTGGCCGTCGATCGCCGAGAGCGTGATGGTGGAGCGCGACCTGGCGCTCGCCGAGTACGAGGGCCGTTCGCTGCACCTCATGCACCTGTCGGCGCACGAGTCGGTCGAGGCTCTCCGCCGCGCCCAGGCGGACGGGATCGCGGCAACCGCCGAGGTCACTCCGCACCACCTCGTGCTCACGGACGAGGCCGTGCGCTCGCTCGACCCGAACGTGAAGATGAACCCGCCGCTCGGGGGCGATCACGACCGGCAGGCGCTGATCGAAGCGCTCCGCGACGGAACGATCTCCTGCGTCGCGACCGACCACGCGCCACACGCGCGGCACGAGAAGGACGTGCCGTTCGAGGCTGCTCCGTTCGGCGTCACCGGCCTCGAGACCGCGTTTTCAGCGCTCTACACACATCTCGTCGAGCCGGGCTTGCTGGAGCTCGGGACCCTGCTCGAGCGCATGTCGACGGGGCCCGCCCGCGCCTACGGGCTCGAGGCTCCTAGCGTCGCAGTCGGCGCGCAGGCGAATCTCGTGCTCCTCGATCCGGATGCGAGCTGGCAGGTGACCGAGAACGGCTTCCGTTCCCGCTCGACGAACTCCTGGCTGCTCGGCCAGACCCTCAAGGGCCGCGTCCGCGCCACGATCGCCGCCGGCCGGCTGGTGCACGAGGCATGAGCGGGTTCCTGGCGCTCGAGGACGGCACGGTCTTCCGCGGCCAGTCGGTCGGGGCGGAAGGGGTGGCGTACGGCGAGGCCGTCTTCACGACCGCGATGACCGGCTACCAGGAGGTCGTGACGGATCCCAGCTACGCGGAGCAGGTCGTCTGCTTCACCGCGCCGATGATCGGGAACTACGGCGTCGCACGCTGGCGCTCCGAATCCGTCCGCACGCACGCACGGGCAGTCGTCATGCGCGAGGCGCGCGGCCCCGACTGGACGGACTGGCTGAGCGGCCACGGGCTCGTGGCCCTGTCCGGAATCGACACTCGATCGCTGGTCTTGCACCTGCGCCAGGCGGGCGCGATGCGGGCCGCTGCAGTCTCGGGCGAGGCTGCACTCGACACCGTGCTCGAAGCAGGTGCGCGCTCAACCTCCGATGGCGGGCCGCGCGCTCGCCGCCGAGGTCTCCACAGCCGAGCCGTATGTCTTCTCCGATACCGGCGCGGCCCACATCGCCGTCGTCGACTACGGCTGCAAGGTCTCGATCCTGAACCGGCTCGCCTGGAAGGGCGCGGCGGTCACCGTCTACCCGCACGACGCCGACGCCGACGAGCTCGCCCGCCATGACGGGGTGCTCCTCTCGAACGGCCCCGGCGACCCCGAGCCGCTCGAGGCTCAGGTGAAGACGATCGAGGCGCTGCTGGGGCGAACGGCGGTGCTCGGTATCTGCCTCGGACACCAGCTCCTGGCCCTCGCGACCGGGCACAAGACGTTCAAGCTCCCGTTCGGGCACCGCGGCGCGAACCACCCGGTCGTGGAGCGCGCATCCGGCCGCGTCCTCGTCACGAGCCAGAACCACGGCTTCGCGGTGGCGCCTAGCGAGGAGCGCGAGGCGACCTACGTCTCGCTGTACGACGGAACCGTCGAGGGCCTCGACTACCCGAGCCTCGGCGCGCGCTCCGTCCAGTTCCACCCCGAGGCCGGCCCGGGCCCTCACGACGCCTGGCGGATCCTCGATGACTTCGTCCAGGAGGTGGGCCTTGCCAAGGCGGCTTGACCTCGAGTCCATCTGCCTGATCGGCTCCGGCCCGATCGTCATCGGCCAGGCCTGCGAGTTCGACTACTCGGGCTGCCAGGCGCTGAAGGTGCTGCGCGAGGACGGGTTCCGGACGATCGTCGTCAACTCGAACCCGGCGACGATCATGACCGACCCCGGGTTCGCCGACCGGACGTACATCGAGCCGCTGGACTTCGACGGCGTTGCCGACGTCCTGCGCCGTGAGCGCCCCGACGCGCTGCTGCCGACGATGGGTGGCCAGACAGCGCTGAACCTGGCCGTCGAGCTGGCCGAGTCGGGCACGCTGGCCGATCTCGGCGTCGAGCTGATCGGCGCCCCGATCGACGTCATCCGCCGCGCCGAGGACCGAGAGCGCTTCCGCGAGACCGTGCAGCTCGCCGGCCTCCGGGTGCCCGAGTCGACCATCGTCACGTCGCCCACCGAGCTTCCGGAATCGCTGACGTTCCCGGTCATCCTCCGCCCGGCTTTCACGCTCGGCGGCCACGGTGGGGGCACGGCGCGCTCGCCCGAAGAGCTCGAAAAGCTGCTCGACCGAGCACTCCGTGAGAGCCCGGTCGGCCAGGTGCTCGTCGAGGAGTCGCTGCTCGGCTGGGACGAGTTCGAGCTCGAGGTCATGCGAGACCGGAACGACAACGCGGTCATCGTCTGCTCGATCGAGAACCTCGACCCGATGGGCGTGCACACCGGCGACTCGGTCACGGTCGCGCCGCAGATGACCCTTTCGGACGAGGCCTACCAGGAGCTGCGCGACGCGACGCTCGCAGTCGTGCGCGCCGTCGGGGTCGAGACCGGCGGCGCGAACATCCAGTTCGCACGCGAGCGCGGGACCGGCGAGCTGCGCGTGATCGAGATGAACCCGCGCGTGTCGCGCTCCTCGGCCCTCGCGTCGAAGGCGACCGGCTATCCGATCGCCAAGGTCGCCGCGAAGCTCGCGGTCGGCTACACGCTGGACGAGATCCCGAACGACCTCACCGGCACCACCCCTGCCAGCTTCGAGCCGACTCTCGACTACGTGGTCGTCAAGTTCCCGCGCTTCGCCTTCGAGAAGTTCGCCGGCGCCGACCCCACGTTGGGCACCCAGATGAAGTCGGTCGGCGAGGCGATGGGCATCGGCCGCACCTTCGCCGAGGCCTTCATGAAGGCCATGCGCTCCCGCGAGCTCGACCCGGGAACCGCGACACCATGGGCCACGCTGAGCGCGGTACCGGACGGGGTGCACCCGTGGTTCAAGGCCGAGCTCGACCGCGTCACCGGCGCGCTGGCCCGGGTCGAGAGTGTCCACGACCTCGTCGCCGACGACTGGCTGGCTCTCAAGCGCCTGGGGATCTCGGACTGCGGACGTGGCGGAGCGCTGCGGCGTGACCCAGGCAGTCGTCCGCGCACAGCGGCGGGCCTGGGGCGTGCAGCCGGTCTACCGCCGGGTCGACTCCTGCGCGGGCGAGGTCGAAGCGGCCTCGAACTACTTCTACTCGACCTGGGGCGAGGCCGAAGAGGCATCGCCCAGGAGCGACAAGCCGCGAGTCGTGATCCTCGGCTCCGGGCCGAACCGCATCGGCCAGGGGATCGAGTTCGACTACTGCTGCGTCCACGCGGCACAGTCGTTCCGCGCGCTCGGCTACGAGGCCGTGATGGTCAACTGCAACCCCGAGACGGTCTCGACGGACTACGACACGTCCGACCGGCTCTACTTCGAGCCCCTCGGCGTCGAGGAGGTGCTCGCGATCTGCGAGCGGGAGCTGCCCGACGGCGTCGTCATCCAGTTCGGGGGTCAGACCCCGCTCAAGCTCGCGCGTGCCCTCGAGGACGCGGGTTTCCGCATTCTCGGCACGCCGTTCGAGGCGGTCGACCTGGCCGAGGACCGGGAGCGCTTCGGCGCCCTCTGCGACGACCTCGACGTGGCCGTCCCTCCGTGGGCGATGGCCGAGGGGGCCGAGCTGGCGACCTATGTGGCGGAGGCGATCGGCTACCCGGTCCTGATCCGGCCCTCCTACGTGCTCGGTGGCCGCAACATGCAGGTCTGTTACGAGCCGGAGGCCGTCGCCCGGGCGGCTGCGAGCGGGGAGCGCGTGCTCGTCGACCGCTTCCTCGAGGGTGCGGTCGAGATCGACGTCGACGCGCTGTGCGACGGTCGGGAGACCTACGTCGCGGCTGTCATGCAGCACATCGAGGAGGCCGGCGTGCACTCGGGCGACTCGTCCTGCGTCCTGCCTGCGCCGTCGCTCGACAGGGCTGCGGCGAAGGCGATCGAGGAGACGGTGGCTCGGCTGGCACCAGCGCTCGGGGTCGTCGGCCTCGTCAACGTCCAGCTCGCGCTGGCCGACGGAGAGCTCTTCGTCCTGGAGGCGAACCCGCGCGCCTCGCGCACGGTGCCGTTCGCCAGCAAGGCGATCGGAATCAACCTCGTCGAAGCGGCCTGCCGGCTAGCGGCGGGCACGCCCCTGTCCGACCTGGCCCTGCCCAGGGGACAGTCCCCGGAACAATTCTGTGTCAAAGCTGCTGTCTTGCCGTTCGCTCGCTTTCCCGGGGCCGACCCCGTGCTCGGGCCCGAGATGCGCTCGACGGGCGAGGTCATGGCGAGTGCAGCCGACCTGCCGACCGCTCTCGCCAAGGCCGAGCGTGCCGCGGGGAGGCCGCTGCCCAGCGAAGGGACCGCGTTCCTCTCCGTTCGCGACGCCGACAAGCCGGCGGTGATCGAGATCGCCCGCTCCCTGTCGCGCCTCGGCTTCCGCCTCGTCGCCACGGCCGGGACCGCTCACACGCTCGCGGGAGCCGGAATCGGCGTCGAGCACGTGCGCAAGGTGACCGAGGAGGGGGAGGGGGCGACCGTCGTCGACCTCGTCCGCCGCGGCCACTGCGCCCTCGTCGTGAACACGCCCTTCGGCGGCTCAGGCGCCCGCTCCGACGGCTATCTGATCCGCGAGGCGGCGCTCACCGCGCGAGTCCCGTGCATCACGACGATTGCAGGGGCGCGAGCGGCCGTTCGCGCAATCGCGGAAGCGCAGGGCGACCTCGCCGTATCGCTGCAGGAGCGCATCAGTGCGCAGCCGCGCTCGGCTTAGGGTCCTCGCCAGCGAGGGGGTCGGTCCCTACACGCTGCTCCGCCTCGAGCGTGGGAGCCTCGAGCCCGGCGTGCCGGGGCAGTTCTTCATGGTCGAGGCGCCTGGACGCCTCCTACCGAGGCCGATGAGCCTCTGCACGGCCCCGGCAGGGGAGCTTGGCTTCCTGCTCGAAGCCATCGGGCCCGGAACACGGGCGCTCTGCGAGGTCGAGGCGGGCGAGCACCTCCACGTCTTCGGGCCGCTCGGGAACGGGTTCCGACTCGACGTGGAGCGGCCGCTTCTCGTCGGCGGCGGGATCGGGGTCGCGCCGCTCCCGTACCTGGCCGAGACGCTGGGCGATCCGCCGGTGCTGCTCGGCTTCCGCAGCGAGCGGCACGCCGAAGCCGCTGTCCTGCTGCCGAACGCCGGTGTCGTCGTCGAGCCGACGTACGTCACCGAGCCGCTGGCCGAGCTCGTCGAGGGCCACGACGTCCTCGCGTGCGGCCCGGAACCGATGCTCGAGGCCGTTCGAGCCCTGGCGCCGGCCGCGCAACTGGCGTGGGAGGCGCCGATGGCGTGCGGCTACGGCGCGTGCTACGGATGCTCGGTGGAGATCGACGGCGTCCTGAAGCGTCTCTGCGTCGAAGGCCCAGTCCTGGAGGCCGCATGATCCTCAACGCCTCCGGCTGCCTGGACGCCCTCGAGGCGCCCGAAGTCGCGCAAGTCGCTCGACGCGTTCGTGACCAAGACGGTGACGCCGCAGCCGCGTCAGGGCAACCGGCCCGTGCGCTTCGCCGAGACCGAGCACGGGATGCTCAACTCGATCGGGCTCGAGAACCCGGGCATCGAGGCGCTCCTGGCCGAGAAGCTTCCGCGACTGGCCGAGCTGGGCGTGCCCATCTGGGTCTCCGTCGGGGGGTTCGCCGCGACCGACTACGCGGAGCTGTGCGCCGCTCTCGACGAGCGTGACGAGGTGACGACGATCGAGCTCAACCTCTCGTGCCCGAACGTCGACGAAGCGCCCGAGAGCGCCGCCGAGATCGTCGCGGCCGCCCGTGTCAAGACGCAGAAACCGCTCTACGCGAAGCTATCGCCGGCGGCCTCGGACGTCGGCGAGGTCGCGCTTGCCGTGCAGGCCGCAGGCGCCGACGGGCTGTCGCTCGTGAACACGATCCGGGGGCTCGCGCTCGACGCGAACAGTCTCGAGCCGATCCTCGGCACCGAGACGGGCGGCTACTCCGGACCGGCTCTGAAGCCGATCGCGCTCGCGGCCGTCTTCCGTTGCTACCGCGCGACCGGCCTGCCGATCGTCGGCATGGGAGGGGTTTTCACCGGTCGTGATGCCTTCGAATTCATCGCCGCAGGAGCGAGCGCGGTTGCGTTGGGGACGGTTTTCTTTGCCGACCCCGACGCTCCCGCTCGGGTTCGAGCAGAGCTCACGGCCGAGCTAGCGGCTCGGGGCTTGGAGCAACCGGACGATGCGCGCGGCATTGCGCATCGCGCGGCGGGCGCTCTGTTGTCTGATCAGAAAAAACCGGGATTAGCGCCCAAAACAGAAGCATTGCAAGGCTCTCTCAGGGTGACTAGTATCTCGCGCCGTGGCGGCAACGAAGACTCAGGCGCAGGCGCCCGCGCGATCCCGAGACCAACGGATGGAGGCCCTGAAGAGGGCGAACGACATCCGCGTCAAGCGGGCGCAGCTGAAGAAGGACCTGAAAACGGGTCGCGCCAAGATCGAAAAGATCCTGACCAATCCCCCCGAGTACGTCGCGACCGCGAAGGTGTTCGACATGCTGATGGCGGTCCCCAAGTTCGGGCGGGTCAAGGCGGCGCGGTTCCTGAACCAGGCCCGGATCAGCCAGTCGAAGACGGTCGGAGGGCTCTCGGACCGCCAGCGCTCTGAGCTCATTGGGCTCTTCAACCGCTAGCGACATCCAGCCAGTCTTCGTCATCACCGGCACCTCTGGCGCCGGGAAAGGGACACTGGAACGGGCATTGCTCGAGCGCATACCGGATCTCGAGCTCGCCGTGTCGGCGACGACCCGAGAGATGCGGCCAGGAGAGGTGGACGGCCGCGAGTACTGGTTCATCTCCGAAGACGAGTTCGCCGAGAAGATCGACCGCGGGGAGTTCCTGGAGTGGGTCGACCTGAAGTGGGGCCCTCGCTCCGGAACGCTGCACTCTGAGATCGACAGGATTCAGGAGGCCGGCCGCATACCGCTCCTCGACCTCGAGACGGAAGGGGCTCGGCGGGTGCGCAAGCGTGTCCCAGGAGCGGTCACGGTGTTCGTGCGGGCCCCGACCTTCGAGGAGAACGAACGGCGCCTTCGCGAGCGTGCGACCGAGGGCGAGGTCGAAATCGAGGAACGCCTGGACGTTGCGCGCGCCCAGCTGGACGAGGCCGACGACTTCGATTTTCTCGTCGTCAACGACGATTTACAGCGCGCGGTCGCTGAGCTCGAGGCGATCGTCCGCGGGAAACTCGCCGCCGCAGGTACCATTCCCCAGCCGTGATTTCCCCACGCATCGATCAGCTCCTCGAAAACGTCCCCGAGCGCTACGCGCTCGTGATCGTCGCTGCGAAGCGTGCCCGGCAGATCAACAACTACCACCACCAGCTGGGTGAAGGGACTTTCGACGAGAACCCACCGCCGCTCGTCGAATCGCGGTCGAAGAACTATTTGACGATGGCCCTCGAGGAAGTCGCCGAGGGCAAGATCAAGTACAAGTACAAGTAACCGCGGGCGCTCGATGGCTCGCGTCCTCCTCGGCGTGACGGGCGGGATTGCCGCCTACAAGGCCTGCGAGCTCGCCCGGCGTCTCGTGCTGGCCGGGTACGAGGTCTTCCCCCTGGTGACCCATGGCGCCGAGCGCTTCGTCACCAAGGAGACGTTCGCCGCCTTGACGCACCATTCGGTCGAGGACGATCCCTATCCGCACCTCACGCACGCGGATCTGCTCGTGATCGCCCCGCTGACCGCGAACACGCTGGCCAAGCTCGCCTACGGGCTGGCCGACGACGTGCTCACCGAGGCTGCGCTCGCACATACCGGCCCTGTTCTGATCGCGCCGGCCATGAATACCCGGATGTGGGAGCACCCGGCCACGCAGGCGAACGTCGAGACGCTTCGAGCCCGAGGCGTCGAGTTCGTCGGCCCGGCGGAAGGTGCGCTGGCCGAGGGCGAGACCGGAATGGGGCGCATGTCCGAGCCCGAAGAGATCTTCGAACGCTGCGAGGAGCTCCTCCAGGGCGCACAAACCGGATCGCTCGAGGGGCGTCTCGTCCTCGTCACGGCCGGCGGGACACGCGAGCCGCTCGACAGCGTCCGCTTCATCGGCAACCGCTCGTCGGGCCGGATGGGCGTGGAGCTCGCCGCGGAGGCGCGCCGCCGCGGAGCCGAGGTCACGCTCGTCGCGTCCAATCTCGAAGTGGCGGCTCCTCGGGGCGTGGAAGTCGTCGAGGCCCCAACCGCCGCCGACGTCGAGCGTGAGGTCGGAACCCGCGCCGAGGCCGCCGATGTCGTCCTGATGGCAGCAGCGGTCGCCGACTACCGGCCTGCCGAGGTGCTCGAGAGCAAGCGCCCGAAGGACGAGCGACCGTGGCCGATCGATCTCGAGCCGACGATCGACGTCATCGCAGGGCTCGCCGGCCTGCGGGCGAACGGGCAGATCCTCGTCGCCTTCGGAGCGGGGGAGGGCGAGGCCGGGCTCGAGAGCAAGCGCCGGATGCTCACCGACAAAGGCGTCGACCTCGTCGTCTACAACGATGTGTCCCGCGACGACATCGGCTTTGACGCCCTGGACAACGAAGTCGTGATCGTGGGACGAAGCGGCGAGCGACGCGTCGCCAAGGCGCCCAAGTCGCGCGTCGCAGCGGAGATCCTCGACGAGGTGGAGGCGCTCGTCCGTGGCTGACCGGCCCCGCACCGAAGTCAGTCAGGACAGTCAAGCCTCCGGCGAGGTGATCCGCCGCGTGGCCGAGAACCTCGGCCGTGTCGTCCACGCTCCGGCCGAGACGCTTCGCCTCTGCGTGCTCTGCCTCATCAGCGAGGGGCACCTGATCATCGAGGACTTCCCCGGAGTGGGGAAGACGATGCTCGCCAAGGCGATCGCCCGCTCCGTCGACTGCTCCTTCTCGCGCGTCCAGTTCACTCCGGACCTGCTCCCGTCCGACGTGACCGGCGTCAACGTCTTCAACCAGCGCTCGAACGAGTTCGAGTTTCGCCCCGGGCCGGTCTTCGCCAACCTCGTGCTGGGCGACGAGATCAACCGCGCGCCGCCGAAGACCCAGGCCGCGCTCCTCGAGTGCATGCAGGAGAACCAGGTCACGATCGACGGCGTCAGCTACGCGCTCGGACGGCCCTTCATGGTCATCGCCACGCAGAACCCGATCGAGTACGAGGGCACGTACCCGCTGCCGGAGGCGCAGCTCGACCGGTTCACGATGCGCGTCTCGATCGGCTACCCCGCTCCGGCGGAGGAGGCTCGCATGCTGGCCGAGCAGACGAGCCGGCCGCCGCTCGAGGATCTCGAGCCGGTCACCGACGCGACGGGGATCACACGAGTGATCGAACAGGCAATGGCCGTGTACGTCGAGGACAGCATTCATCGCTACGTGGTCGACCTGGTCGGCCAGACCCGCGCCGACGCGCGTCTCTATCTCGGCGCAAGCCCGCGGGCCGGAATCGCGCTGCTCCGCGTCGCCAAGGCCACCGCACTGGCGGAGGGACGCGACTACGTGCTGCCGGACGATGTCAAGGCTCTGGCCGTTCCCGTGCTTTCGCACCGGTTGATCCTCGGCCCGGAAGCGCGGGCAGGCGGCACGCCGTCCGAAGCGCTCGTCCGGGAAGCTGTAGAGCGCACCCCCGTCCCGACGTGACCGACCGCGGCCAGGCAGTCGCCGTGCTCGCCGCGGCCACGTACCTGGCGGCCTGGGCGTTCGGCACGCGCGCCCTCTACCCGGCGGCTCTCGGGCTCGCGCTCGTGGTCGGCCTGGGCTGGGTTTGGGTGTTGGTCCTCCGGCGTCCGATCACGCTGCGGCGCGGCCTTGGCGCCGCCGAGCACCTGGAGGGAGACGACGTGCCGGTTCTGCTGGAGGCGACCGTTCGGCCGCCGGCCCCCAGATCGCTCGACGCCGTGGACGTGGTCGACCGGCTCGGCGAGCGACGCGTTCGGCTCGGCCGTCACGGAGGAGCACTGCTCGGGCAGTACGTGCTTCCGCAGGTCGCACGGGGCCGCTACCGCTTTCGAGGGCGCGCGCACGGTCTTCGAGGATCCATTCGGGCTCTTCCGCGCCGAATCCGAGGCCAGCGGCGAGGCGACGCTGCTCGTCTACCCGCGCCTCGTCGAGGTCGACCGGCTGTTCTCGGAGGCGGGCGGCGCGGCACAGGAGGGCGGCCGGCTCCTCATGCGCCGAACGAGCGGCTTCGACCTGCACAGCGTGCGCGACTACCAGGAGGGCGAGTCGTTGCGGAAGGTGCACTGGAAGACGACCGCGCGACGGGGACGCCTGATGGTCAAGGAGCTCGAGGACACCCCGCACGACGAGGTGGCCGTGCTGCTCGACGCCGACGCCGGCACCGCGGTGGCGGACAACTTCGACGTCCAGGTGCGGGCTGCAGGCTCGATCCTGCGCGTCCATGCGTTGCGAGGCAGGCGCGCGCTGCTGGCAGTGACGACGAGCCCTCCGGAGTACAGGCGGGTCACGTCGTTCGACGGCGAGTGGGAGCTCGCCCGCGAGCTCCTGGCAGCGGTCGAGCCGACCGGCACGGAACGCGTGGAGGCGTTCCTCGCACGCGACTCTTCGCCGGCGGCGCAGGCGGTCGAGCTCGTCGTCGTGACGGCTGCGTTGTCGCCCCGGCTGGCCGACGCGCTCGTGGAGCGAACGCTTGCGTACCGGCCCGCCTCACTCGTGCTGGTGCACGCCGGCCGGGAGGCGCTGCGCGACCCGCTCCTGCTTCGCCTCAGCGTGACAGGGGTTCCGCTCACCGTGCTCCAACCGGGAGACGACCTGCGGGCGAAGCTGTCGGCTCTGTCCGAGAGGGCGGCCGCGCATGGTTAGGACGGCATTGCTGGCGGGAGCGCTGGCTGCGATCGTCGCGTCGAGTTGGGCCAGGCTCGAGCAGCCGCGGCCGGGACTGGGCGAGCTGCTGGTCGTCGCGTCCCTGGCTGTTGCGCCCGCCCTCGTGCGCGGTCGCTTGCGAATCGTGGCGGTGGCAATCGCGACCCTGGTCGCCGGCTCCGTCGCCCTCGACGTGCCGCTGCGCTGGGCGTTGCCGTTCGACGACCGCGACATCGTGGCCTCCTTCGCGTCCCGCACGTGGGAGGGCTTTCTCAGCTTCTACGACGTGACCGTGCCGTTCGAGGGCATCGGGCAGCCCTTCATGCACGGCACTGTTCTGATGGCCGTCTTCGCCTTCTCGCTGGCCGGCGCTCTGGCCGTCGCGGCTCGCAAGCCGCCCTTGGCGCTGGCCGCCCTGCTCCTCGGCGCGGGGTGGCCCGCGACGATGCTGCCGGGCGACAACGAGCTCGCGCGCGGCCTGCTGATCCTCGCAACGGGCCTGGTGCTGCTCGCCGCGGTGCGCCCGGGACCGCTGAAGCTGCGCTCGCAGGTCCTCGCCGGAGGCGCCGTGGTCGTACTGGCGCTCACGCTCTCGGCCTCCGGTGCCGTAGCGAAGAGCCAGTTCGTCGACTGGCAGAGCTGGGACTTCTACAACAAGCCCGATGCGCCGGTCGGCGTCTCCTACGTCTGGCGCGCCGACTACGACGGCATCAAATTCCCGAACAAGCGGACGCGCGTGCTCCAGGTTCGCGGCTCGTCGAGGGCCAGCTACTGGCGCGCCACGACGCTCGACTCCTTCGCCGAAGACCACTGGGACGAAGACCTGACGGCCGCCTATCCGCCGGAGGACGATAGGCGCTCGGACTTCTCGACCGAAGAGCTCGCGCTCATGCCTTCCGGCGCGGAGGACAGGGGGAAGTGGACGCGCGCCGACGTGAGCGTGGAGGCGCTCCGCGACCGGCACCTCGTCGGCCCGAGCGTGCCGATCGGATACGACACGCGCGGCCTCCCGAACATTCAGTACGCCTCCGGCGCTGTGGCTTACGTGACGCGAATGCTGGCCAGGGGCGACGAGTACACGGCCTGGGGCTTCGCGCCCCGCCCGAAGCCGAGTGCGCTCGCCAGGTCTCCGGCCGATTACCCGTCTCTCATCTCCGAAGAGGGCTACTACCGGACCGTGGAGCGGGGGATTCTGACTCCGCTCTTCGGCGATCCCGGCCGGGAGCAGTGGGCGAACGAGACCTTTGCGTTCGATCGGACCCTCAGGGGCTATCAGCCGCTCTACGACCGGGCTATCCGAATCGCCGGTAGCGCGCGCAACCCCTACGCGGCGACGGTCGCCCTCGAGGCCTGGTTCCGGACCGGCGGCGGGTTCACCTACGACGAGAGCCCTCCGAAAGCGCCGCCGGGCACACCGCCGCTCGTCTTCTTCCTTGAGCGGTCCAAGACCGGCTATTGCCAGCACTACGCGGGCGCGATGGCCCTCATGCTCCGGTATCTCGGGATCCCGTCACGTGTCGCCGCCGGGTTCACGAGCGGGATCTACGATCGCGAGCGCCGCGTCTGGAACGTCAGCGACCGGAACGCCCACACGTGGGTCGAGGTCTGGTTCAAGGGCTACGGTTGGTTGCCCTTCGATCCGACTCCCGGCCGCGGCAATCTCAGCGGGCCATACAGCGCGTCCTCGTTCTCGTTCGATGCGCCGGGAGCGCAGGCCGTCCTGACGGCCAGCGCCCTGGCCGCCGAGTCGATCCTTCGCTTCCAACTCGCCCGCGGCCAGGACACGAGCTCCGGCGCGACTCCGCGCGACCTCCGTGCGAGCGGCGACCAGGGCGGGGGAGGAGGCGGCATCAGCCGCGGGGCGATCGTCGTGCTCGTGCTCCTCGGCCTCGCGCTCGCGCTCGTCCTGGGGAAGCTGGTGCTGCGGCGGAGCCGGTATCTCACCCGTGACCCACGCCGCCTGGCCGGCGCGTACCGGCAGGAGCTCGTGGACTTCCTGGCCGATCAGAGAGTTGACGTGCCGTCCTCCGCGACTCTCGACGAGTTGCGAGAGCTCGTCGCCGCCACGACCGGAGTCGATGCGCGGCGACTCGTCGAGTCGCTCGGCCTCGCCCGGTTCGGCCCGGCCTCGGCGGCCGCCGCGGCAGCGAAGCGGGCTCGGGGTGAGCTGCGCCTCGTCCGGCGGCGCCTGCGCCGGTCGCTGTCGGCCGGCGAGCGGTTGCGCGGCGCGTTCTCCGTTCGCTCGCTCCTCGCTCGTTAGCTCGTGGAGGCGATCGTGATGGCGGCCGGGGAAGGCCGTCGCCTCCGGCCCATCACCGAGCGTTGGCCGAAGCCCGTGCTGCCCATCGACGGCCGGCCGGTCATCGCCACGCTCCTGCACGAGCTCGCCGGGGCCGGGTGCGAGCGGGCCTGGGTGGTAACGGGCTACCTGGCCGAGCAGGTCGAGGAGCTCGTCACAGGTTGCGAACCTGGCCTCGAGATCCACTTCGTCCGGCAGCCCGAGCCGCTCGGCTCCGCCGATGCCGTCTCGCGGGCGCTCGCGGCAGGTGCGGTGCCGCCGTGTCTCGTCTCGGCCGCCGACACCGTCTACGCGCCCGGAGACGTCGCGAGGCTTGCTGCGAGCGCCCAGGCCGCGATCGCCTGGCGCAGGAGCCCTCCGGGAGCCGCCCTGGAGCTCGAAGACGGACGGGTTCGGCGAGTGCCGAGCGCGGGCGAGCATTTCGCCGCGCCCTTGTGGGTGCTGACGCCGGAAATCGCGGAGCATCTCGCTGGCCTGCCTGGCCCTCCGTTCGAGCTAGCCGGCGCGTTTCAGCGGGCGATCGACGCGGGCACGACAGTGCTTGGAGTGGAGATCGGGCCGACGCGGGACCTGACCGAGCCGGCCGATCTCGTACGGCACAACTTTCTCTATCTTGGAGACGATGACTGAGGCCTACGATCTCTTCCAGAAAGGCAGCGAGCAGCTGAAGAAGGGCATGGCTGCCCAGTCGACGGTGTCGCTGGAGAAGGCCAAGCGGCTCGAGCCCGACAAGGCCTCGATCCGCGAGAGGCTCGGGATCGCGTACTTCCGCCTGCAGCGCTACGGGGAAGCCGAGTCGGAGTTCCGCGCCATGCTCGAGCTCGCGCCCACCGACGACTACGCCCACTACGGGCTCGGGCGCGCCCTCGAGAAGCAGGGCAAGGACGCCGAGGCCAACGGGCACTACAAGCTGGCGGCCGCGCTCGTGCCGGGCAAAGAGCGCTACACGTCCCGCATCCGCGACCTGTCGTAGGCCGTGCGCGCGGTCGTGCAGCGCGTGTCGGAGGCGCGAGTGCGCGTGGACGACCAGGTGGTGGGCGAGATCGGTCGCGGGCTCTGCGTGCTGCTCGGCGTGACCCGCGATGACGAGTCGGCAGCTGCGGAACGGCTGGCCGGAAAGGTGGCGCGCCTGCGGATCTTCGAGAACGAGGAGGGCAAGTTCGACCACAGCGTCCAGGACGTCGAAGGCGCCGTCCTCGTCGTCAGCCAGTTCACGCTCATCGCCGATAGCAAGCGCCAGAAGGGAACTCGACCGGACTTCTCGCAGGCCGCCCCCCGAGAAGTTGCCGAGCCCCTCTACGAGCGCTTCTGCGAGGCGCTGCGGGAGCTAGGCGTCCCGGTGCGGACCGGTGTGTTCGGCGCGAGGATGGAGCTCTCACTCGTGAACGACGGACCTGTAACGATCATCCTCGACGTCAATTAGGACCGGACAGGGAGTTCGCCGTGAGTGCGCCCCAGTTGCAATTCGACGCCGACGCCGCCAGGCGGATCGAGGCCCTCTACCTCATTCGCGATGCTGTGTATCGTCGCGAGCTGGTTCGCGAGGCACTCGGGGCAGTCCGGAATGAGCGAATCCTCGATGTTGGCTGTGGGCCGGGCTTCTATTGTCTTGAGCTCTCGGAAAGCGTTGGTTCGTCCGGTTCCGTACTGGGCGTGGACAGCAGCGCCGCGATGCTTCAGCTTGCAAGTGCCCGCTGCGCTGGCCGCGAAAACGTCGGGCTCGTCGAAGGAGAGGCCACAGCGCTCCCGGTCGAGAGCGGGACATTCGACGGCGCGGTCTGCGTGCAGGTTCTCGAGTACATCCCGGACGTGGATGCAGCTCTCGCAGAACTGCACCGGGCCCTTCGACCGGGCGGACGTGCAGTCGTCTGGGACGTGGACTGGGCGACGGTGTCGATTCACTCGCGAGACAGCGCTCTGACCAGGCGCGTGCTGCGAGCCTGGGACGAGCACCTCGCCGACCCGTCGCTGCCGCGAACGCTCGGCGTGCAGCTACGCTCAGCTGGATTCGAGGGCGTAGGCGTGGAGGCGCACGCGTTCGCTACGAGCGGACGTGATCCGGAGAGATTCGGAGCGGCGCTCGTGCCGTTCATCGCGACGTTCGTCGCGGGCAGGCAAGGCATCGGCGAGGTGGAAGCCGAAGCGTGGGGCGCGGAGCAGCGCGAGCTGATGGAACGAGACGAGTTCTACTTCGCGACCACGCAGTTTTGCTTCACAGCCACGAAATCGGCCTGAGGAACGCCTCGAAGCCCATGTAGGCCGGGGTAGACCCCGTCCGTCGACGCCTTCCCTTGCATCACCGATAGCAAACGTAAGAAGGGAATCCGGCCCGACTTCTCCCGAGCGGCGCGACCGGAGGTTTCGGAGCTGCTTTACGAGCGGTCTGCGAGACGCTTCATGAACGCGACGTCCCTGTCGAGGCTAGGGGGTCAAGAGTGGATCACGACCTGCGTGCCGAGCGGCAGCCGCGCCATCATGTAGCGCATATCAGCCTCGCCCGCGCGTAGGCAACCCCCAGATACGGAAGCGCCGATGCCACCGCCGGCGTGGATCGCCAACCGATCGCCGCCGCGCCAGCCCGGAGAAAGCTGCGTCTGCCTTCCGGAGAGCGCGAGACTGCAGCAGCCGTAGAGGGACGGCCAAAAATCCGAGAGCTTGTCGGTGATCGAGAAGCGGCCGATCGGGGTCGGCGTGGCCGGTGTTCCGATCGCGACCCGTACGCGACGCAGCCGGACGCCCATGCGCCAGACGGTGAGTAGCCGCAATGAGCGGTCGACTTCGAGGGAATACGGGTCGTGTGTGAGGCGCACCTGGGTGCGTCGCACATAGCCGCGGACGCGGTTGCCGAGTGTGGCGGAGATCACTGCCAGCCAGTCGCCCTTCTCTCCGACGACGGCAAGCCGGGTCGGGCTGCCGAATAGCGTGCGTTTGCGGACCCGGGCAAGCACACGGGCCGAGTCGGGGCCTGCGCGGAGCGCGAACGGGCCAAACATCGGGGATGCGACGTAGCTGCCGTTCACGTACAGGGATCGGGACGCATTAGCCTCTGCCGACGCAGGAGCGACGGCGGCGGCTGCCAGCACCGCGGCCGCAACGGCGCCGACAGCGATGGCGGAGCTGCTGCGACGCATAGCGTTGGAACTAGGCGGTTAGCCACCGACCAAAGTAGCAGTTTTGCTGGGGATTCTCTACGGAAAACCATCACGATCATTCTCGACTGTTGAGCACCGCGCACTAGCGAAGCCCGAGCCAGGCTCGGTACTCCCAGAGCCAGGGCCCCTCGGGCAGCTTCGAGGCGTGGTGGCGGAGACGGTCGAGCCCCAGTTCCTCCTCGGACACGCCCTCGTCGAGAGGCCTCCGCACTGTTCCGAGCGCGAGTGCGAAGCCGACGAGCCGCTCGCCGTCTCCTCGCTCGACGCTGTGGAGCGAAAGCTCGCGAACGCTGCGAAAGACACCGCTCGACTCGAGCCGCTCGGCCGACGGCGGGAAGCGTCGGCTGTGCTTGACCAGCCCACGCTCGGCCCGAATTCGGCTCGCGGAGGCCATGGTCGCCGCGAGCGCCTCTTCTGGCTCCCAGCTACCGGTCAGCAGACCGTAGTACTCGTAGGCGCAGAAGACCCCGCCGCGCCGCAGGATCCTTGCGATCTCGGCAAACGTCGGCTCGGGCTCCATCCACTGCAGGGACTGCGCGCACGTGACTACATCGGCACACGAGTCGGGGAGCCCTGTCTCGTACGACGACCCTCCGGCGTAGCGCACGTTCGCGGCTGGCGTGGCACCCAGTGCGGCCGTGCGCATGGCCTCGTTCGGCTCGATTCCGACAACCTCTTCGGCGCGGTCGGCCCAGGCGCGCGTCGAAAGGCCGGTCCCGCTTCCGAGGTCGACGACCAGGCGCGGCCGGCCCACGCCGGCAAGCCGAGGGAGCAAGTCGAGCAGCACATCGGGAGGGCGAGGCCGGTAGCGGTCGTACGTCGCTGCGAAGCCGGGAGCGTCGTAACGCGACTCGGCAAGTTGAACCGCAAGGTCGGGCTGTGCCACCGACGCATTGTCACGGCCGCGGTTGTGCCGGGGGTGACGTTCCGTTGCTATCCTGCATTCACCACATTTCAGCAGTATCGAAATGGGCGCGCCGCGCCCCTTTTTTTTGAGATGACAGCGCTTTATGACAAGGAAAAGACCCTGTACCGCGAGGTTGCGCCTCGGGTGGAGCGCAGCGTGCCCGGAGTCGAGGTGCTCGCCGTCGAGCTCACCGGCCCGGAGCGTTTCACGGTCTTCATCGACCATCCGCAGGGCGTCGACCACTCGCTCTGTGAGCGTGTGACGCACGTTCTGCGCGATTACCTCGACCGTTTCTCGGTCGACGTCTCGTCTCCGGGAACCGAGCCGCCGCTGCGTGAGCCGCGGCACTTCGAGCGGGCCGTCGGCCGGCAGGTCGCGGTGAGGACCTCCGCCGAGATCCGCGGCAAGAAGCGCTTCCGTGGCGAGGTCGTAGCGGCCGGCGAGCGGAGCCTGAGCGTCGCTGCGGGCGAGGACCAAGTTGACATTCCGTACGAGTCAATCGTGCGGAGCAATCTGATCGAGGAGAGGTAGGCAGATGAGCCGGGAGATCATCGAGGCCGTTCGAGTCATCGAGAAGGAGAAAGGCATCGAGGGCGACACGTTGATCGCCGCGCTCGAGGACGCCCTCCTAGCGGCATACAAGAAGACGCCTGGCGCGACGCGCCACGCGACCGTCGAGCTCGACGACGAGGGTGACTTCCGCGTCTACTCGGTCGAGCTGCCCTCGGACATCGAGGAGCGCCTGATCGAGGAGGCGCGCGAGCGCGCGATCACCGAGCTCGAGGCGCTCGAGGTCGAGAACGGCGAGCGCTCCCACACGCTCATCAACGACGACGACCTGAACGTGGACTGGTCGGACGTGCCCGAGGACCAGATCAAGCGCGCCGACGTCACCCCGCACGACTTCGGCCGCATCGCGGCGCAGACCGCCAAGCAGGTCATCCTGCAGCGGATCCGCGAAGCCGAGCGCGAGATGATGTACGAGGAGTACGTCGACCGCGTCACCGAGGTCGTGACCGGCATCGTCCAGCAGGCCGGCGACCGCAACAACGTCCTCGTCGATCTCGGCAAGGTGGAGGCGCTGCTGCCGCGCTCCGAGCAGGTCGACGGTGAGCGCTACGAGCAGGGGAGCCGCATCAAGGCGGTCATCACCGAAGTGCGCTCGGGCACGAAGGGCCCGCAGGTCATCCTCTCGCGCCGCGACCCGGAGCTGATCCGCACGCTCTTCGAGCTCGAGGTGCCGGAGATCGCCGACGGGCTCGTCGAGATTCGCGGCGTCGCCCGCGAGCCGGGCTATCGCTCCAAGATCGCCGTCGAGTCGCACGCCCAGGGCGTCGACCCGGTCGGCGCGTGCGTCGGGCCGCGAGGCTCACGCGTGCGCATGGTCGTCTCCGAGCTCCGCGGCGAGAAGATCGACATCATCCCGTGGAACACGGAGCCGGCGCGGTTCATCGCCAAGGCGCTGTCGCCTGCGCGCGTGCGCGAGGTCTTCGTCGACGACGACACCAAGGAGGCGACGGTCGTCGTGCCGGAGGACCAGCTGGCGCTGGCGATCGGCAAGGAGGGCCTGAACGCCCGCCTGGCCGCCCGCCTCACCGGCTGGAAGGTCGACATCCAGTCCGACCAGGAGTTCGCGCAGGCCGAGGCAGAAGCAGCCTTCGTCGGCGACGAGGGCGCAGGCGGCGACTTCTCCGGCCGCTGTGTCGCGGTGCTCGCCAACGGCAAGCGCTGCCCGAACACGACGCTGCCGGGCTCCCGCTTCTGCGGCATCCCCGCTCACCAGGAGATGGCGCAGCGGGAGGCCGCGGGCGAGGAAGTGCGGACGATCGACACCGTTCGCAGCGAGGAGCCCGACGAGACGGACACCGACGTCGAGACCGAGGTGGCCGCCGAGGCAGATGAGAGCGGCGGCGGCGCGGCGTTGCGGCCCGAGGTCGAGGGCGAGGTCAACGAGAGCGGCGATGCGATTCCGGAGCCCGAAGTCGTGGCGGCCGCGCAGGAGGAGCCGGTGCCTGACACCGTGGAGAGCGGCATGCCGGACGCAGGCCCCGAGGACGCCCCGGCAACCGAGGAAATCCTCATCGGAAGCGACGTCATCCAGGACGCGCCCAGCGAGCCAATCCACGAGACGGCGCCGCTGCTGGACGAAGGGGACGAGCCGAGCGCGGCGTGACGTCGGCTCCCATCAGGACCTGCGCCGGTTGCGGGCGGAAGGCCGAGAAGGCCGAGCTCGTGCGGTTCGTGGCCCCGGAGGGAGTACTGACTCCTGCTCAGAGCGCGCCGGGGCGCGGCGTCTACACGTGCCGGCGCCTCTCGTGCTACGAGCGGGCGCTTTCAAGGAGAGCCTTCGCCCGGACGCTGCGTCGGCCAATTCGGGTCGAACCGGGCCTCGAGCGTCTTTACACTGAAGCAGGCAACCATGGCTGATTCCAAGGGAAATCGTCCGAACAGGCCCGTCCGGCCACGTCAGGCCCCGAGCAGGGGTCGCAAGCGGCGCGTCGTCATCGACAACGCCGCCGCGCGGCCACGCCTCGACGGCCGGCAGTCGCGCGATCGCGTCGAGCCGCGCCCGAAGGCCGGGCCCGGCCCGCAACCGACCGGTCCGGTCACCGTCCCCTCCGGGGTGTCGGTCAAGGACCTGTCCCAGGCGCTCGGCGTGCCTGCGGCCCAGATCATCAAGATCCTGATGGGCCTGGGGGAGATGGTCACGATCACGCAGACGCTCTCGGACGAGGCCGTGCAGCTGATCGCGGCCGAGGTCAAGCGCGAGGTCACGATCAAGCACGTCTCCGACGAGGACGAGCTCCCGGAGGTCTTCGAGGACGCCGAGGAGGATCTCGTCGCCCGGCCGCCCGTGGTCACGATCATGGGCCACGTCGACCACGGCAAGACGACGCTGCTCGACGCGATCCGCGAGTCCGCCGTCGTCGAGACCGAGGCCGGCGGCATCACGCAGCACATCGGCGCGTACCAGGTCGAGCACAACGGCCGCTGGATCACCTTCCTCGACACGCCGGGCCACGAAGCGTTCACCGCGATGCGCGCCCGCGGGGCGAAGGTGACCGACATCGCCGTCCTCGTCGTGGCCGCGGACGACGGCGTCATGCCGCAGACGAAGGAGTCGATCGCGCACGCCCGTGCGGCCAAGGTGCCGATCGTGGTCGCCGTCAACAAGATCGACGCCCCGAACGCGAACACGGAGCGGGTGCGCACCGAGCTGGCCAGCGAGGACCTGCAGCCGGAGGAGTGGGGCGGGACGACGCAGTTCTCCGACGTGTCCGCCAAGGAGAAGCGAAATCTCGACGACCTCCTGGAGCGAGTGCTGCTCGTCGCCGACGCCGAGCTCGAGCTGACCGCGAACCCGAAGGCCGAGGCGTCGGGGCCGATCATCGAGTCCCGGCTGGACGTGGGACGCGGCGCGGTGGCGACGATGCTCATCCAGCGCGGCACCCTCAACGTCGGCGACGCGATCGTCGCGGGCGATGCGTGGGGCAAGGTGCGTGCGCTCTACAACTACCGCGGCGAGAAGGTGCGCGAGGCGCGGCCGGGCGATCCGATCGAGATCATCGGCTTCGACAAGCCACCGCAGGCCGGAGAGATGTCACGAGTCGTGGAGAACGAGCGCCAGGCGCGCCATCTCGCGAACATCCGCGGCGAGCGCGTGCGGCGCGAGCAGCTGGCACAGCGACGACCGGTAGGCGTCTCCCTGGAGAGCCTCTTCACGCAGATGCAGGAGGGCGACATCCAGGATCTCAACCTCGTCCTCAAGGCCGACGTGGACGGCTCGGTCGAGGCTGCGGTCAGCGAGCTCCAGAAGATTCAGCACCCGGAGGTGCGCGTCAACGTCATCCACACCGGCGTCGGCGGGATCTCCGAGAACGACGTCATGCTCGCTGCCGCATCGGGCGGCATGGTCGTCGGCTTCAACGTCCGGCCGAACGCCGAGGCACGGGCCTCGGCCGAGCGCGAGGGGGTCGAGATCCGCTCCTACAGCGTCATCTACCGGCTGACCGAGGACATCGAGCAGGCGCTCGTCGGCATGCTGAAGCCGGTCACGACCGAGGAGACCCTCGGTGAGGCGGAAGTGCGCCAGCTCTTCCGCGTGTCGCGGCTCGGCACGATTGCCGGCTGCTACGTGACCAGCGGTGTCATCCGCAGGAGCGCGCAGGTGCGCGTCGTCCGCGACGGCACGGTCATCTACGACACGTCGATCGCGCAGCTCAAGCGCTTCAAGGACGACGTCCGCGAGGTGGAGGAAGGGTTCGAGTGCGGGATCCTGCTCGAGGGCTTCAACGACGTGAAGGAAGGCGACATCCTCGAGGCGTACGAGGTCAAGCAGGTCGAGCGGACCGACCTGAGCACGGTCGACGTCGCTTAAGCAGGCGGCGCGGGCGCCGGCGGCGGGCGCTGCGGCAACAGCAGCACGACGCTGACGCCAGGATCCACACGAGCACGAGCACCGACGGCCACACGAGTGCGCTGATCAGCCCGGCGAGAGCGGCCGGGAACCCGAAGACGGCCAGCCAGTTCGGGAACACCCGCGAGTGCAGCGCCAGGATCGACGCCGCCAGCACCATGGCGCCGGCCGCGAACATCGCCATGACGAAGAACCCGAAGCTGAGGGCGAGCATGAGTCGCGCCACGTTCGGGTCGACCGCGAACGTCTCCCCGTAGATCCCCTCCCCGAGGCTGAGGCCGGTCTCGAGGACATGCGCTGCGACCGCGAGTGCGATGAAGACGCTCGCCGCCACGATCGTCGCTGTCGTCAGGCGCGCGGGATCGCCTTCGGCACGGGCCAGCGCGCCCCGGAGGCTGCCCAGGAACAGCAAGAAGAAGAAGGCGGCGAGCCCGACGAGGAAGAACGAGATCCGCTCCGCGTCGAGATTGTCCGGGTTGGCGTAGTACGAAGCGATCTCCGCCTCGGAGGTGTCGCCGCCGGGCGAGTCGCGCGTCAGGAGAGCGGCGACGACGACGAGGACGACGAACGCAATGCCGGTCGCCGGGAGCCACCGTGTTAGGCGCAGTGACATATGACGGGGCGATCCTCCTGTGTGCGGCGCGCTTCGTCAAGAATGGAGACATGAGCGCCGGCTACGTGGGAATCCTGTCCGTCGAGCTGCACTTCCCCGAAGCGGGGTCGCTGAAGGGCAAGCGCAAGCACGTCAAGTCCGCGAAGGCTCAGCTCCAGAATCGCTTCGGCGCGTCGGTCGCCGAGGTCGACCACCACGACCTCTGGCAGCGGGCGCGGCTGACCGTCGCCTGCGTGGCGCGCGACCACCGGGAGCTGGAGGGGCTGCTCGACGATGCCGTTCGCTACCTGCACGGGCAGGAGTTCGAGCTCGTGCAGGCGGAGAGACAGGTAGTGGCACCCGATGACTGAGCGCATGAGAAAGGTGAACGAGGCGGTCCGAGAAGTGCTCTCCGAGGCGATCGGCGGGCTGCTCGACCCGCGCATCGGCTTCGTCACGGTGACCGGGGTCGAGACCTCACCCGACCTGCGGCACGCGCGCGTCTTCGTCAGCGTCCTCGGCAACGAGCGCAAGCGAGAACGCACCCTGGAGGGCCTGGGCTCCGCCCACGGCGTCCTCCAGGCGAAGCTCGCCGATCAGCTGCGAATGAAACGAACTCCGCAACTGGCCTTCGAATACGATCCGTCCGTCGAACGCGGGGTCCAGATGTCTCAACTCATCGATGAGCTCGCCCCAGACGACCCAAGCTGACGCCGACGCGGTCGCGGAGGCGATCCGCTCGCACGACCGCTTCCTCGTCACCACGCACGAGAACCCGGACGGCGACGCGCTCGGGTCGCTGCTGGCGATGAAGCTGACGCTCGACCACCTCGGGAAGGACTCCGTCATGTACCTCGCCGGCGAGGCTCCGCTCCCACGCGAGTACGCGTGGATGCCCTTCGGCGATCTGCGGCGGCAACCACCGGACGACGCCTCCGAGCGCGTCCTGCTGGCGCTCGACTGCGCGAACGAGAGCCGTCTCGGCCCCGACCCGGAAGTGCTCGTCACGGCGCAGCTCGTCGTCAACGTCGACCACCACCACGACAACTCCCGCTTCGGCGGGATCAACCTCGTCGTCGCCGACGCGTCTTCGACCGGCGAGATCATCCGTGACGTCATCGAGCGGCTCGGGGTGGAGCTGACGCCGGACCTCGCCGAGGCGCTCTACATCGCGCTCGTCACGGACACGGGGCGCTTCCAGTATGCAAACACGACGCCGAAGGCCCTGCGGCTCGCGGCCGAGCTCGTCGAGGCGGGAGCGGACGTGCACAAGATCTTCCAGGGCGTGTACGAGAGCGTCCAGTTCGCGAAGCTGAAGCTCCTGGCACGCGCGCTCGAACGCGCGCAGGTGTACGAGGGAGGCCGGCTCGTCATCTCCTACCTGCTGCGGGACGACTTCAAGGAGGTCGGCGCGGCCGAGCCCTACTCGGAGGGCATCATCGACTACCTGCGGGCGGTCGAGGGAGCAGACATGGCTGCCTTGATCCGCGAGCCGCCACGCGGGAACGTGCCCAGGCGGGTCAGCCTGCGAGCCTCGACGGACGAGCTCGACGTCTCCGAGATCGCACGCCGCTCGGGCGACGGCGGGGGCCATCGCCAGGCGGCCGGTTTCTCGAGCGAAGCGTCCATCGACGAGATCACCGAGACGATCCGGCGGGAGTTCGCCACCGCGACGAATGCCTCCTAAGCGAGGCCTGACTCCGAGCGGCCTGGTGCTCGTCGACAAGCCGGCCGGCCCCTCGTCGTTCGCGATCGTTCGCGACCTACGCGACAGAACCGGCGCGCGGGCCGGGCACGCCGGCACCCTCGACCCCTTCGCCACGGGCCTGCTGCTCGTCCTGCTCGGCGCGTTCACCAAGCAGGCGCAGCAATTCGTCGGGCTGACGAAGGAGTACGAGACGGCCGTGAACCTCTCGGCGACGACGACCACCGGGGATCCGGAGGGCGAGATCGTCGAGGACCACGAACCCCCGTCGGAGGAGGAGCTCCAGGAGCGCATCGCCGCGCTCCGCGGCGAGGTCGACCTGCAGATCCCGGCCGCGTCGGCGGTCAAGATCGGCGGCGAGCGCGCCTACAAGCTCATGCGGCGTGGGGTGGAGGTGGACATGCCCGTTCGGCGTACGACCGTCCACGAGCTCGAGGTGCTCGACTACGACGGCCGGATCGCGCAGCTGCGGACGCACCTGAGCTCGGGCGGCTACGTTCGCTCTCTGGCCGAGGCTCTCGGCGGCCACTGTGTGTCGCTCCGGCGCACGACCGTCGGGCCCGTTCAAGATCGAGGATGCCGACGCAGCAGCGCGTGATCCCGCCCGAGGAGGCGTTGGCCGAGCTGTGAAGGTCGCCCGCGCCCCGTCCGAGCTCGAGCCGGCGCCACGCGCCGTTGCCCTGGGCACCTTCGACGGGGTGCACCTGGGCCATCGCCGGGTCATCGAGACCGCACGCGACACCGGCCTCAGGTCGACGGTCGTCACCTTCGACCCTCATCCGCGAGCCGCCCTCGGAAACCAGGTCGACCTGCTCTCGACGCTCGAGCGCCGGCTGGAGCTGCTCGCAGACCTCGGCGTCGACGAAACGCTCGTCGTCGACTTCACGCTCGATCTGGCCAGGCTCGACCCGGTCGAGTTCGCAGACGAAGTGCTGCGGCCGATCGACGCGGAGATCGTCGTCGCGGGCGAGGACTTCCGCTTCGGGCGCGGCCGGCGAGGCGACCTCGACACGCTCCTCGCCCACGGGTTCGAGGTTCGACCGGTCGAGCTCCTCGAGGGCGTCTCGTCGACCCGCATTCGCGAGGTGCTCCACGAGGGGCGCGTCGACGAGGCCGCGCAGCTGCTCGGCCGCCCGTTCGAGGTCGAGGGGATAGTCGTCGCGGGCGATGCGCGCGGAGGGACGCTGGGCTTCCCCACTGCGAACCTCGCCGTACCGCCGAACTTGCTCGTGCCTGCCTTCGGCATCTACGCGGGCAGCGCGTTCGGGCACCGGGCTGCGATCTCGATCGGGACGAATCCGCACTACGGCGGCCGGGAGCGGCGGGTCGAGCCACACCTCCTGGACTTCGACGGCGACCTCTACGGACAGCGCTTGCTCGTCGAGCTCTGGCAGCGCTTGCGGGATGAACGAGCGTTCGAATCGGAGGCCGAGTTGATCGCCGAGATCGCTCGAGACGTGGAGAAGACCCGAAACGCGGTGCGGCCGGCGTAAGGAGCCGCACGGAGACCGCAAGATCCCGGTGATTGCGGAATCTCTATAACCGTGGAGCCAAAACAGCCCAGAGGAATCAAAACCGTGCGCTGCCTGTCCTGCGGGGAGGCCTACACCAAGCCCACCGGAGGCGGGACGGTGCAGGCGAATCCGGGTTGCCCGGAGTGCGGCTACGTCGGGTGGGTTCTGGCCGAGAGCCAAGTCCTCACGGGAGGACTTGCACAGCGCCGCTTCTCCTCGGATCCCCCGCGGCGCCGGTCGGCGTAACCACGCTCACACCTCCGAAGTAATGGTGTCGCGCCGGCCAGGCGCGCGCCTCCAATCCGGCGGCCTCGAGTGCTGCCAGCGTGTCCGCCGCGAAGCCCGGCTCGAGCTGGACCGCCGAGCCGACCGGATGGAGGCGGGCCCGGTCGACAGCCGCCTGTGGCTCCAGGCCTTCGTCGAGCACGCCCGTCACGACCTGCAGGAGGGCGCTACGCAGGCGTGTCCCTCCGGCCGCGCCGGCGGCCAGCTGCACGCTGCCGTTCGCGAGAGCGACTGCCGGCGACATCATGCTGGCCATCCGGAGGCCGGTCTCGAGCGGCTCCTGAACGAGGTCGGCCTCACCGAGCATGCTGTTCAAATGCAGGTCGAAGCCCGGTAGGAAGTCGCCCGAGCCGAGCCCGAGGCTCGTGGTCAGGACGCACGCGTTGCCGTCCGCGTCGAGGACGGCCAGATTCGTCGTTCCGGTGCCGGCCGCCTTGCCGCCAAGAGCTCCGACGAGGGCGAGGACACGCGCCGGCTCGTCCAGCCCGCGTAGAGGAGGGAGGCTCGCCAGCGCTCCCGGAAAGTCGCCGAGGCCGGCTCGCGTGCGGACGGCGTGGCCACGGAACTCGACCTCGACCGGGTCGCTCCAGCGAGGCTCGTAGGATGCGAGGTCCTCGCGGGTGACGAGCCCGCCTAGCTCGTCCATGAGCTCGAGCAGCGCGTTGGCGATCGTGCCGGAGTAAAAGGTTGCCGCGCCCTCCTCGGCCAGCGACTCGAGCACGGCGACGAGGCCCGGTTGGTGCAGGAGGTCGCCCTCCTCGAGGAGCGAGCCGCCGGGCGAATAGATGCGAGCCCCTTCGTTCATCGTCATCACCGTGGCGAGCATCTGCAGGCACGACGCCTGCGCGGCCGGCATCGCCACG
Source organism: uncultured Actinomycetes bacterium (assembly GCA_963820335.1). Taxonomy (GTDB): domain Bacteria; phylum Actinomycetota; class Thermoleophilia; order Gaiellales; family Gaiellaceae; genus VAXT01. The sequence continues at coordinate 43,216 of CAWFZH010000016.1, read as the reverse complement.
CCCTCTACTGCGAGTCGCATGGCAGGCTCGACGAGTCGAGCCCAGGGGAGGCGGCCGTGCGCGGCCCAGAGCGCGCCGAGACCTGCAGGAAGGCCGGGAACCCCGCACGAGGCGATGCCGACGGCGTAGTGCACCAGCTCCTGGCCGAACGGCACCTGGAGCTCGACCAGCTGGGCGTCACGCCGTTCGCCGCCGAGCCCGGGGACGGCGACGAAGCAGTCGAGGTTCGCCGTCGTTCCGGTGCCGGCATCGTGGTAGATGCCGTGGCCGCCGCCCAGGAGGCCGGTCATCACGGTCTCGGCCACGCATGAGGCGAGCGACGCTGCAACCGCCGCGTCGGCGGCGCTTCCGCCCTCCGCCAGGATCTCGGCACCGGCCGCCGCGGTGGCGGGATGGCCTGCAGCAATCGCTTGCATCCCGGGAGTTTCGCTTCCTCGTTACCGTTTCGCCTAGTGCGAGGTGGCTGGCGCATAGCACTGCTCTCGGCGGGTGTCGCCGTCGCCGTCGTCCTTTTTCTCGTGCTCCGGGGCGAGAACCAAGACGAGGAGGCGCAGCCGCCACCGCCGACCGCGACGCAGCCGAAGGCGACGACGACTGTGGAGACACAGCCGAAACCGCCGGTTCCGCTCACCGTGCGCATCAACTCGAGGACGCCGGGCCTGACGCGCATCAGCGTCCCCCGCGGCCGTCAGGTCGTGCTCCTGGTCACCGGCGAGCCCGGCGCCGAGGTCCATCTCCACGGCTACGACGTGCTGAGGACGATCCCGGCCAGCGGTCCCGCCAGGATTCCGTTTCGCGCGACGATTCCCGGCCGCTTCGAGGTCGAGCTGGAGGAGGAAGGCCGGCAGATCGCCGACCTCTCGGTGCTTCCGTGAGCCTGGACGCATCGGCCGTGCTCGCCCACGGGATCGGGGCGATTCAAGACCTGCCCGTCCCGGCGTGGCTCTTCTACTACGGAGCGGCGCTCGTCCTCGTTGCGTCGTTCGTCGCGCTCGGCGTCCTGTGGAAGGAGCCCCGCCTCGAGCGGGCGAGAGAGCGCCCGTTGCCTCCCGGATTGCAGCGCGTGCTGCTGTCGTCCGTTCTGCGGGTCGTTCTCGGCGCGATCAGCGTGGCGTTGCTCGTGCTGGTGGTCGCCGCCGGCCTCGTCGGAACCGACTCGCCGACCCTCAACCTGGCGCCGACCTTCGTCTACGTCGTCTTCTGGCTGGGAGTGCCGCTCCTCTCCGTCTTGCTGGGCGACGTTTGGCGGGTGCTGAACCCGTGGCGGGCAGCGGCGGATGCTGTCGCGTATCTGAGCGCTCGACTGGGAGGAGCATGGCGCCCGCCGTTCGCGTATCCGGAACGGCTCGGGGTCTGGCCTGCGGCGGTGCTTCTGATCGCTTTCGTCGCGCTCGAGCTCGCCTACAGGCCGCCTGACGACCCGCGGGCGGTCGCGGTCGCGGCGCTCGTCTACAGCTGGATCACCTGGTCCGGCGCCGCCGCGTTCGGCCGCAGGGCGTGGTTCGAGAACGGCGACGGCTTCAGCGCCTACTTCGGCCTCTTCGCCCGCATGGCGGCGTTCGGTGCGCGGAAGGGGCAGATCGTCGTCCGCGTACCCTTCAGCGCGCTCGCCAAAGGGGGCGAGAAAGCCGGGACGGTCGCGCTCGTCGCCGTCGTCCTCGGCTCGGTCGCCTTCGACGGCCTGAGCAGGACGAACTGGTGGGAGGACCGGACGCACACGGCTGCCAAGGTGACCGTGGTCTCGATCAACCTCCTCGGGCTGCTGGGCTGCATCTTCTTCGCCGCGAGCACGTACCTGGCCGCTGTCGCCCTCGCCCGGCGCCTGGCGGGCACGCAAACAGACCTGAGAATGGCGTTCGTCGGCAGCCTCGTGCCGATCGGCTTCGCCTACCTCGTCGCGCACTATTTCTCCCTGTTCGTGCTGCAGGGCCAGTACGTGTTCCCCCTGGCGTCCGACCCGTTCCACAACGGATGGGATCTCTTCGGGACGAAGGACTACGTCCCGGACCTGACGATTCTCGAGCCGGCGACGATCTGGTACGTCCAGGTCGGCGCCCTCATCGTCGGGCACGTGCTCGGGCTGGTGATCGCGCACGACCGTGCGCTGTCGCTCTTCTCGTCGGTTCGCTCCGCGCTCCGCGCCCAGTACGCCATGCTGGGGCTGATGGTGGTGTACACGGTCGGCGGGATGTGGATCCTGTCCCGCCCGTGAGCGGGCTGCTGGCGCACGGCGGATGGGGGGGCCTTGCGGTGGAAGTGGCCAGTGCGATTGCGATCGTGGCGCTCGGTCTGGCCGTCTGGGTCGGAAACCGACGTGACCGTTCTGACGAAGACCCGTAGGGCTATCGTTTTGAGCCTGATTCGCGGTCTTTCCATCCTTGTCTGCGCCCTGGCTCTCGGCGGGCTCTTGCCTGCGCCGGCCGCTGCGCACGAAGGCGGGAAGGCCCAGCCGCGCATCTCCGCGCAGGCTCGCGGCAACGGCTTCAACCGCACGATCGTCGTTCGGCTGAAGGACCTCGACAGCGGCGATCCGATCTCGGGAGCCAACGTGAAGTTGCGCGCGCAGATGACGCGCCCGCACGTCATGACGCTGATCCCGCGGACGATCCCCGAGACGAAGCCTCCGGGCACGTACAGCATTCCGTACACGTTCGTGATGCCCGGCGACTGGAACGCCGAGTTCGAGGTCACCGGGCCGAAGGTGGTCACCGCCAAAGCCGAGCTCGACGTCCCGATCGCCGTCACTGCGCCGCCCCCGACGACGACGAACATACCGACCGTTCTGCCGACGCAGCTCGAGACCTCCGTCAGCGAGCGCGACTGGGTGTCGATGGGCGTCCTCTGGGTGCACGGCCTGGCCTCGCTCGGCTGGATCGTGGGCGTGATCGTGATGGGGATCGCGTTGTCCGTCCCGCCGCTCCTCACGGAGGGCGCGCGCGCAGGGATCTCGCAGTGGTACCGGTCGTGGGGCGCCTGGGTGCACTGGTCGGCCGTGCCGCTCATCGTCGCCACCGGGATCTACAACATGGTGTACGTCACGCCGTTCGAGCTGGCCCTGACCCCGAGCTCGATCGACGGCCTCTCGAACATCCCCTACGGGCGCACGTACGAGGCGATCCTGCTCTTCAAGCTGGCGCTCTTCGTCGTGCTGCTCATCACGGGGACGATGCTGCTCATGCGCACGCTTCGTCCGCAGGCGGTCGCAGAGCCCGGCGCCGGCGCCGTACGGACACTCGTCACCGCCCTCGGTCCCCCAGGGGTCGTCTATCTCCTGACGGTGCCTCTGATCCTCGCGGCGGCCATGGCTCTCCGGTACGTGCACATCCTCAGCCACGTCGCCGAGGTCGTAAACATCAAGCTGCTACCCTAGGCGCTGACCGCAGCCTCAGCCGCGCGTGGTGCTTCCTACGGCGGCTTGGACTGCGGAGTCTTGTTGTTTTTGGGAGGTGTGGATGACCCTTACGAAGGAAGCGAAGCTGGAAATCATCGGCAAGCACGGCCGCAATGAGGCGGACACCGGCTCGCCGGAGGTTCAGATCGCGATGCTGACGACGCGCATCAACGAGCTCACCGAGCACCTGCGCGCGCACCAGAAGGACCACCATTCGCGGCGCGGACTGCTCAAGCTCGTCGGGCGGCGCCGTCGGCTGCTGGACTACTTCCAGAAGCGCAACCTCGAGGGGTACCGCGCCCTCATCAAGGAGCTGGGCCTTAGGCGCTAGCTCCTCGTAAAAGGAGGGTGGGAGTTTGAGCGAGCGCCCGTCGCCGAGGACGACGAACGCTGACTCAAACCTCCACCTTCCACGATCGAGTGGAGGAACGATGACTACCACGACTGAAGGACTCGCGACGGTCTCCGTGACCATCGGCGAGCAAGAAATGACGTTCGAGACCGGGAAGCTCGCCAAGCAGGCGGACGGCTCCGTGCTCGTGCGCGCCGGGGACACGATGGTCCTGGCGACCGCCCAGGGGAAGATGGAGGCCCGCGAGGGCGCCGACTTCTTCCCGCTCACCGTCGACGTCGAAGAGCGCATGTATGCCGCCGGGAAGATCCCCGGCGGTTTCTTCAAGCGCGAAGGCCGGCCGACCGAGCGCGCAATCCTGACCGCGCGCATGATCGACCGCCCGATCAGGCCACTCTGGCCGTCGGGCTACAAGAACGAGGTGCACGTCGTCTGCACGACCCTGTCGGCCGACCTCGTCACCGCGCACGACATTCTCTGCATCAACGGGGCCTCGGCCGCGCTGATGATGTCGCCGTTGCCCTTCCTGGGCCCGGTGGGCGCCGTCCGCGTCGGCCGCGTCGACGGCGAGTTCGTCCTCAACCCCGCGCTGCAGGTCGTCGAGGAGGAGAGCACGCTCGACCTGATCGTCGTCGGCACGAGAGACGCGCTGACGATGATCGAGGCCGGCGCCGAGGAGATCCCCGAGGACGAGATCCTCGAGGCCTTCGAGCTCGCGCACGCCGAGATCGTGAAGATCTGCGACGCGCAGGAAGACCTCAGGCGTCAGGCCGGCAAGCCCAAGTACCTCGACCCGGAGCTGACCGCCGAGCTCGAGTCGCAGCACGCGGACCGGATCCGCGAGCGGATCGCCGCCGAGGGCCTCCGTGAGGCGGCAGGCGCCGTCGAGGAGCTCACGGCCGAGCTCGCACCCGAGCTGAACATGGACTCCGGGGAAGAGGACATCCTTCGCCAGATCCGGGTTCGAGCGTCGCTGGACACGATCCTCGAAAGCGTTCGGCTTCAGGTGGTCGAGCAGTACGTCCGCGAGCAATTCGAGGACGACCTGCGCGCATTGACCGAAGCCGAGCAGGATTCGAAGGCGCTGAAGTCGGCGAAACGCCAGCTTCTCTTCGACCGCATCATCGAGTCCGTCGAGCTGCCGTTCCCGGTCGGGCCGGCCACGGTCGACGGCGACGGCCCGGTGGTCAAGGACTCGCTGACGAAGCAGTTCGTCAAGAAGGCGTCCGAGGCGATCTACAAGAAGCTCGTGCGACAGAAGATCGCCGTGGACAAGCGGCGCCCCGACGGACGCGCCGCGGAGGACATCCGCGACGTGACCTGTGAGGTGTCCGTGGCTGCGCGCACGCACGGCTCGGCGCTCTTCCAGCGTGGCCAGACGCAGATCATGAGCCTGCTCACGCTGGGGACCGCGAAGGAGGGGCAGCGCATAGACGACCTCTCACTCGAGTCGGACCGGCGCTTCATGCACCACTACAACTTCCCGCCCTTCTCGGTCGGCGAGACCGGGTTCATGCGGGGGCCGAAGCGCCGTGACATCGGCCACGGTGCGCTCGCGCAGCGGGCACTCGAGCCGATGATCCCGTCGCTCGAGGACTTCCCGTACACGATCCGCATCGTCTCGGAGACGCTGGAGTCGAACGGCTCCTCGTCGATGGGGTCGGTCTGCGGCTCGACGCTCGCGCTCATGGACGCTGGGGTGCCGATCAAGGCGCCCGTCAGCGGCATCGCCATGGGCCTCGTCAAAGAGGGCGACGAGCACGTGATCCTGACGGACATCCAGGGCGCGGAAGACCACCTGGGCGACATGGACTTCAAGGTCGCCGGCTCGCGGGACGGCATCACCGCCCTGCAGATGGACATCAAGATCACCGGCGTCACGCAGGAGATCATGAGAAACGCGCTCGAGCAGGCGAAGCGGGCGCGCGAGTTCATCCTCGACAAGATGGCGGAGGCGCTGCCGGAGACCCGCACGCAGCTGGCCGAGCACGCACCGCGCATCTCGACCGTCAAGATCGACCCCGAGAAGATCGGGATGATCATCGGCAAGGGCGGCGAGACGATCCGCGCGCTCGAGGGCGACTACGAGGTGCAGATCGACATCGAGGAGGACGGCACGATCCTCATCTACGCCACGGAGGGCACGAAGGCCAACGCGGCCATCGAGGCCATCGAGGGGCTGACCAAAGAGCCCGAGGTGGGGGACACCTACACGGGCAAGGTCGTCAAGACGACCGACTTCGGCGCCTTCGTCGAGCTGAAGAAGGGCACGGACGGGCTGCTCCACGTCTCGAACGTGGGCCCGGGCCGGGTCGGCCACATCGAGGACGTGGTCGAGCGCGGAGACGTGCTCGACGTGATCGTGCAGGAGGTCGACAAGGCGCGTGGCCGGATCGGCCTGAAGCTCGTCGCCAAGCACGAGAACGGATCGCTCGTCCAGCCCGAGGAGCTGATCGAGCGGGCGAAGGATGCTCCGCCGCGCGAGCGGTCCGAGCGTCCGCCACGCCGTGACGGCGGTGGCGGCCGCGGCGGCCGTCGCTAGCTGACGAATCCTGAGTAGTGCCCCGTCCCGGGGGCGGGGCACTACGATCCAGCCGTGCAGAAGTACGTCATCTCCGAGCTCGACTCGGGCCAGCGCGTCATCACCGAGCGGCTGACCAGCGTGCGCTCGGTCGCGCTCGGTTTCTGGATCGGGGCCGGGTCACGTGACGAGACGCCGGCCAGGGCCGGGGTCTCGCACTTCCTCGAGCACCTCCTCTTCAAAGGCACGGAGCAGTACTCGGCGCAGGAGATCGCGGAGATCTTCGACGCCATGGGCGGCGAGCTGAACGCGGCCACTTCGCGCGAGCACACGGTCGTCTACGTGCGCGTCACCGACCGCCACCTCGAGCAAGCGCTCGATGTCATGAGCGACATGGTCTTCGCGCCTCTGCTGGCCGACATCGACTCCGAGCGCGAGGTCGTCCTCGAGGAGATCGCCATGTACGAGGACGCGCCGCACGAGCTCGTGCACGACCTCTTCTCCCAGGCCGTGTTCGGCGACCATCCGCTGGGCCGGCCGGTCATCGGCACCGCGGACGTGATCTCGACGGTCGGCCGCCGCACGCTGGCCACGTATCACCGGACGATGTACGTCCCGGGCAACATCGTGTTCGCCGCGGCGGGCAACCTCCACCACGAGGAGCTGCTCTCGCTGCTCGAGCGGACCGAGCAAAAGGTCACAGACACTCCGGCCCGTCAACGGCGCGTGCGCTCGCCGCTCGTGAAGCCTCCGTCCCCGAGCACCCGCTTCCTGCGGAAGAAGACCGAGCAGTACCACGTGTGCATCGGCGCCCCGGGAATCGCGCGCTCTGACCGGAGGCGTTTTGCCGCCTCACTGCTCGACGGGCTGCTCGGAGGTTCCGCGTCATCGCGGCTCTTCCAGGAGATCCGCGAGAAGCGGGGCATGGCGTACGCCGTCTACACCTTCGGCGCGCAGTACACCGACACGGGCCTGATCGGCTTCTACGTCGGCACGCGCGAAGAGAACCTCGGGGAGTGTCTCGAGATCGCGCTCGGTGAGATCGCCGACGTGGCCGCGGGCAACGTGAGCGAGACCGAGCTCGAGCGTGCGAAGGAGAACCTGAAGGGGCGGATCCTGCTCTCGATGGAGGCGACCTCGAACCGCATGAGCCGGCTCGGCAAGTCGCTGATCACGGACACCGAGCTGCTCTCGATCGACCGTATCGCCGCCGAGATCGACGCGGTGCCGGCCGAAGCCGTCTCGGAGCTCGCCGGGATGCTGCTCGCGCCCGAGAAGCTCTCGGCTTCCGGCATCGGGCCCAGCGAGGAGCGATTCCGGCAGGCGCTGAGGCGGATCGACCTGACGCCGGCCTCTCGGGCCGCAGCGGCGTGAAGGTCGCGCTCGTCGGTTATCGGGGGAAGGTCGGCTCTGTCTTGCACCCGGCGCTCGAGGCGGCCGGCCATCAAGTCACCCCCATCGGCCGCGAGGACCCGATCCAGATCGAGGGCCACGATGCGGCCGTCAACTTCACGCGGCCCGACGTCGTCTTCGTCACGGTCAAGCGGAGCCTCGAGCAGGGCGTCGCGAGCATCGTGGGGACAACGGGGCTCGGCCGGGAGGAGCAGACGGCTCTCGGCGACCTCGCTCGTGAGCAGGGCGTGCAGCTGTTCGTGGCGCCCAACTTCGCCGTCGGAGCGGTGCTGATGATGCGCTTCGCGGCCGAGGCGGGACGGGTCCTGCCGCGCTCCGAGATCATCGAGCTGCACAACGAATCGAAGCACGACGCCCCTTCGGGCACGGCGAAGGCGACGGCCGACCTGCTCGTCGGCGACACCCCGATCCACTCGGTGCGCCTGCCGGGGCTCGTCGCCCACCAGGAAGTGCTCTTCGGCGAGCCGGGAGCTCTGCTGACGATCCGCCACGACGCGTATTCGCGAGAGGCGTACGTGCCCGGGGTGCTGCTGGCTCTGGAGCGGCTACCAAGCCTCCCGCCCGGGCTCACGGTCGGGCTCGAGAGCCTGCTCGACGATCGCTGAGGCCCGAAAGGGCTCCTCGCGCGGCTGTCGTAGAATGAACATCGTGCTGGGCGAGCTCCTGACGGCCATCGTGACGCCGTTCGACCGAGACGGCGCGGTCGACTACGAGCGGTTCCGCGACCTCGCGCGTCACTGCGTCGAGAACGGCTCCGACGGGCTCGTGGTGGCCGCTACTACGGGCGAGTCGCCGACGCTCACCGACGACGAGCGCTTCGAGCTGTTCTCAACAGCCGTCGACGCGGTCGGTGACGGCGCAACCGTCATCGGCAGCACGGGCACGTACTCGACGGCGCATTCCGTCCACCTCACCGAGCGGGCCCACGAGCTCGGCGTCGACGGGTTCCTCGTCGTCACGCCGTACTACAACAAGCCGCCGCCGCGCGGGATCGTCGAGCACTTCAAGGCGATCGCGGCGGTGAGCGACAGGCCGATCATCGTCTACAACATCCCGCAGCGGGTCGTGATCAACATCGAGCCGGAGACGATCGCCGAGCTGGCCGAGATCCCGACCGTCAAGGCCGTCAAGCAGGCGACCGAGGAGATCGACCAGGCGCAGCGGATCGTGGCCGAAACGGGGCTCGACCTCTACGCAGGCAGCGACCACCTCGTGTACCCGTTCCTCGAGGTCGGCGGTGTCGGCGGGGTGTGCGTGCACGGTCAGATCGCCGGCAGCCAGGTGAAGGAGATGATCCGTCTCTACAAGGCCGGGGACACGGGGGCCGCCCGCGCGATCGACGAGGAGCTCAAGCCCGTCGTCGAGGCGCTCGGCGTGACGATCAACCCGATCCCGGTGAAGGCCGCGCTCAACATGCTCGGCCACGACGTCGGCGGGCTGCGGCTGCCGCTCGTCGAGGCGACCGACGAGGAGCTGGTCGAGATCCGGTCAGGCCTCGAGCGCGCCGGCGTGCTCGCGTCCGTCCGCGTCTAGCGTCGAGCGTACGACGGCAGCCTCGGGCGCTTCCGCGAAGGTGAGCCCGATCCGGTCGACCGAAGCGCGCAGCGCCGGCCAGACGTGCGGCGCTGGACGATCGAGCCCGCGGAGAACCAGGAATCCGACCAGCGCGCTGTTGTCCCGCCTGAGCGGCAGGGCGAGGGAGACATGGCCGCCGCTCAACTCGGCGCCGAGGTCGATGGAGATGTCGTTCCCCGACTCCGCCTCGCGGAGGAGCCAGCTGACCAGGACCGTTTCCGGAGGTCCAGCCTCGTGTCCGCGCTCGAGGACGAGTGTCCCGCCCGCGCCGTCCTCGCGCCACTCGACCAGCGCTGCGTAGTCGACACGCCAGGCTTCGCCGACAGCGTCGACGACCCGGCCGAAGACTTCAGTGCGATTTTCGCCGCCCGCGAGCGCCTCGTCGACCGCTGCGGACAGCCGGCGGGTGCGAAGGCGCATGATCGTCCACATTCTCAGCCCGAGGAGCGCTGCGGCGGCGCCGACCACGGTGACCGGGAGCAACCCCATGCCGAGCCCGCCGAGAACGACGGTGACGCCACCGAGAGCCAGCAGCTCCGGCCTCCGGCTCAGCTCGCTGCGGCGCGGAAGACGGAAATGCTCGGCCGCACCGGCGTCGCGCAGCGTGCCTAGCTCCTCAGCGGTGAGGACCTCGGCCGGGTCGATCCCGCGCCGAACGGCCACGAAGGCCTTCGCGATCGCCGGATGAAACTGTGTGCCGCTCCCGCGCTCGATCTCCTCGAGCGCTTCGACGTGCGTGAGGCGGCGGCGCTTGAACGGACGATCCGTGGTCATCGCGTCGAAGCTGTCGGCCACGATCAGGAAGTGCGCGGCGAGTGGCAGGTCGGTGAGCTGCGCGCCGTAATAGCCCGAGCCGTCGTAGCGCTCCCGGTGGTACTCGACCGCCTGCGCCTGCGCAGCCGCGAAGCGGAAGCGCTGCAGGAGGCGCGCGGAGAGTCGCGGAGCCCGACGGACGGCGGCCCACTCGGCGTCGTCCAGCTCGCCGGGCTTGCGGAGGACGGACGCGTCGACCGCGACCTTGCCGAGGTCGTGAAGCCGTCCGGCCCACCAGAGGCGCGAAGCCTCGGCGCGGGGAAGTCCCAGCCCGTCGGCCAGCTCGCGCACGTACTGGGCGACGCGCACGGAATGCCCATGGGTGCTCGGGTCGCGCTCGTCGACGATGTTGGCGAACGTTTCCAGCGCCATCGCCATCTCGCGCCTCAGCCGCCCGAGGCGCCCGTAGACCTGGTCGAGCAGGAGCAGGATGGGAGCGAGGGCGGCAACGAGCCAGAGGTTCTCCAGGGCGGCGAACGCGAGCAGGAGGCCGAGGCCCACCTCGGCGGCGGTCGTGAGGACGTCGGCCTGAGGCAGGAGCCGTCCGCCGATGAGCGCCACCGCCAGGCTTCTGATCGCGCCGTAGACCATGCCGAGGACGGCGATGGCCAGGAGATCTTCCGAGACGTGGATCTCCCCGGGCGTCGAGCCCGCGAGCTGGAATGCCAAGCCGCCGGCCAGCGCCGCGATCCCCAGGCCTGCAGCGCGCACGAGGCTCTTGCGCCAGGGCTCGCCCTTGAACGGGCGAACGGCGAGCGTGCCGACCACGCCGATCAGCGCCGCCGGCCAGGCGCCGAGCACGATGATCGACGCGACCTGGACCGGTGCGGACAGGGAGAAGCGCTCGCCATCGAGCTCAGGCAGGAGCTCATCGTCCGAGCGCTGAAAGAGCTCGGCGACTAGAAAAGCAGCGGTTAGCAGGGCAAGGGTGCCCGAGGACGGCATGGCTGATATCTGCATCGGCCCGTTGTAAACACCGCTTTAGCAGCAGCGCCGCACGAGCAGCGATACTGCTCGTGTGACCGACCAGACACTGCGAATCATCCCGCTCGGCGGCCTCGGCGAAGTGGGCAAGAACATGATGGTCTACGAGATCGGCGGCGAGATCGTGATCGTCGACGCAGGGCTCGCCTTCCCGCGGGACGAGCACCTCGGGGTCGACCTGATCCTCCCGGACTTCGAGTACCTGAAGGAGCACGACGGTCAGATCCGCGCCCTGCTCCTCACGCATGCGCACGAGGACCACGTAGGCGCGCTGCCGTATCTGATGCGGGCGGTCCGCATCCCGGAGATCTGGGGGACGAAGCTGACGCTCGGGCTCATCCAGTCGAAGCTCGACGAGCACGGGCTCCTGAACGTCGCGGAGCTGAAGGAGATCGATCCGGATGCCGAGCCCGTGCAGATCGGGCCTTTCCGGGCTGACTTCGTACGCATGGCGCACTCGGTCCCGGACTGCGTGGCGATCATGCTCGAGACTGCGGCCGGCCGCATCCTGCACACGGGCGACTACAAGCTCGACCACACGCCGGTCGACGGCCTCCGCACCGATGTCGGGAAGCTCGCCGAGCTCGGAAACCGCGGCATCGATCTCCTGCTCGGGGACTCGACGAACGCGGAGCGGCCCGGCGTGACCGGCTCGGAGCGGCTCGTCGGAGAGGCCTTCCGCCACATCATCCCGGTCCGCGAGGGGCGCATCCTGATCGCCTGCTTCGCGTCGAACGTGCACCGCATGCAGCAGGCGGTGAACGTCGCCGTCGAATCGGGCCGAAAGGTCGCCGTCGTCGGTCGCTCGATGCGCAAGAACATGAACATCTCGCGCAACCTCGGCTACCTGGACGCGCCGGACGACGCCATCATCCGCCCCGCCGAGCTCGAGCACCTGGCGCCGCACGAGGTGCTCATCCTCTGCACCGGCAGCCAGGGCGAGCCGATGTCGGCTCTGACCCGGGTCGCGTACAACGACCACCCGGCAGTCTTCGTCGAGCGCGGGGACACCGTGATCCTCTCTGCGAAACCGGTTCCCGGGAACGAGCTGCGGGTACACGACACGATCAACCGGCTGGCGAAGGCCGGCGCCGAGGTGCTGCACCAGGAGATCGCCAACGTCCACGTGTCCGGGCCACGGCAACTCGGAGGAGATCCGCACGATCATCGGTCTCGTCAGGCCGAAGGCGTTGATGCCCGTCCACGGCGAGTTCCGGATGCTGGCGGCGCACGCGCAGCTCGGGCGCGACGGCGGCGTGCCTGCGGACTCGATCGTCCTCGCGGAGAACGGCTCGGTCGTCGAGCTCGCCAAGGGCCGCCCGCCGCGCATCGTGGGCGAGGTCGACACCGGCATGACGTTCGTCGACGGGCTGGGAGTGGGGGACGTGAAGGACGTGGCGATCCGCGATCGGCGTCATCTCTCGGAGGACGGCGTCCTCATCGTCGTGGCGACGGTCAGCGAGAACGGTGCAGCGAGCAGCGGTCAGCCGGAGCTGATCGCACGCGGCTTCGGCGATACGGGGCCGCTACTGGACGAGCTCCGAAGCGAGGCGGCCCGCGTCCTCGATGACTGCCTCGAGAAGGACATCAGCGAGATCAAGCTCATTCAGGAGCACCTGCACGACTCACTCGGTCAAGTGATCTACGACAGAACGCAGCGGCGGCCGATGATCCTTCCAGTCATAGTGGAAGTATGAGCGCAACTCGAGCAGAGCCCGGTTGGGCAGATGTCCTGATGGACGAAGCGGCTGAGCCGGCGACCGGCCAGCGCCTCGTCGCGCAGTTGCGCGCCTGCCAGGTCTCGGCTCTCGCGTTCTGCCGCCTGCTCGAGCGCTGGTCGCGTGGAGACGCCGATCCATCAACGCCGGGCAAGCGTGAAGCCGCTCTGAGGAGGGCCGCGGAGCGCTGTGAGACGGCTTTGGTCGGCCTCGAGCATCCGCTCGGGCGTTACCTGCTCGAACTGGAGGCGGACCGCGCGGAAGGACGCTCCTGGTACGGCGAGCCCGGACAGGCCGAGCTCGTGGAGTGGGCGCCCGTCCTGCAAAGGGCCGGCGTGCACGCCTCGCCGGTGCGCGTCACCCAGGCCTATCTCGAGCTCGCAGTCCTGGTCAGGGCGCTGGAAGGCCTGGAGAGCGCCGCCAGGATCCGGTCGACACCCGACCGCTCGTCTCTGTGGGCCGGATTGTTCGATCTCCGAGAGAACCTGCTCGGCCGCGCAGCTGAAGACCTCAAAGCCCTAGCCGCCTAGCAGGAAGGCGCCTAAGCGCCGCGAACTCGGCCGCCATGGCGACCAAGCGCCGCAAACGCGCGACCCCGAGGCCGAAGACCCGCACGCCCTCCCGCGTCAAGAAGACGAAACGGAAGCGCGCCAAGGGCCACCACCAGCACCCCGAGCTGGTGGGGCTCGGACTCGCAGCCTTCGGATTCTTCCTGTCGACCGTCGTCTACTTCGGCTGGAACGGCGGCACGGTCGGCGGGTGGGTCGTCGATGCGGTGCGCACGGTCATCGGCGAGGCCGTCTACGCGCTGCCGCTCGTGCTCATGGTGGTGGGCGGACTGATGCTGACGCGGAGCGCGCTCATCGAGCTGCGCCCGTTCCGCACGGGGATCGCCGTCTCCGCCCTCGGCCTGATGCTCACGCTCGGCAAGCACGGAGGCTGGGTCGGCGCTGCGCTCGCCGGCACCCTCGCGACGCTGCTCGGGGAGACGGGGGCCGCGATCGCCGGCGTCACCGCTCTGGTTGCAGGGATCCTGCTGCTCACGGGCGCCTCCGTTGGAGCCATGCTGCGCCGCTCCGGCACGGCCGTCCGCGCGACAGCGCACGCTGCTCGCGCCGCCTTCGACGCGGGCGAGCCGCCCGAGATCATCTCCACAGCCCCGCTCGCGCACCCACCGGTCGACGGGGCATCCGCCTTCCCCGACGTCGTCGGCCAGGCCGAGCCTGCAGCGCTCATTCCTTTCCCCTCGGAGGAGTCGGTTCTACCTCCGGCGGACGAGGAGCCGGATGAGCCGAGCCTCTTCGACGCCACGCCGATCGCGAAGGACTACCGCCTGCCGGACCGCACGCTCCTCCGCACCGGAACGTCGAACGGCGCGCCGGCCGAGGCCAGCTCGCAGGTCGCCCAGTCCCTGACGCAGGCGCTCGGCGAGTTCGGCGTCCAATCGAGCATCGTCGGCCAGATCGTCGGCCCGCGCGTCACGCGCTACGAGCTCCAGCTCGCGCCCGGGACGAAGATGTCGAAGGTCTCGGCGCTCAAGGACGACCTCTCGTACGCGCTCGCGACGACCGAGATCCGCATCCTCGCGCCGATCCCGGGCAAGCAGGCAGTCGGCGTCGAGGTGCCAAACCTGAGCCCGAACCTCGTCACGCTCGGGGACGTCTATGACGACCTTCCGCAGACGGCGAGCCCGCTGTCTGTCTGGCTCGGCAAGGACATCTCCGGCAACGCAGTCTGGACCGACCTGGCGCGCATGCCGCACATCCTGATCGCCGGAACCACCGGCTCGGGCAAGTCGGGCTGCATCAACACCATCCTCACGTCGACGCTCCTGCGAGCCGGGCCGGACGACGTTCGCATGATTCTCATCGACCCCAAGCGCATCGAGCTCTCGTACTACGAGTCGATCCCGCACCTGCTGACGCCCGTCGTCTCCAGCCCCAAGGAGGCCGCGATCGTGCTGGCCAACCTGATCGCCGAGATGGAGCGGCGCTACGAGCGGCTGAGCGCGGTGCGCGCCCGCAACCTGCCGGAGGCGAATCGCGCCTTCCGCAAGCGCGGCGAGGAGACGCTCCCGTACCTGCTCGTCGTCATCGACGAGCTCGCCGACCTGATGATGATCTCCCCGCAGCAGGTCGAGGACGCGATCATCCGGCTCGCGCAGAAGTCCCGTGCGGTGGGCATCCACCTCGTGCTCGCGACGCAGCGGCCGTCGGTGGACGTGATCACCGGGATGATCAAGGCGAACGTCCCGTCGCGAATCGCGTTCGCCGTCTCCAGCCAGACGGATTCCCGCGTCATCCTCGACCAGGCCGGCGCCGAGAGCCTCCTCGGGCAGGGCGACATGCTCTTCAAGCCGCTCGGCACCTCACGCCTGCAGCGCCTGCAGGGCGCGTACGTCAGCGAGGAGGAGATCGCGCTCATCGTCGAGCAGTGCAAGGGCCAGCGCGAGCAGCAGCTCGACGAGTCGCTCCTCGAGGCGCCGGAGGCCTCGTCCGGCGAGGCCGGCGGGGACGACGGTGAGTTCGATCCGGACCAGGACCCGCTGCTCGAACGGGCGATCGAGGTCGTCGTGCAGGCTCAGACGGCATCGACGTCACTGCTCCAGCGGCGCCTGCGCGTCGGCTACACGCGTGCCGGACGCCTGATCGACATGCTCGAGCGCCGCGGAATCATCAGCGGATACGAGGGGTCGAAGCCCAGGCGGGTGCTCGTGGACGAAGCCCAGCTCGACCGCGTTCTCAGCTAGGCAGCCTCTCACTCGTTTAGCATCGCTTTTCGAAACAAAGCGGGTCAGAGGAGGCGTTAGTGACAAAGAAACGATGGGTGTCGTGGCTCCTGATGGTGCTGACGACGCTCTTGCTGGCTGTTCGGAGCGGCCGCTTGCGGCGGCGACGATGACGGCGGCGGGGACAGCGGCGACAAGATCAAGGTCGCCCTCGTCACCGACACGGGCGGTGTCGACGACCGCGGCTTCAACGAGTTCTCGATCAACGGGCTCGAGAAGGCCGAGACGGACCTCGACATCGAGAAGCGCATCTACGTGTCGGAATCGGCCGACGACTACGAGCCGAACCTGACGGCTGCCGCGGACGACGGGAACGAGCTGGTCATCGGAGTCGGGTTCCTGCTCGCTCCGGCGACGATCAAGGTGGCGACAGCGAACCCGGACATCTCGTTTGCCGGCGTCGACCACTTCTACGGCAAAGAGGGCGACGGATGTGAGAAGGCCGGCACGTGCGCGGTCGCGAACGCGCTGGGCATGCAGTACCCGTCGGAGGAGTCGGGCTACCTCGCGGGAGTCGTGGCCGCCCTCATGACGAAGACCAACACCGTGTCCACGGTCGGCGGCATCAAGATCCCGCCGGTCGACAACTGGATCGGCGGCTTCCAGCAGGCGGTCAAGGACACGAAGCCGAACGTGAAGCTCCTGAACGCGTACTCGGACAACTTCGACGACCTGGCCAAGTGCAAGGAGATCGCACTCGACCAGATCGGGCAGGGCTCCGACGTCGTGTTCCAGGTCGCCGGCAAGTGCGGCCTCGGCGCGATCAGCGCGGCGTGCGAGAAGAACGTCTACGCGATCGGCGTCGACGTCGACCAGTCCAGCCAGGGCGAGTGCGTGATCACGAGCGCGCTGAAGCCGCTCGAGTCGTCCGTCTTCGACGTCATCCAGACGTTCAAGGACGGCGAGTTCAAGGGCGGGACGAACGCGTTCTACGGCATCGCGGATCTGCCTGACGCGCAGCTCCTGACCGAGTTCACGTCGGTCGTCCCACAGAACGTGAAGGACGCCGTCGATGCAGCGAAGGCGAAGCTGGAGGACGGCACGATCGATCCACCGGCGAAGCCAGAAGACGTCAAGTAGGACAGATGAACGGGTACGGGGGCGGGCATAGGGCTCGCCCCCGTACGATCTCCGCGGCATGAGCGCGACTGAGACCCCCGTCCTCGAGATGCAGGGAATCACCAAGCGATTCCCGGGAGTGGTCGCCAACGACAACGTCGACTTCGACCTGCGGCGTGGAGAGGTGCACGCGCTGCTCGGCGAGAACGGCGCCGGCAAGTCGACGCTGATGAACGTCCTCTACGGGTTGTACGGCCCGGACGAGGGGGAGATTCGGGTCAAGGGCAAGCCGGTGGCGATCCGGAGCCCGAAGGACGCCATCGACCTGGGCATCGGCATGGTGCATCAGCACTTCATGCTCATCCCGGTGATGACGGTCGCCGAGAACATCGTGCTCGCGATCGAGCCCACCCACGCGAAGCTGCTGCTCGACTACGACGCGGCCGTCGAGCGCGTGGAGCAGATCGCCCGCACGTTCAACTTCGCGATCGACCCTCGCGCGCGTGTCGAGAACATCAGCGTCGGCCAGCAGCAGCGCGTGGAGATCCTGAAGGCTCTCTATCGCGGCGCTGAGATCCTGATCCTCGACGAGCCGACGGGGGTGCTGACGCCGCAGGAGGCCAAGGAGCTCTTCGGGATCCTGCGCTCGCTCACCAGCGAGGGCATGTCGGTCATCTTCATCAGCCACAAGCTCCACGAGGTGCTCGACATCGCAGACCGCGTGACCGTCCTGCGGCGCGGCAAGCAGATCGAGACGGTGCCGCGGGAAGGCGCGACCCAGGCGCAGCTGGCCAAGTCCATGGTCGGGCGCGAGGTGCTGCTTCGCGTCGACAAGAAGCCGGCCGAGCCGGGCGAGGCGCTGCTGCAGGTGGAGGACCTGCAGGTCATCGACGAGCGCGGGCTGCCCGCCGTGCGAGGAGTTTCGTTCGAAGTCAGGGCGGGCGAGATCGTCGGCCTGGCCGGCGTCGACGGCAACGGTCAGACCGAGCTGATCGACGCCCTGACAGGCCTGACCAGGATCGAAAGCGGCGTGATCCGCGTCGGCGGCCACGACGTGACGCGCGAGTCGGCGCGCGAGCGCCTGGACGAAGGCATCGGGCACATCCCGGAGGACCGCCAGCGCCGCGGCCTCGTCCTCGACTTCACACTGGCCGAGAACGTCGGCCTGCACGACTACCGGAAGGCGCCGAACTCCCGGTTCGGCTGGCTCCGGCCGAGCCGGCTGATCGCGCTCGCGCGCAGGCTGCTCAAGGAATTCGACGTGCGCGGGGGTACCCCGACCACGCTCGCCTCGGCGCTCTCGGGCGGCAATCAACAGAAGGTCGTCATCGCCCGCGAGGTGGAGCGCGACCCGCGGGTGCTCGTCGCCGGCCAGCCCACGAGAGGGCTCGACGTCGGCGCGATCGAGTTCGTGCACCGCCGGCTCGTCGAGGAGCGGGACGAGGGGCGCGCAGTCCTGCTCGTCTCGCTCGAGCTCGAGGAGATCATGTCGCTCTCCGACCGGATTCTGGTCATCTTCGAGGGGCAGATCGTGGGCGAGTACGGCGCCGACGTCACGGAGGAGGAGCTGGGCGTCGCGATGACAGGCGGCACGCGCGAGGCGGCTGCGTGACGGTTACCCCCCCGGCGCCTCCGCCGGAGAAAGACGAGGTCTACTCGCTGCGGGCGGGGCTGTACGAGCGCGCCGGAGGCATCCTCGTTCCCGTCGCGGCCACCGTCCTCGCCTTCCTGATCGGCGGCCTGGTCGTGCTGATCACCGGGCACAACCCGCTGACGGCCTACAAGGCGATCTTCGAGGGGGCGGGCTTCAACTGGTTCCTGCCGTGGGTGACGGGGGACGAGCGCGACGCGGCGGCCCGCGACCTCCAGCAAACGCTCCGTCAGGCTACGCCGCTCATCCTCGCCGCGCTCGCGGTCGCGTTCTCCTTCCGCTGCGGCCTCTTCAACATCGGCGGACAGGGCCAGTACTGGGTCGGGTTCATCGCGGCGCTCTACGTCGGGACGAATCTGCCCGATCTGAACCGGCCGACCCATGTCCTGCTCGCCATCGGCGCGGGCATCCTCGGCGGTGCGATCTGGGGCGGCATCGCAGGGGCGCTGCGCGCGACCGTCGGCGCCCACGAGGTGATCACGACGATCATGCTCAACTGGATCGCCATCTTCGGCGGCCAGTACTTATTCGAGCTGAACGGGCCGTTACAGGGCGCGCTGCCCGGGTTGCCTCGCTCCGAGGTGGTCCTGGACTCCTCGAAGCTGTGGATCCTCTGGTCGCCGTACCTGCACGCCGGTCTCCTGTTCGCGGTGGGGGCCCTGCTCGTCTACCACGTGATCCTCAACCGGACGACCTTGGGGTACGAGGTGCGCGCCGTCGGCTTCAACCCCGAGGCCGCTCGCTACAGCGGAATCGGGGTGCGCAGGAGCTACTTCCTCGCCCTGGCGATCTCCGGCGCGTTCGCAGGAGTCGCAGGGGCGATCGACGTCATCGGCTTCAAGTACTCGGTCGACACGAGTGACTTCGGGACCAACGCGGTCGGCTTCACGGGGATCGCCGTCGCGCTGCTCGGACGAAACAAGCCGGTCGGCATCTTCTTTGCGGGCATCCTGTTCGCGGCGCTGAACACCGGGACGTCCTCGCGCCAGCTCGACCCGGAGGTCTTCGAGCCCGCCCTCGCCAGCGACCTGTCGACGATGATCCAGGCGCTCGTCATCTTCTTCGTGGGCGCCGAGCTCCTGATCCACTACATCTGGCGTGCGAGGCGTTATGTCGGCCTCGGGCCGGCCGCGCCGGAGAAGGCGGCCCCGTGATCGACAACGTTCGCGCGGTCGCCCGGCCGCGGCCGATCGCGATTTTCGGCATCCTCGTCGGGCTCCTCGCGTTCTGGATCGCGCTCCCGCCCTGGACGGTGCGGGGCGTCGCGTATCCGATTGGGATCGGGCTGCTGGCCGTGACGTGGGGCCTCGCGGCGTTTGCGCAAGGCGAGCGTCGCTACGGCGGGTGGGCGATTGCGGCGGGATTGCTCGGAGCCATCGCAGGTCTCTGGGCCCAGGGCGTCGAGAAGGAAACGCTGGAAGCGGTCCTCACCGGCGGGCTCATCGCCTCGACGCTCCGCTTCGCGACACCGCTCGCCTTCGCCGCGATGGGCGGCATCTTCTGCGAGCGCTCCGGCGTCGTGAACATCGGGCTCGAGGGGATGATGCTGATGGGCGCCTTCTTCGCCGTCTGGGGCGCGATCTGGAGCGGCAGCTGGGTCGTGGGCCTGGTGATGGCCATGATCTTCGGCGGGCTCATGGCGCTCATCCACGGCATCTTCTCGATCCACCTGCGGGCCGATCAGATCGTAAGCGGGTTCGCCGTCAACCTCCTCGCGCTCGGCGTGACCGGCTACCTGTTCAGCTCGCTCTACCCGGGTGGGATCCCGACCGGCGACGTCGACCCTGTGCCGAAGGTGACGATCGATTTCCTCGACTCAGATTCCTGCGGTCGGAGATTTCCTGGAGACCGTCTTCGGCGACCTGAGCCTGCTCGTCTGGCTCATGTTCGTCGCCGTGATCCTCTCCTACGTCGTGCTCTTCAAGACGCCGATCGGGCTCCGAATCCGCTCGGTGGGCGAGCACCCGCGCGCTGCCGACACGGTGGGCATCTCCGTCTACGTGGTGCGCTATGCGGCAGTGATCACGTCCGGCGTGCTGGCGGCCCTCGGCGGAGCCTTCCTGTCCATCGGCTTCGTGGGCACGTTCTCCGAGAACATGACCAGCGGGCGCGGGTACATCGCGCTCGCGGCGGTCATCTTCGGCAAGTGGAGGCCGGGCTGGGCGTTCGTGGCGACGCTCCTGTTCGGCTTCGGCTTCGCGCTCGCGATCCCGCTGCAGCGCGAGGCCGACGTGTCCGAGAACCTGATCTCGACCCTGCCGTACGTCCTCACACTGGTCGCGGTCGCCGGCGTCATCGGCCGGTCGATTCCGCCGGCCGCCATTGGCCGCCCCTACGTCAAGCAATAGCGGCGCGCCCGTAGGGGAGGAGGGCGTGCCGAGCACTGCGGCACGGCTGGCCTTCTACCAACGCGCAGGGGGAGCCGTCGTGCCGGTGGTGACGGCCCTCGCGGCCTTCGTCGTGGCAGGGCTGATCGTCCTGGCGACGGGAAACAACCCGCTTTCGACCTACAGGGCCATCTGGGAAGGCACGGGTCTGAACTGGCCGTATCTCTGGCTCACGGGTCAGGACCTGGAGGTCGCGTCCGCGAACCTGCAGCAGACCGGGATCGCGACGACCGCGCTCATCCTCACCGGCCTCGCCGTGGCGTTCGCCTTCCGGTGCGGCCTGTTCAACATCGGCGGACAGGGCCAGTACATCGCCGGCGCCGTCGCAGCGGTCTGGATCGGGTCGTCGCTCAGCGGGCTCCCGGCTGCGCTGCACGTGATTCTGGCGGTGGTCATCGCCGGGTTGGCGGGTGCCGCGCTGGCGGGCATTGCGGGCCTCCTCAAGGCGACGCTCGGCGCCCACGAGGTGATCACGACGATCATGCTCAACTGGATCGCGCTCTGGGTCGCAAGCTTCCTCGTCGGGCGCGGCGGTCCACTCGTCAACGACCGCGACCCGGGGCAGCCGGTCTCGAACGACGTGCTCGACGAGGCGAAGCTGCCGGTGATCTGGGGCGACCCCGACTTCCAGGGGCTGCACCTCGGGTTCTTCATCGCTCTCGCGGCGCTCGTCGTGTTCTCGATCGTCCTCAACCGCACGACGCTCGGCTACGAGGTGCGGGCCGTCGGCTTCAATCCCGAGGCGGCTCGCTACGGCGGGATCAGCGTGGCGCGGAGCTACTTCCTCGCCATGGCGATCGCCGGAGTGTTCGCCGGTCTGGCGGGGGCGATCGACGTGCTCGGCTGGCAGTACCGCCTGGACGTGGACGGGATCCAGGCCTCCCAGATCGGGTTCATCGGCATCGCCGTCGCGCTCCTCGGGCGGAACACCGCTGTCGGAGTCTTTCTCTCGGCGCTCCTCTTCGGTGCGCTCTTCACCGGCACGTCGTCGCGCAACCTGGACGAAGCCTCGTTCCCACCGGAGCTCGCCGGGAACCTGACGCTCATCATCCAGGGCCTCGTCGTCCTGCTCGTGGGGGTCGACGTGCTCGTTCTCTATCTCTGGCAGGCGCGGCGGAAGCTCAGACGGAGCCCGGCGTGAGCGTCTTCGACTGGCGCCAGCCGGGGGTGTCCGGGTCGCCTCGTGCCGTGGGCGCGGCCGGAGTCGTGCTCGGCCTCCTCGCGCTCTGGATCGCTTTGCCGCCCGTCAATGCGCGGAGCCCGCTGATTCCTGTCGCCGTGGGGCTCCTGGCGCTCGCAGCGGGCATCTGGGCGACGTCGCGCGGGCAACGGCGACTGGGGTGGGGGGCGGTTGCCGCAGGCGTTGCGGGCACCGGGATCGGTGCCCTGGCGACGCAGTCGAGCGTCGGGAACCTGGACACCGTCTTCGTCTGGTCGGCGCTCCTCGCCGCGACGCTCCGCTTTGCGACGCCGCTCGTCTTCGCAGCCATCGGCGGTCTCTTCTCCGAGCGCTCGGGGGTCGTCAACATCGGTCTCGAAGGGATGATGCTGACCGGGGCCTTCTTCGGGATCCTGGCTGCGGACAAGGCCGGCTCGTGGGTGCTCGGCCTGGTGTTCGCGATGCTCGCCGGCGGCCTCCTTGCCCTCGTCCTTGCCTTCTTCTCGATTCACCTGCGGGCCGACCAGATCGTCACCGGGGTGGCCCTGAACTTCCTGGCCCTCGGAATCACGGGCTACCTGTACATCGACATCTACGGGACGCAAGGCGTGCCCACCGATGTCCCACGCATCCCCGATGTGTCACTGCCCCTGATCGAGGATCTGTACTTCCTCGGGCCGGTTCTCGGAGATCTCAACCTGATGATCTGGCTGGGCCTCCTGCTCGTGGTCATTGCGCACGTCGTGCTCTTCAAGATGCCGATCGGCCTGCGGATCCGGGCCGTCGGGGAGCAACCGAGGGCCGCCGACTCGGTCGGGATCTCTGTGTACGGTGTCCGCTATGCCTGCGTCATCGCCTCGGGCATGCTCGCCGCGCTCGGCGGCGCCTACCTCTCGTTCGGCTTCTCGGGCGCGTTCGCCGAGAACATGACCAAGGGCCGGGGCTACATCGCGCTCGCAGCGCTCATCTTCGGAAACTGGCGCCCGTTTCCGACCCTGGCCGCCGCGCTCCTGTTCGGCTTCTCGAGCGCGCTCGCCCAGCGGTTGCCCGAGTACTCCGAGTCGGGCGCGACCCTTTTCCAGACCCTCCCGTACGTGCTTACGCTCATCGCGGTCGCCGGGTTCATCGGCCGCTCGATTCCACCGGCAGCCATTGGTCGCCCTTACCGAAAGCAGTAACGGGGCCCGCCCCCGGCGCAACCGGGCGGCGCGCGCTTCGCTGCTCGTCGGCTTCCTGGGCGCGGCGATGCTCCCGGTGGCCGTGGCGATCACGGAGTCGCGTCCCGAACTCGAGCTCGTCGATGCCGCGTACGCGATTCCGGTTGCGTTTCTGCTCTCGGCCGTCGCCGTCCGTCTGGCCAGGCGGGCCCGCCGCTCACTCGACCGCACGCTCGGGCGGATCGGCGGCGAGAAGACCGCCCGCGCCGGTCGAGTCCTCGGCTGGCTGGGCGTCTATATTTCCCTGACTGCTGCGGTGGCGATAGGCGTGTATGCCTATCTGGAGTACGTAGCCGCAAACTAATACCGCCTAGAATCGAATTCCTTGTTTGAAATCGGTAACAGCCTCCGTGAGGCGCGACTGCGCCAGGCACTCGACTTTCCGGAGATCGAGCAGGCCACGAAGATCCGCAGCAAGTACCTGCGCGCGCTCGAGGAGGAGCAGTTCGAAGTGCTTCCGGCGCAGACGTACGTCAAAGGCTTCCTGCGCTCCTACGCCGAGTATCTCGGCCTCGACGGGCAGCTCTACGTGGACGAGTTCAACTCCCGCTACGTGCGCGGAGAAGTCGAAGAGGAGGTGCCGCTCTCGCCACGCGGCGGGGGGGCTAGTTGGGGAGGGCGCCAGAGCCCGATGGCCACCAGTGCGGTGCTTGTCGTGCTCGGGATCGTCGGAGTCGCTGCTGCGCTCGTGATTGTCGCCTGGCGCTTCGGCGCCGAGCCGACGCCGAACGTGCCGCTCCCGCGGAACGCGTTGACGCCTCCCCCCGCGAAGAAGCAGGCGGCACCGGTTGCACGTCTGGTTGCCTCCGCGGCGCCCGGCAAGAACGCGCTCCTGGCCGTGTACCGCGGCTCGCGCATCGGCAAGCCGATCTACGAAGGCACGCTCGAAGGCGGGCAGTCGCGCCTGTTCACAGGTGGAAAGCTCTGGGTCTACGTCTTTGCGCCGGCCAACCTGCGGCTGAAGCTGAACGGCCGCTCCGTCGCCGTCCCGGGCCGGGGCACCGGCGGGCAGCGCTGGTTGCTCGTGACGCCGAGCGGCGTCACGGTTGCGCCGAACCCCAGTTGAGCCCCCGAGCAGCGGTCGTCGTCACCGGCAGCGAGCTGACGCGGGGAGGGCGTCAGGACGCCAACGGGCCCTTTCTCGCGCGCGAGCTGGCGGCGCGCGGGCTCGAGCCGGCGCGCATCATCGTGGTCGGGGACCGGCCGGAAGAACTGGAGGCGGCGCTCCAGGAGGGTCTTCAGGCCGACCTGCTGGTCACGTCCGGCGGGCTGGGGCCGACCCACGACGACCGGACCGTCGAGACGCTCGCACGTGTGGCGGGTCGCGCAGTCGTCGTGGACGAGGAGCTCGAGGCTCGCATCGAGCAGTTCTCGCGCTCGCTGGCCGAGCGTTTCCGCCGTCCGTATTCGGAGTTCGAGGAAGGCGTCCGCAAGCAGGCCTCGCTGCCCGAGGGTGCGCTCGTGCTCGGGCTCGCGGGCACGGCTCCGGGCCTGGTGCTGGAGGTCGACGGCTCCGTGGCGATCGTGCTCCCGGGCCCTCCTGGCGAGCTGCGCCGGCTCTGGGCGATGGCGGTGGAGGCGCCGCCGGTCAAGACCGTTTTTGACCGTGCGGAGGCTCCTGTGCGGCGCGTTCTGCGCTTCTACGGCGTGACCGAGTCGGCGGTGGCACGCGCGCTCGCCGAGGCCGGAGGCGAGGGGGAAGTCGAGGTCACGATCTGCGCCCACGACGGCGAGATCGAGATGCTGCTGCTCGGCGACGGGGAACGGCTCGCCCAGCCGCTGCGGGAGACGCTGTCGCGCCACCTCTTCGCCGAGGACGAGCGCTCGGTCTCGGAGATCGTGCTGGACGCCTGCCGCGTGCGCGGGCTCTCGCTGGCGGCCGCCGAGTCCTGCACCGGCGGGCTCGTGGCCGCAGGCCTGACCGCGGTCCCCGGCTCCAGCGAGGTCTTTCGAGGCGGCGTCGTCGCTTATGACGACCGGGTCAAGGTCGAGCAGCTCGGCGTTCCGGAGAAGATCCTGGCCGCGCACGGGGCCGTATCCGTGGAGACCGCTGAGGCGATGGCTGCAGGTGCTCGGACGACGTTCGGAGCCGACGTGGCCGTTTCGGTCACCGGGATCGCAGGCCCCGGCGGCGGCACGCCGGAGAAGCCCGTTGGGCTCGTCTTCCTGCACGCCCAGGGGCCTGACGGCGACAAGCGCCTCGAGATCCAGTTCCCCGGCGACCGGGAAGCGGTGCGGCGCCGCGCGACGGCGGCCGCGCTCCATCTCGTCAGGCGCCTCTTGGCACAAAGCAGTCACGAAAGCGCGTGAGCTCCCCGGCTAGCGTGGGTGGCCGTGAACGCCCTCGGCTGTTCCTTGCCTTCCCGCTGCCCCGCGACGCCGTCGAGCGGCTCGCAGAGTGGCAACGACGTGGGCTCACGGGTGGCCGGATCGTCCCGCCCGAGAACCTGCACGTCACGCTCGCCTTCCTCGGAGCACGGCCGGCTGCTGAGCTCGCTGCGATCACGGGTGCCCTGCGCGAGGCGGTCGCCGGAGCGATTGAACCGCCCGTGCTCACGCCGGAGGGCTACCGCGAGACGCGGTCGGTCGGCATGGTGACCTGCAGCGACGAGGAGGGCCGAGCGACCAGGATCGCGGAGGATATGTTCGAGCGGCTGGAGCAGCTCGGCGTCTACGAGCGCGAGCGGCGGCGCTGGCTTCCGCACATCACCGTCCTGCGGTTCCGCGAGCGGCCGCGGCTCGATCCGCCGCTTCCCGACCTCGGGCCGGTCAGGCTGTCCGAAGCTGCTGTTTATATATCGGAGCTGCGCCCGTCAGGGGCTCAGTACGACGTCCTCGAATCGGTTGCCCTAGGAGGTTGATGGGAGTGGAGCGCGAGCAAGCCCTGGACATGGCACTCGGCCAGATCGAGCGCCAATACGGCAAGGGATCGGTCATGCGCATGAACGACCAGGCGCACGTCACTACCGGGTCGGTGTCGACCGGCTCACTCTCGCTCGACCTCGCGCTCGGGGTCGGCGGCCTGCCTCGCGGGCGTGTCATCGAGGTCTTCGGCCCGGAGTCGTCGGGCAAGACCACGCTCACCTACCACGTGATCGCCGAGGCGCAGCGGCGAGGCGGTATCTGCGCGTTCATCGACGCCGAGCACGCGATGGACCCGCAGTACGCGCGCCGCATCGGCGTCAACATCGACGAGCTCCTGGTCTCCCAGCCCGACCACGGCGAGCAGGCGCTCGAGATCACGGAGCTCCTCATTCGCTCCGGCGCGCTCGACGTCGTCGCGATCGACTCCGTCGCCGCGCTGACGCCGAAGGCCGAGATCGAGGGCGAGATGGGGGACAGCCACGTCGGCCTCCAGGCGCGGCTGATGAGCCAGGCCCTGCGCAAGCTGGCCGGCACGCTCAACCGCACCGACACGATCTGCCTGTTCACGAACCAGCTTCGCGAGAAGATCGGGGTCATGTTCGGCTCGCCCGAGACCACTCCAGGCGGCCGCGCGCTCAAGTTCTACTCCTCGGTCCGACTCGACATGCGCCGCATCGAGACGCTGAAGGACGGCGTCGAGGCGTACGGCAACCGCGTCCGCGTGAAGGTCGTGAAGAACAAGGTGGCGCCGCCCTTCAAGCAGGCCGAGTTCGACATCATCTACGGCTCCGGGATCTCCTGGGAGGGCACGGTCCTCGAGGCCGCGCTCGAACGGAAGATCGTCCAGAAGTCGGGCTCGTACTTCAGCTTCGGCGACGAGCGGCTCGGCCAGGGGCGCCAGAACGCAGCGGCGTTCCTGCGTGAGCATCCCGACGTGTCCGACAACATCGTGCACGGCATCCAGGCGCAGCTCGGGCCGGACAACATCGCCTCGGCACGGCTGCTGCCGGTGGCCGAGCCCAGCCCGACGGAAAAGAAGGAAAAAGCGAAGGAGAAGGAAGCTGTCATCGCTGAGGTCGCTGCCACCGGCTAACGGCAGCGGGCCTGAGGTGACCGCGCTGCGGGGCGCACCTCGGGGACGAGTGAAAATCGAGCTCGACGGCGCTCCGTGGCGGACCGTTCCCGTCGACGTCGTTCTGGCCGCGGGCCTTCATGTCGGATTGACACTGGATCGCGAGCGGCTGCGAATCGTGCGACGAGAGCTGCGCTCGCGGGAAGCGCTGTCGAAGGCGGCGAGGCTCCTCGCCAGGCGCGACCTCTCGGAGCAGGGCCTTGGTGATGAGCTGGAGCGGCGCCGGATTGCACCCGCGGCGCGACGCGAGACGATCTCCAGGCTGCTCGCAGCGGGTGCGGTAGACGACGAGCGCCTGGCGACGCACCGTGCCGAGCTGCTCGCAGCCCGGGGAGGGGGCGACGCGCTGATCCGCGCCGACCTCGAGGCCCGGGGCCTCGATCCACGTCTCGTCGACCGAGCCCTCGCAGGGCTCGACCATGAGGACGAAGCGGGCCCGCAGGATCATCTCCGCCCGAGGTGGGGGCCCCGCGACGGCCCGCTATCTCGCCCGCAAGGGGTTCGGCGAGGACGCAGTCGAGACTGCGTTCGGCGGTTACGTTGCGGAAAGCGGCTGACGCGAGTTACTATGGGGAGGCTTCATTCGAAACTTTTTGCCTGCTACAAGCGCATTTTCTGAATCCAATTGAGCGAACGAACCAACCAACAACCACTCATGGCAGACGAAAGAGGAGCTCCACAGGCGCGCTGACGGCGAGGAAGTAGCCGTGCTCGCGGCGGTCCCTGGGGCCGTCTGCCGATTCGGAAAAAACGCCCCGTAGGCAAGGGTGGCGGATAAGCCCCGCTCGGTTTCGAGCGGGCCAACCGACCCCAACCGGGAGCGCGCATGCTCATCGTCGCGGCACTTCTGATCGGACTCCTCGTCGCCGCCGCGGCCGCCGTTCTCGCCCTGCGCCTCGTGGGCGCGTCGCGCCTGGGTGCGGCGCACAGGGAGCGCGAGCTCCTGCTCACGGAAGCCAACCGCGAGGCCGAGACGATCAAGCGCGAGGCGGGAATCGCCGCGCGCGAGGAGGTCACTGCGCTGCGCTCCGAGGTCCAGCGCGAAGTTCAGGAGCAGCGGGCTCGCATCACGAAGATCGAAGAGCGTGCGCTGGTCCGGGAGGACGAGGTCGGGACGCGGCTGAAGGAGCTGGACCGTCGCGAGCAGGGGTTGAGCGACCGCGAGACGCACATCCGGGAGCTGCAGGAGGACCTGAAGACTGCGAAGGACGAGCAGCTCGCCGAGCTCGAGCGGGTCGCGGGCATGACCGTCAACGACGCGAAGGCGACGCTGCTCGAGCGCTCGGAGGAGCTGGTCAAGCACGACCTCGCCCGCCGGGTCCGCCAGCTCGAGGAGGAAGCCCAGACGGAAGCGAAGCGCCGAGCTCGAAACCTCGTCGCCGATGC
The DNA here is from genome assembly GCA_963820335.1 of uncultured Actinomycetes bacterium. Lineage (GTDB taxonomy): Bacteria > Actinomycetota > Thermoleophilia > Gaiellales > Gaiellaceae > VAXT01. The sequence goes on along the minus strand of CAWFZH010000016.1, from coordinate 14,805 downwards.
GCTCCAGCGCGTGGCGGCGAGCCATGCGGCCGAGACGACGTCGTCGCTCATCGAGCTGCCCTCGGACGACATGAAGGGCCGCATCATCGGCCGTGAGGGCCGGAACATCCGGGCGCTGGAGCACCTGACCGGCGTCGACGTGATCGTCGACGACACGCCCCAGGCCGTCGTGCTCTCCTCGTTCGACCCCATCCGCCGCGAGATCGCGAAGATGACCCTCCTGAAGCTCGTCGAGGACGGCCGCATCCATCCGGCTCGGATCGAGGAGATGTACTACCTCTCCAAGGCGGAGATCGACGACCACATCCGCCATGCCGGCGAGCAGGCCGTGTTCGAGGCGAACTGCGGTGAGTTCAACGACGAGATCGTCAAGCTCCTCGGCCGCCTGAACTTCCGGACGAGCTACGGCCAGAACGTCCTCAAGCACACGCTGGAGGTCGTCCACCTGGCCGGCCTGATGGCCACGGAGCTGCAGGCGAACGTGAAGACGGCGAAGCGCGCCGCCGTCCTGCACGACGTCGGCAAGGCGTTGACGCACGAGGTCGAGGGCTCACACGCGGCGATCTCGACCCAGTACGCGCGGCGCTACGGCGAGTCGCCCGGCATCATCCACGCCGTCGAAGCGCACCATTACGAGGTGCAGCCACAGACGGTCGAGGCGGTGCTGTTGATTGCCGCCGATGCGGTCTCGGGCGCGCGGCCCGGCGCGCGGGGCGACAGCCTCGAGAACTACATCAAGCGCCTCACGGCTCTCGAGGACCTGGCGACGAAGCGGGAAGGCGTCGAGAAGGCCTATGCCCTGCAGGCGGGCCGCGAGATCCGCGTGATCGTCAAGCCGACGGAGATCGACGACGATCAGGCAGCGCTCCTGTCACACGAGATCGCCCGCGACATCGAGGCGGAGCTCGAGTACCCGGGCCAGATCAAGGTCACGGTCATCCGCGAGTCGCGCTCGGTCGAGTTCGCCAAATAGCGGCGGTACAGTTTCGGGCCGTGAAGCGGTACCACGTCACCACGTTCGGCTGCCAGATGAACGCCCACGACTCCGAGCGCATCAAGGGCATGCTCGAGGAGCTCGGACTGGGCGAGGCGGCGTCCCAGGACGAGGCCGACGTCATCGTCTTCAACACGTGCACCATCCGCGAGAAGCCCGATCTGCGCTTCGGAGCGCGCATCGCGCAGGCACGCGCTCTCAAGGAGCGCGACGGCGAGAAGGTGATCGCCGTCGGCGGCTGCTACGCGGAGGCGCAGCGTGAGCGCCTGTTCGACCTCTACCCGTTCGTCGACGTCGCCTTCGGGCCGGGCTCGATCGCGCACCTCGGCGAGTGGCTGGGGGCGGGGGGAGAGGCGCCGCGCTCGAGCTTCGGCATCGGCGAGGAGCGGTCGTTTGCCGCCGGCCTCGCCGCGCACCGCGAGCGGCGCTTCCAGGCGTGGGTGCAGGTCTCGATGGGCTGCAACTCGGTGTGCTCGTACTGCATCGTCCCGAAGGTGCGCGGCAAGGAGGTCAGCCGCCGGCCCGGAGAGATTCTGGCCGAGGTGACCCAACTCGCCGAGCAGGGCGTTCGCGAGCTCACTCTCCTGGGGCAGAACGTCAACTCGTGGGGCCGAGACCTGGCGCCCGACGTCAAGACGGACTTCGCCGAGTTGCTGCGGGCCTGCGATGCGGTTCCGGGGATCGAGCGCATCCGCTTCACGAGCCCGCACCCCAAGGACTTTCGGCGCGAGCTGATCGCCGCCATGGCCGAGTGCGATGCGGTTTGCGAGCACGCACATCTGCCGCTCCAGTCGGGCTCGACGCGCATCCTGAAGGCGATGAAGCGGACGTACAGCCGGGAGCGCTACCTCAGGCTCGCGGACGAGATGCGCCGAGGGATCCCCGACCTCGCCCTGTCGACGGACATCATCGTCGGCTTCCCGGGCGAGACCGATCGGGACTTCGAGGAGACCCTCGAGGTCGTCGAGGAAGTCGGCTACGACAGCGCGTTCACGTTCGTCTTCTCGCCTCGTAGCGGGACCGAGGCGGCGACCATGCCCGACCAGGTGCCGGAGGACGTCAAGCAACAGCGCATCGAGCGGCTCGTCGAACTCGTGCAGCAAGTCGCGCACGACCGCAACCAGGCGCGCGTGGGACGCGTCGAGCAGGTCCTGGTCGAAGGCCGGAGCCGCACTGACTCCTCTCGCCTGCGAGGTCGCACTCGGCGCAACACGAGCGTGAACTTCACCGGCTCTGCAGCGCCGGGCGAGCTCGTCGAGGTGCGCATCGATGGTGCGACCTCGACAACCCTGCGCGGCACCGAGCTGGCCGCGGTCGCAGCGTGACCGTGCATCAGCGCGATCTGGCCTGGGACGGCCTGCTCAACGTCCGCGACCTCGGCGGCCACAGCACGGAGGACGGTTCTGAGACGGAGTATGGCCGGGTCGTCCGCGCCGACAGCATCCGCCGCCTGACCGACGCAGGCTGGCAGGCGCTGCTCGACTACGGGATCAAGACGATCATCGACCTGCGGACCGACCAGGAGCTGGAGGCCGATCCGCCCGCCGAGATGCCGCTCGAGATCCAGCACATCTCGCTGTTCGACGAGGATCCGCTCGTCTTCATGAAGGTGGAGTCCGTCGCCGAAGACGCGCCCGACGCGGCGACTGCGACGCGCGAGGTTTACCTCATCTTCCTGGAGAGCTTCAAGCACAACGTGGCCGCGGCGATCCGCGCCGTCGCTCAGGCCCCGGAGGGCGGGGTCGTCGTGCACTGCATGGGCGGCAAGGACCGCACGGGCCTGATCACGGCGTTCCTGCTCCACATCGCCGGCGTCGACACCGAGCAGATCGCCGCCGACTATGCACTCAGCGAGGAGCGTCTCAAGCCACGGCACGAAGAGTGGTTCGCGCAGGCTGAGACCGAGGCCGAGCTCGAGCGGCTGCGCCGCATCGCGCAGACTCCGGCCGAGTCGATCGTCGGCGTGTTCGAAGAGCTGGAAAGGCGCTACGGCAGCGTCGAGGGCTACCTGCGCTCGGGCGGCCTCGGCGATGAGGACCTCGCGCGCGCACGCGCGCGACTGCGTGACTAGCGCGGTGCTGGCCCTCTTCGGGCCGACCGCCTCGGGCAAGACGGCGGTGGCGGAAGCGCTGGCGGAGCGGATCCCCGCCGAGGTCGTCTCCGCCGACTCGATGCAGGTCTACCGCGGACTGCCGATCCTGACCGCCCAACCGAAGGGGCCGACCCGGCTCGTGGCGATCTGGGAGCTCGAGCACCTGGCGTCGCTCGGTGAGTACCAGCACCTGGCCCACGAGGCGATCGACGAGCTGCTCGCCGCGGGGAAGACTCCGATCGTGGTGGGCGGCACCGGGCTGTACTTTCGAGCTGCGCTGGCCGACCTCGACTTGCCTCCTGCGCCGCCGCCGGGCGCCCGGGAGCGCTGGGAGTCGGTGTACGAGGAAGAGGGTGGGGAGCGTGCGCACGAGCTGCTCGCGGAGCGCGACCCGGAAGCGGCGGCAGCCGTCCATCCGAACGACCGGCGCCGGGTCGTGCGGGCACTCGAGCTGGCAGAGAGCGGAGCCTCGCTGCGGTCAGGGCGGAACCGTCTCTGGACGGAGGAGACACGACACCCGACCGTCGTCTTCGGGCTCGACCTGGCCCGAGAGGAGCTCGACCGCCGCATCGAGGAGCGGGCGCGGGAGATGTTCGCCGCAGGCGCGCGAGCCGAGGTGGAGCGCGCCCTGCAGGCCTCCGTCTCGGACACGGCGCGTTACGCCCTGGGCCTGGCGGAGCTGGCAGAGCATCCCGACGACGAAGTCGCGCTCGAGGCCCTGGTTCGCCGGACGAGGCGCTACGCGTCCTACCAGCGCAAATGGATGCGGCGCATTCCGGGCCTTGTTAGCCTGAACGCGGATCGCCCCTCTGGCGAGATCGCCGATGAACTTCTCCAAGTGGCACGGGCTCGGCAACGATTACCTGCTGGTCGAGCGGGCTGAGCTTGCCTTCCCGCTGACGCCCGAGCGTGTCCAGAGGCTGTGCGACTACCACTTCGGCGTCGGCTCCGACGGCATCGTCGAGGTGACGGCTGCGAACGGCGATCGCGCCGAGGTCGTGATCTGGAACCCGGACGGCTCGACCGCCGAGCTCTCCGGCAACGGAACGCGGATCGCAGCGCGTTGGCTCGCCCGTCGTAGCGGCTCCGGCGAGGTGCGGATCTCCGTCGGGCCGCGCGAGGTCGTCGCCACGATGCGTGACGGCAAGCAGGTCGAGATGGACGTCGGCACGGTCGAGGTGGGGGAGCCGGAGACGATCGATGTCGGCGACGAGCCTGTCGAATTCGTGCCGGTCTCGGTCGGCAACCCGCATGCAGTCATCCGCCGTGAGCCGGAGCGCCACGAGCTCCTGCGCCTGGGCCCGCTGGTCGAGAACCACAAGCGCTTCCCCGAGCGCACGAACGTTCAGCTGGTTCGCGTCCGCGGGCCGCATGACGTGCGCGTCGGCGTCTGGGAGCGCGGAGCGGGGGAGACGCTCTCCTCGGGAACGAGCGCGGTCGCGGTCGCCGGGGCCGCCGTGCGCCACGGCTGGTGCACGAGCCCGGTCACGGTCCACCTGGCCGGCGGCGACCTCGAGGTCGCACTCGACGAGAACATGAACGCCCGCCTGATCGGGCCCGCGGAAGAGATCTGCCGCATCCAGCTCTCGGAGGAGCTCGAGCTGTGAAGTTCGCACAGCCGACTGGACGCGGTCCCGCCGTACCTGTTCGCCGAGCTCGAGCGCAAGATCGAGGAGCGCGAACAGGCCGGCATCGATGTCATCAGCCTGGGCATCGGCGACCCCGATCTCCCGACACCGCCGGCGGTGATCGAGGCGATGGCGGAAGCGGTCCGCGACTCGGCGACCCATCAGTACCCGTCGAACCGCGGGACGGCTGCCTTCCGGGACGCCGTGGCCGGGTTCTACGCCGAGCGGTTCGGTGTGACGATCGACCCCGAGACCGAGGTCATCCCCGTCCTCGGAGGGAAGGAGGGCGTCGCTCACGTCGCCCTGGCGACCCTCGACCCCGGCGACACCGCGCTGGCGCCGGACCCGGGATACCCGCCCTACACGTCCGGCCCGGTCTTTTCCGGAGCCAGCGTCCACTACCTGCCGCTGGTGGAGGAGAACGGGTTCCTGCCCGACCTCGAGAGCGCGCCCGAGGCCGGGCTTCTGTTCCTCAACTACCCGAACAACCCGACCGGAGCGACGGTCGAGGTCGACTTCTTCGAGCGCGCGGTCGCGTTCGGGCGCGAGCGCGGCCTGATCGTCGTGCACGACAACGCCTACTCGGAGATCACGTTCGACGGATACGAGGCGCCGAGCTTCCTCGAGGCCGAGGGGGCGAAGGACGTCGGCGTCGAGATCTTCTCGCTGTCGAAGGGCTGGAACATGACCGGCTGGCGCGCCGCGTGGATAGCCGGGAACGCCGAGGTCGTCGAGCGCTACCGCCACCTGAAGACGAACCTCGACTCCGGCATGTTCGACGCCGTCCAGCGCGCAGCGATCGCAGCGCTCACCGAGGCGCGTGGCTTCCCGCGCGAGATGTCGCAGATTTACCAGCGGCGCCGTGACCTCGTGGCGGAAGGGTTGCGGGCGATCGGGCTGCACGTCGAGCCGCCGCGAGCAACGCCGTATTTCTGGGCCCGCGTGCCCGAGGGCCACACGTCGGCCTCGTTTGCCGAGCTCGTCCTCGACCGCGCCAACGTCGTCATCTCCCCGGGCGGCGCCTACGGCCCGAGCGGCGAGGGCTTCGTCCGCATCTCGCTCACCGTCGCCGACGACCGCCTCGAAGAGGCGGTTGACCGCATCGCTTCGTCGCTGGCCATAATTCAGTCGTGACACGCCAGCCGGATCCCGCCCCGGGCGCGGAGCCTGAGCGGGGATTCATCGTCGCCGTGCTGGCTCCTGGGGTCGACGAAGCCGACGAGCTCGGAGAGTTGCGCGAGCTCTCGCGCGCCGCCGGAGTCGAGCCGGTCGGCGAGCTCGTCCAGCGGCGCCCGAAACCCGACCAGCGCAGCTACGTGGGGAAGGGGAAGCTCGACGAGCTGCAAGCGCAGTTCAAGGAGGCCCGCGCCGAGTCCCTGCTCGTCGACGACGAGCTCAGCCCCGCCCAGCAACGCCGGCTCGAAGACGCCCTGACCACCCGCGTCGTCGATCGCACCCAGCTGATCCTCGACATCTTCGCCCAGCATGCGCGGAGCGCCGAGGGCAAGCTCCAGGTGGAGCTCGCACAGCTCGAATACAACCTGCCGCGCATGCGGGGGATGTGGCAGCACCTCGAACGGCTCGGCGGTGGCCTGGGCAACGTCGGCGGCGGCGTCGGCACACGCGGCCCTGGTGAGTCGCAGCTCGAGACCGACCGGCGCCTGGCCGGCCGGCGCATCACCCTCCTGCGCCGCCGGCTGAAGGAGCTCAGCAAGCAGCGCGCAACGAGGCGGAAGGAACGGGAGCGCTCGGAGACGCCGACGGTCGCGCTCGCCGGTTACACGAACGTCGGCAAGTCGACGCTCCTCAATCGCCTCACCGATGCGGACGCGTCCGTGAACAACAGGCTCTTCGAAACGCTCGATCCGACGACCAGGGGGTTCGAATACGACGGCCGGAAGTACCTCGTGACCGACACGGTGGGCTTCATCCGCCGCCTCCCTCACCAGTTGGTCGAGGGCTTCGCCGCCACCCTGGAGGAGACGCTGACGGCCGATCTCATCCTGCACGTCGTCGACGCGTCCGCGCCCGACGAGCAGCTCGAGGCGATGGCAGAGGCCGTGGCCTCCGTGCTGGCGGAGATCGGCGCCGACGAGCTGCCCATCCTGCACGTGCTCAACAAGATCGACCGCGTCGACCCGATCGGTCGTCGCAGGCTCTCAAATCGCTTCTCAGGGGCCATGCAGGTCTCCGCGGAGACTGGAGAGGGAATCGACGAGCTGAAGGCTCAGATCGCCGACCAGTTCGCCGAGCGCTTCGAGCTGGTGCGGCTGCTCCTGCCCTACGAGGACGGCGGCAAGCTCGCGGAGCTGTACGACCTCGGCGCGCCGATCGACGAGCGGGAGGACGGCCCTGACGGGGTCCTGGTGCGTGCGCGGCTCCCGCGGCGCGCGCTCCTGCGCTTCGCCCCGTACCTGGTGGCCGACTCGGAGCACACACCGAACGGGGCCAAGCCTTGACGCGCCTCGGGATCCGCCGGCTGCACGAGGACGCCGTGGTGCCGGATCGCGCTTACGAGGGAGACGCAGGGCTGGATCTCGCCGCCTGCGAGCGGCACGAGCTCGGGCCGGGGGAGAGGGCGGTCGTCGGAACCGGGTTGGCGGTCGAGATCCCCGCGGGCTACGCAGGCTTCGTCCAGCCGCGGTCGGGGCTCGCCGCCAAGCACGGGATCACGATCCTCAACAGCCCCGGGCTCGTCGACTCCGGCTATCGCGGCGAGGTGCGCGTCATCCTGCTCAACACCGATCGGGCGGAGACGTTCGTCGTCGAGCCCGGGATGCGAATCGCGCAGCTCGTCGTGCAGGCGGTGGAGCCCGTCGAGCCGGACGAGGTCGGAGAGCTCGCGGAGAGCGAACGGGGCGCTCGCGGTTTTGGCTCGTCGCGCGTGTAGAGATGTCGACCGAACCGCGCATCCGCGTCTCAGCCATCCTCCGGTGGGGCGGACGCATCCTGCTGTGCCGGCACGAGAAGGGCGAGCGTGAGTACTGGCTCCTGCCCGGCGGGGGCGTCAACTCCGGGGAGAGCCTGACCCGCGCGCTGCACCGTGAGCTGGCCGAGGAGATCGGCATCTCGGACGGGATCCCGGTCGAAGGCCCGGTGGCGATCGTGGACTCGATCGCGCCGCAGCGCAGCTTCGCGCAGAAGCACGTCGTGCACATCATCTTCTCGGGCGACCTGGAAGGCCGCTCGCTGGAGCGGGTGACCTCGCAGGACGCAGCCGTTCGCGGCCACCGGCTCTTCGCGGTCGGCGAGCTCGACGACGTGGTGCTCCATCCGCCGATCCAGCGGTTCCTGAGGCGCTGGCGGCCTGGCGACCCGGTCGTGTACCTCGGGCCGCTCTGGGCGCCCTAGAACCTGCCGCCGCGCTCGTGGGCGCGGCCGGACGAGACGGCGTGCGCCTCGGCTTCCAGCTCATCCGGTAAATCGTCGAGGGCCGGCGCTTCGCCCAGGCGATGGGCCAGAGCCTGCGCGAGCAGCCAGTCTGCGAGCCAGGGGTTGCGCGGGAGCAGCGGGCCGTGCAGGTACGTCCCGAGGCGCTGTCCCGACGCGGCAGCCCTCGAAGCCGCTCTCCCCGTCGTTGCCAAAGCCTGCGACCACCCGTCCCAGCGGCTCGGCCCCGTCGTCGAGGTACGTGCGGCCCGCGTGGTTCTCGAAGCCCGCGAGCGTGCGCCTCACTCCAGGCTCCAGCTCGCACTCGAGCAAGACGTCCCCGATCATGCGCCGCTCGCCGGCCACCGTGTGCAACGGAAAGAGGCCGACGCCGGGCAGCTCGGCTCCGGAGCGGTCGCGGTAGAACTGTCCGAGCAGCTGGTAGCCGCCGCAGACCGCGAGCAGGGCGGCTCCTGCCTCCACAGCTGCCTTGACGCTCTCGCCTTTGGCGGCGAGATCCGGTGCGATCAGCGCCTGCTCCCGGTCCTGCCCGCCGCCGATGTAGAGGAGGTCGTACGCATCCGCACGCACGTCGTCTCCCGGCCCGATCTCCTCGACCTCGAGCTCGATCCCGCGCCAGGCGGCACGCCGCTCGAAGACGGCGATGTTGCCCCGGTCGGCGTAGATGTTCAGGTAGTCCGGGTAGAGGTGTCCGATGACGACCTTCATGCGGCGCGCTCCCAGTAGGGCCGCACGAAGCCGCGCTCGGCGACGATCTTGCGCAGAGCCAGCATCGCCGTGTACGTGGGCAGGACGACGAGCTCTCCGCCCGGCTCCGTCAGCGCCAGGCCGCGGTCGAGAGCGCGCGCGAGGTCTGTCTCCAGCTCCACGGCTTCGGCCGGAAAGCCGCCGTACTTGGCGCGCAGAGCGAGCTCGGCGGCCCGATCTCCGGTCGCGACGAGCCGCTCCAGGCCGTCGAAGAGCGGCTCGAAGTCCACGTCCCAGATCCACGACACGTCGCGGCCGTCGGCGATCGCATCGTTCAGGGCGATGACGGCCAGGCGCGGCGGGCCGCCGGCGACCAGCGTCCGGACCGCCTCATTGGCTCCGGCCGGGTTCTTGATCAGGAGCACGAGGAGCCGCTTGTCACCGACCTCGATGCGCTCGAAGCGGCCGAAAGCGGCGCTGAAGCGCTCGAGGCCTGCCTCGACCTCGTCCAGTGTCGCGCCGAGCGTGGTCGAAAGGGTGGCAGCCGCGACCGCGTTGTAGACGTTGTAGAGGCCCGGTAGCCGCAAGCGAATGCTCCGAGTCGCCTCGCGCGTGACCAGATCGAACGTCACGCCCTCCAGGCCGTCGAGCTCGATGTTGCGGGCGGCCACGTCGAGTGCGGGTCGCTTATGTCCGCAGTTGTCGCAGCGGTAATCGCCGAGGTGACCGACATAGGCAGCGGCGTAGCGATACGGCCGGCCGCAGACGAGGCACCACTTGGAGTCGGCGGCATGAGCAAGCCCAGAGGCGCCATGCCTAGGATCGTCGAGGCCGAAAACGACTGCGCCGTCCCGCTCGCGAGCCAGATCTCCGACCTGAGGGTCGTCGCCGTTCACCACGAGAACCGTCGAGTCCGGGAGCTCGCGCACTGCTGAGCGCCAGCGCTCCGCGATCAGCTCCAGCTCGCCGTAGCGGTCGAGCTGGTCGCGAAACAGGTTCCCCAGGCAAACCGCGCGTGGCCGGACACGTCGGGCGACCTCGGGGAAGGCGCCCTCGTCCACCTCGAAGAGGCCGAGCTCCGCGTCGCTCTCGGCGAGCAGGGTCGAGGCGACTCCTGAGACGAGGTTGGCGCCAGAGCGGTTGTGCGCGAGTCGCATTCGAGGCGCGAGGATCTCCGCGGTCATCGCCGCGGTCGTCGTCTTGCCGTTCGTGGCCGAGATCAGCGCCGTCCCGAGCGGGAGCCGGGCCGCGAGCCGGTCGACTGCGCTCGGGTCGAGCATCGCGAGCAGCTTCCCGGGCACCGTCGTGCCGCCACCCGCACCGACGAGCCTGGACAGTCCCGCAGCGGCGCGCGCAGCGGCAATTCCCGCAACCAGAGGGACGCGCGGACGCACCGATTCGAGCGTATCCCGAATCTCAGGGAGGTCGCCGGATCCCTAGATCGAGTGATCTTTGGCTGCTCACGGCCCGGTTCTCCCCTTAAAGGGTGATGAGTGGCACCCATCGCGAATCTACGGTCAGCGCGGATTTCAAATGGGTAACTGCGGATTTGCGCGCTGTGGCGCGGAAAAGGAGTGGAATGTCTAGAGATAACAGCGGCACTCGCGGGCAAACGCGCTCGAGTGCCCTTTGGGGAACGGGGAACCGCGGAGGTGACTCCCGCGCCAATGCCCTCTGGGGCAAGGGCGGGCGTGGCTTCGCTGCGTTCATGCTCGTTCTGGTAGCGACGGCTGTGCCTCTTGCAGGCGCCGGTAAGGGCAGCAAGGAGCCACAGCCTCTGTTCAAGACAACGTACGTCGATCCGTACCTCGAAGCGAAGGCGGCCACCGAGCCGAACTCGCTCGTCAACGTGATCATCCAGAGCGCTGACGACATCGATGAGGCAGAGGACGCGTTCAAGGACGCCGGCAAGGTGGAAAGCAAGGTCGGCGAGAGGATGAGGCGCAAGTTCAAGTTCGTCAGCTCGGTCGCGGTGACGATGAAGGCGAAGAAGGTCATGAAGATCGCGATGACCCCGGGCCTGATCATCACGTTCGACTCGAAGGTCAAGGTAACGGCCCTCCCCACCTCGAGTCAGCTCTGGCCGGCCGCCTCGGGCGTTCGCCCGTTGTGGGGCGAGTCAACGACTGCGCAGACGCCGACGATCGCGATCGTCGACTCGGGCATCGACAAGACGCACCCATGCTTCGGAGACGGGCATCGCGTAATCGACCGGAAGGTGATCACGACGCTCGCCCCGAACACGCCGGGCGACGGCCGCGGCCATGGCACCTTTGTGGCCGGCATTGCCGCCTGCGAGGCGCTCCGGTTATGCCGGCGCCGCCCCGCAGGCCAACCTCGTCGACCTGGACGTCATGGACGACAGCGGGATGGCGCGCACGAGCGACGTCATCGCCGCGGCGGAGTGGATCTACGAACACCGCCAGTCCAAGAACATCCGCGTCGCGAACTTCTCGCTCCACTCGACAATGCCCAGCAACTTCACGAAGGACCCGCTGGACAAGGCCGTGGAGAAGCTGTGGTTCAGCGGCGTCGTCGTCGTGGTGGCGGCGGGGAACTACGGGGTCCCGACGGGCCCGAGTGGCGTCCCGTACGCCCCTGGTAACGACCCGTTCGTGATCACGGTCGGGGCGATCGACCTCGAGGGCTCGACGAGCCCGTGGAGACATGAGGCTCCGTCGTGGTCGGCCTACGGCTTCACGAGGGACGGCTTCCGTAAGCCCGAGATCTCGGCGGCGGGTCGCTACATGATCGGCCCAGTGCCGGTGAACGCGACGCTGAAGACCGCGAAGCCGGACAACGTCGTCGCGCCGACCTACATGCGGCTCTCCGGCACCTCGTTCGCGTCTCCGATCGTCGCAGGCGCGGCGGCCCAGGTCCTGGCCAGGCATCCGAACTGGACGCCTGATCAGGTGAAGGGCGCACTGATGCTGAAGGCGCGGTTCGTGCCTGAAGAGGGCATCGGCGGCGCCGCGGGCGTCGGCGAGGTCAACGCCTCACGGTCGGCTTCGGTGATCAACCCACCGAACCCGAACATCGCGCTCAACCGGTTCGTCGTGCCCGATCCGACTAACGTGAAGGCACCCGCCTTCGACGCGGCGAGTTGGACGGACGTCGCCAGGGCCAACGCATCCTGGGACTCCGCGTCCTGGGCAGACGTGACCTGGAGTGACGCCTCCTGGGCAGACGTCACCTGGAGCGACGTCACCTGGAGCGACGTCACCTGGAGCGACGTCACCTGGAGCGACGTCACCTGGAGCGACGTGCTCGCAGCGGCGGACGTGAGCTGGGAGGACGCCGCCGAGAGCGAGGTCGCCAACCCGGCCGGGGACTACCTCATGACCCCGGAGGAAGAGGCGGCTGCTGCTGCCGATCCGGATCTCGACATCCCGGACCTTCCACTCCCTTAATCCGGACCACGTGACTCGGGGCCGGCCCTTGCGGCCGGCCCCGCCGTCACTCGGATGGGGGATGCCAGCCACATGCCGTCTACCTACCTTGAGACCGGGTCTCACTACTGCGGCCCCCTGCAGGCACAAGGAGACATTGAGCACATGCGGTCTGAGCGAGTACCAGTGAGGCTTCCGTGAGCGCGATTCCGAGCGAGCTCGCGTTCGGCCGTGGCCCCAGCTCGCCCGACGGGGGAAGAACCCGACTCTCGAGACCGGCCCTCGTCTACCTGGTCGTAACCGCGCTGGCGGCCGGAGCCGCAGCCATCCCGGTGATGGGTCGGCTCCAGCACGAGGAGCAGACGGTGCGCCTGTGGTTGACGTTCATCCTGCTGGCGACGGCGACAGCGCTCGCGCAGGTGCTGCTCGTCAAGACGCCGCGGAACCAGTCGTACCACGCGACGATGGTGTTCCTGGTGCCGGCTGTCCTCCTGCTGCCGCCGGAGCTGATCGTGCTGGTCGCAATCGTTCAGCACATCCCGGCCTGGCTGAAGAACCGAACGGCCTGGTACATCGAGTCGTTCAACATCTGCAACCACGTCCTCTCCACGCTGGCGGCGTGGGGGAGTGCGCAACTCGTCCTGCAGGCGGACGGGGTCGTCGCGAACGCTGACCTGCGCTTCGCACTCGCCGGCTGCGCGGCCTCACTCGTACTCGTCGGGCTGAACCACGCGCTGCTCGCTCCGATGCTCATGCTCGCGCGCGGGCACTCGATCAAGGATTCGGGCCTCTTCTCGTTCCACGGGCTCTCCACGGAGCTCGTGCTCTCGGCCCTGGGTGTCGTCCTCGCGACGTTCTGGAACCTCAATCCGTGGCTGATCCCCTTTGCGATCGCCCCGGTGCTCCTCATCCACCGGTCGCTCAGCGTGCCTCAGCTCGAGGCCGAGGCGCGGGTCGACCCCAAGACCGGCCTCTTCAACGCGCGCCACTTCGGTGTCGCGCTGGCGGAGGAGATCGCACGCGCACACCGCTTCGACCGGCCTTTCGCCCTGATCATGGCCGACCTCGACCTGCTCCGTGACATCAACAACTCGTACGGCCACCTCGCCGGCGACGCCGTCCTCAAGGGCATCGCCGAGGTCTTCCGCCTGCAACTGCGCCACTACGACGTCCCGGCGCGGTTCGGCGGCGAAGAGTTCAGCATCCTGCTACCCGAGACGGACACGGAGGAGGCGCTGGAGATCGCGGAGCGCATCCGTGCGGCCGTTGCGGCTCGGGCCTTCGACGTCGAAACGTCGAGCCAGCCGATTCGCGCGACCATTTCGCTCGGCGTCGCCACCTTCCCACGAGACGGGACAGACTCCAACGAGCTCATCCACCAGGCTGACCTGGCCGTCTACCGGGCGAAGCTTCAGGGCCGAAACCGCGTGCTCGACGCGAGCTCGGAGCCTCTGGCGGTCCCGGTCGACCGCAAGCCGCAGCTCGTCGTGGTGCCGGAGGCCACCGACCACACCTCGCCGCTGCCACCGGCCGTCGAGGCGATTCCGCCCGAGGAGCGGCGTCATCCGCGGCCGCACGTCGTGCACGGCCCGAGCTTCCTACAGCTTTCACGTCCCTTGGCGGCCGTCGTCTCGCTCGTCACGGCGGTCGGAATCGGCGTCGGCGCCTTCGGGCTCGCCTTCGGCAGCAGCCAACATTTCTTCGCCCTGCTCGCGCTCGTCGTGCTAGTCGGCCTCGGCGAAGCCTTGGCCCTCGAGGTGGACGACGGCTCGATCTCGGTCAGCGCAGTGGGAGCCCTGGCCGGAGCGGCCCTGTTCGGGCCTCGAGCTGCGCTTCCGCTCGCGGTGACGACGGCGGCGGTGCACTGGAGCGCACGACGCTACCCGGGCCACTACGTCCTCTTCAACATCGGCTCGCTCTGTCTGGCCTCGCTCGCGGCCGCGGGAGTTTTCGCGATCGGCTTCGAGGGGACGCTCGGCGAGTTCGTGACCGTCGCGGCAGGTCTTGTCGCCGGCCTGACGTACTTCGCCGTCAACACGGGTCTGACGAGCCTGGCCATGGCCATGGAGGGCCACCAGCGTTGGTGGTCAGCCTGGCACGAGCGCTTCGCCTGGCTGGCCCCGCACTGGGTCGTCTACGGCTTCGTCGGCGGCGTGATGGCGATCGCCTACCACGCCGCTGGTCTCTACGCCCTCGCCGTGTTCGCGGTGCCGCTCCTCCTCATGCGCAAGACGCAGGAGGCGTACCTCCGGCACACGCAGAAGAGCGCACACAAGCTACGCGAGGCTGCGGAGACGATCCAGAACCAGAACGTGTCACTGGAGCGGGCGAACAAGCTCCTCAAGGAACGCTCGACGGCCGCCATGGAGAGCCTCTCGGCCACCGTCGACGCGCGCGACGCCTACACGGCTGGTCACTCGCGGCGCGTGCAGCAACTCGCTCTGGCGATCGGACGCGAGCTGAAGCTGTCGCAGGCAGAGCTCGACCTGCTCGGCCACGCCGCGCTCTTCCACGACATCGGCAAGCTCGCCGTCCCGGATGCGATCTTGCTCAAGCCCGCCGTCCTCACGGAAGAGGAGTGGACGCTCATGCAGCGCCACTCGGACGAGGGCGCGCGCATCATCG
>CAWFZH010000015.1:0-17756 GCA_963820335.1 uncultured Actinomycetes bacterium | reverse complement strand
GGTTCACGCCTCTCGGTCGAAGTGAATGGAGGAAACCAGGCGACGCGCATCGCGTTCGCCTGAGCCGGTCGAATCTTGCAGGCAGCTGGTGACGAGGTAGTGGTCGGCCCGGTCGCTCTCGATCTGCGTAAGCATCGTGTAGTCGCCGCCGATCGCATTGCAGACCCCGGGTCGTCGAATCCGGACCCGGGCCTTCCGGCCGCCGATCGTCGTTCGCACCCCTCGCATTTCCCCGAAATCGTCGGCCGAACGCGACACGGTTACGAGGGCGCCCGAGCGGCTCAGTCGAGCGAGTGGCCAGTCACAACTCACCGTGTCGAACGACAGACGGCACGGGTCTTCGAGCCGGTCCGTGCTTGCATACGCGAAGACCTCGGACCTTGCGGAACGCACCGCGGGCGCCAGGACATGCCAACTCGCCGGGTGCTCGAACGAGAGGCCCCCTGCGCGATACGTCTCGAGCGGGTCCGCCGAGTCGCGAGACATGACCAAGGCTGCGACAAGTAACGCAAGCCCTGCCCCGGCGACGAGAAGCCACCACTTCATCATTCGAGATCCTCTCGCAACAACCCGAACAGGACGCCGTCCACCCACTCGCCGTGACGCCAGTACGCCTGGCGCTTGACGCCCTCGCGCACGAAGCCGGCCCGCTCGGCGTGCTTGATCGCCCGCTCGTTGAACCCGTACACCTCGAGCTGCAGCCGGTGGTAGTCCAGGTCGACCAGCAGGTAGCGCTGGAGAACGCGCGCCGCCTCGTCGGAGAGGTGGCGGCCGCGAAAGTCCGGATGCACGGCCAGCCCGCCGAGATGGGCGATGCGGTTGCGGCGATTCGCGACGTCATAGCCCAGGACCCCGGCGCGCTGCCAGTCACTGTCCTGATCGACCTCGATCACGAATCGACCGGTTTCCTTTGGCTCCGCCAGTGACTGCTCGATCTCGGACTGAACGTCCTCGCGCGTATGGGGGCGAACGACCGCGAGGTAGGGCTCGACGTCTTCGTGCGAGGCGAGCTCGGCGTAGAACTCCGCGTCGTCAGGGCTCGCCCGTCGCAGCCGGAAGCCGTCTCCGGGGAGGATCTCGCTCACGGGGAGGCCGGCACCGCCGCGGCCTGCCGCCGTCGCCGGAACGCGACCCCGGAGCCGAGCGCCGTCCCGATCAGGATCAGGATGAGACCCGCGATCGCCTGGACGGTGATCGGCTCGTCGAGCAACAGCGCGCCGTAGAAGAGCGCGGTCACTGGTAGCAAGTAGACGACGAGCGCGGCGCGAGCCGAGCCGTAGCTGAAGATCAGCCGGAAGAAGAGCAGCTGGCCGATCACGGTGCCCAGAAGGGCAAGGGCTACCACCGACCCAACCGCTTTCCAGCTAGGAAAGTCGCTCGGAGCTTGTACGAGGCCGATGGGCAGGAGCAGGATCGCGCCCCACATGATCGAGGCCGCGGCGAGAACGAGGTTCTCGGTCTCGACGAGCAGCGTCTGTGTGTACATCGTCCCGATCGCGTACGCGAAGGAGGCAACGACGACGGCCATCGTCCCTACAAATCCCCACCAACCACCCTCGGGCCGGACGCCGGCGAGGATGGCGACGCCGGCGATGCCGAGCAGGATCCCGAACAGGCGCAACCCGGTGGACTTCTCAGCCGGCCGGAAGTGGATGGCGAGCGCTGCGACGAAGATCGGCACCGTCGCGTTCGCGATCGCCGCGACGCCGGAGTCGACCTTCGTCTCGCCCCACGCGATCAACGTGAACGGCACCGCAGTGTTGACAGCGCCGAGGATGATGGCCGGCTTCGTGATCTTCCGCATGTCGCTCCAGGCCTTGTGCCAGCCGTGGCGCGCGACGAGCAGTCCGACGAGCGGGATCGCGGACAGGGCGAGCCGGAAGCCCATCGTCGTCGTCGGCGCGAGCTCGTCGACCGCGACCTTGATGAACATGAAGGAGGAGCCCCAGAGCGCGGCCAGCACGAGCAGCAATGGAACGTATCCCCGCACCTTCGCAGGCTATCCATCGCGTGACGGGTCAGAGCGAGCCGGAAGCGGCACTAGACTGAACTACCTGACGCCGGTCGCGGAACAGCCGCTTCACCGCGCCCTCGGGCTGACCGACGGGGAGTTCGACCGTATCCAGGAGCTGCTGGGCCGCGAGCCGAACCATTTCGAGCTCGCCGTCTTCTCGCTGCTCTGGTCGGAGCACTGCGCGTACAAGCACTCGGCGCCGCTGCTGCGCCGCTTTCCGACGGAGGGCGCACGCGTGCTGCAGGGGCCCGGAGAGAACGCGGGCGTGGTCGACCTCGGCGAGGGCGAGGCGGTCGCGTTCAAGGTCGAGAGCCACAACCACCCGAGCGCGGTCGAGCCGTTTCAGGGCGCTGCGACCGGGGTCGGCGGCATCCTCCGCGACATCGTCGCCATGGGCGCGCGGCCGATCGCGCTGCTCGACGGGCTGCGCTTCGGTGAGCCGGGCTGGCAGTTCGAGCGCGCGGTCTCGGGCATCGGCCACTACGGGAACTGCGTCGGCGTCCCAACCGTCGGCGGCGACACGGTCTTCGACGAGGCGTACCGCGACAACTGCCTCGTCAACGCGATGTGCGTCGGGCTCCTGCCGGCCGACCGCGTCAAGTCGGCGCGCGCGCAAGGGACGGGGAACCTCGTCGTCCTCTACGGCGCCGCGACGGGCCGCGACGGGATCGGCGGCGCGAGCGTGCTCGCCAGCCAGGAGCTCGGCGAGGACGACGCCGAGAAGCGGCCCTCGGTCCAGATCGGCGACCCGTTCAACGGCAAGAAGCTGATCGAGGTCTCGTCCGAGCTCGTCGAGCGCGACCTGGTCGTGTCGTTGCAGGACTGCGGCGCAGCCGGGCTCGCCTCGTCCCTCTCGGAGATGGCGAGAGGCGGCCAGGGAATCGACGTCCACCTCGACCGCGTCCCGCTCCGCGAGGAGGACATGGAGGCGTGGGAGATCATGATCTCCGAGAGCCAGGAGCGGATGGTGGCCGTCGTCGAGCCGGAGCAGCTGGCCGCAGTCCAGGAGGTGTGCGCCCGCTGGGAGCTGCCGTCCACGGCCGTCGGCGAGGTGACCGACACCGGCGAGCTGCGCGCGCTCTTCGAGGGCGACGTCGTCGGCGCGATCCCCGCGGAGCTGCTCACGGACGAGGCGCCGCGCTACGAGGTGCACCGCCAGCCGCGGCAGCCGGCCGCGCCCGCGCCCCGACCCGAAGGGCCCGACACGAAGCAGGCGCTGCTCGAGCTGCTCGCCTCGCCGAACATCCGCAGCCGCTCCTGGATCTACACGCGCTACGACCAGCTCGTCGGCTCGCGCACCGTCAAGCGCCCCGGCCTCGACGCCGCCGTCCTGCGGCTGCTCCCCTCGTTTCGCGGGCTCGCCGTCTCGCTCGACGGCACGGGCCGCATCGCTCGCCTCGACCCGCACACGGGCGGCGCCCTGGCCGTGCTCGAAGCGGCGCGCAACGTCGCGTGCGCCGGCGGCGAGCCGCTGGCCGTGACCGACTGCCTCAACTTCGGAAACCCCGAGAAGCCGGAGATCGCCTGGGAGCTCGCGGAGGCGATCGAAGGCATGGCGGCCGCCTGCGAGGCGCTGGGCATCCCGGTCGTCTCCGGCAACGTCTCGCTCTACAACGAGACCGACGGACGCGCCATCCACCCCACGCCGGTCGTCGGCTGTGTCGGCCTCGTCCCCGACGTTCGCCGCCTGCCGACGACGTGGAACGAAGGCGACGCGATCCTGCTGGTCGGCGAGCCGGAGCTCTCGTTCGACGGCTCGGAGTACCAATCGCTCTACGCCGAGCCCGCCGGGCGGCCGGCCTCGCTCGACCTCGCAGCGGAGGCCGCGCTCGTCGCGCGCGCTTTAGAATCGGCTCCGGCGCACTCTCGTCGCACGACGTGTCCGAGGGCGGCCTTGCCGTCTGCCTGGCGGAGGCGGCGATCGCGAGCGGAATCGGCGCCGAGCTCGACCTGCCCGACGACCCGCTCGTCCTGTTCGGCGAAGGAGGCGGCCAGGCGATCGTCGCCTGCCCGGCGGATGCAATTTCCGACCTGGGCGTGCCCGCGAAGGTCATCGGGTCCGCCACCGGCGCTAATCTGCTGGGGGTCCCGTTCGACGACCTGCGGCAAGCCTATGAGGTGACCATCTGAGTGTGCGGCGTCTTCGGCATTCGCGCTCCAGACCGTGACGTAGCGCGCGTCACGTACTTCGGGCTGTTCGCGCTGCAGCATCGCGGGCAGGAGTCGGCCGGAATCGCCGTCTCCGACGAGGGCCGTCTCACCGTGCTGCGAGACATGGGCCTCGTCGCCCAGGTCTTCAACGAACAGAAGCTGAGCGGCCTGCAGGGTGACACGGCGATCGGCCACACGCGCTACTCGACCACGGGCTCGACGGACTGGACGAACGCGCAGCCGATCGTGCAGCACGGGCGCGCGCGCACGGTCACGCTCGGGCACAACGGCAACCTCACGAACGCGACGACGCTTCGCGACGAGCTGGCCGCGGACGGGATCCGGCTGCGCACGAGCTCGGACACCGAGGTCATCGCCGCGCTGATCGCGAACGACCCGGCTCCGCTCGAGGACGCGGTCGCCAACGCGATGAGCCGCCTGGAAGGCGCGTACACCGTCGTCCTCCTCGCCAACGGGACGCTGGTCGGCTTTCGCGACCCGTACGGCTTCCGCCCGCTGTCGCTCGGGGTCATCGGCGGCGATTACGTGCTCGCTTCGGAAACGTGCGCGCTCGACCTCGTCGGCGCCGAGCTGGAGCGCGAGCTCGCGCCCGGCGAGCTGGTTGCGATCGACGAGGGCGGCCTGCGCTCGCGCCAGGCACTGCCGCTCGCGAACGGCGGCGCGCTCTGCCTCTTCGAGTTCATCTACCTCGCCCGGCCCGACACGACTCTCGGCGGGATCGAGGTGCACGCGGTCCGCGTCCGCATGGGTGAGCGACTCGCCGCGGAGGCACCGGTCGAGGCCGATCTCGTCATGCCCGTGCCCGACTCGGGCACCCCCGCTGCCATCGGGTTCGCCCGCGCGACCGGTATCCCCTTCTCCGAAGGGCCTGATCAAGAACCGCTATGTGGGACGCACGTTCATCCAGCCCGACCAGGGTCTGCGCGAGCAGGGGATCAAGCTCAAGTTCAACCCGCTGGCCGAGGTGGCCGGAAAGCGGATGGTGGTCGTGGACGACTCGATCGTGCGCGGCTCCACGATGCGCAAGATCGTCGCCATGCTCTTCGAGGCCGGCGCGCAGGAGGTGCACGTTCGCGTCTCCTCCCCGCCGATCGTGTCGCCCTGCTTCTACGGGATCGACTTCGCCGACGAGGAGCAGCTCGTGGCCTCCGACCGGTCGGTCGAGGCCGTGCGCGAGCACATCGGCGCGACCAGCCTCGCCTACCTCTCGCTCGAAGGCGCCCAGGAGGCGACGACCCGGCCGGAGTCGGAGTTCTGCAACGCGTGCTTCACCCGCCGCTACCCGACGAACGTGCCCGACGAGCTCCGGCTCGCCAAGTTTCGCTTCGAGCCTAGCCGCGCGTAGCGCAGCCGGGCCCTGGCGGGTTCAGGCCCGCCAGGGCCTTTTGGTCACGCGCTACTGCTACTGCTCGAGGACGCGGCTGGCTTTTGCGATCCCACGCGAGATCAAGTAAGCGGCGGTAACCCAGGTCGCTCCCCACACGAAGCGGTCGGCGCTCACGTGGTCGTCGAAGATCGCGACCAGCCCGAACACGATCAGGACGATCACGAAGACGAGAAACTCGGCGTTGCCGGGGATCGGCAGGCGAGCCATGTCGAGGTTCGCCCCCGGCGAATACCCGTAGGTCGGTCGGGACCCTTCAGGCTGACTCATCCAGTTGCTCCTTTCAGTCAAGCGGCGTGGCCTGGAATGTGAACTATCTCTAGTTTCATGCCATCGGGGTCGTAGAAGAAAACCGCGTAGTAGCCCGGCGAGTACCAGTACTCCTCCGGACCGCTCTCGATCTCGCCTCCGTGGGCGCTCACCCAGGCGGCCCGCTCGTCCACCGCGGCGCGCGAGGAGGCCTCGAACGCAACGTGGTGGACGCCGATCTCGTAGCGGTCGAACGGGGCGGCGCGGGTGGCTCATCGCCTCGCGCACACCGAGTGACGAGCCGGGGCCCCAGAGGTACCAGATCGTCTCGTCACGCTCGCCCTGGACCTCGGTGACTCCGTGCCAGCCCAGTGGCCCGAGGAGGTCGCGGTAGAAAGGCAGGCTGCGCTCGATCGACGAGACGACGAGGTCGACGTGGTGGATCCCCGTGGAGCGCACGGCAACGATTGACCTTCCGCGCTACTTGGCCATGTCCTCCGCGCGGCCGTACCGGACCGCCCGGCGAACGGCGCGAGGGTCGAGCCCCCGCTCGAGCAGCTCCTGGCGGAGCTCACCCTCCGCGGCCAGGCGCAGGAAGAGCCACGCGAGGGCGCCGAGAGTGACCAGCGAGCCCTCGACCATCATCACGGCGCCCGCAATCCCCTGGTCGCTTGCGGCGGAGAGGCCGAACGGCCTGTCGGCGTGCTCGTAGAACGAGTAGAACGGGTCGCCGGACCACACGAGCACGTTGCCGAGCACTGTCGAGAGCACCCGCACGGCGACCATGTAGCCCATCTTCCAGGCCGTCCCGAACCATTCCGGCGCGGGCAGCACCTCGACGATGGGCGACCACATGATGGCGCCGGCGGCGAAGAACGACACGTGCTCGAGCGCATGGACGGCGTCATGGCGCAGGGCCGCCTCGTAGAGGAAGGGCAGGTGCCAGACGTAGAGGTTGGCGGCCCACAGGGGAAGGGCGACGAGCGGGTGCGAGAGCACGCGCAGGCTGCGCACCGCCCGCACGGAGAGCAGCGGCCGCAGGACAGGGCCGGTGAGGCCGGCGACGATGCAGAGCGCCGCGAGGTCGCCGAGCAGCAGGTGCTGGACCATGTGGAAGGCGAACGACTCCAGGGCGAGCTCTTCGAGCGGCCAGGTGAGGGAGACGACGAGCAGGAGGACGCCGAGCCCGAAGACGACGGGCTTCCAGACAGGCAGCGGCGTCCCTCGGCGGCGCAGCCCGCGCACCCGGAGCGCATAGAGGCACGCGCCGACCAAAACGGGCAACAGCTGAAACAAGTCCACGGACCGAGTCTAGGGCGCCGCTGCTCCGCGTAGACTCGGCCCGTGAGGGACAAGACCTACGCCGCGGCAGGCGTTTCGCTCGACCTGGCCGAGTCGGTCGTCGAGCGCCTGCGGGCGGCCGTCGAGTCCACCGGCACGAAGGGCTTCGGCGGCTTCGCGGGCCTCTACCCCCTCGGCGAGGACCGGTTCCTGGCCGCGACGACCGACAGCGTCGGCACCAAGCTCATGCTGGCGCGCCGCGCCGGGCGGCTGCGTGGCGCCGGCATGGACCTCGCCGCACACTGCGCGAACGACGTCATCTGCGTCGGCGCGGACCCGCTCTTCTTCCTCGACTACGTCGCCGCCAACAGTCTCTCGCTGGACGAGGTCGCCGAGC
This sequence comes from uncultured Actinomycetes bacterium, assembly GCA_963820335.1. Lineage (GTDB taxonomy): Bacteria > Actinomycetota > Thermoleophilia > Gaiellales > Gaiellaceae > VAXT01. The sequence goes on along the minus strand of CAWFZH010000015.1, from coordinate 10,259 downwards.
TCGTCGAGGGCCTGGCCGAGGTCTGTCGCGCGGCGGGCTGCGCGATCCTCGGCGGCGAGACCGCGGAGCTGCCCGGCATCTACCAGGAGGGCGAGCTCGACTTCGTGGGCACCTGCGTCGGGCTCGTCGAGGGCGACCGGGTGATCGACGGCTCACGGTGCGAGCCCGGCGACACCGTCCTCGGCATCCCCTCCTCCGGCCTGCACACGAACGGGTACTCGCTCGTCCGCAAGCTGATCGGCGACGGCGACTTCGACGCCGACCTGCTGCTTGCTCCGCACCGCCTCTACGTGGAGGAGGTGCGCGCCCTGCGCGCTGCGACGGACGTGAAGGCGCTCGCGCACGTGACCGGCGGCGGGATCCTCGGGAACCTGACCCGCGTCCTGCCGGACTGGAGTCACGGCCGAGATCGACTGGGGCTCGTGGCCGCGGCCGCCGGTGTTCGACTGGCTCGCCGAGCAGGGCGTGCCCGAAGAGGAGCAGCGCCGCGTCTTCAACATGGGGATCGGCATGTGCGCGGTCGTGCGGGAGCCCGGCGAGCTCGGCGAGTGGCTGCCGATCGGGCGGCTGGCTTGATCGGCGTCCTCGTCAGCGGGGAGGGCTCGAACCTGCAGGCGCTGATCGACGACGGGCTCCCGATCGCGGCAGTCGCGTCGAACAAGACCGGCGTGAGCGCCCTGGAGCGGGCGAGGCGGCGGGCATCCCGAATGCGGTCTTCGACCAGGAGGGCTTTCCGACCCGTGAGGAACGGGACGCGGCCATGGCCGACTGGCTCGCCGCGCATGGCGTCCGGCTCGTGGTCTGCGCCGGGTTCATGCACCTGCTGCGCGCTCCGTTCCTCGAGCGCTTCGCGGGCCGGATCGTGAATACCCACTCCGCACCGCTGCCTGATTTCCCGGGTGCGCATCCGATCGAGGACGTGCTCGCGGCCGGCGTGAAGGAGACGGCGGCGACGGTGCACTACGTCGACGAGGGCGTCGACACCGGCCCGGTGATCGTCGCCGAGCGTGTCCCCGTCCACGAGGGCGACACCGTCGCGACCCTGCGCGCACGTGTCCAGGCCGCCGAGCACCGGCTCCTGCCGCAGGCCGTGCGCGAGCTGATCCGCGTGATCAAGCGGGCCCTGCTCTCCACGTTCGAAAAGGAAGGCCTCGCCGAGTTCGCGCAAGGGCTCGCCGACCTTGGCGTCGAGCTCGTCGCCAGCGGCGGCACCGCCGACCACCTCGAGGAGCACGGGATCGAGACCGCGCGGGTCGAGGCCCTGACCGAGATCCCCGAGCTCCTCGGCGGGCGCGTGAAGACCCTGCACCCACGGATTCACGCCGCCATCCTGGCCCGGCGAGACCATCCGGACGATCTCGCGGCGCTCGACGAGCACGGCATCCGTCCGTTCGACCTCGTCTGCGTCAACCTCTACCCCTTCACGCAGGTCATCTCACGGCATGGTGTCCAGGAGGAGGACGCGGTCGAGATGATCGACATCGGCGGCCCGTCCATGCTGCGTGCGGCGGCCAAGAACTTCGCGCACGTCGCGCCCGTGTGCAAGCCCGAGCGCTACGGCCCGATCCTCGCCGAGCTGCGCCAGTCGCGCGGCATCTCCGGCGAGACCCGCCGCATTCTCGCGGCCGAGGCCTTCTCGACCACCGCGGCCTACGAGGCGGCGATCGCGCGCTGGTTCAGCGACATCGACGCGTTCCCGGAGACCTTCACCCCGAGCTTCGTCAAGGTCACCGACCTCGTCTACGGCGAGAACCCGCACCAGCGCGCGGCGTACTACGCCCAGGCGGGTGCCCGGCGGCACCTGCTCTCCCGTGTCGGCCAGCTGCACGGGCGCGAGCTCTCGTTCAACAACCTCGGCGACCTCTCCGCGGCGCGGTTGCTCTCGATGGAGTTCACGGTGCCGTGCTGCGTCATCGTCAAGCACGCGAACCCGGCCGGCGTCGCCGTGGCGGGCTCGATCGAGGAGGCCTATGACCGTGCGCTGGCGGCGGATCCACTCTCCGCCTACGGAGCCGTCATCGTGCTCAACCGCCCGGTCGGCGACGAGCTCGGGGCGAAGATCGCCGAGCAGTTCGTCGAGGTGCTCCTCGCTCCGGAGTTCGGCGAGAAGGGGCTCGAGGCGCTGCAGCAGAAGCCGGCGACTCGGATCCTCGTCGACCACGAGCGGCGCCGGTTCGACCCCAGCGAGAAGGACTTCAGGCGCGTGCTGGGCGGACTGCTCGTGCAGGACCGGGACTGGGGCACGAGCGAGCGGGAGGGCATGGACGTCGTGTGCGGCAAGCCGAGCGAGTCGGACTGGGGCGACCTGCTCTTTGCGTGGCGGGTCTGCAAGCACACGACGTCGAACGCGATCGTGATCGCGAAGGACCTGCAGACGATCGGGATCGGAGCGGGGCAGATGAGCCGAGTCGACGCGGTCAAGATCGCCCTCGAGAAGGCGCGCGAGCACGGCCACGACCTCACCGGGGCAGCGCTCGCCTCAGACGCGTTCTTCCCGTTCCCCGACGGCCCGCGCGCCGCGCTCGACGCCGGCGTGAAGGCGATCGTCCAGCCGGGCGGCTCGAAGCGAGACCAGGACGTGATCGACGCGGTCGAGGCAGCGAGCGCGACGATGGTGTTCACTCACCGGCGCCACTTCCGGCACTAGGAGGGTTTGGCGGAATTGACTCGTCGCCGGGGTGCGATGGTCGTTCCGAGGCAAGGACGCAGGGAGCCCCAATGCTTTTCAGCATTGGGGCGACTGAGGACGCGGCCTCGGGGCGAGCAGCGCGGCCCGGCGGCACAGATCCAGTTCGTCAAACCCTCCTAGGTAGTCGAGTACGCTTTTTCGCGCAATGGCGCGCGAGTATCCGACCGTCCTCGACCTCGTCGGCGACACCCCGCTCGTCCGTCTCCAGCGGCTGGTTCCCGAGGACGCGGGCACCGTGGTCGCCAAGCTCGAGTACCTCAACCCCGGCGGGTCCGTGAAGGACCGGATCGGGATCACGATGATCGAGGCTGCCGAGCGGGAGGGAAAGCTGAAACCGGGCGGCACGATCGTCGAGCCCACCTCCGGCAACACCGGCACCGGCCTCGCGATCGCCGCCGCGCTGAAGGGCTACCGCTGCATCTTCGTCATGCCCGACAAGATGAGCCAGGAGAAGATCTCGCTGCTGCGGGCGTACGGGGCCGAGGTCGTCGTCTGCCCGTATGCGGTCGCGCCAGAGTCGCCGGAGAGTTACTACTCGGTGTCCGACCGGCTCGCCGAGGAGATCCCGGGTGCGTACAAGCCCGACCAGTACACGAACGAGTTCAACCCCCGGGCGCACTACGAGACCACCGGTCCCGAGATCTGGGAGCGGACCGGGGGCGAGATCGACGCGCTCGTGATCGCGGTCGGGACGGGCGGGACGATCTCCGGCACTGCGCGCTACCTCAAGGAGCAGAACCCTGACGTGCTCATCGTCGGTGCCGATCCCGAAGGCTCGATCTACACCTCGGGCGAGGACATGCACCCGTACCTCGTCGAGGGCGTGGGCGAGGACTTCTACCCGGAGACGTTCGACAAGTCCGTCGTCGACCAGTGGGTCACGGTGTCCGACAAGGACTCGTTCGTCACGGCCAGGCGGATGGCCCGCGAGGAGGGCCTGCTGATCGGAGGCTCGGGCGGCACGGCGGTCTGGGCGGCGATCGAAGTCGCGAAGCAGCTCGGGCCGGGCAAGACGGTCGTGACGCTGATCCCCGACGGCGGCCGCGCCTACCTGTCCAAGTTCTTCGACGACAACTACATGCTCGACCTCGGCTTCCTCGAGCGCGATACGCCGTCACCTACCGTCGAGCAGGTGCTGAGCGCGAAGAAGACGGAGGAGCCCGACGTTCCCGACCTGGTCACGATCCTCTCCAGCCAGAAGGTCGGAGACGCGATCAACCTGATGCAGCAGTACTCGATCTCACAGCTGCCGGTGGTGCGTAACGGCGAGGTCGATTCGCTCGCCGATGTGATCGGCTCGCTGCACGATCGCGACCTGCTCGAACGAGTCTTCAAGAATCCGGATGCGCTGAACGAGGACGTTGCTGCGGCCATGCAGCCTCCGCTGGCCGCCGTCGACACCGACGAGAAGCTGGAGGAGGTCTACTCGACGCTGACGGGCCGAACGAACGCCGTCGTCGTCGCTCGTGAGGGCCGGCCGATCGGCGTCCTCACCCGCACCGACCTCCTCGAGTACCTCGCGCACAACCGCGGAAACTCGACCCGCTAGCTCTTCTTGATGCGGAAAGTCAGGCTCGTCCGCGAGCCGACTTCCTGCACGCCGAGCTTCTCGAGCTGGACGTGTCCGAGCCCCTCTTCGAAGAGCCGACGGCCGGCGCCCAGAAGCACCGGCATCACGTCGACACGGAGCTCGTCGGCCAGGCCGGCTTCCAGGAGCTGCCTGGTCACATCGACTCCGCCAACCACCTGGACGGCCTTGTCCCCCGCCGCCGCGGTTGCCTGCGCAACCGCCGACTCGACGCCGTCGGTCACGAACGTGAAGGTCAGGTGCTCGTCCTGCTTGGGCGCCACGGCCGGTGGGTTGTGGGTGACCACGAAGATGGGTACCTGGAACTCGTAGTTCCCGACGAACGAGTCCGGCTCCCCCATCTCGAACGTCCTCTTGCCCATGAGGGCGGCCCCTGTCTCCTCGATCATGTCCTGCATGTAGGCCGTGTCCCGAAGGTCGGCGAGATCGGGGTAGAGACGAGCGACACTGCCGGTCTGATCCTCGACGAACCCGTCGAGTGAGACGGTCATTCCGATGGCTACCTTTGCCATTGATTCCTCCCCACGTAGCGAAACCCGAGCGGACGAATCTTCCCTGCGGCGATCAACTCGTGCTCCTCGTCCTCGTCGGCGCCGTGATGGCGCGAGAAGTACGGCTCGCGGCTGAAGTACTGCTCGTCGAAGCGGGCGTCGAGGGCGCCGCGAAGCCGCTCGAAGCCGTGGAGATCGTCGTGCTCCGCTCGCCACTCGGCTGGGTCCCGGTCGTACTGCTCGGCCGTCTGCTCGTCGAGCAGGTCCCAGCCGAACTCGTCCAGGATCACCACGCCCTCGGGTGCGAGCAGCCCGCGCAGCTGGTCGAGGACGCCGTCGAGATCGTGGACGTGGTGCAGCGAGAAGCTCGCGATCACCGCGTCGAACGGGCCGGGCTCGTCCAGGTCCTCGATCGCCGTCTGCCGGAAGATCGGTCCTTCCGGGGCTTCGGGATCGACAGCGATCACGTCGTAGCCGGCCCCGGCCAGCGCGAGAGCCAGCTCGCCGCGGCCGCAGCCCACTTCGAGGACCCGTCGGGGAGGCGGCTGCAGGTGTGAGAGTACGAAGGCCGTGAAGCTCACTGACGTCAGCCTCGCAGAAGCGCGCCGGATCGCCGTCCGCGCGCAGCTGCTCGACGGGTCGGCGACGTCGGTGCTCGACACGGTGCGCCGGCTCGGCTTCCTCCAGATCGACCCGATCTCGACGGTCGCGCCACCGCAGTACCTCGTCCCCTGGAGCCGGCTCGGCCCCTACGAGCGGGACGAGCTCGATCGACTCCTGTGGAAGGAGAGGAAGCTCTTCGAATGGAATGCGTTCATCTGGCCGATCGAGGATCTGCCGCTGATCCGCGCGCGGATGCGCGAGCCCTGGGACGCAACGAAGCGTGATCAGTGGGCCAAGGAGTTTCTCCAGGAGCAGGCGGGGCTCCGGAGGTACGTGCTCCGCGAGCTCGAGCGACGCGGGCCGCTCCTTTCGCGGGAGCTGGAGCACCACTCCGCCCGGGCCAAGGAGCGTTACGTCTGGTGGGGTACCCGGGCACACCTCATGTGGATGCTGGAACTGCTGCACCTGCGCGGCCGGATCGCGATCGCCGGCCGGCAGTCGGGCCAGCGACTGTGGGATCTGGCCGAGCGCTGGTACCCGGACACGGAGACCGTGCCGGCCGCCGAAGCGCGGCGGCTCCGCGACGAGAAGCGTTTCCGCTCGCTCGGGGTGAAGCTCGAGCGTGGCCGGCTCGTCGCGCACCCGGAAGCCGTCGACGGGCGCGTGGGCAACCGCGTCACGTTCCTCTCCCCCTTCGACCGCCTGGTCCACAACCGCCAGCGAGCGGAGGCGCTCTGGGGCTTCTACTACCGACTCGAGATGTACGTCCCGAAGGCGAAGCGGGTGCACGGGTACTACGTCCTCCCCATCCTGCGCGGCGACCGCCTGATCGGTCGCATCGAGCCGATTTTCGACCGCAAGACCGGAGTCCTGCGGGTGAACGGCGTCTTCGCCGAGCCCGGCGCGCCGGCGAGCGCAGGCCCAGGTATCGCCGGTGCGGTGCGAAGGCTGGCGAAATGGCTCGGTGCCGACGAGATCGTGTACTCCCGGCGCGTGCCTGCGATGTGGCGAGCCTCGTGCAACTAAGCCTCGCGGACGCGCGCCGCATGGCGATCGCCGGCCAGCTCCTACCAGCGCCGAAGGGCACGTCGATCCTCGATGTCGCGAAGCACGTCGGTTATCTGCAGCTCGACCCGACGCGGGCCGTCGAGCGCAACCATCTGCTCGTGCTCTGGAGCCGGCTCGGGGCGTTTGACCTCGACGAGCTGCAGCGGCTGCGCGACGAGCGGGCGCTCTACGAGTACTCCGCCGCGCTCGTCCCGACGGACGACTATCCGCTTCATCAGGTCACGATGCGGCGTTTCCCCGCCTTCGAGGGCTCGGGCGCCTGGAACGAGCAAATCAGAAAGTGGATCGCCGGCAACTCGCCCGCTCGGCGCAAGATCCTCGCCGAGTTGCGGCGCAACGGGCCACTCGGCTCGCGCGACCTCCCCGCTGTCCCCGTGCGCTCCTGGGCCTCGACCGGCTGGACGAACGAACGCAACCTCTCGCGACTGCTCGAGTTGCTTTCCATGCAGGGCAAGGTGCTCGTCTCCGGTCGCCAGGGCGGTCAGCGGCTCTGGGATCTCCCCGCCCGAGTCGTGCCTGAGCACGTCAGGAGGAGCAAGCCGCTAACGGTGCGAGAAGCCGTCAATTTGACCGCCAACCGCTCACTGCGCGGGCTCGGGGTGGCGACACCGCAGGAGGTACGCCTCGAGCCTTTCGTGGGCGGCCCCTATCCCGGGATCCGCGAGGCTGCGGAGCAACTCGGCCGCGTCGCGGAGGTCGAGGGCCTCGGGCGACGGCTGGTCCACCCGGAGGCCGAGCCACGCCGCTCGAGCTCGACGATCCTTCTCTCCCCCTTCGACCCGCTGATCCGGAACCGCGACCGAACAGAGGCGCTCTTCGGCTTCCGCTTCCGCCTCGAGATCTACGTGCCGAAGGACAAGCGTGAGTTCGGGTTCTTCGTGCTGCCGATCCTGCACAAAGATCGGCTGATCGGCCGCGTCGACTCGACCATGGACCGCAAGGCGAGCATCTATCGCGTGAACGCCGTGTTCGCCGAGGAGGGCGCGCCGGAGAGCGCGGGGCCGGCCGTGGCGAAGGCGATCGGCAGGCTCGGCAAGTGGCTCGGCGCGAGCGAGGTCTCGTACGCGCGCCGCGTGCCCGCCCTCTGGCGAGAGAGCCTCCGCAACTAGAATCGGCGACATGGATTTCGACACCCGCGCGATTCACGAGGGACAGGAGCCGGATCCGGCAACCGGCGCGGTCACCGTGCCGATCTACCAGACCTCGACGTTCGCCCAGGAGGCGGTCGGACAGAACAAGGGCTACGACTACGCGCGCAGCGGGAACCCCACGCGCACGGCCCTGCAGATCTGCCTGGCCTCGCTCGAGAGCGCAGAGCATGGCTTCGCGTTCGCTTCGGGGATGGCGGCGGTCACGACCGTCATGCACCTCGTGCATCCGAGCGAGCGCATCGTCTCGGTGAACGACGTCTACGGCGGCGTCTACCGGCTGCTCTCGCAGGTCTACGAGCCGAAGGGCTACGACGTCACGTTCCTGTCGTCCGCTCAAATCAACGACGGGCTTGCCGACCACCTCGACGAGAAGACGCGGATCGTCTGGCTCGAGACACCGACGAACCCGCTGCTGAACCTGGTCGACATCGAGGCCGCAGCCAAGGCCGCGCACGAGGTCGGCGCGATCGTGGTCGTCGACAACACGTTCGCATCGCCCTACCTGCAGCGACCGCTCGAGCTCGGCGCCGACATCGTCGTGCACTCGACGACGAAGTACATCGGCGGCCACTCGGATCTGATCGGTGGCTTCGTGGCCACGAACGACCCGACCATCGCCGAGCGCCTCTACTTCCTGCAGAAGTCGCTGGGCGGCGTGCCGGGGCCCTTCGACTCGTGGCTCGTGCTGCGCGGTTTGAAGACCCTCGCCGTGCGCATGGAGCGCCACTGCGAGAACGCGCGACGGATCGCCGAGTACCTCGAGTCGCATCAGGCTGTCGAGCAGGTGCTCTACCCGGGGTTGCCGAGCCACCCCGGCCACGAGATCGCGAAGCGCCAGATGAAGGACTTCGGCGGGATGATCTCGTTCCTCGCCGGCTCCGAGGAGGAAGCGATCGAGCTGGTCGCGCGCACCAAGATCTGGACGCTGGCCGAGTCGCTCGGCGGCGTCGAGAGCCTGATCGAGCACCCGGCGCAAATGACGCATGCGTCGACGGCTGAGTCGCCGTTCCCGATCCCGAAGAACCTCATACGGCTCTCGGTCGGCATCGAGTCTGTGGACGATCTGATCGCGGATCTCGAGGCCGCGCTCGTTCGCTCGACGGCGACCGCCGGCGCGTAGGAACCGTCGCGCTGACGGAGCCGCTCGACCTCCAGCACCAGGGCGCCGAGCGCGTCATCGGCGTCTATGTGCTGGAGACGACCGACGGGCCCGCGCTCTTCGACTGCGGGCCAACCTCGTGCGTCCCCGCGCTGAAGGAGCAGCTCGCCCAACAAGGGCTGGCGCTCACCGACCTGCGCCACCTGCTCCTGTCGCACATTCATCTCGACCATGCCGGGGCCGCGGGGGTGCTCGTCCGTGAGCACCCCGATCTACAGGTGCACGTGTCGGAGATCGGCGCGCCGCACCTGGCCGACCCCTCCCGGCTCGAGCGGAGCGCGCGGCGCCTCTACGGCGACACCTTCGACACGCTCTGGGGCGAGCTGGCGCCTGTTCCGGAGCAGAACCTCAACGTCGTCGGGCGAGCGCGTGGTCGGGCTGGACTGCTTCCCCACTCCGGGCCACGCGTCGCACCACGTCAGCTACGTCGACGGCGCAGGCACGCTCTATGCGGGCGACGCGGCCGGTGTGCGGATCGTCCCCGGCCGCTACGTCTTCCCCCCGACTCCGCCGCCCGACATCGACCTCGAGGCCTGGGAGCGAACGATCGACGAGATCGAGCGCCGAGGCGGCCGAGCGGCTGGCGCTGATCCATTTCGGGGTCGTGGACAGCCCACGCGACCACCTGCGCCGCCTGCGGCGGGAGCTACGGATCTGGGCGCAACGGGTCCGCCAGGGGATGAGCGAGGAAGAGTTCGCGGAAGCTGCGCGCGCCGAATCTTCAGGAGACGGACGGCGAGGAGAGCGTCCCGCACTACGAGCGAGCCGCCCCGTTCTGGCAGTCCTACGCCGGCCTCAAGCGCTACTGGGACAAGCAGCTAGAGCCGGTGTCCGAACCAGCCCCTTGAGTCGCCCCTTATCAAGGGGGTCTGACCCCGAGCCAGAGGCGGGACGGCTTGGTTGAGCCGTTGGTCGTTTTTGGTCTGCCCCAGGCTAGGCCACTTTGGCGATGGCCTCGCGGTACGCGCGAACGTAATCGTCGACCATGCGTTCCGGGGCGAAGCGCTCCTCGACGTACCGGCGGCACTCCATCGGGTCGAGCGCGTCCGCAGCTTCGAGCGCTGCCCCCATTCGCCGGTAGCTGTCGACGATGATGCCGCTCAGCCCGTCCTCGATCACCTCGGGCACCGCGCCGTGTCGCGTCGCGATCACCGGCGTCCCGCACGCCATCGACTCGATCATCACCAGGCCGAACGGCTCCTCCCACTCGATCGGGAACAGCGTCGCCCGCGCGTCCTGCAGGAGCTCGACCTTCTCTCCGTGCGTCACCTCGCCCAGGTACTCCACGCCGTGGCCGATGTGCGGCTCGACGAGCTCGGCGAAGTACTGGCGCTCCTTCACCTCGGCGCGCTTGCCGGCGATCTTCAGCGGGATCCCGAGCTCCATCGCGACCGCGATCGCACGATGCGCGCCCTTGTCCGGGCTCATCCGCCCGAGGAAGAGCAGGTACTCACCGGGATGCGGCTTGCAGGGGTAGATGGAGAGGTCGATCGCGTTCGGGATCGTCGCG
>CAWFZH010000014.1:0-331162 GCA_963820335.1 uncultured Actinomycetes bacterium | reverse complement strand
AAGGTCTGGTGAGGGTTCGGTGGACCGCATTGCGGCGGCCGGTGGCCATCGGCATGGTTTCGGGCGGCATGAGTGACGCAGCCGCAGTTCTCGATCCAGTGGGACACCCTGAGGTGCTTTTCGTGTGCCCCCAGAACGCGGGGCGCTCCCAGATGGCAGCGGCCCTCCTCGCTCTGCGCTCGAGCGGTCGCATCCACGCGTGCTCGGCAGGATCGGCGCCTGCCGAGTCGATCAACCCCCTGGTTGCGCACGCCATGACCGAGCTCGGAGTCAATCTGTCGGAGGCGTACCCGAAACCGCTGACGGACGAGGCCCTGAGGACTGCAGACGTCGTCATCACGATGGGCTGTGGAGACGCGTGCCCGATCTATCCGGGCAAGCGCTACGAGGACTGGGAGTTCGCCGATCCCGGCGAGGCACGATTCGTGGACGAGGTGCGCACCATTCGCGACGAGATGGACGAGCGGATCACGAAGCTCGTCGCCGAGCTGCTCGCCCCGTAGGCGCCCGCGAGGTCATGCAGCCGCTCGCTCCTCCGGGGGAGCCGAGTCCTCGACGGGTACTTCGTGCACGGTTGCGCGGCGCGATCGCGCACGAGCTCGTCTGACAACCTCGACGGCGAAAAATGTGGCCGCCGCGACGCCGAAGCCCACGACGAGCCCCCAGAGCGGGTTTTCGAACGCGCGTCCTCCTAGGTAGCCCAAGAGTGCGGCATACGACGCCCAAGCGACCCCTGCCGCAGCCGCGAAGGCGGCGAATCGTGCCCAGCGCATCCGCAAGAGCCCAGCCGTCACCGTGGTCGCCGTTCGACCGCCCGGCACGAACCGCGCTCCGAAGATGAGCGGGCCGCCATAGCGGCTGAGCGCACCTTCGGCCCACGCTCGTCTCTCCACACCCTTGGCGTTGCGGAACAGTCTCCGCTCGAGTGGCCTGTCAAAATGCCGACCGAGCCAGTACGCGCTGGAGTCGCCCGCAAAGGCACCGGCCGCTCCTACTGCGATCACGAATCCGAGGTTGAGGTCACCCGCGCCCGCAAGAACCCCGGCGGAGATGACGGCCGTCTCGCTCGGCACGAGTGGAAGGACCGCGTCGAGGGCGGCGACAACGAGGATGACCGCGTACGTCCACGGAGATGCGGAAAGTAGGTCCACAAACGGGTCGAGGGCCATCCACCCTTTCCAACGACCGCGGTGAGCCCCGGATTCCGCTCGGAACCGACCCGCACAAAAGCCTAACTAGCGGCGAAGCTTTGCCACTGCCGCTGTACGGGTGTGGACTTCGAGCTTCTCGAAGACGTTCTCGAGGTGCTTACGCACCGTTCCCGGGGCGATCCAGAGGGCGTCGGAGATCTCGGCATTGGTGTTTCCCATCGCCACGAGGTCGAGGATCTCGGACTCGCGCTCCGTGAGTCGTGGAGCCTGTCGCTGCTCCTCGAGGAGCAGCGAGCCTTCGACGAGGCGGACGACGACGGACCCCTCACCGCGTTCGACCGTCAGCGGCTCGGGGAAAACGGCCCGCCGTTGCTCGCGGAGCCACTCGGCGACTTGTTGCGGTAGACCGGCTCCCCTCGCGTCAAAGTAGATCGCGAGGAGCCGCTCCGCTTCCGGCGTCGCGTAGGCGACCCGGTCGGCGCGCTCGAGCATGACAAGCGCAGCGTCGGTTCGCTCGAGCTGAGCAAGAGCCTCGCGCGCCGTCCGGCGGACTTTTGCTGTCTCGTAGATCCTCGCCAGGTGGGGCCGCAGCAAGTCGAGGACCGCGCGGTCGCGCTCGGTGAAGTCGCGGCCGCCCGCCCGGTCGAAGAGAAAGGTCTTCGTGTGCGAGAGCGGAGCGTCGAGCCCAACGATCAGCTCATACTCGACCTCGTTGGGAAGGAACCACTCCCAGTAGATCTCGCGCCGGCGGAGCTCCGACCTGCTCAGGAAGTCGGAGATCTTCAACGCCCGGAAATCGCCGGTCTGTACATGGAAGTGACAAGCGGGGTGCTGGTGACGCAGCCGCCAGTACGTCGCAGGGGCCGATCCGCCGTCCCCGAGCGCCGGATCTTCCTCTGACCCGATCCCAACCTCCCGCACATGGTCGAGCTCGCTGTAAATGACAAAGTCGCTTGGGACCAGGTGGCGCAGCGAGGCGAGCAGCGACCGCGGAAACGGCCCAGGGCCGTCAACCGAGTTCGCTTCCCCGAGGAACGCGAGCAGCGCCTCGAGGTCCGAGGTGCTTAGCCGAGTCACTGCCCACTCGAAGATACGACAAAAGGCGTATGGACACAATCGCATGAGCGTCCGATCCTGGAACCTCCGCAAAGGAAAGGGAGGGACTCCACATGAGGGTGAACTTCAAAGCGGTGGGTGCCGGATCACTCGCGGCCTGCGCCACGCTCATGACGATCATCGCGGTCCTCTACGCGCGACCGGCCGCAGGTGCGCAGCCGCCGGCGGCCGCTGACCCGGCAGTCATCCGGGACTGGGACGCGATCGCGGTGAGCACGATCGCAGGGCCGGCACCTAATGGAGCCGGAAAGGCCAACGTCGAGGCCTTCCTTTGGTTCCCGTTCGTCCAGGCGGCGGTCTACAACGCCGTGAACGGGATCACCGGCGAATACGAGCTGTACAAGTGGAATGCCAAGTCCCCGAAGGGAGCGTCTCCGCAGGCGGCGGCGGCGGCGGCGGCGCACGGGGTCCTCATGGAGTACTTCGGCACGAACGACTTCGTCAACAGCGAGGCGATCGCGGCGAACCTGAATGCTGCACTTGCGACGTCCCTGGGGCAGATACCCAACGGTGTGCCGAAGCAACAGGGCATCCGCTACGGCGAACGGGCCGCGGAGCGTCTCGTCCGGCTTCGGGAGGACGATGGTCGCTTCGCGCCGATCGTGTTCGACATGCCGCTGGCGGCGGGCGTCTGGCGACCTACGCCACCGGCATTTGCTCCGTTCTTCGACCCCTGGTTGGGTCAGGTCGAGCCGTTCGTGCTCGACTCTCCCAGCCAGGTCCGCCCGGGTCCGCCGCCTGCGATCTCGTCTGATCTCTATGTCGAGGAGTTCGAGGAGGTCCGTGACTACGGCGTGAACGTCGGTTCCCTACGAACCGCGGCTCAGACGGAGACAGCGCGCTTCTTTACCGACATCACAATTGGTCCGCTCCACGCTGGACTCCGCGACCTGGTGACGCGCCGAGGGCTGGACATCAGCGACAGCGCACGCCTGTTCGCCGCGGTCGACGTCAGCATGGCCGACGCCGCCATTGCGGTTTGGGACGGCAAGTTCCACTTCGGATGGTGGCGCCCGATCACCGCGATCCGCGAGGCGGACACAGACGGCAATCCCAATACCGTCGGTGTTCCCGGATGGACTCCGCTCATTGCCACGCCGCCCTATCCGGACTGGCCAAGCGGTCTGTGTGGGGTCATCGGTGCCGCCAGCACGGCCCTCTCACAACTGAATGCAGATGGCCGGGTCGACCTGACGCTCACGTCCGTCGCGGCGGGGGTCACGCGGCACTACGACCTTGCCGCTGAGATCCAGCACGACGCGGTCGACGCGCGCGTCTTCTCCGGCATTCACTTCCGCACCGCCGACGCGGTCGCCATCGCGATGGGAACACAGGTGGCGAACTGGGCCCTCGACCACCACTTCGCACCGGCGAACTAGACCGACTAACGTGCGAGCCGGGCGGAACCACACCTCCGCCCGGCTCCGGCGTGTAGCCGAGTCCGGATGCCTTAAGGGAGTGTCCGGCTGCCCGCCCTCATGACCGATAACTGGGGCGAATGCGCAAGCAGTCCCGCCGCCGGCGGCTTGTCGCAGCGCTGCTCACGCTCGCCGTACAGGCCGTCATCATCGCCGCCACGCTGGCCGGTCCGGCCGGCGGTCGCCCGGCCAACGGACCTGGACCAGCTCGAAGCGGAGTGGTGGGTGAGCTCATCGTCGGCTTCAAGCCAGGTGTCGCGACGGCGCGTCAGCGTCAGGTCCTCTCGCGCGTATCTGCTCGGGAGCAGCGCCGGTTCAGACGGATCCGCAGCGTCCTCGCGTCGGTCGGCTCACGAGACGTGGCGGCCGCGATCCGGGCCCTCGAGCGCAATCCTGACGTCCTCTACGCCGAGCCGAACTTCCGGCTCTCGGCGGACGATCACGCCGGCACGCCCAACGACCCGTCCCTGCACTCGCTCTGGGGTCTCAACAACTTCGGCCAGGTCGTCGCCGGTGTCGCGGGCGCTCCGGACGCGGACATCGACGCGAAGGAGGCCTGGGCCGTCGAGACCGGAAGCGACGACGTCGTCGTCGGCGTCATCGACACCGGGGTCGACTTCGGACACCCAGATCTCGCGCCGAACATGTGGATCAACGCCGGCGAAGACTGCGCGGGGTGCCGCTCGAACGGGATCGATGACGACGGCAACGGCTACGTCGATGATTGGCGCGGCTGGGACTTCGTCAACGACGACAACAACCCGTTCGACGACAACGGCCACGGCACACACACGGCGGGAACGATCGGCGCCGCGGGCAACAGCGGGCTCGGCATCTCCGGCGTCAACTGGAACGTCAGCCTCATGGCGCTCAAGTTCCTCTCCGCGTCCGGCACCGGGTCGACCGCCGACGCGGTCGGCGCGATCCTCTACGCGAGCGCCGCAGGAGCCGACCTAACCAACAACTCCTGGGGCGGCGAGGACTACTCGCAGGCGCTCCACGACGCGGTCGCAGCCGCCGACGCGAGCGGGTCACTCTTCGTCGCGGCAGCCGGCAACAGCTTCACAGACACGGACACGGAGCCGAACTACCCCTCCTCCCTCGAGCTCCCGAATGTCGTCTCGGTCGGTGCTACCGACGCGTTTGACCGCAGGGCCTGGTTCTCGAACTACGGCCGCCGGACCGTAGACCTCAGCGCGCCCGGGACGAGCATCTACTCGACCTGGCCGGGCGGCTCCTATCGCCATCAGGACGGGACGTCGATGGCGGCGCCTCACGTCGCCGGCGTGGCGGCGCTCGCAAAGGCGGCCTTTCCTGCGTCGACGGCCGTGGGCCTGAAGGCGCTCCTGCTGCGAACCGTCGACCCCAAGACCACGCTGGACGCGGCAAGCTCGACTGGGGGACGACTGAACGCGAGCTCGGCGGTTCGCTGCTCGACGGCGCCTCAGGTCTGGATCGAGTCACCGCAGTCGCCGCTCGAGATCCTTGTCGGCGAGCCGGTCCCGGTCGCATTCCTCGCAGCACGCTGCGGCGATCCCGTCGGCGTCTCGCTGACCGCGGAGGCAAACCGCCAGCCGCTCGCCCTGGCCGATCGAGGCGACGGGCTCTACACCGGCTCCTTCACGCCGACCACGGGGGGACCCGTGACGATCAGCGCGTCGGCCGCGGCGAACGGGTTCACCGACACGCGCTCCGTGTCCGGAACGGCTATCCGCAACTACCCGATCGCACCCGACGGCTCCCCCCTGACCGTGACCACCACCGCCGCTGGGGAGAACGCGAGGCTCGTCTTCGAGGGCTCGGCCGGACAGCGGATCAGCCTGAAGGTCGGCAGCGTCACGTTCGGCACGTCCACCTGCTGCTCGATGACGCTCGCGATCGCCAGGCCGGACGGGACGACTCTCGTTCCGCCGACCCCAATGGGGACCAACGGCGGCTTCGTCGACACGAAGACGCTGCCTGCGAGCGGCACGTACACGATCCTGGTCGATCCGCAGAGCTCCGGTACCGGCAGCGCGACCCTCACGCTGTACGAGGTCCCGGCCGACGTCGCCGGGCCGATCGTCGCCGGAGGCACATTGGTGACCATCGGCGTTGGCCCGGTCCCAGGCCAGAACGCGCGGCTGACATTCGAGGGCACGCCGGGGCAGCGCGTCAGCCTCGGTGCAGCGGCCGTCACGATTGGCAACTCGACCTGCTGCTCCCTGAACCTCTCGATCCTGAAGCCCGACGGCTCCAACCTCTCCTCACCGACCCTGATGGGCACGAACGGCGGCTTCGTCGACGCGAGGGTGCTGCCCGTGGGTGGTACGTACACGATCCTGGTCGATCCGCAGGGGACGGCCCTCGGCGGTGCGACGCTGACGCTCCACGACGTGCCGGCGGACGTGAGCACGGAGGTCGTCGCCGGCGGGCCTTCGACGAGCGTGACGACCGGTCCCGTCCCCGGCCAAAATGCGCGACTCACCTTCGCAGGGGTCGCCGGGCAGCGCGTCAGCCTCAAGGCGAGCGCCGTCACGATCGGCAGCTCGACCTGCTGTTCTCTGAACCTTTCGATCCTGAAGCCCGATGGTTCGAGCCTCGCCACACCGACGCTGATGGGCACGAACGGCGGCTTCATCGACACGAGGACGCTGCCTGTGAGCGGCACGTACACGATCCTCGTCGACCCACAGAGCACGGCGCTCGGAAGCGCCACGCTGACGCTTTACGACGTGCCGCCCGATGTCCTCGGGACGATCTCCGCGGGCGGCGCCTCGGTCGCCGTCAGCGTCGGCCCTGTGCCGGGCCAGGACGCGAGGCTCACGTTCGAGGGCATCCCCGGACAACGCGTCAGCCTCAGGGCAAGCGGGGTCACGATCGGCAACTCGGCCTGCTGCTCGGCGAGGCTCTCGATCACGAAGCCTGACGGCTCGGTGCTCATGACGCCGACCCTCTTCGGCACGAGCGGCGGTTTCATCGACACCCAGTTGCTGCCGGCTGGAGGCACCTACACGATCCTCCTCGACCCACAGGGCACCGACCTCGGTAGCGCGACGCTGACCCTCTACGACGTTCCGCCCGACCTCGGCGGAACGATCGCAATCGGCGGCGCACCGGTCACGCTCACGCTCGCGCCGGTTCCCGGTCAGAACGCAAGGCTCACGTTCAACGGCGCCGCAGGCCAGAGGATCAGCCTGAGGCTGAGCGGAGTCACCATCGGCACCTCCTCCTGCTGCTCGACGAGGGTTTCGATCTCGAGGCCCGACGGGTCGAACCTGGTCGCACCCACCTTGATCGGCACGATGGCCGTCACGATCACTACTCAGCTGACGCTCACGGGCACCTACGCGATTCTCGTCGATCCGCAGGGCGCCAACACGGGCGGCATCACCCTTGCTCTGATCTGACTCGCCGACGATGTAGCGTGGCCGGGATGAGCGACATGCTCGCCCCGGGAGCCCAGGTCGCCGGCTATCGCATTGCGGGCCTGCTCGGCCAGGGCGGCATGGGCTTCGTCTACGAGGCCGAGCACGCTGTGCTCGGGCGCAAGGCGGCGCTGAAGACATTGCTGCCCGAGCTCGTCGACGACGCGGAGTTCCGCACGCGCTTCATCGCCGAGTCGCAGACCGTCGCGGCGCTCGACCACCCGAGCATCATCCCCATCTACGACGCGGGCGAGGCCGACGGCGTCGTCTACATCGCCATGCGCCACGTCGGTGGCGGGGACCTGCACCAGCTGCTCGAGTCGGGGCCACTGGAACCCGAGCGTGCAGTCACGATTCTCGAGCAGGTGGCCGCCGGGCTCGACGCGGCGCACGCGAGCGACCTCGTCCACCGCGACGTGAAGCCGGGGAACGTCCTCATCGAGTCGAGCGGCCGCGTGTATCTCACGGACTTCGGGATCGCGAAGCGGGCGAGGACCAAGGGCGTGACCCAGACCGGCTTCTTCGTCGGCACGCTCGATTACGCCGCGCCCGAGCAGATTCGCGGCGAGTCGGTCGGCTCCCCTGCGGACATCTACGCGTTCGGTTGTCTGCTCTTCGAGTGCCTGACCGGGCGCAAGCCGTTCAGCCGGGACTCGGAAGTGGCGGTCATGCACGCGCACCTGCAGGACCCTCCGCCCATCGCGAGCGAGGCGCGGCCGAGGCTTCCCACGGCCCTCGACGCGGTGTTCGCACAGGCGCTGGCCAAGGAGGAAGACGCGCGTTTCGACACCTGCCGGGAGCTGATCGAGGCTGCACGCGCCTGCCTCGGGGCGACCACTTCGGTGCCTGCTCCCACGCCCTCGCCGGCGACCGTCGCCACGCCGATCACGTCAGTTGCCACGAACCTGCCCACGCCTCCGACGCCGCTGATCGGCCGCGAGACGGAGTTGGCGGCGCTCCTCGAGCTCGCCGCCCGCCCAGACGTGC
Source organism: uncultured Actinomycetes bacterium (assembly GCA_963820335.1). GTDB lineage: Bacteria > Actinomycetota > Thermoleophilia > Gaiellales > Gaiellaceae > VAXT01. Next base: position 323,083 of record CAWFZH010000014.1, on the reverse strand, counting down.
GTCTCGTCACGCTGACCGGCCTGGGCGGCACCGGCAAGACGCGGCTCGTTCTCGAGGCGGCCGCGCAGCTTGCGCCCCGGCTCGGCCAGCCGTTCTTCGTCGACCTCGCGCCGATCTCGGAGCCCGGGATCGTGGGCTCGACGGTCGCACAGGTACTCGGGGTAGAGGAATCGGCCGCGGAGCCGGTCGAGGCGATCGCGCGCCGGCTGGGCGACTCGCCCACGCTGCTCGTCCTGGACAACTTCGAGCAGGTGCTGCCCGCGGCCACACTGGTGCACGAGTTGCTGGCCGCGGTGCCCGGCCTCACCGTGCTGGTGACGAGCCAGGCCTCGCTGCACCTCCGCGAAGAGCACGAGTTCCCGGTGCCGCCGCTCGATCTGCCGGAAGGCGACGCGCCCCTGGCGGATGCACCCGCGGTGCAGCTCTTCCTCCAGCGGGCTCAGGCGGTCAAGCCGAGCTTCACGCTCGACGACGAGAACGCGGAGGCGGTCGCGGCGATCTGCCACCGGCTCGACGGGTTGCCGCTCGCGCTCGAGCTCGCCGCGGCGCGGGTGAAGCTGCTCAGCCCGCAGGCGATCCTTGCCAGGCTCGAGAAACGCCTCGACCTGCTTACGGGCGGGGCCGACGACCTCCCTGAGCGGCAGCGCACGCTGCGCGACGCGATCGAGTGGAGCTACAACCTGCTCGAGCCGGCCGAGCAGACGTTGTTGGCGCGACTCGGCGTCTTCGCCGGCGGCTGCTCACTCGAGCTCGCTGACGCCGTCGCCGGCGAAGGAATGGCCCTGGGTCAATCCTTCGAAGCCCTCGCTTCTCTCGTCGACAAGAGCCTCGTCCGGCAGCGAGACGGTGCCGAGGGCGAGCCCCGTTTCGGGCTGCTGGAGACGATCCGCGAGTACGCGCTCGAGCGGCTCGAGCACAGCGGAGAGCTCGACGAGCTCCGGCGCCGCCACGCCATGCGCTTCCTCGAGCTGGTCGAGGCCGCGGAGCCCGAGCTGACCCGCGCGAACCAGGCCCTCTGGCTCGACCGGCTCGACGAGGAGAACGACAACATCCGTGCCGCGTTCTCCTGGGCAGTCGGAGCCGGCGAGATCGAGCTGGCCCTGCGACTGGCCGGCGCCCTCGTCCGCTTCTGGAGCACGCGAGGCCTGATGCGCGAGGGTCGCGCTCGGCTGGCCGAAGCCCTGGCCGCACCCGGGTCGGTGGAGCCGGCCACGTTGGCCAAGGCTCATTTCGCCGCCGGGTACGCGGCCGTCGGCGAAGGCGACTTCCTGGCGGCGAGAACAGACTTCGAGCGCAGCCTCGAGCTCGCCCGGGAGGCCGCCGACGAGCGGGCGGAGGGAGCCGCCCTCGCTCAGCTCGCGTGGCTGGCAAGCGTCGGCGGGGAGTCCGAGCGGGCGCGCGAACTGGCCGAGCAGAGCGCTGAGCTCGCCGAACGGGTGGGCGACAAGCTGACCGCATCGGGCGCCGCGACGACGCTCGCCGATCTCGCCGCGGTGGCCGGAGACCAGGACGAGGCGATCGTCCTGTACGAGCGAGGCCTGGCCCTGAGGCGTGCGCTCGGGGACAAGCGGCTCGTCGCGAACTCGCTGGTCGGCCAGGGCCGCGCGCAGCTCCTGAAGGGGGATTACGAGCGCGCGACAGCGTTGCTCGGCGAAGCGCTCGTCCTGGCCCGCCAGGTCAAGGACACCTGGATCATCTCGGTTGCGCTCGGCAACCTCGGCCGCGTCGAGCTCTGTGCCGACGGGGATCCGCGCAAGGCTCGAGCGCTACTGGGCGAAGCCCTGCAGCTCGCGCGGGACCGCAGCGACCGGCGCGGCGCAGCCCAATGGGCGCAGTCCCTAGCGGCAGCGTGCGCGCTGGAGCAGCGGCCGGCCGACGCGTCCCAGCTCTCCGCGTGCGCCGCAGCCCTGCTGGAGACGACGGGGGCCATGATCTCCCCGGCCGAGAGCCTGATCCAGGAGCGCTTCCTGACGTCGGTCCTGTCCGACGCCGGGTTCGCCGCAGGGCTGGACAAGGCCCGTGCCCTGTCGCCGGAAGAGCTGATCGCGACCGCGGTCGCCGCTGCGGGTGAGCGGGCCGCGCCGACGATCGCCAGTCCTACGGCCCCGCAGGGTTAGGGGCCTAGCTGCCGATCGAGGTTGACCGCAGCGCTGATGAGCGCCAGGTGCGTGAACGCCTGCGGGAAGTTGCCGAGCTGCTCCCCCGTGGCTCCGATCTCCTCCGAGTAGAGCCCGACGTGGTTCGCGTAAGTGAGCATCTTCTCGAAGGCGAGCCTCGCCTCGTCGACGTGCCCCGCGCGGGTCAGAGCCTCGACGTACCAGAAGGAGCAGATCGAGAACGTGCCCTCGTCGCCCTTGAGCCCGTCCGGGGAAGCCTCGACGTTGTAGCGGTAGACGAGGCTGTCCGAGACGAGCTCTTTCGACATCACGTCCAACGTCGAGAGCCAGAGCGGGTCGGTCGGCGCCATGAACTTCGTGAGCGGCATCAACAGCAGTGAGGCGTCGAGGACGTCCGTGTCGTAGTGCTGGACGAACGCGCCGCGCTCGGCGTTCCAGCCGCGCTCCAGCACCTGGCGGTAGATGTCGTCGCGCACGCCCATCCACCGGACCAGGTCGGACGGCAGCCCGCGCTGGCGCGCCATCCGGATCGCGCGCTCGACCCCGACCCAGCACATCAGGCGCGAATACGTGAAGTTCTGGCGGCCGCCGCGTGTCTCCCAGATCCCCTCGTCGGCCTGATCCCAGTTCTCGCAGACCCACTCCACGATGCGGGCGAGGTCGGTCCACGATTCGTGGGAGATCGGCGAGGCGTGCTTGTTGAAGAGGTAGACGGAGTCGATCAGCTCGCCGTAGATGTCGAGCTGGAGCTGGTCGGCGGCGCCGTTTCCGATCCGCACGGGCGCCGAGCCCCGGTAGCCCTCGAAGTGCTCGAGCACCTCTTCCGGGAGCTCGGAGCTGCCGTCGACCGCGTACATGATCTGGAGCGGTCCCGAGTCGTGGCCGGCCCGCTCGCGCAAGCGGTCAGTCAGCCAGTCCATGAAGCCCGCGGCCTCGTCCGTAAAGCCGAGCCGGAGCAGGGCGTAGAGGGAGAAGGCCGTGTCCCGGATCCACGTGTAGCGGTAGTCCCAGTTGCGACCCCCACCGATCTGCTCCGGCAGGCTCGTGGTCGGCGCTGCGACCATTGCTCCGGACGGCTCGTAGGTGAGCAGCTTGAGGACGAGCGCGGAGCGGTGCACCGTCTCCCGCCAGCGCCCGCGATAGAGCGATTGGCCGACCCAGCGGCGCCAGAACTCGACGGTGTCCTCGAACTCCTGCCGTGTCTCGTCCGGGGTGACAGGGTCGGGCACAACGCCGTCGGCCACCGTCTCGAGGACGAACGACTCGCTCTGGCCGGGCACGAGCGCGAACTCGCCGAGGACGCCCGACTCATCGGGACGGAAATCGACCCCCGAGGAGAGAGCCAGTGTGAGCGAGGGGGCGCGGAAGAGGACGCCGTGCTCCTGGATGGCCGTCTCGTGGGCCTCACGCCCGTAGTCGAAGCGCGGGTCGACCTCGACCCGGAAGGTCATCTCACCGCGGACGCAGAGCACTCGGCGGATGAGCCGTTGGCGCGTCCCGACGGGCATGAAGTCCTGCAGCTCCCCCACACCCACGGGAGTCAGGAAACGCGTGATCAGAACGTTCGTGTCCGGGAAGTAGAGCTGCTTGACGGTGCCGATCCCGAGCGTCGGCGCGATGCGGTAGCGACCGCCGCGGCTCTTGTCGAGGATCGCTCCGAAGACGCTCGGCGAGTCGAAACGCGGGCAGCAGTACCAGTCGATCGTCCCGTCGGTGCCGACGAGCGCGACCGTGCGCAGGTCGCCGACGACTCCGTGCTCGGCGATCGGCAGGTACCCGGCCTCCGCGGAGAACGAGAGGTCGACGGCGCTGAATGAGCGTCTGTCTACGTCCGCCAAAGCCTCGCGGCGCTAGTTCTCTGAGGGTGGAGGAGTCTGGTGCAGGGCAGTGAGCGGCCGGGCGATCTGCAGGTCCGGCACCGCGTGCGTCGAGGTGAACTCGCGGACGAGCTTCCCTTCGGCGGGCCGGTCGTCGATCGCCGCGAGCATCGGCAACGGCTGATACTCGGGCGCGACCGACCAGCCGACCTTGCGGAACTCACCGCCGTTCTCGATCCAGGAGAGCGAGATGAGCGGCAGGACGACGATCTTCGTCACGATCGCCATCGTCCAGCTCACCCAGTAAAGGGCGATCGGGCGCCAGTCGTCCCAGCCGATGAACTTGTCCGGGTCGCCGTACGGCGCGTGCCCGGGCTGGAGCGTCTTGACGAGCAGGAACAGGATCACGAACTCTCCGACCGCGAGCACGAAGGTCAGCCACGGCGGCTGCCACTTGATCAGGTACGGGTAGACGATCGTGTCGAGGGCGACCCCCATGAGGAGGTAGATCCCGATCGTCACGATCCAGCCCTCGTTGTCGGTGACGATCGACAGGATCGTGGCCAGGATCGCGGGGCCGATCAGGATCACGACGCGGGTCTGCACGCGGCCGAGGGCGGTCGGGCACATTAGGCCAGTTGCTCTTCCCTGCGCACGCGGCGGACCGTCTTGGACGTCTCGCCCGCCAGCCGCAGTTGCATCACGAGCCGCGACAGGAACCGGCGGCGCTTCGGCTTCTCGGCCTCGAAGCAGTCGGCGACGAAGCGGCGCCCGATGTACTTGAGCCCGGCGATCGTGTCGCCGTGGGTGATCACCGCGTTCGCGTGGATGCCCATCGCGGCGCAACGCGAGTCGGGCTGGTCGAGCCCCGGCAGGCCGCAGTTCGACTGCAGCTTCATGCGGCCGTCCACGATCGGCACCCTGTAGAACTCGACCAGCCGGCGCAGGAGAGGCACCGACAGCGCGGACTTGTTGAACCCGGTGCCGGTGATGACGCCTGTGACATCGAGCCAGCCGGGATCCTCCCCGTGCTTGCTCATGATGTGCACCCTGAGGCCGAGCGGGCCCGGCTGGATCTCGTCGATCTCGCCGATGATCTGCTCGAAGCGGCCCTCGTTGCGGCCGGTCGCGATCTTCTCGTCCCAGCCGCGGCGGTGAGGCGCAGTGCCTTTGAGGATCCGGCCGAGGAACTCCATGCGCTGATCGAAGCTGAGCGACTGGAACGCATCGATGCCGAGCGCCTCGAAGAAGCAGCGCGGCGTGTTCAGGTCCTGCTCGTCCGGTGTCGGGTTACGGACTAGCGAGATGCATTTCGCGCCCACATCGATCGCGTTTGCCCACTCGTTGACCGAGGCGATTCCCGAGCCGATCACGATGTACCGCCCGTTGGGGTCGTACGTCTTCGACGCATAGGCCTGCACGATCCGGTCGGCCAGCGCCGGATCCTGGCGTGCCTTGGCGAGCACGGGCGGATATGAGAGCGGCCCGTGACCGCAGGCGAGCATGACGTGCTTGGCGCGGCCGATGTACTGCGCGTCCTCGTCGAAGAGCACGAAGTGCGGGGAGTCGCCGTTCGTCGTGTCGGCGCGCTGCAGCCAGCCGACCTTCGTCACGTAGCGGTTGTCGTCCCAGCCGAGCCGTCGTGCCACGACGTTTGCCTCGGCGAGGATGTCGGGGACGCCCGGGTTGTAGCGGCGGCGCGTCGAGCGGATCAGCGGTTTCAGGCTCTTGCGCGACCACGCCTCGAGCTCCGCGAAGGTGGGCCAGTCGGCCGGTAGGAAATGCGACTCGGACTCCGAGCGCAACACGGTCTGCCCCAGGTTGTAGGCGAACTGCTGGTACGTCTCGACCGGGGACTTCGCAGGCCCATAGATCGTGATCTCCTCGGGCCGGAAGCCGAGGTAGACGGCAGTCGCGTAGACGATCAGCGAGCCGAAGCCGTCGCCGACGACGGCGATCGTCGAGTCACGAGGAGCCGCAAGTGGCATGCCGGTCGCAAGCGTACTTCCGCCGCCTTATGCTTGCCTCGTGGTCGGCACAGGCGGCACGCTCGTCGTTACGCAGGGTTCGCTCACCGGCCAGCGGCTCGAGCTGGAGGGCGAGCTCGTGATCGGGCGCGAGGGCGTCGCCGTCACGATCGACGATCCCGAGCTGTCGCGCCGGCACGCGGCGGTGCGGCCACTCGACGGCGGCTTCGAGGTGGAGGACCTCGGATCCTTGAACGGGACGTTCGTGAACGGCCGACGGATCGAGGGGCCAACGAAGCTCTCGGGCGGGGACACGATCAAGCTCGGACAGAACGTGCTGGAGCTCGAGGTGGCAGGCGCGCCGGCCACCGTCGTTTCTCCCGCGTTCACGCCTGGGCCGGCGCCGGCCACGGCCGCCGCGGCTGCAGCGCCGCCCGCGGCTCCGGCAGTCAGCGCCGCGCCTGCCGAGCCGTTCGGCACCTACGCCGTGCCGCGCACCAAGCGCAGCCGCGGAATCGCGAGCCGCCAGTGGGGGCCGATGCTCCTGTCGTGGGCCGTCGTCGCGGGAACCGCCGTCGCGCTGGCGATCTATTTCGCGGACCACTAACCCGGCCGAAGAACCCTAGTAACAGACTGTTACTAGGTCTCCCTCGTGAGTCTCTGAGCGCCGTGAGAACGTTAGTAACAGACTGTTACTTGGCTCTTTAGCGCAGGGCGAGGTAGAGGATCACGGCCAGCGCCACGAGCACGAACAGCCCGATCGGCGCGCCGCGCGCCTTGCCCTTGGTATGCACGTCGAGCAGCCCGGCCAACTGGCCCGACGCGGCGTCGGACTGCAGCGCGCCCGCGGGCACGTAATCCGGCTCGGCCTCGTCTGTTGCCAGCGTCGGCACCTGGCGAACAGCTGTCACCGCAGGCTGCTCCGTGGGCAGCGGGCGGAACGCGGTCAGGCTCGTCGGTATCGGCCGCACGGCCGTGTGACCCGCGCTCGCCTCGGAGGTCGGCCGGAGCTGGAGCACGGACACTCCGACGAGCAACTGGCCTTCAGGCGCGAGAAAGGCGGGGCTGAAGATCTGGTCGCCGTCCACGAACGTGCCGTTGCGCGAGCCGAGATCCTCGACGCGCGCGCCGTCGTCCGAGGGAGTGACGCGAACATGGCGGGCAGAGACGAGCTCGTCCTGGAGCAAGGGCGCGCCGATCATCGGGTCGCGGCCGAGCTCGAGCGGGCCGGACAGTGGTATTCGCCGGCCTGCCTCGGGGCCTTCGACGATCTCGAGCATGAACTCGGGCATGTGGCGCAGCATAAGACAGCCGGCCACTGAGGAATGCCGCTTTAACCAGCGGCGGCGGCGCGCAATGCGGGCGTGCAGGTCGCGCGGCCGCGCTTCTCGAGGTACTGCTGGTGATAGTCCTCCGCCTCGTAGAAGGTCTGGGCCGGCTCGATCTGTGTGACGACGGGCTGCTTGTGACGGGTCTGCTCCTGCGCCTTCGAGCGCGTGGCCGCCTCCTGTTGCTCGGCGTCGTGGAAGTAGACCACCGAGCGGTACTGGTCGCCGACGTCCCATCCCTGCCGGTTCAGCTGGGTCGGGTCGTGCTTGCCCCAGAACACCTCGAGCAGATCGTCGTAGGAGAGCCGGTCCTCGTCATACGTGACCTCGACGACCTCGGCGTGGCCGGTGCCGTGCGAGCAGACGTCCTCGTACGTGGGGTTCTCCGTGTGCCCGCCCGAGTAGCCGACACGGGTGCCCGTGACGCCGTCGAGCTGCCGGAACGCAGCCTCGACACCCCAGAAGCAACCTGCGCCGAACATGGCCTTCTTCTCCACTACTCCTCCTCCAGTTTCAGGGCCGCCGAGTTGATGCAGTAGCGCTGTCCCGTCGGATGAGGCCCGTCGGGAAAAACGTGGCCGAGGTGGCCGCCGCAGTTCGCGCACAGGACCTCGGTCCGCACCATGCCGTAGGCCGTGTCCGACTCCTCGTCGATCGCCTCTTCGCTCGCCGGCGCGTAGAACGCGGGCCAGCCACAGCCGGAGTCGTACTTCGTCCCGGAGACGAAGAGCTCCGCGCCGCAGCCCGCGCAGTGATACGTGCCGGGCTCGAAGACGTGGTCGTACTCACCGGTGAACGGCGCCTCGGTGCCCTTCTCCCGGAGCACCTTGTACTGCTCGGGGTCAGCTCGGCGCGCCACTCCTGTTCTGACTTCTGCACCTTTGTCATGCCAACAGTGTGCCCAAGCGGTGTCTTGCTGCGCAGTTAACTCTCGATGAAACCGAGCGAGACCCAGAACGTCATTGCTGCAGCCTTGGTCTCCTTCGCGAAGTACCGCAGGTTGAGTAGCTCGCCGTTCTTGCAGCGGATCGTGGTCACTCCCGCATCGGTCGCGCGCCTCAGCATGTGCGCGTAGACATCGGCGGCCTCCGGAGCGACGGCGATGTCCGGGACGCTCAGCTCCAGCACTTCCTCGCGCGTGTACCCGAGGACCTCGCAGGCGTAGCTGTTGACCGCGAGGTAGCGCATGTGCTCGTCGGCGACGAACACGAGGGCGGGGCCGTCGTCGAGGGCTTCGCCGATCAGGCTCGCCTGGAGCAGGTCGGTCACGCTCGGCGGCATAGCCTGAGGCTAACGACCTTGCACCGTTTCTCCTAGCCCAACATCTACGCTACGCCGTCCATGCGAGTCCGCTCCGTCGAACGGCCGACGTTCTCGGCCACCGGCCCTACGCGCTGGAACCATCCGAACGAAGCCGTCCACAACCGGATCGCGTACCGCGTGATGGAGCAGGTGCTCGAGTATTCGGCCGAGCGCTACGCGCGGGGACGGCTCCTCGACATTGGCTGCGGATCGAAGCCCTGGCGAGGGCTGTTCGCCCCCCACGTCGACGAGCACATCGGGATCGACTTCGTGCCGAGCGAGAGAAACCCCGACGCCGTCGACATCATCGCCGGCGCCTACGACATCCCTTTGCCGGACGAGAACGCGGACACGCTGCTGCTCACGTCCGTGCTCGAGCACCTCGAGGAGCCCGAGCGCGGCATCGCAGAGGCATATCGCCTCCTGAAGCCGGGAGGGCACGTCATCCTGACGGCGCCGTTCATCTGGTGGATCCACGAGGCCCCGCGGGACTTTTTCCGCTACTCGCCCTTCGGATTGCGCCACCTGCTCGAGGAAGCAGGGTTCGAAGTGGTCGAGGTGCAGCCGCTCGCCGGCGCGTGGACGACGTTCTCCCTCGAGCTGTCCTACGCCCTCCGCCGCTACCAAAAGGGTCTTGCGCGCCCCGTCGTTGGCAGCGTGATGCGCGTCGCCCAGTGGGCAGGCGGGCGGTGGGACAAGGTCGACTTCCAGCCGCGGTTCTCATGGAGCCACCTCGCGATCGCCCGGCGCCCGGAGGCCTGATGGACGACCCGACGATCGAGCCGCCGAACGACGCCGAAGCCGAGTGGGTGCGGACGAACGTCATGGGCGTCCGCGAGGCCGCAGGCGGAGAGGCAACCCCCGCGCAGATCGACGAGCTCTACGCCGGCTGGTTCGGGGAGTGGGCGGCCAAGCCCGAGGAGGATCGGGAGGATCCGAACCCGATGATCAACGCCTTCGGGCTGGCGTTCGGACAGGTCCTGGTGGACGAGCTCGGGCTCGACTGGGCCGTGGTCACCGACAAGCACGGCACCGAGATCGCCGTCCACGGACAGCCGGGCGACCTCCTCGTCTTCCCGCCGAATCTCGTCGCGAAGCGTTTCGAGCGCGGCGAAACCCATTTCCTGGAGCCGATCTACCAGGGGATCGCCGAGCAAGTGGCCGAGCTCCGCGGTAGCTAGACCGCAAGAAACGCCGAACGAACCGCATCTAACTGTCGAGCCGGGCACTCTCTGGGGTTGCCCGTAAGGCCGGAGGCACGGGGTGCGGCACTGCTGCCCGCCGGCCGCCTCACGGGGGGAGGTGTCCGGCTCTACCATCTGGGCATGGTCCGTCCGGCCGCCGTGGCGCTCGTCCTGCTCGCAAGCGGAGCGGTTGCCGGCGCTGCGCCGGCCCCGTGGCAGCAGGCGGCACCGCTTCCTGCCCCGCGCTCCGAGGTCGGAGCCGCCCTGGCGGGGGGCCAGATCTTCGTCGTCGGAGGCTTCACACCGGCCGGCGACGGCTCGTCCAGAGTCGACGCCTACTCGCCGACGACGAACCGCTGGCGCCAGGCGCCGGACCTACCCCTTACGACCCACCATCCGGCGGCTGCCGGGTACCGCGGACGGCTGTACGTCGCCGGTGGGTACGGGAGCAACGGCCAGCCGCTCGCCGCGGCTCACGTGCTGGCGAACGGGCGCTGGTCCGCGCTTCCCCCCATGCCGGAGAAACGCGCCGCCGCGGGAGCCGCGTTCGTGAACGGAAAGCTCTACGTCGTCGGAGGCGTCGTGCGCACCGATGGCCGCCGGCTCGCGACGAAGGCCCTCCGGTACGACCCGGCCCGTCGTCGCTGGACGCGGGTTCCCGGGCCGACCCCCCGCGAGCACCTCGGCGTAACCGCTCTCAACGGACGCCTGTACGCGGTGGCGGGCCGCAAGCTCGGCTTCGACACGAACCTGGGAACGTTCGAGGCCTACCGGCCCGGTGCCCGCCGCTGGCAGCGGCTCGCGCCGGTTCCGGGCAAGCGCGGCGGCACGGGCGCAGCAGGGAGCGGGCGTCTGATCGTCTCCGCGGGTGGAGAGGAGTTCGCCGGCACGATTCGCACCGTTTTCGGGTACGACGTGGTGGCCAGGCGCTGGCGGCGCCTACCGGATCTGCCGACCCCTCGCCACGGCCTCGGAGTCGTGGCCGTCGGCAATCGAGTGCACGTCGTTGCGGGCGGAACGCAGCCCGGCCTCGCCGGCGTCAGCGGAACGAACGAGTTTCTGACACTTCGATAGGCAGCCCGCTCGCCACCTCGCGGCGGCCGCCGACGTCGTAGATCACGTCAACCGTGTCGTTCTGGCGGTAGGTGCCGACCAGGCCGAGGAACATCCACAACCAGCGCCAGAACCCGAGACGGCCCTCTCGGGCCAGGGACCGATCGAAGACGAGTGAGCGGCCCTCCAGCCGGTAGTCGCTTCCCTCCCGCTGGCGCACGCCGTTGACGAAGACCTCGACCGGCAGGGCGACGTGCGGAGGAAGTGCCACTCGCGACACCCGTCTCAATGTGGCTCCTTCGGCAAGCACCCTCATAGAATGCACTCGCCTGTGCGCCGGAAGCTTTTCGCCTTCTCGTGGATCCTCTTGGCGCTCGCCTTCATCCTCACCGAGGGCGCCCTCGCGGGGAACGGCGGCATCGCCCCGCCGGAGGCCGCGTCACCCTCCGCAGAGCGAATCAGAGACGCCTACTGGATGGTGCTCGTCTTCACGACCGCGATCTTCATCTTGGTCGAGGGCGCGCTCTTGTTCTTCATCGTCCGTTATCGCAGCCGCGGCCGCTCTCGCGAGGTCGAAGGGCCGCAGGTCGTCGGGCATCACCGGCTCGAGATCATCTGGACGGTGATCCCCGTGCTGATCCTGGTCGCGATCGGCGGCTTCGTCTTCTACAAGCTCCCCGGCGTCACCAATACGCCCGACGCCAATGCGGCCGGCGAGAAGATCCAGATCAAGGTCGAGGGCCGCCAGTTCTACTGGAACTACGTCTATCCCAACGGCCGCGTGACGGTGAACGAGCTCCGCGTCCCGGTCGGCCGCATCATCGAGCTCGAGCTGACCGCACCGGTCCACGACGTCATCCACTCGTGGTGGGTGCCGCAGCTCGCCGGCAAGATCGACGCGATTCCGGGCAAGGTGAACACGCTCTGGTTCGAGGCCGAGGCCCCGGGGCTCTACGAGGGCCAGTGCGCCGAGTTCTGCGGCGCGCAGCACGCCCTCATGTACGCGAGCGTCCGCGCCGTGCCTCAGGTGGAGTACGACCGCTGGCTAGGCAGGCCGCCCGTTGGCCTGGGCGAGCAGACCTGGCTGGGCGCGTGCGCGCCGTGTCACGGCGACGAGGGGCAAGGCTTGATCGGGCCGCCGCTCGCAGGCCGCGCGCTGGATCCGGAACAGGTGAGGACGATCGTCACCAACGGCCGGGGCGCGATGCCTGCCGTCGGCAGGGGTTGGGACGAAACCCAGCTGCGAGCGCTGATCGCGCACGTGACGCGCGAGATCGGGCAAAGGCCGGCCGGTGGCGGTTAGAACCGAGACCTATCCCCCGTACCCCGCTTGGATGCGAGGCCGCGTCGCCAGCTGGCTGACGACCGTCGACCACAAGCGCATCGGGATCCTCTACATCGGGACGTGCCTCCTCTTCTTCATGGCCGGAGGCTTGATCGCCGTCCTCATGCGCACCCAGCTTGCGCAGCCGAACGCCGACTTCATCGCGCGCGACCGCTACAACGAGCTCTTCACGATCCACGGCGTCACGATGGTCTTCCTGGTCGTGGTGCCGATCCTCGCCGGCTTCGGCAACTTCATGGTGCCGCTGATGATCGGGGCGCGGGACATGGCCTTCCCGCGGCTGAACGCATTGTCGTACTGGCTCTTCCTGTTCGGCGGAATCGCCCTCTACACGAGCTTTTTTGCGAAGGGCGGGCCCGCCAAGACGGGCTGGACGATCTACCCCCCACTGTCGGTTCAGCAGGACGGCGTGGGCGTCGACCTCCTCATTCTTTCCCTGCACATCCTCTCGATCGCCTCGCTCGCGGGCGCGATCAACTTTCTGGTCACCATCCACCGCATGCGCACGGCCGGGATGACGTGGATGCGCCTGCCGCTCTTCGTCTGGTCGATCGAGGTCTACGCCGCGTTGCTCGTCGTCGTGCTGCCGGCGCTCTCAGCGGGGCTGACGATGCTGCTCCTCGACCGGCAGGCCGGCACGCACTTCTTCCTGCCCGCGGAGGGCGGGAACGCCGTCCTCTACCAGCACGTCTTCTGGTTCTTCGGGCACCCCGAGGTGTACATCATGATCCTGCCCGTGATGGGGATCGTCTCCGAGGTGATTCCGGTCTTCGCGCGCAAGCCGATCTTCGGGTACACGGCGATCGTCCTCTCGACGGTCGGGATCGGCTTCTACTCCCTTCTGGTGTGGGCGCACCACATGTTCACGGTCGGGCTCTCGAACGTGCTGCTCGGGTTCTTCATGGTCTCGTCGATGATCATCGCCATCCCCACCGGCGTGAAGATCTTCAACTGGATCGCGACGATCTGGCGCGGAAACATCCGCTTCGACACGCCGATGCTGTTCGCCCTCGGGTTCGTCGGGCTGTTCACGATCGGCGGCCTCTCGGGGATCTTCCTCGCCGCGGTGCCGATCGACTTCCAGGCCCACGACTCGTACTACGTGGTCGCGCACCTGCACTACGTGCTCTTCGGAGGGTCGCTCTTCGGGATCTTCGCCGGGCTCTACTACTGGTGGCCGAAGATGTTCGGCCGGATGCTCGACGAGCGGCTCGGGAAGTGGCACTTCTGGCTGCTCTTCATCGGGTTCAACCTCGCGTTCTTCCCGCAGCACCTGCTCGGGCTCGAGGGCATGCCGCGACGGATCTACACGTACGACCGGGGCGGGACCTGGGAGACGTACAACCTGATCTCGACGATCGGCTCGTACGTGATGGGGGTCGGGATCCTCGTCTTCCTCTTCAACGTGCTGAAGACGCGTCGCAGGCCCGGCTCGCGGGCGCCGAACGATCCCTGGCTCGGCGACACGCTCGAGTGGTACACGACCTCGCCGCCGCCTCCGCACAATTTCGACTCCGTCCCGTACGTGACGAGCTCGCGGCCGCTGCGCGACCTGCGGCGGCGGATCTGGGAACGGGAGCGGCCATCATGAGGCCCAGCTTCTGGTTGCGGCTCTGCGCGCTCGGAGGCGCGCTCGGGACGCTGCTCGCGGTGGTCTCGGGCGTCTGGGACCTCGGGACGGGGCACAACGTCCTCGCTGCGCTTGCTCTGCCTCCACTTGCGGCCGTGGTTGCTGCGGCCTGGGTCGCGCACCGGCGGCTCCTCGCGCCTTCGCTCGCGGCGCTCGTGCTCTTCGGTCTCGCGGCCGCGATCACGGCTCCCGGGCTCCACCTGACGCTCGCCGGGCTGGCGTTCGCCGCCTCACTGGTCACGACCGCCCTTGCGTACCGCGGGCGGCCCGAGCCGGCGGGGTCGTGGCGCGACTACGTGACCCTGACCAAGCCGCGGATCATGACCTTGCTGCTCCTGACGGGCATCTGCGGGATGTTCGTCGGCGAGGGCGGCGTGCCGCCTCTCTGGCTCGTGGCCGTCACCGCACTTGGTCTCGGCCTGGCCTGCGGAGGCGCCAGCGCGCTGAACCACGTCCTGGACGCCGACATCGACAAGTTGATGGGGAAGCGGACGCGCAGCCGGCCCGTGGCCTCGGGCCGCGTGCCTGCGACCTACGCACTGGAGTTCGGCCTCGCGCTCTCGGCGCTCTCGTTTGTGCTGCTCGCCGGCTTCGTCAACGTGCTGACCGCCGCGCTCGCCCTGCTCGGCAACCTCTTCTACGTGTTCGTCTACACGCGCTGGCTGAAGCGCTGGACGCCGCAGAACATCGTCATCGGCGGCGCGGCCGGCGCGATCCCTCCGCTCGTCGGCTGGGCGGCGGTAACCGGCAACCTGACGCTTCCGGCCCTGGTGCTGTTCGGCGTCGTCTTCCTCTGGACCCCGCCGCACTTCTGGGCGCTTGCGCTCCTCATTCGCCGCGACTACGAGGCGGCGGGTGTGCCGATGCTGCCGGTCGTGCGCGGCGAGCGCGAGACGGCGCGGCAGATCGTCCTCTACACCGTGGCGCTGGTCGCTTTCACGCTGGCGCCGGCCCTCTGGGGCATGTTCGGCCTCTTCTATGTCGCCGCGGCCGTGGGGCTCGGCGCACTCTTCCTCTGGCTCGCGTGGCAACTGCGCCGCGAGCGCACGCCACGGCGGGCACGCGTCCTCTTCCACTACTCGCTCGCCTACCTCGCGCTGCTCTTCGTGGCGATGGCGCTGGATCCGCTTCTGTGACGGAGACAGACTCAGAGCCGTACGTCCCCGGCCGTCCACGAGCCGCGCGAGCCCGACCTCGAGGACGCCAAGCGCGAACAACCTCATCGCGCTCGCGCTCTTCGGCCGTCTTCGTGCTGCTCTTCGGCGGAACCGTGCTGGTCGGGCTGCTCTACCTCGCGTTCGACTAGCGCCAGCCCGACTCGAGAGCCTCGCGTGCCTCGGCGACAGCGGTTGCCCAGACTCGCTCGAGGTCTTCCGGCGGCCGGGCGTACGGCCCTCCGAACGAGCCGTCACCGATCAGCGCACGCACCCCGGCTGGGTCGGCGGCCTGGTATGCGGCTTGGTCCATCGGCGGCTTCGACTCCTCGGGAACGTCTACTCCGGCCAACCGTGTCCACGGAAAGTTCTCCCACCACGAAGCATGCTGACCGTCCGGCTCGATCTCGCGGATGACGGCGTAGGTCTTGGGGCCGAACCACTCGTGGTAGAGCGCCTGACCGTCCTCGCGCTCCGTAGTCCAGTCCTCGGCGACGTTCCTTGCCGGCGCGTTCCCGCCGTGGCCATTCAGGAGCAAGATCCGGCGAAACCCTTGGCCGTGGAGCGAGTCGAGGAGGTCGCGCACCACTGCGAGGAAGGTCTCGACTCGCAGGCTGGGACTCCCCGGAAAGGCTGCGAACTTGGGCGTCAGCCCATACGGCAACGCCGGCAGGACGGGCACGCCGAGCGGCTCGGCGGCTTCATTGGCCACCCGCTCGGCGAGGATCGCGTCCGTGCCGAGCGAGAGATACGCATGCTGCTCCGTCGAGCCGAGCGGAACGACGATGCGGTCGTCCCGCTGCAGGTAGTCCTCCAGCTGGATCCAGTTGAGGTCGTAGGCCTTCAGTCGACTAAGCGGCCGCCGGCTGCGGATCCGGCCGGACGATCACCGTGTCGGCGACCGGGATGATCTCGTCGACCGGCAGCATGGCGCGAGAGGCGTGCTCGCGGATCGCGTCCGGGCTGGTCGCCTGGTAGATGCAGACGGTGCCGACCGTGCTTCCGCCTTCCTCGAGGACATACGAGCGGATCCAGCGCACGTCGTCCGACATCTCCTCGTCGCCCACCTTGGCCGAACGGCCCGCCGCTTCCTGGAGCTCTTCCGGGGTTCTCCAGCCGCCCCGGCGCAGGATCACGTACGTGTTCATCATGCCTCCTCGAGTTCGAATGGACGACGATCTTACGACCGGGATCTTCCTTGCGCGCCCCGAGCGCGTCGCTGATGGCATCCGGCTCGCGGTCAAGGACCTCTTCGACACAGCCGGGCTGACCACGACCTACGGCTCGGCGATCTTCGCCGACCACGTCCCGGACGCGAGCGCGGAGGTCGTGCGCAGGCTCGAGGGCTCGGGCTACGCGAACGTCGGGAAGACGAACCTGCACGAGTTCGCGTACGGCATCACGTCCACCAATCCGCACTTCGGGACGGTCCCGAACCCGGCCGCACCGGGCCGGATCGCCGGCGGCTCGAGTGGTGGCTCGGCGGCGGCGCTGGCCGGTGGCTTCGCCGAGGCGGCCCTGGGAACGGACTCGGGCGGCTCGATCCGCATTCCCGCCGCGTGCTGCGGGGTCGTCGGCTTCAAGCCGAGCTACGGGCTCGTTTCGCTGGACGGCTGCTTTCCGCTGGCGCCGAGCTTCGACCACGCCGGCCCGATGGCGAACACGGTCGCGGACTGCGTGACCCTGATGGGCCATCTCGCCGACGGCTTCCAGCCACAGGCGCTCGAATCGCTCGACGAGCTCGAGGTCGGCATCGCCTGGCTCGACCGGGCTGCGCCGCTGGTGGGCGCGAGCGTCGCCGACGCCGCTTCTCTGTTCCCGCGCGCGCGCGAGCTCGACTTCCCGCTGCCCGACGGGTTGAGCCCGGCGTTCATGGGCGAGGTCGCCGACGTCCATCGCGAGCTCTTCGCGGAGAACGCCGACCTCTACGGCGACAACGTGCGCACCAAGGTCGAGCTCTGCCTTGCCGTCAACGACGCCGAGCGCCAGCGAGCGGTCCGCGCACGTGACGAGTACAGGGAGCGCTGCGAGGAGGCCTTCGACGGGCTCGACCTCCTGCTCACGCCCACGATCCCGTTCGTCCCGCCGCCGCTCCCCGCCGATGACCTCGATCTCCGAGAGGACATGATCCGCTTCACGCTCCCGTTCAACGCGCTCGGCTGGCCCGTGCTCGCTCTGCCCTGCGGACCGGCCGAGGACGGTCTCCCCGCCTCAATTCAGCTGGTGGGCCGAGACGATTCGTTCGTCCTCGCCGCCGGAGCCTTGCTCGAGGCATCCCTCGTTCGAGGGACGCCCAGGGCCTGAACCCTGCCGAAGACCTCTCTGCATGCCCTTCGCCCGTCCTTGTGCTGCATTTTTCTTCGCCGTGCTCGCCCTCGGTGTCTTCGCCCCTGCGGCCGGCGCGGCCAAGCCGCTGCCCGGCCCCAAGGGGCTGAAAGCCTTCCTGCTGCGGGTGGACGAGTCCGAGGCGATCTACGACCGCACCTTCCCGCGCACGCCGGCTTTCGCCTGGCGCGCGGTGCCGCGGGCGAAGCGCTACGAGTTCGAGCTCTCGACGAGCAAGACGTTCTCCGAGGGCGCCGTGTCTGGTCGAGCGCGACCGCCAAGGTCGACGCGCCGATCTCCCCGACCGATCTCCCCTGGTTCCCGGCACCCAACGTGGGATCACCGGGCAACCGCCGTACTCCCTCTACGCCCGCGTGCGCGCAATCGCTGCCAACGGCAAGGACGGAGTCTGGAGCGCGCCGTTCGGCTTCAACATGCGCTGGCGCAACAAGCCGGCAGCCGCTGAACCCGCAGGGCTCCCGGCCTGGTGCGCTGGACGCCGATCGAGGGCGCGACGATGTACGAGGTTTGGCTCCGTGACGGCGCGCGGTCGTGACGACCCGGATCTTCTCGACGACGACCAACGTCGCCGACTAGCGCGAGTTCTACACGCTGCACACGGGCGCGCATGGACCGGATCCGTCACGTGGCGCGTCCGCGCGGTCCGCAAGCTCTACGGAGACATCCAAACGGTCTGCCGGCCACGACCGTCGGCCCTTGGAGCGCCAGTACACGAACTACAACCCGCCGATTCGCCACCGGCGAGCTGGCGCAGGTCGGATCGTCTCCGGCATCGTCTCTACCAGCCGCAGCGCCGCAGGCGCACGAGCTGACCCCGGGCTTCATGTTCACGGGCAACTACCGCTCCTGGGGCTCGCCTGGTTCCTCGACACGACCACCGAGCTCTACCACGTCTACGTCTTCACCGACATCGACTGCGTCAACCGCGTCTTCACGAGCGCGATCGTCGGCAGCCCGGCTTACGCGCCACGGTTCGAGCACACGCTCGCCCTGCCGAACAGCGCCGGCTCCGTGCCGGCAGCTCGGAGCGAGATGGCCAAGTACGGCGAAGAGGGAACGGTCAAGATGCTCGACGGCCAAGTCGTCAAGGCGGCCGATGCGGGAGGCCTCGGCGCCGGGAAGATCGACCTCTGGGACTCCTCCTGGCCCGAGGGCGGCTACTACTGGACGGTCGTCCCGGTCTACATGAAAACGACGACCGGCGACGGGATCGAGTACCGCGACATCCAGTTGCCGGAAGACGTCTGCCGAGCCGGCGGTTGCGATGTAGCCCGCTTCCGCAAGATCGGCAAGCCGGTCGTGCTCGCCGACAACAACGCCCCGTACATCTCGGGCCTCTCGCCCGCGGCAAGCTCGTCGGCGCGAAGACGGGCTCGCAGTCGTTCTACGGCCACCCGCTCGTCGCCTGGGAGCCGGTCTTCGGCGCGCACGAGTACGAGGTGCAGTGGAGCCAACGCTGAACCCCTGGCGAGCCGACGCACGCCGCTGACGACCTCGGCGACGCCGCCGTGCTCCCGTCAAGGCCGGTCGCTGGTACTACCAGCGTTCGCGGCCTCAACCCGTCGCTTCCCAAGAAGCCGGAGATGACGTGGTCGGACACCGTCGCGCTCCGCGTCGCGAAGCCGCGCTTCCGCATCGTCCAGCGCTAGCCGGCGGCCCGAACCGCCTCCTCGTAGATCTCGTCGCGGCTCAGCTCGTCGAGCTCGGCTGAGAGCAGATCGCTCGAGCTGTCGGTCTCCTCCCGCGGGACTGGGGCGACCGTGCCGTCCACGGCCACCGACTCGATCTGACCGGAGTCCTCGTGCACCAGCTCGACGGGTCGCCCGAGCCGGGACCGCAGCCAGCCGACGAGCAGCAGCGCCTCGGCTGACGACCCCCCGGTGATGCGCAGCTCGCCTGCCTCGGCAATTCCGGGCCAGAGCCCCGCGAGGGCACGTCGCCACGGCCGGGTACACCGCCACGCAATGTCAGAGACGGCCGTCTGCTCGAAAAGCGACCCAAGCTCCCGGTACGCACCGGACAGGTCCTTCCACTCACGCGAATCGACGACGAGCCGGTCGCAGACCCCGACCATCTGCTCGAGCTCCGGTGCGCCGAACGGGAGCTCTCCGCGCCAGCGGAGGAAGACGGGCAGGTCGGTGACCAGGAGCGGCGTGACGATGCTGGCCGGCGCCTGCACGCGCCGGCCCCGCAGCGTGAGCTGGATCACCTCGGCCGCGACGTGGCGCCGCCCCCCTTCCTGGGGGAAGGCGAGCACCGAGACCCTCGCGTCGATCCCGTCGACCGCAGAAGGCTCGGGAAACAGGAGGATCCCCCGCGAGGGGTGGCGCTCCCGGAGCCCTGCGAGGGTGTCGACCGCGGCCTCACGCCATTCCGCGGGCACCCAGGCGAGATGGGTCATGACACTGGTTCGAAGGTCAGGCCCCTCCGTCCCCTGAGCCGACGCATCGCGCAGCTGCCAGAGCGCGCGTTCCACGTCGGCGGGAGTGACGTCCTCGCCGGCCCAATCCTCGGCCTGAACCGGCGGCGCGCTCAATGCTTGAGCCACTCCCGGCCGTCGCGCCCCATGAGCTCCTTGGCTGCCGCAGGGCCCCAGGTACCGGCCGCGTAGTTGGGAAAGGACGGCCGGTCGCGCTTCCAGGCGGCGACGATCGAGTCGACGATCGCCCATTGCTCCTCGACCTCGTCGGAGCGCGTGAACAGTGTCTGGTCGCCGAGCATCGCGTCGAGCAGCAGCCGCTCGTAGGCCTCCGGCAGGTCCGTGCGGAAGGCGCCGCCGTAGATGAAGTCCATGTTGACCGTGCGCAGGCGCATCCCCTGGCCCGGCACCTTGGCCGCGATCGCCAGCGACACGCCCTCGTCGGGCTGCACGTGCACGAGCAGGCGGTTCGGCTTCAGCTCCTCGGTCGCCGCGTCCTCGAACGGCGGGTGCGGAGCGCGCTGGAACTGGATCGCGATCGTCGTCTCGCGCCGGGCCAGGCGCTTGCCCGTACGGACGTAGAACGGCGTGTCCGCCCAGCGCCAGTTGTCCACGAAGAGCTTCGCGGCGACGTAGGACTCGGTCATCGAGTCGGGGGCGACCCCCTCTTCCTGCCGGTAGCCGGGCACCTCCTTCCCGTCGACGTAGCCGGGCCCGTACTGGCCGCGCACGATGTGCTTCGGCCCGGGCGTGTGGATCGCCTTCAGCACCTTGACCTTCTCGTTCCGCACCGACTCGGCCGTGAAGTCGATCGGCGGCTCCATCGCCGTCAGCGCGACGAGCTGGAGCATGTGGTTCTGGAAGATGTCGCGGATGGCGCCGGCGTGCTCGTAGTAGCCGGCGCGTCCCTCACTCCCGAGCGTCTCGGCGACCGTGATCTGGACGTGGTCGATGAACTGGCGGTTCCAGATCGGCTCGAAGATGCCGTTCGCGAACCGCAGCGCCAGCATGTTCTGAACGGTCTCCTTGCCGAGGTAGTGGTCGATGCGGAAGACCTCTTCCTCGGTGAAGTAGCGGCTGATGAGCGCGGTGAGGGCCCGCGCGGACGCGAGGTCGTGCCCGAACGGCTTCTCGATGATCAGGCGCGTCCAGCCCTCTGCGCCGCGGCGCTTGCCGACGGCCTCGACGACCGTGCGCCATCGCCTGCGGCGGGATCGCGAGGTAGTACACGCGGTTGCCTCGGGTGCCACGCTCCTCGTCGAGCTCCGTCAACAGGGCGGCGAGACGATCCTCGCCCTCCTCGTCGGCAAAGTCGAGCGATAGGAAGCGGGTCGCGCTCGCGAGCCATTCCCACACGCCTTCGTCGAAATCGTCACGGCCGAATTCCCGCACTGCGTGCTCCATGCGCTCGCGAAACTCGTCGTCCGTCCAGTCCCTGCGTCCGACCCCGACGACGGCGAACTGCTCCGGCAGCATGCGGCGGCAGGCAAGCGAATAGAGGGCCGGGAAGATCTTCCTGCGCGTCAGGTCGCCGGTCGCGCCGAACACGGCGAGCGCGCATGGAGACGGAGTGCGCCTCGGGCCCAGGCCCTGGAGCAGCGGGTTTTCGGCGACCTCAGTCATTCGGTCTTGATGGCGTGTCCGCCGAACTGCTCCCTGAGCGCAGCGTTGATCTTCGCCGCAAACGACTCTTCGACACGCGACGCAAAGCGCGCGTAGAGAGCAGCCGTGATCACCGGAGCCGGGACGTCCTCGGCAATTGCTTCGAAGACCGTCCAGCGGCCCTCGCCCGAGTCCTCGACGTACGGCGCGATGCCCGAGAGGTCGTTTCCGCGGTCGGCCAGGGCCTGGTGCAGCAGGTCGAGCAGCCAGGACCTGACGACCGAGCCCTCCCGCCAGATCCCGGAGATCTCCCCGAGGTCGAGATCGAACTCGGAGCCCTGCATGATGTCGAACCCCTCCGCGTAGGCCTGCATGAGGCCGTACTCGATCCCGTTGTGGACCATCTTCACGAAGTGCCCGGCGCCGGACGGGCCGGTGTGCGCGTAGCCGTTCTCCGGGGCCAGCGCGCGGAAGGCGGGCTCGACGAGAGCGACCGCCTCATCCTCGCCGCCGACCATCATGCAGTAGCCGACCTGGAGCCCCCAGATCCCCCCGGACACGCCGGCATCGACGAACCGCACGCCCTGCTCGGACGCCGCCGCCGCCCGGCGCTGCGAGTCGCGGAAGTAGGAGTTCCCTCCGTCGACGATCACGTCTCCGGCCTCGCAAAGGCCGAGCAGTGTCTTGAACGTCTCCTCGGTCGGCGCCCCGGCCGGGATCATCATCCAGACGACACGCGGCGGTTCCAGCTGCGAGACGAGGTTCTCGAGCGAGTCGGCGGTGCCGCCTCCGCTGCGGGCGTAGCTCACCACCTCGTGCTCGTGCTGGCGCAGCCGCTCGGTCATGTTGCCGCCCATGCGGCCCAGCCCGATCATTCCCAGCTTCATGCGTCCTCCAGTCTGACGCGCGCGACGCGACGGCCGCGCTCCTTGAGCGCTTCGAGATCGCCGGCAGCCTGCGCAGAGATCAACCGGCGGAACCCGAACTTGCGTCCGGGGATCTTCAGCTCCTCGCCCAGGTCGTCCACGACCTGGAGCGCGAGGATCGAGTTGGGACCGCCCTTGTGCAGCTGGCCGGTCGAGTGCAGGTACCTCGGGCCGAGCCCGAACGTGACCACGCAGCCGGTCTCGTGCGCCTGCGCGACGAGTGGTTCGAGCTCGCGTGCGCGTGCGGGATCGATGAACGCGAGGATCGCGATGTAGTCCCCTTCTCGAGCCTGTGCGAAGAGCTCCTCGGCCGAGCTCTCCGGCTCCAGGTCGACGTCGCCGCGCTCGAGGATCGCCGTTGTGCGGTCCTTCGCAGCCTGGACGTCAGGCTGGTTGAACGGGTTGATGCCGATGAGCGACCCGGCCACTGCCGTTGCGAACTCCCAGCGGAAGAACTCGGCGCCGATGTCGTAGGGATCGTCGAGCCTGACGCTCGCGGCCTGGCGATCGGGCCCCTCGGGCGACTCGCCCGGCGCGGGCACGAGGCCCTTGTCGTCCTTGCCCGTCGATTCCGCGATCAGCTGCTCGATCCAGAGGCCGATCCCACCCGGGGTGTCTGCGAAGCAGATCTTGTCCCGACCCTCCGCCCAACCGCCTCCGAGCTGAGCCCCGAGGTCGGCCCCGGGATTCTCGTTTCGCAGCCGGCACCACTCGGCCATGACGGCGGCGCGGTCGAGGAGCGTGCGCACGTCGAGGCCCATCAGCGTCGCCGGGACCATCCCGAACGGCGAGAGCACGGAGTAGCGGCCGCCGATCGTCGGCTCGCCGGCAATCACCCACTCGAAGTCGTGCGCGCGCGCGAAGCCCTCGAGCTCCGAGCCGGGGTCGGTGATGGCCGCAAACCCGCGGCCTCGTTTCAGGAAATAGTCGAGCTGGCAGCGGGTCTCGAGCGTCGAGCCCGACTTCGAGGCGGCCACGAAGAGCGCGCCTTCGACGTCGATCGTCTGCTCGAGGTCGCGGATCGCGCTGGGATGAGTGGTATCCAGAACATGGAAGTTCTCGATGGCGAACGTCCGGCGCAGGACCTCCGGCCCGAGGCTGGATCCGCCCATGCCCAGCAGGACGACGCTCTCGTAATCACTTCCGTCGAGCCCCTGGAACTCGTCGAGCCGCTCCAGCATCCGGCTCGGCTCGTCGAGCCAGCCGAGCCAGCTGGCCTCGTCCGTCCCAGTCCAGACGGTCGGGTCGCGGGCCCAGATGCGATCGACCAGCTCCGCGACGTCGAGTGGGCTCACGCGGGCGCTAGCTGCTTGCGCTTCTCTTCTATGCCTTCGATCAGCTCCTGGAAGGAGGTCGGCGAACTTCTCGACGCCCTCGCGCTCGAGGGTTTCCGAGATGTCGTCGTAGCTGACGCCGATCTCCGCGAGCTTCCGGAACAGCGCGCGGGCCTCGTCGATGCCCTGCTCGAGCGTGAGCGCGACCTCCCCGTGATCCTGGAAGGCCTCGATGGTCTCCTTCGGCATCGTGTTCACCGTCTCGGGGCCGATCAGCTCCTCGACGTACATGACGTCGCGGTAGTCGGGGTTCTTCGTCGAGGTCGAGGCCCAGAGGCACCGCTGCTTGGTCGCGCCCTTCGCGGCCAGGTTTTCCCAGCGCGAGCCGCTGAAGATCTCCCCGTAGCGCTGGTACGCGAGCTTTGCGTTCGCAATCGCGAGCTTGCCCTTCAACTCGGGATGCCCGGCCTCGTCCAGCCGCTTGTCCGCCTCGGTGTCGACACGCGAGACGAAGAAGCTCGCCACGGATGCGACCGTGGTCGGGTCGCCGCCTGCCTTGACGAGCCGCTCGAGCCCCTTGATGTAGGCCTCGGCGACCTCGGCGTAGCGCTGCAGCGAGAAGATCAGCGTCACGTTGATGTTGCGCCCGCGCGCGATCATCTCCTCGATCGCCGGCAGACCGGCCTTCGTCGCCGGGATCTTCACGTGCACGTTCGGCCGGTCGACCCACTCGTGGAAACGCTGCGCCTGCTCGATCGTCGCGTGGGTCTCGTGCGCAAGTGCCGGATCGACTTCGATCGAGACGTAGCCGTCCTGGCCCTTGCCCTCGTCCCAGACCGGGCGGAAGAGGTCGCACGCCTCCTGGATGTCGCGGACGGCGAGCTGGAGGAAGATCTCCTTGGGGTCGCTTTCGGTCTCGATCACCTCGCGGAGTTGCTCGTCGTACCAGTCCCCTTCGGCCATGGCCTTTTGAAAAATGGTCGGATTGGACGTGACGCCGACAACGGCGTCCTCGCGCATCATCCGCTCGAGCTCGCCGGTCTGGAGCCACTCGCGCGAGAGTGAATCGATCCAGACGGATTGGCCGAGGGCGGACAGCTGCTGTAGGCGACTTTCAGGCATTGCTTCTCTCCATTTCCTCAATCTTGGCAAGTCTGCGCAGAAAGCGCTCGCCGCCGCCGAAGCGGGCGGACAGAAAGGTTCGAACCAGCTCGCCCGCAAGCTCGGCGCCGATGATCTCGGAGCCGACGCAGAGGACGTTCATGTCGTCGTGCTCGACACCCTGGTGCGCCGAGTACGTGTCGTGGCAGATCGCCGCGCGGATACCGGCGAGCTTGCAAGCGGCGATCGAGGCACCCACGCCCGATCCGCACACCAGGATCCCTCGCTCGGCCTGGCCGCCGAGGATGGCGTCGCCGAGCTCCTTCGCCTTGTCGGGGTAGTCGACCATCGGCTCGGGCCGGTCGGTGCCGAGGTCGAGCGGCTCGTGTCCGCTCCGAACGACCTCTTCGAGAATGCGCTCGCGCAGCTTGACGCCGCGATGGTCGAAGGCCACAGCGACCTTCACGTCGCGATCTCCACCGGTGGGCCGCCCACGACCGGTTACGTTACCCCCATGACTGACATCGAGCGCTGGCGCGAGCTGGGCCAACAGCTCCGCGTCGACTCCATCCGATCGTCCGCGGCCGCAAACTCGGGGCATCCGACCTCGTCCATGTCGGCGGCCGATCTGATGGCCGTGCTGCTCGACAAATACCTTCGGTACGACTTCGACAACCCGGACACGCCGACGAACGACCACCTGGTCTTCTCGAAGGGGCACGCGTCTCCGCTCGTCTATTCACTCTTCAAGGCCGCGGGGGCGATCTCCGACGAGGACCTGTTGTCCTTCCGCAAGTTCGGCAGCATCTTCGAAGGACACCCCACGCCCGTCATCCCCTGGGTCGACGTCGCCACCGGCTCCCTCGGTCAGGGACTGCCGTTCTCGGTCGGGATCGCACTCGCCGGCAAGCGGCTCGATCGGCTGCCGTATCGCGTCTGGACGCTGTGCGGCGACAGCGAGATGGCGGAGGGCTCGATGTGGGAGGCGTTCGAGCACGCGGCGTTCGAGGGGCTCGACAACCTGACGGCGATCATCGACGTCAACCGGCTCGGCCAGCGCGGCGAGACCATGCACGGCTGGGATCTCGACTCGTACGTGACTCGGGCCGAGGCCTTCGGCTGGCATGCGATCGCAATCGACGGGCACGACGTGGAGGCGATCGACCGCGCCTACGAGGAAGCGGTCTCGACGCAGGGCAAACCGACGGTGATCGTCGCCAAGACGAAGAAGGGGAAGGGCGTCGCCGCCGTCGAGGACAAGGAGAACTGGCACGGGAAGGCACTCGACGACCCGGAGGCTGCGATCGAGGAGCTCGGCGGCATTCGCAACATCACGGTCGACGTGCACAAGCCCGACCCGGGCGAGCCGCACGGCTTCGAGACGCAGCCGCTCGAGCTGCCGACCTACGAGCTCGGCGAGGAGGTCGCAACGCGCAAGGCCTACGGCGATGCCCTGGCCGCGATCGGCGCTGCCCATGGCGACGTCGTAGCGCTCGACGGTGAGGTGAGCAACTCGACCTACGCCGAGATCTTCGGCCAGGCGCTGCCGGAGCGATTCTTCGAGATGTACATCGCCGAGCAGCAACTGGTCGCTGCAGCGGTCGGGATGCAGGTGCGCGGCTGGAAGCCGTTCGCCTCCACCTTCGCTGCGTTCTTCACACGTGCGTACGACTTCGTCCGCATGGCCGCCGTCAGCCGGGCGAACATCAAGCTCGCCGGCTCGCATGCCGGCGTCTCGATCGGTGAGGACGGCCCCTCCCAGATGGCGCTCGAGGATCTCGCTGCCTTCCGGGCGGTCTGGAGCTCGACCGTCCTCTACCCGTCGGACGCGAACCAGACGGCCAAGCTCGTCGAGACCATGGTCGACCTGGACGGCATCGTCTTCATGCGCACGACGCGCGCGAACACAGCGGTGATCTACGGACCTGACGAGGAATTCCCGGTCGGCGGGAGCAAGGTCGTGCGAGAGACCGTCGACGACGAGGTCGTCATCGTCGGCGCAGGGATCACGCTGCACGAGGCGCTCGCGGCCGCCGACCTGCTGGCGCAGGACGGCGTGTACGCCAGGGTGATCGACCTCTACTCGGTCAAGCCGGTGGACGTGGACGGGCTACGCGCCGCGGCCGAGGCCACCGGGGGCCGGATCGTCACCGTCGAGGACCACTGGCCCGAAGGCGGGATCGGCGAGGCCGTGCTCTCCGCCTTTGCGGACACCGAAGAGCGCCCACGCGTGGTGCAGCTGGCGGTGCGCGAGATGCCGACGTCGGGGAAGCCGGACGAGCTCCTGGCCGCGGCCGGCATCGACGCACAGCACATCGCAGAGGCAGCGCGCCGGCTCGTCGGTGCGCCAGTGCGCGCGTGAGTCACCGGGAGCGGGTCGTCTCGGCGGGCGACGCCGAGCTACTGCTGCGCGAATGGGGCCAGGGCGGCCCGCCGATCCTCTTCTGGCACGCGCTCGGCGACCACACGAGCTTGCAGCTCGTCGAGGCGGCGCCGATCCTCGTCGAGGAGTTCGGCTACCGGCTGATCGGCGTCGACGCACCTGGGTTCGGAGGCTCGCCTCGCCTGCCTGACGAGCGCTACGAGATCCCCGCGCTGATCGAGCTCGCGAAGGATCTACTCGACGCGCTGGGGCTCGACCAGGTCGTCTGGGCCGGCTCGTCCTGGGGCGGCATCATCGGCGTCCAGTTCGCGGCCGCCCATCCGGAGCGGCTCGCCGCCCTGGTGCTCATCGACGGCGGCTACCTCGATCCCGAGAGCGACCATGGAGCGTCGCTGGACGAAGCTCGAGCGTTCTGGCGAGCCCAACCGGGCTGGCGTTTCCCGAGCTGGGAGGCAGCCGTGGGCGTAGCGCGTGCGGCCTTCCCGCGCTGGTCGCCCGGGCTCGAGGAGTACGTTCGATCTGCGTACCACGAGGAAAACGGCGAGGTCGTGTCGACCGTGGGGCCCGAGGTGTACGCGGCGGCGATGTACGGAATCGACCGTTCGCCTCCTTCGCGCACGCATTCGCGCCTGGGCGAGACCGGGCTCCCCGTGCTCCTGCTCGGGGCGACCGAGCCACCGAAGGAAGGTGCCCGGCGCGACGCCTGGCGCAAGCGTTTCGCCGCGCAAGTCCCGCAGGCCGACGTCCGCCGGATGGAAGGCGCTCCACACCTGATGCTCGAGGCTCAGCCCGAGGAGACCGCGCGCGCGATCGGCGAGTGGCTGCGCACCCTTCCCTACGCTTAGGGAGCAATGGCCGTAGTCATCGGAACCAACCTCCGCAAGGAGATCTCCGGCGACGCGCTGTTCGACGGCGTGTCGTTCAAGGTCGAGCGCCGCGACCGCGTCTCGCTCTCCGGGCCGAATGGGGCCGGCAAGACGACGCTGCTCCGGATCCTGAGCGGAGAGACCGACCTGCACGGGGGCACGCTCGCGTTCGCGAAAGGGACTCGCGTCGCGCTGCATGACCAGCGCCCGCCCGCGCAGAGCGAGGTTTCGCTTCGCGACTACGTGCTCTCCGGCGCGACCGACCTGACCGCTGCAGAAGACGAGCTTCGCCGGCTGGAAGAGGCGATGGCGGGCGGTGACCACGAGGCGGCAACGCTGCGCCGTTACTCCGACACGCAGGCTCGACTCGAGCACGCGGGCGGCTACGCCTGGCGCGAGCGGCTCGATTCGGTGACGCGCGGGCTCGGCTTCTCGGCCGCTGACCTCGCGCGGCCGCTGGTCACGTTCTCCGGCGGCGAGCTGACCCGTGCCTCGCTGGCCCGCACGCTCGGCGGCGACCCGGACCTGATCCTGCTCGACGAGCCGACGAACCACCTCGACGTCGCGAGCCTGGAATGGCTCGAGCGCGAGCTGCAGTCCGTCGACGCGGGCGTGATCCTCGTGGCGCACGATCGCTGGTTCCTCGAGGCCGTCACGACTGCGGTGCTCGAGCTCGAGGCCGGCCGCTCGACGTATTTCGCCGGGCCCTGGCACAACTGGCGGCGCGAGAAGGCGGCCCGGCTCGCCGCCGCGACGAAAGCCGCCGATCGCTACGACGAGGACATCGCGCGTCTCGAGCGCTTCGTCGAGCGCTTCCGGGCCAAGAAGAACCTCGCCAAGCGCGCGCAGGCCAAGGTCACGCAGATCGGGCGGCTCTCGGAGGAGCGCGCGGAGGTGAAGGACGAGATCTCGCTGCTGACTCGCCGCGGCAAGCAGCTCGGCTTCGACTTCTTCCAGCCGAAGCGAAGCGGCCGCACCGTGGCCGAGGCTGAGGGACTCGACCTCGCGGCCGGCGACAAGCAACTGCTCACCGACGTCTCGTTCGCGATCGAGCGGGGCGAGCACATCGCTCTCGTCGGACCGAACGGCGCCGGCAAGACGACCCTGCTCGAGACGCTGCTCGGCCGGCGCGAGCCGGCGGGAGGAAAGCTGCGGTTGGGGCACGGGGTCGAGCCCGGCTACTTCTCGCAGCATGAGATCGAGCTCGACGAGCGTGGTTCCGTGCTGGCCTGCGTGCAGTCGATGACCGGGCTCACCCGGCCTCCGGCGCAGAACCTCCTCGGCCGCTTTCTCTTCTCCGGCTGGCAGGAGCACGACAAGTCGATGAGCGTGCTGTCGGGCGGCGAAAGGCGTCGGCTCGCGCTGGCGGTCGTCGTCGCCTCCGGCTCCAACTTCCTGCTCTTCGACGAGCCGACGAACCATCTCGACGTGGAGAGCCGTGAAGCACTGGAGGCTGCGCTCGAAGCGTTTCCGGGCACTGTGCTCCTGGTCTCGCACGATCGCGCCCTGCTCGATGCGATCGCAGACCGCACGCTGGCGATCGAGGACGGAACGATCCGGTCGTACGACGGCGGCTGGGCCGACTACGTCGCCCGCCGCGACGAGCGCGTGGCCGCAGCGGCCGAGCCTGCGCCGCCGCCGAAGGCGAAGAAGGAGAAGGCGCGGCCTCCCAAGCCCCGGGGCCCGAGCGAGCTCGAGCAGGTGGAGGCGGAGATCGCCGCCCGCGAGGTCGAGATCGCCGAGCTCGAGCGCAAGCTCGCCGAGGACTGGGGCAACGTGGACGTCGTCGCCACGCATCGCCGCAGGCGCGACGAGCTGCAAGAGCTGATCTCCCGCTGGGAGCAACTGTTCGACAAGCAGCAGGCCTAAGGCTTCGAACGTCGCGACCACGGCCTCGGCGACGACCTTCAGCGGCCGGCCGGAGACCTGGCTCGCCTTGCGCAGGCGGGCGAACGCCTCTTCCTCGGTGAGGCTCTCCTTCGCCATCAGCAGGCCCTTGGCCCGCTCGATCACCTTGCGCGCCGCGAGAGCGTCGGCAAGCGACTCCGCCTCCTCGCGCACCGCGGCGAGCTCCTCGTGGCGCGCCCTCGCAGTGTGGATGGCCGGCAGCAGATCCTGCTCCCGGAACGGCTTCACGAGGTACCCGAAGACCCCGGCCTCGACGGCCCGGGAGACGAGCTCCTCCTGGCCGTACGCGGTCAGCATCACGATCGGGATCGGGCGCTCGTCGAGAATCCGCCGCGCCGCCTCGATGCCGTCCAGACGCGGCATCTTCACGTCGAGCACGGCAACGTCAGGCTCCTCCGAGCGTGCCAGCTCGACCGCCTCGATCCCGTCGCGCGCCTCGGCGCAGACGTCGAAACCGGCGCGCTCGAGCAGGTCCTTCAGGTCGAGCCTGATGATCGTCTCGTCCTCGGCGATCAGCACTCTCACGCCGGGAACACGACCTCGGCCCGCAGGCCGCCGTCCGAGACGAGATCGAGCGTCCCGCGCAGCTCGTCGCGCACCAGGGCGCGCACGATCGAGAGCCCTGTTCCCCCGTCGTCGCCTTCGATGCCCTCGCCGTCGTCCGCGATCGAGAGCACGACCTGACCGTTTCGCTGCGCGAGCTCGACGCGCACGAGATCGCCGCCGTGCTCGAGCGCATTCTGGAGAAGCTCGCTGAAGACGAGCGCGAGCGCCGTGGCGCGGTTGCCGGCCAGCGAGACCGGCTCCAGAACCGACTCGACCCGCTTCTCGGCACCGAGCCCCTGGACGAGCATCGACCGCAGGCGGTCGAGCAGCTCTTCGAGGTCGACCTCCTCGTCGCGGCGCTGCGTCAGCACCTCGTGCACTGCGGCGATGGCGAGGATCCGGTTGACCGAGTCCTCGAGCGCCTTGCGCGGGTCGGTCGACTCCGACCGCGCCTGGAGCCGGAGGAGCGACGCCACGGTCTGCAGGTTGTTCTTGACCCGGTGATGGATCTCCTGGGCGAGCACGCCGCGCATCACGGCTCGCCCGTGCTCCAGCGCCACCGCCGCGTGGTGGGCGATCGAGACGAGCAGGGCCCGCTCCTGGTCCGTGAACGGCGTGTCGCGGTCGCAGACGAGCTCGCCGATCTGCCGCCGCTTCCAGCGCAGCGGGAGTCGAACGGCGTGCTTGCCCGACCGGCCTTCGGGCCAGGCGATGCCGCCGTCTTCCAGCACGAGCGCCGCACCCGTCGCGCCCACGGCCTCCATCGTCGTCTTCACGATCGCCTCGAGAGACTCCTCGAGGTACAGCGACTCGGACACCGCCTCGGAGATGCGCGCCAGGGCCTCGAGCTCCGCCACTCGAGCCTGCGCATCGGCGTAGAGCTTCGCGTGCTCGATCGTCTGCGCCACCTGGGCGGCAATCGCCGACAGGAGGTCGACCTCGCGCTCCGAGAACTCGCGCGGGGCGACGGTCCGGATGTTGAGCGCGCCCGCCAGCTTCTCGCGGGCCAGGATCGGGACGGCCAGGATCGACTCGTACTGGTCCTCGGGGAGGTTCGGAAAGGCCTTGAAGCGCTCGTCGAGATGAGCCTGCGACGCGATCATGATCGGCGCGCGCTCCGACGCGGCGGTCCCGGTGATCCCCTCGCCCGGCTTCATCCGCGGCGTGCGGGTCATCTCCTCGACTCGCGTCCCGTGCGTGGCCCGGAGGACGAGCTCGTCCGCGCGCTCGTCGTAGAGGTAGACGAAGCACGCGTCGGCGTCGAGCGCGCCGGCAACCTTGCTCGCCACCAGTCCGAGGACCTCCTCGAGATCGAGCGTGGAGTTGACGGCCGCGATCGTCTCGGTGAGGAGCTGGAGGTGCCGGGCTGACGCGTCCATCAGTCGATTGTAGGAATCAGCGTTTCGAGGCTTAACAAACTCCTTACGTCATCCCTGATTTCCCGTAACAGCGCGGGGGTAGGTTGGACTCGTGAGCGTTGCACGCCCAGAGCTACTCGAGACCGCCGGTTACATCGTGGCGGACTCAGAAGGCCGTGTCGTCGGCCGGGTCGAAGGCCCGATGTACGGCACCGAGCCGGACGTGCCCGACGCGCTCGCAGTTCGCTCCGGCTTCCTCTCGCGTCGCCGCCGGCTCGTTCCGGCCGACACGATCGAGCAGATCGACAGCCGCAGCGGCGTGATCGGCCTCAGCATCGGCCGTGACGCCGTTCTCAGCTTCCTCTAAACACTCGCCCGGACCCGGCCAGTAAAACGACCACGAGCTGCTCTTGCAAGCAGCTCGCAGTCGGCCGTCAGCGGTCCTCGCCGTCCGCCAAACGGCGGGACCGGTGAAGGACTCTATTCTCCACTTTTTCGGCGGCTCCCACAAGGGACAACCGACCGTCGCAGTCAGCGCACGCGAACTGCAGGCTAAACCTTGACCTCGACGCCTCCACGCGCCGCGGCGACCTCGGCCCGACGGGCTTTGGTCAATTCCTGCACGAAGATCTGGATCGTCGCTGCGAGCGGGACGGCCGTGAGCGCACCGAGGACACCGAGAAGCGCCCCGAAGAGCGTGACGGCGACGATGATGAAGAACCCCGAGAGGTTCACGGCCTTGCCCTGGATCTTGGGCGTCAGAACGTTGTTCTCGATCTGCTGATAAACGAGCAGCACGACGAGCATGATGATGGCCGCCGTGAGTCCTTCCTCTGCCCAGAGCGTAGGCACGAGGATGACCCCGGCGATGGTGGCGCCGATGTTCGGAATCATGTCCAGCAGCCCGGCGATGACCCCGAGCGCGACGGCGAAGCTCGACCCGAGCAGCCAGGCCGTGAGCCCCTGCGTCATTCCGGCGATCGTGGCAATCACGACGACCCCGATCGCCCAGCGCGAGATCGAGTTCGTCACGCGCTCCCAGACTGACAGCCAGCGCTCGGCCTCCCCCGGCATCAGCACGCTCGCCAATGCCCGCTTCAAGTTAGGCATATCGCTGAGCAGGAACACGCAGATGAAGATGAGCGTGAAACAGATGATGAAGGCGGAGAAGAAGCCGCCAGCGATTCCGAGCACGGCCGAGATCGCGTCCGGAACGGAGGCCGACAGCTCCTCGGAACCTTTCTGGACATTCTCGGCCGCCCCACTATCTCCCACCCCTGACAGCTCGTCGGATTCGCGCAGTTGCTCGACTGTCGCTGGAAGCTCCTGCAAGAAGTCCCGGACTCCGCCGACGAGCGGCACCAGGAACAGCAGCGAGACCACCAGCACCACGACGGCAGTGCTGAGCACGGTCACGGTCGCTGCCAGACCGCGCGACATCCGCGTCTTGGCCATCACATACCGCACCGGAGCCTCGAACACGAGCGCCAGGAAAATCCCGATGAACACGATCAAGAACGTGTCGCCGATCGCTATGAACGCCGAGAGTACGCCGAGCGTCGCCGCAACCAACAGGACCGTTCGCATCGGCAGAATCAATGCGCGGGGAGGTACCTCACCTGCGTTCATGTCGACAACTCCCGGGTCGTGAACGTCGAGACGGACTTGCTTTGAGGAATCATTCGCGCCGAGGCACAGGCTTTCCTCATCCCAATGGTGTGAAACGGTCGGTCACGTGTCGAGCATCCCGAGCGCCTCTTCTACGTCGTAGCCAGCCCTCATGCTCATCGCCCAGGCGCCGGCCCACTGAGCGGGTTGCCGCCAGCTTGTCGCGCAATTCTCGCGTGTCCTCGATGAGGGAGCCCAGACGATGTCTCTAGCGAGCGGATGCGTCGACGATACGCCTCCTCCGAGACCACGACCGCCGCCTGACCAGTGGAACGCACGATTTCTCCTTTACCAGGCGCCCTCAGACGCCGATAGGACGGTTATGAGACAGGTACACGTCGTCGCAACCTGGCGGTCAGAGCACGTTGTCGCGCTCGAGGACGAGGACGGCCTCGAGAACCTCGTGGAGGTGCTCCAGGCGCAATCGAACGTGAAGCTCGTCGGCTACACAGCTCAGCCGCTCGACGAAGCCGTGGATGCGGCGATCGACGAGCTTCTCGACTAGTAGCCCGCCCGCTGCCACCTTTACGTTCGCCGGCACTCACTTTCATCCGGATCGTATGACGCTTTGCCACGACCGGCCGGATAGCTTCCTGTGGAGTCCCATGCAGCTACTTGGGAGCTCAGGGAGAAATGCGACCAGCCCTGCGCTGGTTGCCCTAGGAAGGTGAGGAACCCATGGCATCTACTAGCGAGGCGCCAGTCGATCTCTATATCGCGGCCTATCCCGATCCGACGCCGCCCGAGGCGACTGGGACATCATCAAGGAGCTCGCCAAGGACGACACGATCAAGGTCGACGGGCTCATTCTCGTCAGCCGCCGCGCCGACGGGTAGATCCACGTCGACGACGACTTCCACGAGACCAGCAAGGGCGCCACTTGGGGCGCGGTCGGAGGCGCGGTCGTCGGGCTGATCTTCCCGCCTGCCCTGCTTGCCAGCGCAGCGGTCGGCGCGGGTATCGGAGCTGGCGCCGGCGCACTCGTGTCGCACGCCCGGAAAGAGGAGATCAAGTACGACGTGGAAGAGACGCTGCCGCTCAACAGCTCCGCCATCGTGGCGGTTTTCGAGGAGCAATGGGCGGACGACATCGACAAGGCTCTCTCCAGCGCCAGCAACGTCACGAAGGAGAAGATCGACTCGGACAGCGCAGACCAGGTCAAGGCGGCTGCAAGCAACGACTAATTGGGCCAAGAGAGCCTGGCGACCCAGCGAGATCGAGGAGGTGACCTAAACAACCCGACCCGCGTCGACCAAGAAACGAACGAAAGGAAGGATCATAGCTGGAACGACCAGCGAGACGCCAGTGCTCGACCTGCTGGCAGGCATGACGGCTGATTCGGTCGCAGCGTCGGATCTCGATTCGGAGACATTGATGCTGGTTCGCATCGCGGCGCTGGCCGCGGTCGATGCGCCGTCGATTTCGTATCTGCTGAACCTCGGCGCTGCAAGCGAGGTCGGTGTCGATGCCGAGCAGGTGCGCGGTGTGCTCGCCGCAATCGCACCGATCGTGGGCACCGCGCGCATCGCCTCCGCCACGGGCAAGATCGCCGAGCGCTCGAGGTCGCGATCGAGGTCGCTGAGCTCGAGGAGCAAGGGCAAGGCTAGAAGTAAGCGCGCAGGCCCCGCTCACAACGACCGGCGCCGTAACGACTAGGAGGGCTGCGCCCCGTCACGCCCGCAGGCGCAGCCCTCCTTCTCTACTACAGGACTGCCAAGTACCTATCGCGCTCCCACTCGGTGAGCTGCACTCGGTAGTCGTCCCACTCCTTGCGCTTGAGCTCGATGTAGCGGTCGAAGATGTGCGGGCCGAGCGCTTTCTTCGCCAGCTCGGACTCGGACATCGCGTCGATCGCCTCGCCCAGGGTCTCCGGCAGCGAGGTGATGCCACGCTCCTTCCGCTGCTCGGCGGTCAGGTGGTAGAGGTTCGTCTCCATCGGATCCGGCAGCTCGTAGCCCTTCTCGATCCCCTCGAGGCCCGCGTGCAGCAGGGCGGCGAAGGTCAGGTACGGGTTGCAGGCCGGGTCCGGACAGCGGATCTCGGCGCGCGTCGCCTGCTCGTTGCCGGGCTTGTAGAGCGGGATCCGGATCAGCGCCGAGCGGTTCCGGCGTGACCAGGCGACATAGACCGGGGCCTCGTAGCCCGGGACGAGCCGCTTGTAGGAGTTGACCCACTGCGCGAAGACCGCGGAGATCTCACGCGCGTGCCGCAGCTGGCCGGCGATGAAGGCCTTGCCGACGTCCGACAAGTTCCACTCGTCGTCGGCGTCGAAGAAGGCGTTGCGCCCGTCGTTGAAGAGCGACTGGTGCGTGTGCATGCCCGAGCCGTTCTCGCCGAAGATCGGCTTCGGCATGAAGGTCGCGTGGAAACCGGCCTTCTTGGCGATCTCCTTGACGATCAGCCGGTAGGTCAGCGTGTGGTCCGCCATCTCCAGCGCCGGCGCGAAGCGCACGTCGATCTCGTGCTGCGACGGGCCGACCTCGTGGTGGACGTACTCGACCGGGATGCCCATCTGCTCGAGTCCGCGCACGGTCTCCTGGCGCAGCTCGCTGGCGGCGTCCATCGTGGTCATGGCGAAGTAGCCGCCCTCGTCGAGCGTCTCCGTGCCCTTGTCGTCCTTGAAGAGGAAGTACTCGAGCTCGGGGCCGACGTTGAACGTCTCGAAGCCCATCGACTTCATCCGCTCGAGCGCGAGGCGCAGGACGTAGCGCGGGTCGCCCTCGTACGGCTCGCCGTCGGGCGTGACGACGTCGCAGATCATGCGGCCGACCTTCGTCTCGCCTTCCTTCCAGGGCATCATCCGGTAGGTGCCGGGGTCGGGGATGGCGACCATGTCCGACTCCTCGATCGCGTTGAAGCCGGTGATCGACGAGCCGTCGAAGCCCATCCCGTCGTCGAGCGCGTCCTCGATCTCGCTCGGCGTGACCGCAAACGACTTCAGATGCCCCTCGATGTCCGTGAACCAGAGGAGCAGGAACTCGACTCCGTCTGCCTTGATCTTCTGAAGCGCGTCCTTCCGCGCCTCCGCGCTCGAAGTCGCCCTGACCTTCATCTCCACCTCCGACATTCCGAAAAACCTCCTGTAGAAATGCAAAAAGCCCCGGGCGAACTACGCCCGAGGCCTCGTCGCCTCTTACGACTGCACGCAGCTTAGTCGCCCAACCGGAGGGCGTCCAGTTTGGCCCGCTCAGCGCGGCGTTCGACCCGCCGCTGGCGGATCTTGCGCCCGCCGATCATGTCGGCGACTGTGGTTGCGATCCAGATGATTGCGGTCGTGGCCAAGTAGGTGCCCGCGCCGTGGATCTTGAGCCCGGAGACAACAATGTTGACGATGATCAGCGACACGATCGTCGAGGCGAGCGCTAGCAGCCCCGCCGTCGGGACTGACGGCTGACGGATCAAGACTCGCAGGGCGACGAAGTTCACCACCAGGTTCACGGCCCAGAAGAGCAGGGTAGACACGATGATCGCCTGTGCTGTGGCCGAGAACCCGCTCAGTAGGGCCACCGAGGCGACGATCCCGATCAGGATTCCCACGAGCGAGAAGACGAAACGAATCCCCAAGCGCGCCAGCATGCGGCGATCCTAGGTCACTCCGAAAGCGGCTGGTCGTGGTGTCGCAGGGCGCCCAGATGCTCTCCGAGAGGCTGTCACGGGTCAAGACCACTCCGTACTGAGAAATCAGACTCTGCGCTCATTCGCCCTCATGACGCCGGTGCCG
Source organism: uncultured Actinomycetes bacterium (assembly GCA_963820335.1). GTDB lineage: Bacteria > Actinomycetota > Thermoleophilia > Gaiellales > Gaiellaceae > VAXT01. The sequence continues at coordinate 286,068 of CAWFZH010000014.1, read as the reverse complement.
GCAGCTCCTCGAGCTCCGGCTCCTTGCCGCCGTGCCGCATCGCGCGCGCGTAAAGCCCGAGGGCGGGCACGAGCACCAGGCTGGCCGACGAGCGCCGCGCGGATGCCGAAGGCGTTGCCGATCACGCCCAGAACCGGGCCGCCCGCAGATTGGCCGATCGCATCGGCCTGTCCGGAGATCGAGATCACGGTCGCACGCACGCTCGAATCCGTGATCTGCTGATTGAGCCACGTCATGTAGAGCGGCCCCACGAGCGCCCTCGCCAGCCGACAGCGAGGAGCGCGCCCACCGCGACCAGGTCGAAGTGCCGGCCAGGGCGAAGGCCATCCACGCCGCCATCACCATGAGTCAAGGCGAAGAGCAGTCGTGACGACACGCCGGCCCCCGCGCTCGAATTGCCGGAGGAGGACGGCCGTTCCCACCAGCCCGACCACCATCGAAGCCAGCCGAAGGCCCAAACCAGACCACCGGATCGAGCGACCGACTTCCGGGAGCCCGACCTCGCGAATCAGGTGCGCCTCATGGAACCGGTCGAAGGCCTCGCTGGCTGCGCCGGGAAGAACGTGATTGAGACGAGAAGGAGGATGAGCGGCGTACGGCGGGCGAAAAGCGAACGCCCTCGCGTGCGGTCGCGAGCAGCTCGGCCAGCTCGGACCCTCCTCGTCCTGTTGGCGCCGTCGAAAGCCGGACTCGGGCATGGCGATGATGCAGAGCAGGCCGACGCTGACGTCAGCACCGCCGGCGACGATGACCGAGAGCAGGTATACGTCGCGATGGCGACGCCGAGCCAGGCCGAGGACTGCGCCCGCGTAGCTGAGCCTCTCGCCGCGGACGAACACGGGGCCGACCTTGTCCACCCCGACCTCGTCGGTGATCCAGGCCTCGTACGCGCCGCTCATGAACGTGTAGCCGAACCCCCAGAGCGCCCACAGGATCGGGATGAAGTGGCCACGGCGCGAGCACCGACGAGCGACCAGGCGACGCCCTGCAGCAGGATGCTGACGACGAGCGAGAGCTTCCGCCCATATGTGTCCGCGAAGACCCCGGTCGGGATCTCGAAGATGAAGACGGCGACTTCCATCACGGTGCCGATGAGGATCAGCTGCAGCGGGTCGAGCCCCACCTCGCTAACGAGGTAGACGGCGATCACGACAAAGGCCGGCATCGAGAGCAGGAACTCGAGGGCGTAGAAGACGTTGGTCGCCGACGGTCGCCTCATTTCGGGCTCCTGAGCGGCAGCGAGGCCATCATCTTCACGCCGACCGACCGGTAGACGTACCCGAGGCGCTCGTTGACCGTTCGCATGCTCTCGTTACCGCGCTGGGTCCAGGTGACGACCTCGCGAATGCCGTTCGCAGCAGCCCACGCGAGCTCGCGCTCCTTGAGCGCGCGGGCCAGGCCCCTTCGGCGCCAGGAGCGGGCGACGACGGTCAGGCCGTTCTCGGCGGTCCCGGGGTTGTCGTGCCGCATCAACCCCGAGTAGCCGATGATCTCGCCGTCGGAGAGCGCCACGAACGACCCTTCGGGCAGCGTCGCCTCGTCGGTCAGCCAGTCGTCGAGCTTGATGACGACGTCGCCCTCGACGGCGAGGTCGGCGTACCCTTCCGCAGCCGCGAGCGGGTAGGTCTCGCGCAGGAGCTCGGGCCGCTCCGCAATCGTGACCACCTCGACGCCCTCGGGGAGCGGCGAGGGGAGGGCTGGTCGCCGAGCACCTTGACCTGCTCGACCTCGCGGTCGACCTCCTCGAAGCCGAATCGCTCGGCGAAGACGCACGACCCGGGATCGTCGGCGGATCCCCATACGTCCTCGAGACCGAGGCTCTGCACGTGCTCCGCGAGCCGCAGGAGCAAGGCGGTGCCGACTCCGCGCCGACGGGCATCCGGATGCACGCGCGGCGCGACGAAGCCCCGCCCGACGATGTCCGAGCGCCCGGCTATCCCCGCACCGACGATCTCGCCGTCGAGCTCCGCGACGAGCACGAGCCGCTCGGGCTCGGCGCGGTCGCGAAACTCCTGCGGCGTCCAGGCGGACTCGTTCGGCAGGACGGCCCGCTTGACGCGGCTCCAGGCTTCGAAGTCCGCGTCCGAGTCGGCCTGACGAACGCGGATCATCCCGACCTCTTGAGCTTCCCGTGCTGCTTCGCGTAGCGCTCGCCGCGCCGGAAGACCTCCAGCCCGAGCGGGATCGACACGAAGCCGATCACGATCAGCGGCCAGATCTCGTCCCACATCATCGCCAGGCCGTCACCGTCGAGGATGGCGTCGCGCATCCCGTCCAGCGCGTACGTGGCCGGCGAGATCGTGGAGAGCCACTGCATCCACTCCGGGAGGACGCTGACGGGGTAGTAGACGCCGGAGACGACGAGCAGGATCCCCTGCGCGATGAAGCCGAGCTGCGTCCCCTTCTCCGGCGAGATCAGCGGCAGGACGGCGGTCATCATCCCGATCCCGACGAACGGGATCGAGGCGATCAGCAGAACGACGAGCGCCGCCAGGAAGTTCGCGCCCGCCACGTCGATGTCGAAGAAGAGCGCGACGACGCCGAACAGCAGGATCGCGCGGATGATGCCGTAGACGATCGCGAACAGGCCCATCCCGAAGAGGTGGATCGGGCGCGAGAGCGGCGCCATGAACGTGTACTCGATCGTGCCCTCCCAGCGCTCCCAGGCGACGGTCTCGGTGAGGATCTCGAAGATGATCCCGAGGTACGCCCAGACGACGGCGCCGACGAGCAGGATCGTCGTCACCTGGCCGACGTCGATCTGGCCGCCCGTCGCCTCGATCCCCTCCGCGATGAAGACGATCGTCAGCGTGTTGGCGACCGTCCAGACGAAGAAGGCGACGTCCCACCAGAAGTAGCGCTTGACGAGGTACACGTTGCGCTCGAAGACCCCGGACAGGCCGATCAGCTCGTGGCGCAGGGTTGCGGCTGCTCCTGGCATCAGTCGTCGTCCTCCTTCTCTTTCTCGTCCTCGAAGGCCTTGCCGGTCGCCGAGAAGAACGCCTCCTCGAGGGTTTCGCCGCCGTACTGGGCCTTCAGCTCGTCAGCGGGTGCGAGCGCGATCAGGCGGCCTCCGTCGAGGATGCCCACGCGGTCGGCGAGGGTTTCGGCCTCGTCGAGGTCGTGCGTGCAGAGCAGGATCGTCGCGTCGTGGATCTGCCGCACCTCGCGGATGAATTCCTGTACCTCGAGCTTGGAGCGCGGGTCGAGGCCCGTCGTCGGCTCGTCGAGCAGGAGCAGGATCGGCTGCGTCAGCAGTGCGCGGGCGAGCGCGACCTTCTGCTGCATGCCGCGCGAGAGGTCCTCCATGGCTTCGTTACGACGCTTGGACGGGAAGCCGACGCGGTCCAGGATCTCCGGGATCCGGTCGCGGGTCTGTCCGGCGGTCAGCCCGTAGAAGCGCGCCGCGTACGAGAGGTTCTCCGCGGACGACATCTTCTTGAAGAACGACGCCTCGACCGAGACGCGGTTGACGAGCCGCCGCACGGCGCGCGTGTCCTTGAAGACGTCGTGCCCGAAGACCTGCGCCGAGCCCCCGTCGTGCAGGAGCAGCGTGGAGAGGAGGCGGACCAGCGTCGATTTGCCCGAGCCGTTCTGGCCCAGGATGGCCACGCACTCGCCGCGGGCGATCTCGAAGGAGACGCCCTTGAGCGCCTCGACGCGCTCGCGGCGGCCGCGCAGGCGGGAGCGCCCGTCACTGCGGACGAACTCCTTGCGCAAGTTTTCGACTACGACTGCGGGCATCTGCTGCTCCTGAATTGCGGGACACGAAGAGGGCGCGCCTGCCTCAGAAGGCGGCGCGCAGAGAACTCTTTGTCAACCGCAGCGCAGCATTGCGCCGATCACCTTACCGAGCGCGAGACGACCTCAAGTTTCCGAGTCGGGAGACGATCAGCCGATCAGGCTCGCCGCCGACCAGGCGCACCACGCGCCCGTCAGCGCCAGGGCCGGTCGTGAGCCCGCAAGGGAGGCGAGGTCTACCGGCCGCGCCGGCGCCAGAACGAGCGGCAACTGCCGCCAGCGCTCCAATGGCGAAGACGAAGAGCAGGGAGCCAAATGAGTGGCGCGCGAAGGCCTGGCGGGGTCCCCTGGAGCGCGATCTACGAGCGCCAGGCGCAGCCGGGGCCGGCAGGCCCGTGCGAGACGGAACGGGCGACGACCGGGCCGTCCTCGACAGTCCCCGCCGGGACGGCGAGGGTCGCCCCCAGGCAGCAAAGAGCCGACCCGGCGATCGCCTGGTCGCGCCCGCGCGCGGTGCGATCAGCGGCGGAGGGGAAGCCCATTCGAGTCGCTGATTCTGTCGAGCGCGAACAGGATCTACATGGATAACCCACCAGATGCGAAGGCCGCCGCAGGTAATCAGCTTGAGGACCCCGAGGCCGATGTTTCCTACGTAGAAGCGGTCAACCCCGAGCGCCGAGCAAGACTGAGAGAATTAGCGCGACTACCCAGGTCTTGTCGGAGACCAACCCCGGTATCTGAGCGATCGGGAACCATTGCGATCCTTCCTTCGCCCACCGGCCCATCGTGTCACCCTGCCGGATCTGCCCGCTTGCAAGCATCTGCTTCAGCTGCATGACGCTGTACGGGCCTTGCTCCTCGCCCATAACTTGGAGATAAAAATTGTCTTGAGCGTTCATCGACTCCTCCTTCACCGTCGCCGCGGGTTGTGCGGAACGTAACGCATCCGGGCGGCGACCAGGCGCACGCGGTCCACGTGGCGGTCCAGCAGAGCCTCGAAGGCTGCGCGGTCTCCGCCGAGCGTGGCCGCGACGAGCTCGTCGTCAGGCCACTCGCTATGCATCACTCAATAGTTGCGCGCCGAGCGCGAATCGTTACTGAGGGGTTGACTCCGTCCGGTCCCCCTCCTACATTCGTGAGCAGACGTTCGCCGCAGAAGGCGGGCGTCTGGGCTATGGAGCCTCGGGACTCGCCTCCCGGGGCTCTTTGCATTTTCCTGGAACGGCGAAGAGAGGAGGTCTGAGATGACGAAGGTCGAGGCGGTGGTCATCCGGGAGCGGGTCGAGACCGTGATCGACGCGGTCGAGTCCGAGACGGGTCACGTGGGCGTGACCGTCGTCGAGGCGGTCGGGCACGGTCGCCAGCGCGGGATCACGCACGAGTACCGGGGACGCGTGTTCGAGTCGCGGTTCCTGCCGAAGGCCGTGCTCACGTTCGTCGTCGAGGACCAGCTCGCTCGCGCGGTGGTCGACGCGATCGTGGACTCCGCCCGCTCGGGACACGAGTCGGGTGACGGGATCGTCTGGACGACACCCGTCGAGAACGTCATGCACAACCGGACGGGACTGGCGCTCGGGGAGGTCGAGGTCGCATGACCGACGCCCAGCTCCTCATCGCGGTCAACACGGTGTGGGTCGTCTTCGCGGCCGTCCTCGTCATGTTCATGCAGGCCGGGTTCGCGTTCCTCGAGGCGGGCCTCACGCGCATGAAGAACGCGGCTCACATCGCCGGCAAGAACGTGATCATCTTCTCCGTCTGCACGCTCGTCTACTGGGCGGTCGGGTTCGGCATCGCTTTCGGCGAGGGCAACGCGCTCGTCGGCACCAGCGGCTTCCTGCCGTCGGCGGACTCGCTGCTCGCGGTCGGCGAGGCGCCTTTCGCGTTCTTCACGACCGTTCCGGCCGGCGCCGGCTACCTCTTCCAGGTCGTCTTCGCCGGTGTCTCCCTGGCGATCGTCTGGGGCGCGATGGCCGAGCGGGCGAAGCTCTGGGTCTACTTCGCGTTCGGCGTGTTCTTCACGCTCGTCTACTCGATCGTCTCGCACTGGATCTGGGGTGGCGGCTGGCTGTTCGGGATCGGGATGCAGGATTTCGCCGGCTCGACGGTCGTCCATTACCAGGGCGCTCTCGCGGCGCTCGCCGGCGCGCTGCTGATCGGCGCGCGGATCGGCAAGTTCGACGGCAGGCGGGCGAACGCGATCCCGGGCCACAACGTGCCGTACGCCGTGCTCGGAACCGTGATCCTCTGGTTCGGCTGGTTCGGCTTCAACGCGGGCTCGACGCTCGGCGTCGTCAGCGGCGACAAGGTCGGTTTCTTCGCCTACGTGGCGCTGAACACGAACCTCGCGGCGGCGGCCGGCGCGCTGGCCGGAACGGTCACGGCCTGGATCGTCATGCGCAAGCCGGACATGACCATGACCCTGAACGGCGTCATCGCCGCGCTCGTCGCGGTCACGGCCGCCTGTGGATTCGTCGCGCCCTGGGCGGCGGTGCTGATCGGCCTGATCGCGGGCGTGATCGCCGTCACGGGCGTGCTGGCCGTCGAGCGGCTGGGGATCGACGACCCGGTCGGTGCGGTCGCGGTGCACGGCATGGCAGGCGTCTGGGGAACTCTCGCCACGGGGCTGTTTGCGGTCCCCGCGCTCGCGTCGACGCTGAACACGGGTGCCGGCGGCTTCTTCTACACGGGCTCGCTGCACCAGGTCGGCGTCCAGCTCGTCGGGCTGGCGGCGGTCGGCGCGTTCACGTTCACGACCTGCTTCGGCGCCCTCTGGGCGATGAAGCGCGTCTGGGGCATCCGCGTCGAGGAGCACGTCGAGACGTCAGGCCTGGACGTGGCCGAGCACGGCATGTGGGGCTATCCCGAGTTCTACATCCCGGTGCCGGGCGGCTACGGGACGGAGGCGCACTCGCATCTGCTCGGGCACGCGCACGCACGAGCCGGTACCGCTGCCTCTCCGGAGGCTGAGCCGGAGGAGGCCGAGCAGGAGGTGGCGTAGCCCGCCTCGGGCGAGCTACAGCTTCTTGAACGTGGCCGTCACGCGCCGCGTGACGTCATCCGAGCAGGTCCCGTCGGGCTCACAATCCGTGGACGAGGTCACCTTGTGGGTCGTGCCGGTGAGCTTCAGGACGCGGCGCGCGATTACCGTCGCCAACGCTCGGCATCCTCAACAGGAGCTCGCCGAGGCGCGTCCCGCCCGTGAAGTACCGGTCGGTGAACGGTTCGGTCCGCCCGAAGGGGCACTGGCCGCTGCGAAGCGTGGCCGAGAGGTCAGCCGTGAGAAAGCGGCGGTTGTACCCACTGAGGCGGACCGTTGGGCGGCCCAGCGAGGTCGTCCCGCACCCGGACTTTTCCGGCGGCGGGCATTCTTCACCGGGCTCCGGAGGGCGCTGCACAGTGTTGTCGACCATCGTGATCGTGCCTGCTCCCGGCCGCAGCGGCCCACCGAACAGCCCTCCGCCGTGCGCGCTCGGAATCCCGACGATCCAGCTGCCGTATCCACTCGGCTCGGCGCTCGCGAACCGGCTGTAGACCAGTGCCACGCGAGGAGCAATCGTCATCCTGAACTTGACCGTTACCGTCCCGTCGCCGACGAGACCGCAGGGCTCGGAACTGTTCAGCTTCCAGTGATTGACGTACTCGCCGGTGAGCGATGTGATTCGGTGGGTCCAGGCGCGCGGTCGGGCCTCGGACGCAGCCTCGGAAGGCGTGGCCGACAGGAAGCCAATCGCGCACGCTGAGCCGACGAGGAAAAAAGCGATCGCAGAAGAGGGCGGCGGCGCACTGCAACCATGATCGCAGTGTTCGGGTTCGGCTCCTAATCTCGCCTAGGAGCCGGACTGCGTGAGGTTGCCGACCTTGACCGCGGCGATGCTGCTCGCCGTCGCGGTCGGATCGGCGCCCGTGCCGTTCTCCTCCCAGCAGCGGAGGTGGACGGCCCCGGGGTCGGTGACCGAGACGCCGAAGACCATCGTCAGCGTGTCCGCACGGGTCGACCCGGCGGCGGTTCCGATCTGAGACCTCGCTGTGCTGCTCGAGCCAGGGCCGACCACTCCGGGCGCTCGCGCCCGGCACACGGCGGTGCCGTCGGCGGTCCCTGTGACCGTGGCCTGAGCGGTGACCAGGTATTTCCCGGCGGCCAGCGGCATCGTCAGCACGGTGGCCGCCGTCTCGAATGTGTTGCCGATGACGGTGATCGGCGTCGACGAGACGTGCTCGAACGCCTCCGTGCCGCTGTCGCCCTTATCCCCCTTGTCACCCTTGTCGCCCTTGTCGCCCGGCGGCCCCTGGAAGCCGCGGAGGCCGCGATAGCCCCGGTAGCCGCGGTAGCCGCGCGGGCCACGAGGGCCGCGCCTGGCCGAGCTTTTCTCGGCGCCGAGGCCCGTGGCGCGCTTCGCCTTCGAGGCCCCGGCGGTGACGCCGTTCTGCGCCGCCTCGCCGAGCCCCGTCGAGCCGAGCACGGCGACGACGAGGGCCGCGACGGAGATTGCGATCGGCAAACGCTCCTTCACGGCCCTCGACGGTAGCAGCAGCTTTCCGAAGAGAAAAGCGTATTTACATGGTCCTTACTCGATAGCGAAGGTCACGGTCACGCTCGCCTGGATCTCCTCGCTACCCGGCTCGATCGGCGCACCCACGGCCGGTTCGGCCTTGGCGCGCTGCATGTCCATCATCGGCTCCGGCCCGCCGCTGAAGCCCTCGACGATCGAGGTCACGCGCCCGAGTTGCACGCCGGCTGCGTCGGCCAGCGCCTCCGCGCGCTTGCGCGCGTTCCCGAAAGCGCTCTCGAGCGCCTTGGCCTCGTAGGCCTCACGGTTCGACCGCGTGAGCGACGGGCCGTAGACCTCGTTCGCCCCGGCCCGCGACGCGGCGTCGAGCACCGCGCTCGAGCTGTCGAGGTCGCGCAGGGTGACGGCGACCGAGTTCCGCGCCGCGTATCCGCTCTGGGTTCCCTTGTCGCTGTCGTAGCCCGGCCCGACCGACACATCCTGGGTCTTGATGTCCCTCTCGCTGACGCCTGCGCTCTTGAGCGCGGCAATGACCCGCTCCATGCGGGCCGAGTTCGCGGCGAGCGCCTCACGTGCGGTGCTGCCCTTGGTCGTGACGCCGAGCGAGAACTGCGCTTCGTTCGGAATGGCATTCGCGGTGCCGGTTCCGTTCACCGTGATGCCTTGCAGCGGTGAGCTCTCCGCTCCGCCGGCCGTCTCGGGGATGCCTATGCCCGCGACAGCAGCCGCAGCCAGCACGAGCAGGGCCAAACCAGCGATTCGAATCATCTTCATCGTTGCCTCCTAGCTGTTTTCCTCTATACGCCGCCGGAGGGGCTGCCACGTCACAATCGCGCGATGCGCTACCAGTTCGTCGATTGCCGCTGGGAGCTCGGCGACCCGGCCCGCGGGCGTGAGCTCTATCTGGCGGGGCACGTTCCGGGCGCCTCGTTCCTCGACGTGGACGAAGACCTTTCTGACCTGTCCGTCGAGGGAGCGGGCCGTCACCCACTGCCCAGCGCCGAGCGCTTCGCAGAATCCGCCTCGCGGGCCGGGATCGGGGCAGGTGTCCTTGTGGTCGCGTACGGCCAGATGGGCGGAGCAGAGCGCCTCTGGTGGCTGCTGCGGCACTTCGGCCACGACGACTGTGCCGTCCTCCAGGGCGGCATCGACGCCTGGCAGGGCCCGCTCAGCCAAGGCGAGGAGCAGGTCGAGCCAGCGTACTTCGAGCCACAGCCGCGCAGCGACGACACGATGAACGCCGACGAGATCGCCTCGCGCCTCGACGACAACGGCCTCGTCGTCGTCGACGCCAGAGTCGAGGCCCGCTGGCGCGGCGAGGCGAATCCGATCGACAAGATCCCGGGTCGCATCCCGGGCGCGGTCAATGTCCCGTTCACCCGGGGCGGCGACGTGCCGGCCGAGCTTCTGGCCGTCCCCGAGATCGTCGTCTACTGCGGGTCCGGGGTGACTTCGTGCGTCACCCTCCTCGCCCTCGCGCAGGCCGGCCGCTCCGACGCCAAGCTCTACCCCGGCTCGTGGAGCGAGTGGGAGGGTCTAGGCGGCCGTTTCCGCCGCGAGGTCGGGTAGGTACTGGCGCCAGCCGGTCGGGATCTTCGGCGCGGCCAGCTTGATGAAGAGCACCGGCTGCGGCGGCCGTGGCTGGCGCCGTAGCACCATGCTGACCTCGTGCAGCAGACGGTCGCCCTTGCGCAGGTTGCACGGCGCGCAGGAGGTGACCACGTTCTCCCAGACCGACTCGCCGCCCTTGCTGCGCGGGATCACGTGGTCGAGAGTCAGCCGACCCCCGTTCTGGCCGCAGTAGACGCACTTCCAGCCGTCGCGGGCGAACAGCGCCCGCCGCGAGATCTTCCGCTGCACGGCGCGCGGCACGTGCACGTAGGTGACGAGCCGGATCACGTGCGGCCACGGATAGGTGTCGGTCGCCGAGTGAAGACCCTGTGCGAGCTCCTCGAGGACCTCCGCCTTCCCCTTGAAGACGAGCACATGGGCACGGCGCACCGAAGTCACGTTTAGTGGCTCATAGCTGGCGTTGAGGACCAAAACCTGTCCCATGGCAAGAGAAATGTAGCTAGTCGGCCGACGCGGGCTTCTAACATCTCCGCGCGATGAACCTCTCCCTAGCCGCCTGGATCGCGATCGCAGCCGCCTGTGCGGCGGCGGCGGCGCTTGCGCTCTTCGCGTATCTGCTGGTGCAGATTCGGCATCTACGCGCGGGCCAGGAAGTGCTCCTCGGTGGAGGGAAAGGCGACCTCGTCGACTTTGCCGTCTCGCTCCAGGGACGGATCGACGACCTGCACCGAGCGGTCGACGAGATCGCTTCCGGCCTGACCCGGGTCGACCGGCGCGTGGACGGCTCCATCTCGAACACGGCGATCGTGCGCTACGACGCCTACGAAGGCGCGGGCGGCCAGCAGTCCGCGACGATGGCGTTTCTCGACGCAGCTCGCACGGGAATCATCGTCAGCGCGATCCAGGGCCGCGACTACGCCCGCGTCTACGTGAAGGAGCTCGATCACGGACGGCCGACCGTCGCGCTCTCGCCCGAGGAGCTCGAGGCGGTCGAGCGGGCAATGGCCGGCGCCGGCCCGGCTTAACCCCAGGGTTTGGCAAAACGCCAAAAGGTCGAGAGCCAACTACACGCACCTCGGTCCGTAGGACTTCGACGCGGTGAGCTCTTAGTCGCGGAAAGTGCGAAGCATTTTCCGCGAGTCCGGCGCCCGTGGCGCCGGACCAGCTAGCCGAGGCTGAAGATGACCGGGTACTCGGCCGTGTTGTTGTCGGTCTTGCTCTCGGTCGGTACCGGCTCGACCTCGATCGTGACCGTCGTGCGCTCGGCGAACGGCACCGTGCCGATGTCGCTGAACACGACGGTCTTCGTCTCGCCAGGGTTGATCAGGTCGACGACCTGACGCTTCTGGATCGGCGTCGGGCTCTTCGGGATCGTCAGGCGGACCGGGATGCTCGACTCCTGCGCGCAACCGGAGTTCTCGATCTCGACCGAGAAGGCGAGGTCCTTGGTGGATTCGACCGTGTTCGTCTCGCTCGGCGAGAGCCGCTGGCGCGCCGGAAGGACAGTGACGCTCACGATCCCGGTACCGCGCGGGGTACACCCTGTGCCACCGCCGGTCGCCGCTCCCCGAATGCGCTGCCAGATGCCGGTCATCGAGCGCCGGGTGGCGATGTCCGCGTTCGGGAGGAAGTTCGAGTCGGGAACCTCGACCCCGGTGACGTCCTGCCGTTCCAGCTCGTCGGCCGCCGGGTCCTTGAACAGGTCGTCCCAGACGACGTCGCTGGCGATGAACCGCTGTGCCTGTACGGCCAGGAGGCCACCAGCGGTATTGGCATTCGCGGACGAGGCGGTCTGGCGAAACGCCTGGGCCATGCCGCGGAGCCCGTTGAGCCTGAAATCGAAAGCCTCGATCGCGTGACGGTGCTGTGCGCGCAGCGGCCCGGGCGGGTCGAGCGCGCGGAGCTGGTCGGCCTGCTGCTCCTGCTGTTGCGCCAGGCCTTCGAGCCTCTGCTCGATCTGTGCCGGCCTCTGGCCGCGGCTCGTGAGGACGCCGTTCAGGTTGCGACCGAGCGCCTGCGAGTCGTTTGCCAGCGTCGTGGTCTTCTCGACGTAGTCGCGGTACGCGTCCTTGCGCCGATCCTCGCGGCACGAGTTGACCCAGAAGACGAGCAGGACGACGACGAGGATCGCGAAGCTGATCAGCCCGATCAGGCGCAGGAGCGGCGTGAGGCCGGTCGGCGGTCGGACCGGGGGCCGACGGCCTCGGCGGCGAGGGCGCTCGGCCTCCGTGGCCTCGCGGGTCTCGCCCTCGTCGAAGAAATCGAACTCGATGTCGCTGTCTCGCTCGCTCATGGGCGCGCCGAATCCGGGCCACTGTACCGCGTTGTTCGGCTGGGAAAGGAGTTCCACGGGCTACGGCCAAAGCGGAGACGCGGATGTCGACCGGTTTGCAACCCGTCCCCGAAAACGGCCTCGTCCTTGGTCGCTACAAGCCCCTGCGCCCTCTCGGAACGGGCGGGTCCGGGTCTGTATGGCTCGCCCACGACGAGAAGAACGGACGAGACGTGGCGCTCAAGATCATCGGCAAGGAGGGCAAAGCGGCCTCCAGAGCCGAGCGAGAGGCTCATTCGGCCGCCCGGCTTCGCCATCCCCACTGCCTGCTGGCATTCGGCTTTGCGAGCGATGCGCGGCACGTTTACATCCCGTACGAATACGTCCCAGGGCACACATTGCGCCACGCTCTCCGCGCCGGCGAGCTCGACGACGAGGGGGTCGTCGAAGCCGCGGCCCAGGTCCTCGAGGCCCTCGCGCACGCGCACGCGCACGGAATCGTCCATCGTGACGTCAAGCCGTCCAACGTCCTGCTCGCGGACGGGGACGAGGTCTCGGTTCGCCTGTTCGACTTCGGCCTCGCACAGCTGGCGGACGCCGAGACGCTGACCGCGGCGGGTGACGTCCCGGGCACGCTCGCCTATATCCCGCCCGAGCGGCTTCAGGGCAAGAGCGCAGGGCCTGCGGCGGACGTCTGGGCCGTGGGCGTCTTCCTCTGGGAAGCGCTTTCGGGCCGGCATCCGTTCTGGCAGGCCTCCCCGATGGAGATGGGGAAGCAGATCCAGTCGGGCGCCGCCTCGCTCGCGACCGTGCGCCCCGACCTTTCCGGGCAACTCGTAGCCGCCGTCGACCGGGCCCTCGCCGTGAACCCGGCGAAGCGTCCGACGGCCGCCGCGCTCGCGCGTGCCCTGCGCGGGCGGCGTCGACAGACCGTCGAGCGGCCGCTGCGGCCTGCCGCAGCTCCGGCTCGATCGCCGGCTGCCGGCGCGGGTCGGCGCTCCGGCTCTGGCGGGGGTCGCCGTCGCCTGGGTCGCGGCGTCGCTGCCGTTCTACCCGCCGCGCTGGCCGCTGCTCCTCGGCGCGCTCGCTGCCGGATTGATGGCGCTTCGTCCACGCATCGGGCTCGCGTTCGCTCTCGCCGTGCCGGTCTTTCCGCTGGGAAACGTCGCGCTCGGGCTCGCACTCGTGTACGCAGTGGCCGCGACTGCGTGGCTCGCCCTGGCCTGGCCCCGACCGCGAACGGGCCTTGTCTTCGCGCTCGGCGCCGTCCTCGCTCCGCTCGCGGCGATCGGGCTCCTGCCGCTGGCCCTGCAGCGGGTGGACGGATGGTTCCGTCGGGCCGCATATGCCTTTGTCGCCGTGCTGGTGACCGGCTTCGCCGGTGCGGCGCAGCTCGAAGGGATCGCGAACGTGGAGTCCCCGCTCGCCGTGGGCGAGTGGCTCTGGGCATCGCTCACGGCCCGGCCCGAGCTTGCGTTGGTGGGGCTGGTGCTGGGTGCGGGGGCTGCGCTCCTGCCCGGTGCACGCCGCCTGGGCGAGCCGGCGATCGTGGCCCTCGGAGCCGGCTTGCTGGCCGGAACGCTGCTCGCAGGGCCGAGCGGTTCCGCGGTTGCGTTCGTCGCCACCGCCTGGATCACGTGTGCGGCGCTGGTCGTGCAATGGCGGCGTCAGGGCGGCGGCCCCGGCCGGCTCCACCTGCACGGTTTCGGCACGATTCTGAGCGCCACACGCGCGTTTTTCCTCGGTAGGGTGAAACCGGCGGGTGGTCCGCGGTGGCCCCGGGCCCTCGACCCGCACCGGCTTGGGCACGCAACGCGTCGCTAGACTCGCTGCCCGAGGGAAGCAACCCCTTCTGTAGCCGTGCTCCGCACCATTGAGTCGAAAATCGAGTCCCTGTTCGAAGGCGTCTTCGGTCGCGCCTTCCGTACACACGTGCAACCAGTCGAGCTGGCGCGCAAGCTCGCCAAGGAGATGGACGACCACCGCATGGTCTCCGTCTCGCGCGTGTACGCGCCGAACGAGTACGCCGTCTACCTGTCGCCGAACGATCGCGAGCAGTTCGAGTCCTACGAGGAATCCCTGGTCACCGAGCTCCAGGAGTACCTCGCCGAGCACGCGCGGCGCGAGAGCTATGTGCTGCTCTCCTCGCCGAAGGTGGTCATGAACACGGACGACGACCTCGCCGTGGGCGAGTTCGGGATCGCAACGCGGATGGTCCAGCCCGAGCCCGGCGCCGAAGAGCCCGTGCCGGAGGCCGCCCCGGGGGCGACCATGGTCTACCGCCCGCAGGCCGTACCGCAAACCGAGGCCGTCTCTGCCGAGGAGCTCGGCGTCGAGCCCGAAGTCGTCACGCTCACGGTGGACGGAACAGAGCACGCGCTCGACCGGCAGAGCGTCGTCATCGGCCGCTCGAAGGACTGCGACATCCGGCTCGCCGACCCGAATGCGTCCCGTCAACACGCCGAGGTGCGCCAGGAAGGCACGGCCTACTGGCTCGTCGACCTCGACTCGACGAACGGCACGACGGTCAACGGCCGCCGCCAGCAGCGCGCGAGACTCGAGAGCGACGACCGGATCACGATCGGGTCGACCGAGCTCGTGTTCCGGCGCAAATGAGACTGACGGCAGTCTCCTCGGTCGACGTCGAGGGCGTACTCCTGCTCCTGAAAATCGGCTTCCTCGGCCTCCTGTATCTCTTCATCTGGCGAATCGTCCGCACGGCGAGCAAGGATCTACGCCTGCCGCAGGAAAGCTTCATCCTCGGGCCCCAGCAGGCCGAGGCGGTGGGCCTGGGCAAGCGCAGCTCGCCGCCGTCGATGGGCCGCCTGGTCGTCGTCAGCAGCCCCGCGCTCGATGAGCAGAGCGAATACGTGCTCGACTCGACGGGGATCACGATCGGCCGCGGATCGCAGAACACGGTCGCGCTCGACGACGACGACTTCGCCTCGGCCTCGCACGCTCGGGTGGAGCCCCGGCAGGACGGCGTCTGGCTCGAGGACGCGGGATCGACCAACGGCACCTACCTGAACGGCGTCAAGCTGTCACGTCCACGCAAGCTGACTCCGGGAGATCTCGTGCGTGTAGGAGAAACCGACTTCCGCTTCGACCGATGAAGATCGGACGCTCGACAGGCATTTCCCACCCCGGCCGCAAGCGGCGCCGGAACGAGGACTCGTGGGTCTGCGACCCGCCGATCTTCGCGGTCGCGGACGGTATGGGCGGCGCCAAGGGAGGCGAGATCGCCTCGCGGCTCGCCGCCTCCGCGCTGGGATCCGCCGCCGACGGCAGCGGCGAGCAGCGCGTCGTCTCGCTCGTCCAGGAGGCAAACCGGCGGGTCTTCGAGCGTTCGACCGAGGACGCGAGCGCCTCGGGCATGGGCACGACGATCACCCTGGCCCTGGTCGAGGACGGGGTGGTGACGTTCGGGCACGTCGGCGACTCCCGCGCCTACCTGATCCGAGACCACAGCATCGCGCAGCTGACCGACGACCATTCGCTGGTCGCGGAGCTCGTGCGGAGCGGCAAGCTCTCGCCCGAAGAGGCCGAAATCCACCCCCAGCGATCTGTGATCACGCGCGCACTGGGGACGGATCCCGATGTCGACGTCGACACGTTCACCGTGGAGCCCCAGGTCGGCGACCTCTTCTTCATCTGCTCTGACGGCCTGACGTCCATGGTCGAGAACGACGTGATCCTCGAGGTCGTCGAGCAACGGCGGGACAACCTCGATGCGGCCGCGCGCGAGCTCGTGGAGACGGCGAACCGGAGCGGCGGCGAGGACAACATCACCGTCGTCTTCTTCGAGATGGCCGACGAGAGCGCCGACGTGCCCGAGGAGACCGCACAGATGCCCGCGGTCGAGGAGAACGGGGCGGTGGACGACGAGGACACCCTGTCCGGCCTCGAGGGCATCCCGACCGTCGACACGATGATCGTGCCGTCGACCGAAGCGCAGGCGGTCGCCGAGCCGCCGCGGAGGCGGAGCCGCTGGCTGTCACTGCTCATCGTGCTCGTGGTCGTGCTCGTGCTGTTGGCGGTCGCCGCCGGCCTCTACTGGGCGCTGTACCTGTGACCCTCAGAAACCGCGAGCTCCTCAACCTCTTCGTCGTCGGGATCATCACGAGCCTCGGCTTCGCCAGCGTGTACATCGCGCGCCAGGAGGTCGTCTCCACGGCCTCGCTGTCGTACGCACTGTTCTTCTTCGGGCTCTACGTCGCGGCACACGTAGTCGCGAGGGTCACGGTGCCTCAGGCCGACCCGTACCTGCTGCCCTTGGCCGGCCTGCTCACTGCCTTCGGCGTGACCGAGATCTACCGCCTCGACCCGGACAACGCGTTCCGGCAGGGGCTCTGGATCGTCGTCGGCGTCGCCGCCTTCTCCGCGACGCTGATTCTGCTGCGCCACGATTTCCGCCGCCTCGAGTCGTACAAGTACATCTTCGGCGTCACGGCGGTCGGCCTGCTCCTCCTGCCGGCGCTGCCGCTGGTCGGGCAGACAGTGAACGGTGCCCGCCTCTGGGTGAAGGCGGGGCCGCTGCAGTTCCAACCCGGCGAGCTCGCCAAGATCTTCCTGATCGTCTTTCTCGCCGGGTATCTCCGCGAGAAGCGCGAGGTGCTCGCTCAGGGCCGGCTGAAGGACTTCGGACCTCTGCTCTTGATCTGGGGCGCGGCAATGGTCGTGCTCGTCGTGACCAAGGACCTCGGAAGCGCGCTCCTCTACTTCGGGATCTTCCTGGCGATGCTCTACGTGGCCACGGCGAAGGCCTGGTTCGTCGGCGCCGGCATGGCGCTCTTCCTCGCAGGCGCGACGGTCGTGTACCAGCTCGTCGGCCGCGTCGAGTCACGCGTCACGATCTGGCTGGATCCGTGGACCGACGGGAAGGTCTACTGCGCGCAGACGGGCGGGATGGCCCTGCGACAGGACTGCGACTCGTACCAGCTCGTCAAGTCGCTCTACTCGATCGGAAACGGCGGTTTCGGGGGCAAGGGCTTCGGCAAGGGAACGTTCGCCAACTCAGGGGGCGACCCGCTGATCCCGTACCTGAACACTGATTTCATCTACTCCGCCCTGGCCCAGGAGCTCGGGCTGATCGGCGTCGCGGCGCTGCTGCTCGTCTTCATGCTGTTCTGCCTGCGGGGCTTCCGGATCGCGATGCTCGCGCAGGACGGGTTCTCGAAGCTGCTCGCCCTCGGGCTGACGTTCGGCTTCGCGCTCCAGACGTTCATCATCGTCGGCGGCGTGCTGCGGGTGATCCCGCTGACCGGGATCACGCTCCCGTTCGTCAGCTACGGCGGGTCGAGCATCGTCGCCAACTTCATCCTGCTCGCAGGACTGCTCCTGATCTCGAACCGAGCCAACGCCACCATGGAGAACCGGTCATGAACAAGCAGATCACGAAGGTGGCCGTCGTCGCGCTGATCCTGCTCGCCTCGCTGATGGTGGCGACCACGTACTGGCAGGCCTACGCCGCGCCCGAGCTCGCCGACAAGCAGGACAACTCGATCCAGCGCGTCGCCCAGTTCGCCGTCAAGCGCGGTGAGATCTACGCCGCCGACGGCCGTACGGTCCTGGCGGCGAACAGGGTCCAGAAGGTCGCGGGTCAGACCCTGTACTTCCGCAGGTACCCCGCACGCGGGCTGGCGGCCCACATCGTCGGCTACTCGACGCAGGTCCGCTCACGGGCGGGCCTCGAGCGCTCCGAGAACGATTTCCTCACGGGCGCGAACGCGAACCTGAACACCGTCGTCGAGACGACCCTCGACAAGCTGCGTGGGTCCACCGTGGAGGGCAACGACCTCTACACGACGATCCGCCCCGGGGCGCAGCGGATCGCCCTGAACGCGCTCGGCGGCCGCTGCGGGGCCGCAGTCGCACTCGAGCCCAGCACGGGCAAGGTGCTGGTCGCCGTCTCCAGCCCGACCTACGACCCGAACCTGATCGAGAACGACTTCGCTGCCGCGTCGCGCTCCAGGTTCGGCTGCCAGCCGCTGCTGAACCGCGTCACCGCGGGTCTCTACGCGCCGGGCTCGATCTTCAAGGTCGTGACGGGGTCGGCCGCCCTCGACTCGGGCGAGTACACACCGGAGTCGACCTTCAACGACCCGGGGTACTGCGAGGAGTACGGCAAGCGAGTCGAGAACTACGACACCTCCAGCCCGTTCGGCAACGTCAACCTCGTCGAGGCGATGCAGTACTCGATCAACTCGGTGTTCTGCAACATCGGGAAGGCGATCGGCGGGATCAAGATCCTGGACACGGCCAAGCGGTTCGGGTTCTACTCGGTGCCGCCGCTGGAGACGCCGGTCAACGAGCGCTCCGCGAGCGGTCTGTACGACAAAGGCCGCCTCTTCTTCCCGGAGGACGACACCCAGGTCGACCCCGGCCGCCTCGCCTTCGGGCAGGAGCGGATGCTGGTCACCCCGCTGCAGATGGCCATGGTCACCGCCGCGATCGCGAACGACGGGGTCGTCATGAAGCCGTACGTCGTCGATCGCATTGTGGCCCCCGACGGCACGGTCGTCGTCCAGCAGAGGCCCGAGGAGCTCGGCGAGGCCGTCTCGCCCGAACAGGCGCGCGCGATCGCCGCGATGATGGAACGCGTCGTGTGCTGCGGGACCGGCACCGCAGGAAAGGTCTCCGTGCCGACGGCCGGCAAGACCGGAACCGCCGAGACCGGGATCCGCGGCCGCAACACGACCTGGTTCATCGCCTTCGCCCCGGTCGTGAACTCACGAGTGGCCGTGGCGGTCGTTCTCGAGCGCCAAAGCGGCACCGGCGGGACCACGGCCGCCCCCATCGCCCGCCAGATCATGCAGGCACTGATTGGTTGAGCGTCGAACTCCCTACCCTGTGTAAGTCGTGATTACGAACATCATCAACACGCTTTTCGACGGCAGGTACCGCGTCATGCGCAAGCTCGGCGCCGGCGGGATGGCCGACGTGTACCTGGCCGAGGACGAGGAGCTCGGGCGCCGCGTCGCGATCAAGATCCTGAACGACCGCCACGCGAACGACGACAGCTTCGTGGAGCGGTTCCGCCGCGAGGCCAAGAACGCCGCCGGGCTCTCCCACCCCAACATCGTCTCGATCTACGACCGGGGCGAGGCCGAGGGCACCTACTACATCGCCATGGAGTACCTCGACGGGCGCACGTTGAAGGAGCTCCTGATCGCGCGCGGGCCGATGCCGATCGGCGACGCGATCCATTACACGCGCCAGATCCTCAATGCGCTGCGCTTCGCGCACAAGAAGGGCGTCGTCCACCGAGACATCAAGCCGCACAACGTGATGGTCGACGGTGACGGGCGCCTGAAGGTGACGGACTTCGGCATCGCGCGCGCCGGGGCGAGCCAGATGACCGAGGCGGGCGCGATCGTCGGCACCGCGCAGTACCTCTCGCCCGAGCAGGCCCGCGGCGCGCCCGTCGACCAGCGCTCGGATCTCTACTCGATCGGCGTCGTCCTCTACGAGATGCTCACCGGCAACGTGCCCTTCACGGGCGAGTCCCCCGTGGAGATCGCCATGAAGCACCTCTCGGACACGCCGCGGCCGCCGTCGTCGATCCGGCCCGAGATCCCGCCCGATCTCGACATGGTCGTGCTGCGCGCGCTCGCCAAGAACCCTGACGACCGCTTCCAGACCGCCGAGGAGATGGACGCCGAGCTCGCGCACATCGCCGACGGCGGGTCGGTCACCGCGATCACGGCCGATGCGGCGACCGCCGTCCTCTCCGGAACGTCACTCGCGAATGCGCCGACCGCAATCGCCGCGCCGCGCCGTGAACGGCGCCCGGGCACCTACCGGTATCAGGATCCGCCGCCGCGGCGGCGGACGATCTGGCCCTGGCTCCTCGCAATCCTCGGCCTCGTCGCTGCGCTGCTGGCGGGCTGGTTCGCGTACGGCCGGATCCAGGACTCGCTGAGCAGTTCGGGCTCGGTCTCGGTTCCGAACGTCGAGGGCATCCGGGAGCACCTGGCCGTCCAAAACCTCCTGGAGAGAGGCCTGGAGCCCGACGTGAGGCGGCTTCCGAACACAAATCCGAACTTCCGGCTCGGGTTCGTCTACGACCAGGACCCGAATGCGGGCATCCGTGTCGACAAGACGAGTGCGGTGACGATCTTCGTCTCGCTCGGTCCACCGAAGGTGACCGTGCCTGATGTGATCGGCGACTCGCGCGACGAGGCGATCAGCGAGCTCACGGAGAACGACTTGAAGTTCACGGTCGCCGAGGTCTTCTCGAAGAAAGAGCAAGGCACGGTGGTTGCCCAGTTCCCGCTGCCCGGCAGGCGGGTGAACAAGGACTCGAGTGTGCGCATCAACGTCTCGCGGGGCCTGCAGCCGGTCGGGATCCCGACGGTGGTCGGTCAGACCTTCGAGTCGGCGTCGTCGCAGCTCCAGGCCGCAGGGTTCGCGGTGGCGCGCCAGGACGTGGATTCCGAGCAGCCCAAGGGCATCGTCGTCCGCCAGAGCCCCGCCGGCGGCGCCCAGGCCTCGCGCGGCGCGACCGTGACGCTGAGCGTGTCCAAGGGCCCGAAGGAATCCGCCGTCCCCGACGTGACGAGCCAGGACGAGGAGGCTGCGCGGTCAGCGCTCGAGAGTGCCGGCTTCGACGTCGTCGTCCAGGACGAGGAGACGATCGACCCGACCCAGGACGGAATCGTCATCAACCAGGATCCGCCCGGCGGCACCCGAGCCGCGCCGGGCACAACCGTCACGATCTTCGTCGGCCGGCTCCTACCGGACGCCGTGAGCCGCGTCCGCGTCGCAGTGCTGATGGGCGGGCGCTCGTCCGAGCACGACGTCTCCCTGGCCTCGGCGCGCTCGGTGGTCGAGGCTCTCGACCCGGCACGCTACGAGACGGTGGCCGTCGAGATCGGCCGCGACGGCCGCTGGGAGATCGGCCCTGCGACCAGGGCCGCCCTCGAACGGGACGGCGTGACCGACATCGAGTCGCTCCTCCCCGTGCCCACGTCGAAGGTCCCGGCCACGCTGGCCGAGGTCGACGTCGTCTTCCCGGTCCTGCACGGCCCCTTCGGCGAGGACGGGACGGTGCAGGGCTTCCTCGACCTCGCCGACGTTCCGTACGTGGGCGCCGGGGTCATGGCCTCCGCGCTCTGCATGGACAAGGACCTCTTCAAGTCGGTGCTGCGGGACAAGGGCATCCCGGTGACGGACAGCGTGACCGTGCGGGAGGTGAACGGCTTCGAGAGCCCGTTCGGTTTTCCGGTGTTCATCAAGCCGGCGCGGCTGGGGTCGTCCGTCGGCATCACGAAAGCCCGCAGCGCGGACGAGCTTCGTGCGGGCCTCGACCTCGCCTTCCGGCACGACGAGAAGGTGCTGGTCGAGGAGTTCGTCGACGGCGTCGAGGTCGAGTGCAGCGTGCTCGGGAACCTGGAGCCGGTGGCGTCGATCCCCGGCGAGATCGTGGCCAATGCGGACTGGTACGACTTCTCTGCGAAGTACGACGAAGGCGGCATGGAGCTGATCGTGCCGCCGCGCATCTCGCCGGAGGCGAGCGAGAGGGTCCAGGAGCTCTCGGTCGCGGCCTTCCGGGCCACGGAATGCGAGGGCATGGCGCGGGCGGACTGCTTCGTGCGGGCGGACGGCGAGGTGCTCGTCAACGAGCTGAACACGATCCCCGGCTTCACGGCGACGAGCGTGTACGCGAAGCTCTTCGAGGCTTCCGGCGTCCCCTACGAGGAGCTACTCGAGAAGCTGATCGCGCTCGCGCTGGAGCGGCACGAGCGCCGCGCACGGCTCAAGTTCTAGCCGTCACCTCGTAGATGTGCGCCTGGCCACCTTCCCGCGGCAGGGTCAGCCAGACGACGTAGTAGCCATAGGCCTGGTCCTTCGTGTCGACGTCGAAGGTCGTGACGTCTCCGACGACGTCCTTTTCACCCGAGACGTTCTCGAACGGCCCGCTGGGGCTCCTCCCCGCCTGGACCCTGGCCCTGAAGCCCGGCTCGGCTCGAATCGTGAGCCTCGAGAGGGCCACCTCCCCCGGGGCGCGCAGCACGAGGCCGACGCCGTCCTTGGTGAAGTCTTGGTACTCCTCGGTGCGCCAGTCGGTCGCCGGATTGCGGTCCGTTGCCTGCGCAAGCTCGCTGTTGTGCTCGCCGTCTCCGCCGACCGGGTCGTAGGCGGCCACCGCCTGCAGCCTGACCGGGCCGGAAGGATTGTCCTCGGCCACGACCGGCACGCTCGGTGAGTCGGAGAAGAACAGGTAGGCGCCGCCGGCCACCGCAGCGGCGGCGAGCAGGATCAGCAGGAACGGAATCACGGGCAGCCGGCGCCGTGGCCTCGTCGCGCGCGGCCTGCGTGGCGGCCGGACGATCCTCGTCGCCTCGTCGTCGGAGCCCAGCTCGCCGTAGCACAGGTCGAGCTCGTCGATCAGCTGCTCCATCGATTCGAAGCGGTCGGCCGGGTCTTTCGCCATCGCGCGCTGCACCGCGAGGTCGAGCCGAACCGGAACATCGCGCCGCTGATCGAGCACGCTCGGGACGGGCTCGTGCAGGTGCTGCATCGCGACGGCGACGAAGTTGTCGCCCGAGTACGGCACCTCGCCGGTGAGCAGCTCGTAGAGCACGACGCCCAGGGAGTAGATGTCGGTTCTCGGGTCGACCTGCTCGCCGCGCGCCTGCTCGGGAGCGATGTAGTCGCTCGTCCCGACGACGGTGCCCGACTGCGTCACGCTCTGAACGTCGACGGAACGGGCGATGCCGAAGTCCGTGACCTTGGGCTCGCCCTCCTCCGTGAGGAGCACGTTCTGCGGCTTGACGTCGCGGTGCACGAGCCCGCGCTTGTGCGCGAAGTCCAGCGCGCCGGCGATCTGCAGCCCGTAGCGAAGCGCCTCGTCGACCGGCAGCGCCCCGTGCGAGAGGAGGCCTTTGAGGTTTTCGCCCTCGACGTACTCGAAGACGATGTACTGGCGGCCGTCTTCCTCGCCCCGGTCGATGACCGTGACGATGTTGGGATGGGCCAGCTGCGCAACGGAGCGCGCCTCGCGCCGGAAGCGCTCGACGTAGTCCTCGTCGGCGCTGTAGTGCTCGTGCAGCACCTTGATGGCGACGGAACGCTCGAGCAGCCGATCGTGTGCACGGAAGACGTTGGACATGCCCCCCGCGCCCACGAGCTCGTGCAGCTCGTAGCGGCCCGCGATCAGCTCACCGATCACGGCCTGAAGTTTGGCTGACGGCGCGATTAGGCGGTGAGGACCTTGTCGAGCGCCTGCTCCCAGACGCCGAGGGCCTCTTCGAGCTCCGCGTCGGTGACGACGAGCGGGGTCAGAACTCGGATGCAGTTGCCGTACACGCCGGACTTGATCAGGAGCAGCCCGTTCTGAGCGGCCTCCTCGACGACGGCCGAGGCACGGTCCGCGTCGGGCTCCTTCGTCTCGCGGTCGAGCACGAGCTCGATCGCCAGCATCGCACCGAGGCCGCGCACGTCGCCGATGGCAGCCCAGCGTTCCTGCCAGGCCTCCATGCGCGAGCGAATCGTGTCGCCGATCGCACCTGCCCGTTCGACGAGATGCTCCTCGTTGAAGACATCGAGGACGGCGAGCGCCGCCGCCTGGGCAACGGGGTTCCCGACGTAGGTGCCGCCGATCGCCGAGTCGTCCGGCGCGTCCATGATCTCCGCCTTCCCGATCACGCCGGAGAGCGGCAGGCCGCCTGCGATCGACTTGGCCACGATCATCAGGTCAGGCTCCACGTCGTAATGCTGGATCGCCCACATGCGTCCGGTGCGGCCGTAGCCCGTCTGCACCTCGTCGACGACGAACACGATGCCGTGCTCGTCGCAGATCTTGCGAATGCCCTCGACGAATTCCGTGGGCGCGACGACGAAGCCGCCCTCCCCGAGCACCGGCTCCATCACGATCGCGGCCACGCTTTCGGGCGCGACCTGCGTGAGGAACGCGCGCTCCAGGGCGGCGAGCGCGGCGGCTGTGTCGGGCCCGCGGTAGGAGTGCGGATAGGGGACCCGGTAGACCTCGGGGGCAAACGGCCCCAGGCCGGCCTTGTACGGATGCGTCTTCGAGGTCATCGTCATCGCGAGCATCGTGCGCCCGTGGAAGGCGCCCTCGAAGACGATCACCGCCGGCCGCTTCGTGTACGAGCGCGCGAACTTGATCGAGTTCTCGACCGCTTCGGTGCCGGCGTTGAAGAACGCCGCCTTGGCCGGGCCGCTGAACGGGGCGAGCTCGATCAGGCGCTCCGCCAGCTCGACGTAGACCTCGTAGGGGACGATGGTGAAGTCGGTGTGGGCGAAGTGTGTGAGCTGCTCCTGTGCCGCCTCGACCAGGCGGGGGTGCGAGTGCCCGACGTTCAGGCAGCCGACGCCGCCGGTGAAGTCGATGAACGTATTGCCGTCGACGTCCGTAAGCGTGGCGCCGCGGCCTTCGGCGACGACGATCGGGTGGACGAGGGACAGCGGCCCCGCGATCACGCGTTCCTTCCGCTCGATGATCTCCTGCGAACGGGGGCCCGGGATCGCGGTCCGAATCTCGATCGCGCGTGTCATAGCCATACCCTGAAGATACAACAGCGATCGGCTTGATGCATACATGAATAACGTTCATACATCCGACCCGCTCGAGCAGTTCAAGTCGTGGTACGCAGAGGCGGGCACGGACGTGGTCGCACTTGCCACGGCGACCCAGGACGGCGCACCGTCGGCTCGCATGGTCCTGCTGAAGGGCGCCGACCCCGACGGGTTCACGTTCTTCACCAACTACGAGAGCCGCAAGGGTCGCGAGCTCGCAGACAATCCGCGCGGGGCGCTGCTCTTCCACTGGCCCCAGCTGGGTCGCCAGGTGCGCGTGGAGGGGCCCA
The DNA here is from genome assembly GCA_963820335.1 of uncultured Actinomycetes bacterium. GTDB lineage: Bacteria > Actinomycetota > Thermoleophilia > Gaiellales > Gaiellaceae > VAXT01. The sequence continues at coordinate 261,145 of CAWFZH010000014.1, read as the reverse complement.
TCGAGCGCGTCGGCGGGCAGGAGTCGGAGGAGTACTTCCGCACCCGGCCACGCGGCGCCCAGCTGGCTGCCTGGGCCTCACGGCAGAGCGAGCCGGTGGAGTCGCGCGAGGTGCTCGACGCCCGCTTCGCGGAGATCGACCGCGAGCATCCGGGTGAAGTCCCCCTCCCGCCGCACTGGGGCGGCTATCGCCTCACCCCCGAGGTCTACGAGTTCTGGCAGCACCGTGAGAACCGCTTCCACGACCGGCTGCGCTACCGGCGTGCAGGCGAAGGCTGGACCGTCGATCGCCTGTCGCCCTGACTGATCCTTACGCTTCGCAGCGTGATCCTTGGGCACCTCGATCTGGACGCCTTCTTCGCCGCCGTCGAGGAGCTGGAGGATCCCGCCTTGCGCGCGAAGCCGCTCGTCGTCGGGGGCGACCCGCACGGCCGGGGCGTCGTGGCGACGGCGAACTACGAGGCCCGCAAGTTCGGGATCCACTCCGCGATGAGCTGCGCCGAGGCGCTGCGCCGCTGCCCGCAGGCCGTCTTCGTCCGGCCACGACACAGCCTCTACTCCGAGTATTCGCAGGCGGTCTGGAAAGCCATACGCGAGGTCGTTCCGACCGTCGAGCGCACCGGAAAGGACGAGGGTTATCTCGACCTGGGCGAGATTGCAGCGGACTTCGGGAAGGCCCGTGCGCTCGCCGAAGCGGTGCAGACCTCGGTCCGCGGCTCGACGAGCCTGACGTGCTCCATCGGCGTCTCGACGTGCAAGGTCGTCTCCAAGATCGCCAGCGATCTCCGCAAGCCGGGCGGTCTGGTCGTCGTGCCGCCGGGACGCGAGGCTTCGTTCCTGGCGCCGTTCGACATCCGCAAGCTGCCGGGCATCGGCCCGCGCTCCGAGGCCAAATTCAGGGCAGTCGGCGTCGACACGATCGGCGCCCTCGCCGCAATCACAGACGACGAGCTACGCCGGATCTTGCCGGGAAAGGTCGGCGGCATCCTCCGCCAGCGGGCGCGCGGGATCGATCGACGGGCGTTGGAGACATCCTCTGAGCGAGTCTCGATCAGCAACGAGGAGACGTTCCCGAAAGACATCGCCGACCGCGACCAGTTGAAGGACGAGCTGCGGCGGATGTCCGCGAGCCTGGCCGGCTACTTGCAGCGAAACGGCGAGATCGCCAGAACCGTGACGACGAAGGTGCGCTACTCCGACTTCTCGATCCGCAGCCGCTCGACCTCGATCCCGGTCGGCACCGACGACGCCGAGCGAATCGCCGAGCTCGCCTGTGGGTGCCTCGACCGCGCGCTCGACGATCGGCCCGGCGCGCTACGGCTCGTCGGGGTCGGCCTCTCCGGGCTCGAGTCGCACCAGCAGCTCGCGCTGGTCTAGGTCTCGGCCCAGCTGAAGCCGGTCGGCTCGAGGGCCGGTTCGAGCGGGCTCGTGGGAAGCCCGGGTCGCGGCGGCGGAAGGTTGTACGCGCTCGGCGCGACATCGTTGGACGAGTCGGGGTGGAAGAGCGACGCCAGATACTGGATGTGGCCGCGGCCGGGGCCGAGCTCGAACTGGCCGCCGCCGTAGGCCGTGATGCCCTGCGCCTCGCAGTAGTCGTACGTGTCGAAGAGTCGCTTCAGCGGCCCGAACCGCGACGGCTTGATGTTGATCGAACGAGGCTCCCAGGGCAGCGCCTGGATGTCCTCCACCGAGTGGATGATCGCGTCCCAGGTGACGCGCTCTGCGTGCGGCTCCAGGATCGGCCGTGTCTCGTCGGTCACCGCGGGATCCTCGATCAACGCATCGGGGAAGCTCTCGACGAGGAGCCGGTACAGCCTCGGGTCGGGCGGCTGGTCGACCACCGTGCCTTCGTACTGGCCCTTGAGGTCGAAGACGTCGACGCAGCCGAGCTCGACCAGCTCGGAGACGAGCTCCTCCGTCCAGCTGCTCCGCGGGTCGAGCTTGAAGCGCAGCCCTGGATAGTGCTCGAGCCAACCGCGCACCGGCTCCGTGCTCGGCGGATCGCCGAGGCCCATCGAGACGACGAAGTTCACAGGCGCGGGCTCGCGACCGACCGCGGAGGCGAGCGGCCTGCCCGCTTGCCGCAGAGCCAGGTCCAGCGCGGCGCACTCAAAAGCCCAGCGGCGGTAGTCGAGGTAGGCCGCCTGATCCGGCTCGCGCGTGAAGAGCTCGAGCCCTTCGAGCAGCACCGAGAACGAGTCGATGGTGTGCGACCCCGACAGCTCGAGGCCGTCCGGCGGCGGGTGGTCCTCCGCCGCGTACGTCACGTCCTCGCCGACCCCGCCCTCGCCTCGACCGCGGAGGCGCACGACGGTCGTCACGCGCGTGAACTCCGGCGAGACAGCCTGCTCGAGCCGTTCGAGCGCATACGACTCGACCTCGAGCGGGAGCTCGCGGAGCGAGTCGTAGAGAGCCAAGCGCTAGGCCGGCGGTTGCGGCGGCGGCGCGGGGGCCGCAGCCGTGTCGGCTCGCGGTTGCATCAACCCGAGGAGGCGCGCGTCACGGTACGCAAGCCAGGCTGCGAGCAGGAACACGAGCAGCGCGCCGAGACCGTGGAGACCGTGTATCCAGCCGCTCGCTGGATCCTCGTCGGGGGGCGCGAGGAAGATCTGCACGGTTCCGAGCAGGAGGAGCCCGAAGCTCCAGCCGACCCACTTCCACAGCCCCCAGAAGGCAACCAGGCTGGAGAGGAACACGATCAGCTCGGACCCATGTATGACGAGACCGCCTGTGATCCCGTGCGCGTCGAGCGCGCCCTCGCCGGCGCCCGAGAAGTACGAAGCGATGAAATAGACCTGCAGTGGAACGGCGAGCACGATGATCGTGGCGAAGATCAGGTGCACCCAGGTAGCTCCGCGATTTTTCATGCGCGTGACCATATCGCTGCGGTCCGGACGACGCTAGGGTGCCCGCGTGGTTCTCGCCGACCGAACGATTCGCCGCCTCCTCGGCGAAGGTCGCATCGAGATCGACCCGTTCGACGAGGAGCTGATCCAGCCCTCGAGCGTCGACGTGCGCGTGGATCGGTTCTTCCGGGTCTTTCACAACGCTCGGTATCCCTACATCGACGTGCGTGAGCCACAGGAAGAGCTGACCGAGCTCGTGGAGATCGGGGACGAGCAGCCGTTCATCCTTCATCCCGGCGAGTTCGTGCTCGGCTCGACACTGGAGCGGATTCGCCTTCCCGACGACCTCGTGGCGCGGCTCGAGGGCAAGTCGTCGCTGGGTCGCCTCGGCCTGCTCATCCACTCCACCGCAGGCTTCATCGACCCGGGCTGGGACGGACACGTCACGCTCGAGCTCTCGAACGTGGCGAACCTCCCGATCACGATCTACTACGCGATGAAGATCGGCCAGCTCTCGTTCGTGCAGATGACGGAGCCGGCGGAGACGCCCTACGGCGCCGGCGCGCTCGGCTCGAAGTACCAGGGCCAGGCCGGGCCGACGCCGAGCCGCTACTGGAAGAACTTCGAGCAATGATCCTGGTCACGGGCGGCTCGGGGTTCGTCGGCGGGCACGTCGTGCACGCGCTGCGGGAACAGGACCGGCCGGTGCGGTGCCTCGTCCGCGACGTCCGCAAGGCGGAGAAGCTTCGGAACTGGGGCTGCGAGCTGGTCGAGGGCGACGTCACCGATCCGACCAGCCTGCGCCGCGCCGTCGACGGCGTCGACGTGGTCGTCCATCTCGTCGCGATTCGCCAGGGCAAGCCCAGGGAGTTCCAGCGGATCATGGTCGGCGGCACGCGCGACCTGCTCAAGCTGGCGAAGGAGGGCGGCGCCAAGCGCTTCGTGCTCATGAGCGCGCTCGGCACGAGCGAGGAGACGAAGGACCTCGTTCCGTACTACGGGGCGAAGTGGCAGATGGAGCAGGACGTCCAGAAGTCGGGCTTCCCGTACGTCATTTTCCGCCCGAGCTTCATCTTCGGCCGCGACGGTGGGATTCTGCCGACCTTCCGCCGGCTGGCGAAGGTTGCTCCGGTGACGCCGATCATCGGCTCGGGCGAGCAGCGCATCCAGCCGATCTGGGTCGACGAGGTCGCCGCCTACTTCGCCAAAGCGATCGACCACGAGCCGGCCACGAACCGGACCTTCGAGCTCGGCGGGCCCGACGTCGTGACCTGGAACGAGTTCTGGGAGCGCTTGAAGAAGGCCTTGGGCGTTCGCCGTCCGAGCGTGCACATGCCGATGGCGCTTCATGCGGGCCAACGCGTTGCTGACGGAGCGCCTCCCGGGCAACATCCCGCTCACGCGCGACCTGCTGAAGATGCTCGAGACCGGCGACAACGTCGTCACGAACGACGACGCGGCGCAGACCTTCGAGTTGCCGCTGATGCCGCTGGACGATCAGCTACGCCGCGCGGCCTAGAAATAGAAAAGGGGGTTGGTTTTAGCCAACCCCCTGATCCGGATACCAACGTTGGAGTGGTAGAGGCGCTTTGCCGGCCCGATCCGGAGAAACTCGGGCGGCGCGGATGCGCTAGTCCCCTACGCTGGCTAGACGATTCCCCGTAGGTCCCGGGGACACGCCTCTACCCGCTGGTACCTCCACTGCCCGTACTGCAATCTGTCAAGCCGGACCACCTCCTTTCCGCGGTAGCCGAACTGTAGCGGCTCGACCAGGACGGACGCCAGCGAACCAGAGACATGTCTGGTGCCTGGCACCGGACATGTCTCGTTTCTGGACTCGCTTGCGCTTGCTCACGCGGATGGGTGATGTCGGCCGCAGGACGTGTCTTCCTGGTCAGGTCGGACTCGGCCGGTCAGGCCAGCACGGTGGAGAGCTCGAGACCTCGGTCGAGCGGGACCGTCACGCTCTCGAGGGTCGGATCGGCCTGACGGGCCTGCGAATAGGCGCCCAGCGTCTCCTGATGGGAGAGCACGTTGTCGGCGACGACGAGCGCTCCCGGCTCGACCTTGTCGCGAGCCAGCTGGAAGAGCTGCTCGTAGTCCTCCTTCTCGGCGTCGAGGAAGACGAGGTCGAAGACGTCGTTGATCTCCGGCAGCGTCTGGTACGCGTCGCCTTCGACCAGCTCGACGGTCTCCTCGAGCCCCGCCTCGGCCACGTTGCGCCGCCAGGCCTCGACCTTGGCCGGATCCGACTCCAGGGAGAGCACGCGCCCCCCGAAGTAGCGGACCCCCGCCCCGAGCCAGATCGACGAGTAGCCACGCGAGCCGCCGATCTCCAGCACCTCGCAATCCCAGTGCGGCGCGACGATCGAGAAGAGAAACTGGCCCGTACTACGCGCAACCTGGCGCGCACGCTGCTCGCGAGCGACGCCTGCCTCCCGTTCGGCCGCATCCTCGGCCTCGAGCCGCTCGAGCACGGCGCGAACACGGTCGTCGAGCATCAGGTCAGCTGCACCTTGACGATCCCGTCCTCGACGACGACTGGAAACGTCTCGACCGGAAACACAGCCGGCAGGCTCAGCGCCTTGCCCGTCCTGATGTCGATGCGCGCACCGTGCCGGGGGCAGATCGCATAACCCTCGTCCACGTCGAAATCGCCCTCGGCGAGCGGCCCGTTGTCGTGCGAGCAGCGATCCTCGATCGCGTACAGCTCACCTCCGAGGTTGTAGACGCCGACCGAGATCTCCCCGGCGTGGACGATCTTCACCGAGCCCGGCGGCAGCTCATCGAGCGGGCAGACGCTGACGACCGCTATCGGACCTGAAACTCGTCGTCGAGGCCGGCCCATTCCTCGGGCAGCGGAGTGCCCTTCGCGCGGTGCAGCGCGACCTTGAGCACGCCGAGGCCCAGCAGAGCGCACTTGAGGCGGATCGGCGTCAGCGGGATGCCGATCTCCTCGAGCAGCTCCTCCTTCGGGAGTGTTGCCACTTCCGTGGCCGAGCGGCCCTTGACCATCTCGGTGAGCATGGAGGTCGCCGCCTGGCTGATCGCGCACCCGCGCCCGGAGAACTTGACGTCGTCGATCGTCTCCCCGTCCTCGGCCAGCGAGACGAAGATCGTGACCTCGTCGCCGCACAGCGGGTTCATGCCCTCCGCCTCCGCATCGGGTTCGTCCATTGCCCCGTGCCCGCGCGGGTTGCGGTAGTGATCCAGGATCACCTCGCGGTACATCTGCTCGAACTCGTTCATCGGTTCGAGCGTACCCGAGAGGGGTCAGCCAAAGACCTTGCGGGCCTTGTGCAGGCCCTCGACGAGCCGATCGATCTCCTCGGGGATCGTGTACAGGTAGAAACTCGCCCGGTTCGTCGCCGCCACGCCGAGGCGCTGCATCAGCGGCTGACAGCAGTGGTGCCCGGCCCGAATCGCGACGCCTTCGTAGTCGAGCACCTGCGACACGTCATGCGGGTGGATGCCTTCGAGGTTGAAGGAGACGATCCCGGCACGGCGCTCCGGCGCAGGCCCGTACATCGTGATTCCCGGCACGTCGGCCATCCGCTCGAGCGCATACGCAACGAGCTCGTGCTCGTGCTGCTCGATCGCTTCGAGGCCGACCTCTTCCAGGTAGTCGACGGCCGCGCCGAACCCGACAGCCTCGGCGATCGGCTGCGTGCCGGCCTCGAACTTCGCCGGAACGTCACCCCAGGTCGTCTCGTCGAGGTTCACGGAGCGGATCATGTGACCGCCGAGATTGAACGGCTCCATCTTGGCCAGGAGCTCGTGTCGCCCCCACAGCGCCCCGACGCTGGTCGGGCCGCACATCTTGTGGGCCGAGAACGCGAGGAAGTCGCACCCGAGCGCCTGGACGTCGACCCGGCGGTGCGGTGCCGCCTGCGCGGCGTCGACCACCATCACGGCCCCTTGCTCGTGCGCCCACGCCGCCAGACGCTCGACCTGGTTCACCGTGCCGAGCGCATTCGAGACGTAGTTCGCGGCCACGACCTTCACGTCGCCGTCAGCCGCGATCTCGTCGAGACAATCGAGGTCTAGCTCCCCTGCGTCCGTCAGCCTGATCGCCCGGAACCCGGCGCCGGTGCGCTTGGCGACGTACTGCCAGGGAACGAAGTTCGAGTGGTGCTCGAGCTCGGTGACGACGACCAGGTCGCCGGGCCCCAGCGTGGAGAGCCCCCACGCGTACGCGACGAGGTTGATCGACTCCGTCGCATTCCGTGTGAAGACGATCTCGCGCGACTGCGGCGCGTTGACGAACGTGGCGACCTTCTGCCGAGCGCCCTCGTAGCCCTCGGTGGCGCGCTCCGAGAGCGTGTAGACGCCCCGGTGCACGTTGCCGTACGAGGTCTCGTAGAAGGTCCGGATCGCATCGAGGACCTGGCGCGGCTTCTGGGAGCTGACCGCGGAGTCGAGGTAGGCGAGCGGCTTGCCGTGGATCTCCTGCTCGAGGATCGGGAAGTCGCCGCGCAGCTTGCGGGCATCGAGCTTCGCCTGGAGTGTGGACGGCCACGTCCCTATGGTACTTCCGGGGTCGAGGCGGGAACCTCGATCGCCCTCGCCGTCCTCGGGCCCAGCAATCCGTGCGCCTCGCTGACGACGTAGAGGGGCCGGCCTTTCACCTCGTCGTGGATGCGGGCGATGTACTCGCCCATGACGCCGAGGAGCAGGAGCTGGATCCCGCCCAGGAAGGCGACGAAGACCGCGATCGACGCCAGGCCGGGCACGGAGTAGAAGCCGAGCACCTTGGAGAACAGGAAGACGACGCCGAGGAGGAAGGAGAGGCCGGAGACGAGGAAGCCGACTTTCAGGGCCAGGCGAAGCGGGGCAGCCGAGAAGCTGACGATTCCGTCGGTCGCGAACTTCAGCATCTTGGTGAGGGGGTACTTCGTCTCGCCCGCGAACCGCTCGTCGCGCTTGTACGGCACGCCGACCTGGCGGAACCCGATCCAGCTGAACATGCCGCGCACGTAGCGATTCGACTCGCGCATCGACCTGAACGCGTCCAGCGCCCTGCGATCGACGAGCCGGAAGTCGCCGACGTCGAGCGGCACCTCGACCTCGCTCATCCCGCTGAAGATGCGATAGAACGACGGCGGCGGTCGCTCGCTTGAAGCGAGTCTCGCCGTGCCGCTGCTCGCGGACGGCATAGACCACGTCGTAGCCCTCACGCCAGCGCGCCGCCATCTCGAGGACGACCTCCGGCGGATCCTGAAGATCTGCGTCCATGACGATGACCGCGTCGCCGGCCGCGACGTCCAGGCCGGCGGTCACTGCCACCTGGTGCCCGAAGTTCCGGGACAGCCGCAGGATCTTCAGGCGCGGGTCCGCGTCTCGCGCGGCCGCCATCAGCGCGTAGGTGCGGTCGCTGCTCCCGTCGTCGACGAGGACGGTCTCGCCCGGGCCGTCCAGGCGATCGAGCAGAAGGCTCAGTCTGCGAACCAGTTCCGGAAGCGCCGCTTCCTCGTTGTACACGGGGACGACAATCGAGTATTCAGGCCGACGCTCGCTGTTCATTCCAAGATCGCCTCCGGGCTCGGTCCTATAGTGATGGCGTGACCGCGGCAGCGTACGTCGTAGCGTCTGCGCTGTTCACCACCGGCGGCGTGCTCCTACTGCGCAGAGCGCTGATGGACGTGGACGAGCTGACCCCGAGCTCGGTGCGCGCGGTGCTCCTCGAACCCGGGTTCGTGGTCGGGTTCGTGCTGTACGCGCTCAGCTTCCTGACCTGGCTGCTCGCACTCCGGCGCTACGAGGCCACTGCGATCTATCCCGCCTTCGTCGGAGCAGGCTACGCAGGCGTCGTTCTCGGCGGTTACTTCTTCCTCGGCGAGTCGCTGACAGCCTCGAAGGCGATCGGGGTCGTCGTCATCCTCCTGGGCATCGGCCTCATCACCCGTTAGCGGTTCGCCCCGGGGGCGTTTTGCGCTTCAATGTGAGGCCGTGCGATCTCTTCATGGCTCGGCTATAGCGGCTTTGGCCGCGGTGCTTCTCGTGTCCGCAGGTTGCGGCGGGGGCGAAGAGAAGTCGGCGGAGACAGGGGTCGCCACTTCAGGCGGCGCCAAGGTCTTCGCGGACGCGAACTGCGGCGGGTGCCACACGCTGGAGGCCGCGGGCGCCACGGCCACGGTCGGGCCGAACCTCGACGAGGTGCGCCCGAACGCCGACCGCGTCGAGCGCCAGGTGCGAAACGGCGGGGGAACCATGCCGGCGTTCAAGGACAAGCTGAGCGACGAGGAGATCCGCGAGGTGGCCGAGTTCGTGGCGACTTCGGCCGGCGGGGGTGAGGTCAAGAAGTTCACGTTCGAGCCCGACGACAAGAAGCTCGACGACTGCACGGGCGACACGCAGTGCATCCAGCAGGCGTTCGGCAACCTCGCCTACGAGGAGGGGCCGAAGGCCGCCCTTACGAAGCTCGACGAAATGCAGAAGACCGACCCCGCGATCCAGGGCAACTGCCACCCGATCGCGCACATGATCGGGGCGGGCGGCCTACGCCACTTCGACGGCCAGGTCGGCAAGGCGTTCGTGGCGGGCTCCAACACCTGCGGATCGGGCTACTACCACGGCCTCCTGCAGTGGAAGCTCGCCGGTGTCGAGGAGGACAAGGCCGCCGAGGTCGCGCGCGAGGCTTGCAACGACCCCGAGATCAAGTCCAACAACTTCAACTACTACCAGTGCGAGCACGGACTGGGGCATGGGCTGATGCTGTACACCGGCTACGAGCTGCCGCTCGCGCTGACGATGTGCCACGGCCTCGCGGACGAGTTCGAGCAGGTCTCGTGCAGCGGCGGAGTCTTCATGGAGAACCTGAGCTCGTCGTTCGGGCTCCGCTCGCGCTGGCTCAAGAAGGACAACCTCCTCTACCCGTGCAACATCGTGAGCCGCCAGGACAAGCTCTACTGCTACCTGCTCGTCTCCTCGCGAATCCTTCCCGAGGTCGGCTGGAGGTGGGAGAAGGCAGCCGATTGGTGTCGCAGAAGCGAGAAGGACTTCGTCGACATCTGCTTCCAGTCGTATGGACGCGACGCCTCCGGGGCCGCGACGCAGAACCCCGAGGGGACGAAGGGCTACTGCGCGAGAGCCGGCAGCGGCGAGAAGGAGTGCATCTTCGGCGCCGTTCGCGACATCGCGAACAACAACTCCCAGGATCCACGCGCCGGCCAGTTCTGCGAGCTCGTCAAGACCGCGTATCGCTCGCATTGCTTCTACGGCCTCGGCACGATCCTCGGCACGCAGAACGCCGACCCGGACGCAAAGCGCGAGGCCTGCTCGAAGTTCGCCCGTGGCAAGGACCTCGCCGACTGCGTCGGCGGCGCGGCTAGCTAGAGCGCGGCCTATCTACGACCGACGACCAGCTTGACCGGGAAGCCGCGCCGACGGACTGCGCCCGACCGCGGGTTCTGTGCGATCACGCGTCCGACGCGCCTCGACCGTTGGCGGCGAATCCGGCCGGGTGAGCAGCGCCTCGCGCGAATTCTCGTACGTGCCCGCTTGAGGGTTAGCCCGACCACCCGCGGCACCCGGCACCGGGCAGGAGCGGGCGGACGCGGGGGAGGCGGCACCACCGCCGGGGGCGGGGGAGGCGCCGGCGGTGGCGGGGGGATCCCCGGCGGCGGCGGTGGGATCTGTCCCCAGGCGGGGTCACGGTCGTCTGCAGGGTGCGACGTGAGCTGGGTCTCGGCCAGCCCTTCCTCGTCAACTGAGAACAGATCGGTCTGGCCGTCCACCTCCCGCTGGAAGACGATGCGACCCGGGTACCAGTCCGGTTTGCTTGCGTTGGCGACGAGGAGCCGGACGTCCGTGCCGTCCCAGTTCATGCGGTAGACGTCGCCCTGTGCGTGGAACGCGATCTTCGAGCCGTCCGGCGAGTAACTCGGCGAATCTGCTTGGCCCATGGCTGTGATTCGGATCTCCCCGGTGCCGTCGTACCACATCGTCCAGATCTCGGAGGAGCCGCCGCGGGTGCTCGTGAACGCGATGCGGCCGGCCGACCCGACCGCGGGCTGCGTGTCGGGGGCCGGATCGTCCGTCAGCCGTTCGACGACCGAGGTATACGGGTCAAGGCGATAGAGATCCGTGTTCCCGTCGGGGTTGGAGGCGTAGAGGTACTTCCACCCGAAAGCGACGGGGTCGCTCTCCTGCTCCGGCGTGTTGGTAATCGGGAAAGGTCCGGGAATTCCGAAGCTCGAACGGATGTAGATGTCCCCGTCCCGGATGAACACAATCGCCTGCGACTGGGATGTCCATGAGGCCTGCGAGTCAGTGCCCGCATGCGTTGTCAGCCTCGTCTGTGTGAGGCCGTCGGATTCGAGTCGGTAGAGCTCCGGATTCCCGTCGCGCGTGCTCTCGAAGACGATCAATCCGCTGACCCCGGAGGACGAGGCACGCGCAGAGAGAGTGCTACCGAAAACGAGCACGAATAGGGGAAGGACCGCCCAAACGAGCCGCATCGCCTGACCAGCTTAACTCGCGGGTACTTCCAGGACGACGTGGCTTGCGTCGGGCATGACGTTGTGCAGCTCCGCGTTCGGGTAGCTCGTCATGAGACTCTGTCGGGCCACCAACCAGAGCGCCTGCGTCATGAAGATCGCGAACGGCGGTGACGCCTGGAAACCGCTCAGGCTCTCAGGAGGGATCTGTGGGCCCACCTGGCCGGCGTGAGCGAAGAGAGTAAGCCGATGGCTATAGCTGTTGCCGAATGAGTAGTACTTGTAGTTCACGTCGTCCGCGGCCAGATAGAACTTCTTGCCCGGGACGTCTCGATGAGACTCGATGTAGCGGCCGGTGCTTCCGATCGCTTCTCCGTTCTTCCGCCCCTCCTGGATGAAGTCCCAGGCGATGGCCAGATTGAGGGCTGCCAGGGCTGCAATGGTCACGCCCACAAAGCCCATCCGTGCCCGAGTGGCCCACTGGGGTCGCCAGTCGGCAGCAAGCAGCTGCACTCTTCCGGCCAGAAAACGGGTCGCCACCGCGACGAAGTAGGCGACGAACGGCAGCGTGATCAGGAGGCGCGTGTAATTCGGAGCCTTGTTGATCAGGAAGGCGAACGAAAGCCAGAGCACGATGAACGTGCAGAGCGCGAAGAGCTCGCCCGGGTCCCCGCGCCGGCGGAACAGCCGGATGCCCACGAAGAGCACCCCGACCCAGATGAAGATCCCGGTCAGCGGATCGACGAAGCCGTGACCCCTGTTCAGGTAGATGAATCCGTGGTCCTCGATCTTGTTGTTGAACGCAGTCAGGCCCCAGGAGATGTTCTTCCACATCCCGCCCGCGACACTCGATTCGAACACCCAGTTCTTCTGGAGCTCACGCGCCTCGGGGTAGATCAGGAGCGTCTCCTTCTGCGGTAGTGAGCCCGGGAGTATCCGGGGCCTGCGACTCGGCGTAGATGATCGGCGCGGCCATCAGCACGAAGCCGGCGGTGCCGATCAGGCCGGCCCGGACGATGCGGCGCACGGGGAACTCGCTACGGAAGAGGACGCCGAGCACGATCAGGAACACCACCCAGACCGGGAAGGTCGCCCTGGCGGGGAAGTAGACGTAGAAGCACAGACCGGCCACGAAGCCGCCGAGGAACGTGGAGAGCATGTGGTCGTTCCGCAGCCCCCACAGAAGCAGCGCGAGGGCGATCACTTCCAAGAGCACGGCGGTGTTCTCCCGCATGGCCAGCCGGCTGATCATGAAGAAGGCGTGGCTGAGCCCGAGGACGCAGGCCGCGAAGACGGCCCAGCCGCGAGGGAGCAGCTGGCGGAAGAGCAGGTACGAGGCGCCGATCGTCAGCAGGCCGAAGGCTCCATGCAGAAGCCGCATGTGGAGGAGGTCGATGCCGCCGATCAGCTCCCCGAGATCGCCCCAGGCGAGGAAGAGCAGTGCGGGTCGCGCGAGGTACGTGCTCAGCCCGAACGGGTCGACATTCGGCTGGGCTGCGTACTGCTGTGCGACGTCCATGATCGCGGTCTCGTCGGAGCTGACCTGCACCGGCCAGCGGTGAACGGCGGCGAGGTAGAGCGGTGCGAAGGCGAGCATCAGTGCCGGAGGCACGATCACGCTCGCGTCTGGGGAACCTGGGCGCAGGGGCGCTCCTGCTCCAGAAGTAGACGACGAGCGTCACGAGGCTCGCCACCCAGAGCGCGAGCATCGACGCGCCGTACCCCGTCGTGACGTAGACGAGGATCGAGGCGAGGCCGAGCAGGAGCCCGAGCGGCAGCGCGGAGCCGGGCACGACCCGCGGAAAGGGGCCCTGTCCCCGCCCCGGGCTACTCGACGACGATGGTGCCCTGGATGTCGGGGTTGAGGTGGTCGTGGTATCCCCAGCGCCCGGCGCGGTCGAACGTGAACTCGTACGAGTCGCCGTCCAGGACCGTCTTCTGGGCGTCGAACCCCGGATAGAGCTCGTGCGTCGGGTGGACGTTCGAGGCGGGCCACTTGTCCTCGCCGCTCTCGTTCTTGAACTCGACCGTGTCCCCGACCTTGATCGTCAGGGTCTCCGGGTCAAAGGAGTCGGCCTTCATGCTCACGACGTTGTCGCCTCCGCTCGAGGAGTCGCCGTCGCCGTCGCCTCCCTCCGCAGCCTACGAGGAGCGCACAGAAGACCAGGAGCAGGGCGGCGCTGAGCCTCACGCGGCTATCCCTGCTCCGCGCAGGCAGAGCCCCGCGTTTGGACCGAGGGCCGCGCAGCTCGAGCGCAGGGTGGGCTCGTCCTTCGTCCGGTTCAGGAGATTGACCCCGATTCGCTCGTAGCACTCGCTCTTGAGCGCACCGGTCACCTCGGCGCAGAACGCCTTCTGCCGGTCGGCCTTCAACTGGTCGAAGTTCGCGAGGTTGTCGACGCCGGCGACCACACAGTCTGAGCGGCCCGCGGCCGGGAAGCGCGAACAGAGCTCCCAGGCGACCGCGCTCTGCGATTTCTTGCCCGCGTTGCGTGAGAGCTGTGCCTGCCAGACCGGGTTCGTGACCATGAGACCGATCGACTGCATGCACGCCGTTCGCTCCTTGCCCTTCACGTGGAGGCAATACCCGGCGGCGGCTTCGACGCGGTTCTTCCCGACGAGCATGAGCCAGCCCGAGTGGTTGATGAAGCACTGGTACTTGTACTTCTTCTGGACCTTGTCGCAGGGGGCGAGCGGATCCGTGCGCGAGAAGACGCCTTTGCGCGCGCGACCGCTCATGCCGGCGTTGACGTTCTCCATGAAGACGCCCTGCCAGCAACCCTCCTTGGCCGGGAAGGTGGGGAGCGTGTTGCAGGTGTTGAGCGACTCCTGCACGTCGTACGCCTGGGCCATCATCACCCCGTGCCCGACGCCGTGGTAGCAGGAAAACCCCGAGATGAGCAGGCGTTTCTTGTCGCCGCTGACCGTCTCGCACACGGTCGTCGCAGCTTCCTTCGGCGTGTCAGTCCGGGCGAGGACGTACTCGAAGAAGCCGTGCGAGCAGCCGTAGTTGAAGATCGTCGGGCAGAGGTCGAAGGCGTCGAAGTTGGAGCCGAAGTCCTTGGCCGTCTCGCGGCCGACGGCGTGGGCGAGGTCGTGGTCGTTGACCGAGAGGTCGACGCGCTGCTCGCGCTGCAGGCGCTCGAGGACGGGGAGCGAGGCGCGTGGCCCGTAGTCGGCCGTGACGCCGACGAGGAACTTGCGCACGCACATCGTGTCCCGCGCCTCGCAGCTGAACCCGCTGTCGGCGTAGACCTCGTCCAGGTCGAACTCCTGCGGCTCCTTGAAATCGGTGTTCAGCGACTCCTTGGAACTGCCGCCGTCATCGCTCCCGCCGGTCGCGACGAGGAAGGCGCCGACGAGCAGCACGGCGGCGACGAGCACCCCGACCGCAGTCAGGGCAAGCGTCAGCGCACGAGGTCTTTTGTCCGGAAGACGCACGGCCCAGCAGGATAGCGAGGGTCGCGAAAAACCCTAGGGCCTAGCCCTGCGGGATGCGGGCTTCGAGGGCCTCGCTGAGCGCCTCGCGCACCGGCTCGAGGTCGATCCGATCGAGCACGTCCTGGAAGAACCCGCGCAGGATGAGGCGCTCCGCTTCGGAGTGCGTCAGGCCGCGGGCCATTGCGTAGAAGAGCTGCTCGCGGTCGACGCGGCTCACCGTCGCCCCGTGCGTGCACCTGACGTCGTTGGCAAGGATCTCCAGGCCGGGAATCGGCACCGCGTGCGTCGTCGGCGACAGCATCAGGTTGCGGTTCTCCTGGTACGCGTTCGTCTTCTGCGCGTCGGGCTCGACGCGGATCATCCCGCGCCAGACGGCCGTCGAGGTATCGCGGAGCGCGCCCTTGAAGGCGAAATCACTCGTCGTGTCGGGTGCCTGGTGGAGCTGGAACGTGTCGTAGTCGATGTGCTGGTCGCGGTCCGTGAAGTACGCCCCGGTCACGCGTGAGGTCGCGCCCCGGCCGGCGAGATCGTTCTGGATCCACGTCTTGCCCTTCTTGGAGCCGAAGCCGCCGGCCACCCAGTCCAGCTCTGCATCGCGCCCGACCCGGGCATGGTGGTTCCCGAAGTGCCACGTCTCGCGCGAGAGGTTCTGCAGCGAGACGTACTCGAGCCTGGCGCCCTGCTCGACGAAGAGCTCCGAGACGATGTTCGTGTAGGCGGCGAGCTCGGGCGTGGAGGACGTGTATTCCTCGATGAGCGTGAACCGCGACTCGGGCTCGGCGATCACGAGGAGCCGGAAGAAGAGCGACCCGCCGTCGACCGAGTTCGCGAGGCGGACATACAGAGGCTGTTCGAGCACCACCCCGCGCGGTACGTGGACGAGCAGTCCCTGCTTCCACAGCGCCGCGTTGTGCGCGGCGAACTTCTCGTCGTGGCCGATCAGCTCGTGCAGGCGCGGGTGGTTCTCGTCGAGGAGCTCGAAGGTCACGCCCTCGGGCGCGCGCTCGATGTGGACACCGCTCTCGGTCACCGTGGCCAGACCGGCCGCGTCCAGCTCCAACATTGTCTCGGTGCCTGGCACCTGGACATGGCCGTTCTGGACAAAGGAGTCCGGATCGAAGCCCTTCAGGTCGGTGAAGCGCCAGTGCTCCTGGGTCGTGTCCGGGAGCGGCAGCGCGGCGTAGCGCTCTGCTGCGGCTGCTCTATCCACGGGGCTTGTACCGCCGGTGGAGGATGACCGTGTTCCCGTCGGGGTCCTTGCAGAACCCCATCAGGCAGACGCCCGAGTCGTAGGTGTCGCCTATGAACTCGACCCCCCTCGCCTCCAGCTCGCGGCGGGCCTCCTCGACGTCCGGCACGCGGAGCGCGATCCCGGCCACGTTCGGCTGGAACTCCTCGCCGTCAGCTTCTGGATTCCAGAACGAGAGGGTGACGTTCGGCGTCTCCACCTCGCCCTTGGTGTGCTCGCTGACCGGGAGGCCAAACACCTCGCTGTACCAGGTGACGGCACGCTCGATGTCGCGCGTGGGCACCGAGAGGAAATCGACCTGCTCGACCTGCAAGGGACCCCGCTAGCCGACGGAGCCTTCCATCTGGAGCTGAATGAGGCGGTTCATCTCGACCGCGTACTCCAGTGGAAGCTCCTTCGTGATCGGCTCGACGAACCCCGACACGATCAGCGCGCTGGCCTCGGACTCCGAGAGCCCGCGGGACATCAGGTAGAAGAGCTGCTCCTCCCCGATCTTCGAGACCGTGGCCTCGTGCCCGATGTCGACGTTGCTCTCGTCGATCTTCATGTACGGGTAGGTGTCGGAGCGCGACTCCTCGTCGAGGATCAGCGCGTCGCAGACGACCTTGGACTTCGAGCCCTCCGCGCCCTTGGCCACCTCGAGCAGGCCGCGGTAGCCGCCGCGCCCGCCGTTCTTCGAGATCGACTTCGAGGTGATGACCGAGGTCGTGTTCGGAGCCATGTGGTGGATCTTCCCGCCCGCGTCCTGGTGCTGCCCCTCGCCGGCGAAGGCGATCGAGAGCACCTCGCCGTGCGCGCGCTCGCCCAGCAGCCAGATCGCCGGGTACTTCATCGTCAGCTTCGAGCCGAGGTTCCCGTCGACCCACTCCATCGTCGCGTCCTCGTAGGCGACCGCCCGCTTGGTCACGAGGTTGAACACGTTGTTCGACCAGTTCTGGATCGTCGTGTAGCGGCAGCGGCCACGCGGCTTGACGATGATCTCGACGACGGCCGAGTGCAGTGAGTCCGACGAGTAGATGGGCGCCGTGCAGCCCTCGACGTAGTGCACGTAGGCGTCCTCGTCGACGATGATCATCGTGCGCTCGAACTGGCCCATGTTCTCCGCGTTGATGCGGAAGTAGGCCTGGAGCGGCATCTCGATCGAGACTCCCGGCGGCACGTAGATGAAGGAGCCGCCCGACCAGACGGCGGAGTTCAGCGCCGCGAACTTGTTGTCGTTCTGCGGGATGACCGTCCCGAAGTACTCCTTGACGATGTCCTCGTGCTCGCGGAGGCCCGAGTCCATGTCGAGGAAGATCACGCCCTGCGCCTCCAGGTCCTCCTGGAGCTTGTGGTAGACGACCTCCGACTCGTACTGGGCGCCGACGCCGGCGAGGTACTTCTTCTCCGCCTCGGGGATGCCGAGCTTGTCCCAGGTGTCGAGGATGTCGGCCGGCAGGTCCTCCCAGGACTTGGCCTGATTCTCGGTCGGCTTGATGTAGTAGTAGATGTTGTCGAAGTCGATCGCGGCGACGTTGCCGCCCCACGCGGGAAGCGGCCGGGCCAGGAAGTAGTCGAGCGACTTGTGCCGGTACTTGCGCATCCAGTCGGGCTCGTTCTTGTGCTCGGAGATCGCCTCGACGAGCTCGTGTGAGAGGCCGCGACCCGACTTGAAGAAGTAGTTCTCGGCCGCATCCGAGTTCGAGAAGCCGTACTTGTACTCGTCGCGTATGCCGCGGACGACTTCGGTCTCTGGTGTTACGGCCACTAGGACTTCCCTCCGGCGACTGGTGCAGGCACGAACGCCTCGTACCCTTCGGCTTCCAGCTTGTGCGCGAGCTCCGGACCGCCTTCCTCAACGATACGTCCGTCGACGAAGACGTGCACGAAATCGGGCGTGACGTAGTTGAGAATCCGCTGGTAGTGCGTGATCAGCAGGGCGCCCATGTCGGGCCCGACGAGCTCCTTGACTCCCTGGGCGACGATCTTCAGCGCATCGATGTCGAGGCCCGAGTCGGTCTCGTCGAGCACGGCGATGCGCGGCTTCAGCATCGCCATCTGCAGGATCTCGACGCGCTTCTTCTCTCCGCCCGAGAAGCCGTCGTTCAGGTAGCGCATGGCGAGCTCCCTCGGCACCTTCAGGTGCTCCATCTGCGCCAGCAGCTCGGTGCGGAACTCCTTGACCGCGACCGGGTCGTCCTCGCCGCCGGCGCGCGCCTTGCGCAGCGCGTTGAGCGCCGAGCGCAGGAAGCTGGTCACGGTGACGCCGGGGATCGCGTGCGGGTACTGGAAGGCTAGGAAGAGCCCCCGCTGCGCGCGCTCGTCGGCCCCCATCTCGACGATGTTCTCCCCGTCGAGCAGGATCTCGCCGCCCGTGATCTCGTAGGCCGGGTGGCCCATGATCGCGTAGGCCAGGGTGGACTTGCCGGAGCCGTTCGGGCCCATGACGGCGTGCGTCTCGCCCGCGTTCACGGTGAGGTCGACACCCTTGACGATCTCGGTGCCGTCCTCGAGCGCGACGTGCAGGTTCTTGAGCTCCAGCTGTGCCACTTTGTGCTGCCTGATTCCTTTCAGCTATGCGGGTTTTTGCTGCGGTTCGTAACTCATGGTATCGAAGCCTCCAGGGGCAGGATTTGCGCCGCTTGGCTGGTACTCTGAGTACGTGCCCTTCGGTATCCAGCTCTGGGAGCTCGGCCTCCTTCTCCTCGTCGTGCTGCTCGTCTTCGGCCCCAAGCGCCTGCCTGAGATGGGCCGTTCGCTCGGCAAGGGGATGCGGGAGTTCAAGGATTCGATCTCCGGCAAGGACGACCCCGCCGAGCTGTCGCCGCCGCAGGACGAGACGACGGTCGCTCCGGCCACTGCGCACGACGAGACCAAGACGAAGACCACGTAGCAGGGTTTGGCGAGCATGAGGCTGCCGAGGCGGCTCAGCCCCGGCGAGGAGGCCACACTCGTCGAGCACCTCGACGAGCTGCGCACGCGCCTGCTCATCTCGCTCGGCACGCTCATCGTCGCGTTCGTCGTCGCGTACATCTTTCACGAGCGCCTGATCAAGTGGCTTCGCGAGCCCCTGCCTGACGACAAGGAGCTCGTGACGCTCGGCGTGACCGAGCCGTTCACGACCTCCGTCAAGGTCAGCCTGTACGCCGCGTTCGCCCTCGCGCTCCCGGTTCTGCTGTGGCAGCTCTGGAGCTTCCTCGCTCCGGCGATGGAGGAGAGCGCCCAGCGGGTCGTGGCCGTCTTCGTGGGCATCGCCACCGTCCTCTTCGCCGGCGGCCTCGCGTTCGGCTACTTCGTCCTCATGCCGAAGGCCATCGACTTCCTCACGAACTACGACGAGGACCTGTACGACATCCAGATCCGGGCCAGCTACTACTTCTCGTTCGTCGCGGTCATGCTCATCGCGGTCGCGCTCTTCTTCGAGCTTCCGATCTTCATCCTCGCGCTCGTCCGGCTCGGCGTCGTCAACTCGACCCAGCTGCGAAAGAACAGGCGCTACCTGATCGTGGCCGCAGTCGCGCTCGCGGTCGCGCTGCCAACTGCCGACCCCGTCTCCCTCGTGCTCGAGACGGTTCCTCTGTTGATCCTGCTGGAGAGCTCGATCTGGGCGGCCGTGTTCCTCGAGAAGCGCTGGCACCCGGCGAACGCCACGCTACCCTAGGAACATGGCACGCTCCGCCCAGAAGCGCCGACGGCCCAAAGCCCAGGCGCATGTACCCGCGAAAAAGCCCAAGCGCCAGGAACGCCCTGCCTACGAGCAGCAGATGTTCTTCCCGCGCCTGATCAGGCAGGCGAAGTGGGTATTCGTCTTCCTCGCACTCGTCTTCGGCGTCGGCTTCGTCGCCTTCGGCGTCGGCGGCAACATCCCGGGCACGGGCTTCGGCGACATCCTCCAGGGGTCCGGCGCCGGAACTGGAGGCCCCTCGGTCGGCGAGGCGCGCGACAAGATCGAGGACAACCCCGAGGACCCGACGGGATACAAGCAGCTCGGAGAGGCGTACTCGAACCAGGGCGACCAGGACCAGGCCATCGCCGCCTACGAGGATTACCTCGAGCTGCGCCCGCGTGACGTCGACGTCAAGCGGACGGTTGCCGGCATGTACCTGGGCCGGGCGAACGACGCGCGCGACGAGTACGCGACCGTGTACGGCGAGTATCAGTCCCAGACCGGGTCCGGCCTCTTCGGCCCCCCGCAGGAATCGGAGTTCGGGCGGGCTCTCGGCGGCAAGATCGACCAGGAGTTCCAGGCGATCTACAGCGAGCGGCTGAACGAGATGAATCAGAGAATGCAGAACGCGTTCGGCAGCGCCGCGACGCTCTACACGCAGATCGTCGCCACGCACCCCGACGATGAGCCGCTGCTCCAGCTGCAGCTCGGCGACTCCGCCTATCAGGCCCGCCGCATCCCGCAGGCCGTCAGGGCCTACAAGGCGTTCCTCAGGTTGTCCCCCGACGACCAGAACGCCGCGTACGCACGCCAGCAGATCAAGGCTCTCGAGTCCGGCGCCGCCAACGTACAGCCTGGTTAGACTGCCCCGGCTCATGAACTTCGACGTGACCACCGAGCAAGTCGGCGACTCGACATTCGTCATCGCGCTCACCGGCGAGGTCGACCTCTACACGGCGCCGGAGTTCAAGCAGCAGCTGCTGGACACGATTGCGAAGGGCGCCAAGAACGTCGTCGTCGACCTTTCGGGAACGACGTTCATCGATTCGACGACCCTCGGCGTGCTCGTGGGCGGCGTCAAGCGGCTCCGCGGCCAGGAGGGGCAGCTCTCGCTGGTCTGCAGCGACCGCAACATCGCGAAGATCTTCGAGATCACCGGTCTCGATCGTGTCTTCCAGATCTATCCGGCCCGCGACGAGGCGCTCGCCGCCGCCGGCGCCTCGACCCAGTCGTAGCGTTGCGGCTCCTCGCCGCGGCAGCCCTAGTCGCGCTGACCGCCCTGGCTGCAGGCTGTGGGACGGAGGGCCTCCCCGACGAGGGGAACGCGAGCCGCGGCAAGGAGGTCTTCACGAGCTCCGAGGGCCAGTGCGGCGCCTGTCACGAGCTCGCTGACGCCGGGACCAAGGGGCAGGTCGGCCCCAACCTCGACGAGGCGTTCGCGGGGTCGCGGGAACAGGGATTCAAGGAGAGCACGATCGCGGCGGTCGTGCTCGACCAGATCTACTACCCCACCGAGGGCAGCGGGATGCCGGCGGAGCTCGTCACCGGAGAGGATGCCGAAGCCGTGGCGAACTATGTGGCGGACGTCGCCGGGGATCCCGAGGCGATCAAGGCTGCGGCAGCGCCGCCGCCCAGCAAGGGCGGGAAGCCGGACGGGAAGGCGATCTTCGCCTCGGCCGGCTGCGCGACCTGCCACACGCTCGCCGCCGCCGGCGCGACCGGGACGGTCGGCCCCAACCTGGACGAGACGAAGCCGAGCGTCGACCATGCGATCGAGCGGATCACGCAGGGCAAGGGGGTCATGCCGTCCTTCCAGGGTCAGCTGACCGCCGCCGAGATCCGCGCAGTGGCGGAGTTCGTCAGCAGCTCGGCGCGCTAGGAGGGTTTGGCGGAATTGACTCGTTGCCGGGGTGCGATGGTCGTTCCGAGGCAAGGACGCAGGGAGCCTCAATGCTTTTCAGCATTGGGGCGACTGAGGACGCCGCCTCGGGCGAGCAGCGCGGCCCGGCGGCACAGATCCATTTCGTCAAACCCTCCTAGCTAGAAGCCTCACGCTCGGCCTCGAGATCGACAACGACGTGGGTGATCGGCACGGCGAACCGTTCGCGGGCACCCTCGACGATCCCTTTCTCGAGCCAGTGCGAGCGGCCCGGCGGATGGGTGGAGATGATGATCTCGTCGGCCCCGAACAGCCTGAGGGCGTCCTCCATCGCCTGCAGTGGCTCGGCGTCGCCGATCTCGCCGCGGGCCTCGACTCCGAGCTCCTGCAGGCGCGCAAGGCTGGCGTCGAGCCGCTGCTGCGCCTGGACACGCGCACCGTCCTCGTCCGAGGCCCAGTGCTTCAGGGGCGAGTTCAAAGCCGGGCAGATGACGAGCACCTGCTCTTCCTGGCCCTCGGACTTGCGACGGATCTCCTCGCGCAGCGGCTCGCCGCCGACGGTCTCGTTCGCGACGACGAGGATGCGGCGCACGTTTTCGCTGCCCTCGCGGGCGGCGACCCGCCGGGGCGGCTCCGTGCGACGGGCGCGGACGAGATACACGAGCCCCGCGACGGTCAGCAGGACGAAGACCGCGAACCCGACCCAGCGCCCGAGCGCCAGGGTGGCGATGACGATCGCGGCGAAATACCCCACCGTCAGCAGGAGGAAGCGATACGCCTCAGCCTCGCTGCGAAGTGGATTGATCATCCGCCTAGAGGATGTAGATCGTCGTGTAGACCACTATCCACATTACGTCGACAAAGTGCCAGTAGATCCCCGGGATCTCCACACCGTGATGGTGCTCTGGGGTGAAATGCCCTCTGAACGCGCGTACCGTCGCGAAGGCGAGCAGCGTCAGCCCGACGAAGACGTGCGCCCCGTGCAGGCCGGTCAGCCCGTAGAAGACCGAGCCGAACGCGCCGTCGCTGGGCGAGAAACCGATGCGTGAGTACTCGAGCATCTGCGTCAGCAGGAAGGTGAGGCCGAGGAAGAACGTGAGGACGAGCCCTGCCTGCATGCCGGCTCGATGTCCGCGCTTGATGGCCTGCAAGGCCCAGTGCATCGTGAAGCTCGAGGTCAGCAGGATCGCGGTGTTCACGCCCGCGACGAAGACGGGCAGGTGAAAGCCTTCGGGCGGCCACATCGGCGTGTCGTTCACGACCCGCACGAAGAAGTACGCCGTGAAGAACGAGCCGAAGAGCATGATCTCGGACGCGATGAAGAGGAGCATCCCGAGCGTCGTCGCATCGACCCGGGAGCTCTGGTGCGCGGTCGGCGGGTGCGCGGCGTGAACTTCGGCGTGCGCGCTCACGCAGGCACCTCTTCCGCCACCACGACGTGCTCGACCGGCAGGCCGGTGTCCTTGTGCAGCTTCTGGACGAGGTCCTTCTTCAGCCAGGGAGACCGCTCGGGCGCAAACGTCGAGACGATGATCTCGTCGATGCGCTCGTCGTGGACGGCCTGCGTCGCGGCGGTGTACGGGTCCGGGTGCGCGACCTGGCCGTGCGCCTCGATCCCGTCTCCCCGCAGCACGGTCAAGGCACGGCGTAGGCGCCGCTCGGCCTCGGGGTGCGTGCCCTGGTTGGGGTCGCTCTGCGGGCAGATGATGAGGAAGCTCGCCGGGGAGCGGGCAGCACGCTCCTTGATCTTTGCGAGCAGCGGGTCCCCGACAACGGTTTCGTTCGCGAGCACGAGGACGTTGGCCTCGCCCTCCTCGCTGAGGTCGACCACGATGTGCTCGACCGGCACGTCGCCTGCGGCGTCTCGAACACGGTCGATCACCTTGCGGCGCAGCCAGCCGGAGCGCTCCTGGGGATGCGTGGAGACGATCACCTCGTCCGGCTTCGGGTCGAGCATCGCCATCGCATCCCGCACGGCGTCCTCGGGATCGGCGTCGACGACGAGGCCGTGCGCCTTGATCCCGGCCTCGTGCAGCGCCGTCAGCGTGCGGTCGAGCCTGCGCCCGGCAGACGCACGCCTGGTGTCCTCGTAGACGACATAGCCCGACTGAGGCTTGCTCACCGGCGCGATCACCGTCACGAGGTCCGCACCGCCTGCGGCGCGTTGCTTCAGCGCTTCGATCAGGCCCTTGCC
The DNA here is from genome assembly GCA_963820335.1 of uncultured Actinomycetes bacterium. GTDB lineage: Bacteria > Actinomycetota > Thermoleophilia > Gaiellales > Gaiellaceae > VAXT01. The sequence goes on along the minus strand of CAWFZH010000014.1, from coordinate 237,453 downwards.
GGCCACCGTCTCGTTCGCGATCACTAGTACGTGGCTCAATGCTCCGGCCTCTCAGACTCCGGCGACGCCGGTTTGACTTCGTGCTCCCCGTCGCCGTTGAACACGGCATGGCGCGCGCCCGGCACGCCGTACTCGTACGGGCCGCCGACGACCTGCGGGATCTGGTCGAAGTTGAAGACGGGCGGCGGAGACGACACCTGCCACTCGATCGTATTGGCCCGCCACGGGTTGTCGGGCGCGAGCGGGCCACGCCGCCAGCTCACGATCATGTTGTAGATGAAGATCAGGAACGACGCGCCCAGGACGAACGAGGAGATCGAGATGACGAGATTCCAGGTGCCGAACTGCGGGTCGTAGTCGGCGACGCGGCGCGGCATGCCCTGGAGGCCGATGATGTGCATCGGGAAGAACGTCGCGTTGAACGCGAGGAAGGTGCCCCAGAAGTGGATCTTCCCGAGGCGCTCGTTGTACATCCGCCCGGTCATCTTCGGGAACCAGTAGTAGAAGCCGGCGAAGATCGTGAAGAGCGAGCCGCCGAGGAGCACGTAGTGGATGTGGGCGACGATGAAGTAGGTGTCCGACGCGTGGATGTCGATCGGCACCGCGCCCAGGAAGATCCCGGAGAGGCCGCCGATCACGAACATCGACACGAAGCCGAGGGCCCAGAGCATGGGCGTGTTCAGGTGGATCCGCCCCTCCCAGGTCGTGGCTAACCACGAGAACACCTTGATGCCCGTCGGCACTGCGATCAGGAGCGTCGTGATCATCATCGGCACGCGCAGCCAGGGGGCCATGCCCGACACGAACATGTGGTGGGCCCAAACCGAGAAGCCGAGGATGAGGATGGCGATCAGCGAGAGCGCCATCAGGCGGTAGCCGAAGATCGGCTTCCGCGACATCACGGAGATGACCTCCGAGGCGATGCCGAAGCCGGGCAGCATCATGATGTAGACGGCCGGGTGCGAGTAGAACCAGAAGATGTGCTGGTAGCCGAGGACGTAGCCGCCTTCGTTGAAGTTGAAGAAGTTGGTGTGCATCACGCGGTCGAACAGCACGAAGAACTGCGAGCCGGCGATGAAGGGCGTTGCGAGCACGACGAGCAGTGACGTCGAGAAGTTGGCCCAGACGAGGAGCGGCATGCGCCAGAAGGTCATCCCCGGCGCGCGCATGGTGATGATCGTGACCAGGAAGTTGAGGGCGGTCATGATCGAGGACGCCCCCGCCCACTGGACGCCCATGTTGAAGAACACGTTGCCGTCGGTGCCGACGACGGACAACGGCGCGTAGCCCGTCCAGCCCGCTCCGAAGGCGCCGCCGGGCCAGAAGAAGCTCCCGAGCATCATGAAGCCGGCGATCGGGAGCAGCCAGTACGAGAGCGCGTTCAGGCGCGGGAACGCCATGTCCGGGGCGCCGATCATCAGCGGCAGGACGTAGTTCGCGAGGCCGGCGAACGCCGGGATCACGAACAGGAAGATCATCAGCGAGGCGTGCACCGAGATCGTCCCGTTGTAGGTCTGGCTGTCGAGGAACTGCATGCCCGGCTTGGCGAGCTCGGCGCGGAAGATCATCGCCAGCAGGCCGCCGGCGAGGAAGAAGAACACGGTCGTGACCACGTACTGGATCCCGATCACCTTGTGGTCGGTGTTGACCCGGAAGTAGTCGCGCCAGCTGTAGGCGCCGTGAGACGAGTGGTCTTCGGGCTCCGTCGGATAGCCGAGCGCGTACTTCGTCCAGTAGTCGAAGGCGCCGAGCCCGGCGAGGAAGCCGATCGGGGCCGTCGTCAGCCCGGCTACGGTCACGATCACGACCCAGTCCCAGACCGGGTCGTAGCCCGCAAGCGATCGGATGCCGACGACGATTCCCGTACCGATCGCGAAGAAGAGCGCGGTCATCCACGGGGCGCGAAGCCAGCCGGGCGCCAGGAGACGGTGCCAGCCGGTGGGCGGCGGCTTCGGCGTCCCGTGAGCGGGCTGGATCGACGGATGAACGGCGGTCTCGGTCATTCGGCGCGGAGCCTATCCAGCACTCCCGGCCGCACCCGGCCTCTGTCGATCCCGTGCCCACTTCTCGAACGCGGCCTCCTCGAGCACGATCGACCTCGTCCTCATCACGGCGTGTCCGAGCCCACAGAGCTCGGTGCAGATGAGCGGGTAGCGACCGGTCTTGGTCGGGGTCACCGCCACGTGTGTCTCCGTGCCGGGCACGGCGTCCTGCTTCTGGCGGAACTCGGGCACCCAGAAGGAGTGGATGACGTCGAGCGCGTTCAGCCTGAGCTCGGCGGTCCGGTCTTTCGGCAGGTAGAGGATGCCCGACTCGATCCCGCCGTACTGCGGGTACTTGAAGCTCCACACGAACTGACGGGCCGTCACCTCGACGGTCAGGTGGTCGTCGGGTATCGACTCGTTCTTCGCCAGCGCGACTGTGCTGACGGCGGCGATCGCCGTGACGAGGATCGCAGGCACCGCCGTCCAGACGATCTCCAGGCCGGTGTGACCGTGGATCGGCGGGCCGTCCGAGTCGTCGTCGGGACGCACGCGGAACTTGAAGACCGAGTAGAGGGTGACCGCCGCGACGAGCGCGAAAATCATGATGCAGATCACGGTCGTGAACCAGAAGACGAAGTCGATCCAGTCCGCTTCCTCGGATGCCTGATCGGGAAGCCACGGGATCAGGACCGCGACCGCAGCCGTGATCGCTCCGACGAGGAGTCCGATAGCGACGACCCGCACGATTGCTCCCCTGCGCACCGGGGTCGAATCTACTGGACTCCGCTGTGGGTTTGCCGGAGGATCGGGGCCAAGTTAGTCCGGAGGCCTCCGCGGGTACTCCTCAGTCAACTAAGGAGGTTCAATGGGACTAGGAGCTAGCTTATTTCTGGTTGCTGCCGGTGCGATCCTGATCTGGGGCGTGACCGGTGAGCTTGCCAACCTCGACGTCGACGCGATCGGCGTGATCCTGATCGTGATCGGGATCCTCGGCCTCGTCCTCTCGATGATCTTCTGGTCGTCCTGGGGTGGCGTTGGAGGCCGCCGCCGTGCGACCTACGTCGAGGAGGGCCCCCCGGCCGGTCCACCGGCCTAGAAGGAACATTGACCCCCGGGGCGGCCGAGCGTCGCTCCGGGCTCTCCTCTAGAACGCCGTCTGCGGGTCGACGGCCGCGCCCCGAACGAGCACCTCGAGATGCAGGTGCGGGCCGGTGGCTTGTCCCGATGCTCCGACGAGACCCAGGTGGTCCCCGGACGAGAGATGCTCTCCGAGCTTCACGTCGATTCTCGAGAGATGTGCGTAGAGCGTCCGGACTCCGGAGCCGTGCTTGACCACGACGAGGTTCCCCCAGCCGCTGTTGTGCCGGCCCGCGAACACGACGAGACCCGCACCGGCGGCAGACACGGGCGTGCCGGACGGGGCCCTGAAGTCGAGGCCACTGTGAAACCGCGAGCCCCGGGGGCCGAAGACGTCTCCGGTCGGAGCCTGGACCGGAGCGCTGAGAACGAGCGGTGAGCGCGGCACAGGCGCGCGGAGCGCCACGAACGTCGAAGCCCCCGCCGTGCCGTCAGCCTTGAGCCCTGCCCACACCTGGAAGCGCCGCAGAGCCGCCTCCGTTCGGAGACCGAGGTGACCGTCGAGAGGGCCTGACGGAAAGCCGTGCCACGCCAGCGCGAACTGCAGCGCTGCCACGTCCCAGCCGCGCGTGCCGACTACGAGCGTGCGGCCCCCGAGCGGAGCCCGGCGGCCGTAGCGGCCGAGTGCAGCCCGCGTCTTCCGGCCGGGAACGCCGTCCGCCGGAAGACCGGCCTTGCGCTGGAGCCGGCGAACGGCAGCCGACGTCCCGGCGCCGAGTACCCCGTCGACGGTTCCCTCGTAGAGCCCGCGAGAGCTGAGCCCGACCTGCAGCGCCGCAATCTCAGGATTGCCTGCCGACGCCGCCGGCCCGGCGAGAACCGCAGCGGCGAGGGCCGCCGCCAACGCTGCGAAAACTCTGCCCACGGAATCGAAAATCGGCACCAAAAGGGGTACTCGACATCCCCCTTTTGGGGGATATTACGTCCCTCGATCGAGGGACGCCCAGGGCGCTCCAATCCCTCAATAGGGGCACGACGCACGCCCCGACACGGCCCGATACTTCGAGAAAGCGGCGTAAACCGCTCAAACACCTTTTTCCATGCGGTCAAACGGTCATCCACGCGCGACTGGGGTCGGCGAAGCCGCCCTCGCCGGCGCACGTGGTGGGGCGGTGTTCTGCTTCGCACTCGTCGCGCTCCTGGTCGTGTACGTCGTTCTGACGTTTCTCGGCGCAGCCGGCAGCGGCCTGTCGGCCCCCGGACAATGGGTCTACAACGCGCTCCTCATCGGATCGGCGGCGTGCTGCGTGGCGCGCGGTCTCGCGTCTCCCGTCGAACGAGCGCCGTGGCTCCTGCTCGGGCTCGCGATGGGGCTTTGGACGGCCGGTGACCTCTACTACGCCTTCTTCCTCGCAGAGCGCGAGACGCTGCCGATCCCGTCCATCTCCGACGCCCTCTACCTCGCCTTCTACCCCGTCGCCTACGCGGCACTCGGCCTCCTGCTGCTGAAGCGGATCGGGAAGTTCCAGGGCAACCTCTGGCTCGACGGCGTCATCGGCGGCCTCGTCGTCTGCGCCGTCGGCGCGGCTGTCGTGCTCGAGCCGGTGCTCAGCACGACCGGAGGCGCAAAGCTCGGGGTCCTCACGAACCTTGCGTATCCCCTGTTCGACCTGCTGCTGCTCGCGCTCGTCGTCGGGGTCATCGCTCTGAACGGCTGGAGGCTCGACCGCACGTGGCTGCTGACGGCTGCCGGGTTCGCGGCCTTCGGCGTGGCCGACAGCGTCTACCTCTACCAGGCGGCTGCCGGCACCTACGTAGAGGGCCGGCTGGTGGATATCGGCTGGGTTCTGGCCCCCGTTCTGCTCGCTTGCGCCGCGTGGTCACCGGTCAAACGGATCGCGGAGGTCCGCGCCGAAGGCTGGCCGACGCTGACTCTGCCCACGACCTTCGCGGCGATCGGCCTCGGGCTCCTCGTCTACGACCACTTCCAGCGGCTCGGCACGCTTGCGCTCGTGCTGGCCGCGGCGTCGCTCGCCGCCGTGATCGGGCGCGCCGTCCTCACCTTCCGCGAGAAGCTGCGACTTCTCGAGAGCAGCCGCCGAGGAGGCGCTCACCGACTCGCTGACGGGGCTCGGTAATCGAAGGCGCTTCATGCAGGAGATCGAGGAGGACCTCCGCGAGGCGGACGTCCGGCACCCGCTCGTCCTGGTGCTGTTCGACCTCGACGGGTTCAAGATCTACAACGACACGTTCGGACACCCCTCGGGCGACTCGCTGCTTGTCCAGCTATCGGCCAATCTCGCGACGGCGGTCGAGGGACAGGGGCGGGCCTACCGCATGGGCGGCGACGAGTTCTGCGTGCTCGCCTCCGCGGCACGGGTCGGCCCCGGCGCGCTGATCTCCGCGGCGGCCATGGCGCTCAGCGTCGAAGGAGAAGGCTTCTCGATCAACTGCTCATTCGGCTCGGTACTGCTTCCCGAGGAGGCCCAACGGGTCTCGGACGCGTTGCGGATCGCCGACGGCCGGATGTACCTCCACAAGAACCGGCACCGGCCGACTGCCGGTCGCCAGAGCATGGACGTGCTGCTCCGCGTCCTGCACGAGCGCGACTCGGAGCTGGGACGGCATCTCGCAAGCGTCGCCGACCTCGTCGAGGCCGTGGGTCGTCGCCTTCGTGTGCCGACCGAGCAGCTCGAGACACTGCGGCAGGCAGCGGAGCTGCACGACATCGGCAAGGTGTCCATCCCCGAGCCGATCCTCTCCAAGCCCGGGATGCTCACCGACGCCGAGTGGGAGATCGTCCGCCGGCATCCGCTGGTCGGCGAGCGGATTCTCACCGCGGCACCCGCGCTCGGACAGGTCGCCCGACTCGTCCGCTCGACGCACGAACGCTTCGACGGCACCGGGTATCCCGACGGCCTGAAGGGACACGAGATCCCGCTGGGCGCCCGGATCATCGCCGTCTGCGACGCCTTCGACGCCATGACGTCGGAGCGCCCCCACGCGCGGGCGCTGACGTCCGACGAGGCGCGCCGCGAGCTGCTGCGCTGCGCCGGGACGCAGTACGACGCCGAAGTGGTCGAGGCGTTCATCGAAGTGCACACGCGCGTCCGCGACGAGCTCGTCGCGTAGACCAGCTTCTCTCGCCCCTGCTCGGCGGTTCGGGCGACCGCGTGAAACGAAAGGTGGTGGAATCGCAAGTCCAGGGGTCGAGAAAGGGGAGATTCACATGCGAAGAGTGCTATTTGCGTTCGTCGCGCTAGCGACTGTCGCAATGATCGGCTCGATCGCGGTCGGGACGGAGGCAGGGTCCGACTCGCGGCCGACGCGCTACATCGTCCTCTATGAGCCCAATGCCTCGCCCGCGGCGCTGAAGGCCGCCGTCAAGCAGGCCGACGGCCGCATCCTGCGGGCCAACGGCAAGGTCGGCGTGGCCACCGTCGTTTCCTCGAACACGCGCTTCCGCGCCGAGGCCGCTCGCTCTGCGGTCATCGACGGCGTCGCGCGCAACGTTCCGATCGGCAAGGCTCGCCCGTCGCTGCGGCCGAAGGTGACGGACGAGCAGCTGCGTACGCTCAGGCGTGCAGCCCGGGGAACCAAGGCGGCTCCGCCGAAAGGGGCGGCCGGCACGCACCGACAGCCACAACCCGCCCGAGCCGCTGGCTCATCTGCAGTGGGACATGCGGATGATCCACGCGACGCCCGACGGCTCCTACCACAAGGAGAAGGGCAGCAACCGTGTGCTCGTCGGCATCCTCGACACGGGCATCGACGGAAACCACCCGGACATCGCGTCCAACTTCAACAGGTCGCTGAGCCGGAACTTCACCGTCGACATCCCACTCGTCGACGGCCCGTGCGCGGAAGAGCGCGACGGGTCGTGCAACGACCCGAACGACGTCGACGAGAACTCGCACGGCACCCACGTGGCGAGCACTGTTGCCTCGCCGATCAACAGCCTCGGGGTCGCAGGCGTCGCGCCCAACGTGACGCTCGTGAACCTGAGGGCCGGCCAGGACTCCGGGTTCTTCTTCCTGCAGCCGAGCGTGGACGCGCTCACCTACGCGGGCGACCACGGGATCGACGTCGCGAACATGAGCTACTTCATCGACCCGTGGCTCTACAACTGCGGGAACCCGCTCCACCCGGTACCGGAAGACTCGCCGGTGGACCAGGCGGAGCAGAAGACGATCATCGAGGCGACCCAGCGGGCGCTCGACTACGCGCACCAGCACGGCGTCACGCTCGTCGCCGCCCTCGGAAACGGCCACGAGGACGTCGGCCTGCCCTTGTTCGACGGGCAGAGCCCGAACTTCCCGCCCGGCAACGAGCACGATCGCACGGTGAACAACACGTGCCTCGACGTGCCGACCGAGGGCAACAACGTGATCAGCGTCTCGGCGGTCGGTCCGAGCAAGACCAAGGCCGACTACTCGAACTGGAGCTACGAGGAGACGACGGTCTCGGCTCCCGGCGGCTGGTTCCGTGACGCGGGCTGGCCCGCGAACGCCATCCCGAACCAGATCCTCGCCGCGTATCCGAGGAACGTGGCCGAGGACAGCGGCCAGCTCAACGACGACGGGACTCCGAACACGCCGTTCGTCGTCCGCGACTGCAGGGGCTCGACGTGCGCGTACTACCAGTGGATCCAGGGCACGTCGATGGCCTCGCCGCACGCAACCGGAGTGGTCGCCCTGATCGTCTCGCAGTACGGCCACCGGCAAGGCACCGGGATCTCGCTCCACCCGCTGTTCGCCCAGGCGTACCTCGAGGCCTCGGCGACGGACACGCCGTGCATGAGGAATCAACCGGACGGCACGTTCAGCTACGCGGCGCAGGCCGTCCGCCCTCCTACACGAGCTACTGCGAAGGAACGCCGGTCTTCAACGGCTGGTACGGACACGGAATCGTGGACGCGCTCCGAGCGGTCGAGATCGGCCACGACATCCACCAGGAATAACAACCCTCGACACGCACTGACGGAGGGGGCCTACGGGCCCCCTCTGCGTTTCAGCCACGCTCAGAAGTCTTCGGCATGGGCCGTGAAGGATTCGAACCTTCGACCTTGGGATTAAGAGTCTTTTTCCCTCGGGCATGCGCTCTTTCGCTTGCCAGTGCGCACGACTGCCGCTGTCGGGCTCCCCGTGCGCGCACGGTGCGCGGTCATCCGTCGACTTGCGCTGGATCGTCGGGTGTCTGCCGTTGCCCTTGGCCGGCCGTCCCGGGGGCTCGCATACCGCCGTTTTTGCGCGTCTCGCTTCGGCCGGGGCTCCTTCGTCGGCCCGCCGGGCGGGCATCCTCCTCGGCGCCCCGCTTTCTCGTCTCTTTCTTCGGCACCGCGGCGTCTGGCCGTCGGCGACTCGTGTGGGGCGGCGTCTTTTGCGGGTCGCCTCTTCTCGGGCTGCGTTGCTCGTTCGTTGCCGTACTGCTGGCGCGTCGCGGGCTGGTTCGCTTCGTTCGTGCGGCGCGTCATCGCGTCCTTCGGTCGGAGTCGCCCTTGGTCGGCTCGCCTCGCTTTCTACCGCGTTTCTTTGCTCCGGCTGGCGCGCCCCGCGTCGCGGGTTTCGGCTTGGGCGGTGTTTCTCTGGCCTTCGCGGGCTGCGCCCTCACGGTCGGGTTCCTGTGGGTCCTCGCGTCTCGTCGGGTTTTGCGGATGGGTTGGCCTCAGCTGGTGGCCGGCCCGCGGGCCGTTTGGGTCGCGCCCCCTCGTCTTGTCGGGGGGCGGCTCTCGTTTTTTTTCGTGGGTCGTCGCGTCCCTTCGTGCCCTGCTGTATGCACTCTGCGGTCGCGCCTGGCTGTCGCCGCGCGCGCTGTGCGCGTGCCCGTCCTCTTGGCGCGGCGGGGGTCGCCGCGGCGTCTCGCGTGCCGCGCGCTCGGCGCGCGTGCGCGCCTCCGGCGGCGCTCTCCGTGGCTTCGGGCAGTCGAGGCTGAGCCAGCTTCCGGACGCGCTGAGTTCTACACACGGCGTCTCGGGCCACAGGCCCGCCGGGTCCTCTGGCTGGCGCGGGGCTGCCCCGCCGCGTCTCGTCGCTTGTCTCGTCTGTTGCCGGGCTCCTCGCTCGCTCCGCGCGCAGTCGATCCTCACGGGCGTCGCCTCTCGGCCCTGGCGGTCTGGCGTCGTGCGTCGCGTGCGCGGTCGCTCGCCCCCCCGGCGGTTCGGCCTTCGTCTTGCATCGCGGCTCCTGTCCGCGTCGCGCTCTGTCATTGGAGCACTCCGAGGCGGCGGGACAGCTCCGCTCGCGCTCCGCTCCGCGTTCCGTGTCCCGTCCGCTCCTCGTCGGTCGGATCCACTCGACCAAGTCCGCTCCCTCTCGGCCGCGCGCTGCAGCTTCCGCCTTCGCTCTCGGCGCGTCGTCGCCACCTCCTACGGTCCCGCCCATCGCGCCGATCGCCGCCGCATCACTTCGTTCTCGCGCCAGACGCCATCGACGGCTCCTCTCCCAACTACTCAGCCCCATCATCTCTCTCGAGCTATGCCTACGCGATGACCTGTCCCAGCAAACCCCCTGTCGAGACCCGGCATGGGCCGTGAAGGATTCGAACCTTCGACCTTGGGATTAAGAGTCCCCTGCTCTACCAACTGAGCTAACGGCCCGGGGCTGGCGAGTATAGCCACGCGCTTTTGGCGCTCTGACGGGGCACGAGCGACCGAGCTAACAGACCGCTAACAGGCCCGGCGTACCCTTAAGGGAGACACATGAAGCTCTTTGTCCCGATCGCTCTTGCGGCCACGGTCGCGCTCGGGGCGGCAACGGTTGATGCACCTGCCGAGCCGACCCGCTCGCGCGCCGACTGCGGGCGCACGACCACCGGCCTCGTCCCGCTCACCGACATGGGCCGGCGACGCTACCGCGGACAGCGGGGCGGCCTCTATCCGTTTGGGCGAAACCGCCCCTCCCCGGCCTACCAGCGAATGGGACTTGCGGCTGCCCGGCGAGTGCGGCCGATCGACGGGAAGATCGTCGTGCTCTCGATCGGCATGTCGAACACGACGCGGGAGTTCTCCGACTTCAAGTCCCGGGCCGATCGCGACCCCCTGAAGAGCGGGTTCGTCGAGCTCGTCGACGGAGCCGCGGCCGGCTGGGATGCGCAGAGGATCAAGTCGCCCGCATCTCCGTACTGGCAGCTCGTCGACGACCGGCTCAACGAGTCCAACTCGTCTCCGGAACAGGTTCAAGTCGTCTGGCTCAAGCAGGCGATCACGGGCGACGCCCGCCCGTTCCCGCAGGACGCGCGGGCTCTCCACGCAAACCTGAAGGCGATCGTCCGCATCCTCCGAGGGCGCTTCGTGAACCTGCGCCTGATCTACCTCTCCAGCCGGACCTATGCCGGCTACGCGATCACGGCGCGCAGTCCCGAGCCGCAGGCGTACGACAGTGCGTTCGCCGCGCGGTGGCTCATACTCGACCGGATGCAGAAGAAGGTCACCGGCCCCTGGATCGGCTGGGGCCCGTACCTCTGGACGGACGGCATGAAGGGCAGGCGGGACGGGCTCACCTGGGCGTGCGAGGACGTCGACAACGACGGGACGCACCCCTCGAAGACCGGCATGCAGAAAGTGTCCACGCTCCTGCTCGAGTTCTTCAAGAACGACGCCACGACGAGGCTCTGGTTCCGCGGCCGCGGGCCTGCCGGCCCGGAGCACGTACTAGCCCCTCGGTAGGATCGCGGCCATGAACGGCCCTGTCGGCATCGTCGGCGCGGGCTACGTCGGTCTCCCACTGGCACAGGTCTTCGCTGAGGCGGGGCGTCAGGTGCTGCTGGTGGAGATCGACGAGGACCGCGTCGACGCCATCAACCGTGGCGAGAGCTACGTCAAGGACGTCCCCTCCGAGGGACTGCAGCCGCTCGTCGAAGCGGGCACGCTGAGCGCCACCTTGGACTACGACCGCCTCAAAGAGGCGGAGGCGATCCTGATCGCATTGCAGACACCGCTGTCTCCCCAGCGCGAGCCGGACCTCTCGATCGTGCTCGGCGCAGTCGAGCAGATCACGCCGCGGCTCCAGAAGGGGCAGCTCGTCGTCCTGGAGTCGACGACCTACCCCGGCACGACGAGAGAGCGCCTGCTGCCGCTGCTGGAGTCGGGCGGCCTCAAGGCGGGCGAGGACTTCTACCTCGCGTTCTCGCCCGAACGAGTCGACCCGGGCCGCGAGGACTGGACCACTCAGAACACGCCCAAGATCGTCGGCGGCATCACGCCCGCCTGCACGCAGCGCGCCGTTCAGCTCTACGAGAGCGTGCTCGAGAGCGTCGTGCCCGTCTCCTCGCCGGAGGCCGCCGAGCTGACGAAGCTGCTGGAGAACATCTTCCGCTCGGTGAACATCGCGCTCGTCAACGAGCTCGCGCAGCTCTGCGACCGGATGAACATCGACGTCTGGGAGGTCGTGGGCGCCGCAGCCACGAAGCCGTTCGGGTTCATGAGCTTCCAGCCGGGCCCGGGTCTCGGCGGGCACTGCATGCCGATCGACCCCTTCTACCTGACCTGGAAGGCGCGGGAGTATGACTTCTACACGGAGTTCATCGAGCTGGCCGGGAAGGTCAACGAGAACATGCCGTGGTGGTGCCTCGGGAAGGTCGTGCGGGCGCTGAACTCCCAGGAGCGCGCGCTCAAGGGCTCGAAGGTCCTTGTGCTCGGCGTCGCCTACAAGGCGGACATCGACGACACCCGCGAGTCGCCCGCGCTCAAGCTGATCGAGCTCTTACAGGGCGAGGGGGCCAACGTCTCCTATCACGACCCCAACGTGCCCAAGCTGCCCGACCACGGCCTCACCTCGGCGCCGCTCGACATCGATGGAGCCGACTGCGTCGTCATCGTCACCGCCCATAGCGGCATCGACTACGACGACCTGGTCGAACGCGCCAAGCTCGTGGTCGACCTGCGGAACGCTACGGGCGCGAACGGCGCCCAGAACGGGAAGGTCTGGAAGCTGTGAGCATCAGGATCGGCCACGCCGGTCTCGGCTACTGGGGCCCGAACCTCGCCCGCAACTTCGCCGAGCTCGCCGACCTCCGCTGGCTCTGCGACCTCTCTCCCGACCTCCTCGCAGAGCACGCAGCGCGCTATCCCGGAGCGCGAACCACGAGCGACTTCGAGGAGCTCCTGGCCGATCCGGAGCTGGACGCGGTCACGATCGCGACCCCGGTCGTGACGCACTACGACCTGGCCAAGCAGGCGCTGCAGGCCGGCAAGCACGTCTTCGTGGAGAAGCCGCCGGCGCAGTCGAGCGCCGAGGCGGAGGAGCTGCTCGCGCTGGCCGAGGAGCGCGGGCTCGTCTTCATGCCCGGCTACCTCCTCCTGTACCACCCGGCCGTGGCCAAGCTCAAGGAGCTGATCGACGCCGGAGAGCTCGGCGACGTGCTCTACCTCTACGGCAACCGGCAGAACCTCGGCCAGATCAGGCGCGACGAGAACGCACTCTGGTCGCTCGGCGCGCACGACCTGTCCGTGATGCTCTACCTCGTCGGCGAGGAGCCCGTCGAGGCCTGGGCGCGCGGCGAGTCCTTCCTGCGCGAGGGCGTCGAGGACGTGGTCTTCTGCTACCTCCGCTTTCCGTCCGGCGTGGTCGCGCACATGCATCTCTCCTGGCTCGACCCGCAAAAGATGCGCAAGGTGACCGTGGTCGGGCGCGACAAGATGGCCGTCTTCGACGACATGGAGTCCGAGCGCAAGCTGACCGTGCACGACAAGGGGCCCGTGCTCCGGCCGGCCAGCGAGTGGCAGGTACGGACGGGGGACATCCACATTCCGAAGGTCGCGACCGAGGAGCCGCTCAAGATCGAGTGCCGACACTTCGTCTCGCTCGTCGAGGGCAGCGGCGACCGCCTCGAGGTCGCACGTGACGGCCTCGCAGTGGTGCGCACGCTGGAGCAGCTCCAAAGCTCACTCGACCGGACACCCGCCGCTTGAGCGTCGCCGAGACCGCCGTCATCTACCCGGGGACTGTGCTCGGAGAGGGCTGCGTCGTCGGCGATCACGCTGTCCTCGGCAAGCAACCTGCGCTCTCACCCCGCTCGACGGCTTCCCGGGAAGAGCTGCCGCCGCTCGAAGTCGGCCCGGGCACGATCATCTCGACAGGAGCGATCGTCTTCGCCGGGACGACGATCGGCGCCCGCGTGATCGTGGGCGACCAGGCGTGCGTTCGCGAGCGGTGCGAGATCGGCGACGACGTCGTCATCGGGCGCGGCTCCCTGGTCGAGAACGACACGACGATCGGCGCCCGCACGAAGATTCAGGCCATGGCCTACATCACTGCGTACTCGACCCTCGAGGACGAGGTCTTCATCGCGCCGTGCGTCGCGACCACGAACGACAACTACATGGGCAGGACCGAGCGCCGGCACGAGCTGCGCAAGGGTCCGACGATTCGACGAGGCGCGCGCATCGGCGGCGCGGCAGTGCTGCTACCGGGGATCGAAGTCGGCGAGGAGGCTTTCGTCGGCGCGGGCGCCGTCGTCCTCACGGACGTCGAGCCTCGAGCCGTGATGGTCGGGAACCCGGCCCGGAAGATCAGGTCCGTCCCGGACGACGAGTTGCTACCGGAGGCTTGACCGGCTTCGTCTTCCGGAAGGAAAGGGTGTAGCGGGCCGAGGTCGGGGTCGAGAGCTTCACCTCGAGGTAGTACCAGCCGCCCTTCCCGGCGCGGTGGACGACCCTCTTCACCGAGCCCTCGGTCGCGCTCGCAGCGAGGTAGCGTGAGCCGGCTCTCGGCTCTTGCACGCTCTTCGTGCCCGGCTTCCAGAGCAGCAGGGTCGTCTCGACTTCGCGCGGGCCACGAAGGACAGCCCTCACTCTCTGTCCTCGTCGAAGCTTCACGCGGTACACGTCGACCTGGTCGTTCCAGTAGTCGAGCGTGGCTGCGATCCTCCGCTGCCGCTTGCCCCACAGCTTGACGGCCCGCGTTGCCGCCCCGTCGTTCGGCTCGAACTGGTCAGCGGGCGGAGCCGGCAAGACGAGCGAGTTGACCGCCGCGGTGATGTCGAGCACGCCCCAGCCGCTGAACTCGTCGCGGCCGACCGTGCAGCGCCGGCAGCCTCGAGCGAAGTTCGCGTCCGCGGCCGAACGCTCGAGAACGGCCGTGACCTGGTCGGGGCGCATCTGCGGCCGCACGCCGAGGAGGATGGCCGCGGCGGCAGTGACCTGCGGTGCTGCGAACGACGTGCCTTCCCCGCGCCGGAACTGCATCGGGCCGCACTCGGAGTAGCCCTTAAGCACACAACCGACGCGATCCTGCGTCAGCGCCAGCGGCAGGGTCGAGAAGATGTCCTGGCCGGGAGCGGCGATGTCGTTGAAGACCCGATCGCGGTTCGAGAAGTCGGGCACCGCTCCGTCCCGCGCGATCGCGCTGACCCCGATCACGTGCGGCAGTGCCGCCGGGTAATTGGCGTACTCCCAAGGGGCGTGGGGCGCCTTGTCGCCGTTGCCGACGGCCGCCACGACGAGCACGCCGTGCCTCACCGCGTACTCGACAGCCGCGGCCTCGAGCGCCGAGTACGTGTCGCGTCCCGAGTCGTAGGGATCGCGCATGCCGCCGAAACTGAGATTGATGACGTCGGCGCCGTTGTCGACAGCCCAGCGAATCGCTCGCGCCTCCGCCTCGGGGGAGATCGTTCCGTCGCTCCGCACGACCTTGGCGATGAGCAGGTCGGCCGGGGAGGCGAGGCCGGAGATCCCCTGCGCGTTGTTCATCTCGGCCGCGATCTGGCCTGCGACAAACGTCCCGTGGCCGTTCGAGTCCCACCACCAGGGGCTCTTGACGAAGCTCTGACCCGCGGCGATGCGGTCCTCGAGCTCGGGGTGGTCGGCATCGATGCCCGAGTCGATGACGGCGACCAGCACCCGGGGGAGGATCGGCAGCTTCGGCCAGGCGTCGAACGCCCGAATTTTATCGGCGTACCACTGGCGGCCCACCAGCGGGTCGTTAGGGACGAAGGCGAGGCGGCGCTGGGTGCGCAGACGTTCCACGTACGTGACGCCACTCACCGTGGCGAGCCCTTTCGCACTCGGTACATCCACGGCGACCGCGAACGGGCCGATGACGGTGACGGGCCGGCCCGTGGCCGCCTCGACCCGGTCGGCGACCCGCTCCGCCGAGAAGCCTCGGTCGACGCCGAGAGCGAAGCGAGCGGCGGTCGCGGGAGCAGGCAGCGCGAGCGAGAGACCTGCGGCGAGGACGACGAGCTTCCTCATGCCGGCCCCACCTTCAGGATGGGCGTGACGCCGGGCACGAACCCGCGGCCCGGCAAGACACGAGCTCGGTAGTCGCCCGGGGTCAGCGCGACCTGGGCCTGGAAGTCTCCGTTCGCATCGACCGTCGTGGACGCGACGTTGCTCCAGGTCGCACCTTGGAGGCGCTGGATCACGACGCCGGCGCTCGGCAGCAGCGGCCGCACATAACCGCGCAGCGTCGAGGCATCCGACAGAGCGTGGAAGCGAACGTACGGAGCCACCGCAATGCGAACGCGGTCGCTGCGGGTGCTGCGGCTGATGAGACGGTAGTCCCCGGTCTCGCGCGGCCGGATCGAGACGCTGACGGTCCCGTCCTGAGCCGCGCGCGCAGACCCGATGGCGCGCCACGAGCCTCGAAGCGGGCGAAACTCGAGCGTCACGGCAGCCAGGCCGCGAGCGACTCCGGTGAGCGTCAACGGCGTGTTGAAGATCGCCGGCGTGCTCGGCGCTGTGAGCGCCAGGAGACTGATGCGGAACCAGGTCGAGCGGAGTCCCAACGCGCGGCGAACGTCGGCGGCTGAGATCGTCCTCTGGCCACCGGTGCCGATCGACGTCACGGTACGAACTCGTCCTGAGGCGCCGACCGCGAGCCGGACGTCGAGCAAGCGACCGCGCACCTGGAGCGCTCGCGCGAGACGCCGGCTCTGCACCGAGAACGGGCCCCAGGCGTGATGCGGAGAAAGCGAGTCGTACGGGTCGTCAACCGAAACCAGATAGGGAATCGAGCCGCTGCCGGGCCAGACATCGTTGACCGTTGCAGTCCGGCCCCCCGAGGTGGAGAAGAAGTAGGTCGTCGCGATCCGCCCGCGGTAGAGAACGACCTGGCCGGCGGTCGCCTGCACGGCCGCGGAGGTCGAAGCCCGTTCACCGGAGATCCCGCGGTAGACCTGGCTGCGCACGTCCGGATAGAGGTCGAAGTCGGAGCCGGTCTTGCGAACTGCGAGCGCATAGCTTCGCGCCGCGACCGCCTGGACCTTGAGAGCTTCTGGCAGCCAGTAGAACGGCATCTCGCCGGGAACGACGCCGAAGAGATACGCCTCGAGGCCGACGTGGTTGACGATGCGCACCTTGCCGCTGGACGCGGAGGCGACGAACTGGCCGCGATAGGGCCGGTCGAGCTTGAGCGGCGCGGTGCCGGGGAGGAAGGTCAGCGGGCCTGTCAGCTGCTGCAGCTGCTGGCGGCCGACGACCCGGAGGCGAAAGCCGGGCCCGAACTGATGCGGGCCGGCCGTGAGCTCGTGGGTCTCGCCGAGGGAATCGCGCACGCGGAACGGCGCGTCGGAGCTGACGGTGACTCGCGCCTGACCCGGGACGAGCAACACGCGCACACGCGCGACCGGTGCGGGGCCGAGCGTCGTGCCCTGGTAGTAGTGGGCAAGGATCTCGTCGAACGACATTCCCTGCCGCGCAAAGCCGTAGGCGCCCCACTGGGAGAGCCCGACGCCGTGTCCCCAACCGCGGCCGCTGACGAGGAACGAGGCGGGGCCCGGCTGCGAGGTTCGTGCCTCCGACTGCGGGCCAAGCGCAAGGGCAGCCAGGCTCGCCAGTGAGGCAGCGAGCACGGCGGTCAGCGTGATACGGCGAAAAGCCATTTCGTCACCTGGGTTCTGGCGTGGGGCGCGCCATTGTGAGGCCGGGCCTTCGAGCAGTTTGAGGCTAGCTGATGAAGGTTCGCGCGTCTTCCTCCTTTACAGGAACTTCACTCCACGACGTTGGCACGTTTCGCGCGCCCGGATGCGGAGAAAAGGCCTCTTGGCGGCCCAGGCCGCACCCCGATGACGAGCACGACAGACATCCTTCCGTCCCGGTACGACGCCCCCGAGCTGATCGGGCAGGGCGGCATGGGCGAGATCTACCGCGCGGACGACGAGCTGCTCGGCAGGACGGTCGCCGCCAAGGTGCTCGCGAAGCGGTTCTCGGCCGACGAGTCGCTTCGCGGCCGCTTCACTCGAGAGGCGCTCGCCGCGGCACGGCTCTCGGGTGAGCCGAACACGGTCACGATCTTCGACGTCGGAGAGCACGAGGGCCGGCCGTTCATCGTCATGGAGTACCTGCGGGGCGGGTCCCTGGAGGACCGGCTGCGCGAGCACGGCGCCCAGGATCCCGGCCGGGTGCTCGCCTGGCTCGACGAGGCGGGGGCGGCGCTCGACGCGGCCCACGACCACGGCGTCGTCCACCGAGACGTCAAGCCGGGCAACCTGCTGCTGGCCGGCGACGGCACCGTGCGCGTAGCCGACTTCGGCGTGGCCAGCGCTGCCGGCCTCGACTCGCTCACGATGACGGGAACGATCCTCGGCACGGCGGGCTACCTCGCTCCCGAGCAGGCACGAGGCGAACCGACGACACCGGCGACCGATCTCTACGCGCTCGCCGTCGTCGCCTTCGAGCTCCTGACCGGTCAGCGCCCGTTCCAGGCCGACAACCCGACGGCCGAGGCCGCGGCGCACGTCCACGCCGAGGTTCCGGCGATTTCCGAGCGCGGCGATTTGCCACCCGAGCTCGATCCGGTCTTCCGCCGCGCGATGGCGAAGGACCCGGCCGACCGCTACTCGAGCTCGGCGGATTTCGTGGCAGCGCTCCGCGAGGGGCTGAGAAGCGCCGGCGTCACGACACGCGAGTTCGTGCCGGTCTCGGCGCCCTCCGGTAACCGCTTCCCGCTGCCTGCCCTGGTCGGAGCCGGTCTGCTCGCGGCTTCGCTGATCGGCGTCGGCCTCGCCGCCGCGCTGACCGGGGGCGATGACGGACGGCCCCAGGCGCAGACCGTGACGACCGCGAGGACGGAAACGGTCGTGACCACCGCACCTGCGACGACCCAGCAACAGCCGCCTCCGCCGCCTCCGACCGGCGGTGCCGGCGCACGCGCTCTGACCGACCAGGCCACGAACCTCATGAAGCAAGGCCGGTACGAAGAGGCGTTGCCGATTGCACAGCGAGCGCTTCAGCAGCTCCAGGGAACCGGTGAGACCTACGAGGGCTACGCGAACTACGACGTCGGCCGGTCCCTGGTCGAGCTCGACCGCTGCGCCGAAGCCCTGCCTTATCTCGACCGGCGTGAGCAGCTGCTCGGGCCGCACCCGGAGGTGAGGGCCGCTCGGCGCAAGTGCGGCGTACGATGACGCTGTGCGACTCCTAGTCACCGGCGCGGCCGGCTTCATCGGCTCGAACTTCGTCCACTTCTGGCTCGAGGAGCATCCTGACGACCACGTCGTCGCCTACGACCTCCTGACCTACGCGGGGAACCGCGAGAACCTCGCGGGCACGGAGGACCGGGCGCCGTTCGTGCAGGGCGACATCGCAGATCTCGAGCTCGCCGAGCGGACCCTGCGTGAGCACGAAATCGACGTCGTGGTCAACTTCGCAGCCGAATCGCACAACAGCCTGGCCGTCGTCGATCCCGGCCTCTTCGCCCGGACCAACGTCCTCGGTACGCAACTGCTCCTCGAGGCGGCGCGGCGCACCGGCGTCTCACGCTTCCACCACGTCTCCACGTGCGAGGTCTACGGCGACCTGCCGCTCGACTCGGGCGAGGCGTTCACAGAAGAGTCGCCGTACCGCCCGCGCACGCCGTACAACGCCTCGAAGGCTGCGGCCGACCACTACGTCCGTGCGTACCACGAGACGTACGAGCTCCCGATCTCGATCACGAACTGCGCGAACAACTACGGGCCCTACCAGTTCCCGGAGAAGGTGATCCCGCTCTTCGTCACGAACGCGCTCGACGACAAGCCGCTGCCGATGTACGCGTCCACGCAGAACCGACGCGAGTGGCTGCACGTCCGCGATCACTGCCGCGCGATCGACCTCGTGCTCCAGTCAGACCGGGTCGGTGAGACCTACAACGTCGGCTCGGGGATCGAGAAGTCGATCGAGGAGATCGCCGACGTGGTCGTCGAGCTGACGGGCAAGAGCTCCGACCTGAAACAGATCGTCCCCGACCGGCCCGGCCACGACCGCCGCTACCTCCTCGACTCGTCGAAGCTCGAGCGCGAGCTGGGTTGGAAGCCGGAGATCGGCTTCGACGAGGGACTGCGGGAGACCGTCGACTGGTACGCCGAGAACCGCGCGTGGTGGGAGCCGCTCAAGGAACGGCTCCAGGTCGAAGAGACCGCCTGGCGTTAACAGACACGACCAGGGGTCTGACCCCTTGTCATGTCTCGTTTAGACGCGCGAGTGCGGCGCGGAGGCCGTCGCGCCAGTGGGGAAGGGTCGGCGCTCCCCGCTCGCTGCGCAGGACGGAATAGGCAGGGCGCTCGGCGTCCCGCGGGAACTCGGCAGTCGTGATGCGGCGCACCCGGCACTCGATGCCCGCCTCCTCGAAGATCGCCTCGGCGAACTCGGCCCACGTTGCCTCCCCGTCCGCGGCGACGTGATACGTGCCGTACGGAAGATCGAGCACCGCCTTCGTCGCCTCGGCGAGATGCCCGACGAACGTCGGCGACCCACGCTGGTCGTCGACGACCGACACCTCCTCTTGCCGCCGGCCGAGGTCGAGCATCGTCAGCAGGAAGTTCCTGCCGGTCGCCCCGAACAACCACGGTGAGCGAACGACCCAGCCGTCCCGCACCTCGCGCTCGCCCTCCAGCTTCGTCCGGCCGTACACGGAGAGCGGGCTCGGCTCGTCCGACTCCACGTAGGGCGCTCCCTTCCGGCCGTCGAAGACGTAGTCGGTGGAGTAGTAGACGACCGGCACGCCGAGTGCGACGACGTTCAGCGTGCCGCGCACGTTGGCGCGCACAGCCTCGGCCGGAGTGGACTCGGCGCCGTCGACGTTGGTCCACGCAGCCGTGTGCAGGATCACGTCGGGGCGATAACCGAGCTCCGGCGGGTCCTCGATGTCGAAGCTCGCGCGGTCACGCGCGTCCGCCTCGGGAAACGCCTCGGCGAGCGCCGAGCCGAGCTGCCCGCCGGCGCCCGTTATGACGATGCGCTTGCGTCCCGGTCCGACAGGATCGGCGATCGGGTGCTCCAGAGGTCGCGGACGCGAGGATCGTCCCAGGGGACTTCGTGCTCGTCGGGGTCTTCCGGGTCGTACTCCTCGGTCACGTGGTAACAGAACAGAAGGTCGGTGATCGCCTCGAACCCGTGCGCGTTGCGGCCGGGAATGTAGATGCCGACCGGGTTCTCGTCGCCGATGTCCTCGGTGAAGGTCTCGCCGCTCTCGAGATCGAGGACGACGACCCGAGCCGTCCCCTGCAGGCACACGAAGAGATCGTCCTGGCCGCGCTCGTGGTAGTGCAGGCCCCGGATCACCCCCTGCCGAGAGAACGAGACGTTCGTCTGGCGCATCGGCCGCTCGAACCAGCTCGCCCGGTGAAGCTCGACGAACCAGCCGCGCTCGTCCTCGAAACGTCGCAACGGGATTTTGCGCACGCCCTCCATCAACGGTTCGCGCCGTGTTGCCGCACGAAGTCGTTCACCTCGTAGTAGGCGTCGATCGACTCGCCGGCGTCGCCCCAGAAGCCCATCGAGCACGTCGTACTCCATGAGGCCCTGCTCGATGAACCAGTTGTTGACGTCGGTGATCTCGAGCTCGCCGCGCGCGGACGGCGAGAGCGTGGGCACGTACTCGAAGACCGAGGCGTCGTAGAAGTAGAGCCCCGTCACCGCGAGGTCGCTCGCCGGGTTCTCCGGCTTCTCGACGATGCGGACGACCCGGTCCCCGTCGAGCTCGGCGACGCCGAGGTGCCGCAGGTGCTCCGGGTCTTCCTGGCGGGCGAGGACGATCCGGGCGCCGCGCTCCTGCTTGGCGTAGTTGTCGACCGCCGGCTTGATCGACTGGCCGAAGACGTTGTCGGCGAGCATCACGAGCACCCGGTCACCCGCAGCGAAGCGCTCCGCGAGCCCGAGCGCGTCGGCGATGCCGGATTCCCGCTCCTGGTAGGCGTACGAGAGCCGTTCGATCCCGTGCGCGTTGCCGTCGCCGAGCAGGCGGAAGAACTCGCCCGCGTGCGTCCCACCCGTGACGACCATGATCTCGGTGATGCCGCTGTTCACGATCGCCTCGATCGCGTACGTGACCATCGGGCGGTCATAGATCGGCAGGAGATGCTTGTTCGTGATCCGCGTCAGCGGATGAAGTCGGCTGCCGATTCCGCCGGCGAGGATGACGCCCTTCATGTCGGGCGGATGCTACGGCTTAGGTACGGTCCCCGCGATGGCCGACGAGCACGACCCAGGCGAGCGCAAGGCCTTCGTGGCGATGCGCTGGGCCTGGCTCGTCCTGATCGTCGTGATCGCAGTCGTGCTCTGGGCCTTGGTCCGCTAACCCGAGCCTGGCGCGTCCAGCACGGGTCGTTCGGACGTGATCGGCGCCTCGGTGTCGTGCGGCGGCTCGATGGTCAGGTTCGGGAGCAAACGGTCGAGCCAGCGCGGGATGTACCACGACTTCTCGCCCAGCAACGTCAAGAGCGAGGGCACGAGCGTCATGCGCACGAGCAGCGCGTCCGTCAGGATCGCAACCGCGAGCAACAGCCCGAACTCCTTCGAGATCCGATCGGCGGTGAGGATGAAGGCGGCAAAGACCGTCCCCATGATCACAGCCGCGGCCACGATCACCCGCCCGATTGCGGAGATGCCGTGCTCGACCGCCTCGCGCGTCTTCAGGCCGTGGACATGCTCCTCCCGGATGCGGCTCATGAGAAAGACCATGTAGTCCATCGAGAGCCCGAAGAGGATCGCGAACGCGATCGGGGGCACAAACGTCTCGATCGGCCCGGTCCGGTCAAGGCCGGTGAGCCCTAGCAGGTGGCCCTCCTGCACCACGAGCGTGAGCACCCCGAAGCCGGCGAACGCCGACATGATCGTCGTGATCGCCGCCGTCAGCGAGATCACGATCGACCTGAACGCCATCGCCAGCAGGATGAACGTCACGCCGATGACGTAGAACAGGAAGAGCGGCAAGCGGTCCATGATCCGCTCGGCGATGTCCTTGAATGCCGCCGTCAGGCCCGAGACGTAGGCGACCGCGTCGCCACCCTCGGTCGCCGCCGGAACGACGTCGTCCCGCAAGCGGTCGACGAGCTGGTCAGTAGCCTCGTCCTGAGGGGCAGAATCCGGCGTCACGAAGATGATCGCGACGGTCTTCTCGTCGTTGAACTGCGGCTCGCGCGCGGAGGCCACGCCTTCGAGCCCCTGCACGCGGTCGTAGATCTTTTGCGGTGCCTGCGGATCGTCGTTCACGTCCACGACGATCGGGAGTGGGCCGTTGAAGCCGGCGCCAAAGCCCTCGGCGAGTAGGTCGTAGGCCTGCCGGGCCGTCTGCTCCTTCGGCTGCGTGCCCTGGTCCGACGCGCCCAGGCGAACGAGCCCCGACGTCGCCGCCAGAGCCAGGACCACGAGCAGCGCGACCACGAACACGCCCCGCGCGTGAGCCGTCACGAACCGGCCCCAGCGGGCAATCAATGGTCTTGTCGCGGGCGGCCTCGGAGTCGTCAATCGGGGGCAGGAACGGCACCTTCAGCCGGTCGACTTTGTGCCCGAGCAGCCGCAGCACGGCGATCAGGAGCGAGTTGGCGATCAGCACCGTGGTCAGGACGCCGAGCGCGGAGCCGATGCCGAGCTTGGTCACGAAGTCCAGGCCGAAGAAGGCCAGGCCGGTGACGGAGATCGCGACTGTCAGGCCGGCGAAGAGGACAGCACGGCCCGCTGAGGCGCCCGCTTCGGACGCGGCGTCGACCGGTGACAGCCCTTCGTGCAGGAACTGCCTGAAGCGGGTCACGATGAACAGCGAGTAGTCGATCCCGACACCCAGGCCGATCATCGACACGAGCAGGGGCGTGATCGTGTTGATCGTGGTGAGCCCGGCGAGGATGAACAGCAAGAGGAACGCGGTCGCAAGCGCCGTGAGCGCCAGTGCGATCGGGATCAGCATCGCCACAAACGTGCGGAAGACGACGAGGAGGACGATCAGCGCCATGAGCAGGCCGAGCAATTCCTGCGTTCCCTGCTCGATCGGTGGGAACTCGGCATCGCCGTTGAACTCGACGATCACCCCGGCCGGCTCGACGGTCTCGCGGACGGCGTCCTCAACGGCAAGCACCTGACCTCGCGATCCTTTTCGAAGATGACCTCGTTGAACTGCGCTTCGGCGTAGGCAATGCGCCCGTTGTCGGAGAACGTGTCCTCGCTGAACGGATCGCTGACGCTCTCCAGGCCGACCTTGTCGTCCGTCGGCTTGAACTCGGAGGATTTCAGCCGCGCGATCGCCTGCTCGATCGCCGCCTTGCGCTCAGGCGTATCCAGGCGCTCGCCCTCGGGCGCGGCGAAGACGATGTTCAGCACGCCGCCCTGCTCGGAGGCGAACTCGGATTCGATCAGGTCGGTCGCTTTCTGCGTGTCCGACCCGGGAATGTCGAACTCGTCGCGGAGCGAGCCGCCAACCGTCGCCACCAGGGCGATCAGCACCGCGACGGTGGCGAGGAAACCGAAGACAACCCGCCACGGATGCGTGGCGCATGCTCGCGTCCAGCGGGCAAGCCCGCCGGTCGCTAGACGCTCGTGAGCCGCGCGCCGTTCCCGCGTAGGTTCCATCGTTGTTCCCCCTCCTGGCCACAGAGCTTACGGTTTGGCGGCAGCCAGGTTAGTGGTCACTAGCAACCATGTCAAGGCCGAACCGACACTCGGTCACCCAGGAGGTCGGCGGTACCATCACGCGGATGGCTCGTGACCCCATCGATCGTCTGCGCGGAGAGATGGAAGAGCTCTTCGCGGAGCTCTGGCAGGCACCGCGCTTCAGCCGCCGCCGCGGTGGATATCGGCCGTCCGTGGACGTGTACCGGTCGGAGCGAACCGGAGAGCTGACCGTCGTCGCCGAGTTGCCCGGGGTCGATCCCTCGCGGATCCAGATCTACGCCGACGAGCGAACGCTCGTCATCGCCGGCGAGCGTCGCCGGCCGAGCGCCGCCGGCCGTGTGTACCAGCAGATGGAGATCGACTACGGCCGGTTCCAGCGTCAGATCGCGCTCGCCGAGCACATCGACGTCCAGTCCTGCAAGGCCGCGTACCGACGGGGCGTCCTGACGATCACGATGCCCGTTTCGAAGAGACCGTCGGAGCCCATCCGCGTCTCGATCCCGATCAAGAGGACCAAGTGACCGAGTTCTTCGACGAAGGCGTAGCGGTCGACGAGGTCGAGATCCCCTCGACCCTCCCGGTCCTGCCGCTCAAGGACACGGTCGTCTACCCGGACTCGATGCTGCCCCTGGCGATCGGCCAGGAGCGCTCGATCGCGCTGATCGACGACGTCATCGCGGGCGATCGCCTCGTCGCGCTCGTCGCCGCGCGCTCCCGCGAGATCGAAGTGCCCGACTGGGACGACCTCTTCGAGGTCGGCACCGCTGCAGTCGTGCAGAAGATGATTCGCGTTCCCGACGGCACGCAGCGCATCCTCGTCCAGGGCCTGCGCCGCATCCGGCTGGAAAAGCGCGTCCGCTCCGAGCCGTATCTCGTCGGGCGGTTCAAGGAGGTGCCTGACGTCGTGCGCGAGACGCGCGAGCTGCAGGCACTGACCCAGAACGTCCGCACGCTTTTCGCCCGGATCATCGGCCAGCTGCCGTACCTGCCCGAGGAGCTGGCGCTCGCCGCCGCCAACGTCGAGGACCCGAGCGCGCTCTGCCACCTCGTCGCGTCGACGCTGCGGCTCAAGACCGAGGAGAAGCAGCTGCTGCTCGAGGAGCTCGACGTCGAGAAGCGCCTCCGCGAGACCTCGGTGATCCTCAACCGGGAGCTCGAGGTCGTCGAGCTCGGTACGAAGATCCAATCCCAGGTCCAGTCCGAGATGGAGAGCTCCCAGCGGGAGTACTTCCTGCGCCAGCAGCTGAAGGCGATCCAGGAGGAGCTCGGCGAGGGCGACCCCGAGCAGGCCGAGCTGAAGGAGCTGCGTGAGCGCGCGGCGTCGATCACGCTGCCCGACGACGTGCGCAAGGCCGTCGACCGCGAGCTTGGACGGCTCGAGAAACTGCCGCAGGCGGCCGCCGAGTACGGCGTCATCCGCACGTACCTGGAATGGATCCTGAGCCTGCCGTGGGACGCGACCACGGAGGACAACCTCGACCTCAAGCGAGCCCGTGAGATCCTCGACGAGGACCATTTCGACCTCGACAAGGTGAAGGAGAGGATCCTCGAGTACCTGGCGGTGTCCAAGCTCAAGGACGACCTCTCGGGGCCGATCCTCTGCTTCGTCGGCCCGCCCGGAGTCGGCAAGACCTCACTCGGCCATTCGATCGCCCGCACCCTCGGCCGCAAGTTCGTCCGCATCTCGGTGGGCGGTGTCCGCGACGAGGCCGAGATTCGCGGGCACAGGCGGACCTACATCGGAGCGATGCCGGGGACGATCCTCCGCGCTCTCCGCGACGCCGAGTCGAAGAAACCCGGTGTTCCTGATCGACGAGATCGACAAGATGGGCGCCGACTTCCGCGGCGACCCCGCGAGCGCGATGCTCGAGGTGCTCGACCCCGAGCAGCACTCGACCTTCCGCGACCACTACCTCGACCTTCCGTTCGATCTCTCCAAGGTGCTCTTCATCTGCACCGCCAACCAGCTCGACACGATCCCGAGCCCGCTGCTCGACCGCATGGACGTGATCCATCTCTCCGGCTACACGGAGGAGGAGAAGTTCGGGATCGCGCGCAAGTACCTCGTCCCCAAGCAGCTCGAGGCCCACGGGCTCAAGCGCTCGAAGGTGAAGCTCGGCGACCGCGCCCTGCGACTCGTGATCCGCGAGTACACGCGGGAAGCCGGCGTCCGCAACCTCGAGCGGCAGTTGGCCGCGCTCTTCCGAAAGGCAGCCCGCGGTGTCGCGGAAGGCGGGCCGGACAAGATCAGCGTGGACGAGGCCAAGGTGCGCGAGTGGCTGGGGCCGCGGCGCTTCGCCGGCGAGGTCCGCAAGCGGACCTCCGAGCCCGGGGTGGCGACCGGGCTTGCGGTGACCGCCGTCGGCGGCGACGTGCTCTTCATCGAGGCGACCGCCTATACCGGCAAGGGCCAGCTGAAGGTGACCGGCCAGCTGGGCGAGGTCATGCAGGAGTCCGCGCAGGCCGCGCTCTCGTGGGTGCGCTCGCACGCCGATGAGCTCGGCCTCGATCCGGCCTGGTTCGACGACCACGACATCCACGTGCACGTGCCTGCCGGCGCGGTCCCCAAGGACGGGCCCTCGGCCGGCATCACGATGGCGACGGCCATCGTCTCGATCGTCAGCGGGCGGCCGGTGTCCGAGGAGGTCGCGATGACGGGCGAGATCACGCTGACCGGCCAGGTGCTCCAGATCGGCGGTCTGCGCGAGAAGATCCTGGCCGCCCAGCGGGCCGGCGTGGAGAAGGTCGTCATGCCCCGCGAGAACGAGCCGGAGCTCACCGAGCTGCCCGAGGAGACGCGCAAGGAGCTCGAGTTCGTCCCGGTCGACACGATCGAGGAAGTCCTCGACGTGGCGTTCGAGGGACTGAAGACTGCTCGCAGGCCAACGGACATCAACCGGCGCCGAAAGGCCGCGTCCGCCAAGTAACAGAGTTTCTCAACGTCTTTTCCGGGGTAGAGTCGCTTTAGAAACCAAAGAAAGGAACACCGGAATGGCCAAGTTGAGAGACCGAGCTTCAGACGCGCGGCCCTATATCGAGCGGGCGCTCACGGACGAGCGCGTGCGCGAGGACGTCAAGAGCGCGATCAGCACGGCCCGCGAGATCTACGACGAGCTCCTGGGTGGGCGCGCGATGACGACGGTTGCCGCTCGTGTCGCCACCGACAAGGACATCCAGCAGAGCCTGCGCGACGCAATCGAGGATCTGCGAGACGCGGCCGACCGCGTGCAGAGCGGCGCCGGTCACAAGGGGCGCAACACGACGCTCCTGCTCACCGGAATCGTCCTCGGGGTGCTCTTCAACCCCATTACCGGCCCCGGCACCCGCCGCTGGCTGCAGGAGACGATCTTCGGCGAGGGCGACGAGTTCGAGTACCGCTCCGACACGAACTCGAACTAACGGTTTAGCGACGCATCAGGGCGCGTCTCTGAGGTTGCGCCCTGACGCGCCCTCTTTGAGAACGCGCTGGAGCGAGCCGGGGTCGAGGCCGTCGGCGCTGGCGATGTCGCTGGACGAGAGCGGGATCGCGCCCGGCTTCTGGGCCTGGCTGGACGGTGCCAACGGGGGCGCCCAGCCCGCGACCTCCGCGAACTCGATGTCCTCGAGCCGCTTCCACGCCATGAGGTACGCGTAGGGGTTCACGGCTCCGTCGTAGCCCAGATGGAGCAGGCCGACCGGGTGGATCTCGAAGTGGAGGTGATAGGGCGTGCCTTCGGCGTCACCCGTATTGCCCATGAAGCCGAGGACGGTGCCGGCCTTGACGTCGGTGCCGTTCACGGCCGCCGGCGAGAAGGCGGAGAGATGCGCGTAGTAGAACTCGTTCCCCTCGCGGTCGCGTAGCCAGAGCCGCCAGCCGCCGACGCGGTTCCAGCCGACCGAGAAGACGGTGCCGTCGGCGACCGCGAGGAGCGGAGCTCCGAGCGGCGCGAAGATGTCCTGGCCGTGGTGCCAACCCGACACGATCGTCGCGCGGGGGGCGCCGAAGGTGTCGACAAACGAGGACTGCCCGAACACCGGGAACACGTACCCGCCGGCCGTGAGTTGCGGCGTCACGTCAGGCGGAGGGCGACGGGTCAGCGAGGGCAGCTCCGACCCGATGCCGGGGCCGCGGAGCTTCTTCTTGGCGGGTGCCTGGCGAGGCTTCTTCACCGGCGGTTTCTTCTTGAGCACGGGCGGGTCCGCGTTGGCGACCTGAGCCGAGGCCTCCGCGTAGCCGATCATCACCTCGGTGCCCGCCGGGATGCCGTTGTGATCGGCGGTCACGCGCACGTGGAGCACGGAGGCGAACGCGCGCTCGCCCTTCGACTCCACCGTGTCGAGCGAGCTCGTTCCCTGCTGGAGGGACACGGCATGAGCCCAGTCGCCGATCGGGATCCGGACTCCGGGCCCGGTCGCAACGGCCTGGCCGGAGACGACCATGCCGCTGATCGCCGAGCCCGAGAAATCGGCTGTGGCGTCGCGCTTGGTCGCTGCTGCACGTGTGCGAGCCGTGACGTTGGCAACGGTGACCTCTCCACCGAACAGCGTGATCGAGCTCGCCTCAGCTGAAGCGCTCGCGGTCACGGTTGAGCCCTTGGAGGCGAAGGCGCCCGACGTCACCGAGCCCGCCGAGACCACCGAGCCGTCAGCAGGGAACGCGAAGCTCCCGCCGACACCGACCGCATCGGGTGGAGCGGAGACCGAGGCAGCGGAGTTGCCGCCCTGTCCCGGGACCGTGACCTGGATCGCGAAGGCCCGCGCGATCGGCCCTGGTGCCGCCGCCTGGCCGCGAGCCGTGGAGGCAGAGCCCACGGACAGGACGAGCACGCAGACGCCGAGCGCAAGAGTGGTGAGCCGTGCCACTCCGGGGATTATGAAGGTCGCGGGGGAACCCCTCAGGTATCGAGGGCGCGCTTCGCCGCGAGGCGGAAACGCTCGCGGACCTTCTCGTCCGGGGCTGCCGGGTCTTCAGGCTCGCTCTCGGCCGCGACTTCCTCGGCCACCGCGCGCAGCTCCTGCAACAGCTCGGCGCGCACCTCCGGCTCGCGGGCGAGTTGCTCGACCCAGGTCTCGGTTCCCTCGGCGGGCGCGTCGTCACGCTCGACGAACAGGCGGCCAAGGAGGATTCCCACCCGGATGTAGGCGAAGGTTCGGAACGCGAGCAGCTTCTGCGGCGAGTCGATGAGCCGGCGGATGTCCTCGTTCTCGCCCTCGAGCTGCGCGACGATGTCGCCGATCGGCTCGTCGACGAGCGGGATCCAGACCTCGTCCTGCACGAGCTCAGGATAGACCGCGGGCGCGCCAGGCGAGCTGCGCGGCCGCTCCGAGCATGAGCAGCCCGAACAGCCGGCGAAGCACGTCCTCGGGCAGCGCAACCGCTGCGAGAACCCCGGCCTGCACGCCGACGACGGCAACCAGGCCGATCAGCAGAGCCGACCGCCAGTGGACGTTCCCGTACCGATGCTGACGCCACGTTCCACCGGCCACAGTCGGCAGGATGGCGAGCAGGGAGGTCGCCTCGGCCTCGACCTGGCCCATGTCGAAGAAGAGGACGAGGATCGGCACGAACAGGATCCCTCCACCGACGCCGAAGAGCCCGGCCAGAACGCCCGTCCCGACACCGAGCACCACGATGAGCACGAGCTCCAGCATCAGACGAGCAGGGTGATCCCCACCCCGGCGAGGAGGGCTGCGAAGGCAAAAGCGAGCGATCGGTTGCTCATCCGCTGCTGCAGCGTCGCGCCGGCGACGGCGCCGAACGCCGCGGGCACGCCGAGCAGGAGCGCGTGCGCGGGGCGCACCTCGTCGTGGAACGCATACGTGATGACGCCGGCGAGGGCGACCAGGCCGATCGCCGCCAGCGACGTCGCCATCGCTTCCCGCTCGACGTAGCCGAGGAAGAGGATGAGTAGCGGCACGACGATGATCCCGCCGCCGACGCCGAAGAGCGCGCTGAAGAAGCCGGCGGCAAGACCGATCAGAACCAGCCGCACGCTTCTATCGTACGAGGCGTGGAGGCCGAGGCACTGCTCGCGCGCCTGACGGCTGAGCCCGAGCGCGCGGCGATCCTGCTCGACGTCGACGGCGTGCTGGCGCCGATCCAGGCTCGTCCGGAGCAGGCGCACGTACCCGCCGAGACGAAGGCGGAGGTCGAACGGCTCGTCGCCCGCTACGCCCTCGTCGCGTGCATCAGCGGCCGCACCGGCGAAGACGCACGCCGCATGGTCGGCGTCGAAGGCGTCAGGTACGTCGGCTCCCACGGCCTCGAGCTCGAGCCGGAGGCTGCGTCCTGGGCGGAGCGGATCCGGGCCTTCGCGGAGGAGGTCGACTGGCCGGTCGAGGACAAGGGCCTGACCGTCTCCTTCCACTACCGCGAGGCGGAGGACGAGCACGCGGCCCTCGAATACCTCCAGGAGGTCGCCGACCGGGCCCGCGCGGCCGGTCTCGTGCCGCGTTTTGGCCGCAAGGTGCTCGAGCTGCGGCCGCCCATCGACGCGGACAAAGGCACGGCGGTGCGGCACCTGCTCACCGAGGCCGGCCTCTCTCGCGCGCTGTTCGCCGGCGACGACACGACCGACGTCGACGCGTTCCGTGCCCTCGACGGGCTGGAGGCGTGGCATCAGGATCGCCGTCTCCTCGGACGAGGCCCCGGACGAGCTCGTCGGCGCAGCCGACATCGTCGTCGACTCGCCCGCGGCGTTCGTCGAGCTGCTACGCCAGCTCTAGCACCTCTGCCAGCCGCTCGACCGAGCGGCCCTCCCACTCCTTGCCGGGCTCGGTGAGGTCCTCGCCCGGCGCGCGCAGCTGGAGCGCGGTCATGCCGACCTTCTCCGCGCCCGGAAGCTCGTAGTTCGCGCCGTCGCCGACGAACAGGCAATCGCCGGCCTGGACGCCGAGCTGCTCGCAGCAGAGCTCGTAGATCCGCGGGTCGGGTTTTGAGATGCCGACCTCGCACGAGAAAACCGTGGCGTCGAAGAGGCCACGGAACGGCGTTGCCTCCCAGAGCTCTGCGACATCGGTCGAGCAGACCGTGATCAGGCCGAGCTCGTGCCCGCGGCGGCGGAGCTCCTCGAGGGTCGACACTGCATCCGGGCGAGGAACGATCGACTCGCGCGTCCACTCTCGGCGCAGGCTGACGATCGTCTGCGGGTCAGCGTCATCGAGCCCGAGCTGGCCGAACACCCAGCGGACGCTGTCGGTGATCGGGCCCGTGTCCCGCGCCGAACGTCCCGAGAGCCAGACCTCCTCGAACTGCTCGCGCGGTGCGCCGACTGAATCCGCCATCTCCACATAGAGCGCCTGGGCGGACTCGGTCGGCCACGGGATGAGCGTCTGCCAGAGATCGAAGATGACGGCCCGGTATCTCAAGAGCGCTTGAGGAGCTTCTTGACCTCGCCCCAGGGCCGCGTGTTCAGGATCTGATCCGGGCCCAGCCAGGCGCGCCGGGCCTGGGCGACGCCGAACTCGAGGTTCGAGAGTGCGCTGATCTGATGCGCATCGCTGGAGATGGCGATCTTGACTCCGGCCTCGCCTGCCAGCCGCGCGTGCGCGTCGCGCATGTCGAGGCGGTCGGGCTGGGCGTTGATCTCCAGGAACGTGCCCGTTTCCAGGGCCTTTGCCACGACTTTCTCCAGGTCGAGATCGGCCGGCGGCCGGCGATTCAGCTTGCGGCCTGTCAGATGGCCGATGCAGTCGACGTGGGGGTTCTCCATCGCGGCGAGCACGCGCCCGGTCAGGTCCTTGTCGAACCCCGAGTGCACCGAGGCCATCACCCAGTCGCGCTGGGCGAGCGTGTCGTCGTCGACGTCGAGCTCACCGTTCGCACGGATGTTGACTTCGATCCCCCGTAACAGCTTGAAGCGGCCGAGTCGTTTCTGGACGGCGTCCAGCTCACGGTTCTGCGCTTCCAGCCGACCTTCGCGCAAGTAGTGCGAGTGGTCGGTGACCGCCAGATAGGAACGCCCGAGCCGCTTGGCCTCGAGCGCCATCTCCTCGATCGTGTTCCTCCCGTCCGAGGACCACGTCGAGTGCGAGTGCATGTCGCCCCGCAGGTCGGAGAGCTCGACGAGCTGCGGCAGGCGCCCCTCGCGCGCGGCCTCCAGCTCGCCCATGTTCTCGCGGAGCTCGGGCGGAATCCACGCGTAGCCGAGCCGTTCGTAGAGCGTCTCTTCGCTGCGATCGGTGAACATCTCGCCGGTCTCGCTGTTCTGGACGCCGTACTCGGAGACCGACAGCTTCCGGCGGACCGCGTCCTCGCGCAGCGCGACGTTGTGCTGCTTCGACCCGGTGAAGTGCTGCAACAGATTGCCGTAGGAGTCAGGGGGCACCACGCGCAGGTCGAAGCGCAGGCCTTCGTTCGAAACGACGACGGCCTTCGTCTTGCCGTGCGCCGCGACCTCCTCGACCCATTTCAACTTCGTCAGGTACTCCGTGAGCGCGGCGGGGTCGCTCGCGGTGGCGATGATGTCGAGGTCGCGCACACGCTCCTTCAGGCGCCGCACGCTGCCCGCCTCCGAGACCTGGTCGGCCGCGGGATGCTCTCGGAGGACCGAGACGACGGCCCGCACCGCGGGTAGCGCCTGGCCCAGGAGCGGGACGCGCTCGATCTCCTTCTGCGGCCGGGCGAGGGCACGCAGGACGTTCTCCTCCGTCTTCGGTCCCAGGCCGGTCAGCGTTCGCAGCTGCTCCGCCTCGGCGGCCTGCTTGAGCTCTTCCACCGTCGAGATGCCCAGCTCCTGCCAGATCCGCCGGGCCGTCTTGGGGCCGAGCCCGGGAAGGCGCATGAACTCGACGACGCCCGGTGGGATCCGCTCGACGCGCGTTGCCAGGGCCTCGATCTGGCCCTGTTCGACGATCTGGACGATCTTCTCCTCGATCGTCTTGCCGATCCCGGACAGCTCTTTGGCGCGTCCCTCGACGGCGAGCTGGGCGATCGAGCCGCCCGTCTCGCGCATCTTCTGGGCCGCTCGCCGATAGGCCAGCGGCCGGAACTGATCGCTCCCTTCGAGCTCGAGGAAGTCCGCCAGGAGATCGAACTGGTCGGCGACGTCGGCGTTCTTCGGAAGCGTCTTCGCCACGCTGGCGATGATAGGGGCCGTGAAGCACCTGATCTGCCTACCCACGTACAACGAGAGCGAGAACCTGGAGCCGATGATCGACGCGTTGCGCGGGCTCGACGTCGACGACCTGCACGTGCTCGTGATCGACGACAACTCTCCGGATGGGACCGGAGAGATCGCGGACCGCCTGGCCGCCGCCGACGAGCGCGTCCACGTGCTGCACCGGGAGCAGAAGGAGGGCCTCGGCCCCGCCTACCTCGCCGGATTCGACCGCGCGCTGGAGATGGGTGCCGAGCGGATCTTCGAGATGGACTGCGACTTCTCCCACGATCCAAACGACGTGCCGCGCCTGGCGAAGGCCGCTGACGACGCAGACCTCGTGCTCGGCTCGCGGTACGTCTCGGGCGGGGGCACCCGGAACTGGGGGCTGCTGCGCCGCTTCATCTCGCGCGGCGGCTCGCTCTACGCGCAGGTCCTGCTTCAGCTCGGCGTCCGCGACCTGACGGGCGGCTTCAAGTGCTACCGGCGAGAGGTGCTCGAGCGCATCGACCTCGGGGCGATCTCCTCGCTCGGCTATGCGTTCCAGATCGAGACGACGTACCGGACGATCCGGGCCGGCTTCCGGGTCGTCGAGGTGCCGATCACGTTCGCCGACCGCGAGGTCGGCGGCTCGAAGATGAGCAAGGCGATCGTCCTCGAGGCGGTGTGGAAGGTGCCTGTCCTGCGCGCCCGCGCTCTCTCTGGGCGTCTGTAGCTTTCACGGGGTGCGCGAGGTCACCGACGCGAGTTTCGAGGCCGAAGTGCTCCAGTCGGAGCGGCCCGTGATCGTGGACTTCTGGGCTCCCTGGTGCGGGCCGTGCCATGCCGTCGAGCCGGTCCTGGCCGAGCTCGAGGAGCAGCAGGCCGGCCGCGTCGAGGTCGCCAAGCTGAACGTCGACGACAACTTCGTGACCGCCTCGCGGTACAACGTGCTCTCGCTCCCGACCGCGATTCTCTTCGCGGGCGGCGAAGCGCGCGAAACAGTCGTCGGGGCTCGCTCGCGTTCGCACTACGAGCGGGCCTGGGCGGACTGGCTGTCTACGTAGGCTGGGCCGCCGGTGCCTCGTCCGGAGCTGCGGCCGAGCCCCGGCGCGACTCGCGGACGATCGTGCCCTCATGGTCGGTCGCCTGAAGCGACACCCGCGGATCGAGCTTGGCGTAGACGATGTCGACGATCAGGTTGAAGATCACGATCGTCAGCGAGATGAGGACGAAGATCGCCAGCACCACAGGGAGATCGTTCCGGCGCACGCTCGCCGCGAACAGCGACCCGAGCCCCGGCAGTCCGTAGACCCGCTCGACGAAGATCGCGCTCACAAGCCACACGCCGAGGTCCATCGCCAGCATCGTCACGATGGGCAGCGATGCGTTGCGCAGGATGTGCGAGCGGAGGATGACCGCCTCGCTGGCGCCTTTCGCCCGAGCGGTCCGCACGTAATCCTCGTTCTTTGCCTCGAGCACGTTCGCACGGATCATCCGCATGTAGATCGCCGCGTAGAGCAGCGCAAAGGTCAGCCAGGGCAGGACGAGGTGGTAAGCCCAATCCGCGGGACCGCCGCACCGCGTGGTCGGAGTGACGAGGTCGCAGTAACCGCCGACAGGGAAGAGCTCGAGCTTCGAGCCGAAGTAGTACGAGAAGAGGAGCCCGATCCAGACGGGGTGAGTGGAGATGCCGATGAGGACGATGACCGTCGCCGACCGGTCCAGGAGAGATCGCGGCCTGACGGCTGACAGGATTCCTACCGGGATCGCGATCAGCATCCAGATGATCGCGCCGCCGAGCACGAGGGAGGCCGTCACGGGGATCGCCTCGAGCACCATCTCGTTGACGTCGCGCCTGAGGGTCCACGACTCGCCGAACGAGCCGTGGAGAACCTTCCAGACGAACGTCCCGTACTCCTCGTAGATCGGCCCCTGGACGCCGAGCGAGTTGCGGAGGTCGATCGCCTCGGAGGAGCGGCCCACTCCGACCCGGCCAGGCTCGCTCGGGATCACGAAGAAGAGCACGAAGCTCACCAGCGTGATCGCGAAGAAGAGCGCGACCGCCCAGAGAAGCCGCTTGATGACGTAGCTGGCCACGAGCGAAGCTGTCAGCCAGACTGGCAGCGGCCCGGCGGCCGTGTCAAGCCGTGAAGTGGTCCCATCCGCCGAGCTCGTAGGGCTCGCCGCGCAGGAGGACCTCGACTCCGGCTCCCTCCTCGCACCGGCCGATCTCGGTGAAAGGCGTGTCACGGTCGACCGCGGCGAGCAGCTCGAAGTCCTCGCCGAAGCTGACGTCGGAGAGCTCGGCGCCTGCGGCCAGCGGCACGCGCTCGAGGTCGATCACGCAGCGCACGCCGGAGCGACGTGCGATGTGCCCCGCGTCGACCGCCAGGCCGTCCGAGACGTCGAGCATCGCGTGGGCGTGCTCCGCAAGTGCACGGCCCTCCTCGAGCCGGAGCGGAGGGCGCACGTAGGTGTTGCGGCGAAAGGCGGCTCCGGCGGCTCCGAGGGGGCCCGTCACGACGAGCCGGTCGCCGGGGCGGGCGCCGGTTCGACCGGGAACGCGTTCCGAGCGCCCGATCGCGGTGACCGAGAGCACGATGTGGTACGCCCGCGTCGTATCGCCGCCCCGCACGGGCACACGCGCTTCTCCGATTCCCTCGTAGAGCTCGAGAATGTCGTCCAGCAAGGTTTCCTGCGGCGCGCCCAGGGTCACGATCAGGGCCTCGGGCTCGGCGCCGGAGGCGGCGAGGTCGCTCAGATTGACTGCGGCAGCGCGCCACCCGAGGTCGCGCCAGGAAAGCCAATCGAGCCGGAAGTGGACGCCCTCGACGAGCGCGTCTTGCGTGACGACGAGGCCCTGGCCGAGCTCGGCGGCGTCGTTCTCGATCCCCTCGGCGAGCCCGCGCCCTTCGAGGGCGGCGAGCAGGCCGGCTTCACCGAGCTGCGAGAGCTTCATCGATCGCGCTCCTCAGCGCGCGTGCGTTTGCAGCGGCGCGAATCACCGCTACCCCGGCTGCTCCCGCCGCGAGGCAGTCGGCCGCGTTGGACGCATCGATTCCGCCGACGGCGACGACCGGGATGGACACGGCCTCACAGATCGCGGCCAGTCCGTCGAGCCCGATCGGAGGGTCGGCGTCGGGCTTCGTCGGCGTCGCCCACACGGGGCCGGCGCCGATGTAGGCCGCGCCGAGCTCGCTCACCCGAGACCGCGTCCTCGATGGTCGCCGCCGAGATGCCGAGCATCAACCCGGCTTCGACCGCGGCCTCGGCTCCTTCGTCGTCGCGGCCCAGGTGGACGCCGTCGGCGCCGAGCTCGACCGCAGCCTCGCAGTCGTCGTTGACGACGAAGGTGATGCCGTGCAGCGCGCAGAGGTGTCGAAACGGCCTGCCTTCGTCCACGACCTCCTGAGTGGGCCTGCCCTTCAGGCGCAGCTGCAGAACGGTTGCGCCCCCTTCGACGGCGATCTTCGCCGTCTCCAGGTCGCTGACCAAAGCGTGCAACTTCACAGTCGAGTCACAGTCCCGTGACGGGGACAGTCCCCGCTTCAAAGGTGTGACATTTCATCCACACGGGCTCTCCCGTCGATCGTCTCAGGATTCAGGTTGTAGAGCGCGTCGTAGAGCTGCGCGTGGAAGGTTCCTGGGCCTTTCGCACCCTCGGCCGCGTCTTCGCCGGCGAGGCCGAAGGCCACCAGCGCCTCGGCTGCGGCCTCCAGCGGCGCGTCGGGCCGGACAGCGAGGAAGCAGCCCGTGACGGCGGTCGCCATGCACCCCGTCCCCGTCACGGTGCTGAGCAGCTCGTGCCCGTTCGCGACGGCGATCACCCGCTCGCCGTCCGAGACGTGGTCGACCGGCCCCGTGACGGCGGCGACGGTGCCGAGCGCCCGTGCTGCCGCCTGCGCCAGCTCCGCGCTCGAGCCCTCCGCCCCGATCGACTCGACACCGCGAATCTCGGCCTCGCGCCCCGCGAGGGTCGCGACCTCGGCGGCGTTCCCGCGCACGACGGCGATCTCGGCCTCGTCCAGGATTCGCTTCGCGGTCTCGGTCCGCAGCGTCGTCGCCCCGGCACCGACAGGATCGAGCACGACCGGCACGCCTTCCGCGTTGGCGGCCTTCGCCGCCAGCAACATGGCCTCGATCCAGGGCCCCGAGAGCGTCCCGATGTTGAGCACGAGCGCGCCGGCGACCCTGACCATCTCCTCGACCTCCTCCTTCGCGTGGGCCATGACCGGCAGAGCGCCGAGCGCGAGCGTCGCGTTCGCGGTCTCGTTCATGACCACGTAGTTCGTGATCTGGTGGACGAGCGGCTTGCGCTCGCGAAGCGCGCGGAGGTCGGCTCCGGTCTGGAGGGTCATGCGGCGCCTTTCAGATTGAGGACGTCGACGGGGCCTTCGCCGCGGCCGATCTCGGTGAGACCGTGCGCCACCGCGGCCGACGCGGTCGCGGCTGCGCCACGAGCTGCTTCCTCGAGGGTCTGACCCCGGGCGAGCAGAGCCGTGAGCGTGGCCGAGTGCGTGCAGCCGGCTCCGTGGGTGGCCGCGATGTCGTGCCGGTCGACGGGAATCTCGATGTGGTCACTACCGTCGAAGAGGTGATCGACCGGATCGTCGCCGTGCCCTCCGGTCACGATCACGGCCGGAGCGCCGAGCTCGTGCAGCCGCTCGGCCAGCTCACGCCTCGAGCCGGGGCCTGCGAGCGCCTCGGCTTCGTTCAGGTTCGGGGTGATCACGGTCGCGAGCGGGAAGAGCCGCGAAACGAGCGCTTCGACCGCGTCGTTCTCGCAAGAGCTTGGCCCCGGAGCTCGCGACCATCACGGGATCGACGACCAGCGGCACGCGGTGCCCGGTCAGGTAATCGGCGACCGCCTCGATCAGCGGCCGGGAGAAGAGCATCCCGGTCTTGGCCGCATCCACGCCGATGTCGGAGAACACTGCCTCGAGCTGCGCGTGCACGAAGGTCGGCGGCACCTCGTGCACGGCAGTCACGCCTTGCGTGTTCTGCGCCGTCAGCGCGACGATCGCGCTCATGCCGTAGCAGCCCGCGGCCGCGAACGCCTTCAGGTCGGCCTGAATCCCGGCGCCGCCTCCGGAATCGGAGCCTGCAATCGTCAAACAACGAGGAATTGTCACGTCCTCCCTTCGCCGGCATGACCCGGATCAGGTTCTGCGGGTTTGTTCTCAGCCCTGACGACAGGGCACCCCGGTAACGCAAGGCTACCATCGCCTCATGGCCGTGAGCGCAGGGCTTTGGGACGAATTGCTCCAGGGCGAAGAGCTCGCCTATCTCGGTTCCGAGCCCGCTCGAGACGCCCGCTCCGTACCCGTGCCCGCCGACGTGCCGGACGCGATTCGTGACGCCCTCGCCTCCCAGGGAATCGACTCCCTCTACGAGCACCAGGCCGAGGTCTGGGACGCGGCCCAGCGCGGCGAGCACGTCATCGTCACGACCGGAACCGCGAGCGGAAAGACCCTCGCGTTCAACCTGCCCGTGCTCTCGGCCCTCGCGGAGAGCCCGAAGAACCGGACGCTGTATCTCTACCCGACCAAGGCGCTCGCCCAGGATCAGGTGCGCGGGCTCGGCACGTTCGGGATCAAGGGCATGCGCGCTGCGATCTACGACGGGGACACGCCGTCCGAGCAGCGCTGGCAGGTGCGCAAGTGGTCGAACCTCATCCTGTCCAACCCGGACATGCTGCACCTGGGCGTGCTGCCCCACCACGACCGCTGGGGCGACGTGCTGTCGAACCTCCGCTACGTCGTGGTCGACGAGGCGCACGTCTACCGCGGCGTCTTCGGCTCCCACGTCGGGAACGTTCTGCGCCGCCTCCGCCGCCTCGCACGCGTGTACGGGGCAGAGCCGCAGTTCCTGTTTGCCTCGGCGACGATTGCGAACCCGGGTGCGCTCGCCCAGGACCTGAGCGGCCTCGACGTGACGGTCGTCGGCGACGACGCCGCTCCGCGTGCCGAGCGGACGATCGCGCTCTGGAACCCTCCGCTCCTCGACGAGGAGCTCGGCCTGCGCGGCAGCTCGCTCGCCGAGGGCTCGAAGCTGCTCGCCGAGCTGGTGTCCAAGGGCCTCCGGGCGCTCGTCTTCGCCAAGAGCCGCCGCGCTGCCGAGCTGATCCACCGGCTGGCTGCGCAGCGCCTGGGCGACGGTTCGCTCCTGTCCCCGTATCGGGCCGGCTACACGCCCGCGCAGCGGCGCGAGATCGAGCAGCGGCTCTTCTCTGGCGAGCTGCTCGGCGTGAGCGCGACCAACGCGCTCGAGCTCGGGATCGACGTGGGCGCCCTCGACGGCGTCGTCTCCGTCGGCTTCCCCGGGACCATGGCCAGCCTCCGCCAGCAGTGGGGCCGCGCCGGCCGCCGCGGACACGGCCTCGCGGTGCTCGTCGCCACCGACGACGCGCTCGACCAGTACTTCATGCGCGAGCCCGAGATGCTCCTCAACCGCCGCGTGGAGGCCGCGATCCTCGATCACGAGAACCCGCGCGTCCTCGACGGCCACGTGGCGGCCGCCGCGTTCGAAGCGCCTCTCGACGAGGCCGACGCCGAGATCCTCGGCCCCGAGGCCCTGCGTCGCGCAGCCCAGCATCCGGACCTGAAGAAAACAGACGCCGGCTACGTCTGGGACGGCCGTGATTACCCCGCCGGCCGCTTCGGCCTGCGCTCGACGAGCCCGGACGTCTTCTCCGTCGTCGAGGCCGAGTCCGGTTCGGTGCTCGGCGCCGTCGAGCACGAGAAGGCGTACTCGACGGTGCACGAAGGCGCGATCTACCTGCACCTCGGCGAGCAGTACCGAGTCGTCGCGCTCGACCTCACGTCGCGGAGCGCGATCATCGAGCCGTTCACCGGCGACTACTACACGCAGGCGAAGAAGGAGTCGACGACCGCGATCGAGCAGACCCTCCGCGCCGAGAGCCGGCTCGGCCTCGACCTTGCGTTCGGCCGCGTCAGCGTCACCGAGCAGGTCGTCGGCTACCAGAAGAAGTCGATCCGCGACCAGTCGACGATCGAGCTCGTGCCTCTCGACCTTCCCGAGACGACGTTCGAGACCGAGGCCGTCTGGTACGTCCCGGAGCCCGAGCAACTCGAGGGCCTCGAGCGGATGCCGACGCTGCTCGGGACCCTGCACGCCGCCGAGCACGCCATGATCGCGATCCTGCCGCTGTGGGCGATGTGCGATCGCTGGGACATCGGCGGGCTCTCGACGAACATCCACTTCCAGACCGGCCGGCCGACGATCTTCGTCTACGACGGCCACGCCGGCGGCGTCGGGATCACCGAGCGTGGGTTCGACGCCTTCGAAGGCTGGGTCGAGGACACGGCGCGCATGCTCGCGGGCTGCCCTTGCGAGGCCGGCTGCCCCTCGTGCGTCCAGTCCCCGAAGTGCGGGAACCTGAACGAGCCCCTCGACAAGAAAGGCGCCCTGACGCTTCTGCAGAGGATGCTGTCGATCTGACGCCTCTCCGTTCGTCGTACCTGTGACAACGACGGAAAGGAGGCGAGACGGTGAAGCGCTTTAAGAGGAACCTGGTGGAGCGCGAGACGGCGAAGCAGCGCGCGATCACCGACGAGCTCCGCCATCACGACCCCTTCGCGCGGCCGGAGCTCATGCTCGTGCGTGAGACGATGCTCGGACGACTGCGCGACAGCTGAGAAAAAGGAGACCGATGGAATTTCTAGCCCTGATCTACGGAAGCGAAGACGCCTGGGAAGGCCTGAGCGACGACGAGCGCCAGGCAGCCATGGAGCGATACATGTCCTTCTCGAAGAGGGACGAAGTCGTCGGCGGAGCCGAGCTCGAAACGACCGGCGCCGCGACCACGGTCCGAGCGAGAAACGGCGACCGCCTCGTCACCGACGGGCCCTACGCCGAGGTGAAGGAGGCGCTCGGCGGCTACTACATCCTCGAGTGCGAATCGATCGACGACGCGTGCCGGCTGGCCGCCGAGATCCCGGCCTCGGAGCATGGGGCGATCGAAGTAAGGCCCGTCTACGTCCGAGAGGAGAGCTGAGATGCGCTACTCGTTGCTGGTCTATAGCGAACAGGAGCCCTGGTTCGACCTCTCCGAGGAAGAAGCGGCCAAGGCGAGCGAGGAGTCGCTGCCCAAGTGGTACGCGCTCTTCGAGGAGCTGGGCAAGGCTGACCCGGAGTTCGACGGCAAGGAGCTCGACGACATCCGGACGGCGAAGACCGTGCGAGTCCGTGACGGCGAGGTGCTCGTCACCGACGGCCCCTTCGCCGAGACCAAGGAGCAGATCGGCGGCTTGTTCGACATCAAGCTGCCCGATCTGGACACCGCGCTCGCGTTCGCGGCCAAGATCCCAGCGGCCGAGTACGGCTCCATCGAGGTGCGTCCGATCGTCGAGCGTTGAGCGCGGTCGAACGCGTCTTTCGGGAGGAGTGGGCGCATGCGGTCGCAATCCTCATCCGCATCCTCGGCGACTTCGACCTCGCCGAGGATGCGGTTCAGGAGGCCTTCGCCACGGCGCTGGAACGGTGGCCGAATGAAGGCGAGCCCCGGAATCCAGGCGCGTGGATCGTCACGACGGCCCGCAACCGCGCCGTCGACCGCATTCGTCGCGACCAGACACTGGCGCGTAAGACGGAGCTTCTCCAGCGACTCGCCGAGCTGCCCGAAGCCGAGGACGAGGTGAGCACGATTCCCGACGAGCGGCTCGCCCTCGTCTTCACGTGCTGCCATCCCGCCCTGGCCGCCGAGGCGCAAGTGGCGCTCACCCTCCGCGAGGTCGGCGGCCTGACCACCGTCGAGATCGCGCGCGCGTTCCTGATTGCCGAGTCGACCATGGCCCAGCGCCTCGTACGGGCGAAGAGCAAGATCAGGCAGGCCGGAATCCCGTTTCGCGTTCCCCCGGACGAGCAGCTCACCGATCGGCTCGAGCCGGTGCTCGCGGTTCTCTACCTCGTCTTCAACGAGGGCTACGCGGCGACTGCGGGCGACGATCTGGTTCGGCGTGAGCTCTGCGACGAGGCGATTCGGCTCGGAAAGCTGATCGCGGTCCTGATGCCGGACGAGCCGGAGGTTCTCGGGCTGCTCGCGCTGATGCTCTTCCACGACTCGCGGCGCGAGGCCCGCACCGGCCCGGAAGGCGAGCTCGTCCTGCTCGAGGATCAGGACCGGTCGCTCTGGAACTCGGCCCGCATCGAGGAGGGCCGCCGCATCCTGGAGCGGGCGATTCGTCTCCGTCGGCCCGGTCCCTACCAGCTGCAAGCAGCGATCTCTGCCGTCCATGCAGACAGCCTCGAGGCGGAGCAGACCGATTGGACGGCGATCGCCACGCTCTACGAACAGCTCGCCCGGATAGCGCCGTCGCCGATCGTCGAGCTCAACCGAGCGGTCGCCGTCGCGTTGGCCAGAGACCCTGAAGAGGGGCTGGACCTGATCGCCGCGATCGACGGCCTCCATGACTACTACCTACTGCACGCTGCACGGGCCGATCTCCTGCGGCGCCTCGGCCGGCGCCCCGAGGCGGCAGACGCCTACCGAAAGGCCCTGGCGCTGGACCCGAACCCGGTCGAGCGGAAATTCCTCGAGCGGCGGCTTCTAGAGGTGGGCTAGGGCGAGGTCGACCGCTTGTTCGGGGGACTCCGCGCGCTCGATGCCGTCCCCTGCGACCTGCCACCCAGGCTCGAGGACGACGACGGGCCGGCCAAGAGTGCGCGCGAAGGCGATCTCCGCGAGAGTCCCCCAGCTGCCCCCGACGGCGATGACGGCTT
This sequence comes from uncultured Actinomycetes bacterium, assembly GCA_963820335.1. GTDB lineage: Bacteria > Actinomycetota > Thermoleophilia > Gaiellales > Gaiellaceae > VAXT01. The sequence continues at coordinate 194,794 of CAWFZH010000014.1, read as the reverse complement.
GTCCGGAAGCGACCACGGCGAGGTTGCGCGCGTGGCCGATACCGGTCGCGACGGCATAGTCGACCCACTCGTTCGCGTCTGCCAGGCGCTCGCCCGGGAGGATGCCGATCGTCGTCCCGCCGGCCGCTTTCGCACCGCGAGCCGCCGCGGCCATGACTTCGCCGAGACCGCCGGTGACGACCGTGCAGCCTCGTGCGGCCAGCAGGCGGCCGACCTCTTCGGCCCGAGCCGCGTTCTCCTCACCACTGCCGATCACAGACACCTGGGTGCCGGTCATGAGCAGCGATGGTAGAACGGCCGTGATGGCGCGCGAGGCGAAGGGAGGGACACTGATCGTCGGCGGCGGGTTCGCCGGCGCGTACGTCGCGCGGCTTTTGCGGAAGCGTGGCGCAACGATCGTCAGCCCCGAGAACTTCATGCTCTTCACGCCGCTCCTCCCGGAAGCCGCCTCCGGCACGCTCGAGCCCCGGCACGCGGTGGTCCCACTGAGGCTGATGTGCCCGCACGCGGAGCTGCTGCTCGGACACGCCGCCGAGCTCGACACGAAACGACGGATCCTCCGGGTCGAGACTGACGACGGCGTGTTCCCGATCGGCTACACGCAGGTCGTCGTCGCAGTCGGATCCGTAGCCCGCGTGCTGCCGATCCCCGGGCTTGCCGACCACGGCCTCGGCTTCAAGGATCTCGCGGATGCGATTCACCTCCGGAACCACGTCCTCCGGAGGCTGGAAGCCGCGGCCGCGGCCGCCAACGAGACCCATCGGCGCCGCGAGCTGACCTTCGTCTTCATCGGCGCGGGCTACGCAGGGGTCGAAGCACTCGCCGAGCTGGCCGACCTCGTGCGGGACGCCCTGCGCCACTATCCGTCACTCCGAGGCGAGCCGACCCGGTGGGTCCTGGTCGACGCAGCTCCCAAGATCCTGCCCGAGATCCCGACCCGCCTCGGCGACTACGCGGCTGCGCAGCTCACGCGGCGTGGAGTCGAGATCAAGGTGGAGACCAAGCTCGAGCGACTCGAACCACACGCGGCCACGCTCTCGAACGGTGAGCGCATCCTCACCAGCACGCTCGTGTGGACGGCCGGCAACCGCCCGAGCCCGCTGCTCGAGGACTTCGGGCTACCGCTCGACGAGCGCGGCCGCGTACGGGTTGACGAGACCCTCCGCGTCGAAGGACACGACGCTGTCTGGGCGCTCGGCGACGGCGCTCGCGTGCCCAACGAGGCGACACCCGGTCACCCCGATCCGCCGACCTCACAGCACGCGCTGCGCCAGGCCAGGCGGCTGGCGAAGAACCTCCAGGGGACACCGAGGCCATACCGTTACCGCACGCTGGGCCAGGTGGCGACGCTGGGCCGCTACAAGGGCATTGCCGATGTCATGGGCCTGCTCGTTCGCGGCTTCCTCGGCTGGTTCATAACGCGCACCTACCACCTGTACCAGCTACCGCTGTTCTCGCGGAAGCTCCGCGTCGTCGCCGACTGGACCGTCTCGCTCTTCTTCCGGCGCGACATCGCGGAGCTCGGAATGCTCGGCCATCCTCGGGGCCTGCGAGATGAATGAGGCCGCTCGCTGCGCCGCCTTCCTCCGCGACCACGCCATCCGGGTCACGCGCACCGGGCCGACGGGGCGGTTCGGAACGGCACTGCTCTACGAAGAGCTACCGCGCGTCTGGAGCCTGAACTACCTCCTCGTGGAGCGGGACCTGGACGGGGCCACCGCGGGAGCCCTCGCGGCGGAGGCCGACGAGCTACTCGGCGGAGCCGGGCTCCGCCACCGGAAGGTCGAGGTGCTCGACGAGGCGGCGGGCGAACGGCTGGCGGGCGAGTTTCAGGCGCTCGGCTGGCACGTCGAGCGCGATCTCGTCCAACCGCACCGGCGGCCGGCCGACCGCGAGGTGGACATCTCGTTCGTCGAGGAGGTCGACGCCGAGACGCTCGCTCCGGTCTGGGCCGAGGCGATGCGAAAGGACTTCGGAAGCGACGATGACGTGATTCGACAGCTCACCGAGCACAAGGAGGTCCTCGCTGCCGACGGCGCTCGCTTCTTCGCCGCCCGCGTCGACGGCGTGCTCGCCTCCTACTGCGACCTCTACTCCGACGGGCGAACCGCTCAGATCGAGGCCGTGCAGACCCTCGAGCGCTTCCGGAACAAGGGCCTGGCCCGAGCCGTGGTCTCGGGAGCGCTCGCGGCCGCCGAGGCCGAGGGTCACGACCTGACCTTTCTACTGGCGGATGAAGCGGACTGGCCGAAGCAGCTGTACGAGAAGCTCGGCTTCGACGTCGTCGGCTCCGTGTACGAGTTCACGCTCCGCCGAGCGTGACGGTTGGCACGCATCCCTCGTTCGAGGGATGGCCAGGCCCCCCAGCCACCCGATCTCTTTGTGGCAATGCGGCGCAGCCCCAGAGAGAGCATCGTCCCAGTCCTCGCCCTCGGAGCCGGCCTCGCGGCCGTCCCGCTCGCGGCGATGCACTTCTTCTCGCGCGAGCAGGTCCAGTTCGGCGCGGACGTCCATTTCGTCGGCGTCGGCCTGACCGCACTTCCCGCCGCAGCGGCAGCCGTCGCGCTGACGATCATCGGCGCGCGCCGGCGCGACACCCGGACCGTGCTCGTCGGGACCGCCTTCTCCGCGATGGCGGCGCTCCTCGCGCTCCACGGGATCGCGACCCCCGGCATCATCTTCGGTGACAACGGCGTCGTCGCGTTCACGGGCGGTGCGACTCTGCCGATCGGCGGGGCGATCCTCGCCCTCTCGGCGTTGCCCGCCTTCCGTCGCGCAAACGGCGTTCGGACTTTGCTGATCCTGCAGGGCGTGCTGCTCGCCTCGATCGTCGCGCTCGGACTGTCCGGCCTGCTGATCCCCTCCCTCGTGCCCGCGGTTCCGGAGGCGCGCAGCACGTCTGCACTGGCGCTGCTCGTAATCGGGCTCGCCTTCTACACCCTCCTGGGACTACGCGCCCTGCGCACGTTCCTCCTCACCCGCCGGCGCGCCGACTTGCTCGTCGTTGTCGGCATCGCGTGGCTGGCTGCCGCCGTGCCACCCGCCATGCTGCTCCAGTACTTCGAGCTCGGATGGTGGCTCGGTCACGGCTTCGAGCTGCTGGGCATCATCCTCGTCGGAGTTCCCGTCGCGCTCGACCTTCGTCGCGGGGCTCAGTCACGGCCACTCGCGGGCGATCTCTCCGGCGCAGAGCTCGTCACGACGGAGGAGGCGTATCTCGGCTCACACGTGCGGGCGCTCACCGTTCGCCTCGCCGAGAAGGACGCGTACACCGAGGCTCATACGCGCCGGGTTGCGCTGCTCGCCGTCCAGGTCGGCGAAGAGCTCGACCTCTCGCCCGTACGGGTCCGCTCGCTGGCGACAGGCTCTCTCGTCCACGACATCGGGAAGCTCTCCGTGCCTGACTCGATCCTCCAGAAACCGGGCCCGCTGACGGACGAGGAGTTCTCGGTGGTCAAGCGTCATTCCGACTGGGGAGACCGGATGCTCGGCGACCTCGGCTTCGGCAGGGACGTTCGCCACCTCGTCCGGGATCACCACGAGCGGCTCGACGGCTCGGGCTATCCCCACGGCATCAGCGACTCGGCGATCTCGCTCGACGCACGGATCCTCGCCGTCTGCGACGTCTACGACGCGCTGATGTCAAAGCGTGTCTATCGAGAGGCATGGACGCACGAGCGCGCTGTCGCACTCCTGCGCGCGGAGAGCGGCTCGTCGCTCGATCCGAAATGCGTCGAGGCCTTGGAGCGCGTGCTCGCCCGCGAGCGCTCGCCCGAGTCGATCGCCGTCTCTCGAGGTGGAGAAGGAGCCGGCGGTTGGTGCGCAGCTCAAGCGTTCCCCTCTCCGTTGTGCGCCTCCCGCCGGCAAAGCCCGGCTCCGGCGGCCGTTCGTCCGGGAGGCGGAGCACGACGATCGCTGTCTAGGAACGCCCACCCGAAGGGTTGGCAAAAAACGCGGCTTGCCGTCTAGCTGAGCCTCAGCGCGGTCGTCAGCGACTGCTTCGTCGTGAGCACGCCCGCGAAGAGGTCGCCGTGCTTCCGTACGCGGTCGAGCACGACATCCATCGTGAAGTCTGCGGGGTCGAGATCCTCGGTCACCTCGTCCCAGCGCAACGGCGTCGAGACGGGCGCGCCCGCCTTCGGCCGCACCGAGTAGACCGACGCGATCGTCTTCCCTTCGCCGTTCTGGTTCGAGTCGATGAGGACTCCGCGCCGTTTCGCCTTCGTCCACTCCGTCGTGACGAGGCCCTGGTAGGAACGGGCAAGCGCCCCCGCGATGATCGCCGAGAACCGGCGCGTGTCCGCATAGGTGTAGCGCCTGGAGATCGGCACCAGGACATGGATGCCGTCGGCGCCGCTCGTCTTGACGAAGCTGTCGAGCTGGAGCGCATCGAGCGCCTGCTTCACGAGCAGCGCGACCTGCACGGTCTCTTTGAAGCCCACGTCAGGCGACGGATCGAGGTCGAAGAGCACCCAGTCGGGCCGCTCGGGCTTGTCGACCCGCGAGTACCACGTGTTCATGTCGATGCAGCCCATGTTCACCATCCAGAGGAGCGCAAGCTCGTCGTTGACGAGAGGGGCGCGGATGCGCTTGGTGCGGCGCGGGCTCTCGCGAGTCGAGACGTCGATCTCGCGCGTCTCGATCCACTCCGGCATGTGCTTGGGCGCGTCCTTCTGGAAGAAGAACTCGCCCTGCCAGCCGTCGGGGTAGCGCTTCATCGTGAAGGGCCGGTTCTTCAGGTGCGGGACGAGCACGTCGGCCGCCGACTGGTAGTACGAGAGCAGATCACCCTTGGCGATGCCCTCGTCCGGCCAGAAGGGCTTGTCGAGATTCGAAAGCTTGAGGACGCGCTTGCCCTTGCGGATCTCGGTCGCCATCGGCTCTTCGATGCGCACGTCTCGCGGGTCCTTGTCGTCGCGAAGCCCCTTGTAGGCAGGCGCTCGTAGCCGGCCGTCGTGCGTCCACTCGACGAACTCGACTTCGGCCACCAGCTTCGGCTCGACCCAGACCACGTCGCCCTTGCGCACCCTCGGCATCTTCGGCAGTTCAGGGAAAGGCGCCTTGTCCCGCTGAAGTGGCTTGAGCACCTTCAGGAGGCGCTCGATCTCCTGTTCCGTGAACCCGGTGCCGACGTTGCCGACGTAGACGAGCTCACCGCCGCGATAGGCGCCGAGCACCAGGGATCCGAGCGTCCCCGACACGCCGGCCCTGACCCCGTGTGTAGCCCGCGATCACGAACTCCTGGCGGCCGTGCGGCTTGATCTTGAGCCAGTCGCGCGTGCGCTTGCCGGGCAGGTACTTCGACTCGAGCCGCTTGGCCATGATCCCCTCGAGCTTCTGCTGCTTGGCGGCCCGGAGCAGTGCCCGCCCGTCGTCGAAGCTCTCGGAGAACCGGACGGTCTTGTTCCTCTTGTCGAGCAGCTTCTCGAGCCGTTTTCTCCGCTCGACGAGCGGCAGGTCGATGACCGGCTCACCCTCCACCTCGAGCAGGTCGAAAACGAAGTAGACGATCGGCGTCCCGGTCTTGCCCTGCTGCATGGCCGAGAAGCTCGGGCGGCCGTTCTCGTCGAGGGCGCACACTTCCCCGTCCACGACGCAGTCGGGCGTCTTGAGCGCTTTCGCCAGCTCCTTGGCCACGTTCGCGAAGCGCTCCGTGTAGTCCTGGTCCTTCCGCGTCCGAAGCTCCGCCTCGCTCCCGGCCACGGTCGCGATGATGCGATAGCCGTCCCATTTGATCTCGAACGTCCAGCCTGCGCCCCGGGGGACGTCGTCGGAGAGCGTCGCGAGCATGGGGGCGTAGTTGCGCCGAGGAGCCTCGCTGGATACGGCGCCGTCCTGATCGCGCTTCCGGATGATCAGCCAGTTCCTCGGGTCACCAGAGAGCTTGGCCGGCACGAGCGCGTAGGTCCCTTCGAGACGCTTGCCGTGGAGACGAACAGTCAGGCCGCCGTTCTTCTTCTCCTCGACGAGCTCGTAGGTCCCCTGGTCCCAGAGCTCGACGGTGCCGGCTCCGTACTGCCCCTTCGGGATCTCACCCTCGAAGGTCGCGTACTCGAGCGGATGGTCCTCGACGTGAACGGCGAGATGCTGCTGGCCGGGCTCGAGCGGTACGCCTTTGGGCACCGCCCAGCTGGCGAGCGCTCCGTCCCGCTCCAGCCGGAAGTCGTAGTGGAGCCGGCTCGCGTCGTGTCGCTGCACGACGAAGATGGGCTCCTGGCCGGCCTTGCGGCCGGTGAACGGCTCCGGGGTCTTCTTCGGGTCGCGCTTGCGCTTGTACTCGGCGAGCTTCGCCTTGGCCACTCAACTAGCTTGCCTTGCGAGCCACCTTCTTGCCGCGCGTGCGCTTCTTCTGCTTCTTCTGCGTCTGCTCGACCGACTCACGGAGCGCGGCCATCAGGTCGACGACCTCCCCCTCGTCTTCCCCGGCTTCCGCCTCGGGCAGCTTCTTTCCCTTGGCCTTCGCCCGGATCAGGCTGAGCAGCTCTTTGCGGTAGCGATCGTCGTATTTCTCCGGCTTGAACGAGTCGCTGAGGTTTTCGACGAGGGACGTCGCCATCTCGACCTCGGCCTTCTGGAGCCGGCCTCTGCCGTCGACCTTCTCCGCCTGACGAATCTCGTCGGGGTAGTACATGGTCTCCAGCAGGAGCACGCCTTCATAAGGGCGGAGCGCAGCGAGGTGCTCCTTGTTGCGGATGACCACCTTCGCGATGCCCACTTTCCCGGTCTCGTCGAGCGCCTTGACCAGGAGGCGATAGGGCTTCTCTGCCCCGTCCTGCGGAACGAGGTAGTACGCCTTGCGGAAATAGATCGGGTCGATCTCGTCGAGCGCGACGAAGTCGCAGATGTCGATCGAGTGCGTGAGCTCGATGTCGAGCCGATCGAGGTCCTCGTCCTCGAGTGGAACGAACCGGCCCTTCTCGATTTCGAACCCGCGGACGATCTCGTCGGCGTCGACATGCTCGCCTGTGTCTTTGCGCACCTTGTCGTAGCCGATCGGGGTCAGATCGTCCTTGTGGAGGAAGTGGAACTTCAACTCCTTGGAGTCGATCGCCGAGTACATCTTCACGGGCACGCTGACCAGTCCGAACGAGATCGTTCCGCTCCAGATCGCTCGAGGCATGCCCATCTTGTACCTGAGAACGTCGGGTCGGAAACCTCCGATGAGCAGGCGATGTTTGCATTTCGCGCCGGCGGCGATACATGACTTGGGAGTCGGGACGATATGTCTCGAAAAGCTCGTCCCACCATCAGGGGGTCAGCGTCTGAGGCCGGCTAAATCGCCGGCCTCGGCGCTTCTTGGAACGGGGGATAACACTGTGGACGCTGTGGACGGCTTTCCCCTGTTGAAACTGTGGATAACTCGTCGAGGCCGCTCAGCGAGCGGGGGCGGCGTGTGTTTCCGAGCTCGCCCTGGCGCCGTAAATTCCGAGCGAGCGGAACCGGTCGCGGCGTCTGCGGCGCAGATCCTCTCCGGGAACCCCGGTCAGCTCTTCGAGGGCGTTTCTGATCACTTCACCGAGCAGAGCGGCCGATTCGTCGTGATCCGTGTGGGCGCCGCCCTCGGGCTCGGGGACGATCACGTCGATCACTCCGAGCTCGTGGCAATGCAGCGCATCGGGCTTGAGCGCCGCGGCCGCTTTCATCTTCTCCGCCCCGTCTCGCCAGAGGATCATCGCGCAGCCTTCGGGCGAGATCACGCTGTACATCGCGTTCTGCTGCATGAGCACGCGGTCTGCGAGCGCAATCGCAATCGCGCCGCCCGAACCGCCCTCGCCGATGATGCAGGCCACCGTGGGAACGGTCAGCCTCGCCATCAACGCCTGCGAGCGGGCGATCGCACCGCCCTGGCCGTGCTGCTCGGCCGCCACTCCCGGATACGCACCGGGCGTGTCGACGAACGTGATGAGCGGGAAGCCGTGGCGTTGGGCGATGTCCATCGCTCGCATGGCCTTGCGGTAACCCTCGGGATAGGCCATCCCGAAATTCCGCTGCGCCCGCTCCCCCGCGTCGCGACCCTTCTGGTGCCCGATCACGGCCACCGTGCGACCGTCAAAGCTTCCGAGCCCGGTCACGAGAGCGGGATCCTCCGCGCGGGCCCGGTCTCCGTGCAGCTCGACGAAGTCTTCGAACAAGCGCTCGACGTAATCGAGCGTGTACGGGCGGTCATCGTGCCGCGCGAGCTCGACGAACTTCCAGACCTCCTCGTCGGTGGCGCCCTCCTGGATGCGCTCGAGCTGACGCTGCAGGCGCTCGAGCTCACCGGACAGCCGCGGGCCCCGCAGCAGCGGCAGGCTGCGGAGACGGCTCAGCCGCTCGCGAAGACGAAGCTCGGCTTCACCCGGCATGTGAGAAGAGGCGCAGGAGCTTCGCGAGGAAGCCGCGCAGCTCGGGCCGGGGCACGATCGCATCGACGTGCCCGTAGCGGAAGTTGGACTCGGCCAGGCCGAAGTCCTCGGGCAGCTTCTCGCGGGTCGTCCCCTGAACGACGCGCGGGCCGGTGAAGGCGAGCAGGGCACCCGGCTCTGCCACGCAGACGTCACCGAGGCTGGCAAAGCTCGCCAGGACACCCGCCGTGGTCGGATGGGCCATGACGCTGATGAAGCCGCAGCGGGCGTCGCGGAGGTCCTCCACGGCGCAGACCGTCTTCGGCAGCTGCATCAGCGAGAGGATGCCCTCCTGCATGCGCGCGCCGCCGGACGCGGTGATCGAGATCAGGGGCACGCGACTCTCGATCGCGCTCTCCGCGGCGCGGCTGAACTTCTCGCCGACGACGCTGCCCATGGAGCCCCCCATGAAGGAGAAGTCCATGACCGCGAGCTCGCACGGGCGTTCCTCGATCGCCGCGCGTCCGATGATCATCGCATCGCCGAGCCCCGTCCCCAGCTCGGCCTCGACCAGGCGCTCCGGGTACGGGCGCACGTCGAAGAAGTCGAGCGGATTCTCCGAGCGCAGGTCGGCCGCCTCCTCCTCGAACGTGTCCTCATCGGCCACCTGAGTGACCCGCTCGCGGGCCCGAACCGGAAAGTGGAACCCGCAGTGGGGACAAACGCGCAGGTTGGCCTCGAGCTCGTCGTCTCTGTAGTGCGAGTCGCACTTCGGGCACGTGTTCGGGTGCGGCGTCTCGTCCCGCGCTTCCTCGGGAAGGTTGCGGTGCTCGATGGAGACGTCGATCTTGGCGGCCATGCCGCGATTATCCCGTAACTCGCTCGAAGCGAATGTCTCGCCGCGCTACGTGCATCCCGGCCCGCTCGTAGAGCCGCACGGCACCGGTCGGGTTTTCGGCGTCGACCCCAAGACCCACCGTTTTCAGACCTTGGCCGGCGAAGTGCGCGAACACGTGCTGGAGCAGCGCGATCGCCAGGCCGCGGCGGCGATAGGCGGGCCTGACCCCCAGGATGTTCACCCAACCCAATCCAGGCTCACTCTCCGGCTGCCTGCAGAGAGCGATCGCGGCCACGTCGTCGCCCGTCTCCACGAAGAACCAGTGCTCGGGATGGAAGTACTCACCCATGTTCCAGTGGGCCCACGTCTCGAACGGGTCGGGCGTGAATCCCCAGGTGTCTGCGAAGGAGTCCTGCTGCACCTCCCACGCCGCCCGCTCGTCACCTGCACGGAAGGGACGGACGGAGAAGCCGTCGGGCCATTCGGGCTCCGGTACGTCGCCGCCGAGCTCGATCTCCATCCGGAACGAGTGCCGGAACGGGCGGAAGCCTGCCCGGTCGTAAGCCTCCTGCAGGTCGCGATCGATCTCTGGCGCCCAGCCGCGCACGTTGTCACGGCCGAGGGTGTCCGCGCGTCGGGCGATCGCCTCGAGCAGCGGGTCATACGACCTGGAGTCGGTCCCTCGAACATCGAGCCACGCCGTCTCACCGTGTGGAATGACATCGGCGTAGCCGACGAGCCGACCCTCCACCTCCGCGACGAGCACGTTGTCCGGAAAGTCCACCTCTGGTGCCGACCAGTCTTCGCGCAGCTCCGCGGGAGTGGTGTCGGCGGTCCCGTAGAGCCGGCGGGAATGCTCGTTCAACACCTCCGCCGCCGCTTCGACCTCGTTCTCTCGAACGCTGCGGACCAGAACCGAGCTCATTCGGGAACCAGCTCGTCGGCGGTGTCGGGGAGCGCCGAGAGATCGGGCAGCTCGCGGTCCGGCTCCGGCTCGGCCTGCTCGCCGAGCCTGTTGACCCAGATCGTTCGCAGCCCGAGCTCCTTCCCGGGTGCGACGTCGTGGAAGAGGCTCGCGGCGACGTGGACGTGATGCTCCCGGTCAGCCGTCGTCGCCTCGAAGAAGCGCTCCCAGTGGGCGTGGGCAGGCTTGTAGGACTGGACGTCCTCCGCCACCACGGCGAGGTCGAAGGGAACGCCGAGCTGCTTCTGGGACGCAGCGATCAGATCGCGGTCGCTGTTCGAGAGGATGGCGAGCTTCCAGCCGCGGTTCCTTAGCTCCGCCAGCGCCGCGGGCACCTCGGGAAACGGCTGCCAGTCCGGCAGCGAGCGGGCCAATGCGCCGGCCTCGCCCTCCGGCGGCTGCAGGCCCTCCTCGCGGAGGAGCTCCTCGAGGGCGAGGGTCAGGACTTCTCGGTAGCTGCGGTAGGTCTCCGACTCGAGCTCGGGCTCCAGCTCGTGGTAGCGCTGGAGCAGGCGCGGAGCAGCCTCGGCGCCGAACATGCGCTCGAGCTCTCCGCTGATCCCGCCGTTCCAGTCGATCAGCGTCCCGTAGCAGTCGAAAGTGGCCCAGCGCTGCACGAGGTTATTCGTCGAGCTCACGAAAGACGATGCACGCGTTGTGCCCGCCGAAGCCGAATGAGTTCGAGACCGCAACCTTCACGTCGGCCTCGCGGGACTCGTTCGGCACGTAGTCCAGGTCGCACGCCGGGTCGGGCGTCTCGTAGTTGATCGTCGGTGGAAGCGTGTTCTTGTTCACGGCGAGGATCGTGAAGACCGCCTCCACGGCCCCGGACGCTCCCAGGCAATGGCCCGTGGCGCCCTTCGTCGACGACACCGGCGTGGCTCGGGCGACCTCCTCGCCGAGTGCGAGCTTGATCACCTTCGTCTCGCTCGCATCGCCGAGCGGGGTCGAGGTGCCATGAGCGTTGATGTAGTCGATGTCCTCCGGCTGGATCCCTGCGTCGGCCAGGGCCATCCTCATCGCACGCGCCGGGTTCGCTCCGGTCGGATCGGGCTCCGAGACGTGCTTCGCGTCGGACGAAAGCCCGTAGCCGAGGATCTCGGCGTAGATCTTGGCGCCCCGCGCCTTGGCATGTTCGAGCTCCTCGAGCAGGATCACCGCGCCCGCCTCGCCCATCACGAAGCCGTCACGCCCGGCGTCGAAGGGCCGGCTCGCCTTTTCCGGCGCGTCGTTCCTGCGTGAGAGCGCGCGCATCGCGCTGAACCCGGCGATACCGACCGAGGTCACGCCGGCCTCGGTGCCGCCGGCGAAGACGGCGTCGGCGCGGCCGAGCCGGATCATGTCGCCCGCCTCGCCGATCGCCATGTTGGACGCCGCGCACGCGGTGCACTGCGACGAGAGCGGCCCGCGCGTGCCGAGCTCCATCGAGACCCAGGCAGCGCCCATGTTCGGGATGATCTGTGGGATCGAAAACGGGTTCACGCGGTCGGGGCCGCGCTTCAGAAGCTGGTCGTAACAGTCCTGAAAAGCCTTGAGCCCCCCGATTCCGGTGGCGATCGAGGCGCCGATGCGCTCGGCTTCGGACTCGACGTCGAGCCCCGAGTCCTCCTCGGCCTGACGAGCCGCGGCCACGATCATCTGCGCGAAGCGATCCATGCGCCGTGCCTGCTTATGGTCGAGCCACTGACGCGGATCGAAATCCTTCAGCTCGCACGCGAAGTTGACCGGGTACTCGCTGGCGTCCCACTGTTCGATGTCCGCCGCACCGGATTTCCCGGCCACGAGGTTGTCCCACGTCGACTCGACGTCGTTGCCGAGCGGCGTCACGGCGCCCATGCCCGTCACGACGACGCGTCGGCGTCCGTTCAGCGATCCGTTCGTCACATTCCCAGCCCTCCGTCGACGAGCAGCACCTCGCCCGTGATGAACGAGGCCTCGTCGGAACAAAGGAAACGTACAGCTCCGGCGACGTCCTCCGGATCGCCCAGGCGGCCGAGAGGGGTATTGCCGAGCATGGCTTCGCGGGCTTCTTCCGGGAGCTCGTCCGTCAAGCGGGTCTTCACGTACCCCGGGGCGACGACATTCGCGCGCACGCCACGGCTGCCGAGCTCGCGCGCGAGCGACTTCGTGAAGCCGATGATCCCGGCCTTCGACGCGCTGTAGTTGGTCTGGCCCCAGTTGCCGCGCAGCCCGACGATGCTCGAGATGTTCACGATCGCGCCGCCACGCCGCTTCATCATTCCCCGCGACGCGGCGCGACAGGTGTAGAAGACGCTGCTCAGGTTGGTCTCGATTACATCGCGCCAGTCGGCATCGGTCATGCGCGCGAGCACGCCGTCACGGGTGAGGCCTGCGTTGTTGACGAGGATCGCGATCTCGCCCGCCTCCTCGACGAGTGCCTTCGCCTGCTCGGGGTCGGCCACGTCCGCCTGCACGGCGCGGCCTCCGATCTCGGCTGCGACGGCCTCGGCCTCCTCCGCACCAGAGCGGTAGCCGATGACGACGTCGGCGCCTGCGCGGGCAAACTCGACCGCGATCGCCCGGCCGATGCCACGAGACCCTCCGGTGACGAGGGCCGTCTTTCCCTCGAGCGAGCAGAACGCGTCGCTAGGCAGCGGAGATTGTCTCCTCGACCTTTTTGAGCCCGGCGAGGTTGTTCACCGACACGGCCTTCACTGTGCGGTCGATCCGCTTCAGGAGACCTGACAGCACGTTGCTCGGACCGACCTCGACGAAGACCTTGGCGCCTTCCTCGATGAGCCCACGCGCGGCCTGCGTGAACTTCACCGGCGCAGTGAGCTGCTCGACGAGCAGAGTCGCCATCCTGTGCGCAGGCTCGATCTTGGCGGTGACCGTCGACATGAACGGCGCCACGGGATCCTTGAAGCGGACGCGCTCCAGCGCCGGTCGCAGCCGATCGGCCGCGCGCGCCACCAGGGGACTGTGAAACGCACCTGAGACCTTGAGCTTCACCGTGCGCCGCGCGCCGGCCACTTCCGCCCTCTTGCAGAGCTCGTCCACTGCCGCCTGAGTTCCGGAGACGACGATCTGGCCCGGGCAGTTGTAGTTCGCGGGCCAGACTCCGTCGATCTCGGAACAGAGCTCCTCGACGACGGCGTCGTCGAGACCGAGGATTGCGGCCATGGAGCCGTTGCTGACACGGGCCGCCTCGTCCATTGCGAGGCCACGTTCACGAACGAGGCCGATCGACTCCGCGACGTCGAGGGAGCTCGCCGCCGCGAGCGCCGTGAACTCGCCGACCGAGTGGCCGACGACGAAGTCGGGGTGCAGCCCTCGCGCGTTCAACGCAGCAAGGACGGCGAGGCTCGTAGCGACCAGCGCGGGCTGCTGGACGTCTGTGCGCACGAGCTCGTCGAGCGGCGCCTCGAAGCACAAACGCTCGAGGTCGAGCCCGGAGGCCTCGCTTCCTCGGCGAAAGACATCCATCGCCTCGGGCACCGATTCGGCGATCTCACGGCCCATGCCCACTTCGAGCGAGCCCTGTCCGGGGAAGCAGAATGCGACCTTCATGAGCCAACCTTTCCGTTTGCAGTCCACTCGATCAAGGCCGAGCCCCAAGTCAGGCCCGCTCCCATGCCGGTCATCAGCACGAGCTCTCCCGGCCGCAACCGCCCGTCGGCCTCTGCGTCGGCGAGCGCGAGCGGGATCGAGCCGGACGACGTGTTGCCGTACCGGTCGACGTTGACCACAGTGCGCTCTTCGGGAATGCCGAGCTTTTTCCTGGCGTGCTCGATGATGCGGACGTTCGCCTGATGCGGCACGTAGACGTCGACGTCCTCCACTGACACCCCGGAATTCTCGAGCACCTTCTCGGCCGATTCGACGAGCACCCGGGCGGCGAACTTGAAGACCTCGCGGCCGTTCATCTTCACGTAGTGCTCGCCCTCGGCAAACGTCACGGCCGAAGTCGGCTCGCGGGAGCCACCGGCCGGCAGGTACAGCTGCGGGCCACCCGACCCGTCGGCGCCGAGCTCGAAGCCGAGGAACCCGCCCTGGGACACGCGCTCCATCACGACGGCGCCGGCGCCGTCGCCGAAGAGGACGCACGTGCTGCGATCCCCCCAGTCGACGATCTTCGAGAGCAGGTCGCCGCCGACGACGAGCGCCCGGTTGGCCAGGCCCGCCGAGACCATGCTGTGCGCCTGCGCGATCGCATAGACGAAACCCGTGCAGCCGGCCGACAGGTCGTAAGCGGCCGCATTCTTCATGCCCAGCTGGTCGGCCATGATCGCGCTGGTCGAGGGAAATGCCATGTCCGGGGTAACCGTCGCGACGATGACCAGGTCGATCGAGTCCACGTCGCCTCCCGCCTGCTCGAGCGCGGCCCTGGCTGCGGGCAGCGAAACGTCCGAGAGCGCTTCGTCTTCCGCTGCCACCCGGCGTTCCTTGATGCCCGTGCGCTCGATGATCCACTCGTCGGACGTGTCGACCATCTTCGACAGCTCTTCGTTCGTCAGCACGCGCTCCGGCGCGTTGCAGCCGATGCCCGTGATCGAGACCCGGCCGTTCGCTGTGGCGCTGCCGATCAACTTCGGTCCACCGCGAAGGTCAGCGTTCCGCGCGCGGCCAGCTCACCGTCAACGTGGGCCGTCGCGCGTCCCTTGCCGATCGGTCCCCGGATCCGCTCGAGCACGCACGTCAGCTCCAGCTCGTCTCCGGGTTGGACGAGCCGCTTGAAGCGCACGTCGTCGATGCCGGCGAAGAGCGCCAGCCGGCCGCGGTTCTCCTCCTCGGAGAGGACGGCGACCGCGCCGGTCTGCGCCATGGCCTCGACGATCAGGACTCCGGGCATGATCGGCCGGCCGGGGAAATGCCCTGCGAGATACCACTCGTCCGCGCGCACCGTCTTGCGCGCGACGGCACGGACGCCCAGCTCCAGCTCGACGACCTCGTCGATGAGGAGGAACGGCTCACGATGGGGCAGGATCGCCTCGATCTCTGCCCGCCCGAGCGGCGTCTCAAGGCGGGTTGCCACGAGCCGCCTAGTCTAGTGACGATGGACACTCTCGCCGCTGAAAACGTCGTGCCGAGGCTCCGTGGCCGCTTCGGCCGTCCCTATCTCTACGCGGAGACGTGCCCTTCGACGCAGCGCCTCCTCGGGCCCGAGCAGGCCGAAGGAGCGGTCGCCGTCGCGGAAGAGCAGACCGAGGGGCGGGGGCGCCTGGGCCGCACCTGGGTCTCGCCTCCCGGCGTCAGCATCCTCTGCTCCGTGCTCCTCGAGCCGGCCGTCGAGACACCTCGGCTTCCGGAGCTCACGATCGTCGCGGGTGAGGCCTGCGCCGAGGCGATCGGCCGCGTGACGGGCCTCGAGCCGCGCATCAAGCTGCCGAACGACGTCCTCCTCGGCGACCGGAAAGTCGCCGGGATCCTCGCCGAGGCGCGCGACGGGCGGGTCGTGCTCGGAGTGGGCATCAACGTGAACGTCGAGCCGGCGGAGCTACCCCAGGACATCGCGAAACCCGCCACTTCGCTCCTCGGCGAGCTGGGCGAGCCCGTCGACCGGGCCGAGCTCCTCGTCACTCTCCTCGAGTCGCTCGAGCAACACTACGACCGCTGGCTGGCGCTACCGCAATAGCGGCGCGGTCTCGTTGCCCGCAAAGTCGCGGGCGACGGCACGGATCGACGTAAATGCGCCGCCGGAAGGAACCGTGAACCGCCCCGGCGTCAGCCGCCGAGCCCTCACGACTCGCGTCCCGTCGAGAGTCACGGTGAGGTCGGCGGGCTCGTTGATCGAGAACCGGAGCTGGGGCGCCGACACGAGCTGCAGCTTGGGTGCGGACAGATCCAGCGCGAAATCGACCGACTGGACGACCGTCGAGACGGGAGTCGTGGCCCGCACGACGACCTTGTATTCCCCCGCCCCCAGGCGTCCCGCGAAGCGACCGTTCCACGCGATCGCCTGCGGACCACCGAGGCGCGGGCCTGCGAAGACCTGGCCCAGTGTCTTCCCCTTTCGCTGCACGGAGACCACGACGCGAGCCGGCCCGTTGAGCCCGAACCGGAACTGCGTCGTGTCCCACCGCCCGTCGGCGTTGGGCGAGAACACCTGCGGCACGATCCGCACACCGACGAGCGCTCGGTTGACGATCACGGTCACCGTCGCCGTCGTCTCGATGCCGGCGGCGCTCCGCGCGGAGAGCACGATCCCGTAGCGACCGTCCGGCACACCGGCTCCGTCCCAGCGGAAGGTGTGACGACCCGCGAGCTTCGACTGCGTGAAGAGCGTTGCGAGCGGAGCGCCGAGCGAATCCACGACTGTGGCGGTCACCGTCGCCGGGGCGGTGATCTTGTACTCCACCTTGGTCGTCTCCTGACGCCCGTCTCCGTTCGGGGTGATGAGCGCGGGTCGAGCGAGAGCTGTGAGCGCGGCCCGCTGAACCGTCCCCGAGACGATTCCCGTGGCGGGGCGCACCGTGGGACCAGCGTCGATCGCGTACGTGTAGCGGCCCGCCGGCACCGTGCGCGCATCCCAGACCCAGTCCACAGCGGTTCCCTCGCCTTCGCCGGTGGCGACCACCGTGTTGCTCGGGTCGGTGACGACGACGCTCCAGGGCAAGGGCTCCGTCAATCGTGCGGTGAAGCGCACCAGCCCGCCGGGCCCGCCGACCGCGCGCGGGGAGTAGAGCTTCGGCAAGCCGAGCTCGGAGACCATGCGCCCGATGTTGTTCAGCTCGCCGTAGAGGCGTCCGCCCGGGCACGACGTGAAACCGGTGTCCCGATGGCCGGAGATCGCGCGCAGGGTGACCGGCGCCCCGGTCGGAAAGCGCGGATTCCCCGTCGACGTCCAGTTGGTGAGGCTGATCGGGTCGAGGTGCCCGACGTCGAGCCGCCAGGCCAGCAAGCGCGTCAAAGCGGTCCGTGCGGCTGGAGTCACGGCTCCCGCGTCGTAGTTGCCGAACAGCGCAACTCCGACCGAGCCGGTGTTGAACCCTGCCGCGTGAGCGCCGACCACATTCCGGTCGATGCCGCCGAAGCGGCCCTCGAAGACCTGGCCGTACTTGTCGACGAGAAAGTTGTAGCCGATGTCGTCCCAGCCGTTCGAGCGCACGTGGTACAGCTGGATGCCGCGGACGATTGCCGCCGATTGCGTCCGCGTGTACGTGTTCGACCCGGCAGTGTGGTGAACGATCGCGAAGCGCAGCGCGTCCGCGTATCTGGTGCGTCCTCGCCGGATGCGCTCGTTGGCGCCCCACGCGAGCCGGGAGAGAATCAGCGGAGAGTCGGCCACCGAGATCGAACGCGGGGGGACTCCTCCGGCGGGGCTCCAGACGTACTGCGCTCGCACCCGGCGCACCCGGCCACGCGTCCTGATCTGCAGGCGGTTCGACGCTCCCGTCCAGTACGGGTTCCCGATCCGCCAGCCCGGCCGGCCGCGTTCGCGTCCCGGGTCGGGAGCATCCTCGGCCTCGGGGGCCGCCTGACGCCACCCGCTCCAGCGACCTCCAATCGCCTTCGTGCGGAACGAGACCTCGCCGCTCCCCTGCCAGTGCAGGCCGACCAGATTGAACCGCGGTGCGACCGACTGCCGGCCCGCCGGCACGTCACGTGCGACCGCCGAGAGACCGGCGCCAAACGCCGTCGACGGTACGACGAGAAGCGAGACGAGGACGATGAAGAGTGATCTCATGGCGGCGAAGGCTTCCTACGGAACCAGAGACCGCCTTCGCCCTCAAGGCTGCCGGGCCTTCCCAGATAGAATTCTTACAAGTGTGAAAGGGCCGCTCCTGCGGACATTTCTGGTCGTCGCCTGCGTGGCTGCGGCCCTGGTTCCTGCGGCCTCAGGTGCGCCCGATCGCCCGCGTGTCCTCGAAGTCGTGTTCGAGAACGACGTCAACCCGGTCACGGCTGACTACGTGATCGGCGAGATCGAGCGGGCGAACGACGAGGGCTATGACGCGGTCGTGATCCGGCTCGACACTCCCGGCGGGCTCTCCGAAGCGATGCGGGACATCTACAAGAAAGAGCTCGCGTCTCGAATCCCGGTGATCGTCTACGTCGCGCCCGAGGGAGCTCGCGCCGCCTCCGCCGGAGTCTGGATCGGCCAGGCGGCCGATGTCCTCGCGATGGCGCCTCAGACGAACCTCGGCTCGTCGACGCCCATCTCGTCGGGCGGCGGAGACATCCCGTCGGATCTCAAGCGGAAGGTGATCAACGACGCGGCGAAATCGCTCCGCGGCCTGGCCGAGGAGCACGGGCGGAACGGCGACTGGGCCGAACAGGCTGTCCGAAAGGCGTCGAACCTCACCGCACGCGAGGCGCTGCGCATGAACGTGATCGACGCCATCGCACCCACCCTGCCGGCGCTTCTCAAGCAGCTCGAGGGCTACAAGACGACGCCCAAGGGTCACGTCCTGCACCTCTCCGGAGCCGAGATCGACCAGGTCGAGATGTCCTTGTGGAAAAAGATCCTCGACACGCTCATCGACCCGAACCTGATCGTCCTCTTCCTGTCCATCGGGACGCTCGGGATCATCGTCGAGCTCTGGAACCCCGGCCTCATCTTCCCGGGCACAGTGGGCGCGATCTCGCTGATCCTCGGCCTCTTCGGGCTCCAGGTGCTACCCATCAGCGCCGCCGGCCTGCTGCTGATGATCCTGGCCTTCGCGTTCTTCGCTGCCGAGGCGTTCATCCCGAGCCACGGGGCGTTAACCGTCGCCGGCGCCTGTTTCTTCGTGCTCGGCTCGTTGCTCCTCTTCGACCCCGCTGGCGAGAGCTATGAGGTATCGCTGACCGTGGTGCTGGCGATCGCCGTGACGCTGGCCGCGCTGATGGCACTCGTCGCGACGAAGATCGTGCAGGTGCGCAGGTTGGCCCCGGTCACGGGCCAGGAGGAAATGGTCGGGCAGGTCGGCGTCGTGCGGGAGACGCTCGATCCTCGCGGCCAGGTCTTCGTGCACGGTGAGCTCTGGCAGGCGCAGAGCGACGGCGGGCCGATCCCGGCCGGCAGCCAGGTGCGAGTCGAAGGCGTCGACGGGCTGACCCTCAGGGTCGCGCCGGTCACCTAACTCGGGCGTTATAGGATCGCATCGTGGCCGCGCTCATTGCTCTTGCCGTAGTCGCCATCGTCGTATTGGTCGTGCTCTCGTCGGCGATCCGGGTCGCACGCGAGTACGAGCGAGGCGTCATCTTCCGGCTCGGCCGGCTGAAGTCGCCGCCCAAGGGCCCGGGTCTGTTCCTGCTGATCCCGATCATCGACAAGATGGTTCGAGTCGACCTGCGAACCGTGACGCTGAACGTCCCGCCGCAGGAGGTGATCACGAAGGACAACGTGCCGGTCCGCGTGAACGCCGTTGCCTACTTCCGGATCATCGACCCCGAGAAGGCGATCGTGCAGGTCGAGAACTTCATGGTCGCCACGTCGCAGATCGCGCAGACGACCCTGCGCAGCGTGCTCGGCCAGCACCAGCTCGACGAGCTGCTCTCCGAGCGCGACAAGATCAACGAGATCCTGCAACGGATCATCGACGAGGCAACGTCGCCCTGGGGCATCAAGGTCTCGATCGTCGAGGTCAAGGACGTGGAGATCCCCGGCGGGATGCAGCGCGCGATGGCCCGGCAGGCGGAAGCCGAGCGCGAGCGCCGCGCGAAGGTCATCGCCGCCGAGGGTGAGTTCCAGGCCTCCGAGCGCCTCAAGGACGCCGCCGAGGTCATGGCTGAGAACCCGATGTCGCTCCAGCTCCGCTTCCTGCAGACGATGCTCGAGATCTCCTCCGAGCGGTCGTCGACGATCATCCTGCCGCTCCCGATCGAGCTCTTCCGCCCGCTGATCGAGAACACCGGCGGTTACGGAACCAAAGCTGACGGCTCCTGAAGCTCGGCGGGACCCGCTCTCGGGGCGAACCGTCGTCATCGCCCCGGCGAGAGCTAAACGCCCGGGCGCCAAGCGAGGGGAGCTCGAGCAGGAGACCGCTGAGGAGCTCGAGCGGTGCCCGTTCTGCGAGGGCCGGGAGGATCGCACCCCGCCCGAGGTGTTTGCGGTTGCGCCGCCGGATCGGGAGCCCGACACCGCGGGCTGGCAGGTCCGCGTCGTCCCGAATCTCTACCCGGCCTTCGACCGCCAGGAGGTCGTCGTCCACTCGCCGCGGCACGTGCGCTCGCTCGCCGACCTCGCGGAGGGCGAGCTGGCGCCGATCGGAGTCGCCTGGGAGCAGCGGCTGGCCGCCGCCCGAGCCGAGGGCTTCCCCTACGTCCAGATCCTCGTCAACGAGGGGCGTGAGGCCGGCGCGAGCCTTCCGCACAGTCACTCGCAGCTCGTCTGGCTGCGCGAAACCCCGCCCGAGGCAGCGGCGGAGCTGACGAATCTGCAGGCTCGAGGGCTGCGCGCTCTGCGGCCTCCTCTCGGAGCACGAGTCGCTGGCGATCGCTTCCGCGGACGGCGTGCAGCTGCTGGCCCACCCGGCCGGCCGCGCGCCCTACGAGCTGCTGATCGCGCCGACGGAGCATCGGCCGGACGGGGATGCGGACGTGTTCGCAGCGGCACTCAGGCTCCTACGCGAGGGGATTGGCCGGCTGCGTGCGGTCGAAGGTCCGGTTCCGATCAACGCCTGGGCCCACGCCGGCGGGCACTGGCACCTCGAGGTGCTGCCGCGACTAACGGTGTTCGCCGGCCTCGAGCTCGGCGCAGGCCTCTATGTCAATTCGCTGCCGCCCGAAGAGGCGGCGGCTGCTCTACGAAAGGGCCTTCTCTAGCTTCGCCGAGCCGTTGTGACCCTGGCGCTCGCGAAAACTACGAGCAGCCTCGATGGCGGCGCCGAGGTTCAAGCCCTTGTCCTTCGCCTGCTTGATCAACATGACCGTCTCGAGCGCGTCGATGTCGTAGATCCGCTGCTTGTGGCCCTTCGTGGGGATCTGAGCTTTGTTCGTCCAGTAGTCGAGCTGCATCTTGGAGATGCCCGCGATCTGACAGACCTGGCCTAGATAGAGCTCGACTTTGTCGAGATGATCGGCTAGGTCAATGGGTTCGAGCAGATCTGCCTGCCCAGCGGCCATACGTGCCCTCCCTCTGGAGACGTTGACCCCATGCGGCCAAGATATAGCGCTATGGCGCTCGCTTGTGAAGGGTACGTAGCAAAAACCGCTAGAAATTGCGGGTGATTCCTGCCGAAAACCTACTCGGCGGTGGGCTCGTTTTCCACAGGCTCGACTGCAGCAGGCTCGACAACCACGTCCTCGTCGGCCTCGACCACCGGTGCCAGTGTCGAGACGAGCTCGCTCTTCTTCAGCCGCATCACGATCACGCCCTGCGTCGAGCGCCCCAGACGCTTGATGTCGTCGACCGCCATCTTGATCACCGTGCCGCCCGTCGAGATCAGCATCACCTGGTAGCCCGACCGCACGACCCGCGCGCCGGCGAGCTTGCCCTTGGCCTCCGTGAGCTGCACGGTCTTCACGCCGAGGCCTCCGCGGCCCTTGACCGGGTACTCGTCGATCCTCGTCCGCTTCCCGTACCCGTGATCGGTGATGACGAGCAGGTCGGCATCGTTCTCGGCGCGGTTGATCTCGATCACCTCGTCGCCCTTGCGCAGCTTCATTCCGCGCACACCGCCGGTCGCCCTCCCCATCGGGCGGGTGTCCGACTCGTGGAAGCGAATCGCCTGCCCCTTGCGCGAGACCATGAGGATGTCGTCGTCGCCTGACGAGTGGATCACGCCGACGAGCTCGTCCTTCGGGCGCAAGTTGATGGCGATGATGCCGTCGGCCTTGAGCGGGGTGTTGTAGTCCTCGAACTTCGTCTTCTTGACCATCCCGTTCTTCGTCGCGAAGACGAGGAACTCGGCCTCCTTGAACTCACGGGTGGCGATCACCGCGCGGATGGTCTCGCCTTCGCGGAACGGCAAGAAGTTGGCGATCGCGCGCCCTTTGCCCTGCCGCGTGCCGAGCGGAAGCTCGTGGACCTTGAGCCGGTAGACCTTCCCCACCGAGGTGAAGAAGAGGATGTAGTCGTGAGTCGACGCGACGAAGAGGTGCTCGATGAAGTCGTCGTCCTTCAGCCCCATGCCCATCACGCCCTGTCCGCCTCGGCGCTGCTCGCGATAGGTGCCGACCGGTAGCCGCTTCACATAGCCCGCCTGGGAGATGGCGATGACCATGTCCTCCTCGGCGATCAGGTCCTCGAGCTCGAACTCCTCCTCGGCCGCGATGATCTCGGTGCGGCGCTCGTCGCCTTTCCCGTAGATCTCCTTGATCTCGGTGAGCTCCTCGCGAATGACGCCGTCGATACGAGCTGGGTCGCCGAGGATCGCCCGCAGCTCCGCGATGCGCTCCTGGAGGTCGTTGTACTCGGTCTCGACCTCGCTGCGACCGAGCGCGGTCAGCCGCTGGAGTCGAAGGTCGAGGATCGCCTGCGCCTGGATCTCCGAGAGCTCGAACTGCTCCTGGAGCCCGGTGCGCGCTGCGTCGACGTCGGCCGAAGCGCGGATCAGCGCGATCACCGCGTCGAGGTTGTCGAGCGCCTTGAGGTACCCCTCGAGGACATGCGCGCGGGCCTCGGCGCGGCGGAGCTCGTGCTTCGACCGGCGAGAGATGATCTCGCGCTGGTAGTCGAGGTAGTGGCGGATCATCTCGAGCAGCGAGAGCGTCCGCGGCACGCCTTCGACGAGCGCGACGGCGTTGTAGCCGAACGTCGTTTGCAGCGGGGTGTGCTTGAACAGCTTGTTGAGCGCGACCTGCGGGATGGCGTCGCGCTTCAGCTCGACATAGATGCGCATGCCGTCCTTGTCCGAGTGGTCCTGCAGCGCCTCGTCCGTCATCGGGACCTCGCTCAGCGTCCCGGCCTTGACGAGGTCGGCGATCTTCTCGATCACGCCGCCCTCCCCGCCCTTGCGGACACCGTAGGGAAGCTCCGTGATGATGATCGCGTTCTTGCCGCCGCGCAGCACCTCGATGTGCGCCTTGCCGCGGACGATGAGCCGGCCGCGCCCCGAGCGGTAAGCGTCGCGAATGCCGGAGCGGCCGACGATCGTGCCGGCGGTCGGAAAGTCGGGCCCCTTCACGATCTGAGAGAGGCGGCCGACGTCGATGTCGGGGTCGTCGATCATCGCGTGCACCGCGGCGACGACCTCACCGAGGTTGTGCGGCGGGATGTTCGTCGCCATGCCGACCGCGATGCCCTGCGAGCCGTTCAGGAGCAGGTTCGGGTAGCGCGACGGGAGGACGGTCGGCTCGCGGCGCGACTCGTCGTAGTTGGGGACGAAATCGACCGTGTCGGCGTCGATGTCGCGCAGCATCTCGGTCGCCATGCGCGAGAGCCGGCACTCCGTGTAGCGCATCGCGCCCGGCGGGTCGCCGTCGATGGAGCCGAAGTAGCCCTGCCCCTGGATGAGCGGGTAGCGCATCGAGAACGACTGCGCGAGCCGGGCCAAGGCGTCGTAGATCGCCGAGTCGCCGTGGGGGTGGTAGTTGCCCATCACGTCGCCGACGACGCGAGCCGACTTCCGCGTGGGGCGGTTCGGCTGCAGGCCGGCCTCGTGCATGGCGTAGAGCACCCGGCGGTGGACGGGCTTCAGGCCGTCGCGCACGTCCGGCAGGGCGCGCGAGACGATCACGCTCATCGCGTAGTCGAGGAAGCTGGAACGAACTTCGGCCTCGAGCTCGCGCGGTTCGATCCGGCCGATGCCCAGCGGTTCGCCGGGCAGATCAGACATCCAGGAACCTCACGTCGCGGGCGTTTTGCTCGATGAACTCACGGCGCGGCTCCACCTCGTCGCCCATCAGCCGCGAGAACCACAGGTCGGTCGTCGCCGCGTCCTCGACGTCCACGCGCACGAGCATGCGCCGTGTGGGATCCATCGTCGTCGTCCACAGCTCGTCGGACTGCATCTCCGCCAGGCCCTTGAAGCGAGTGATCTGGATGCCGTGCTTCGCGAACGTGAACGCGAGGGCCCGCAGGCTCTCGAACGTCTCGGCCTCCTCGTCCTGCTTGCCGAAGCGAAGCCGGAACGGCGGCAACCCGCCGACGACTTCGCCGAGTCGCTCGTACGAGCGGCGAACGTGCTGGTAGATGGGGGACTCGAACAGCTCCGCAGGCACGACGATGTCGGTCGCTGCACTCGTCTCCAGCTCGACGATTCGCACTTTGAGCTCCTTGGCGTCGGCCTTGGCGTCGAGGCCGTAGCCGTTCTCGCTCGCGGTCTTGATCCATTTCGCGGCCTCGCTCGGCGTCGACACGTCGCTCTCGACGAGCCGGTGGGCAAGGACGAAGTCGGCGGCCGGGTTGCCGAAGTCGGAGCGGAGCCGGCCGGCCCAGCCCTCGAACTCGTGCAACGCGCGCTGGAAGCGGCCGTACTTGGCCTCGCTGAGCTTGACCTGGGCGCCTCCGCGCGCCTCGATCTCGATCTCGGGAAACTTCTCGCGGACGAGCAGCTCGTCGAGCTGAGCGTCCTTCTCCAGATAGCTCTGCTGGTTGCCCATCCGCACGAGGTAGAGCGGCGGCACGGCGATGTAGACGTGGCCGCGCTCGAAGAGCTCGGGCATGTGGCGATAGAGGAACGTGAGCACGAGCGTGCGGATGTGCGCGCCGTCGACGTCGGCGTCGGTCATGACGATGACGCGGTGGTAGCGCAGCTTCGCGATGTCGAACTCCTCGCCGATCGACGTCCCGATCACCTGGACGAGCGTCTGAATCTCGGCGTTCGAGAGCACCTTGTGGATGCGGTTCTTCTCGGAGTTGATGATCTTGCCGCGCAGCGGGAGGATCGCCTGGTTCGACTTGTCACGACCTTCCTTGGCCGCACCGCCGGCCGAGTTGCCCTCCACGATGAAGAGCTCTGACAGGGCCGGGTCGCGGATCTGGCAATCGGCGAACTTCTTCGCCATCTCGCCGCCGAACGCGCCCTTACGCCGCGTCAGCTCACGGGCCTTGCGGGCCGCCTGCCGCGCCCGCGCCGCCGAGATCGCCTTCAAGATGATCTGCTTCGCCTCGGCCGGGTTCTCCTCGAAGAACTCGGAGAGCTTGGCGTTGACCGTCTGCTCGACGAGGCCGCGGACGCCCGCGTTGCCGAGCTTCGTCTTCGTCTGGCCCTCGAACTGCGGGTCGCGCAGCTTCACGGAGATCACCGCTGCCAGCCCTTCGCGCACGTCGTCGCCCTCGAGGTTCTCCTCCTTCTCCTTGAGGAGCTCCATCGACCGCGCGAACTTGTTCAGCGTGCGCGTGAGAGCGCCCTGGAAGCCGGAGAGGTGCGAGCCTCCCTCGTGCGTGTGGATGTTGTTCGCGAACGAGTAGACCGACTCGACGTACTTCGTGCTCCACTGCATCGCGACCTCGACCTTGCCCTGCTCTTCGGACTCGCCTTCGAAGTAGACGATGTGCTTGTGGACGGGGTCTTTCTGCTCGTTCACGTACGCGACGAAGTCGCGGATGCCGCCCTCGTACATGAACTCGACCTTCACGCCGCCGGCGCGCTCGTCGTTCATGACGATGTGCAGGCCCCGGGTGAGGAAGGCGGTCTCGCGAAGGCGCTGGACGAGGGTGTCCCAGTCCCACTCGACCTCGTCGAAGATCTCTTCGTCGGGCAGGAAGGAGATGGTGGTGCCGGTCTCGCCCTTCTCGGCCTTGCCGATCACCTTCAACTCGCTCGTCGCCTCGCCGCGACAGAACTCCTGCTGCCAGAGCTTGCCGTCGCGCCGCACTTCAGCGGTCAGCCGCTCGGAGAGAGCGTTGACCACCGAGACACCCACGCCGTGCAGGCCGCCGGAGACCTTGTAGCCC
This sequence comes from uncultured Actinomycetes bacterium, assembly GCA_963820335.1. GTDB lineage: Bacteria > Actinomycetota > Thermoleophilia > Gaiellales > Gaiellaceae > VAXT01. The sequence continues at coordinate 168,941 of CAWFZH010000014.1, read as the reverse complement.
TCGCCGCCGAACTTGCCGCCGGCGTGCAGCTTCGTGAGGACGACTGTCAGGGCGGACTCGCCCGTGTCGGCCATCTTGTCGACCGGGATGCCCGAGCCGTTGTCGACCACCGTCACGGAGTTGTCGGGATGCAGCGTCAGATCGATGCGATCCGCGCGCCCCGCGAGAGCCTCGTCGACCGAGTTGTCGACCACCTCGTAGACCAGGTGGTGCAGGCCGCGAACGCCCGTCGATCCGATGTACATGCTGGGTCGCTTGCGCACGGGCTCGAGACCCTCGAGAACGGTGATGTCCTTAGCGGTATAAGATGCTTTTGTCATTAAAAAAAGCCCTGCATTTCGCCGCAATTAGGGCAACAAGGATTCTATCAGAACTAGCGGTCGTCAGAGGCCCTCGCGAGGCCCCTGGCAACGGTCTTTGCAACAACTTCGCGCAGGCTCTCGTCCTCGATGCGCGCGGCCAGCTCGAAAGCACGCTCGACGTCCTCCTTCGAGGGCTCGGCAACCGACTTTTCGCGTCCCTCGACCGCGGGGCTCGGCTCGTCCGGCAACTTGCCCGGTGCGAAGCGAATGGCTTCCGGCGCAACGCCTCCGAGAGCCTCCTGCAGGCGCCCGAGCAGCTGCGGCGCGAGCTGCGAGAGCTCGAATGCCCAGGCCGACGAGGACGTCGCGACATGCAGGGTTCCGTCGCGCGCGAAGCGGGCCGGCCACGCATTTTTCGAGATCTGCTCGCCGACGAGAGCGGGCCAGACGCCGACCAGCTCCGCCATTCCCGCCGCAGGCCCGAAGCGGCCGAGCTCCTTCTTGACGTCGTCCCCGATGCGCTCGGGCTTCATCCCGCGGTTCAACGCGCGCTCCCCGGGACGACCTCGACGAGCTGCGCCGGCTCGATCGGCAAGGCCGAAGCCGCGGTCGCGGTGATGAGCGCCTGCCCGGACGACCCGACCCGCTCCGCGAGGATGCGGCGACGGCGCTCGTCGAGCTCGGACAGCACGTCGTCGAGGAGCAGAAGGGGAGGTGCGGGGCCACGCTCCGTCAGCAGCTCGGCCTCGGCCAGGAGGAGGGCGAGCACCGCGAGTCGCTGCTCACCCTGGGAGCCGAACCGGCGCAGCTCGCGGCCGCCTGCGGTCAGCTCGAAGTCGTCCAGGTGCGGCCCCAGACCGGTCGTGCCCCGGTCGAGATCCTGATCGAGGCGGGCTTCGAGCGCCTCCACCGTGGGCGCCTCGCCGCCGTAGCGCGCTTCGGCAGCTTCGAGGCCGAGCTCAGCAGCGAGCTCGGTGAAGCGCGGCCCGAGCTCGGCCACGGTCTCCACCCGCGAGGCGACGAGAGCGGCTCCGAGCTCGGCCACCCGTTGCGTCCACGGCGCCAGCGCGTCTCGCGAGGAGGCGCCGAAGGCCACCCGCCGCAGGGAGGCGTTGCGCTGGCCAACGGCTGCTCCGTACTCGGCGGGAACGAGTGCGCGCGACGGATACAGCCGCCCCAGCGCCCGGTCGAAGTACGCGCGCCGGGCCGCCGGGCCGCCTTTGATGACCGCAAGCCGGTCGGGCGTGAACACGAGCGTCGCGAGCTCGCCGCGAAGCTGCTCGGCGGCGCTCAACCTCGCCCCGTTCAGGGTCGCGCGCTTCGCTTCCGTCGCCTGGAGGACGATCTCCGACTCCACCTGCGCGCCGCCACGATTGCCTCTGAGCGCGATCCGCCCACGCTCGGCGCCGAAGCGGATCAGCTGCGCATCGGTGCGCGTGCGCGGCGAAAAGCCCTGCGTTCCGACGTGAAGCGCCTCCAGCAAGTTCGTCTTGCCGGCTCCGTTCGGCCCGACGGCGAGCACCAAGCCCGCCGAGAGCTCGAGATCCAGAGCGGCATAGGAGCGGAAGTCGCGGAGCGTGACTGTCGTGACGATCAGCCAGCGAGCCTGATCGGCATGATCAAGTACGAGAAGGACTCTTCGGCGGAATGGATGAGCCCGGGACGCAACGGGCTGATCAGCTTCAGCGTCACCTCGTCTGTGTCCACAGAGTCGACTCCGTCGCGCAGGAACTCCGGGTTGAAGCCGATCTCGAGCTCCTCTCCGGTGAACGCGATCGGCAAGCTCTCACGAGCCTCTCCCACGTCCTGCGTCTGAGCGGAGACGGTGACTTCACCCTCCGCGAAGCGCAGTCGCAGGGGCGAATTCCGCTGTGCCATCACCGACGTGCGGCGAACCACATCCAGAAACTCTTCCCGCGGCAGCGAAACCTCGTGCTCGAAGGTCTCGGGGATCAACTGCTTGTGATTCGGGAACTGCCCGTCGATTCGGCGCGTGGTCAGCCAGACGCCGTTGGCGCCGAACACGACGTGGTTCTCCTGGACCCCGACCTGCACCTCGTCGGCGTCCTGCGCGATCCGCACGAGCTCGGTGAGCGACCGCGCCGGCACGATGGCCTCGAGCTCCGGCACCTCGCCCGTGAGGTCCGTCTCCTTGACCGACAGGCGGTACGAGTCGGTCGCAGCCATGACGAGCTTCCCGCCCTCGAAGCGAACGAGGATCCCGGTCAAGACCGGACGCGACTCGTCACGCGAGGCGGCGCGTGAGACCTTTGCGATCGTCTCCAGGAACGCGGCGCGATCGACCGAGAAGGTCTGCGCGCCCGCTGCGTCCGGAAGCTTCGGGAAGTCCTCGGCGCTGTAGGTCTGAAGGCGCGAGACCGATGGGCCGGAGGTCACCTGGACCGCTCCCTCCTCAGGGCTGTACTCGAGCGTCACCTCCGTCGTCGGGAAGGAGACGCGCAAGATCGACGAGCAGTCGTCCCGGGACGACCACCGCGCCGCTGCCTTCGACCTGGCCCTCGAGGGACAGCCGCAGCGACAGTTCCATGTCGGTCGCCGAGAGCTCCAACTGGTCCCCGTCGGTTCGGATGAGAATCCCGGACAGGACCTGAACCGTCGATCGCGCCGACACCGCGCGCGAGACAACCGACAGCGCGGAGACGAGCTCTTCCTTCGAGCAGGTGATCTTCATCGAGGTTCCGACAACAGTTTCTATCTCTGTCATTTAAGTAAGAAGATCGTAGTAGTACGTAGAGGGTGTTAATTCGGGGGACGACACCCCGGCGCGGTTGCCGGAGCGGGTTTGCCCTGGGGACGTGTTTTGGGGAGAACCGGCGGTCTTCAACATGGCCTCACGAGTCGAGTCGGTTTGTGCACAGATCAGCGTGCCTGTTTGATGCGCGCGGTCAATTCTTGCACCAGGTTGTACACAGACCGATCCTCGCGGATCAGACGCGCGATCTTGGAGGTCGCGTGGATCACGGTGGTGTGGTCGCGCCCTCCGAACTCCCGCCCGATCTTCGGCAGCGACGCGTCGGTGAGCTCGCGTGAGAGATACATCGCGACCTGTCGCGGATAGACGATGTTCTGGGAGCGGCGGTCCCCGCAGAGCTCCTCCATCGAGAGGCTGAACCTGTCGGAGACGGTGGTCTGGATGCGCTCGATGGACACTTCCTGCGCTTCGCCCTGGGGGAACACGTCCTTGAGCACGTCCTCCGCCAGCTCGACGGTCATCGGCCGGCCGGTGAGGGACGAGAAGGCCACGACTCGGGTGAGCGCGCCTTCGAGCTCGCGGATGTTGGTCGAGACACGGCCGGCGATGAAGGTGAGGACCTGGGAATCGGGCACGTGGATGCCATCCGTCTTGACCTTCTTGCGGAGGATTGCGATGCGCGTCTCGAGGTCGGGCGGCTGGATATCGGTGATCAGGCCCCACTCGAAGCGCGAGCGCAGCCGCTCCTCGAGGGTCGAGATCTCACGGGGCGGCCGGTCGGACGAGATGACGATCTGGCGGCCGGCCTCGTAGAGCGAGTTGAACGTGTGGAAGAACTCCTCCTGGATCCGCTCCTTGTGCTCGAGGAACTGGATGTCGTCGATCAGCAGCAGGTCGTAGGTGCGGTACCGCTGCTTGAAGCCCTCGATGCGCTTGTCGCGGAGCGAGTTGATGAAGTCGTTCATAAACGTCTCGCTCGTGATGTAGCGGACGGTGAGCGAGCCGGAGTGCTCGGCGACGTACTGGCCGACTGCCTGGAGCAGGTGCGTCTTGCCCAGGCCGGTGCCTCCGTAGATGAAGAGCGGGTTGTACGCCTGCGCGGGAGCCTCGGCCACGGCCAGCGCCGCCGCGTGCGCGAAGCGGTTCGAGGAGCCGATGACGAAGGAGTCGAAGGTGTACTTCGCCTGGATCGCGGTCGCTGCAGCCGTTTTCTTGGGCGGCTCCTCCATGGGGCCGGCGCTCTTGACGTCGTGGTCGACCCTGACCTCGACACGGCGCTCCTCGCCGGTCGCGTCGCGCACCGCGGCGCCGATCAGATCGACGAAGTGGCCCTCGATCCACTCGCGTGTGAAGTCGTTCGGGACCGCGAGGACGAAGGCATCGTCGTTCAGCTCACGCCCTTCTGCGTCGCCGAACCACGTGCCGTACGTGGTGTCGTTGAGAGCCCCTTTTAGCCGGTCTGAAATCGCGGTCCAGAGATCCTCAGCTGTCAGTAGTTGACCGCGCTCCACGTCGCCGGCCATCGACTCCTTTCAAAGGGGGACCGAGCGGCGAGCATACCAGTGTCCTTGCGAGCGCTCAACGGGGGCCACCCGTGGGTAAAAAACGCTGCTTTTGCAGGGATTTCCGTCTCACCCACAGCTGTGTCCACAGGTGTGGAAAGAGTGGGTCGAACGGGTCCCGACATTCGCGTCTCGCAGCATCTTTGCGGTCCGTGACGCCTGTGGAAAACGGGTGCCGGGTACGCTCGTCTATACTCGAACGGCGCGCCAGAAAAAGGGCGCTCGTTCCTCTTTTTCTCTCCCCTAAGACCGTGAAGCGGACCTACCAGCCCAACGTGCGCCGTCGAAAGCGCAAGCACGGATTTCGTGCGCGCATGTCGACGCGTGCCGGCCGCGCGATCCTCAAGCGCCGCCGGGCTCGCGGCCGCAAGCGGCTCTCGGCTTAGCGCGCAGTGCACCGGCGGTACCGACTCTCCCGCTCCCGGGACTTCGACACCGTGTACCGCCACGGCCGCTCGGTGTCGACGCGCTTCCTGACGCTCTACTGGTTTCCGCGCGACGAGGCCGATGACGAGCCTCGGCTGGGCGTCGCCGTGCCGAAGGCGGGCGGGACCGCTGTCGTCCGCAACCGCTTGAAGCGACAGCTCCGTGAGGCCTGGCGAGCGCGCATCGAAGCCGTACGGCCAGGCTGTGACTACGTGATCGTCGCGCGCCCCGGGCTCGCCGAGTCGGCCGAGTCGCGCGGCTCGGAGTGGCTGGGCGAGCGCATCGACGAGGCGCTCGGGAAGGCGGAAGCATGATCCTCCGCTTGCCGACCTACCTGGGGCTCGGCCTCGTCTACGCCTATCGCTACACGCTCGGCGCGCTCGCCCCCGCGAGCTGCAAGTACCACCCGTCCTGCTCGCAGTACGCCCTCGACGCGCTGCGCACGCACGGGCTCGTCCGCGGCTCGATCCTCGCCGGCTGGCGGATCCTGCGCTGCAATCCCTGGAGTCACGGCGGCGTCGACTACGTGGACGGGCAGAGGCTCTTCCGACGATGACGCCCCTCTTCCTGCTCGAGCCCATCGAGGGCCCGCTCACCTCGCTGCTCGAGTGGTTTCACAACAGCGTTGGGCTGTCCTGGGCGTGGTCGATCGTCGCGCTCACGATCCTCGTGCGCATCGTGCTGCTTCCGCTCACCGTCCGGCAGATCCACTCCATGCAGTCCATGCAGGCCCATATGCCGGAGATGAAAGCGCTGCAGCAGCGCTACAAGGACGACAAGCAGAAGCGGAACGAAGAGCTGATGAAGTTCTACAAGGAGAACAAGATCAACCCGGCCGCCTCCTGCCTGCCGATCCTGTTCCAGATCCCGGTCTTCATCTCGCTCTTCTTCGTCCTCCGCGACTTCGACGACGAGGTGTTTCCCAAGTACCAGGCGATGGGGGAGACCGTCGCCGACCTGCACTGGCTGCAACCTCGTCCCTGACATCACGGCGCCGGCCAACTCGCACTGGTCCGGCTACATGCTGCTGGCGCTCTACGCGATCAGCCAGACGCTGTCCACGCTGCTCATGTCCCAGACGATGGACAAGACGCAGCGGACGCTGCTCCTGATCCTGCCGATCGCCTTTCTCTTCGTCGTTCTCAACTTCCCGTCCGGGCTCGTTCTCTACTGGGTGACCACGAACCTGTGGACGGTCGGCCAGGGCCTGATCACCCGGCGCCTGATGCCGAAGAAGTCGACCGAGCCCGTCAAGCGTTCGTCCCGCACCCCGGCGAAGGAGGAAGCGCCGGTGGCGAAGGTTGAGCCCGCTGCCAAGCCGGCCCAGCCGTCCGGCCCGCCGCGCCGCGTGAAGCGCAAGAAGAAACGGGCCAAGCGGTGACCGAAGACACCCTGCGCGTGGAGTCCACCGGCGAGACCGTCGGCGAGGCGAAGTGGGCGGCCCTTCGCGAGCTCGAGAAGCTCCATCCGGAGCTCGACAAGTCCGCCGTTCAGTTCCAGGTCGTCTCGGAGGGTGAGCGCGGCCTGCTCGGAGTCGGGTACGCGCCTGCGCGCGTCGTTGCTTCGGTCGAGTCGAGTGCGGTTGCCGAGCCGGACCACTCCGAGACCGAGCTGGCCGCCCGCGTGCGCGAGATCCTGGAGCGGATCACAGGCGGCCTCAGCCTCCGCTGCCGGATCGAGATCGTCGAGGAGGACGAATCGCTCGTCGCCACTCTGTCCGGAAGCAACCTCGGCCTCCTGATCGGGAAGCACGGGCAGACGATCGATGCGATCCAGTACCTGGTGAACGCGATCGTGTGGCGGGCGTGGCCGGAGGAACGCAAGGAAGTGACCGTCGATGCGGCCGGCTACCGCGAGCGACGCCGCGGTGCGCTCGAGTCGCTTGCGGTGCGGAGTGCCGAGGAGGCACTCGCGTCCCACTCGCCGGTCGCGCTCGAGCCGATGACGGCCGTCGAGCGCAAGATCGTCCACGTCGTGCTCAAGGAGTTCGACGGCGTCGAGACGTCGAGTGACGGCACCGAGCCGAATCGCGCGGTGGTCATCACGCCGTCTGGTGGATGACCCGCGCCTGAGCGCTGGCTCGCTGCGCTTCTCGCAACACCCGGGCTGACGTCGATCGACGACCCGGCGGAAGCGCGCCGCATGCTGCTGGAGGATGCGCTTCGCGCAGTTGAGATCGTTCGCCGGTTCGACGGCCCGATCGTCGACGTGGGCTCCGGCGGCGGGTCTCCAGGGATACCGCTGGCGGCTGCCTTGCCGGATCGCGAGTTCGCTCTGCTCGAGGCGAGCCGGCGGAAGTGCGACTTCCTGCGCGTGGTCGCAGGCGAGTTTCCGAACGTGACCGTGATCGAGGGTCGCGCGGAGGAGCAGGAGACCGATCGTTTCGGCGTGGCCCTGGCCAAGGCACTGGCGAAGCCGCCCGTCGCGGCCGAGTGGTGCTTGCCGCTCGTGCGGCCCGGCGGTGCAGCCATCCTGTGGGTCGGCCCCAGTGCCGACCTGGCAGCAGTCGGCCGTGTGGCCGAGCAGGTGGGCGGCGCGGCTCCGGAGCTCGAGGAGGGGCTCGTAGTGGTGCAGAAGGCGTCGCCGACCCCGCAGGGGTTCCCCCGGCGCCCCGGAATGGCCCGGAAACGTCCTCTCGCCTGATCACAATGGCGGCGTGGGGACCATTTACGCCGTCGCGAACCAGAAAGGCGGCGTCGGTAAGACGACGACCGCGATCAATCTCGCCGCCTGCCTCGCCGAGGCGGGCGAACGCGTGCTGCTCGTCGACCTCGACCCGCAGGCCAATGCGACGTCGGGTCTCGGAGAACGGGCGAACGGCTTTTCGAGCTGTGACCTGCTGGACGGCGTGCCGCCCGGCGACCTCGCTCGCCCGACCCGCTTCGCGAACCTCGACCTGATCCCCTCGAAGCAGGATCTCGCCGGCACAGCGGCCGAGCTCGGGCGACGCGACGGAGCAGATCGCTATCTGGCGGAGACCCTGGCGCCGGCCGCCGACTCCCACGACTTCGTCTTCGTGGACTGCCCGCCCTCCCTCGGGCCCCTGACCGTGAACGCCCTCGCGGCCGCCCATCGCGTCCTCGTCCCGGTGCAGGCCGAGTACTACGCCCTCGAGGGGCTCTCCCAGCTGCTGCACTCCCTCAGCCTGATCCGGTCTCGTCTGAACCCGGGGCTGTCGATCGCCGGGTTGCTGCTCACGATGGTCGACGCGAGGACGCGTCTCGCCGCCGACGTTGCCGGCGAGCTGGAACAGCACTTCGGGCACTTGCTCTTCAAGTCGCGTGTCCCACGATCGGTGCGGGTTGCAGAAGCCCCGAGTCACGGCCTGCCGCTGATCTCCTACGACCGGCGCTCCCCCGGCGCCGAGGCTTACTGGAAGGTGGCGATGGAGCTTGTCGAGCGTCGCTGAACCGAACCGCCGCGGTCTTGGCCGCGGGCTCGAGGTGCTGATCGGCGGGATCTCGACGACCGAGCTCGCCCAGATTCCGGTCGAGGACATCTACGCCAATCCCCGGCAGCCGCGGCGGAGGTTCGACCACGAGTCGACCGCCGGGCTCGCGGAGTCGATCCGCGTGCAGGGTGTGATCACGCCGCTGCTCGTGCGACCGCGGCCGGCCGGCGGGTATGAGCTGATCGCCGGTGAGCGCCGCTGGCGGGCAGCGCGCGAGGCCGGAGTGGAGACGCTCCCGGCGCTGGTGCGCGAGGCGGCCGACCGCGACGCACTGGTGCTCGGCCTGGTCGAGAACGTCGCGCGCGAGGAGCTGACGCCGGTCGAGGAGGCGCGGGCCTACGCCCTGCTGATGGACGAGTTCGAGCTCGCGCTCGGCGACCTGGCCGATCGCGTCGGTCGCTCGAAGCCGGCGATCTCGAACCGGATGCGGCTGCTCGAGCTCTCCGACGACATCCTCGCCATGCTCGAGCGCGGGGAGCTGACGGAAGGGCACGCGCGAGCGGTGCTGGCCGTTCCCGACAACGTCGGCCGGCGCAAGCTGGCTCGCCGAATCGTGCGCCAGGGCCTGTCCGTTCGCGCGGCCGAGCGAGAGGCTCGCTGGGCCGGAGCGCGGACCACGCGTCGGCGCCGTCCGGCAGCCGACCCGGACCTGGCCGCGCGTGTCCGGGTGGCGGCAGAGCGGCTCACGGGGCTCTCCGCACGGGTGAGCGCCAGGGGCCTCGAGATCCCGGTGGCCGACGAGACGGAGCTCGCCGAGCTCGCCGAAGCTCTCGAGCGAGCGATTCCGGAGGCTCCGTAACCGTTGCCGCCTCGCCCTCGTTCTAGAAGGACATGCTCGCCGAGTGGATGCACGACTTCGAGTCGCTGGAGGCCATCTCCCAGGACGACGACACGCGCCGTCTCTTCCTCCACATGGCCGCGTTGTCAGCAGGACGGCCGGCTCGCGCCGCTCCTGTGGGAGTTGGCGCATGACGAGGAGCTGGACGACGAGCTGAAAGGCACGCTCGACGTGATCGCGGGCGACGAGACGTTCTTGCTCGTCGTGCAGGAGTACATCCGGCGCACGCAGGTCCTGCACTAGCTCGGGCTACAATCCTCGACCCCGGGCGATTAGCTCAGTTGGTTAGAGCGCCGCTCTGATAAGGCGGAGGTCCCTGGTTCGAATCCAGGATCGCCCACTTTGGGCTGCCGTTTCCGGGGGAGGGCGACGGGAGAGGCCCGCGCTAACATTCGCCTCGAGGCTTAGCCATGCAGGAAATGGTCATCTACGGGGTCTCTTTTGATCTGGTCGGCAAGCAGCCGATCGTTCTCCTGAAGACCGCCGACGGAAACAAGTTCCTGCCGATCTGGATCGGCCATCCCGAGGCGGCGGCGATCCTGATGAAACTCCAGGGCGCGTCGACCCCCCGGCCGATGACCCACGACCTCGTGGCGGACATGCTCGAGCAGCTCGACGCTCAAGTCGTGCGGATCACGGTGACCGAGCTTCGCGACAGCACGTTCTACGCGAGCATCACGGTGCAACAGAACGGCTCCGAGATCGAGATCGACTCACGACCCTCCGACGCGATCGCGCTGGCGGTTCGAGCGGAGGCGCCGATCTTCGCCGCCAGCGACGTGATCGAGGAGTCCGCGATCGAGTTCGAAGGCGACGACGTGAACGAGGAAGAGATCGTCGACGAGTTCAAGAAGTTCCTCGACGACGTCTCGCCCGACCAGTTCGCCGTCGACGACGAGCAGCCGTAGCTAACGGCCGAGCCAGTCCACGTAGACGTCTCGGTTCCGGCCGGGAGGCTGAGGAGCAGGTAAGGGAAGGTGACGCGAGGCTCGACCCGCTCGCCGAGCTCCGGTGTGCGCTCCCTGACGGTGACGGTCACCGCTCCGTCCCGCTCTCGTGCATCGAGCACCTCCATCGAGTGGCCGGTGCTCGAGCGAGGGCCCGGCGAGACGAGCAGGAGCTGCTGCCGCTCGAAGTCGACGGACGGAGGACGGCCACCAGCGGCGGTGACGTACTCGGAGAACGGCCTAGGCTCGCGGAAAGCGCGCTTCGTCTCGCGCGTGATCGTCAGCGGGCCGACGTCCGCAGTCAGGTCGCCCCACGCCACAGGCGGTCCCTCTAGCTCGGGCAAGAGCCCGTAGGCCACGAGCGCGACCGTGAACGCGACGACCGCGGTGGCGGCCGCGACCAGACCGGCCCTAGTAGACGTAGACCGTCTGGCCGTACGGGTGCGCCGCGAAGAGGCTGGGCGCGATCCACATCGGCACCCGGACGCAGCCGTGCGACGCGGGGTAGGCGGGCACCGAGGGGTAGCCGTGGACGGCGAAGCCGCGCAGGAAGTACATCGGGTACCAGAGGACCCAGTCCCACCCTCGGGACTTGCGGTAGATGCGCCAGCGGCCGATGGGCGTGTTCCCTGTGGCGCCGGTCGAGACGTGGACGACGCGGAAGACCCGGCCGCCCCGCACGTCGAGGAGGATCTGGCGTCCCTTGCTCACCTCCAGGTGTGTCCCGCGGTGCCGAGGCCGCGGCCGGTGCGCTCGCCGTAGTCGCGCCCAGAGCCCGGGGCCGACGTGCCCGGTGCGCGGAAGGCCGTGCAGCTTCTGGAACGCCAGGATCGCTTCTGTCGTGTCATGTGCGTACAGACCGTCGATGCCGTGGAGCGCAAACGCGAGCTCTCGGAGGCGTCGCTCGAGGATGCGGACGCTTGGCCCGCGGGAGCCCTCGGACAGGTACGGGACGTGCACCGCCGTGCGCACTGTGCGAATGACGCGCGCGAACTCTCCGGCCGGCTCGACTGTCACCTGCAGGACGTAGCTGGTCGCGCGCCTCGTGGGTAGTCGGACCACGCCGCCCTTGCCGAGTGACCTCGGCGCGAGCTCGCGCCCGCCGCGCCAGACTCGAACCTGGAGTGAGCCCGCATCCCCGGGACGCAGCCGCGCGCCGATCACGAGGCGCTGGCCGATCATGCGCGAGCGGGGAATCGAGATGTCGAGTCTCGGCCGCACCGCCGGCGTGACCACGTTCGAGAGGACCGGGCCGAAGGCGACCTGATAGCTCACCGGCCGGCCGAGCCGCGGGCGGAACTGGAAGCGCCCCCTCCTGTCGGCCCTGGTTGCGGCGATCCCGGCCTCCGCCGCTCGCAACACGACGTCGGCGCCGGCGAGAGCAGGTCTGATCCGCCCGCTCATCCGCACCCGCCTGCCGTATGTCCCCTTCGCCGGGGCGGAGAGGGTCAGCTTCGCGGCGAGGATCGTGACGCTGGCCTGTGCCGTCTCGCCTCCCTGCGTGGCTGTGAGCGTTGCCGTATAGCGGCCGGTGGCGTACGCGTGGTGTACGACCTGCCCTTCAGCTCGCGTCCCGTCGCCGAGATCCCAGCTGTAGGTGTCGGCGGCGCCGACGGCAGTGAGGGTGACGGCGAAAGGTGCCTGGCCGACGACGCCGGAAGGCGAGATCGAGACATTGGGAGCTGCGTGTGCGGCCGGCGCCGAGACGAAGAAGATCGCCACGAGGAGAGCGCGCCGCATTGGTCTCAATGTACTCATGTCGTCAGACCGAGCACTAGGGCGGTGGCGTTGAAGGCCGAGTGGAGCAGGATGCACGGGTACAGGCTTTGCGTTCGGCTTCGGAGCACGGCCAGCCCGGCTCCGAGGACGGCGATGATCAGGAACCCTTCGATGAGCCCGTGGACGAGCCCGAAGGCGATACCGACGACGAGCACGGCGACGTGCTCTCCGAAGGGCTGGAGCAGGGTGAAGCCGATCCCTCGGAACATCATTTCCTCGATCAGCGGGGCGACGACGACGACGGTGAACGCGAACGCGAGGAACGGGGCGACTCGGTCGGAGCGCCAGTCCGTCGGCACGAGACCCTGCTCTTCCTCCGGGTTGGCGAACGGGGAGAGGGCCGCGCTGACTGCAAGGACCGCGAGGATGACCGCGCCCGAGATCACGAATGCGGCCAGCCACGAGCGCGGCTTGCGCAGGGCGAACGCTTCGCGGAAGTCACGGCCGCGGGCGATCAGGAGCGCGATCGCCAGGACGACTGCCGAAGAGACCAGGGCCGAGATCGAGGACGCCCACCTGTAAGCGACACCCTCCTGCGGGTCGCTGAGCAGCTGGCCGACGTACTGGAGGGTCGAGAAGATCGCGACGAAGGCGAGCCACCCGATCAGCCCTCCGGAGACGCGGTGGTCTACGCGACCCATTGCCAGAGCGACCACTGGACGATGGCGACGCCGAGCATGATCGAGCTGATCGAGACGATGGCGACGTGCGCGCGCGGCCGGCCGCCGACGGCGGCGAGCGCCAGGAAGAGCGGGAAGACGACGAGCCCGAACCGCGGGAGGGAGAGCAGCGGCCAGCGCTCGCTCGGCACGCTCAGCGGGATCGCGAGGCTGAGAGCAGCGAAGAGGCCGTAGGGCGCGCCGAAACGTCGCCAGGCCACGATCGTCAGAGCGACGAAGAGGACGAGGAACGCGAGCCCCTCGAGATTGACCGCTGCGACGCGCATCGGGTCCGTTCCGTCGACGGCCGGCCAGTAGGTCGTCGTGTGCGAGCCGGAGACGAGCTGGCGCACGCCGGCCCAGCCGGCCCGCAGCCCGTCCCAGATCCCGCCGAGCGGCCCGGCGTACGAAACGTGCCTGGTCCAGACGTCCTGCGCGTCGGCGAACGCGAACGGGTCGCCTCGGTCGATCCAGAGATAGATCGGGTACACGCAAAAGAGCAAGGGGGCAACGGCGAGGTTCGCCAGGGCGCGCCAGCGGTCGGGTGAACGCCAGGCGATGAGCGCGAGCGCGGGCAGGAGGGCGAACCCGACCGGCCTCGTGAGCAGGGCCAGGCCCGCGACGAGGCCCGTGAAGGCGAAGCGCCTGCGCTCGGCGAGGACGAACGCCGCCACGGTCAGGAGCAGGAACAGGGCTTCGCTGTAGACGGCCTGCAGAAACAGGGTCATCGGGAAGATCGCGAGGTAGAGCACGGTCCGGCGGGCGCCCTCCGCTCCCAGCTTGGTCTCCGCGAGGTTGTGGAGCAGCACGAATGCAGCCAGCGACGCCGCCAGCGAGATCGCGATTCCGGCCAGCACGTAGTGGCCGAAAAACACACGTCCGAGGAGGCCGACGGAGGCCGGGTAGAGCGGATAGAACGCGGCCGCGGTTCCCTCGAGGGACGCGTAGCCGTGCTCTGCGATCCGCAGGAACCAGACGCTGTCCCAGCGCGCCCAAACGTCTGTCACGTAGCCGAGGTCACGCGTTACCGCGGGGTCGTCCCAGCGCGCAGCTTCCGGGTGCCGGTTCGGCTCGAAGACGAGGAACGCGAAGAGGGCAGCGGCCCAGATCGCCGCACGACTCCAGAGGAAGATCTCCACCGCGGGGTTCCGGGTCTTGCGGGCGTGGAGGTCTGGGCGCGGCGCGCTTGGCTTCAGGAGCCGTTGACCCGCGCTCACGACGGCCCGATCATAGCTGTGTGGCTGTCAGGCACTTCACCGCTGAAGAGGCGAACGAGATCCTCGAAGTCGTGCGGCCGCTGGCCGAGGAGATGATCGAGCGGCGGCGAGCCTTCGTCGAGCTACAGGCGCGAGAGGCCGAGTTCACGGGAACGGTCGCCGGCAACGGCGGCGATTTCGATCCCGGTGAGCTGCGCGAGCTGTACGACCGGCTCGGCGAAGAGGCGACCGCGGTGGCCCGCTGCGTAGCCGGCATTCACGAGGTGGGGGCGCTGGTCAAGGATCTCGATCGCGGACTGATCGACTTCCCGGCGCAGCGGGCGGGGGAAGAGGTCCTGCTCTGCTGGCACGTCGGAGAGGCCGACATCGAGTACTGGCACGGCACCGACGAGGGATTCTCGGGCCGCAAGCCCCTTCCCCTGTAGACGCGCCCGCCCGCGCATAGGGGCTGCCCCGTCCTAGACCCCACCCTTCAATGGGTGGGGTTCTCGCGCCACCCTCCGCCCGGCTCGAGCGTAACCGCGCACGGCGCACGGCTCTGCGCCTTTTCTGCGCCAACAACTGCGCGCGGTGCGCTGAGGAAGCTCCGGCACGCCGTCGAATAGAGCGGCCATGGAGCTCTGGGAGCGTCTAGGGATCGTTGTCGCCGTCATCGCCGCCTCGGCGATCGTCGCCAAGCTCGTCGACCTCCGCATCGCGCGTAAGGACTTGCCACCTCAGGCCGTGACCCGGTACCGCGTTCTTCGGCGCAGCCTGATGACCATGATCATCACGATCGGCGTCCTCTCGGCGCTCCTCGTCGTTCCGCAGGTACGCGCGATCGCCGGTGGGCTGCTCGCCTCATCGGCCGTGATCGGCATCGTCGTCGGTCTCGCAGCGCAGCGGCCGCTCGCCAACTTCGTCGCAGGCCTCGTGATCGCCTTCACCCAGCCGCTTCGCATCGGCGACCGCGTCACAGTCGACGACGTCGAAGGCACGGTCGAGGAGATCGGGCTCAACTACACGTTCATCCGCACCGATTCCAACTTCCGGCTCGTGATTCCCAATGAGAAGCTGGCCTCGGATACGATTCACAACTCCACCATCGTCAGCCCCGAGAAGCTCGCAGAGGTGACCCTGAAGGTGCCCCTTGACCGGGATTTGAACGCGGTGGTCGACCTGCTGAAGACCGAGACGGCCGGCGATCCCCGCTCTGAGGTACTCGTCACCGGCTTGAACGGCGACGCGACCGTGACCGTGCGCACCTGGGCGGCGAGCGCGCCGGGCGCCGAGCGGTTGGCCGGCGATCTCCGTCTCCGCCTGCACACGCGACTTCGTGCCGAGGGCCTGCTGTGAGCCCTCCGCGACCGCCGAACGGGCGCCGCCCGAGACGGGACGTCGAGCGCTTCGGGCCGCCGGCTGCGAAGCGTCGCCAACAGCGGCGCCGCGTGCGCGCCCGCCGCCGACGCCGGGTCGCAATCATCACCGGCGTGGTCGTGCTCCTCGCGGCGTCGATTGCAGGCTTTGGATTCGCCGGGGCGAGCGATCTCCGCAAGAACTGCGACCTCAACGACCTGCGCCCGGCGCGGATCGGCTCGAACACCTTCGTCTACGCCGCCGACGGCTCGCTCCTCGGCTCCATCCCCGCGGAGAAGAACCGCGAACCGGTGACGCTGAAGCAGGTCAGCCCCTGGATGAAGAGGGCGACCGTCGCCATCGAGGACAGGCGCTTCTACAGCCATGGGGGGATCGACCTCGAAGGTATCGCGCGTGCGCTCAAGCGCGACATCCAGGAGGGGAAGGTGGTCGAAGGCGGATCGACGATCACCCAGCAGCTCGTCCGCAACCTCTACATCGCCAAGAACGAGCGCACCCTCCAGCGCAAGGTGACGGAAGCGTGCCTTGCGATTCGCCTCAACCGGAGCTGGTCGAAGAACCGAATCCTCTCCGAGTACATGAACACCGTGTACTACGGCAACCACGCCTACGGCATCGAGGCTGCGGCGCAGACCTACTTCTCGCGGCCGGCACGAAGGCTCACGCTCCCGCAGTCGGCCCTTCTCGCCGGACTTCCTCAGGCGCCCTCGGTGTACGACCCCTTCGAGTATCCGGCGCGCGCCATCCAGCGTCGAAACGGCGTGCTCAACGCGCTCTACGAGGGCGGCGCCATCAGCTTCGCCGACTACAAGGCGGCAGCCGCAGTCAAGGACCTCAGGCTCAAGCGCGGGAAGATCTACACGCGGATCCACGAGCCGTACTTCTTCAGCTACGTGCGCGAAGAGCTGATCAAGGAGTACGGCGCCGAGACCGTTCGCTCCGGTGGGCTCCGTGTCTACACGACGGTGAACCGGCGCTACCAGCGTGCCGCTGAGAAGGCGATTCGAGACACGCTCTACTACGACGACGACCCGGCGTCCGCGATCGTTTCGATCGACCCGAGCACCGGCGCGATTCGCGCCATGACCGCCATCACGCCGGGCCGCACCGGCAACCAGTTCAACCTGGCTGCGCAGTCGCGACGGCAGTCCGGCTCGACCTTCAAGACGTTCGTGCTCGCGACCGCCGTCGCCGAGGGCGTGAACCCGGACACGACGTCGTACGTCTCGGCGCCCCTTCACTACCAGCCCGACCCGTACTCGGAGGCCTGGGACGTGGCGACGTACAGCCACTCGTACTCGGGATCCACGTCGATCTCGCGGGCGACCCTCGCCTCGGACAACACCGTCTATGCGCGCATGACGCTCGACCTCGGTCCCGAGAAGGTCGCGCAGATGGCGCACCGCCTCGGCGTGCGCTCCTCGCTGAAGGCGCGCGAGGGCGTGTACGTGCCGTCGCTCGGCCTCGGCGCGATGGGCGTGTCGCCGCTCGACATGTCCTCGGCGTACGCGACGCTCGCCGCCGGCGGGGTCTACTCCGAGCCGATGGCGATCCGCAAGGTCGAGCTCGCCGTCGGCGGCGAGGACAAGGAGGCGGGCTGGGGCAAGCCGCGCCGCCGCCGGGTGATCGCCGACTGGGTGGCCGAGACGGTGACGGACATCCTCGAGCAGAACATCCAGGCCGGCACCGGCACAGGCGCTGCCATCGGGCGTCCGGCCGCCGGCAAGACGGGGACGACCGAGGAGCACTCCGACGCCTGGTTCTGCGGCTACACCCCGAATCTCTCGACCACCGTCTGGGTCGGTTACCCGCAGGGGGAGATCCCGATGACGAGCGTGCACGGCATCTCCGTCGCGGGCGGGACGTTCCCCGCTCAGATCTGGCGCCTTTTCATGGGCAGCTCGCTCGACGGGACGCGCGAGTGGGAGTTCGCCGAGGCGAAGAACGAGCCCATCTGGCATGAGTTCACCCGCGGCCAGTACGCCGGCGAGGTCTCCTCCTACCGCTCGTACACTCCGCCGCCACCTACCACGACGACTCAGGCGCCGGCGCCCAAGCCGAATCCACCTCCCCCACCTCCGGGCGACCCGCTTCCGCCGCCACCTCCGGTCGACCCGCTTCCGCCGCCGCCACCGGACGAGCCGCCGCCGCCGCCGGATCCCAAGCCGCCGCTTCCGCCGCCGCCGGCTCCTGGCTAGCAGGCGACGCCTGTCTCTCCCCGCGCTCGCGGCGGGGCTTGCCGTGCTGGCGCTCGTGATCGTCTGCGCCGCAGTGGCGTGGCCCGGCGACTCGCCGCTCGTGCCGAGGAACGGTGGCCACCCCGAGGGAGACGCGAGCTGGGCCTGGATCTTCCTCGGCTCCGCGTTGGCCGCGCTCGCAGCGTATGGGCTCGGATTGCTCGCTCTGGCGCGAAGCCACGCCGGGCTCGGAGCCGTGGTGGCGCTGGCCGTGGCGATCCAATTCGCGCCGCTGGCCGCGCCGCTGCTGATTTCGACCGATGCCTGGACCTACTGGGGTTACGGGCGGATCGCAGCCGTCCAGGATGGGAACCCGTACCGCGATCCGCCGGAGGAGTTTCCCGACGATCCCGCCTTCCCGCACCTCGGCGAGGACTGGCGAGACACGACGTCGGTCTACGGCCCTGCGTTCACGCTCGCGTCGGAGCCGATCGCGCTCGCGGCGGGTGAGTCCGACGACGCGGCGGCGTGGATCTACAAGACGATCGCCGCGGTCGCCTCTCTCGGGGCCGCGCTACTGGCAGCGCTGCTCGCTCGCCGGCGGGCCCTCGCCTGCGCCTTCGCGGGCTGGAACCCGCTCCTCGCGCTCCACCTCGCCGGCGGCGGCCACAACGATGCCTGGCTCGCCGTGCTGGTCATGGGCGCACTCGCCTTCGGTGTCTTCGGCCGCCCCCGTGCGGCGGGGGCAACATGGGCGCTCGCGGTGCTCGTGAAGTGGGTTCCGCTCCTCTTCCTGCCCCTGCACCTGCTCGAAGCGCGCGCCAACGGCCGCCGCGTCGGCCTGGCCGGCTTCGCGATCGCGTTCGCCGTGGTGCTCGCTCTCGCCACGTGGCGGTACGACTGGCACTGGCTCTCGGCCTTCGGCCCGCTCGCTGCGAATGCCGCGGAAGAGACGAGCTACTCGATCCCGCATCGACTGCAGGAGCTCGGCTTGCCCAGGCCCGTCGCGCTCGGACTCTGTCTCGGCGGGTTCGCCGTGGCCTATGTGGCGCTGCTGCGCCGGGCTCGTCAGGGCGAGGAGCGCCTGGCCCTCGCGGGCGGGATCTTTCTCCTGGCGACCCCATGGCTCGCGGCCTGGTACATGGCGTGGATCGTCCCTCTGGCGGCCGCCGAGGAGGACCGGGTTGCACGCGTCCTCGCGTTCGCGCTCTGCGTCTACCTCATGCCGCAGGCAGTCCCGACCTAGGGACCGACCCGGCGGAAGACGAGCACGCCGTCCTCGGCGAACTCGAGCTTCCAGGCCGGGTTCCGCCGCAGGCGCGCGAGCCTCACGGCTGTCGCGAGCGGCGCGATCCGGTCTCCGTAGCCCGGCTGCGTCTCGTCAGCCGCGATCCATTGCGCGTCGCGGACATACGGGAAGCTCAGCACGCGCCGGCGGGCCGAGAGATGGGCGCCGAGCGAGTTCGTGGCGCTGACGACGGCACCTTCCGGTACGACGTCGACCGCCCGAGCCGCCGCCCTGTCGTGGTCGGAGACGTGCGTCGCGTAGGCCTGCAGCGTCTCGCCGCCGGGAAGCTCTCGCCAGAACGGCAGCGGTCCGAGTCGATAGTTCCCCACCAGCGAGGCGAGAAGCACCAGGCCGGCAAGCGGCACCGCCAGGCCCGGCCGGCGCCGCGCGATAAATGCGGCGCCGAAAACGCTCGCGCCGACGAGCCCTGGGATTGCCCCCGCCGTGTAGTGGAAGTGGATCGACGTCTGGGTCGGGGTCGCCGACAGGAGATTGATCGCGAGCTCGGGGGCGGCGACGAGCGCCAACGGGGAGAGGATGCAGAGCAGCGCGAGCGGCAGGACGAGCTCGGCCAGGTAGCGGAGGCCCCGCTCGTCGAAGGCGACGGAGAGGAGCCGGCCGGGATCGGTCACCGCGGTCTCGAGGATCCCGCTCGGAGAGCCGCCGACCTCGTCGTAGCGGCCGTAGAACGCGGAGGAAGCGCCTTCGTTGAAGTGGGGGGTCACGACCCCGATCGCGATCGCTGCCACAGCGACTCCCGCCACGGCGATGACCGCTCCGGGCACCCGGCGCCTCCGGGCGAGGGCGTACCAACCTCCGAGCGCAGCGACGACGAGCGGGATCTCCTCCTTGCACAGGCACGCCGCCGCTGCGAAGACCGCGAACGCGAGGAGCCGGTCCTCGTCGAGGTACCAGATCGCGAACAGGAGGAAGGGAGTGGCCAGGGCGACGGGATGGAACTCGTTCAGCGTCAGCCACTGGACGGCCGGGTAGAGCAGATACGCAAGCGCGAAGCCCAGTGCGGCCCGCTCGGACATCGAGGTGCTTGCGCGCGAGCCAGAACACGGGGAGGGCGCCCAGCGCGACGGCCACCGCCTGGACGGTCAGCAGCATCACCGGGCTCGGCCACAGCCACCAGAGCGGTGCGAACGCGACGAGGATGGGATCGACGTGGGCGCCCAGCCGCGAGATCTGCTCGCCCTGGAGATCGGTGATCGCGAGTGGGTGGCCGTGGGCCGTGGCCCAGACGGCCTGCACCATGTTCCCGAGATCGAAGCGCCCTGTCGTAAACGACAGATGCCGGAGCGCCGAGAGCGCTGCGAAGCCGGCGGCGTAGGCCACCATCGACGCCCACAGAAGCGCCTGCGCGCTAGTCGCGCGTTGCCAGAAGGAGGTAGCCGAGAGCACCCCGCTCGACGCCGACGAAGAGCCGGTCGACCTGGAGAAGAAGCGAGAGAACAGTGAGCGCAGGCCGCTCCCAGCGTTTCGGCGGGGCCGCGCCGTGCCGGTCAAGCCGTCGCTCATAGAGGTGCCGATGGTAGAGCGCCGAGACAGGGAAGCCCCACGCTACGCAGCGGCGCACCCGGAAACCGCTTTGCTCGCAGGCGTCGACCAGCATGGGTCGGCTGTAACGCCGCAGGTGGCCGGCCCAGCGGTCGCTGGGGCCGAAGCGCGCCGGGTTGGCCGGAACCGAGACGGCGAGCACGCCGTGGGGCCGGAGCACGCGCGCGACCTCGGACAGCGCACCCACGTCATCGGGCACGTGCTCGAGCACTTCGCCGAGGACGGCCGCGTCGAAGCTCTCGTCGGCGAAGGGCATGGCCGTCACGTCGGCGAGCTCGATCGGGCCGGGCAAGCGGGTTCGGAGGACGTCCACCGCCGCCGGGGAGTCGTCGATGCTCGTCACTTCGAAGCCGAGTTGCGCCAGCCGCAGCGAAAAGCTTCCCTGGCCGGCCCCCGCGTTGAGCACGGTTGGCCCGGGGCTCGCGGACAGGAAGAGGTCGAGCAGCAGGCGCTCACGCAGCTCGTGTCGAGGGCCGACGAACTCCGGCTCGGTTCCCCACTCGTGCTCGGCCGCGCTCATCGCAGCATGGTCTCGAGCAGCCCGCGCCAGCGGGCACCGAGCACCTCTTCGCTGGCCTGCTCCTCGTAAGTCCTGCGGCCCCCCTCGCTGAGGTTGCGGGCGAGCTCCGGGTCCGCTGCCACCCGCCGGATCGCCCCGGCCAGCGCGGCCGGGTCGCCGGGCGGGACGAGCAGCGCGTCCCGCTCGTCGGCGAGGAGCTCACGGGCGGCCGGCGTGTCGCCCGTGATCAGGGGCGCGCCGGTGGCGAGTGCCTGGTACGCCTTGTTCGGGATCACGCGCAGAGTCTTGTCGGAGGTCCCGAAGATGCCGAGCGCGACCCCTGCGCCCCACAGCTCGCGCGGGAGCTCCTCGTAGTTGACCCAGTGCACCCACTCGACGTTCTCGGGTCGATCGTTCAGCAGATGCTCGAGTTGCCCGCTGCCGATGACCCGGAACGGGATCTCGGGCGCGAGCCGGGCCGCCTCGAGGATCGTCTCCAGCCCGTGTAGCGGGATCAGCTTGCCGACGAACAGGGCTCGGAAGGGGTTGTCCGGGCGCCAGCCTGGGTGGAAGAGCCGGTCCTCAGCTCCCACGAAGCAGACTTCGACTTTCGCGCGCGGAATCTCCCCGACCTCGGCCAGGAAATCTCCGTTGGCCCTCGTGTCCGCGACGACGAGGTCGGCCGTCCTCAGGGCTTTCCGGTCGACGGCAGCGAGCGCCCGCGCGGTGAACGAGCGGGACGAGTACCGCCCGCGGTCGCTGACCATGGTGTCGTGCAACGAGACGAGCGGATTGAAGACGAGCGGCCGGCCACCTGCCGCCCTACGCGCCCGCGGCATGTCGAAGTGGCCGGGGTACCCGACCAGCACGATGTCGTACTCGTCTCGGGGGGGCCACCACAGTCGCGCCTCGGCCAGCATCAGCCGCAGGCCGATGCCGGTTCCCGCACCCCAGTTGTCGCGGCTCTTCTCCCAGACCGGCGCATGACGCTCGATGACCTGTACGCCTGCTCCGCGCAGGGCCGAGATGACCTGGGCGTTGCGCGGGTAGTCGCGTTCGTACGTCCCGAAGTAGAGAACGCGCACGCGTTACGAGAGGACTTCGTCGACGTGCTCGCGCTCGTGCTCGCGCTCGGTCGCCCGCTCCTCGTTGTGGCTCGTGATCAGCTCGCTGATCAGGCCGAGCGAGAAGAACTGGAGGCCGACGACCACGAGCAGCACGCCCAGGGTGAGCAGCGGGCGGTGCCCGATGGCCTCGCCCATCGCCTTGAGCACGGTCAGGTACCCCAGGAGGGCAATACCGAGGAAGCCGAGCACGAGCCCGAGGCCGCCGAAGAGATGCAGTGGTCGGTGGCGGTACCGGCCCATGAACGAGACCGTCAACAGGTCGAGGAACCCGCGGACGTAGCGCTCGAGGCCGTAGCGCGAGCGGCCGTGCTGACGCGGCCGGTGGTTGACGGGGAGCTCGGCGACCCGATACCCGCGGTAGTGGGCGAGCACGGGCAGGAACCGGTGGAGCTCGCCGTAGATGCGCATGCCGTCGAGGACCTCCGCCCGGTAGGCCTTCAGCCCGCAGTTCATGTCGTGCAGCTTCAGGCCCGAGACGCGGCCGCTGACGGCGTTGAAGATCCGGGACAGGATTCGGCGTCGCAGCGGATCTTGCCGCTTTGCCTTCCAGCCGGTGACGAGGTCGAACCCCTCGTCGAGCTTCGCGAGCAAGCGCGGGATCTCGGACGGGTCGTCCTGGAGGTCGCCGTCGATCGTCACCACCGTTTCGCCCTGGGCCTGGGCGAACCCGGCGGCGAGCGCGGCGGCCTTGCCGAAGTTTCGCCGCAGGCGGACGACGCGGGTGTTGTCGGTCTGTGCGTGCAGACGCGTCAGCGCCGCGAACGTCCCGTCGGTCGACCCGTCGTCGACGAACACCGCCTCCCACGGCTCGCCGAGCGGGTCGAGCGCGGCCTGCACCTCGTCGTAGAGGAGGGCCACGCTGCGCTCTTCATCGTGCACCGGGACGACGACGGAGATCATCGGCAGGGATTATTCCGGCAGCGTGGCCGACCTGATCAGTTTCGAGGACGCACAGCGGCTCGTCCTGGAGCACGTGAGCCCCTTGCCGGCCGCGCCCGTGGCCGTTGCCGAGGCTTACGGGCGGGTGGCCGCGGTGGACGTGCGGTCTGCAGTTGACCTGCCCCCGTTCGACAGTTCGGCGATGGACGGGTTCGCGGTGCGGGCCGAGGACACGCCCGGCGTGCTCCCGATCGTCTTCCATGTTGCAGCGGGCACGCCTGCCTCTCGACCGCTCGGGCCGGGTGAGGCCATGGGCATCGGCACCGGGGGTGCCTTGCCGGTCGGAGCCGATGCCGTCATCCCGATCGAGTATGTTGTCCAGAGTGACAACAGCGTGGAGATACCTGAGCCTGTCGTTGTCGGCGCAAACGTCCGTCCCGTGGGCGGCGACCTTGGCCGTGACGACGTGGTCGTCTCCGCCGGCACGATGCTCGGCGCGGCGCAGGTCGGCGCGCTGGCCGCCTCGGGCGTCGCTGAGGTGTCGTGCGCGCGCCGCCCGCGGGCCGCCGTGCTCGCCACCGGCAGCGAGCTCCGCGCACCCGGCGAGCCGCTGGGCCCAGGGCAGATCTACGAGGCGAACGGGCCGATCCTCGATGCACAGCTGCGCTCGGCCGGCGCCGAGGTCGAGCGTCTGCCCGTGGTTGCCGACGACGAGGATGCGCACCGCGAGGCGATCGCGCGTGGTCTCGAGGCCGATGTGCTCCTGACGACCGGAGGCGTCTCGGTGGGAGTGCATGACCTCGTCCGGCAGGTCGAGGCCGAGCTCGGCGTGCGCGAGGTGTTCTGGGGTGTCGCGGTCAAGCCCGGGAAGCCGATCTCGTTCGGCGTGCGCGAGGGCCGCCTGGTGTTCGGGCTGCCCGGGAACCCCGTGTCCGCGCTCGTCGGCTTCGAGCTGTTCGTCAGGCCGGCAGTGCGTGCTCTGCAGGGCGCGGCCGAGCCGGGGCCCGAGTGGGAGCGCGGACGGCTGGCCGAGAGCCTGCGTGCCAATCCGGGCCGCGATGAGCTCGTCCGTGCCCGGGTGCGAGTGGACGACGACGGAATCACCGTGGAGCCCTTGGCCGGACGGGAGTCCCACATGATCGCCAGGGCCGCAGGTGCGAACGCGCTCGTGCTCGTCCCGCGCGGCGAAGGCGAGGTGACGGCCGGCTCTTCCGTGCGCTATCTGCGCCTGGGTTAGCCGCCGGTGGCGCGGCGGTCGGCCCAGCCACGCCGCCGGGTGCGGGCGGCACCGGCGAGCCGGCCCAGGATCGCCTGCAACGGGCCTACCGGCGGCCGCTCCGAGGCTGTCGGATACGGCGCGTAGCGGCCCCCGACCAGCGTCGTCAGCTGAGCGCCGACCGCGACCCAGCAGCAGACGATCAGCACCGGGGCGAGCGGCACGTAGCCGACCGCGGCGAGCTCGGCGATGTACCACGGCGCGTCGAAGCCGAGATCGAAGCGGGTCGCGAACGACCCGAGGAGCAGCGCCGGGCCGGCAAGACCGGCGAGGAGCACTCCCGCGCGCGCGAGACCCGGCGCTTCCCGCAGTTGCGGGAGCCAGATCCACGCGTGGAGGGACGGCAGGACGAAGATGAGCGCATAGGGGTTCGTCGCCACGACGAGCAGCGACACGATCCCAAGGGCGAGGAGCGCCGCGGTGTGTCCGGCCAACTGCTCCTCGGCGCTCACCGGCCTGCGCGGAGCGAGCCTGGGACGCGCGAGGAGCCACGCCGCGGCGAGAAAACACGTGAAAACGGTCAGACCGAGGAGCGGCCAGTCCGTCCCAGGCGAATTTTCGGGCGAGAGCGGCCTCGCAGCACCCTCGCCCCACACGCCGAGCAGGGCGAAGAGCTCGAAGAGCAGGCCTGCAAACAGCCAGAAGATGAGCCGGGTGCGAAGGCTGCGCAGCGCCGGCGCGAGCGCAATACGGCGCCGGCGCAGGCGGGCGAACAGGTCGACGATCACCGCCAGGCACGGCAGGAGCGCGGCGCAGAGGGTGAACACGATCGCCCAGCCCCGGACCGAGCGAGCGCCCAGGTAGACGTAGCTCGAGGTGCCCTGCGCGAGCTCCACCTCTGCGTCCAGCGAGCCGAGGAGGGTCTGCGCCGAGCGCCCGATCTCGCCCAGACGCTGACGGTTGAGCCGATCTGGCGTGTCACCGAACGGCGAAGGCGGTCTCGTGCCCGCCGTGGTGATCGTCAGCGCCGGCGTGCCGCGACCGACGAACGGCGCGTGCTCGTAGAGGCTGAACGGGAACGCAAGGTCGATCAGCTGTCCGAGCGCGGAGACTCGTCCGGGCTCGCTCCCGCTCTGCTCCAGGATCCGGGTCGCAGCCGTGCGCACGAATGCGACCGAGGGCGACCGCGACCGCTCGCCGGCGATCTCGATCCGCGGGGGGCTCTTGCCGGCGATGGCGTCCAGGTTGACGACGGCCACGACGCGGTCGCGCCAGGGGGTACTGCGCGAGAAATGATCCGCTCCGAGGGATCCGAAGGGCCCGCCGTCGGTCGACAGAAAGACGATCGTGTGATTGGGGCGCGGCGGCAGGGGCGGCGCGGCGGGGGTCGCGTAGGCGCGCGCGAGCTCCAGGAGAGCTGCGGTGCCCGATGCATTGTCGTTGGCGCCCGGCCCCGTCCCGGTGTTGTCCCGGTGCGCCATGACCACGATCGCGTCACTCGACTGGCCCTGGCGCCTGGCGATCACGTTTTGCAGGTCTGCGCCCCCGCGACCGGGTATTTCCACGTGAAACCGGTCCGTTTGAGTCTGTAAGCCGAGCCCAGCGAGCCGATTGGCCACCCAGTTGGCGGCTCCCTGCGCGTTCGCGCCCTCCGGAGACCGGTCGGGGAAGTCCCGCGCGAACTCCTGCGCGTCTGCGGTCGCGTTCGCCGCTTCGAAGGCCGGCGGCAGCGCAGGCGGCCGGAGCGGTTGCGGCCGCGAGACCGAAAAGGCCGCGATCAGGAGCGGGATTCCGACCAGGAGCCACGTGCCGCGGTACATGCGCCCGTTGATCGGACGCTCGAGCGACCCGCGGCGCGCTCGGCGCCGCTCTGCGAAGCGAGGGCGGGTCGCCATAAGCTGCTGGCTATAGTAGGTACGGCCGAACGCCGGGCGCTGACTCTGTGATGCCCGATTCCTCGACCATTCTCCTCGTAGACGACGAGGACTCCATTCAGAAGCTCCTCACGTACCCGCTCGAGCGGGACGGGTTTCGCGTCATCCCAGCCCGGGACGGTGAGGAGGCGCTCAAGCGTTTCGCGGCGGAGAAGATCGACCTCGTCGTCCTCGACGTGATGCTGCCGAAGCTCGACGGCATCGAGGTCTGCAAGCGGCTTCGGGCCGAGAGCACCGTCCCGATCATCATGCTGACGGCGCGCGACGACGAGTTCGACAAGGTGCTCGGGCTCGAGCTCGGCGCCGACGACTACATCACGAAGCCCTTCTCGATTCGCGAGTTCAGAAGCCGCGTGCGCGCCCTGCTCAGGCGGGCGGGGACGTCGCAACGGCCGTACGGGATGGACGGCGCCGTCGAGGTCGCAGGCTTGCGGATCGACCCCGAGCGCAGGTCGGTGCACGTCAACGGGAGCCCGATCGAGGTCACGTACGTGGAATTCGAGCTCCTGCGCACGCTCGCGGCTTCACCGGGGCGGGTGTTCAGCCGGCGCGCGTTGCTCGAAGCCGTCTGGGGAGATGCGGCCTACCGTGAGCCGCGGACGATCGACGTCCACGTCCGGCACCTCCGGGAGAAGCTGGAGAGCGACCCCAGCGTGCCGGACCTCATCCTGACCGTTCGCGGCGCCGGGTACCGCTTCCGCGAGCCGTGAGCCGGCTTTCTCTACGAAGCGTCGGCGCGCGCTTGAGCCTCGCGCTGCTCGTGGTCGTCGCCGGCGCGCTCGCGGTCGTCTACCTGATCGTCGTCCCCTCACTCGAGCAGAGAGTGATCGACACCCGCGAGGACCAGGTACGGCGGGCGGCCCGCGACTTCGTCGAACGACTGCGTGACGCGCCCGAGGGGTTCGTGTTCTCCCAGCAGTTGGCCGAGCGCGTGGCGAGCACGACGAACACCCGCGCAGTCATGCTCCAGGTCGTCGACGACTCGCCTTTGACGCTGGCCACGTTCGCCGACGCCGGCGGCGGCGATGACGCAGAGGATCTGGCGGACGATCCCATCGCGCGTCGCGCGGTCAGCAGCTTCGGCCGCCAGGAGGGCATCGTCGAGCGCGGCGGAAAGCGCTACGCCGAGACGGCCGAGCTCGCCGCTCCCGGCTACGTCTCCCTTGTCTCGAGCTCGCTGAGCGATGCCGACGAGACCGTCGCTCTCGTCGAGCGCCGCCTCTTGAGCGCCGGAGCGATCGCGCTGTTGGCGGCCTTGTTGGTGGGCTACGGCGGCGCCCACGTCTTTGCGCGCCGGATTCGCCGACTGGAGCAGGCAGCCGACCGGATCGCGGGCGGCCGCTTCGACGAGCCCGTCCTCGACACCGCCCACGACGAGCTCGGCCAGCTGGCCCGTGCGTTCGATCGCATGCGCGAGCGTCTCGCCCAGCTCGAGCGAGCCCGCCGTGAGTTCATCGCCAACGCCTCGCACGAGCTGCGCACGCCGCTCTTCTCGCTGGGAGGACATCTGGAGCTCCTCACCGAGGAGGAGCTCGACGAGCCGACGAGACACGAGTTCCTCGTTCGCATGCGAGAGCAGCTCGAGCGCCTGACGAAGCTGGCCGAGGAGCTCCTCGACCTCTCCCGGCTCGACGCCGGTCAAATGCATCTCGAGCGCGCGCCGGTGGATCTCGGCCGGGTCGCCGAGCTGCTGCTCGAGGAGTTCGAGTCGGTCGCCCGCAGCAGCGAGCACTCGCTCGAGCTCTCCGGCAACGCCGAGATCCCGGCCCTCGGCGACGAGCAACGCGTCCTCCAGATCGGGCGCGCCCTGGTGGAGAACGCCCTGCGGCACACGCCGCCGGGAACCCGGGTCCGTATCCAAACGGCGCGGAACGACGGCCGGGCCGCGCTCGCCGTCGAGGACGACGGACCGGGTATTCCGGTCGATCATGCGACGCACGTCTTCGAGCGCTTCTACCGCTCCGACGGCACGCTGGCGTCGGGAAGCGGCCTCGGCCTGGCCATCGCCCGCGAGCTGGCCGAGGTGATGGACGGCGAGATCGACCTGGAGTCGCGGCCTGGTCGAACTGTCTTCCGGGTCTCGTTGCCCGCAGCATCGTTGCCAGAATAGACAACGAGCCGGACGGCGGGTGGCGGAACCGTCGTCGCTACAGTGAGATGCGTATGCGCCCAGGGGTCATAGCGGTCATCTCGCTCGTCTCGGCGGTCGTCGGCGCCGTCGTCGTGCTCCTGATCGGAGCGGCAACGGGGATCGTCGACACCGACGACCCGCAGACGGTCTTCCTCCCCACGGACACCCCGGACCTCACCTTCGACGGGGCATCGCGCAGCCAACCAACGGCCAGGCCGCTCTCCGGCAACGGGTTCGACCCGGCGCGGATCTACCGCGCGCGGTCGGCCGGCGTCGTCACGATTCACGCGTTGTTCGGCACCGCTGCGGAGGGCCGGCAGTCACAGGGCTCCGGGTTCGTCGTCTCGCCGCAGGGAGTCATCCTGACGAGCGCGCACGTGATCACGACTGCCGGCGAGAGCCGGGAAGAGCGGCCGAGGGCCGCCGACCGGGTCTACGTCGGGTTCAAGGACGGCGACCGGGTCATCGCCCAGATCGTGGGCTGGGACACGTTCGACGACGTCGGCGTGCTGCGGGTCGATCCCGTCGCGCATTCCCTGACGTCCGTCCCGCTTGGCGACTCGTCGCGCGTGGTCGTCGGCGAGCCGGTTGCGGCCATGGGGAGCCCGTTCGGCAACGAGGACTCACTGGCCGTGGGCGTCGTCTCGGCCAACGCGCGAACGATCGATGCCTTGACCTCGCGCTACCGCGTGACCGATGCAATCCAGACCGATGCTCCGATCACCCACGGCAACTCGGGCGGGCCCCTGTTCGACGCGCGCGGTCGCGTGATCGGAATCAACGCGCAGATCCGGAGCGAGTCGGGTGACTCGGAGGGCGTCGGCTTCGCAATCCCGATCAACGCCGCCAAGCGCTCGATGCGCCAGCTTCTCGCGAGTGGTCGCGTCGCGTACGGCTACGTGGGCGTGACGACCGAGGATCTGACCCCGAGCGTTGCGCGTCACCTCGGCTACGAGGTCGACGTCGGAGCCATCGTCGCTGAGGTGCGGGACGGCTCGCCGGGCGAGCGCGCCGGGCTGCGTGGCGGGGACAAGCGGGAGACCTTCAACGGGCAGGAGATCAGCAAGGGCGGCGACGTGATCGTCACCATCGACCGCCAGGAAGTGCGTAGCGCCGACGACGTTGTCCGCTCGATCGCCTACCGACTTCCCGGGCAGGTAGTGCGCATGACCGTCGTGCGCGACGGCCGGCGAGTGGAGCTCCGCGTAAAGCTCGGAGAGCGGCCGGCCGCGCCGGACACCCGCTAGGCGGTTAGAACCCGCGCACCTGGGCAGAAGGAAAGTGACCGAGCCAATGTCTGAGCTAGCCGGACGGAATCCGGGTCTGGGTGGGGACGGCAGGGCCGTGAAACTGCGAATCCCCGCCAAGCCGGAGTACATCACTCTCGTGCGACTCGCACTGAGCGGTCTCGCACGCCTTCGACCGCTGGACGAGGAGACGCTCGGCGATCTCAAGCTCGCCGTCACCGAGGCGTGCTCGAACTCCGTCCGCCACGGGTATCGCAACGGACGGGAAGGAACGGTGCAGGTCTCTTACGAGCTGCTCGAGGACAGGCTCGTCGTGGAGGTCGTGGACGACGGTCCCGGCTTCGATCCGAACCGCCCGCTCGGGAAGGGTGAGGACCTCAGCGAGGGGGGCCTCGGCATCGCGATCATCAAGGCCGTCGCAGACGAGTTCGAGGCCGGTGAGCGTCCCGAAGGCGGCGGCTCCAGGCTCCGCTTCGTCAAGTTCCTCGGCAACTAGCCGGTTCTCCTGATTATCTTGCGCCAAGCCCCCGCCGGGACGCCCTCGCTGATGCTCCAACTCGTCAACACCGGACACAAGTCCCTCGCCGACTATGCGTCGCTGGCGACGCGCGGCCTGATGGAGGAGATCCACCGCCTCGCCGAGCCGCTGCGCGGCAAGCGCGTCGTGCATCTCTCGGCGACTGCTTTCGGCGGCGGCGTCGCCGAGATCAACTACGCGTTGATCCCGCTGATGGCCGATGCGGGCCTCGGCGTCGAGTGGCGGATCATCAAGGGCGCCGACGAGTTCTTCGGCGTCACGAAGACGATCCACAACGCTCTTCAGGGCGACGAGCGTGGCCTGACCGAGGCCCAGAAGGAGATCTTTCGCCGCTACAACGCCGAGAACGCGGAGGAATTCGAGGACGACTACGACTTCGTGATCGTCCACGACCCGCAGCCGGCGTCGATGATCGACTACTTCTCCGAGTCGCAGGCGCGTTGGATCTGGCGCTGTCACATCGACCTGTCGACGCCGAACCGCGACGTGGTCAATTTCCTGGGGCCCTCGCTCGAGCGCTACGACGCAGCGATCTTCCACCGCAAGGAGTACGTGCCCGACGAGGTCGCGCTGCGGGAGGCCTTCATCTGGCCGCCCGCGATCGATCCGCTGACTCCCAAGAACATGGCGCTCTCCAGCGACGACGCCGCGTACGTCGTCGACCAGTTCGGGATCGACATCGAGCGCCCGCTCCTGACCCAGATCTCCCGCTTCGACCCCTGGAAGGACCCGCTGGGCGTGATCGATGCCTACCGCATCGTCAAGGAGCAGCATCCGACCATCCAGCTCGCGCTCGTCGGCTCGATGGCGCACGACGATCCCGAGGGCTGGGACTTCTACAACCGCACGGTCGCGCACGCCGACGGCGATCCGGACATCTTCATCCTGTCCAACCTGAACAACATCGGCTCGGTCGAGGTCAACGCCTTCCAGGTGCACTCGGCGGCCGTGCTGCAGAAGTCGATCAAGGAGGGCTTCGGGCTCACCGTCACGGAGGCGCTCTGGAAGGCACGTCCGATGATCGGAGGCCGGGCCGGCGGCATCGGCGACCAGATTCAGGACGGTGTCACGGGGTGGCTCGTCGATTCGTCTGAAGAGGCCGCCCAGGCGTGTCTCGAGATCATGGCCGACCCTGTGGCGGCGAGCCAGAGGGGCCGAGCGGGCAAGGAGTACGTGCGGAAGCATTTCCTGATGACCCGTCTCTTGCGCGACTGGCTCGCGCTCTTCAACCGCATGGAGGGCAACGACACCGGCGAAACCGCGCTGGTGACGGCTGCTGCCGCCTCCTAAGTAGGGTCCAGGCGGTGTCAGACCGCCGAAAGCTGATCGTCGTCTCGAACCGTGGCCCGGCCTCGTTCGCGCGCGACGAGGAGGGAGAGCGTGTCGCGCGCAGAGGCGGCGGCGGCCTCGTGACGGCTCTCCGCAGCCTCGTCACGCATCACGACGTGACGTGGATCGCAAGCGCGATGACGGAGGAGGACCGCGCCGTGGCGGGCGAAGCGGGAGGCGAGGCGATCGAGGAGGTCGCCTGGGACGGATCGGCGTACCGCCTCCGGCTGATTGCGCACGATCCGGCGGCCTACGACTGGTTCTACAACGTCGTCGCCAACCCGACCCTCTGGTTCCTCCAGCACTACCTCTGGGCTCTGGCCTATGCCCCGGACATCGACCCCGCCCTCTACCACGCGTGGGAGGAAGGCTACGTGCCTGTGAACGCCGCGTTCGCCGACGCCGTGCTCGCAGAGCTGGAGACGGAGCCCGACTCGGCGGTGTTCTTCCACGACTACCACCTGTACCTGGCGCCGGGGCTAGTCCGCGAGCAGCGCCCTGACACGCCGCTCGCCCACTTCGTCCACATCCCCTGGCCGGAGCCTGACCTCTGGCGCGTCCTGCCGGATCCGATCAGGAGGGCCATCCACGAAGGCTTGCTCGCCAACGACGTGGTGGGCTTCCACGCCGAGCGCTGGCGGTTGAATTTCATGCGCTCCTCCAGAGACCTCGTGGACTGCGAGTGCGACTTCGAGACGAACGTCTGCACGTTCGACGGCGGGCGGACGCAGGCCGTGGCCCGCCCGATCTCCATCGATGCTGCCGAGTTCGCCGAGCTCGCCGAGAGCGACAACGTCCGTCTCCTCGAGGCCGAGCTCGCCGCGAGGCGGCCTGAGTTCCTGGTCCTTCGCGTCGACCGCACGGACCCGTCGAAGAACGTCGTCCGTGGGTTCAAGGCCTTCGAGTACTACCTCGATGCTCATCCGGAGATGCACGGCCGCGTCTCGATGCTGGCGCTCCTCGATCCGTCCCGACAGGACATTCCCGAGTACTCGGAGTACCTCGGCGCGATCCAGCGCGCCGCGCGACACGTGAACGATCGCTTTCAACGCGAGGGCTGGACGCCGATCGACCTCCAGATCGAGGACAACTTCAAGCTGGCCGTCGCCGCCTACAAGCAGTACGACGTGCTGCTCGTGAATGCGATCTACGACGGGCTCAACCTCGTGGCGAAGGAGGGCCCGCTGGTCAACGAGCGCGACGGTGTGCTGATCCTGTCCGAGAACGCGGGCGCGCACGAGGAGCTCGGGGAGTGGGCGCTCTCCGTGAACCCCTTCGACATCGAAGCCCAGGCCCAGGCGATTCATACGGCGATCCAGATGGCACCGGAGGAGCGGCGTGCGCGCCACGACGGGATCCGCGATTACGTGCGCGAGCACGACGTCGGCGCCTGGCTCGAAACCCAGCTCGCAGATCTCGACCGCTGGTCTGCACACGCTGCCCAGTCGTGAACGACCTCTCGCATGTCGACGCCGAGGGCCGCCTGCAGATGGTCGACGTGGGTTCGAAGGAGGTGTCGCGGAGGCGGGCGGTCGCGCGCGCGACGCTGACGGTCAAGCCGGAGACGGCGACGCGACTTCGCGAGCTGCCAAAGGGCGATGCCGTGGCGGCGGCGCAGATCGCCGGGATCATGGCCGCGAAGCGCACGAGCGAGCTGATACCGCTCTGCCATCCGTTGCCGCTCACGCACGTCGAGGTGACGGTCGAAGTCGGCGAGTCGGCGGTCGAGATCACGGCGTCGGCCGAGACGACCGCGCAGACCGGTGTCGAGATGGAGGCCCTGGTGGGGGCGAGCGTCGCGGCGCTGACGGTCTACGACATGGCGAAAGCCATCGACGACTCGATGGCCGTCACCGAAGTGCGATTGCTGGAGAAGACGAAGGAGCCTGCATGAAGGCTGCTGTGCTCACGGTCTCCGACGGCGTGGACATGGGCACGCGCGAGGACAAGAGCGGCGACGCGCTCGAGGAGTTGCTCACCGGCGAGGGTTTCGAGGTCGTCCGGAGAGTCGTTCCCGACGAGCGCGCTGCGATTGCCGAGGCGATCGAGGGGCTCGCCCGCGAGAACCGGGTCGTGCTGACGACCGGCGGCACCGGCGTCGGGCCGCGTGACGTGACGCCCGAAGCGACTGCGTCGGTGCTCGAGCGCTCCGCTCCAGGCATTGCCGAGGCGATTCGCGCCGACTCGATCGCGAAGACTCCGCACGGCCTGCTTGGACGTGGCTTGGCGGGCGTCCTCGGCCAGACGCTCGTCGTCAACCTGCCCGGCTCGACCGGCGGTGT
Source organism: uncultured Actinomycetes bacterium (assembly GCA_963820335.1). Lineage (GTDB taxonomy): Bacteria > Actinomycetota > Thermoleophilia > Gaiellales > Gaiellaceae > VAXT01. The sequence continues at coordinate 135,481 of CAWFZH010000014.1, read as the reverse complement.
CCGGGACGGATTCGCCGTCCTGCAGCCTGCCCTCGAGCACGCGCTCCACCTCCTCGCGGGCGAGGAGACCGCGCACCGCCAGACATGATCAGGGCCCGTCAGCTCCAGAAGCGCTTCGGGGACAAGCGTGTGCTCCGGGGCCTCGACCTCGACGTGCCGCAGGGCGAGTTCCTCCTCGTGACCGGTCCGAACGGGACGGGCAAAACCACCCTCCTCAGGCTCCTGGCGGGCCTCTATGCCCCCAGCGCCGGAGAGCTCGAGGTCGCCGCCGAGCGCGGCCAGATCGGCTTCCTCGCCCACGAGCCGCTGGTCTACCGCGAGCTGACCGCCCTCGAGAACCTCGACCTCTACGGCCGGCTCTACCGCGTCCCCGAGCGGCGAGAGCGAACCGGGATGCTGCTCGAGCGCTTTGGGCTCTGGGAAGCCCGCAACGAGCGGGCGGGCACGTTCTCGCAGGGGATGCTGCAGCGGCTCGCGCTCTGCCGCACATTCCTGCACGATCCCGCGCTCCTGCTCCTCGACGAGCCGTTCGCGGCCCTCGACGACCAGGGTGCCGACCTGTTGCAGGACGAGCTGGCCGGAGGGCGCACGGTCGTGGTCGCTGCCCACGATCCCGCCCGGCTCGCAGCCCTCGCCACGGCCAGGCTGGCACTCGCATGAGCACCTACGCCGTCGACGTGGCGACCCTCGCGCGCAAAGACGTGTTGTTGGAGCTCCGGTCGCGCGACACCCTGCCGGCGATGCTCCTTTTCGTCGTCTCGGCGCTGGTCGTCTTCCACTTCGCGCTGCCGGCCGATGCTTCCGACCGCGCCGAGATCGGCCTCTTCTGGATCGCGCTGATCTTCACCGCGCTTCTCGGCCTCACTCGCGCCTTCGCCGCCGAGCGCGAGCAGAGCCTGCTCGACGGGCTCGTGCTGGCCCCGGTCGACCGCAGCGCGATCTGGGCGGCGAAGGTGATCTCGGTCGTCGTCTTCCTGGCGCTCGCCGAGGCGGTTGCGCTTCCGGCCTACGCGCTCTTCTTCCAGCCGGTGGGCTGGGAGCTCGTCGCGGCCGTCGCTCTTGCCAACGTCGGGATCGCCTCCATCGGCGCGTTGCTCGCCGCCATGGCGGCTGCCAGCCGCTCCCGGGAGCTGCTCCTCCCGCTGCTCTTCCTGCCGCTCGCGATTCCCGCCGTGATCGGCGGAGTGGGCGCCTCCGTGGCCGAGAATCCCGCTTCGTTCCTCGGTTTCCTCGTCCTGTACGACGCTGTTTTTGCGATCCTTGCGTGGGCCAGCTTTGAGTATGTCGTCACTGAATAAAGCAGCCCCTGTCCTCGCCTTCGCCGCTGCGGCTCTGCTCGTGGGCGGCATTGCCCTCGCGATCTTCTGGGCGCCCGAGGACGTCGACCAGGGGTTCAGCCAGAAGATCTTCTACATCCACGTGCCGGTCGCCCTGACCGCGTACGCCTTCTTCGGCTTCGGCGCGTGGAAGGCGCTCCGCCTGCTGTCGACCCGCGACTCGCGTTACGACCTCGAGAGCTACACGGCGGTGCACATGGGCGTCATCTTCGGGCTCCTCACCCTGATCACGGGCTCGATCTGGGCGAAGACCTCGTGGGGCCAGTGGTGGAGCTGGGGCGAGCGGCAGCTCGTGCTCTTCCTGGTCGTGTTCCTCTTCTACTCGGCGTATTTCATGCTCCGGTACTCGACCGAGCCGGGCCCACGACGCGAGCGGAACTCTGCCGTCTTCGCGCTCTTCGGCGTCGCGCTGATCCCGGTCAGCTTTCTCGCAGTGCGAATCGCCGGGACGATCCTGCACCCGACGGTCTTCACGCACGACGACGGCGTCGCCATGCCGTGGGAGATGTTCCTCGCCTTCTGCATCTGCCTCGGAGGGGTGCTCGCGCTGGCCGCGACCTTCTACCGCGTCGAGCTGGCGGGCAAGCGCATCGACGCGTCTGTCAAGGAGCTACGGGAGCAGCTCGCATGACGAGCGCCGAGAAGTACGTCCTGGCCGCCTACCTCGTCTTTCTCGGGGCCGTGCTCGCCTACCTCGTGATCATCGCGCTCAAGGTCGGGCGTCTCGAGCAGGAGCTCGCCGACCTCGCCCGGCTAGCACGGGAGCGCCGCGGTGGTTGAGCTGCTGATCTGGCCGGCGCTGATCGCCTACGGCGAGGCGGCCGTCGCCTATGCCGGCGACGCGCGTCGCCCCGGGCGGCTCGGCCAGCTCGGGACGTGGGGGGTGCGCCTCGGCTGGCTCGCGCAGACGGGCCTCCTGATCGCCCAGGTCGCCGGGGCCGATGGTTTCCCCTGGGGCACCTGGGCCGGATCGCTCAACCTCTTCGTCTGGCTCGTCGTCTCGGCGTACTTGATCTGGGGCTGCAAGCCGCGTTACAGGCTGCTCGGGCTCCTCGTCATGCCGCTCGCGGTGCTGCTGCTCGCCGTCTCATATGCGGCGGGCGGGATCGGGGAGCCCGGTGAATCGCGGTACTCGACGGTCTTCCTCGTCGCCCACGTCGGCCTGGTGCTCGCCGGGTTCGCCGGTTTCACACTGGCCGCGGCGCTGGCCGGTCTCTACCTCTGGCAGGAGCGGTTGCTCAAGCACCGCAGCCGCTCGATCCTGCGCTTCCGCGTCCCGCCTCTGGCGCGGCTCGACGAGCTGGCGGGCCGGACCGTCCTCGTTGCGCTGCCCGTGCTCACGCTCGGGATGGCCGCAGGTTTCGCGCGGGTCCGAGACAGCTCCGACCTCGACCTGCTCATCGGCCTGACCCTGGTCACGTGGCTCGTCTACGGCGCGTATCTCGCCCTGCGCTACCGGGCGGGCTGGCGCGGCCGCCGGGCCGCCTACCTCGTGCTCGTCGGGTTCACGCTCGTCATCGCCCTCCGACTCGGCCTCCCGGCCACTCACTTCGCATGAGCGTCGTCCTCGTCGGCACGTCGCACCGCCTCGCGCCGGTCGAGGTTCGCGAGCGCGTGGCCCTCGATCGCGAGGGCTCCCGAGAGCTGGCTCATCGGCTCGCTGCGGAGGGGGCCGAGGTCGTGTGCCTCTCGACCTGCAACCGCACGGAGGTCTACGCCGTGCACGCCGACCCCGACGCGGCCGAAGCTCTCGCCGCCGACGCGCTGTCGGCCACTCCCGAGCTCTACCGGCTCCGTGACGACGCGGCCGCCCTGCACCTGTTCCGGGTGGCGGCCGGCCTCGACTCGCTCGTGCCCGGCGAGGGCGAGATCCTCGGCCAGGTCAGGGTCTCCTACGAGGACGGCGCCACCGGCCCCGTGCTCGATCGCCTCTTTCGCCAGGCCCTGCATGCGGGGAAGAAGGTGCGGGCCGAGACGGCGATTGCCGAGAGCCCCTCGTCGGTCTCCTCGGCGGCGGCGGCTCTGGCCCAGCAGGTCTTCGGAGACCTCGATGACTGTCGCGTTCTTCTGATCGGCGCCGGCGGGGTCAGCGAGCTGGCGGCTCGGAACCTCGCTTCGCGAGGGGCGACGATCGGCTGGGTGGCCAGCCGCACGCTGGAGCGGGCTCGCGAGCTTGCCGAGCGCCACCACGCGGAAGCGCTCGCTCTCGACGAACTCCCCGCGCGCCTGGCCGAGGCCGACATCGTCGTCTCGTCGACGAGCGCTCCGGGCTTCGTCGTCACCCCCGTCCAGGTCTCGGCGCGCAAGGGGCGCCCGCTCTTCGTCATCGACCTCGCCGTCCCGCGCGACGTCGACCCGGCCGTTGCCGGGACGGAGGGCGTCTACCTCTACGACATCGACGATCTCGAGGCCGTGGTCAGCGAGAGCCTCAGCGGGCGCCGCCGCGAAGCCGAGCGAGCGGAGTCGATCGTGGAGCAGGAGGTCGCACGGTTCCGCGACTGGCAGGCCTCCCTCGAGGTCGTCCCGGCGATCGCGTCGCTCCGCGAGTGGGCCGAAGGCGTCCGGTCCGGTGAGCTGGCGAAGGCCGAGGGGCGTCTGGGGCGCCTCTCCGACAGCGAGCGCGAGACGGTCGAGTCGCTGACGACGCAGATCGTGAACAAGCTCCTCCACCTGCCGATCGTGCGCCTCAAGCAGGCGGCTGCGACCGACGGCCCGGGCTATGTGGACGCGGCGCGGCACCTGTTCGGCCTCAGCGAGGAGGACGGCCGTGCTGGTCCGGGTCGGAACCCGCGGAAGTAGGCTCGCGCTCACCCAGGCCGACCTGGCCGCGAACAGCTTGCGTCGCCGGGGCGCTGAGATCGCCCTCGTGCCGATCACGACGGCAGGCGACCGTGACCGCTCGAAGCCGTTCGGCCAGATCGGCGAGCGCGGCGTCTTCGTGAAGGAGATCGAGGAGGCGCTCCTCGAGGGCCGGATCGACGTGGCCATCCACTCCGCCAAGGACATGACCTCGACCGACACCGAAGGCCTCGCCGTCGGCGCCTATCTGCCGCGCGAGGATCCTCGAGACGCTCTCTGCGGGGCCGACGGGTTGCGCCCGGGGCTGCGGGTCGGGACGGCCTCGGCCCGCAGGCGGGCCCAGCTGCTCGCACTCGAGCCCGAGCTCTCGATCGAGCCGCTCCGCGGCAACATCGACACGCGTCTCCGCAAGCGCGGCGAGCGCGGCCTGGACGCAGTCGTCCTCGCAGCGTGCGGGCTCGACAGGCTGGGTCTCGACGACGAGATCGGGCTCCGCTTCGATCCCGGCCTGCTGCTGCCCGAGGCCGGGCAGGGAGCGCTGGCTCTGCAGGTTCGCGCGGGGGAGCAGGAGCTCGTCGGTGAGGCAGACGACGCCCGAGACGCGCCGCCGGGTCGAAGCCGAGCGTGCGTGCGTCGGAGCGATCGGCGGCGGTTGCCTCGCTCCCATTGCGGCGTACCACGACGGCGAGACGCTCACCGCTCTCGTGGCCGACCCGGACGGCCGCTGGCTGGAGCGGCGCACCGGCGACGACCCGATTGCGCTGGCCGCCGAGCTCCGCCCCCTTGCCGCCGCGTGAAGGTCATCGTCACCCGGCCGCGCGATCAGGCGGGCCCCCTCGTCAGCGCGCCTGGAGGAGCTGGGGCTCGAGGTCGTCGAGTGCCCGCTGATCGAGATCGACCCGTTCGACGACGCCGTCGACGTCGAAGGCTACGAGTGGGTGATCGTCACGAGCCCGAACGGAGCGCGTGAGCTGGCGCGCAGGGCGAACGGCTCGATGCCCAAGGTGGCGGCCGTCGGGCCCGGCACCGCGGAGACTCTCCGGGAGCTCGGCATCGAGCCGGCGTTCGTGCCCAGGGTGTCCTCTCAGGATGGGCTGCTCGAGGAGTTTCCGCGACCGGAGGGCCGGATCCTGTTCGCGGCCGCCGAAGGCTCGCGGCGACGTGCGATCGAGGCGCTGCAGGCCGATTTCGTCCCGTTGTACCGCACCAGGCTCGTGACCCCCGAGCAGCCTCCGGAAGGAGACGTCGTCGTGCTGGCCTCCGGCTCCGCGGCGCGCTCGTTCGCGGCGCTGGGCGCCGATGTTCCGGCCGTCACGATCGGGCCACAGACGACCAAGGTCGCCCAGGGGCTCGGGTTGCGAGTCGCGGCCGAGGCGGAGACGCACGACCTCGACGGCCTCGTCGGCGCCGTCCGTCGGTTAGCGTCGCGCTGATGCAGCCGATCACGTTCCTCACCGACTTCGGACTGGAGGACGATCTCGTCGGCACCTGCCACGGCGTCATGAAGCGGATCGCGCCGGAGGTCGAGATCATCGACATCACCCACGGGGTCGAGCCGCAGAGCATCCTGCAGGGCGCGCTCGCCCTCGCGAACACGATCCGGTACCTCCCTGAGGGCGTGCACGTCGCCGTCGTCGATCCCGGAGTCGGCAGTAAGCGGCGCGCCGTCGCTCTCCGGGCAGGCGGGCGGCTCTTCGTGGGGCCCGACAACGGCCTGCTGATGCTCGCTGCGGAGAAGGTGGGCGGCGTCGAGGCCGCCCACGAGCTCACGAACCCCGAGTACGCGCTCGAACACGTGTCGGCGACGTTCCACGGGCGCGACGTGTTTTCGCCCGCGGCCGCCCACCTCGCGAAGGGCCTCGACCTCGCCGAGCTCGGGCCCGCCGTCGATCCGGCCTTGCTCGTCCGGCTCGAGCTGGCACAGCCGGAGATCTCCCAGCGGCGCATCCGCGCGACCTGCCTCTACGTCGACCGCTTCGGGAACATGCAGCTCAACCTGACGCGCGCCGACCTCGACCAGTGCGGGGTCGAGCCCGGTCACCAGGTCGAGGTCGAGCACTCGGGCGACCGCTACTACGCGGTCGCGGCCCGCACGTTTGCCGACGCGCGCGCGGGCGAGATCATCCTCTACGAGGACGCGTACGAGAACATCGCGCTCGCCATCTCGGGCGGCAACGCGGCGCAGACGTTCAACGTGAGCGCGGGAGCCGAGCTCCGCATTCGGCTGGACCCATGAGCATCCGGGAAAACATGGGCCGGCGGTTCGCACGCGTCGCCACCAACCAGGTCGTCCGCCAGCCCCGGCTGTGGAAGCTCTTCCGCGGCCCGATGCGCGGGATGTTCGACAAGATCGCGCCCGTCTGGGACGAGGGGCGGAGCCCCGACGCGTTCGCGCCGGTCGAGGCCGCTCTCGAGGGCGTCTCGGAGCCGAAGCGCGCACTGGACCTGGGTACCGGGACCGGGACCGTTGCTCTCATGGTCGCTCAGCGCTACCCGAAGGCGGAGGTCGTGGGTGCTGACCTCTCGCCGGGCATGTTGATCGAGGCGAGGCGCAAGACACCGCCCGAGCTGGCCGAGCGGGTCCGGTTCGACGAGGCCGATGCCGAGCGCCTTCCGTACGCGGACGAGTGGTTCGACCTCGTGACGCTCGCCAACATGATCCCGTTCTTCGACGAGCTCGACCGCGTGGTGGCTCCGGGGGGCTGGGTCGTGTTCGGGTGGTCGGTCGGGCCCGAGACGCCGATCTACGTGCCGCCGGAGGTGCTGAGACGCGAGCTCGAGGCCCGCGGCTACACGGATTTGTCGGAAATTGCGGCGGGAAAAGGCACCGCGTTCGTTGCCCGCAAAGGCGCTGCAGGCTAGATTTTCCTCAACGGGCGTTCGTGGCACGGAGACACCGGCCAGGACGCCCTTTTAATGTGTGCGCATGAAGTCGAGTAAGTGGCGGCACCTGCCTGCGGCGCTGCTCGCCGTCGTCTTCCTGCTGCCGCTCTACTTCATGCTCAGCGGCTCGCTGCGCCAGGCGGGCTTGCCGCCGCCGCGGACGCCCGAGCTGCTGCCGTCGCCGCTCGCCTGGGGCAACTACGAGCGCGCCTTCGAGCTCGTCGACCTCCCGCGCTACACGCTGAACTCGCTGTTCGTCGTTGCCTTCGCGGTGCCGCTGACGCTGCTGACCGCGTCCTGGGCCGGGTTCGCCATGGCGCGGCTCTCCAGACGGCCGGCCGGCGCGCTCGTCGCGCTCTCTCTGATCGCGCTGATGGTCCCGCTCACGGCGCTCCTCGTCCCGCGCTTCACGATCTTCAAGGAGCTGGGCCTGATCAACACCTACGTACCGCTGATCGCTCCCGCGATCATGGGCACCTCACCGTTCTACGTGCTCCTCTTCTACTGGAGCTTCAAGCGGATCCCGCCCGAGCTCTTCGAGGCGGCGAGGCTCGAGGGCCTCGGCCCGCTCGCGACCTGGTGGCGAGTGGCCATGCCGCTGGTGCGGCCGGTGACCGTCGCGGTCGCGGTCCTGTGCTTCGTCTTCACCTGGAGCAACTTCCTCGACCCGCTGATCTACCTCTTCGACCAGGAGAAGTTCACGGTGCCGCTCGGCCTGCGAGCGCTGTCCACTCTCGACCGCACGAACTTCCCGCTCCTGCTGGCGGGCTCCGTGGCCGCGACGTTGCCTGTCATCGCTCGCGTTCATTTCGTGCAGCGCTACTTCCTGCAGGAGTTCCGGGGCGCCGGCTGGCTCGGCCGCTGACGGTTGGTTTGGCCGACCTGAGGTTCGCAGGGGTCCGGAAGGACTACGGAGAAGTCCGGGCGCTCCGCGGCCTCGACCTCGAGGTGGCCGACGGGGAGTTCCTCGTCCTCGTCGGCCCCTCCGGCTGCGGCAAGAGCACCGCCCTGCGGACCGCCGCGGGGCTGGAGGAGGTCACCGAGGGGTCGATCCACATCGGCGACCGGGACGTGACGGACGTGAAGCCGGCGGAGCGCAACGTCTCGATGGTCTTCCAGAGCTACGCCCTCTTCCCGCACCTGAGCGTCGAGGAGAACATCGGGTTCGGCCTGCGCGCTCGCGGGGACGGGCCCAGCAGGCCCGCGCGAAGGTGTTGGTGGCGGCCGAGCTGGTCGGCTGCGAGAAGCTGCTCGACCGCAAGCCGTTCCAGCTCTCGGGCGGCGAGCGGCAGCGGGTCGCGCTCGCGCGGGCGCTCGTTCGTGAGCCCGACGTGCACCTGCTCGACGAGCCGCTCTCGAACCTCGACGCCCAGCTGCGGGTGTACATGCGCGCCGAGCTGAAGAAGCTCCATCAGAGCGTGGGCGCGACGATGGTCTACGTCACGCATGACCAGGTCGAGGCCCTGACGCTCGGGGACCGCGTCGCCGTCCTCGACCAGGGCATCCTCCAGCAGCTCGGCCCGCCCGACGACGTGTACCGCCGGCCGGCGAACCGCTTCGTCGCCGGCTTCATCGGCAGCCCGGCGATGAATTTCTTTCCGGCGGAGCGGATGGACGGGTCGCTGCAGGCAGGCCCGTTCGTCCTCGAGGCGCGACCGAACCTGCCCGAACGGGTTGAGGTGGGAGTCCGCCCCGAGCACATCCAGGTCGACGAGGGCGATGAAGGTGCACCGGCCGAGGTGCAGGTCGTGGAGATGGCCGGCAACGAGACCTACCTGCACCTGCAGGCGGGCAAGTCGCCCCTCGTGGCGCGGGTCGGAGCCGATGTCCGCCCGGAGGTGGGATCGACGGTGCGCATTCGCGCCAACCCTGCCGACGCCTACCTCTTCGACGCAGAGACCGGGGAAACCCTCACCTGATGCTTCGCGACCGCGAGCGCCGGGAGTACGCGGTCATGCTGGCGCCGTACCTGATCGGGATCGCGGTGCTGATCGCGCTCCCCGCTCTCGTGACCTTCGCGCTCGCACTCACGGAGTACGACCTGATCCGGAGCCCGCGCTTCGTCGGCCTGCAGAACTTCCGCGATCTCTGGGACGACGAGATCTTCCGGACGTCGGTTCGCAACTCGCTGATGTTCATCCTCTTCGCCGTCCCGCTCCGGCTGGTGGGCGCGGTTGCGTTCGCCCTCTTGCTGCACCGGAAGTTCCGCGGCGTGGGTGCCTATCGGACGTCCGCCTACTTGCCGACTGTGGTGCCCGACGTTGCGTACGCGCTGCTCTGGCTCTGGATCATCAACCCCCTCTACGGGCCGCTGAACCTCGCGCTCGACGCGATCGGCGGGCCGACACCGTCGTGGCTCACCGACCCGCGTGCAGCCCAGTGGGCGGTGATCATCATGAGCCTCTTCGTCATCGGCGAGGGCTTCATCGTCGCGATGGCGACCCGGCAGGGAATTCCGGGCGAGCTCTACGAGCTGGGCGACGTCGAGGGCGCCACGCCGCTCTTCATGTTCTGGCGGCTGACGTTGCCGCTGATGGCTCCGACGCTGCTGCTGCTGATGTTCCGCGACACGATCTTCTCGTTCCAGGCGAACTTCGTGCCGGCGCTGCTCGTCACGGGCGGCGGACCGGCGCCGTACGCCACGACGTACCTACCGCTCTTCATCTACCGCAACGGCTTCGAGTACCTCCGCTACGGCTACGCATCCGCGGCCACCCTCGTCATGTTCGGCTTGACGGCCCTGATCGTCTACCTGCAGTGGAGGATCGTGAAGCGCTGGCGCCACGCTTTTGTCGTCTGACGACGACCCGCCGGAAGCAGGCTTCCGGCGGCGGAGACAGGGGTCCAGTGACAGGCTTTCAGGTTCGGCGCGCAGTAGTCTGGCGGACATGAGCGAACAGAGCGACACCGTCGTCTTCGTGCCGGCGTGGAATGAGGAGGACAACCTGGCCGCGGTGCTCGACGAGCTCCACCACGAGCTTCCCGAGGCCGACGTCGTCGTCGTGGACGACGGCTCGACCGACGGGACGGTAGCCGTCGCCAAGGAACACAGCGCAGAGGTCTTCTCGTTCCCCGAGAACCGGGGCCTGCGGGCAGCGATCGCCGCCGGTTATGGGTACGCCGCCGAGCACGGGTACGAGTACTGCGGCCGGGTCGACGCCGACGGACAGCACCCGGTGCCGGAGCTGCGCAACCTGCTGGGGCTCGTCCGCGCTGGTGATTGCGATGTTGCGGTCGGCTCGCGTTTCGTGACCGGCGAGGACAACGGGTTCTCGCGTGAGCGCTACGAGTCGAGCCGTTCTCGGAGGCTGGGCACCGGTCTTCTGCGCAGGTCGATGGAGGCCGTGCTCGATCGACCCTTCCACGACGCCACGAGCGGAATGTATGCGGCGAACGCGCGGGCGATCCCGATCCTCGCCCGGCCGTACACGAGTGGCGCTCCCGAGGTCGAGGCCGTCTTCCGTCTCGACGACGAGGGTCTTCGCGTGCGCGAGGTTCCGGTGCAGATGCGGGAGCGCGCGACAGGCGAGTCGAAGCTGCGTGGAAGCAAGGCGCTCGTGCTCGTCCTGACCGTGGTCGGAACGCTCTTGTCGGCGGAGTACGTGCGTCGTCGACGAGGGTCGTGACCGACGCAGCCGGCGGCCGCGTCGTAGCGGTGCTCGGCTATTCAGGCGGCCGTGGCGCGCATCTGCACCCGATTTGCGCCGAGAGGCTCGCGCACGCCGAGCGGCTGGCGCCAGGTGCCCAAGCCATCATTCTCTCCGGCTGGGCCCGGCGCTCGAGGCCGTCGCCCGAGGCCGAGCTGATGCGTGCGGCCTGGGCTGGGCCCACGGTTCGTCTGATCTGTGACCCTCAGGCTCGCTCGACGTCTGACAACGCCGTGAACATCGCGGCTGCGACGAAAGCTCTCGGAGCAGAAGAGCTCGTCGTCGTGACTTCGCCCTGGCATTGCGCCCGCGTGCGCGTCCTCCTGCGGGCGGCGATGCGAGGAAGCGGCATTCGGCTCTCAGTCGCCGGGGCCGGCCGCTCACGCCCGCCTCTCGTGCTCGCACGAGAGCTCGTGTGCCTCGCGCTGCTCCCGTTCCAGCTGGCCCGGCTCAAGGGATCCGCCCGAACCAGAGGAGGGACAGCCCGGCTCCAAGGACGAGGAACACGGCGCCTGCTCCGGCGAAGGCCGCAGTAAGCTCGCGCTCTTCGTCTTCGGTCGCAACCTGCGACCCGATCTCTTCGTAGACCGCTTGCAGGTCGGCCTCGCTCGGCGCCTCGAAGAACCGCCCGCCGGTCTTCTCGGCGATCTGCCGGAGCGTCTCCGGATCAGGGGGGACCGGGAACGGCCGCAACTCGCCGAACTCGTTCGGAAGGTCGATGGTCCCGCTTGGGGTTCCCAGCGCAATCGTGTAGACGGGCACGCCGGCTTCCTTGGCGACTTGGGCCGCCTCGAGCGGATCGATGCCGGCGGAGTTGGCCCCGTCCGACAGGAGGAGCACCGCGAAGAGCGGCTTGCTGTCCGGCGCCTGGGGATCCTCCTCCGGGGCGAGCTGGACGGAGGCCAGGATCGCGTCGCCGATCGCGGTGCCGACCCTCCCCTCGAGGCTCTCGAGTGAGGAGCTGACGGCTTCACGATCCTCGGTCGGCTCCTCGAGGACGCTGGCGCCGCTGGAGAAGGACACGAGACCTACTCGGAAACGGGCTGGAAGCTTGTCGAGGAAGGAGGAAGCAGCCGACTTGGCCGCGTCCAGCCTGGTGGGCTCGACGTCGGTTGCGGTCATCGAGGCCGAGCTGTCCATCGCGAGCACGACCGTGGCCTGATCTCTGGGCACGGCCACGACCATCTGCGGCCGTGCCAGCGCCACGAGGAGCGCAGCGAGGGCCGCCAGTGCGAAGACCGGTGGTAGGTGGCGACGACGCCCGGGTGAGGCTGCGACGACGTTCGCGAGGAGGTCGAGGTTCGTGAAACGAGCCGCGTACTTGATCCGGCGCCGCTGCGACCAGACGTAGACGAGAGCGGCGAGGGGGATGAGGAGGAGCCCCCACAGGAGGAAAGGGGTCGCAAAGGTCATCGTCGCCCCTCGCGGTCGATGAAGTGCGCGAAGTGCCGGAGCCAGTCGCCGGCGGTGGAGAGCACGAGATGAGGCACGCCGAGCGACGCCAGTTCCTGCGTGAGCGCGGTGCGTTCCTCCGCGGCGGCGGCCGCGAAGCGCTCTCGGATGCGCTTTCTACCGGTGTCGACCTGGAGTCGCCGTCCCGTCTCGGGGTCGACGAGCCACAGGTGGCCGACGTTTGGAAGCTCCTGTTCTCGCGCGTCCCGAATCTCGACGGCAATCACCGCATGGCGCGCGGAGAGTCTGAGCAGGGCGCTTCTCCAATCTCGCGGTCCCCGGAAGTCGGAGACGACGACTATGAGCGCCCGCTGCCTCGCCAGGCGTCCGACCAGGCCGAGGGCCGCACCGACCGAGGTCGCCCCCGCGGGCTCGAGCTCGGGATCCTCTCGCACCGCGCGGAGGACGCCGAGCAACCCGGCACGGCCCTGTCGCGGCGGGAGCATCAGATCGGAGCTTCCTCCGAAGGTGATCGCGCCGACCCGGTTCCCACGGCGTGACCCGAGGTGGCCGGCGGCGAGCGCGACGCCTTCGGCAACGTCCCATTTCCGCCGATCGGCCGTCCCGAACGTCATCGACGGAGACACGTCGAGAACGATCCAAGACGTGAGGGCGCGCTCGGCGACATCGACTCGCACCTGGACGGTGCCGGTGCGGGCCGTGGCATTCCAGTCGATCCGGCGGATGTCGTCGCCAGGCTCCCATTCGCGGATCTGAGCCAGCTCCGTCCCGACGCCGATCATCGCCGTACGGTGCTCTCCGGCGAGCAGGCCGTCGATCCGCCGGCCGATTTTCATGTCGAGGGTGCGCAGGAGGGCTTCCGGGATTGGCCCCGGCCCCGGCCGGTCAGGCGTCCGAACCTTGCCTTGGCCACCGAGTGCGGTCACGCCGCGCGCTCTGCCAGGTCGATGTCCGGCATCGGGACGGCATCGAGGACCGCGTCCACGATGGCGTCCGCGCCGACCTCGGCCGCCAGCGCCTCGTAGCTGAGGACGATGCGATGCTGGAGCGCGTCCTTCGCCAGGTCGCGAAGGTCCTGCGGCAACACGTAGTCGCGTCCCCTGATGAGGGCCAGCGCACGAGCGGCGATGACGAGCGAGATCGGTCCGCGGGGGCTGACGCCGAACGACACGTACTGCTTCAGCTCGGGGAGCCCGATCTCGTCGGGCACCCGAGTGGCAGTCGCGATTCGGATCGCGTAGCGAGAGAGCGCAGGGTCGACGTAGACCTGCCTGGTCGCGTGCCGCAGAGAGGCGAGCTCGGACAGGCTGAGGATCGACCGGACCTCCGCCAGCCCGCTGAGAGACCGCTCGACGACGGTCAGCTCGTCGTTCGGCTCCGGATACCCGACGACCACCTTGAGCATGAAGCGGTCGATCTGTGCCTCCGGGAGCGGATATGTGCCCTCGGACTCGATCGGGTTCTGTGTCGCCATGACGAGGAACGGATCCGGAGAGGTGAACGTCTCCTTGCCGATCGTCACCTGGTGCTCCTGCATGACCTCGAGCAAGGCGGATTGGACCTTCGCGGGTGCTCGGTTGATCTCGTCCGCCAGCAGGAAGTTGCAGAAGACCGGGCCGAGCTCCACGTCGAACGCACCGTCGCTGGGCCGGTAGATGCGGGTGCCGACCAGATCGCTGGGGACCAGGTCCGGGGTGAACTGCACGCGGTTGAACGTGCCGCCGAGCACCTTGGCCGTGGTCTTGATGGTGAGCGTCTTGGCCAGGCCGGGCACGCCCTCGATGAGGAGATGCCCGTCAGCGAGCAGGCAGACGAGCACCCGCTCGAGCATCGTGTCCTGTCCGGCGATGACGCGCTTGATCTCGAACAGCGCGCGCTCCAGTGAATCCTGTCCTGTGCTCAGCTCTTCTTGCACGTTCAACGTTTCCTCCCTGGTCGGGTTAGCCCGTCAGGAAAGCGGCAGTGCCTAAGAGGAGGCTGAGAATCTCGTTAACTGTTTGTTGAGTGCCCATTGACAAGGTCGCTCGATCCGTAGAACCATGGTGAGACAACTGCGGCGGGAGAGGTGCGGAATTGCGGCGGAGAGGCTCGCGGAAGGGGCGTGGCGGCGGCATCCCGCGGGTGTCGGGCGTAGTTGTGCTGGCTGCGCTGGCGCTCCTGGTCAGCAGCGCGAGCGTTCTCGCCGTTCCGACCACTTACCGCGACGAGGTCCTGTCCGATACTCCGGCCGGTTACTGGCGTCTCGCCGAGGCCAGCGGCGCCACAGCAGTCGACGAGACGGGGAACGGCAACGCGGGTAGCTACCTCGGCGGCGTGACGCGCGGTGTGCTCGGCGCTCTCGCCGGCGACCCGAATGCTGCGGCGCGGTTCGACGGCATCGACGACAGGGTGACGATGGGCGATCCGGCCAGCGGGATCTTCGATTTCGGCTCGGGCGACTTCGCCGTCGAAGCCTGGCTCAAGAAGTCATTGAACGGTGACCGGAGCTTGATCGGCAAGCGCGCGTCGAACCGCTACTGGCACGTCGAGGTGACCGATGACTCCGGCGCACACGGGCCAGCTCCGAGCGACGGTTCGGAGTGGTAGCGGTGCGCGGGAGGCCTACAGCCTGGCCCGAGTCGACAACGGGGCCTGGCACCACGTCGTCGTCCTCTTCGATCGAGATACCGGGATCACGTTCTACGTTGATGGCGTCTCCTCCGGATTCACTCCGGCGGCGATTGCGGGCGACGTTTCGAATGCAGGAGAGCTCCAGCTTGCGAAGACTGGCAACTTCGGCAGCTTCAGCGGCGACCTGGACGAGGTTGCTGTCTATCGCGCGCTGCTGACGCCCGCGAGGATCCAAGCTCACTATCAAGCATCCGCGGTCGACGTAACGGCGCCGGTCGTCACGCTCTCCACCCCGGCGAATGGGAGTTCGACGACGGACGTCACGCCAACTCTCCTCGGCACCGGCGGGACCGCGATTGGTGACTCGCCGACCGTGACGGTCGAGATCTTCGCGGGTTCGGATATCTCGGGGCCCCTGGTGGAGACGCTGACCGCGACGCGCGCCGGCAACGGCTCGTACTCGGCGGACGCGGACGCGCTCAGTCTCGGCACCTACACGGCTCGGTCGCAACAGGCGGACGCGGCGGGCAACGTCGGCCTGAGCTCCGCGAACACCTTTGCCGTCGTCGAAGCGCCTCCACCGCCCCCGCCCCCGCCTCCTCCTCCGCCGTCCGACCCCGTTCTGATTGGCGCCGGCGACATCGCCTCGTGCGACCCCTTCGACGGAGACGATTTGACCGCCGCGCTCCTCGACCTCTTCCCCAGCGCGACGGTCTTCACTGCGGGAGACAACGTCTACATCACCGGCACGCCGGCTGAGTTTGCAGACTGCTACGGCCCGAGCTGGGGACGCGCGAAGTCACGTACGCGGCCGAGCCCGGGGAACCACGACTACGACACTGCGAACGCGGCCGGCTACTTCGGATACTTCGGGAGTGCGGCCGGCAACCTCGGGGAGGGCTACTACAGCTACGACCTGGGCTCGTGGCACGTGATCGCGCTGAACAGCAATTGCAGCTCCGTGGGCGGCTGCGGGCCGGGCTCACCTCAAGATGCCTGGCTCCGTGCCGACCTCGCGGCGCACCCGGCCGATTGCACGATCGCCTACTGGCACCACCCGCGGTTCAACTCCGGCCGGGTGCACCGCGAATCGTTTGCTCCCTGGGTGCAGCCGTTCTGGAATGTCCTCTACGAGTACGGAGCCGACGTCATCGTCAGCGGGCACGAGCATCTTTACGAGCGCTTCCTGCCCCAGAACCCAAGCGGCGGGCTCGATCTGGTGCACGGGATCCCGCAGTTCACCGTCGGCACGGGAGGGTTCTTCCTCTACGACTTCGGCTCGCTCCGCCCGAATAGCGCGGCGCAGAACGACACCGACTATGGCGTCATCAAGCTCACGCTTCATGCCGGGTCATACGACTGGGAGTTCGTGCCGGTCGCCGGAGCGACGTACACGGACTCGGGCAACGGTTCCTGCCACGGCCCGCCGGGCGGCCCGCCTCCGCCTCCGCCACCGCCTCCGCCTCCGCCGCCACCTCTGCCACCTCCGCCTCCGCCACCTCTGCCACCTCCGCCGCCCCCGCCGTTGCCACCTCCACCGCCACCTCCGCTACCTCCGCCTCCTCCGCCTCCTCCACCTCCTCCACCACCGCCTCCGGCCGGCTCGTATCGCGCCGAGGTGCTGAGCGACGCGCCGCGGGCCTACTGGCGACTGGGTGAGGCAATCGGGACGACGGCGGTCGACGAGCTCGGAATTGCCTCGGGCACGTACCAGAACGGGGTCACGCATCCCGTCTCAGGAGCACTCTTCGGCGATCCCAACACGGCCGCGCGCTTCGATGGCTCAGACGACAGGGTCAGCATGGGCGACCCCGCCAACGGGAGCCTCGACCTCGGCACCGGCGACTTTTCCGCCGAGGCGTGGGTCAAGACGAACGCCAACGGCGAGCGAACGGTCATCTCGAAGCGCCCGCTCGGGACGCCGACACCGCCTCACTGGCAGCTGACCGTGACTGACGACCCGGGTCACACCGGTGAGATTCGCGTCAACATCTTCGACGGTACCGTCACACGCCAGGTGTACGGCCCGTCCCTGCGCGTGGACAACGGGGCCTGGCACCACGTGGTCGCCGTCTTCGATCGTGACACCGGAATCACCGTCTACGTCGACGGGACGAGCCGCTTCACCGCCGGCGCGATGGCCGGCAGCGTGTCCAATGCGGGTGAACTGCTGCTGGGAAAGGCGACCGGCTACGGGTACCTGTCGGGCGATCTCGACGAGGCCGCCGTCTATCCGGCGATCCTGTCGGCCGCGCGCGTCCAGGCGCATTGGCAAACGGGTCGCTTCGGATCTCCCTAGCGAGTGACGTCGCACGGGTGCTGGCTACTCTGGAGCCCGCGCGGCGAGGTAGCTCAGTCCTGGTAGAGCACACGGCTGAAAACCGTGGTGTCGCCGGTTCGATTCCGGCCCTCGCCACTCCTCTCTTACCGGAGCCCTGCCAAGACGCGCTCGTGGAGTGGTTGCAGCGTTTTCCGCCAGTCACCGGGAACGATCACGTCAGCCGCCTCGTTGATCGGCGCGTCGTCCTCGGCGCCGACGGCTGCGACGACCCCGGCCTTGACGAAGCCGGGCGCCTCCTCCTCGTCTCCGCGGACACCGACGGCGACGAGTAGGCGTGGCGCCACCGGCCGGCCGAGGATGCCCACCTGGCGCGTGAGCGGGAGCCAGCCCGCCTCGCAGACCTCGCGTGTGCCGGCGATCGCCGCCCCGGCCTCAGCGGCGCCCTTCTCGATGAGCGGGATGGGGTCAGGGCTGCCGAGACCGGAGCCGAGGAGCGACACGACGTCGGCGTCGTCGATCCGGTACGAGTCGCGGTCCCTGGTCCCGCCGGCCCGTCGCACGCGTGGTTCCGGCAGGGCGCCGACATCCAGGCTTCTCACCTCGACGTCGACCCCGTCGCGAGGCTCGACCGGCTCGTACATCCGCGGCCGAATGGTCGCGAGCTGTGGGGTCGTCGCGCCGAGGATGACGGAGGTGATGTAGCCGCCGTACGCAGGCTTCTGCTGGAGCAGGCGCCCCGCCTTGGCGATGTCGACACCGACGCAGTCGCCTGTCATGCCGAGCTCGAGCGCACCCGCGGCGCGCGGGCCGTAGTCGCGGCCGCGACCCGTGGCCGGGATGAGCAGCACGTGCGGGCGCTCCTGAGCGAGCACGCGCTTCAGGGCTTCCCCCCAGAGCTCCGGGTGATAGTCGGCGAGCGCTTCGTCCTCGACCACGCAGACGATCTCGGCGCCGTAGCGGGCGAGCTCCTTCGCGACGTCTGGCGCTCCGAAGACGAGCGCGACGTTCCGGCCGCCCAGCTTTCCGGCCAGCTCCCGACCACGACCCAGGAGCTCGAGCGAGACGCGTCGCGGCAGCTTGCCGGCCAGCTCGATCATCGTCCAGCAGTCGTAGTGCGCTCCCGGGATCTCGGCGGCATGGGGCGGTTTCTCCCACGGCGAGGCCTCGGGCTTGCGCTCGGCCAGCAGTTCCAGGATCCGTTTTGCCGCCTGGTCGACGTCCTCGATTCGCTCGCGGTTGCGCTCGGGCTGGGAGTCGCGGACGGCCATCACGCGGGTCGGCGACCCCGGCTGGCCGAAGCGCTTGTCGGACTCGCTGTAGGTCGTCCACGAGATCCGTCGCCTGCCAGACGTCGATCGTGCCCGTGTCTGACCCCTTGGGGTCTGACACCGGCGTCACGGGAGCGCGCCCGACGGACACGACGAGCGGCGGCTCGGCCTCGTAGACCTCGAACCCGAAGTCCGTCTCGCGGGAGAGCTGCAGCCGTCCGCCGAAGGCGTCCAGCGCCGCCGCGTTGGTCACGTGCGCCCAGCCGAGGAACGCGGCCACCTCGGGCGGCACCTGCCACGTCTCGGAGTCGAGGGACTTGCGCCCGCAGAGGACGAGGTCGGCGCCTTCCTTCGCCAGCGCCATGCGCAAGGGTGCGGGAGGTGCCGAGCGTGTCGGCCAGGGCGAAGACGCGATCGGAGAGGTGGATCGCCCGGTCCGCTCCGAGCGCGAGGCACTCGCGCAGCGCCTCCTCGGCCTGTGGCGGGCCCATCGTCATCGCGATCACCTCGCCGCCGACCTGCTCCCTGATCGCGACGGCATGCTGGACCGCATAGCGGCAAAAGACGTTCAGCTCGAGCGGCACGCCCTCACGCTTCAGCGACTTGGTCTCCGGGTCGAACTCGATCGCCGAGAAGTGCGGGACCTGCTTGACGAGGCAGACGATCTTCATTGGTGCGACCCTAGCGTTCGTGCTCGGGGTGCTCTACGACATCCACGGGAACCTGCCCGCGCTCGAGGCGGTGCTCGCGGACGCGGAAGAGGCAGGAGTCGACCGCTGGCTCCTGGGCGGGGACTACGGAACGCCAAGCCCCTGGGCGACAGGAGACCCTCGCGCGGCTACGCGAGATACCGAATGCCATCTGGATCCGCGGGAACGGCGAGCGCTGGCTCGTGAGCCGCCTGTACGACAGGCCCGAGGTCATGGAGTCGTACGACATCTTCCGCTCGAGGTGCTTCCGGAGGAGGACGTGAAGATGGCTGTACGGCCTGCCGCCCAAGCCGAGCTCGACGGGATCCTCTACGTGCACGGCTCGCCGCTCTCCGACGTCGACAGCTTTGCGCCGGAGCCGGAGGAGGGTGAGGAGCGCCTGCTGACCGGCGTCCACGATCGGACCGTCGTCTTCGGGCACAGCCATCAGCAGTTTCGGCGGCCAGGCCCGAACGGACACCGATCTCGTCAACCCGGGCAGCGTGGGGATGCCGCTCGACGGCGACGTCCGAGCGGCGTGGGCGACGTGGGACGACGACTTCGAGTTCCGTCGGGTCGAGTACGACGTCGAGCGCGCAGCAGCCGCCTACCGCGCCCTGGGCGGTGCGTTCGGCGAGCTCGTCGAGAAGCGGCTGTTGCAGGCGATCGGACTAGATGAAGCGCCGCGTCGAGGGTGACCTCGACGTTGCCTTTCAGGGCCTGCGAGACCGGGCAGTTCTCCTTGGCGCCCTCCGCGGCCTGCTTGAACGTCTCCTCGTCGATGCCCTCGACCTCACCGCGGATCGTGAGGTGGATCTTCGTGAACGCGAAGCCCTCGCCGACCTTGTCGAAGGTCGCCCTGGCCTCGGACTCGAGCTTCGTCGGCGGCGTTTGGGCTCTCGCGAGCCCACCCGCGAGCGCCATCAGGATGCAGCTCGCGTGGGCGGCCGCGATCAGCTCCTCGGGGCTCGTGCCCTCGCCTTCCTCTGCGCGGTCCGCCCAGGTCACGGTCTGGTCGGTCACAGCGCCGCTGCCGAGGCTGAAGCGGCCGCTTCCCTCGGCGAGCGTGCCCTCCCAGGTTGCGTTCGCAGTCTTCTCAGTCGCCATGGTCGTCCCCCTTCTCCTCGCCTGAACCGGACGGTCGATAGTACTTCTTGCCCTTCAGCGGCTCGGGGAGGTTGTCGACCTCGAACCCGCGTGGGTCGGAGTGTGGGTAGATGTAGCCCTTGCCGCGGCCGAGCTTCTTGGCCCCGTAGTAGTGCGTGTCGCGAAGGGCGTCGGGCGGCCGGACGTGTCCGTGCTCCTTGACGTCGGCCTGAGCATCCCGGAGCGCCACGATGACGGCGTTCGACTTGGGCGCCCGGGCGAGGTAGATCGCCGCCTGGGCAAGGTTGAGCTGCACCTCCGGCAAGCCCACGTGCTCCACGGCATGCGCAGCAGCGACGGCCACGAGCAACGCGCGCGGGTCGGCGTTGCCGATGTCCTCGGAGGCGAGGATGACCATGCGGCGCGCGACGAAGCGCGGGTCCTCGCCGCCTTCGAGCATCGCGGCCAGGTAGTAGACGGAGGCATCGGGGTCGGACGCCCGCATCGACTTGATGAACGCCGAGGTGAAGTCGTAGTGCGCGTCGCCGCCCTTGTCGTAGACGAGCGGGCGCTTGCGGGCCGCGTCCTCGACGTGATCCTCGGAGATGGGGACGCCCTCGGCCCGAGCCGTGTTCCAGGCGAGCTCCAGGATGTTGAGCGCGTTCCGTGCGTCACCGCCCGAGCGGCTCGCGATGTGCTCGACCAGCTCGTCGGGGACCTCAGCGCCGATCTCGGCCATCCCGCGCCGGACGATCACCGCCAGGTCCTCGTTCGACAACGGCTCGAGCTCGTAGATCTGCGAGCGGCTGAGCAGGGCCGAGTTGACCTCGAAGTAGGGGTTCTCGGTGGTCGCGCCGATCAGCGTCACCGTCCCCTCCTCGACGGCCGGCAGCAGCGCGTCCTGCTGGGCCTTGTTGAAGCGGTGGATCTCGTCGAGGAAGAGGATCGTCCGCTGCCCGTGCGCGCCGAGCCGCTCGCGGGCCGCCGCGATCACCTCGCGGACGTCCTTCACCGACGCCGACACGGCGGAGAGCTCCTCGAAGACGGCTCCGGTCGAATTGGCGATCACGCGCGCGAGGGTCGTCTTCCCGCTGCCTGGTGGCCCGTAGACGATCGACGACGAAACGCGGTCCTCGCCGATGGCGAGCCGCAGCGCCGAGCCCTCCCCGAGAACCTGCTCCTGGCCGACGAAGTCGTCGAGGCTCTGCGGCCGCATGCGCAGGGCGAGCGGGGCCGTGTCCGGCAGGCGCTCGTGGGCAGCGTCGGAGAAGAGGTCGCCCATGTCACGAAAGTATGCTCCCCGTGTGGCGAGTCACGAGACGGCGAAAGTCCCACCGGGGCACGGCTCAGACGATGCGGGCGACGAGTTCGCGCCGATTCTTCCCGGGCCGGGCGCAAGCGACTACGAGCGCTACCTGCGGACGGACGAGCTGCTCTCGCTCCAGAAGACCCCTGAAGAGGCCGCGCACCACGACGAGCTGCTCTTCCAGACCGTTCACCAGTCGAGCGAGCTCTGGCTGAAGCACGCGACCTTCGAGGTCGCGACCGCGACCGAGCACCTCCGCAAGGAGGAGCTCCCGGCCGCGCTCCGGCTGCTCCGCCGCGCGAACGACGGGATGAAGATCGTCATCTCGCTCATGGACATGCTCGAGCACCAGTCGCCCTGGGAGTACACGCGCTGGATCCGGCCCGTTCTCGGACACGGGAGCGGCTTCGACTCTCCGGGGTTCAACGCGGTGCGCAGGGTGTCGCCGGAGCTCGGCTCCGCCTTTCACGAGCTGCGGCGCGCCGCCGGTGTCTCCGTGGTCGAGCTCTACCAGCGGGGCCGCGAGTTCGAGGACCTGTACCAGCTCGCCGAGGCGCTGACCGAGTGGGACGAGCGGGTCACGCTCTGGCGGATCCGGCACTTCAAGGTCGTCGAGCGGATCATCGGCGGTCTCGTCGTCGGCACGCAGGGCACTCCGGTGGAGCTGCTGGAGGGTCTCATCCACCGGCGCCACTATCCGGAGCTCTGGGACGCCCGCAACGAGCTCACCGAGCTCGCCAAGAAAGAGGAGTAGCCCTGGCCACCGTCTCGCTGCGCGAGGAGGCGACCGACCTCCTCGGGAAGCTGATCCGCCTCGACACGGTCAACCCGCCCGGGAACGAGACCCTGGCGGCGGAGCTTCTGCGCGAGTACCTCCAGGAGAACGGGGTCGAGGTCGAGCTCTACGCCAAGGTTCCGAACCGGGCGAACCTCGTCGCGCGGATTCCGGGGAACGGCACCGGGCCGCGGCTCGCGTTCCTCTCGCACACCGACACCGTTCACGCCGATCCCGGCGAATGGACGCTCGACCCGTGGTCGGGCGAGCTTCGGGACGGCGAGATCTGGGGCCGCGGTGCGCTCGACATGAAGGGACAGGTGGCCGGAAGCGCGGTTGCGATCGCGTCCCTGGCCCGCGAAGGCTTCGAGCCGAACGGCGACCTGATCTTCGTCGCGGCCGCCGACGAGGAGGTCGGGGTTGACTTCGGCTGCTCCTGGCTCTGCCGCGAGCATCCCGAGGCTGTTCGCGCCGAGTACGTTCTCAACGAGGGCGCAGGCGACCGAGTCGAGATCGGCGGCAAGCCGCTCTACCTGTGCTCGACCTCGGAGAAGATGACCTCGCCGTTCATGCTGCGCGTCCACGGGCGGGCCGGGCACGCATCGATGCCTGGCATCGCCGACAACGCGCTCGTCAAGGCGGCCAAGCTGATCCAGCGGCTCGGCGAGTTCTCGCCTCAGCCGCAGCTCGAGCCGGAGGTGGCGGCTTTCATGAAGCTCGTCACAGGCGAGGACGCGCCGGCCCCGGCCGAGTTGCTGGATCGCGCCCGGGCGATCGACCCGGTGGCCGTCGAGCTGGTCGAGCCGCAGCTCGGCATGACGCTCTCGCCGACGATGATCTCAGCCTCCAAGACGCGGAACGTGATCCCGTCGCTCGTCGAGGTGACGGTCGACTGCCGGCTGCTCCCGGGACAGACCCAGGACGAAGCCGAGCAGGTGATCCGGGACGTGCTCGGCGAAGGCGACTACGAGCTCGAGTGGCTGGAGGGGCACGGCGGAACGCGTTCGCCGATCGACACGCCGCTCTGGGACGCAATCGAGAGCTGGGTCTTGGAGACCGAGCCGGAGGCGGCCGCGGCGCCGATCTGTCTGGCGGGATTCACAGACAGTCACTGGCCGAGGGCGGCGTTCGGGACCGTGGCCTACGGCTTCTTCCCGATGCGCTACATGGATCCGCAGCTCGCGACGCGGCTCGTCCACTCGGCGGACGAGAGGGTCAAGGTGGACGATCTCGAGCTCGGAACCGAGTTCCTGCGCTACGCCGCCCGGGTGATAGGCGCAATTCGACTCTGAGTCGATAACCTCAGAGGAATGTCTGATCAAGAAGTCCGTCTCGGCGGCATGGCCCTGGCCAACGGCGTGCTCGTGCACGGGCCCAACTCGTGGGGCTGCGCCGTTCGCCTGCCCGACGGCCGTCTGCAGGTCCTCGCCGACTACAAGCGCTACCGCGCCTCCAGCGTGACGAATCCGCTCCTCCGCGGGCCGGCCCGCCTCGCCGAGGTGATCGCCCTCGTCCCGCATGTTCGGCGGCGGATGCCCGAGGCGAAGTTGCCCTTCGAACGTCCTCGCGTGCTGACCGCGATGGTCGCCAGTGCAGCCGCCGTGCAGGTTGCCCGTGGATCCAAACGGCTGTCACCTGCCGCCCAGGAGCTCGTCGGGGCCGTCGCCTCGCTCGTTCCGGCAGTGCTCGCTCTGCGGAGCGACGATCTCGCCGCGTACCACGGCGCAGAGCACATCGCGATCGGCAGTCACGAGCACGGCGAGGCGCGCGAGAAGGAGCACGAACGCTGCGGCTCGCACCTGCTCGGCCCGCTGCTCGCGACTCTCACCATCGGCAACGTGCTCGCCGCGCGCGCGCCCGTTCACCTGCGCACCCCTGCGCGCGCCCTCGCCTCGCTGGGCGCGGTGGCCGCCTCGACCGAGATCTTCTCCTGGATGGTGCGGCACCCTGAGAACCGGGTCGCGAAGGCACTCGCCAAGCCTGGTCACGAGATCCAGCATCGTCTGGCGACCGCGGAGCCGACCCCCGAGCAACTCGAAGTCGCAGAGGCCGCGCTGGCGGCCTGCCTGGAGCTCGAGCATGGCAGTCAGGACTAAGGAGGAGCGGCTACCGCCCGAGATCTTCGACCTGCCGGTCGAGAAGATGCGGGAGGGCTACTACACCGACGCTTACTTCAACCACGCGCGCGAGACGCTGCTCGCCGACGGTCGCCGCCCGCGCGTGGTCATGCAGGTCTTCCAGCGCAAGGACTCGGTGCTCGGTGGGATCGACGAGGCAATCGCGATCCTCAAGCTGTGCTCGCACGACTGGGAGGCGCTGACCGTCCACGCCCTGTACGAGGGAGCTGACATCTCACCCTGGGAGACGGTGATGACGATCGAGGGCGACTACACGCTCTTCGCGCATCTCGAGACTCCGTACCTCGGCGTCATGGCGCGCCGGACGCTGATCGCGACGAACGTCACCCGTGTCCTCAAGGCCGCGAACGGGAAGCCCGTCATCTTCATGGCGGCCCGGCACGATCACCATCTCGTCCAGACCGGTGACGGCTGGGCGGCCTATGTGGCCGGGGCGATGGTCGAAGCGCCGGTCGGCGTCACGTCCGAAGCGCAGTCGTCGTGGTGGGGCGGCCGCGGCGTCGGCACCGTGCCGCACTCGCTGATCGCGTCGTACGGAGGCAACACCGTGCTTGCGGCCACGAAGTTCGCGGAGTGGGCGCCGGCCGACCTCAACGTGGTCGTCCTCGCCGACTTCGAGAACGATTCCGTGCGTACGTCGCTCGAGGTAGCGCGCGCGCTCGGGCCCCGGCTCTGGGGCGTGCGGCTCGACACTTCGGGGCAGCTCGTCGACAAGTCGCTGTGGAACGAGCTGGGCGACTTCGATCCGCGCGGGGTCAACGAGCGGCTCGTCCTCAAGGTGCGCGAGGCCCTCGACCATGACGGCTTCGAGCAGGTGCGGATCGTTGCCTCGGGTGGCTTCACTGCGGAGCGCATCCGTGCGTTCGAGGAGAGCAGCGTGCCCGTCGACGCGTACGGGATCGGCTCCTCGCTGATCCGGGGTGAGAACGACTTCACGGCCGATGTGGTGATGACCGACGGGCGGGCTTCCGCCAAGGTGGGCCGCCGGTTCAGGCCGAGCCCGCGGCTCGAGCCCGTTGCCTAGCCTCGCGTCGCCCAATACTCAGGTACCCCCAACCTCCTCCCCGACGCAACGGTATCGAGGAAATTCGCGCCCATGGGTGCCGGCTCTGTGACGAAAGTGATCCTCTGGGACGTCGACACGCAGGTCGACTTCATGCTCCCGGGCGGCAAGCTCTACGTGCCCGAGGCCGAGGCGACGATCCCGGCGATGAAGCGGCTGGTGGAGGCAGCGCGGGAGGCAGGCGTCGTCCACGTCGCCTCCGCTGACGACCATGAGCTGACCGATCCCGAGATCACCGACGAGCCGGATTTCCGCAACACGTACCCGCCGCACTGCCTGCGCGGGACCCGCGGCGCCCAGAAGATCCCCGAGACCGAGCAGGAGGATCCCTTGCCTCTCGGCCTCTTGCCTTTCCCGCCGGGCCTGATCCCGGGCCTCATCGGCGGCCGCCGCGAGATCCTGCTCCTGAAGAAGAACTTCAACGTGTTCACCAACCCGAACACGGAGCCGCTGCTCGACGCGCTCGATCCGGAGGAGATCATCGTCTTCGGGGTCGCCACAGACGTCTGCGACGACGCGGCGATCCGAGGCTTCCTCCTGCGCGGTCGCCGGGTGCGCTTCGTCGAGGACGCGGCGCGAGGCCTCGACGAGGAGCGTGTTCAGCAGTGCACCGCTGCCTGGCGCGCGGGCGGCGTGGAGTTCACGACCGCCGACGCGGTCGTGGCAAGCCTCACCGGGGGGTGCTCGCCAGGCGCGTCCTCAGTCGCCCCAATGCGAAAAGCATGACTCCCTGCGTCCTTGCCTCGGAACGACCATCGCACCCCGGCGACGAGTCAATTCCGCCAAACCCTCCTAGCTACGGCTACAGCTTCAGGCCCGAGGTGCCGATGCAGCGCGGAGATGCCCGACATCGGCCATTACTTGAGCGAGATCGGTCAGATGGCTCTCATCTGGCTACCGCTCGTCATGTTCGGGTTCATCATCTACCTGCTCTGGCGCACCCTCCAGGTGATGCCGCGGGTGAAGTCGGCCCACGTGCAGCCGACCTCGAAGTCCCTCGTGAACTGGAACGAGGTCGCGGGCCTCGAAGAGGCACGGGCCGAGATGGAGGAGATCGTCGACTTCCTGAAGAACCCGAAGCGCTTCGCAGCGCTCGGGGCCCGAGTGCCCAAGGGCATCCTCCTCTACGGGCCTCCCGGCACGGGCAAAACCCTTCTCGCCAAGGCTGTCGCCCACGAGTCGGGCGCCAACTTCTACTCGCAGAGCGCCTCGGCGTTCGTCGAGATGTTCGCGGGTCTCGGCGCCGCGCGGATCCGCAAGCTCTTCGAGCAGGCGCGGAAGAACGAGCCCTCGATCATCTTCATCGACGAGCTGGACGCCGTCGGCATGGCGCGCTCCGGTAGCGGCTTCAACCGCGAGCAGGACCAGACCTTGAACCAGCTGCTCGTCGAGCTCGACGGGTTCGGCAACCGCGACCAGGTGGTCGTGATGGGCGCTTCGAACCGGCTCCAGGACCTCGACCCCGCACTGCTCAGGCCGGGACGCTTCGATCGCCAGATCCTCGTGTCCCCGCCGGATCTGCCCGGCCGCGAGGCGATCCTCCAGGTGCACACGCGCGGGAAGCCGCTCGCCGCAGACGTCGATCTGACCGGCATCGCCCGCCAGACCGCAGGCCTCACCGGCGCCGATCTCGCCAACATCGCGAACGAGGCGGCCATCGTCGCCGGCCGCGACAACCAGCAGTACATCCACCACGCGCATTTCGACGCCGCCTTGGAGCGCGTCATCGCCGGCCTGCAGCAGCGCAAGGTGATGTCCGAGAAGGAGAAGCGGATCCTGGCCTACCACGAAGGCGGCCATGCCCTGATGTCGCACCTCATGGGCGACGGCTTCCCGGTGCACAAGGCGACGATCGTCCCTCGCGGGAACGCACTCGGCTATACGTTCAACCTCCCGGACGAGGAGCGGTATCTCCACACGCGCGAGGAGTTCATCGACTGGATGAAGATCGCGCTCGCCGGCCGCGCCGCCGAGCAGGTCGTGTTCGGCCGCGTCACGAACGGCGCTGCCAACGACCTCGAGAAGGTGACCGACCTGGCCCGCGCCATGGTGTTCGAGTACGGCATGTCCGAAGGAGTCGTGTCACGGACGATGCGGGCCGACAACTACGCACTCTCCGAGGAGACGAAGAAGCTCCGCGACCTCGAGCAGGCTCGCCTGACGGACGGCGCCTACTACGAGGCGGTCCGGCTGGTCACGAAGCATCGTGCCGCGCTCGACCGCCTGGCGAACGCCCTCCTCGAGAAGGAAACGCTGGTCCGCGACGAGATGCAGGCCATCCTGGCCGATACGCAGGCCGAGTCCAGCATGAGCGAGTCCGTGGGCCGCGTCGTGCCGATCAGAGGCGAAGCCGCCGAGGAGGCAGACCCCGCCCGGTAGCATCACCTTCGCGTTGCAGGCGAAGGGGATTCACCATCTAGGCGTGGCGGTCGAGGACCTCGAAGAGGCCGTCGAGACGTACCGATCCGTCTTCGGCGCCGAGCTGGAGCATCGCGAGACGATGCCGTCCCAGGGTGTCGAAGCGGTGGCCGTTCGCGTCGGCGAGAGCCGCGTCGAGTTCCTGCGCGCGCTGGGCGACGACACGCCCGTGGGCAGGTTCATCGCCAAGCGCGGGCCCGGGATGCACCATGTCGCCTACCAGGTGAGCGACCTCCACGGCCAGCTGAATCGCCTGGCCGAGCAGGGTGTAGAGCTCGTCGACGTGGAGCCCCGACCCGGGCTGTTCGGGCTCGAGGTCGCGTTCATCCATCCACACGCGATGCACGGCGTGCTTGCGGAGCTGGTGTCCGTTGCCTGAGAACGGGCGAGTCCGGATCGAGGTCGGCTTCGAGGGCGGCCAGGTGATGAGCGCACTCGTCGAGAACGCGACCGCGGACGAGCTCGAGCAGGCGCTCTCGTCGGGCCAGGACGACGGCGCGATCCACCTCGAAGCCGAGGACGGGCGGTACACGCTTTCGCTCGCGCGCATCGTCTACGTCAAGCGCTTCTCTCGTGAGGGACGCGTCGGCTTCCACGGCGGATAGCTCCGGCGGAGTCGGTCGGCAAACGAAGTCGCAGGCGGTGCGGGCTCTCGTCGAGCGCGCCCAACTCGGTCACCGCGACGCGCTGGAGGAGCTCTACCTTCTCCACTTCGATCGCATCTACAGCTACCTGCACCTGAGCGTCGGCAACCGCCACGACGCCGAAGACCTGACGACTCAGACCTTCTTGCGCATGCTCGAGGCGATCAACCGCTTCCGCTGGCGCGAGGTGCCGTTCTCGGCCTGGCTCTTCCGCATCGCGCACAACCTCGCGATGGATCACTTCCGTGCGAACCGCCGTGTGCAGCCGGAGGAAGAGCCGCCGGAGCCGCCCGGGTCGGAGGAGTCCTCGGCGGAGGATCAGGCGTTCGACTCGATCGGCCGCGCCGGGATGCTCGAGCTGATCGAGAAGCTCTCGCCCGAGCAGCGGCAGGTGCTGACGCTGAAATTCCTCTACGGCTTCGCCAACCTCGAGGTGGCGGCGATCCTCGGCAAGACCGAGGGGGCCGTGAAGTCGCTGCAACATCGCGCGCTCGCGTCCCTGCAGAAGCACGTGACTCGGTAGATGCCCCTCGAGGTCGGGCTCGTCGGGCTGCCGGGGTCGGGGAAGACGACACTCTTCCGGGCGCTGACCGGCGCGCCGACACCCGCCGGGGAGTACGGCAAGCCGCACGTGGGCATGGCTTCGGTGCCCGACGAGCGGCTGGGCAGGCTGGCCGAGGTGCTCCACTCCGAGAAGGCGACGCTCGCGGCGATGCGCGTCGTCGACCCGCCGGGACTCGACGCCTCCGTGCTCGGTGAGCTGCGCAAGGTGGATGCGCTGATCGCCGTCAGCCGCAGCTTCGGGCCCGACGTCGACGCCGACCGCGACGCGGAATCCCTCGCGCTCGAGCTCATCCTCGCCGACCGCGACCATGTCGAAAAACGGCTCGAGCGTGTCAAGCAACAGGCCAAATCCGGCGATCCCGAAACGCGCAAGGAGGTCGAGAGCCTGGAGCGTGTCCTCGCGCATGTCGAGGCCGGCGGGTCACTGGCCGACTATGCCGATGAGCTCCCAGCCGAGCTCGAGCCGCTGACGACCAAGCCGCTGGTTCGCATCGTCAACGGCAAGGGTGGCCTCGACCTCCAGTTGGAAGGCGAGCTCTCCGAGCTCAGCCCCGACGAGGCCGCGGCCTTCCGGGAGGGCCAGTCGGCACTCGAAGCGACGGTCGCGACGCTCTTCGACGAGGCCGGCCTGCTGACGTTCTTCACGGGGAGCGACAAGGAGGCGCGCGCGTGGACTCTGCGCCGCGGTCAGACCGCGCTCGAGGCGGCCGCGACGATCCACACGGACATCGCGCGCGGCTTCATTCGCTGCGAGGTGATCTCGTTCGAGCACCTGATCGAGAGCGGCAGTCACGCCGAGGCTGCCCGCCGCGGACTGCAGCGCCTGGAGGGTAAAACCTACGTCGTCAAGGATGGCGACGTACTAAATGTCCGTTTTAACGTCTGATTAAGCGGTGAACGGTGACCCCGATGCGGGGCGGGCGGCCCCTACACTGAAGCCCGGCATGGACGGGACCGAGACCGCGGACCGGCGCGAAGAGCGCTTCGAGCAGGCCGTCGGCGTGGCGGACCGCTTCGTGGCGAACATCGAGCTGGCCGTGCACGGCAAGAGCCGCGAGATCAAGCTCGTGCTCGCGGCGCTCGCCTGTGAGGGCCACGTCCTCCTCGAAGACGTGCCCGGCACCGCCAAGACCGTGCTCGCCCGTGCGATCGCCCAGACGCTCGAGGGCGCAGTTCCCTCACGCATCCAGTGCACGCCGGATCTCCAGCCCACCGACGTCACCGGCCTGTCGGTCTACAACCAGCAGAGTCGCGATTTCGAGTTCCGGCAGGGCCCGGTCTTCGCCAACGTCGTGCTCGTCGACGAGATCAACCGCGCGATGCCGAAGACGCAGTCGGCGCTACTCGAGGCGATGGCCGAACGGCAGGTCACCGTCGACGGTCTCACGCGAGTCCTGCCGGAGCCCTTCCTCGTCATGGCGACGCAGAACCCGATCGAGCTCGAAGGCACGTTCCCGCTCCCCGAAGCGCAGCTCGACCGCTTCTTCCTGAAGACCGCGCTCGGCTACCCGGACGCGGAGGAGGAGATCGGAATCGTCCGCGAGCAGCGCGGCGGCCATCCGCTCAAGCACGTGGAGCCTGCAGTCTCGCTGGAAGAGATCGAGACCCTGCAGCACGCGGTCGAAGCCGTCTACGTCCACGATTTGCTCGAGCGCTGGATCATCGATCTCGTCCGCACGACGCGGGAGCTCGACACCGTCGCGATCGGCGCCTCGGTCCGCGGCAGCCTCGCGCTCGAGAAGGCCGCGCGCGCCTGGGCGCTCCTGCACGACCGCGACTACGTCGCGCCGGAGGACGTCGAGGAGCTCTTCCTCCCCGTGATCGGGCACCGCATCCTCTTCACGCCGGCCTTCCTGGTCGAGGTTCGCCGCCTCGGCTGGCCGGAGACGCTCAGGCAGTTCCGCGCCCGTTGCCTCGAGAGCTGCCCGCGGCCGCAGGCCGACCTCTCGGGCGAGGTCGTACCCATCCAGACCAACTAGCCGCCGATGTCCGCGCAGTACGAGCTGACCTTCCCGCTCGTCCCGCGCCGCAGGCTGATCGGGCTCGCTTTCGGCGCCGTGAGAAGCGTCCGTCGCGGGATGGGCTCCGACGTCGCCAGCTCGCGTCCGTACCAGCCCGGCGACGATGTCGACACGATCGACTGGAACGCCTCTGCGCGGCTGTCCTCGGCGCGCGGGACCGACGAGTTCATCGTGCGGGAGCGTTTCGCCGAGGAAGCGCCCCGCGTCGTGATCCTCTGCGACCGGCGGCCGGAGATGGCGTTGTACCCGCAAGGCCTGCCCTGGCTCTCGAAGCCGACCGTGATGCTCGAAGCGGGCCGGCAGATCGCCGACAGCACGGCCAAGTCCCGGGGGCTCGTCGGCTACCTCGACTACGCCAACGGCGAGCCCGAGCCGTTCTGGCGGCCACCACACAGCCAGCAGGACTTCTGGCGCGTCAAGGAGAGCCATCTGCTCTGGCCCGAGTACAAGGCGCCGAAGGACAACCTCACGCGGGCGTTTCACCATCTCGTCGCCGCGCGGCGCTCGCTGCCCCCCGGAAGCTTCGTCTTCGTGCTGTCCGACTTCCTCGTGCCCCCGGCACCGGAGATGTGGGCGACCGTGCTCGAGCTGCCCTGGGAGATCGTGCCCGTGATCATCCAGGACCCGACCTGGGAGCAGAGCTTCCCACCCGTGTCCTCGGTGGTCGTCCCGCTCGCCGATCCGCGCACGGGTGGCGTGAAGGCGGTCCGCCTGAGCCGTCGTGAGGTGGCACGGCGCAAGGGCGAGAACGAGGATCGCCTCGCGAGCCTGCTGGAGGAGCTGCAGGGGTTCGGGCTCGAGCCGTTGCTCCTGGCGACCACCGACCGGAACGAGATCTACAGCCGTTTCATGACCTGGGCCGAGCTTCGCCTGCACCCGGCGGGAGCGCCGTTTTGAGACCGAGACTCGCACTTGCCGTTGCGGGGGCGACGGTGGCCGCGCTCGTCGTGGCCGTCGTGCTGCTCATGGGCCGAGACGACCCCGCCGGCGACGCGCCCACGCTCAGGGGGAGCTGGTTTCGACCGCCACCAGCTTCGAGCCACGGGCACACCTCTTCGGCGAGCCGGTCACGGCTCGCCTCGAGGTCGTCTTCGATTCGACCCGGATCGAGCCCGACAGCGTGAAGGCGACCCCGCGCTTCGATCCCTACACGATCACGTCGCGCACCGAGAGTCGGGAGTCGTTCGACGGGATCACGCGCGTGCGGACAGAGTTCGTCCTCGCGTGCCTCACTCGCAGGTGCCTCGCGCCCAAGAGCGGGTTTCTCGAGGTCCCGCGCACGCGGGTCGAGTACAAGCCCAGCGCGCTTCGCGATCCGCTGATCGCATCGGTGGACTGGCCCCCGGTGCGAACGGCGTCGAGGATCGGCAGCAACGACCTGGAGGGCCTCGAGCTGCTCGCGGACGTGCGAGACCTTCCACCCGTCTCGTATCGGGTCGCTCCGTCGACGGTGACCTCGGTCGGGTACGCGTTGGCCGTTGTGCTCGGGATCGCTGGGCTGCTCTTGCTCACGCGGGCCCTGGCATTGCCCGCCCTCGCGGCCTCCGCACTGGCGCGCCGGCGCGCACGGCTCTCGCCGCTCCAGCGCGCGCTCAACCTGGTGCGGCGCTCGACCGAGCGCGGTGAGCGGGCTGACAGCCGCCGTGCGCTCGAGCGACTTGCCGTCGAGCTCCGGCAGACGGAGGAACCGGATCTGGCGCGGACCGCCACCCAGCTCGCTTGGCGGCGCCGCGACCCGTCCGGATCGACCGTCGAGCCGTTGTCGGACGAGGTCGAGCGCGTGATCGCCGAGGAGGCCCGATGAGCACCCGCCGCCCGCAGTCGATCCCGGTGGCGGATGCCCTCGAGCTCGACCCGCAACGTCCGTCGGACGGCGCTGATCCGATTCGCGTTGGCCGCTGTGATGCTCGTGGCGGTCGCGCTCGCAGTGTCGTTCGGCCGCGATCCGGACAAGCGGGCGAGAACGCTCTTCCCCGGCAGCGAGAGCGGCGTCCTCGTCCTCGACATGTCGGCGAGCGTCGGCGGGCCGGGGCGGAGCTTCCTGCGCCCGATCGAGTACCTGTCGAAGACCGGTCAGGACTTCGGGCTCGTGCTCTTCTCGGACGTCGCGTACGAGGCGGTGCCGCCGGGGACGAGCTCCAGCGAGCTGTCGGCGTACCTCCGGATCTTCCGGCCTCCGACTCAGAATTGCGACTTGCCGGAAGGCTTCACCTGTCCACCGGGGACGAAGCGGATGACACCTGCCGAGCTACGTCAGGCCCGCAATCGCGGCCGCGAGCAGAATCCGTGGTCGGAGACCTTCCGCGGCGGCACGAGGATCTCGGCCGGGCTGGCGCTCGCGAGGCAGGTTCTCGCGCGTGAAAACCTGACCCACCGCGGCGTGCTCCTCGTCAGCGATCTGGACGACTCGCTCTTCGACGTTCCGGCGCTGACCCGGGAGCT
Organism: uncultured Actinomycetes bacterium; assembly: GCA_963820335.1. Lineage (GTDB taxonomy): Bacteria > Actinomycetota > Thermoleophilia > Gaiellales > Gaiellaceae > VAXT01. The sequence continues at coordinate 102,097 of CAWFZH010000014.1, read as the reverse complement.
GATCACGTACAGGGCGCAGGAGATCCCGCTGCACGTCGTCGCACTGCGGGCATTCAACGACGATCGCCTCTACTTCCGGCGGTTGCTCGGACGCAAGGCGTTCGTGCGCCGGGCGGACCTTTCGCCACGGACGGCCGCAAGGAAACCGGTGCGCACCGCCGAGGCGTTTCCAGTCGATCTCGCTGCCGTCGGCCTGATCGCGCTGCTGCTCCTGGCGCTCAACGAGCACTACTGCGGCCGGTTGACGTGGCGGCGGATGGGGGACCGGTCGTGAGGAAGCGCGCTCGTCGAGTGTTGCCCTTCGTCCTCGCCGGCCTCGCCCTCGTCGCGGCTCTGTTCTCCGCGTACGTGGCCCGCGAGGCCTCCCAGGTCGAAGCCGAGATCCGCCGCAGCGACGCTGCGTTCCGCGCCCAGCCTGCCCGGGAGGGCCTCTGGGAGCTGCAGACCGACGCGCCGGGGCTGGAGAAGACCCTGCGCACGAAGGACGACGTCGCTTTCCGCACGGCGAGCCGCCTGTATGAGCTTCTCCGCCTCCGCGGGCGAGACCCTTACGACTTCAATCGCTCGCGCCTTCCGTGCCGACGCCCAGCTCGCCCTGGCGCGTGCGGAGTCGGCCGGAATGACGACTCCCGCGCGTACCAAGGCGGCGAACCTCGAGGCGATCATGATCCTGGAGGAGGCACTCGGCGACCCGCTCAACGGGCCTCAGCTCCTGGAGCGAAGCCTGAACGGCTTTCGCAAGGCCCTCCGGATCGACCCCGCCAACGAGGAGGCGATGTTCAACCTCGAGCTCGTGCTGCGCCTGCTCGAGCCGAACGCGGCGCGTCTCCAGATCCGCTACGGCGTCAATGCACGCGGCCGCGGCGTCGCAGGCGCGGCGCCGCTTCGCCGCGGGCACGGGTACTGATCGTGCGCCTGACGTTCCTCAGCCCGGAGGCGGCCATCATCGGGCTGGCGGTCGCGGTGCCGGTCATCGCGCTCATGCTCGCGGAGTCGCGGGCGCGGATCGCGCGCGCGGTGCTGAAGCTGCCGGCCCCGATCGCGCGCGGCTGGCCCTACGTGGCCGCGATCGCCGCGTTTGCGGTCTTCGTCTCGATCGGCGCCGCCCAACCGGTGCTGGAGCGCGAGCGGACGCGCACCGTCCGCAACGACGCGGAGGCGCTCTTCGTCTTCGACACGACGCGCTCGATGGCGGCGTCCTCCTCGGCGGGCTCCGACACGCGGTTCGAGCGCGCCGTGCGACTCGGCAAGGAGATGCGTGCGGAGCTCTCCGGAACTGCGCGTCGGCATCGCGTCGGTCACGGACCGGGTGCTCGCGCATCTCTTTCCGAGCGGCAACTATCGGTCGTTCGAGCTGACGTTGGACAAGGCGATCGGAATCGAACGCCCGGCTTCGGTGCAGCGGGGCAACGGGCTCGGCAGCAGCCTCGAGGCGTTTACCGACCTGCCGAAGCAGGGCTTCTTCGCACAGGGCGCTCGCTACCGCGTGCTCGTGATCTTCACGGACGCGGAGAGCCGTCCCTTCAACCGCGCGTTCCTCGCCGACTCCTTCCGCAACTCGAAGATCGAGACGATCGTGATTCGCATCGGCTCCGATCGCGACCGGGTCTACGTGGACGGAGCTCCAGACCCGCTGTATGTCCCCGAGGAGGGAGCTGCCGAGTCTGCAGAGATCTTCGCGGAGGCGACAGGCGGCGCGACCTTCGACGAGGACGAGCTGGGGCAGGCGATCGAGGCCGCCCGACGAGGCGCGGGGGAGGGTGGGCCGCAAGCCGAGTCGAAGGAAATCGAGCCGACGCCGCTCGCCTCGTATGCGTTTGCGGCCGCGTTCCTCCCCCTCGCGTTCCTCCTCTGGCGGCGAAATTTCAGGTGAGAAGCGCGTTGATCTCTTCTCGCTAGCAGCAGCCGCCGTCGTCATCGCAGCAGCCAGTACCGCAACAGGACATATCGGCCTCCTCTCTAGGATCGATGATCTTCGATGTATTGACGCTAGCTGCTACATTGAAGTCTGTCAATGAAGCAGATCGCAACCATCACGCCGATCTCGTGCTGCGCGCCAGGCTCGCCGCCGCTGAAGGGCAAGGAGCTGGACGCCCTCGCCGGCCAGTTCAAGGCTCTGTCCGACCCCACTCGGCTCTCGATCGTGAACTCGCTCGCCAATCGCGAGGAGTGCTGCGTCTGCGAGTTCCAGCACCTCGGGCTCTCCCAACCCACGATCTCGCACCACTTGAAGATCCTCCGCGAGGCGGGCCTGGTCGAGGTCGCCCGTAAGCGCGGAACCTGGACGTTCTACCGGCTCGTGCCGGCCGCCGTGGAGTCGCTTGCGTTCGCGCTCGGCGGCTCCGCCAAGCCCGAGATGGTGCTGGCCACTGCCGCAGGATCGGTCGCGCGCTAGGAGCTAACGGGGCGAGTCGCGGCCACCGCGTCCAGCTGATTCGCGTGATAGAGGACGGCAGCCTCGGCCGTCCGCGCGGAGCGAGCATCGTGGTGCACGGCGACTGCGTGGAGCAGCTCGGCCCGCACTTCCGCCTCGAGTGCGGCGGCTCGCGTCTCGATCAAGCGCAGCCCCAGGTGCACGTGCCCGAGCAGGCGGCCCTCGTCCGTGGGGCGGAAGACTGGGCCGCGGGTGAGCTCGAGGGTCCGGCCGGCATCGTGCAGGACGGCCGCAGTCAGGAGCAGGTCGGTGCGCAGGCGCGGGTGCAGCTGCGCCGTCTCGCGGCAGAGGGTGGCCACGCCGACCGTGTGCTCGAGGAGGCCGCCTGCGTACGAGTGATGGCCGTCGGTGGTGGCGGGAAGGCTTCGCAGCTGACCCCGAAAGTCCACGTCGTCCACGAAACGTGCGGCAGTCGCACGCAGTCCCGGGTGCGCGATCTCGCCCGCGAGGAACTCGAGGAAGCCGTCGAGCTCGTCGGCGTCTCGTCGCAGCGCAGGAGAGAGCGCGGCGGGATCCTGGCCCTCGGCGGGCTCGATCGAGCGCACGTCGAGCTGGAGCTTGTCGCGGAAGAGGTCGACCCGGCCGAGGACGCGCACGGCGTCGCCTTCAGCGAAGCGCGAATCGAGTAGCTCCACGTCGTTCCAGACCCGGGCCTCGATGCGACCGCTCGGGTCGACGAGCTCCAGGGCCAGGTACGGCGCGCCGCCCTTGGTGCGCAGACGCTCCTTCTTCGCGACCGCGTAGACGGCCTCGACGACTCGGTCCTGCTCCAGCTCGGCAATCGCGGACACGGCCCAAGTCTAGGTCCAGAAACGGATGGTAGGGTGGCGACGCTTTGGCCGAGATCAAGCCGTTTCGAGCGTTGCGGTACGACGAGCGGCAGGCCGGGCCGCTCGAGGATCTCGTCGCGCCTCCGTACGACGTCATCAGCCCCGAAGAGCGCGAGCGCTACCTCGGAAAGAGCCCCTACAACGTCGTCCATCTGACCCTTCCCGAGTCGGACGCCGAGGCGGGTCGGCTCTTCCGAGAATGGCGCGAGCAGAAGATCCTGGTCCCGGACGAAGCAGGGTTCTGGGCGCTGTCCCAGGACTACGTCGGCCCCGACGGGGTCGCGCGGACACGGACGGGCCTGGTCGGGTCGCTGAAGGTCGAGCCGTACGAGACGGGGACCGTGCTGCCCCACGAGCGCACGCACCGCGGGCCGAAGGAGGGGCGTCTCCGCATCCTGCGCGAGGTCGGCGCCCAGCTCGAGCCGATCTTCCTTCTCCACGAAGGCGAGCGGCCGTTCGACGTCCCCGAGCGGGCGCCGGACCTCGAGGTCGAGGGCACCAGGCTCTGGAGGCTCGACGAGGCGGCTGCGGTCTCGGAGGCCTTCGCCGATCGCCAGCTCCTGATCGCCGACGGTCACCATCGCTACGAGACCGCTCTTGCCTACCACGAGGAGACCGGGACTCCGGCCAGCGGGTACATGCTCGTCGTCCTCGTCTCCGTCGACGATCCCGGCCTGGAGATCTTTCCCACGCACCGCGTCTTCGGCACGCGGCCGCCGGAGACTCTCGGCGGCGAAGCGCGCCCGGGGCCCGAGGATGCGCTCGCCGAGCTGAACTCGCTTCCACGCGATCGAGCGGCGGTCGTCGTCTACGGCGACGGGCGCACCGAGCTCGCCCTCGACGGCGACGGCGAGCTGGATGTCCGCCTGGTCGACCGCCTCGGCCACGAGGGCCTGACCTACACGCCCGACTGGCAGGAGGCCGTCGGCGCCGTGGACCGGGGTGAGGCGGAGGTCGCCGTGCTGATGCGGCCGACTCGCATCGAGGACGTGTTCGCGGTCGCCAAGCGCGGCGAGACGATGCCGCAGAAGAGCACCTACTTCTTCCCGAAGCTCCTGTCGGGGCTCCTCATCCACCCTCTCGAGCCGTGATTCCCGGCCCCGAGCCGTGGGTCGGTTTCTGTCGTGAGGCGGTCACCGAGGTCAAGCGGGTGCTCGTCGAGCTACCCGGCCGGGTCGAGCGCGAGCCGATCACCGGAGACGGTGAGGGCGGCGACGAGACGACCGCGATCGACGCCGCCGCCGAGGGCGCCATCGTCGGGCTGCTCGAGCGCCTGCACGCCGAGGGCCACGAGTTCCACCTGGTCTCCGAGGAGTTGGGCGAGCGGTCCTTCGGCAGCAACCCGACCACCCACGTAGTCGTGGATCCCATCGACGGCTCGATGAACGCGAAGCGCGGCATTCCGTACTTCTCGGTCTCGATCGCCATCGCCGACGGCCCACACATGGGTGACGTCCACTTCGGCTACGTCTACGACTTCGGCTCCGGCGAGGAGTGGTCGGCGACGCGCGGTGGCGGCGCGTGGCTGGGTGAGACCCGGCTGGGCGAGTCGCGTCCGGTCGACCCGATCGAGATCCTCTCCGTCGAGGCAACGGTTGCCGGAGCTGTCGCTGACAAGGCAGTCGCGTTCTCGGGCTTTGCCAAGCGGCTGCGGATCATGGGCTCGCTCGCCCTGTCGCTGTGCCACCTCGCGGCCGGTCGCGTGGACGCGGTCTGCTCGCTGAAGGAGGCGCGCGCAGTCGACATCGCGGCCGCGCAGCTCCTGCTGCAGGAGTGCTCGTTGCCGATCGTCTTCGCCGATGCCGGCCCGTTCGAAGCTGCGCCGCTCGACGTCGCGGCACGTTCCCCGGTTGCGGCCGCCGGCACGCAGGAGCTGGCCGACCGCCTGGCGCACATCGTCGCGACCTAAAGAAACGGCTCCGCTTGGCCTAGGCTTAGAGAGCCATGTCCAACAGAGTCGGAGCGGTGGCCGCCGTGAGCGTGCTCGTGCTGATGGCCGGCTCCGCATCGGCTGCGCCCCAGCGCTCGTCCGCACCAAGCGCAGCGGAGATCGTGTTCGTCGATGTCGGCGCCGGGGACGGGGTCGTCATCCGCGTCGGCGGTGCGGTCGTCGTGAGCGACATCGGAGAGCGCAACATCCCGTTCGTCTACGAAGCCATCGACGAGGCGCTCGCCAAGACCGGCACACGCGAGATCGAGGCGATCATCGTGAGCCACGCCCACGACGATCACGTCAAGAACTTCGCACTGCTGCTCGAGTCGGGCAAGTACAAGATCAAGCGCGCCCTTCTGAGCCGCAACGCGCACTGGAGCGCGACGGCTGCGAACAGGGCCGTCATGAGGGCGATCCGCCGCCACCACGTTCCGCTCAAGTACGTGCGGACGGGGCAGGTCTTCCGCTTTGGCGGAGCGAAGTGGACGATCCTCAACCCGTCCCCCGGCGCGTTCAGGAAGCACCACCAGGTCTCCAACAGCTCGGTGGCCTACGCCCTCGAGGTGAACGGAAAGCGGTTCCTCTTCACGGGTGACATCGAGACGGCAGGCGAGCGCGCGGTCGTCTCCGAGTGGCAGCGGCTGGAGCTCGGCTCAGCGGATGTGCTGCTCGCCACGCACCACGGCTCGCAGTACGCCTCGCACAATTTCTTCCTAGATGCCGTCAAGCCGAAGAGCGCGGTCATTTCTGTGAACCGAGGGCATGGCCATCCCGACCCCGAGGCGATTCACCGGCTCCGAGACGCAGGAGCAGCGATCTGGTGCACAGCCTGGAACGGCACGGTGACGGCGATCGTGCCGGCGGGAGCGGCGAAAGTGCGCCTGCGAAGCTCCGAGAATTCGGCGCCGTGGTGGTTGCGGGGCGAACGGCATAGCCGCGGCGCTTGCGTGGACCAGTCGCCGTAGTCGACGGTGCTACGGTGAATCCGTGGAGCCTTCCCGCGAGCAGCTGATCGCCGCCCTCGGCAACGTCATCGACCCGGAGCTGAAGCGGCCGGTCACCGAGCTCGACATGGTGCGCGAGGTCAACGTCGAGGATGGCCACGTCGCGGTCACGATCGCGCTCACCGTCGCCGGTTGCCCGCTGCGCGACTCGTTCGAGCGCCAGGTCCGCGAGCACGTGCTGCCGCTCCCGGGCGTCGAGTCGGTCTCGCTCGCGTTCGACGTCATGACGCCCGACGAACGGGCCGCGCTGACGACCAAGCTGCGCGGCGGCGTCGCGCCTCGCTCGAAGGGGTTGTCTCTCGATGCCTCGACTCGCGTCCTGGCCGTGGCCAGCGGAAAGGGAGGCGTGGGCAAGTCGACGCTGACCGCCAACCTGGCGGCGGCCTTCGAGCGGCTCGGCCACAAGACGGGGGTTCTCGACGCCGACGTCTACGGCCACTCGATCCCCCACATGCTCGGCGTTCACCAGAAGCCCGTGCTGGTCGACCGGATGATCGTCCCGCCGGTCCGTGACGAGCTCAAGCTGATGTCGATCGGCTTCTTCCTGGAGGACAACGCGCCGGTCATGTGGCGCGGCCCGATGCTGCACAAGGCGCTCGAGCAGTTCCTCTCCGACGTGCACTGGGGCGAGCTCGACATCCTGGTCGTGGACATGCCGCCCGGGACCGGCGACGTCTCCATCTCGCTCGGACAGCTGCTGCCCCGGGCGGAGGTGCTCGTCGTGACCACGCCCCAGCCGGCCGCACAACAGGTCGCCGTGCGTGCCGCTCACATGGCGCAGAAGACCAACATGCGCCTCGTCGGCGCGATCGAGAACATGTCCTACCTCATCGGCACGGGCGAGGAGATCTTCGGCTCCGGCGGCGGGCAGCAACTTGCCGACGAGCTGGACATTCCGTTGCTCGGCCGCGTGCCGCTCGACCCTGCTCTGCGCGAGGCTGCCGACGACGGCGAGCCGCTGGTCTGGACCCAGCCCAAGTCGGAGACCTCGCTGTCGATCGTGGGCATCGCAGAGGGCCTCGTCGAGGCGCAACGCCCCACGTTCAAGCCCCTGCCGGTCCTGTCTTAGAAAAGACGAAGGGCGCCCCCCAAGCGCCCTTGTCCCGTGTCTCTTTCGCGACGGGCTAGCTGCAGCCGGTGCGGAAGATGATCGCTGAGTTGTCCGGCGCGGCGGGTGCGTTCGCTCCCAGCGCTCCGGTGATCGAGTCGCCTGCGATCGCGGCCGACCAGTTGCCGCGGAGGTGACCCCACGGCCGGTGTACGCGGCCGTTGGCGATCCCGTCCACGTGCGTCGCACCGTCGATCACTGCCGTCAGATTGGCATTGGCGCCGGGCCGCGAGCCGCCGTTGGTAGCAGCAGCCACGCGTGAGGCCCATGATCCGTTCAGCCATCCGTCGCCGGTGGCGACGTTGACGACGGAGCGGGTGCGGAGCGTCAACGTCCCGGCCAGGCGTGGCTCCGTGCTGGTCGATGTTCCCCGCCAGACGGTGTTCGTGATGCGGAACATCGCTCCGCCGTGGGCCGTGCACGTGCGCGAGTTCTGGTGCGTTGCCGTGGCCGCGAAGGTTGCAGCCACGTCTGTGGTTTGCGCTCCATGGCGCAGCGCTGAGGCAGCGGCGATGCTGGTCGCTGTCAGCGCGGCGACACCAGCGCTCAGAAGAAGAAGCTTCGTTCGACTCATCGAGTAGAACCTCCCGTGGTCGCTTCCAACCAGGAAGATCCCAATCCGACGTGATGGCTTTCGGTGCAAGCGGTAAGGATTCTGTGAAGGCGCGCCTCGCGACGCTCGGCTTCCCGCCGGAAGATGCGGCCGTTCTGGCCGACCACTTTCTCGACGCCGAGGCACGGGGCAAGCGCGGCCACGGCCTCACGCGTGTGGACTGGCTCGAATCGCTGCCCGATCTGAATCCAGGAGCGCGGCCGAGCAGAACCGCCGCCGAACCGGGCTTCGAGCGCTGGGACGGTGACGGCGCGCTGGGCTACCTGACGCTGGCCGCGATCTGCGACGCCCAGCTCGCCGACCCGCCCGAGCGGGCGCGCATCGTCGTGGCGGCGAACTGCTTCCCCACGGGGATGCTGGGCTACTGGGTGCGGAAGCTCGCTGACGGCGGCCTGGTCGCCGCGCTGACCGCGACCTCCCCGGCGCGACTCGGGCACCCTGACGGCGGCCCGCCTCTCGCCGGCACGAATCCACTCGCGATCGGCATCCCGAGCTCGGATGGGCGTCCGGTCGTCAGCGACGTCTCGATGGGTCGAGTCACCTACGGCGCCGTGCTCGCGGGCGAGGCTGCCGAAGACGACCTCGTGCCGTTCGGCGGCGAACAGGCTCACAAGGCGTTCGCGCTCGCGATCGGGCTGCAGCTCTTCGTCGACTCCCTGACCGGCGGCGGCTACGGCGCGGTGCTGATCGTCGCGCGGCCCGAGGCCGACCCGGTTCCGGGTCTACGAGCCCGGGCCGGCGGTGTTCGTCTGCCCGGCGAGAGCTGAGAACTCCGGGTCGTCGCGGATCGGGTCGAAGTCGGAGTCGTCTGCGGCGAGCCCGGCGAACTTCCCGTCGAGCTGCACCGACTGCTGAAGGTGGCCAAGTGCGTCCTCTCGCCGGCCGGCCAGGCTCTCGGCGCACGCGATGTTGTAGATGATCGTCGCGTCGTCGGGATGCTCGCGGTGGAGCTCGGAGAGCTCCGCAATCGCGGCCTCCCAGTCCTTGGTCTGCCAGTGCCGCAGGGCCCCCGCGCTCCGCTCCCACTCCACGACCTCGTAGGCCTTGCCCCGTTGCCCTCCGGCGGCGAGGACGGTCGTTTCCGCCTCCTTGGCGACCGCCTTGCGCTTCGCGGCGGGATCGCGCACGAAGACGAACGTCCCGGCCGGTGCATCGACTTCGTCGTCCGTTGATCGTGAACACGGCGTGGCCGCTCACGACGAAGTACAGCTCCTCATGCCTGTGCCCGTCGTCCTCGTCATGCTCGCTGATGACGATCTGATCGGTGCCCTCAGCCGTCCAGGCGTTGACGCCGAAGGCGCTGATGCCGAACTGGGCTCTGACCTGAGCCCAGCGCCGTCCTTCAGGCGTTCCGATCTCGAGCTCCGAGATGTGTGCGGCCCTGGGCTCCGCGCTCATGCCGGGAACTCCGGGCGGTCACGGATCGAGTCGAGATCGCGGTCGTCCTGTGCCCATTCGCGAGCCTTCGCGTCGAGCTCGACGGCTCGCAGCAGGTGCTCGAGGGCCTGATCCGGGTTGCCGGTCAGGCTCTCGAAGCACGCGGCGTGGTAGTGCGACCGCCACGTGTCCCGCTCGAGCGCAGACTCGATCGCCTTGCGCCCTTGCTCCTCGTCGCCGAGCTTCAAGTACGCGTAGGCGGCGAACGTGTCCTCCCATTCCGAGATCTCGTGCGGTACGCCGGGCTTGGCGCCGAAGACGACGACGGTCGTTTCCGGTTCGGCGGCGATCGCTCCGCGCTTGGTTCCCGGCGGGGCGAAGATCACGGTGCCCGGCGGAGCGTCGATCTCCTCGTCCCCCAGCGTGAACGTCGCCCGCCCGCTCACGACGAAGTAGAGCTCCTCGTGCCCGTCCTCTTCCTTGTGCTCCTCCACCACGCGGTCGCCGGCCTTGGCCCCCGTCCAGGCATTGGAGCCGAACGCCTCGAGCCCGATCCGTCGGCGCAGGGGCCGCCACAAGAGCCCTTCGTCGTCGACCGGGAGCCGCTCGAGCTCGTCGAGATGCACTACTTCGTAGGCGCTCATCTGCTGCGCAACTCCTCGAGCACGACTGGGTCCACGGCCACGATTCCGTCAACGCGCTCCTCGAGATTCTCATTCCCCGCCCAGCGGAGGAACGCATCGTCGAGCTCGCCTTCGTAGCCGAGCTTCGCCAGTCGTTCTCGCAGCTCCTCCGCGAGCGTGTCGTCGACCTGTACCCACTGGTCGCGCGGTGTCTCGCCGAAGATCGCCTGGTGCAGCCTGTAGATGCGCGTCAGCTCCTCGATCGGCCGCTCGTGGTCTTCGACGCGAAGGTCGACGACGATGTCGGACAGCTGTGCATAGCCGCCGTCGCGCTCGACGATGAGCAGCGACGCGGACTGCTGGCCACGCTTGTCGCCGCCTGCGGCCTGCGCGGCGGCCAGGCAATCGAGTAGCCGCTCGGCCAGCGGTTTGCCCCCGGTGCCCTCGAAGGTGTCCACGAGCGCGTCGACGGTCTCCGCCGAGACGAGGATGTTTCCCTGCGCCGCGTACCCGTCGCCCGTGCGCCCGCCGGCCCAGTCGTAGCACTCTCCTCCGGTGTACGTGGCGGCCTGCCCTTTGCCGTCGACGATGCCGAGCTGCCGTTGCTCCCGGCCGTCGTCTGCGGCCGTCAGCTCGTCGACCGCTTCCTGGGCCGACTTGCCCTCGCGTAGCAGGGCGAGCCCATTCGGGCCGTATCGCGGGTTCGCGTACGCCTGGGTCGCGATCGCCCCGACCCCAGGCTCGGCCCAGGGGACGACCGACCCGACGGAGAGGAACTTCGACTGCACGGCGACGCCCCACTGTCCCGCCTCCAGGTCGCAGGCGGCAATCGAGTACGTGGCGATCCGCTTAGCCATACGTCAGCTCCACCAGGTCGAGGTCCAGCAGTTCGCGCTTCTCCGGCGGAACCAGCACCGCTGCGACCTCCGGCCGCGCGAGCGCGGCGAGGATCTGCTCGGCCGAGTCGGCGCGGACGACGACGGGAGTCCCCTGGTCGAATGCTTCACGGAGCGCGTTCGGATCGGATACGTCGTCGAGGACGAGCGGCTCGGCCGGAAACACCGCTTCGCCTTCGACGGCCAGCTCGGGCACCCGTTGACCCGTCGCGCCGAACCAGCGCTGTCTCAAAGCTCGATCGTCTCGCCGGGCTCGGGCGTGATGACTTCGACATCCGGGGCCAGGGCGCGCAGCTCGTCGGGAGTCCCGGTCAGGACCGGGAAGGTCCCGTAGTGGCACGGGATGCAGCGCTTGACGCCGAGCAACTCGAGAGCCACGGCAGCCTCGCTTCGGGCTCATCGTGAAGTGATCGCCGATCGGGAGGATCGCCACGTCAGGCTCGTACAGGCGCGCCGATGAGCTCCATGTCTCCGAAGACGTCCGTGTCGCCGGCGAAGTAGAGCTTCGTCCCGTTCTCGGCCTCGATGACGAAGCCGGCAGGGTCGCCGAGGTACGTGATCGAGTCCTCGCCCACGAACCCGCTCGAGTGCACTGCGTGCGTCATCGTGAACTTGACGCCCTCGACGTCGACCGTGCCGCCCTTGTTCATTCCAAGGTCGCCGGCGCCGGGCAGCGCCCTGCCACTCCAGCCAGGTCGCCAGCTCGACGATCGCGACCACCTTCGGCGAGTGCCGCTTCCCGATCTCGACGCTGCTGCCGACGTGGTCGCCGTGGCCATGCGTGACCACGAGCACGTCCATGCGCTCGGGATCCTGCTCGTTCTCGGGGCATTTCGGGTTGTCGAGGAAGGGGTCGACGTAGACCCGTTTCCCGCCGGGCGTGTCGAATCGGAACGCGGCATGGCCGAGCCATGTCAGCTGGACGTTCGCCATGGCGCGGAGATTAACGAGCTTCGATCAGCAGGAACGCCTGGACGGGCTGCCCCTTGCCCTTCACCGAGAGGGGCGCAAGCTCCTGGGCAACGGCAGCGTCCCCGAGCCCAGCGTAGGTGCGTGCCCCGATCACCACCTGGCCCGGATGGGCGACCGTCTGCAGTCGAGCGGCGAGGTTCGTCGTGTCGCCGATCGCCGTGAAGCTGCGGTGCTCGGCGCTGCCGACATTTCCGACCAGAGCCGGCCCGGAGTTGACACCGACGCGGAAGCGCGGCCAGCCTGGATGACGCTCTCCCAGCTTCGCGGCTGCCTTCTGCAAGCCGAGGCCCGCCCGCGCCGCACGAACGGCATGGTCCGGCTGATCCTCCGCCGCGTTGAAGACCACCATCACCGCGTCGCCCGCGAAGCGCTCGACCATCCCGCCTTCCTCGGCAACCGCCGGCACGGCGTCGGCCCAGTACTCGTTCAGCATCTCCACGACTTCTGCGGGCCCCGAGCAGCCCTCCGAGAAGGACGTGAAGCCCTCCAGGTCGGCGAAGAGGACGCTGACGTCGCGGGTCTCGCCGCCGAGCAGGCCCGCGCTGGGATCGGCCTTGAGGCGTGCGGTCACCTGCGGCGAGAGGTAGGGCTTGAAGAGGTCTTCGAGGCGGCGGATCTCGCCTGCCGCCTGTTCGACGAGCTTCGCCTCTTCCATGCTCAGGTCGGTCTGAGTCGCATCGCCGCCCTCCAGGGCGTTGTCGATTGCACTTGCATAGCGCTTGTCGATCCGAGCAATGGTGTCGCGCAGGTAGAGGCCGGCAAACGGGGAGCCGCCTCGCCTGTGCTCCTCCCGAGCGGCGAACGCGACCAGCCCGAAAGCGACCGCCATCAGCACGTGCCACTCCCACCAGGAGAGGTGCCAGTTGCGAGCTGCGGCGATTGCGACCATTGCCTCCGCGAGCAGGGCGAACGCGGCGGCGATCGCGATCAGGATCCGGTCGCCGCTTCTCCGGTAGAAGGTCAGGTAGCGAAACGCGGCGAAGCTGTAGAGCGCCGTCCCGGCCACGGCGAGCAGGATCAGGCGTCCGCGCGCGTCTTCCGGCGGCAGGGGATCGTTCAGCGGCCCTACTTCGGCGAGGGAGAGGGCCGCCCAGGCGGCGATCACGGCCAGCAGGGAGTTTCGAATCAGCCCGCGGTGCCGCATGATGGTCGCGCCGCGCTGTTCCAGGTCGAGCGCCGAGGCGGCTGCAAAGACGCTTGCGATGAACAGCCCGATCGGCGTCGCGATCACGAAACCGGTGTTCTTGCCCTCGAGCAGCACTCCCGGGGTCGCCAGCGCGTGGAGGCCGAGAAACGCAGCGCTCGCGATGAACGCCATGGAGACGAGAAAGAGGCGTGCGTCCCCGAGCCGGCGCGCGGTTTCGCCCGCCAGCAGCCCGAGCGCGACGTTGACGACGGCGATCGCGATGACGAGCCAGAAGTGGGCCGGATGGTGCTCCCAGCCACGGTCCAGGTCCGGTTGGGCGAGCAGCAGGACGAGCCCGGCGATGGGGACACCTAGCGCTCCCAGCCAGAGGATCAAATCCGTCCGACACTAACGGGAGGATCAAGTGCATCAAGGTCGAACCTCCGGTCATGGCACGACGCTGGCTTCCTCTCGGACTCGCCCTGCTCGCGGCTGCACTCGATGTGTCGGGCTCGCACGGCCTTGCTTTCCACGCGCTTCTGGTGGCGGTGCCGGCGGCCGCATTTGGCGCTCTCGGCGCCTTCGGCGAGCTGCTCGACCTGCGCGCCGACGACCGGGCCGAGACCCCGCTTTACCTGCTGCCCGTCCTGTCGGCGATGGGGCTCGTCCTGCTCGTCGTCACCGCTGCGGTCCGGGCTCCGGCCATCACGGATGCAGCGACGCCGGCCATTGCCACGAACCTGCTCTCGCTCGGACTGGGCCTCCTCTGCCTGGAAGCGCTGCTGGCGGTCTTCCTCGAGCCGCGGCCGGCCCGCGTCAGAGTGGTAACGAGTTCGCCGCGTCCCCTGCTAGATCGATGATCGGCTGAACCGCGAAGAACGCGCCGACGTTCACGACCATCGCTACGAAGACCGCGGCCGAGAGCAGCACCTCGCGCGGCGGTGAGCCTCCCGCCGGCGCGAGCGTGAGCTCGGCGGCCGGCCGCATGTACATCGCGCGGATGACCGCGAGGTAGTAGTAGAGGCTGACGAACGTGGCGGCCACGCCGAAGATCACGAGCCACGTCGAGCCGGCCTCGTAGGCCGCCGAGAAGACGTAGAACTTCCCGATGAAGCCGCCGGTCAGCGGGAAGCCGGCGAAGCTGAGCATGAAGGACCACATCGCCACCCCGAGCAGGGGCCGCTCCCAGCCGAGACCGGCGAGGTTGTCGAGGGTGACCGGAGCGTTCAGCTCCCGCTCGCGCGCGGCGACGACTGCGAACGCGCCGAGAGACGCCGCGCAGTACGGGATCAGGTAGTAGAGGAGCGCTTTCGCGCCGAGCTCGTTCGCCGCCGCGATCGCGATCAACATGAAGCCGGCGTGCGAGATCGAGGAGTACGCGAGGAGCCGTTTCACCCGCCGCTGGACGAGCGCGGCGAGGTTGCCGATCGCGAGCGAGATGCAGGCGATGACCGCGATTGCGACCGTCCACAGCTCGTCGAGCTCCGGGAAGGCCACCGTCAGGACGCGGAGCATCAGCACCAGGGCCACGGCCTTCGTGGCCGCCGACATGAACGCTGTCACGGGCGTTGGCGCGCCCTCGTAGACATCCGGCGTCCACTGGTGGAACGGCGCAGCCGAGGCCTTGAACCCGAGCCCGGCGATCAGCATCGCGAGCCCGACCAGGAGCAGCGGGTCATCCTCGGGCACCCTGAGCGGAACCGCCTCTGCGATCGCCGCGAAGCCGAGCTCGCCCGTGGCTCCGTAGACGAGCGCCGAGCCGAAGAGCAGGACGCCCGAGCCGAAGCTGCCGACGATCAGGTACTTGAGCCCGGCCTCCAGCGATGGGACCGAGTCGAGATCCATCGCGCAGAGCACGTAGAGGCAGACCGAGAACCATTCGAGGCCGAGAAAGAGCGTCATCAGGTTGCTCGCCGAGACGAGGAAGGCCATGCCGCCGCCGCACGTGGCCAGCAGCGCGTAGTACTCGCCGACGTGCTCGACGCGGCGACGCGAGGAGTAGGAGATGCCGACGGCCAGCAGCCCGGAGCCGGCGACGATCATCTGCGCGAACGCGGCCAGTCGGTCGCGAGAGATCGCGTCGGCGACCTCGAGGCTCGGCGTGCCGGTTTTCCAGAAGAGGAGCGCCGCCGCGACGAATCCCCCCGCGAAGCCGAGAGCGCACGCGGAGGCCGCGACCGGGCGGATCCAGGCGCGTGGGAGGAGCACGGCGCCGAGCAGGGCGACCCCTGCCGCGGCGAGCATCGCCAGCTCGGGCGAGAGGGCGAACCAGTCGACGGAGGGTGTCTCGATCATTCGTTCAGCTCAGCGAGTACCGGGATGTCGCCGGAGTTCTCGATCATGTGGTCGCTGATCGCGGCCGGCCAGGCGGAGAGGGCCAGGAGCAGGACGAGGAGAGGCACGACGATTGCGAGCTCCGCGGGTCGCAGGTCGAGGACGCTCTCGTCTGCGGCCGTGGCCGGGCGGCCGTGGAGCACTGCGGAGATCAGGCGCAGCATGTACATCGCCGCCAGCACGATCGCGATCGCACCGACGACGGCCCACCCCCAGCCCAACGGGAAGATCCCGGCGAGGATCAGGAACTCGCCGGCGAACGCGGATGAGCCGGGCACCGCCAGGGCGATCACGCCGGTCGCCATCAGGACGGTCGCCAGAGCAGGTCGCCCGCGCGCGAGCCCGCCCAGCCGGTCGAGCTCGCCGGTCGCGGCCCTGCGCTCGATCGCGCCTGCGAGGAGGAAGAGCGAGGCGGAGATGAGCCCGTGGTTGACGGCCTGCAGGACGGCTCCGCTCAGCCCCGCCATGTTCTCGGCGAAGATCCCGATCGTGATCAGCCCCATCTGCGCGAGGCTCGAGTAGGCGATCACGCCCCGCAGGTCCGGCGCGCGGAAGGCGAGGACGGATCCGTAGACGAGGCCCGCGGAGGCGAGGACGAGGATCAGCGTGCGGTAGTCGTCGAACGGCTCCGGGAACTTGGCGAGGCAGATTCGGAAGAAGCCGTAGACGGCCGCCTTGGAGACGACCCCCGAGAGCATGGCCGCCACCTCGGGCGGCGCTTCCCGGTAGGCATCCGGCAGCCAGCCGTGCAGCGGGAAGAGCGGAGCCTTCACGGCGAAGGCCGCGACGAAGCCCAGGAAGATCCAGTCGCTCGAGCTCTGGGTCGCCTCCACGAGGTCGAAGGTGCCCTGCGAGAGGCCGTAGGCGATGACCGAGGCCAGCATCAGCAGGGACCCGGCCATGGTGTAGATGACGAACTTGATCGTCGCGCCCATCCGGCCGGCCCCGCCCCACACTCCGATCAGCACGTAGAGCGGGATCAGCATCGCCTCGAAGAAGGCGTAGAAGACGAGCATGTCCTGCGCGGCGAAGACGCCGACGGTCGCGCCCGTGAGGAAGAGCATGAGCCCGAAATAGGCGCGTGGCCGTTCCCGTCCGGCCCAGACGGCGTACGCGATCGACGCCGCGGCGACGACCACGGTCAGCCCGGCGAGCCAGAACGAGAAGGCGTAGAAGCCGACGTGGTACGAGACGTTCAGGTCGCTGAACCACGCGTGCTGCTGGTCGAAGTTCGGCGTCGCGCCCTGACGGTTGAAGTCGAAGCGCATCAGGCCGTTGATCCAGAAACCGACCTCGACGAGGGCCACGAGGAGCGCGAAGGATCCGGTCACCCCACGCGGCAGCGGGACCAGCCACACGAGGAGCGCCCCGGCGACGGGAAGGAAGATGAGCAGGGTCGCGAGCCAGCCCGTCATCGCACCCACACGAAGACGAGGGCGAGCGTGGCCACCGCCGTTGCGATCACGAATGCGTACATGCGAACGAGGCCCGTCTGAGTCTCGGCGACCTCACCGCCCGCGCGGCGCGCGCTGAAGGCGACCCCGGTCAGCGTGCCCGCGATCAGCGGCCGCTCGATGAGCGTGCGGAAGGCACCCGCGAGCCAGGTCGCAGGCCGGTAGAAGAGCCAGTCGTACGCCTCGTCGAAGTAGAACTTGTGCTCGAGGATCGCCTGCAAGGCACGCATCCGCGGCACGGGCTCCTTCCTGGCCGAGTAGAACCACCAGGCGAGCCCGACGCCGAGGAGGCCGACCGCGACGGCGGCGACCGAGGCGATCGACGTCCTGCGTGCCGGTCGGCTCGAAGAGCGGCTCCACCGCGGGGTGCAGGAAGTCGGCAAAGGGGTGCCACAGGCGGGGGATCTGGAGCCAGCCGCCGATCACCGACAGCACGGCGAGCGCTCCGACGGTCACCGCCATCCAGATCCAGGGCTCGGTCCGCTCCGGCTTGTGCAAGTGCTCCCGTACGAAGGCCGACGGCTCTCCGCCGAAGACCATGAAGACCATCCGGAACGTGTAGAGACCCGTGAGGAAGGCGCCGACGATGCCCGCGACGAAGAGCAGCCTGGCCGTACGCGCCCTCGGCGAGCCCGGAGGCGAGGATCGAATCCTTGGACCAGAACCCCGAGAGGGGCGGGATGCCGGTGAGGGCAGCTGCTCCGATCAGGAAGGCGACCCACGTCCGCGGCAGCAGTCTTCTCAGCCCGCCCATCTTCCGCATGTCCTGCTCGCCGGCGAGTGCGTGGATGACGATTCCGGCCGCGAGGAAGAGCAGGGCCTTGAAGAACGCGTGCGTCATCAGGTGGAACATCGCGTTCGCGTAGGCGCCGAGCCCCGCGGCGAGGAACATGTAGCCGATCTGGGACATCGTCGAATAGGCGATGACTCGCTTGATGTCGACCTGGACGAGCGCGATCAGGCCGGCGGCCAGGAGCGTGATCGCGCCGAGCCCCGCTGCCAGGTGCTGAACGTTCGGCGCGTACTCGAAGAGTGGCCCGAGCCGCACGAGCAGGTAGACGCCGGCGGTGACCATCGTCGCCGCGTGGATGAGGGCGCTGACGGGGGTCGGGCCTTCCATCGCGTCGGGTAACCAGGTCTGGAGCGGGATCTGCGCCGACTTGGCGACCGCGCCGCCGAGCAGTCCGAGCGCGACGAGGTTGACCGCCCAGCTGCCCTCGGCGCCGCTCGCCCACTCGACGCCGGGGCCGAAGTCGAGCGAGCCCGTCCGCTGGATCAGGAGGAAGAAGGCGAGCGCCATCGTCGCGTCGCCGACGGCGTTCATGATGAACGCCTTCTTCGCGGCCGCAACAGCGCTCGGCCGCTCGTGGTGGTAGCCGATCAGCAGGTACGAGCAGAGGCCGACGAGGCCCCAGCCGACGAGCAGCATCAGGAAGTTGCCGCCCATGACGAGGAGCAGCATCGAGAAGACGAAGAGCGCCATGTAGGCGAAGTAGCGGCGCTCCTCGTCGTCGCCGTCCATGTAGCCGATCGAGTAGGCGACGATCAGCGAGCCGACGCCGGTGACGATCAGCATCATCAGGATCGAGAGCGGGTCGACGAGCAGCGTGAGGCCGACGTCGAGATCGCCCGCGCTCAGCCACGTCCAGGCCGTCGTCAGCTCGGCGCTGTTGTCGTCACTGCGACCGCGGACCGAGAAGAAGCAGACGACGGCGGCGCCGAACGAGACCGCCGTCGAGAGCGTCGCCAGGTACCCGGCCGCCCGGCGCGACCAGGCGGTGCCGCCGAGCGTGAGCAGCACCGCCGCTACCAGCGGCGAGACCAGGCAAACCCAGGCGGCGGCGGTCACGAGGCCACCCCTGCACGCAACAGGCGCGGCGCGACGCGTGCTGCGATGCGTGGAATCCGTCCCTCCTCGTCGCAGGTCGGGTCATAGGCGGTGAAAGCGGCAGCTGCGATCTCAAAGCGCGAGGCGACTTCCTCGAGGGCAGAGTCCAGCTCGTCGGCGCTCAGCCCTCCGCCCACGGCCCAGCCGCTTGCTCGTCCCTCCGACGGGTCGAGGACGTCGAGGTCGATGTGCACGTAGACCGCTTCGGTGTGCTCGGCGAGAGCGTCGAGTGCCGCACCGAGTGAGCCCGTGTCCGCCCGCGTGATCGACGAGCGCGTGAGGCGTTCCTCCTCGGTCGGTTCGAAGTCGCGTGCGCCCACGAGCACGACCTGTTCTGGTGGCACGGTGCGAAGCTCGCGGCGAAGCTCGTTCCACCCCTCCCCCGTGAGCAGGGCGAGAATCATCCCTTCCAGAAAGCCGGTCGGTGTGGAGTCGGGGGTGTGAAAGTCCCCGTGCGCGTCGAACCAGACGACTCCCACGTCCCGGTCCAGGCCCGTGACGGCGCCGAGTGCGCTCGAGCAATTCCCGCCCAGGACGAGCGGAAAGCGACCTTCGTCGACCGTTTCGCGCACCTTGGCCGCCAAGGCGCCGACGACGTCGAAGATCGCCTTGGTCTCGTTCCGGAACTCGCCCGGCCTCTCGACCACGACGCTGTCGCCGCCGATTGCGTTCGCGAGCGGAGCCGGCCCCGCGCCGAGGACCTCGCCCTCGCGACCAAGGTGGTAGGGCACCTGGATCAGGCGCACGCCGCTCATCCGCGGAGCGTGCTCATCTTGTCGACGTCGAGCTCGAGGTCACGGCGGTTCAGCGCGACGATCAGGCCGAGGCCGACGACGACCTCCGACGCCGCGACCGCCATCACCGCCAGCGCGAAGACCTGTCCGTCGAGCTGGCCGTGCAGCCGGGCAAACGCAATGAATGCGAGGTTCGCCCCGTTGAGCATGATCTCGAGCGAGAGCAGGATGATGAGCGGGCTGCGCCGCATCATCACCCCGAGGGCGCCGATCGCGAACAGGAAGCCTGAAACGGCGAGATACCAGGTGATGTCCGGGCCCATCACGCTTCGAGCTCCTCCCGGCGTTTGACCTCGCTCCCGAGCACGACTCCGCCAACGGCCGCGGCGAGCAGCACGATCGACGTGATCTCGAAGGCGAGCAGGTGGTCGGTGAGGAAGAGCCGGCCGATCTCCTCCGGCCCGCCGAACGCGCGCGTGATGTCGGCCTCGTCCGAGAGCCGGTCACTGGCCTTCTGGCCGATGACGACGATGATCTCCACGAGCAGCGCCCCTGCCGCGGCCGTCGCCCCGAGGGCCTGCCAGCTCGGCCCTCCCCTCCACGGCAAGTCGGCGCGCCGCCCCAGGTAGGCGATCACGAACAGGAACATGACCATGACGGCGCCCGCGTAGACGAGCACCTGCGCCGCCGCGACGAACTCGGCCGAGAGGAGCAGGAAGAGGACGGCGAGCGCGCCGAGGTTGCCGATCAGCGCGAGCGCCGAGTAGAACGGGTTGGTGAAGGTGATGACCGCGACACCCGACCCGAGGCACGCGAAGGCAGCGACCACCCAGACCGCCCAGACGACGAAGTCGCCCATCTAGCTCCGCTCCTTGTAAGCGGGGATCGGCGTGTCGTAGAGGTCTCGGTCGGCGACGGGCACCCGCTTGATCGGCGCGGCGAGCAGCATGTCCTTCGTGTAGATCAGGTCGTCGCGCGAGTACTCGGAGAGCTCGAACTCGTTCTCCAGCGTGATCGCGTCGAACGGGCACGCGAGCTCGCAGTAGCCGCAGAAGATGCAGCGCGAGAGGTTGATCTCGTAGATGCGCGCGTAGCGCTCGCCTGCCGAGACCCGGTTGTCGGCCGTGTTCTCCTCGGCCACGACCCGGATGCAGTCGGCGGGGCAGGCAGCTGCGCAGAGGGAGCAGCCGACGCACTTCTCGAGCCCGTTCTCATGTGTCCACAACCTGTGGCGGCCGCGGAAGCGCGGGTAGACCGGGCGCTTGTACTCCGGGTACTGCTGCGTGATCGGCTTCTTGAAGATCTGCCGCAGCGTGACGCCGAAGCCGCCCAGCGAGTCGAAAGGCCGCGGGCTCACAGCCAGATCACCAGAGCCGCAGTGACGAGGGCGTTGATCGTCGCCACCGGCAGCAAGATCTTCCACCCGAAGTCCATCAGCTGGTCGTAACGCAGTCGCGGCAGGGTGGCGCGGAGCCAGATGAAGACGCAGATGAAGATGAGGAGCTTGAGGAAGAACCAGAGCGGCCCGAGCGGCGCCCACGGCCCGAGCCAGCCGCCGAAGAAGAGCGTCACGGCGAGGGAGGAGAGGACGATCATGTTGATGTACTCGGCCATGGAGAAGAGGCCGAAGCGCATGCCGCTGTACTCCGTCTGGTAGCCGGCGACGAGCTCGGTCTCAGCCTCGGGCAGGTCGAACGGCGGGCGGTTGGTCTCGGCGATTCCCGCGATGAAGAAGACGGCCAGTCCGACGATCTGCGGAACGGCGTACCAGACCGACTGCGACTGCTGCTCGACGATCTCCGTGAGCGAGAGCGAGCCGGCCATGATGATCACGCCGAGGACCGAGATGGCGAGTGCGACCTCGTAGGAGACGAGCTGCGCGCAGGTGCGCATCGCCCCCAGCAGCGAGTACTTCGAGTCCGAGGCCCAGCCGCCGACGATGAAGCCGTAGATGCCGAGCGAGCCGAGCGCGAAGATCAGGATCAGCGAGATCGGCACGTCGATGATCTGTCCCGAGATGTCGTAGTCGAAGACGTGCCAGCCCTCGCCGAAGGGGATCACGGCGAAGGCGGCGAGCGCGGTCGCGGCGGACATGGCCGGCGCGCTGAAGTAGAGGAAGTCGACGGCCGTGGCCGGGGCGAAGCTCTCCTTGCGGATCAGCTTCACGAGGTCGGCGATCGGCTGCAGCAGGCCGAAGGGCCCGGTCCGGTTCGGCCCGTAGCGGAGCTGCATGCGGCCGATCAGCTTGCGTTCGAGCAGCGTCGAGTACGCGAAGAGGCCGAGCAGCAGGTTGATGATGACTACGGCCTTGATGGTGTCGATCCACCACGGCTCGTTCACGCTGGCGACCTCGACGTGCGTCCCGAGGTCACCGGCGTACGGCCCCGGCACGCGCACGGCGCCCGCGGCCAGGTCTCTGGTCACGCGCGCGCGAAGCTCGACCGAGGTGCCGTTCGACTTGACGTGCACCAGTTGGCCGTTGGCCACGCCGAGGCGGCGCGCATCGTCAGGCGAGAGCTCGACCTCGGCCCCCGGCCGCTGGAAGTGCAGCTCCGGCACGCGCTCGACGGCCGGGCCCGAGAACAGCGGCCTGTAGGCGATCAGGCGCAGTCCCTTGCCAGACGCGGCCCGCGCGCGCTTCGGCTTCTTCACCTTCCCCAGCTCGACGGGAGGCGGGAGCGGCGCGTGCTCGCCGACGAGGCCGTAGTCGAGGCCGCCGTAAGCGATCGCCGAGATCTCGGCGAACACCTGTGAGGGATAGGGCGAGAGCTCGACGTCAAAGCGTTCTGCGAGCTTCGCCAGCCAGGCCAGCTCGTCCGGGCCCGGCGGGATGACCGCCCGCCGCAAGCGCTGCAGCCGACCCTCGAGGTTGACGTAGGTGCCGTCCCGCTCCAGATAGCTCGTTCCCGGCAGGACGAGGTCGGCCCAGCCGACGAGGGGTGTCCGGAACATGGAGATCGCCAGCACGGATTCGGCGCGCTCTGCCATGGCGCGGACGTCCGGGTTGGCCACGGCCTCGTCGCCGGAGATGATGAGCAGCCCGATCGGCTCGGGGTCTTCCGGATCGACGTCCCCGGCCGCGGCCCAGGCGTCGGCGACGCCGCGCCCATTCGCGGTCTCCGGCAGGTGGAACGCGGCCGAGCCCGGCTTGTCCGCGATCCCGAGCTCCGCCGCCAGGGCCGGTAGCGCGTCTCCACCGGGCCCCGACCAGATGAGCACGACGCGGTCGCTCGACCGCACGCTCTCGTCGTCGGTCGAGGTGAGGACCTCGGCTCCGTTCCGGCGCGCAGCTCGGATCCAGAGATCGACGATCGGCGCGCGCTCCACGACGGGCTCGTCGCCGAGGACGACCACGATCTCGGCGTCCCCGATCGCGGACAGGGGCGCGCGGAAGGCGTCGAGTGCCGGATCCACCTCTTCCGGAAGGACTGCGCAGTGGGCGTCGAGCCCCTGGCGAAGCAGCTTGGCGAGCGCGTACGCGGACTCCACGGTCTCGGAGCCCGACAGGGCGGTCACGATCCGGCCGTCCGCCTTCCGGAGCATCCGCTCCGCTTCGTCCAGAGCCGCTTCCCAGGAAATCTCCTCGTAGCGGCGTGGGCCCACCCGCTGCAGCGGATCCGTCATCCGGTCACTCGCGCGCACGTGCGCGTACGCGAAGCGACCCTTGTCGCAGAGCCAGCCCTGGTCGACTTCGGGATGGTTCCTCGAGAGGATCCGCTTGACCTTGCCCTCGCGCGTCGTCGCGTGGACGTTGCAGCCGACCGGGCACATGCCGCAGACGGTCGGGACGTTCTGGATCTCCCAGGGGCGCGCCTCGAAGCGGTACTGCGTCGAGGTCAGCGCGCCGACTGGGCAGAGCTCGATGATGTTCCCCGAGAACGGCGCCCTGTACGGCTCGTCCTGGAAGGTGGCGATGACGGACGCGGCGCCTCTGTTCTCCGCGATCAGCTGGCCGTCCTCGGACACGCCCTCCGAGAAGCGCGTGCAGCGGTAGCAGAGGATGCAGCGCTCGCGGTCGAGCGCAATCGTCGGCGAGATCGGGATCGGCTTCTCGAACGTGCGCTTCGGGAACTCCATGCGGGTTGCACCGGGGCCCCAGCGGAAGGTCAGATCCTGCAGCGGGCATTCGCCGCCCTTGTCGCAGACCGGGCAGTCGAGCGGGTGGTTGACGAGGATGAACTCGAGCGTCGCGTTCTGCGCCTCGGCGGCCTCGGTCGAGCTCTGCGCGGTGGAGACGACCATGCCGTCCTGGGCGCTCAGCACGCAGGCGGCTTGCACCTTCGGCATCCCTTTCACTTCGACCAGGCACATGCGGCAGGCGCCGATCGCCGGGCCGAGCCGCGGCTCGTAACAGAAGACCGGGATCTCGATCCCCGCGGCGAGCGCGGTCTCGACGAGGCCGGTCCCCTTCGGAACCTGCACCTCGCGCCCGTCGATCGTGACGGTAACGAGCTCCGGCGCGCTCACGTCCCCACCAGCCAGGTCCAGGGGACAGTCCCCGTGACGGAAGTGGGACAAGAATGGGTCGTCACGCTGGCACCTCGGCGACCGGCGCGTGCGTGTGCTGATCGACCGGGGCCATGACGCCCTCGAGCGACGACTCGCCGCCGAACGGGCAGCCGCCCTCGTCGATGTGCGCCCGGAACTCGTCGCGGAACTTCGAGACGTAGCTCGCGATGGGCATGGCGGCCGCGTCGCCGAGCGGGCAGAGGCACTTGCCGAGGATCCGGTCGCAGACCGAGAGCAGCAGGTCGAGCTCCTCGTGCTCGGCGCGCCCGTCCTCGATCTTGTGGAGGAGCTGAACCATCCAGCGCGTGCCCTCACGGCACGGCGTGCACTTCCCGCACGACTCGTGCATGTAGAACTGCGCGACGCGCAGGCCGAGCTGCACCATGCAACAACGGTCGTCGATGACGATCACGGCGCCGGAGCCGAGCATCGATCCGCGCTCGGTCATGGCGTCGTGCTCGAGCGGGGTGTCGACCTCGTCGGCCGTGAGGACGGGCACGGACGAGCCGCCCGGGATCACCGCCTTCAGCTTGCGACCGTTCGGGATGCCGCCGCCGATTTCGAAGATCAGGTCGGTCAACGACGTGCCGAGCTCGAGCTCGTAGTTCCCTCCGCGGACGACGTTGCCCGAGAGGGAGAAGACGCGCGTGCCGGTCGAGTTCGGCGGGGCCCCGACCTTGGCGTACTCGGCTCCGCCCAGCTCGATCACCTTCGGCACCGTCGCGACCGTCTCGACGTTGTTGATCAGCGTCGGCGCTGCGTACAGCCCGGACACGGCGGGGTACGGCGGCCGCGAGCGTGGCTGTCCGCGCTTCCCTTCGAGCGACTCGAGGAGCGCTGACTCTTCGCCGCAGATGTACGCGCCCGCGCCGCGGTGGAGCACCACGGTGACGCCCGCGAACAGGCCTTCGTCCCGGGCCTCGTCGAGAGCCGCGCGGAGGACCTCGAACTCGGCCAGGTACTCGCCGCGGATGTAGATGAAGACGTTCTGCGATTGGATCGCGTGCGCCGTGATCAGGCAGCCCTCGATCAGGCGGTGCGGGACGCGGAACATGAGCTCGCGGTCCTTGAACGTTCCCGGCTCGGACTCGTCGGCGTTGACGACGACGTACCGCGGCTTCGGCACGTCGTCGGGCTTCGGGATGAAGCTCGCCTTGCGGCCCATCGGGAAGAAGGCGCCGCCACGGCCGCGGAGGTTCGAGGTGAGGAGCTCCTCGATGACGGCCTCGGGGTCCATGCCGCGCGCTTTCTCGAGCGCCCGATAGCCGCCGACGGCCCGGTACTCGCTGAGCTTCGTCAGGTCGCGCTCGTCGGCGCCCGCCAGGACCAGAGCCAGCTCAGGCATCGCGCAGCTCACTGACGATCGTCGGCACGTCCCCCGGCTGGACCGGCTCGCGATACCTGTGGTCGATCGCGACGACGGTGCCCCAGCCGCAGCCGCCGGCGCACTCGAGCGCGCGCAAAGTGACGCCGCCGTCCTCGGTCGTCTCGCCCGTCTTGACCCCGAGCTCCGACTCGAAGGCCTCGAGCACCTGCTGCGCGCCGACCAGCGCGCACGAGATGTTCGTGCAGACCTCGACCAGGTGCCGGCCGACGGGCTTCATGTGGAACATGTCGTAGAAGGACGCGACTGCCTGGCAGTAGGCCGGCGTCAGGTCGAGCGCGTCGGCCACCTCTCGGAGCGCCTCGGGCGACAGCCAGCCGTACTGCTCCTGCGCGAGCCGTAGCGCGGGCAGCACCGCGGACCGGCTCTGCGGATAGCCGGCCGCGATCTCCTGGATCTGCTCGGCGAGCGTCACCGGTCGACCTCGCCCATGACCGTGTCGAGGGAGCCGACGATGGCGATGAAGTCGGCGATGAGCGCGTCGCTCATGCAGGTCGCGGTCGCCTCGAGCGCGACGAAGGACGGCGCTCGGAACTTGACTCGCCACGGGCGCGGGCCGCCGTCGGAGACCACGTAGCACCCGAGCTCCCCTCGCGGGGACTCGACCGCGACGTACACCTCGCCTTCGGGCACCCGGAAGCCCTCGGTGACGATCTTGAAGTGGTGGATGAGCGACTCCATCGACGTGTGCAGCTCGTGCCGTGGCGGCAGCACGACCTTGCGGTCGTCCGCGATCCACGGCCCCTCGGGCATGGCGTCGAGGCACTGCTCGACGATCCGCGTCGACTGGCGCATCTCGTCGATCCGCACCTTGTAGCGGTCGTAGACGTCGCCGTTCGGGTAGACGGGAACGTCGAAATCGATCTGCGGGTAAGCGAGGTAGCCCTCGTCGCGCCGCAGATCCCAGTCGACCCCGGAGGCCCGCAACACCGGTCCTGATTGGCCCAGCGCGATGGCGTCCTCGGCGGAGAGGAGCCCGATGCCCTGCGTGCGCTCGAGCCAGATCTCGTTGCGCGAGAGGATCGTCTCGTACTCGTCGATCGCCTTCGGCATCCAGTCGCAGAACTTGCGGGCCTCGGGATAGAAGCCCTTCGGGATGTCCTCGGCGAGACCGCCCACCTGGTAGTACCGCGTGTGCATGCGAGACCCGGTGACCATCTCGAAGAGGTCGAGGATCTGGTCGCGCTCGCGGAAGCAGTACCAGAACATCGAGATCGCTCCCAGCTCGAGCGCGGCGGTCCCGAGGAACACGAGATGCGAGTGGATGCGGTTCAGCTCGGCGAGCAGCGTGCGCATCCAGGTCGCCTTCGGCGGCACCCCGATTTCGAGGAGCTTCTCGACGGCGAGCACGAAGACGAGCTCGTTGTTCTGGAAGGAGACGTAGTCGACGCGAGGGGCATAGGTGATCGCCTTCCACCACGTCTTCTGCTCCATGTTCTTCTCGAAGCCGGTGTGCAGGTAGCCGATCACGGCGCGCAGGCCGACGACGCGCTCGCCGGAGAGGTCGACGACGAGCCGGAGGACGCCGTGGGTCGACGGATGGTTCGGGCCGAAGTTGACCTGGAGGATCTCGTCGGAGGCGCGGAGCTCCTCCGGCAGCACGAGCATGGAGGGGATCGGGGACGGGATCCGCGAGCCTTCGTAGATCCTGCGGCGCTCGGTGACCGCCATCACTCGTCTCCCGAGAAGCGGACGGGCTCGCCGCCGAGTGGATAGTCCTTGCGGAGCGGGTGCCCCTCCCAGTCGTCCTCCATGATGATGCGGCGCAGATGGGGGTGGCCCTCGAAGGTGATGCCCATCAGGTCGAACTGCTCGCGCTCGTGCCAGTCGGCGGTCGGCCAGATCTCGATCACGCTGGGAACCGGCTGGTTCTCCCCGACCCAGACCTGAACGCGGACGCGAGGCGCTCCTTCGACGACTGCGAGGAGGTGGTAGTTGACCGCGAAGCGGGCCGGCTTCGGCTCGGGCGAGCGGGAGAAGCCCTGCGAGTGGACCGAGGCGCCCTGCCCGGCCGGCGCGTTCAGGTCACGCCCGGTGCCGGTGCCGAAGTAACCCGCCACCCCCTTCTCACCCCAGCCCAGGTAGTCCACCGCCGTGATGTCGGAGAGCAGCGCGAACCCCTCCTCGTCACGGAGGAACGTGCAGGCCTCGAGCAGCCGCGCAGGGTCGACGACCAGCGTCGTCTCGCCGTATGCCTCGCGGCGCTCCACGAGGCCGGGGACTCCTTCGAAGGGGCTCAGCTTGCGACGCCCCGAATCTCGTAGGCCGGTGGCACCCCCGCTTTGATCTTCTCCTGGAGGCGGACGATGCCCTCGACGAGCGCCTCCGGCCGCGGTGGGCAGCCGGGTACGTGGATGTCGACGGCGACGATCTTGTCGACGCCCTGAAGAATCGTGTAGTTGTTGAACATCCCGCCCGAGCTGGCGCAGGCGCCCATGGCGATCACCCATTTCGGCTCGAGCATCTGGTCGTAGATCTGCCGGAGCGGGGCGGCCATCTTGTGCGCCACTCGTCCCGAGACGATGAGCAGGTCCGCCTGCCGCGGCGACGAGCGGAAGACCTCGGCGCCGAAGCGCGCGATGTCGTACCTCGACGAGACGATCGACATCATCTCGATCGCGCAACAGGCGAGGCCGAACGTGTCCGGCCAGATCGAGCTGCCCTGCGCCCAGGCCGACGCCTTCTGCACGGTCGAGAGCATGAGGCGGTCCTCGAGAGGCGAGAGCTCCTGCTCGAAGACGCCCGCACCCTTTCCGCGCCACAGCACTCGCTCCGAGTTGAGGCCGTAGTCGGCGAGTCGTTGCTTCTTTCTCACCGCCACTTGAGTGCCCCCTTTCGCCAGATGTAGACGTAGGCCACGGCGAGGATGCCGAGGAAGAAGGAGAGCTCGATGAACCCGAACCACCCGAGCGGCTCGAGCACAACCGCCAGCGGGTAGAGGAAGACGATCTCGACGTCGAAGACGACGAAGAGCATCGCCGTCAAGTAGAAGCTGATGGTGAAGCGCTGCAGTCTCGGCGGCCCGAGCGACACGCCCGACTCGAACGCGAGCGTCCGCGTCCGCACCCTCCGCTTGGGCCGGGTTGCGAACAGGAAGGACATCGCGATCATCGAGGCCGGGATCGCCACCGCCAGGCTCCCGTAGATCAGAAAGGGAAGCCAGCTATCGAGCATTTTCGAGGCAGCCGGCCTGGGCCAAGACGCCGGAAACGTACCACGCTGAAGAGCGCTACGAGCGACTGGCGAAACCGCTCAACCGTGCGGGTATCTGGTGTTACAAGCTCGACCCCTTTTCGGGGGTCGGGAACGCCGGGGCACGCTGCTACGATGCGTCCAGATGGCTACCGTCGAACACGAGACGATCGTCTCCCTCAGCGAGGGCGCTGCGACGAAGATCAAGGCGCTCATGGCCGAGGAGGGCGAGACCGAGGCTGGTGTGCTCCGCATTGCGGTGCAGGGCGGCGGCTGCTCGGGCTTCGAATACGCGCTCGGCTTCGACCAGGCCCCGCAGGCCGGTGACCTCGAGCTGCACTCACACGGCATCCAGATCGTGGTCGACCCCTTCAGCGCTCCGTACCTGAGCGGGACGGAGATCGACTACGTGGACGGCCTCCAGGGCGGGTTCGCCATCAACAACCCGAACGCGACGTCGGCGTGCGGTTGCGGCCACTCCTTCCAGGTGGAAGACGAGGCCGCGGCCGGGGCCGATCCTCATGCAGCCGGTGGCTGCGGCTCGGGCTGCTCGCACTAGCTCGACCTTCGAGCACTAGCATCTCTCTCCGTGGCGAGCAGTAACGGCGTCGTTGACATCACGATTCTCGGAGCGGGCCCGACGGGGCTCGCCGCCGCCTACTACGCAGGTCATCGCGACGCCTCCGTGCGCATCGTCGAGAGCCTCGAGCAGCTCGGCGGCCAGGTCGCCGCGACCTATCCCGAGAAGCACGTCTACGACGTGGCCGGCCATCCGAAGATCCTCGGGCAGAAGCTGGTCGACATGTGCGCGGAGCAAGGTCTCCAGTACGGAGCCGAGGTCATCCTCGGCGAAGAGGCCAAGACGCTCGAGCGCATCGACGAGAACGGCGAGGAGCTCTTCGCGCTGACGACCGCCAAGGGCGGGCCGTACCTGTCGCGCGCGCTGATCGTCACCGCCGGGCACGGAGCCTTCGAGCCGCGCAAGCTCGGCGTCGACGACATCGATCGGTGGGAGGGCAAGGGGCTGCACTACTTCGTGCGCCAGAAGGACGTGTTCAAGGACAAGGCCTGCGTGATCGTCGGCGGCGGCGATTCTGCGCTCGACTGGACGCTCGGCCTCCAGGACACCGCTCGTGCGCCCATCGCGCTGGTGCATCGCCGCGACCGCTTCCGCGCGCTCGAGTCGTCTCTTGAACGAGGCGAAGAAGCTCGAGGCCGAGGGGCGCGTCCGGATTCTGACTCCGCACGAGGTGCGCGAAGTGCACGGGGACGGCTCGATCCAGGCCGTCTCGATCGAGAACACGACCACGGGTGAGGTCGAGCGCGTCGATTGCGAGGCGCTCATCACGCTGCTCGGGCTTCCACTCTCACCTCGGCGCGATCGCGGAGTGGGGCATCGAGCTCGAGGGCAAGCGCCAGCTGAAGGTCGACCCGATGACGATGGAGACGAACCTCCCCCGGATCTACGCCGCGGGCGACGTGGCCGGCTATCCGGGCAAGATCACGCTGATCACGATCGGCATGGGCGAGGCCGCGATCGCCGCGAACAACGCGATTGCGCACATTCGGGGGGAGAAGGTCCAGCCCAAGTACTCCACCGACTAACCCTGTCCGTGGGGGGTGCTCTCACCGCCCCGGGCGAATGAGGTTCCGCATCCCTCATCCGAGGGAGGCCCGCTCGTTCGCTTGTGCCGAAAGCAGTGAGGTGGATCGCCTGACGGTTGAATGTCTCGGATGCGGTGAGCGGCGTCGAGTCGCCAGACGACTCGGGCAGCGTCGAAGCCGGCGAGTGTGCTCGCTGCGGCTACGTCGGTTGGGCAACCCCCGCCGATCTCTCCGAGCTAGTTCGCCGCGCCCTGCGTGACTTCCCGCCGGAGCGCCGGCGACTCCGCCTGATCTAGCCGGCTCAAGTAAGCTCGTCGCAGGCTCATGCGGATCATCATTCTCGCCATCATCGCGCTCTTTCTCGTCTTCTGGGTCCGGGCGTTGTTCGACGTCTTCAAGCGGGCTGATCTCTCCGGCGGGTCCAAGGCGCTGTGGGCCGTGGCGATGCTCGTGTTTCCGTTCATCGGCTTGCTCGTCTACACGATGCTTCGGCCTGATACCTCGCAAGCTTCCTAGCCCTCCCGAGAGCCGGGGCTAAACTCGGAGGCGTGGCGGCGACCGACGAGACGCAGGAGCTCTGGGGCGTGGAGACCCGCAAAGCCGTCGAGAACTTCCAGGTTTCGGGCCAGCCGATTCCGCCCTCCGTCGCCGCCTGGCTCGGCCGGATCAAGGCAGCGGCCGCCCGGGTGAACGCCGAACTGGGGCTCCTCGATGCCGAGAAGGCCGAGCGCATCGCGGCCGCCGCCGATCGCGTGGCGACCGGCGAGCTGGCCGACCAGTTTCCGATCGACGTCTTCCAGACCGGGTCCGGCACGTCCTCGAACATGAACGCGAACGAAGTCATCGCCTCGCTGGCCGGCGAGGGCGTGCACGCCAACGACGACGTCAACATGGGCCAGTCGTCGAACGACGTCTTCCCCTCGGCCGTGCACCTGGCCGCGCTCGACCAGTTGACCCACGATCTGCTTCCTGCGCTCGGGCAGCTGGCCGTCTCACTCGAGAAGAAGGCGAGCGAGTTCGACGACGTCGTCAAGTCCGGCCGGACGCACCTGATGGACGCCGTCCCGGTGACGCTGGGCCAGGAGTTCTCGGGCTACGCGGCGCAGATCCGGCAGAGCGTCGCCCGCGTCGAGGCGACCCTCGAGCGCGTCGGGCAGATCCCGCTTGGTGGAACGGCGGTCGGCACCGGCCTGAACACGCATCCCGAGTTCGCGGACCGAGTTCGCCGCCGCCTCACCGAGGAGACAGGGCTGAAGATCTCACCGCCAGCCGACCCGTTCGAGGCCCAGGGCGCGCGCGACGCCCTGGTCGAGGCCTCCGGCGCTCTGAAGACCGTCGCCGTGTCGCTGACGAAGATCGCCAACGACCTCCGCCTCCTCGGCTCCGGCCCTCGTGCCGGTCTGGCGGAGATCACGCTCCCCGAGCTCCAGAAGGGCAGCTCGATCATGCCCGGCAAGGTGAACCCGGTCATCCCCGAGGTCGTTACGCAGGTGTCTGCACAGGCCATCGGTAACGACATGGCGATCACCGTCGGGGGCCTGCAAGGCCACCTCGAGCTGAACGTCTTCGTCCCCTTGATCGCGCGGAACCTGCTCGACTCGATCCGCCTGCTCGCTGCGGGCGCCCGCCTGCTCGCCGAGAACTGTGTCGACGGCATCGAGGCGAACCGCGAGCAAGCGGAACGCTACGCGGAGCTGACGCTCTCGGCCGCGACGGCGCTCAACCCGTACATCGGCTACGACAAGGCCACGGAGATCGTGCAGGAAGCTGCGGCCAGCGGGCGCCCGCTGCGAGACGTAGCCCGCGAGGCCGGCGTCGACGAAGAGACGCTGAACAAGGCGCTAGACCTCCGCGCCATGGCGAAGCCCCAGGGCGACTAAAGCGCTGCATTTTCGCCAAAAATCACCAGATTTCGCTTGACAGTCCCTCGTAGATAGAGAATCATCTACCGAACTCCGAGGACGGGGTCGCCTGCGGTGTTCGGCGTACCTGAACGGGTGCCCGGGGGGAAGTCGATCGCTCGAAAACGAACGGGAGAGGAGTTCCATTTTGTCAGGGTTCAGAGGGGGTGTCCTCGCGGGGCTCGTTGCGGTTGCAGCCGCCTGCCTCGTGGTGATCGGCGCCAGCGCGGCGTCGAAGCCCCACCAGCTCAAGAGCAAGTTCACGAAGCACGACCAGGCACTGCTCGCGAAGAAGCGCGCGCACGGCGTTGCGAGAGTCTCATTGCTCGTCGTCACCCCGCGTTACAAGACCGCCCCCGTGGCGAAGAGGCTGCGGAAGCTCGGCGGCAAAGTCGTCTACCGCCACAACCGGCTCGGCTACGTGCGCGTGCTCATGCCGGTACGCAAGGCGGAATCTGCCTCGAAGCTCGCGGGCATCCAGGCGATCAACGTCGACGCAGTCGTTCCGCTCCCGGATCCTCATCCGGACGGTGCGGTCGACCCGACGCCACAGCCTGCGCCGAATGCGAGCACGCCTCGCAGCAACCCCTACATGCCGACCCGTGACACGGGCGCGGCACAGTTCGTCCAGTCACATCCGTCCTGGGACGGCCGCGGGATCACCGTCGGCATCGTCGATTCCGGCGTCGACCTGGGCCACCCGAGCCTGAACACGACGAGCACGGGCCAGGAAAAGATCGCCGACTGGGTCACGTACACCCACCCAACGACCGACGGTGACCCGACGTGGCGTCCATTCACGGCCACGGTCAACGTCGTCGGTGGGCAGTTCACGTTCACGTTTAACGCCGTCCAGGGCCCCGTGACATACACGGGCGTGCCCCAGGACGGGACGTACCGCGTGTCGCGCATGCGCGAGGATCTCCTCGGCGCGGCCAGCGAGTACGGCATCTCGTGCGCGGGCGGCGGCACCGGCGCCGACCTCGATCGGAACGGCGTCTGCGGCGGCGCTGCATCGAACTACTTCGCCATCCTCTGGCGCGCCTCGGACAACATGGTCTGGGTGGACTCCGACGACGATCGCAGCTTCGCCGACGAGCAGGGTATGACCGACTATCGCGTCAACCACGACGTTGGCTCCTTTGGGCATGACAACCCAGCGACGCCGATCCGTGAGTCGGTGCCGTTCACGGTTCAGCCGTATCCCGCTCAGCTCAGTGGTGCGAACTGGCTCAACATCGGCATCGTCTCCGGCGCACACGGCTCGCACGTTGCGGGCATCACCGCCGGGAACAGCCTCTTCGGCGGCCAGATGAGCGGTGCCGCGCCTGGGGCGAAGATCGTCTCGGTCCGCGCGTGCCTCTTCACCGCGGGCTGCACCTCGCACGCTTTGATCGAGGGCATGATCTTCGTGATCGAGCAGGCGAACGTCGACGTCGTCAACATGAGCATCGGCGGGCTGCCGGCGCTCAACGTCGACGACGCGACCAACACCCGCGCCGTTCTCTACAACCGCCTGATCGAGGACAACGACGTCCAGATGTTCCTGTCGGCCGGCAACAACGGCCCGGGCGAGAACACGATCGGCGATCCGGCCATCACCACGAAGGCGATGGCGATGGGCGCGTACATCCACAAGGAGACGTGGCAGAAGAACTACGGCTCCGACTCGACGGCCGTGGACAACCTCCATCCGTTCAGCTCACGCGGGCCGAGCGAGGACGGTTCGTTCAAGCCGCAGGCCGTCGCGCCCGGCGCGGCGATCTCGAGCGTTCCGACCTGGCAGGTCGGCCAGCCGGTCGCGGGCGTGCACACGCTCCCGCCCGGGTACGGCATGTTCAACGGCACGTCGATGGCCGCTCCTCAGGGCGCCGGCGCTGCCGCGCTGCTGATCAGCGCGGCCAAGGCGCGTGGGGTGTCCCACCATGCCGTCGAACTGCGCATGGCGTTCAACTCGACGGCTCGTTACCTCGACGGCTACACCGCCGCCGACCAGGGGAACGGCTTGATCAACGTCCCCGCAGCGTGGGAGCTGCTGCAGGATCGCTTGGAGCCCGTGAACATCACGTCACGTGTTCGCGTCAACACGATCCTGAGCGACTTCCTGGTCGAGCCCGGCTTCGGCCGCGGCATCTTCGACCGCGAGGGCGTCACGCTCGGTCAGTCGTACACCCGTACCTACACGTTCACCCGAACCAACGGCCCGACCCGGCCGGTGCTGTATCACCTCCGGTGGGTCGGCAACGACGGCACGTTCTCGGCGCCGAACAACGTTCTGCTCCGGCACAACGTTCCGACGCAGGTTCCTGTGCACGTCAACCCGTCCAGCACGGGTATCCACTCCGCGATCCTGAACCTGGACAACTCGTCCACCGACGGGATCGAGTACCAGACCATGAACACCGTCATCGTCCCGGACGAGCTGACCGCCGCGACCGGCTACGCGGTCACGAAGACCGGCATGGCCGGCCGGAACCAGGTGCAGCGGTTCTTCTTCAAGGTCCCGGCAGGCAGCCCCGTTCTGAAGGTCGACATGACGGGCCCGAGCGGCGACGCCGGCACGGGACAGGTTCGTTTCCTGCGCTTCCACCCGTGGGGCCTCGCCATCGACAGCAACGCGAGCACGTCGTGCTACATGCCGTCGGTCGCGGGCTGCGCGACCGGTGACCCGCTCAGCCGGACGGCCGCTGACGCGACCGCCGGTGTGTGGGAGGTGACCGTCGAGGCACGGCGCACGTCTGACGTCGCAAACGCGCCGTTCACGCTGACGGCGTCGCTCTTCGGCGTCAGCGTCTCGCCGAACCCGGACATCATTCCGACCGCGCAGGTCGGCGTCCCGGTGCCTCGGTCGTACTCGCTCACGAACAACTTCGCGACGTTCACCGGCCGGGCCACTGGCTCCGGTCTCGGTAGCGCCCGAAGAGGTGTGTTCAGCATCGCGCACCACGAGATCCAGAACTACGACGCGACGATTCCGGCGGGCACGACGTCGTTCCGTGCGACCATCGGCGGACCGTCGGACCCGGCGGCCGACCTCGATCTGTTCGTCCAGCGCTGTGCGCCGACCTGCACGACCATTGCGCAAAGCGCTGACGGCGACTCTGAGGAGTCGGTGACCATCAGCAACCCCACGGCCGGCGCCTACCGCGTCGTCGTCGACGGGTTCGACGTGCCGGCTGGGACGACGACGTACAACTACGTCGATGTCTTCCAGAACCCGACCCTCGGCTCGGTTTCGATCACCGATGCCGACGCAGTCCGTCCGGGCGGTTCGTCGTGGACGGTCAACGGCTCGGTGACCGCAGGCGCGGTGCCCGAGACCGGACGCGTCCTGCTGGGCACGGTCAACGTGGTCAGCGTCGCGGGTGTGACGGTCGGCCGCGGAGACGTGGTCATCAACAGCGTCACGCCGTAGCACCTAGGGAACAGCGAAGGAACGAGGGGCCGCCTCCGGGCGGCCCCTCACGTTTCTAAGGCCGTTACGGCTGTGCGCAGGCTCGCGCCGGAATGATCCTCAGAGTCGCGCGGCTACCGCCTGAGCCGAGGGCGACGATGCGCACGATCCTGCAAGGGTTGGCGCCGCTGAGCGTGAGCACGAACGAGCCGCGCGCGCCCGCCTTGGAGTGCCACTGCCGACCGGCGGCCGACACGCGCACGCTCTCCTGCGAGCGAAAACCGCGCCCTTGAATCGTCATCGGCGCCTGGCGAATGACCTGGAGAGACGCCTTCATCGGCGTCTCTGAGCCGCCGTCCGCCGTGCCCGTTCCGCAACCGAGCGCGACTGTTGCGAGCAGTGCGATCGCGGCTTGCCGCAGCATGAGGCGATATTGCCACACGACGGCGATATCACCTCGCTTGATATCAGGTGCTCTATATGTCAGTCTTCCCGCCGCTTGCCTGGGGAGAAGTATCGATTCCTCCTGCGTATGCCCGAGGAGTTGCGGCCGCGGATCATCGAGGCCGCTGCGCGGGCTGGCAGGAGCCTGAACGCCGAGCTAGTGCACCGGCTCGAGCGAAGCCTCGACGAAGAGGCTGCCCCAGGCCGCCGTTATTTCGGACGCATAAAGCGCCCGGGATCGACCTCACAGGGGAGGAAACAGTTGATGACACGCAGGCGCAAGAGGCTGGCCTTAAGCGGCTTTGCCGCGCTCGTTCTCGTCGCCGGAGCAACGGCTTTCGCCGTGCTTTCGGCAGGAGGTGGCAGCAGCCAGGCCGCCATGGGAGAAGCTGAGACACCAACCGCACTGGCCGAGCATCTCGCCGAGCTCAAAAAGGCGTTGCCCGGTAATCAAGGCATGGCGCTCGAGGGCCCGGGCGGCGCCGCTGCCGCTGAGTACGCGCATCGTTCCTATCCCGCCCCCGTGATCTCGGTCTCCGAGATGAACAGGGCCGCCGCTGCGGCAACTGCCCAGTCGAGCCGGTTCAACCGCGGTAAGGGTCGTCGAGGGGAATGGGTGTTCGCGGGCCCGAGCGAAGCGCTCTACCCGCTCGAACGCTTCCGCGACTCCAGCCTGTACGTGCCGAACTCGTACGTCGCCGGTGGGCGCACGACGTCAATTGCCATCGACGACACGTGTACGAACAAGTGCATCGCGTACGTCAGTGCCGCAGGTGGCGGCATCTGGCGCACGAAGGACATCTTCGCGAACAACGTCAAATGGGACTACCTGGGGGGTCCGCTCGGGATCAACTCGACGGGAGCCATCTCGTTCGACCCGAACGACGTCACCCGCAGGACGATCTACGCCGGTACCGGTGAGGCCAACATCTGCGGCAGCGGCTGTCTGGCCGGCGCGGGCCTCTACAAGTCGACCGACGAGGGCGAGCACTGGACGAAGATCGGTGACACCGACTTCACCGGAAAGGGAGTCGGCGCGATCGTCATCAAGCCCGGTGATTCGAACACCATCTACGCCGCAACGACCACCGCGCTTCGCGGCTACTCGTCGTCCTGCTGCACTGGCGTGACCCGGCCAGTTCCGGGTATCACCAAGTGGGGCCTGTACAAGACCACGAACGGCGGCGGGACGTGGAGCTTCATCCACAACGGCTCGGCAAGCGCCGCCGCCTGCACGGGCTCGATCGCCGAGTTCAACAACACGGGCGTGTGCTCGCCGCGCGGCGTTCGCAACGTCGAGCTCGACCCGTCGAACTCGAGCATCCTCTACGCGTCCTCGTATGCACGAGGTGTCTGGCGCTCGATCGACGCCGGGGCCACGTGGATGCAGATCAAGCCGTCTCTGAACGCGGCCATCATCCAGACGCGTCCGTCGATCGACGTGAACCGGATGCCTGACGGCCGCACTCGGATGTACGTCTACGAAGGGCACACCAACGCCGGCGGCCAGTACTCGCGGCTGTTCCGGAGCGACGACGTCGCCTCGGGCATGCCGACCTTCAACGACCTGACCAGCCCGAGCACGGCATCGCCTGGCTTCGGAACGTTCAACCTGTGCACCGCGCAGTGCTGGTACGACCAGTTCGTCGAGACGCCGAAGGGCCATCCCGACGTCGTCTACGTCGGCGGCTCGTACTCGTACGGCGAGACGATCGCCAACAAGCGCGGCGTGGTCCTGTCGACGGATGCCGGCGTCAGCGCCACCGACATGACCTTCGACGGGACGGATCCGGTGCAGCCGCACGGGCTCCATCCCGACCAGCACGACATCGCAGTCCACCCGCAGAACCCGTTCCTCTTCGTGGAGACGAACGACGGTGGCGTGATGCGGTCGAACGGGAACTTCGTCAACCGTTCGTCCTGGTGCGACAGCCGAGGTCTCACGGGGGACAACCTGACGAGGTGCAGGCAGATGCTCTCGCGCATCCCCGCGCTTCTGAAGGGCGCGAACTCCGGGGTCTCCACGCTGGAGTTCCAGAGCCTCTCCGTGAGCCCGCACAACGTGAGGATCCTCCAGGGCGGTACGCAGGACAACGGCACCTGGGAGGGCAAGAACTACCAGAAGGAATGGAAGAACACGATGATCGGCGACGGCGGCCAGTCCGGCTTCGACGTCGTAATCCCATCGTTCCGCTTCCACAACTTCACCGGCGCGTCGCCGGACGTGAACTTCGAGAACGGTGACTTCGAGAGGTGGATCTGGACGGGCGACCCGCTGCAAACCGGCGGCGAGTTCTACGCTCCGGTGATCGGAGACCCGGTCGTCTCGAAGACCATGTTCGCCGGCACGAACCGGACGGCCTACCGGACGAAGACGGCCGGTCTCGGCACGAGGACGATCGCCGAGGCGCACGCGGTCTGCAACGAATGGACCGGCGACTTCAGCGCCCAGTGCGGCGACTGGGCCGAGCTCGGCAACGTGCGGCTCACCGATGCTGCATGGGGCGATCGAGCCGGTGGCAACCTGTCCGCGGTCGAGCGGACGAAGGACGACTCGTCGACGGCG
The DNA here is from genome assembly GCA_963820335.1 of uncultured Actinomycetes bacterium. GTDB lineage: Bacteria > Actinomycetota > Thermoleophilia > Gaiellales > Gaiellaceae > VAXT01. The sequence goes on along the minus strand of CAWFZH010000014.1, from coordinate 63,776 downwards.
TGGGCCGCGACCTCAACCGGTCGCGTCTTCGTCTCCAAGAACGTCAACGCCGAGCCCGTCGTCGAGTTCCCACCCGAGCCGGGCCTGGGAACGAGGCGCGTCGCTACCTCGGTCACGTGGAGCCGAATCGACCTGCCGTCGCCGGCGACTCCGAGCCGGTACATCACGAGCATCTACGTCGATCCTGCCGACGGGAACCACGCCTGGGTCTCGTACAGCGGGTACAACTCGAATGCGCCGGGCGGCCACCTCTTCGAGGTGCAGTTCAACCCGGCCACCGGCACAGCGACGTGGACGAACATCGACCACGACTGGGGCGATCTCCCGGTCGGCGATCTCGTCTACGACGACGTGACCGGCGACCTGTACGCGTCGAGCGACTTCGGCGTCTCCAAGCTCGAGGATGGAGACACCAGCTGGGTGCTCGCCGGGTCGGGGATGCCGAACGTCACGGTTCCAGGGCTGACGATCGTTCCCGATGAGCGAAGGCTCTTCGCGGCTACGCACGGTCTCAGCGCCTGGTATCTCAACCTGCCGCGCTAAGCACGACCAGGCAACGAACGACCGAGAGGGCCGCCGCTGGGCGGCCCTCTCGCATTTGATAGCGCAAAAAGTGCCCGGCGATATCACCGCGATAGCGCCGAAAACCGCATGATCAAGCCAAAAATCGACCCTTGACAGGGACGGTTCCCGGCATCTTCAATGCGGCGTCTATGGCGTCCCTACCCAAGTTCGGCTCCGGGCTGCTCACGGCCCTCCTCCTGTGCGCACTCGTAGTCGCCTGTGGGGGGTCAGACAGTGGGTCGTCCGGCTCAGTTCGCTTTCTGGTCTTCGGCGATCCTGCCGAGATCAACGCCTACCGAACCCTGATCGAGGCGTTCCAGGAGGAAGAGCCGGACATCGACGTCCAACTGGTGGAGGCGAGCGATCGAGACGATCTCATCGCTCGCCTCTCCAGCTCCATCGCAGGCGGCGCGCCGCCCGACCTGTTTCTCATGAACTACCGCTTCTACGGCCAGTACGCGTCCCGCGGCGCGCTCGAGCCGCTGGGCCCCTACGTGAGCGACTCGAGCAAGTTCGAGGAGGACGACTTCTACCCACAGGCACTCGACGCGTTCCGCTGGAAGGACGAGTTGATGTGCCTGCCGCAGAACATCTCGAGCCTGGTCCTCTACTACAACAAGGATCTGTTCAAGCGCTTCAACGTGCCGCCGCCGAGGGACGGCATGCGCTGGAACGAGCTCGTCGTGAAGGCGCAGCAGCTAACGCGTGACAAGAACGGACAAATGGTCCGCGGCGCCGACCCGGACATGCCCCAGGCCGGTACGGCCACACCAGCGATCTACGGTCTCGGCGTCGAGCCGGTGATCATCAGGCTCGCTCCGTTCATCTGGTCGAACGGCGGCGAGGTCGTCGACGACGACGACAACCCGACTCGGTTCACGATGAACACACCGCAGGCCGAGGAGGCAATGAGCCAGTTCTTCGACTTGCGCACGGTCTTCGGAGTCGTGCCGAACGACGAGGAGGTCGAGGCGGAGGACGACGAATCGCGTTTCGCCAACGGCCGGCTTGCGATGTTCCTCGACTCGCGGCGGGCGGTGCCCGAGTTTCGCGAGGCTGCGAAGTTCGACTGGGACGTCGCGTCGCTGCCGTACTACGACAAGCCGGCGTCGATCCTGCACTCCGATGCGTACTGCATGACGAAGCAAGCCAAGGCCAAGGATGCGGCCTGGCGGTTCGTCGAGTACGCGGTCGGGCCCGAGGGCGCGCCGGTGATTGCCAAGACCGGCCGGACGGTTCCCTCCCTGAAAGAGGTCGCGGAGTCTGATGCCTTCCTCGATCCCAGCCAGAAGCCGGCGAACTCCCAGGCGTGGCTGGACGCGATCGCCACCATCCGGCACGTCCCGGCGATCTCCACGTGGCCCGAGATCGAAGACGTCACGGACGGCCTACTCGAGAACGGGATGTACCTCGGGCGGCCGCCGCCACTGGTGATTGCGCAGATCGACCGCCAGACGCGGCCGCTATTCGCCCGTGCAGAGCACTGAGGCTCTAGGGCGACTTCGACGGCAGACACGCCGGGGAGGAGGACATCTACTACGCGACCGTCAGCGGGGGCGGTCACGACGACGACGATTAGGCACTAGAAAACAGGCCTTTTCGGTAGAAGAAGCCGCCTTTCGGGGCGGCTTCTTCCTTGGACCTCGGTTGCGCTCGACCCTATTGAGTCGTATATTTGCGCCGCTTGGCGGGCCGACAGGGTGGCGCGCCATAACACATGAAGGGAGAGGAGATTGAGGAGGCTCACAGGAGTTTGGGCCCTCCTGGCGGCGCTTGTCGCGCTGCTAGTTCTCGGAGGGACCGCAGCGGCCCATTCGTCGGGTAGCACTGGGCGAGATTTCCCGACAGGGGCCAAGTCAGCAGACGTCTCGGGCGGTGTCGAGTTCGGCGGCGTCGCGCTCGGGGCGAACATCACCGAGTGTCCGCAGGCCGGAATCAGAGACCGGAGCCTGCGCCGCACCGACGAAGACGATGTCGAGCGGCTCAGCGACCGGGGCGACGACATGCGCCTGAATCAGGATCTCGCGTGCATGCCGCAGGACGAGATGAGCATCGCGATCAACCCCGACAACACACGGAACGTGCTGGGCGGGGCCAACGACTACCGGCTCGGCTGGGGCTCGTCGGGCTTCTACACGACGACAGATCGTGGTCATAACTGGTACGACGGCATCACCCACTTCCCGACGCCGGGCTCGTACCCGGCCGCCGCGCCCAAGGATCACATCGACGGTGGCGGCGACCCGATCTCGATCTTCGACCGGGGCGGAACCGCGTACTACGGGCAGATCCGCTTCGAGCGGGAGAACGACACGGGTGGCATCTTCGTGAACCGCTCGACGAATGGTGGGTTCACGTGGACGCGACCTTGCGTGCCGAACGCAGGCGGAGTCTGCGGCGGCAACGGCGACCCGCGCCAGCCCGGCGACGGCGTCGTCACCTTCAATCCCGATCCCGACGGCATCCTGAACGGAAGCATTCCGTTCGACGACAAGCCGTACGGGACGGCCGGCCCGAGGCCCGCCGGGGTCGCAGCGCAGTGCTTCACGGCTACGCACACACCGACTCCTTGCCCGGACGGGCATGTCGGCCCGGACCGGATCTACATCACCTGGACCCGATTCGACAACGTCGGCTCGAGGATCTTCGAGAGCCATTCCGACGATCGGGCTCGGTCATGGTCGCCGGCACAGGTCATCAACGGCACTGCCGCGTTCTGCGTCGGCGGAGCCGCCGGCTGCAGCGACAACCAGGGCTCACAGCCGCTCGTCCAGCCGACGAACGGCGCCGTGTACGTGCTCTTCGAGAACTTCGACACGCCTGACGAGAACCAGTACGTGATCGTCAAGTCGTTCGACGGAGGCACGACCTGGTCACCGCCGTTGTTCATCACGCCGGTGTTCGACGTCAACTTCCCGCAGTCAGGTGCTGCGGGCGGTAGGCCCGACTGCGCCACTCGTGGTCAGCAGAACGGCCGCTCGGTGCTGACCAACAGCTGCTACCGCATGAACGCACGCGGGGCATTCACCGTCGACAAGCGCGGTGGCGCGTTCGCCGACGATCTCTACCTGGTCATCGCCGACAACCGCAACGGCACGCGGGTCAGCTCCAACGCCGACGTGTCGGGCTTCAAGTCGACCGACGGCGGCACGACCTGGGCAGGGCCGACGCGGGTCAACGACGACCCGTCGACGACCCCGGCCCTCCGCGACTGCGGTCGGGGCGGGCGGCCTGCCTGCCCGGCGGGCGTCCACACGGGGAACGACCAGATCTTCCCGTGGCTCGACATCTCGACGAGCGGGCGGCTGCACGGGGCGTGGCAGGACCGGCGCCTCGACACCACCTCGCCCGTCGGAGTGGGCGAATGGCCAACCTCCAAGACCCGGCAGGGCAACTACCTGCACTGGTTCTGGGGCGGCCGTTGCCACATCACGACGACGGGACCGATCACGACGTCTGCCGGTCGCCAGTGCGTCCATCCGGGCGCGCCGATCATCACGCAGCCGGCCGGCCCGGTCGATCCGCCGGACAACTACACCGACCCACCGCAGAACACCTTCCCGTTCCGGAATTTCGGGATCTCCGATACTCCGTACAACCTGGACTACTGCTTCAGGGCCGGGATCTTCTGCGGCGACTACGAGAACGTGCAGGTCGACGTGGACGGCAACGTCTGGGCGATGTGGACGGATGCCCGCAACGGGCGCTCGTCGCGGACGCAGACAGGTCGCAATCCGGCCTGCGAGCAGTCCGACGCCTGGGCTGATCGTTACTCGCAGCACTCCGACGCGCACGGGCAGCAGCACGCCCGCTCGTCGGACTCGCTGTTCTACGTCACGCCGTGCCCGGTTGACGAAGGTGGGCACCACGACGACGACGACGATTAGATCCGTCTGAGTCGGAAGTAAGAGAGGGCCGCCCCCAAAAGGCGGCCCTCTTTCTTTTCCTAGTAAGCGACTGCGCCGCGGCCGGTTTCGGCCGCGTGGCGCTGCTCGTCGGCGCGGTAGCTCGAGCGGACGAGCGGGCCGGAGAAGACGGAGCCGAAGCCGAGCGCCTCGCCCTGCTCGCGGAACCAGCGGAACTCGTCGGGGTGCACCCAGCGGTCGATCGTCGCGTGCTTCGCCGAGGGCTGAAGGTACTGGCCGATCGTGACGACGTCGACGCCGTGGGCGCGCAGGTCGCGCAGCGTGTCTACCACTTCGTCGTTCGTCTCCCCGAGGCCGACGATGATCCCCGACTTGGTCAGCACGGGGTAGTCGGCGAGCTCCTTCGCGCGCTGCAGGAGCCAGAGCGCCTTGTCGTACGACGCCTTCGCCCCGCGCATGCGGGCGTGCAGGCGCCGCACGGTCTCGATGTTGTGGTTGAAGACCTCGGGTCGCTCCGCGAGGATCGTTTGCAGCGCGTCCTCCTCGACGCCGAGGAAGTCCGGCGTGAGGATCTCGACCGTCGCCTGGGGCAGCTTCGCCTTCAGGGCGCGGATCGTCGCCGCGTAGTGCCCCGCGCCGCGGTCTGGGACGTCGTCGCGGTCGACGGAGGTGACGACGACGTGCTGGAGCTCCATCTGCGCGGCCGTGTTCGCGAGGCGCAGCGGCTCGAGCGGATCCGGCGGATGCTCCGGCTTGCCCGAGTGGACGTAGCAGTAGCGGCAGGCCCGGGTGCAGGTGTCTCCGAGGATCTGGAACGTCGCGGTCCCGCGCCCCCAGCACTCCGAGATGTTCGGGCAGCGGGCCTCTTCGCAGATCGTGTTCAGGCTCGCGCCGTGGATCAGCTTCTTGACGTCGAAGTAGCGGGTGTTGGCGCTCGGCGCGCGAACCTTCATCCACTGCGGCCGGCGCGGGCGATCAGCTACGGGAAGCGACTTCTCCACGTCTTTTAGTGTATGGAAGCCGTGGTTCCCGAGGTGCCCGCCAGGAAGACGAAGTACGGCCTCGTGAACGACGGCGAAGGATGGTTCGTGATCAATGCGCGAGAAGCGCGCTGGCGCGAGCGGGAGACGCTCGGGGTCTACTGCGACTTCGAGGGCAAGCGTCCGTTCCCTCAGCTCGGGATCAACGTCAGCGTTCTTCAGCCGGGCGAGAGCCTCGGGCGGTACCACCGCGAGAACGGGCAGGAAGGGTTCCTCGTCCTGGCCGGCGAGTGCCTGCTGATCGTCGAGGACGAGGAGCGACAGTTGAAGACCTGGGACTTCTTTCACTGCCCGCCGCAGACCGAGCACATCATCGTGGGCGCGGGGGAGGGCCCCTCAGTGGTGCTGGCGGTCGGCGCCCGCGGGCTCAGCCGCAAGGGCCTCGCCTATCCGGTCTCAAAAGCGGCGCGGAAGCACGGCGTCTCGGTCACGAAGGAGACGACGAAACCGGCCGAAGCGTATGCCGATCTTCCGCACTCGAGCCGCGTCGCGTACCGCGACGGCTGGCTGCCCAACCGCTAGGCGGCGATGACGACGGTGCCCGGACTCGGCACTGCTAGAAGCTCTTCCAGGGATCCAGGTAGACGTCGTCGACCTGGAAGGCGGCACCCGTGCCCACGGGGCGGAAACGGAAGGAGACCGCTTTCACGCCGAGCAGGCTGCAGATGTTGGTGAGCGTGAGACCGATGTCGGGCGATGGAGCCCACACACCGGTCCCACTGATGCTCCCCCCGTCCAAGATGCTGACCAGGCCGAGCAGGCTCTTCACCGTGACGTCGACCTTGAGCCGCCCGCTCGCCGACCCTACGTTCCGAACGAAGAAGCGCGCGTGCCAGTCGCCGAGGCCGAAACAGACCGTCGGCGAGAGCGCTGAGCTCCCGCTCGGCAGGTAGAGCGAGCTCTTGTCCTGCTTCGAGCGAACGTAGAAGGGCTCGTTGCCGGCCACGACCTTCGCGCCGCCGGAGAGCGCCCAGGCCGGAGTGCCGGCCTCGAACGCCCCGCCGGGGACGAGCAGGTAGTTGCGGTAGTCACCCCACGGGGCGAACACCTTTGACGCCTCGGTGCAACTTGATGCCGGCCCGGTTCCGATCAGTCCCGCTTGAGCCGCGGGAGTGACCATCAGGGCGCTCGCTGCCAGAAGGCCGGCGAGCACAAAACCGAGCAGGAAGATACGTGGGTGACGAGCCGCAGTAGTCATGGATCTCAGTGTGCGGGCGTTCGGGGTATGCGCTATCACCCTTTAGGGGGTCTCCTGAGGGCAGGTGATCCCTCGTACGAGTGAATTCCCTCTCGCGTGAGCCGGCGAGTAGGCCGATTTCTGTCCGGCACATGTCGACTGCTGTGGTAACCGGCTCTGACCCGGCGGCTCAACGCGTGATCGAGGAGCAGCGCGCCCGCAGGATGAACCGCGTCGCCCGGCGCGAGCGGCTCTCGCTGCTCGTCTCGGCGGGAGCCTTCCTGGTCTGCGCGATCCTGATGGCCGGCCTGGTGCCGACCGATCGCTCGCCGGGCGTGATCGCGACGCTGCTGCTGATCGGCGTCTATGCCCTGGCCTTCCACCTCGACTTCGAGATCGGCACCGGCTCGGCCGTGCCGACGCAACTCGTGCTCGTTCCGATGCTCTTCGTGCTCCCGACCGGGATCGTCCCGCTCGCGGTCGCCGCCGGCGTCGTCCTCGGGAGCATGGCGGAGTACGCGCGAGGCTCACTGCACTACGAGCGGATCTTCATGCGCCTGGTCAACTGCTGGCACGCGATCGGGCCGGCGCTCGTCCTGGCTCTCGCAGGCGAGCCCGATCCCAGTCTGAGCGACTGGCCCTTGTACCTGGTCGCTCTCGGCGCTCAGTTCGCTCTCGATTTTGGAAGCTCCGCGCTCCGTGAGTGGACCGCGCTCGGCGTGCCGCCGAAGGTGCAGCTGAAGGCGATGGGCTGGGTCTACATGATCGACGGCGGCCTGGGCTCGATCGGGCTTGCCGTCGCGTTCGCCGCGGTGGACTCTCCGTACGGCGTCTTGCTGGCGGTTCCCCTCGTCGGGCTGCTCTCCGTGTTCGCCAAGGACCGGCGGGTCCGGATCGACCACGAGCTCGAGCTCCGCGACGCCTATCGAGGCACCGCCTTCCTGCTCGGTGACGTCGTCGAGGCCGACGACGGCTACACGGGCGAGCACAGCCGCGACGTGGTCGCGCTCACGCTGTCCGTGGTCGACCAGCTCGGCCTCTCCGAGCGCGAACGGCGCGACGCCGAGTTCGTGGCTCTGCTGCACGACGTCGGGAAGATCCGCATCCCCAACGAGATCATCAACAAGCCGGGCAAGCTCACCGACGAGGAGTTCGAGATCGTCAAGCAACACACGATCGAGGGCGAGCGCCTGCTGCACCGCGTCGGCGGACTGCTCGGCGAGATCGGAAAGATCGTTCGTTCCTGTCACGAGCGGCATGACGGAACCGGCTATCCCGACGGGCTGGCCGGGGAGGAGATCCCGTTCGTCGCCAGGATCGTCGCCTGTTGCGATGCCTACAACGCGATGACGACCGACCGCTCGTATCGGAAGGCGATGCCGACCGCCGAGGCGGTGGCCGAGCTTCGCGCCGGCTCAGGTACGCAGTTCGACCCGGTGGTCGTCGACGCGCTGATCGCGGCCGTCGAGGACGCGGAGCTCCTCCAGGCCGCTTAGCCGGGGCTCCGTAAGCGCGAGCCCGAACACCTCTTCGAGTGCGGCTGCGGCGTGCGGGCGCAGCTCGTCGACGGTGACCGGCCGCGCCAGCTCGCGCGCAACGGTCGTGAAGGCCGTGTCCTCCAGGCCGCAGGCCGTGATCCACTCGGTGAACGGCGCCGGGTCGAGATCGACGTTGAGCGCGTACCCGTGCGTCGTCACCCACTTGGAGATGTGGACGCCGATGGAGGCGATCTTGCGCGGCGGGCGCTCGAGCCAGATCCCGGTCAGACCGTCGATGCGCGTCGCTTCGACTCCGACCGCGCTGCAACGGTGCGGATCAATGCCTCCTCGAGGTCGCGGCAGTACTTCTTGACGTCCTGCCCGTGCCGGGTGAGATCGAAGATCGGATAGCAGACGAGCTGGCCCGGCCCGTGGTAGGTGGACTTTCCGCCGCGGTCGGTCTCGACGATCTCGACCTCAGCGCCTTCCGGGACGTGGAGCTCGCCTTCCTCGGCGCGTCGCCCGAGCGTGATCACCGGCGGATGCTCGAGGAGCAGCACCGTGTCCGGCGCCTCTCCTCGCAAGACCGCCGCCGAGATCGACCGCTGCAGGTCCCAGGCCTCGCGGTACGGGACCGCGCCCAGGTTCAGGAGGTGTCCCGGTCGCGCCATCACGTAGCGCGCTCGTCGAAGCGCTCGAGGCCGTCGTCGGGGAAGTTCTCCCAGGGGGCGACCGAGCGGACATACGTGTGCGCCTCGGGTTTACGGTCGAACGGCGAGTCGATCGCGCTGATGCGTACGCTGGAGGACTCCGACTCGGGCCAGCCGCCGCCGAACAGGTTCGACCCACATTGCGAGCAGAAGCTCTTGGACGAGCCCTCTTCGGGCTGGTACGTGCGGATCAGCTCCTCACCGGCGACGACGCGGATCGTGTCCGTCCGCGCGCGCCCGTTCGTCGTCCCCGCTCCGCCCGAGAGCTTCTTGCAGGTCGTGCAGTGGCAGATCCGGACCGCGCTGAAGTCCTCGGTCACCTCGAAGCGGACCGCGCCGCAGTGGCAGCTTCCCTGGAGCGCAGCCATCACTGCTCCTCGATCAGTGCTGTCGCCCGCTCGAGATCCTCCGCCCGCACCAGGATCTCGCGCGGGCCGCCCGAGCCCACCGCGTCTATGCCGCCGGCGCCGTAATTCGTCATCTGCTGCGTCGACTCGATCCCCTCGGTTCGCAGCAGGGAGAGGATCACTTCCGCCTCGATCTCGTTCGAGACGACGGTCAGCTTCACGATCTGCTCGTCGCTCACGTTGCGGCCTTCGGCTGCATGAACATCCAGCGGTGGCCCTCGACGTCCTCGACGCGGTATAGCCGGCCGAAGGGGTTGTCCTCGATCTGCGAGAGGAGGGTCGCGCCCGCCGCCTTGGCGCGCGCAAAGTGCTCGTCCAGGTCGGCCACCTGCACGGAGATGCCGTCGACGACCCAGGGCACGCTCGACCAGCGAGAGGCGGTCTCGCATTCCTCGCGGTGGCGCTTCGGGGCCACGTAGTCCGGGGTCGGGTTCGCGACGTAGATCACAGAACCGTCGCCGACATCGAGCTCGGCGTGCGTGACGCGGCCGTCCTCGGTGTAGCGCTCATCCGGGTCCTCGCGGAAGCCGAACGCGCGGCTCAGCCAGTCGATCGCGGCCGCGGCGTCCTCGTACGCGACCATCGGGACGACGGTCTGGGGCACGGCTAGTAGTCCGACTCGCCCCAGGACTCGAGCTTCTGCCTGAGCTCCTGGAGGAAGCGACCGGCAAGCGCGCCGTCGACGAGCCGGTGGTCGTAGGTCAGCGTGATGTTCATGATCGGCCGGATCGCGATCACGTCCTTGCCGTGCTCGTCCTGGATCACCCAGGGGCGTTTGACGAGCGCGTAGGTGCCGAGGATCCCGGACTGCGGCTGGCTGATGACCGGCGTTCCATGGAACGTGCCGTAGCCGCCGGGGTTCGTGATCGTGAACGTCCCTCCCTGGACCTCGTCCGGCGTCAGCTTCTTGTTGCGCGCGCGCTCGGCGATGTCCGTCACGGCCTGCGCCATCCCGAGCAGGTTCAGGCCCTCCGCGTGCTTGACGACCGGCACGATCAAGCCCTTCCCCTCTGCGAGCTCGACGGCGAACCCGAGGTTGATGTGCTTCCGGGTCACGATCTGCTCGCCGCGGATCTCGCCGTTGATCCAGGGGTAGTTCTTGAGCGTCTCGACGACTGCGCGCGCGACGAAGATGAGATAAGTCGGGTTGACGCCGTAGCTCTTCTGGTACTCCGGCTTCAGCTTCTCGCGGATGGCGACGACGCGCGACATGTCGACCTCGATCGCGCTCGTCACGTGCGCCGCGGTGTCGAGCGAACGCCGCATGTGGTCGGCGATCCCGCGACGCATGGCGTTCATCGGCTCGAGCTCCTCGTCGCCTGCCGCCTCGGCGGGCGCGGCGGCCGGAGCGGGCGCCGTCGGTGCCGCCGCCGCGGGCGCCGGCTGCGGCTGGGCCGGCGCTGCGGGCTCAGGCGCTGGAGCTGCGGGGGTTTCGGGCGCTTCGGGGGCCGGAGCCTGCGCGGGCGCGCCGGACTCCACGAACTTGAGGATGTCCTTCTTGGTGACTCGTCCGCCACGTCCGGTGCCCGGCACCTGGGTGGGGTCGATGCCGTGCTCGGAGGCGATCCGCGCGACCACCGGCGACACGAAGCTCTTGCCGTCGGCCTGCTGGCCGTTGCCGGCCTGCGCCGCCGCGGGCTCGGGCGCTCGGCCGCGGGCTGGGGCGCGGGCTCGGGCGCAGCCTGCTCAGGTGCGGGGGCGGGGCTTTCGGCGCCTGAGGACGCCGCGGCTTCCGCTGCCGCCTCCTGAGTCGCGGGCGCCGGAGGAGCCGCCTCTTGCGGCGCCTCGGCCTGCGCGCCGCCGGCCTCGCCGCCGATGACCGCGAGCTTCGTTCCCACCTCGACGGTCTCGCCTTCCGGCACGAGGATCTGCGTCACGATCCCCGAGGCAGGGCTCGGGACCTCGGTGTCGACCTTGTCCGTCGAGATCTCGAGCAGCGACTCGTCGGCCTGGATCTCCTCGCCCTCTTGCTTGAGCCATTTCGTGATCGTTCCCTCGGAGACCGAGACGCCCATCTGGGGCATGACCACGTCGACGGCGCTGGTAGTAGCCATAAGGGCTAGTACTCAGCCAGCTCTCGGAGTCCTTTGGCCACGTCCTCCACCTGCGGGATGTACGCCTTCTCGAGCGGCGGCGAGAAGGGGACGGGCGAGTCCGGTGCGGTCACGCGCTTGATGGGCCCGTCCAGGTGCTCGAACGCCTCCTCGGCGATCGTGGCCGCGATCTCGGCGCCGAAGCCGCCGGTGCGCGTGTCCTCGTGGAGAACGAGCACCTTCGACGTCTTCTGCGCGCTCTCCAGGACGGCTTTCCGGTCCCACGGGATGAGCGTGCGCAGGTCGAGGATCTCGATCGACAGGTCTTCCTCCTCGAGTTGCTTCGCGGCCTCGTCGGCCGTGTAGACCATCGCCCCCCAGGTGACGACCGTGATGTCGTCGCCCTCGCGGTGGACCCGGGCCTTGCCGAACGGCGTCAGGTAGCGCTCGTCCGGCACCTCGGCCTTGATGCGCCGGTACAGGTGCTTGTGCTCGAAGTAGAGGACCGGGTTCGGATCCTCGATCGCGCTCACCAGCAAGCCCTTCGCATCTTCCGGAGTCGACGGGCAGACGACCTTCAGGCCCGGGATATGTGCAAAGGAGCTTTCGGGGTTCTGAGAATGAAACGGCCCGCCCGAGAAGCCGCCGCCCGAGGGCAGGCGGACGACGATCGGGACCGGCGTCCCCGCGCGGTAGCGCTGCTTGGCCGCGACCGTGACCAGGTGGTCCCACGCGCACGAGATGAAGTCCGCGAACTGCATCTCCGCGACCGGGCGCATACCCATGATCGCCGCGCCTGTGCAACCGCCGACGATCGCCGTCTCGGAGAGCGGCGCGTCGATCACGCGCCACGGCCCGAACTCCTCCTGGAAGCCGAGCGTGACCTTGAAGGCCCCGCCGTAGACCCCGACGTCCTCGCCGATCACGAAGACGCGCTTGTCGCGCTGCATCTCCTGGCGGAGACCGTCGGAGATCGCCTGCAAATAAGTCTTTTCGGCCATTACTTGTGGTGCGGCGTGTCGAGGTCTTCAGGCGTCGCGAAGACGCCCTCGGTCACCGAGTCGGGGGAAGGCAGGGGCGACTCGTCGGCCCGTTTCAGCGCGTCGTTCAGGATCTTCTTGACGCCGCTCAGGACCTCTTCCTCCTCGTCGTCGGTCAGCTCGGCGTTCTCGCGGAGCCAGCTGCGGAACCGCTCGATCGGGTCGCGCTTCGCCCATTCCTCGAAGAGCTCCTTCGGGACGTAGAACGCGTCGTCGTGGACGGCGTGGCCCTCCATGCGGAGCGTCATCGACTCGATCAAAGTCGGGCCGCCGCCCTCGCGGGCCTTCTCGATCGCCCGCTTGGCCTCGCGGTAGACCGCGAGCACGTCGGTGCCGTCGACGACCACTCCTTCGAACCCGTAGGCCTGTGCGCGGTCGGCCAGCGTCTCGCACGCGTACTCGAGGTGCGTCGGCGTCGAGTAGGCCCACTGGTTGTTGTCGCAGATGAAGACGACGGGCAGACGCCGCACGCCGGCGAGGTTCATCGCCTCGTGCGCGTCACCGCGCGCGGAGGCGCCCTCGCCGAACCAGCCCACTGCGACCCGCTTCTCCTCGCGGATGCGGAAGGCGAGGGCGGCGCCGACGGCCACCGGGAGCATCGCCGGAAGGTGGCTGACCATCGCGATCAGCCCGAGGTTGGCGTCGGCCATGTGCACGTTGCCGTCGCGGCCCTTCGTCGGGCCGTCCTCGCGGCCCATGTACTGGGCGAAGATCCGCCACGGCTCCACGCCGCGGGTGACGTGGACGCCCATGTCGCGGTGCAGAGGCGTGCCGACATCCTCTGGGCCGAGCGCGGTCGCCACGCCCACCGCCGAAGCCTCGTTCCCGCGCCCCGTGTAGAACGAGCCCGGGATCTTGCCCTGCTTGTAGAGGATGTGGCCGCGCTCCTCGATCCCGCGCGTGACCAGCATGTTGCGGTAGATCGTGAGCAGATCCTCACGGTCGAGCCCCGCCTCGCGGATCTCGCGCAGGGAGCCGACCGGTTCTGCTTCTCGGGCGATCGCCATCAGCCGTGAAACTCTAACCGCAGGGAAGGAGTGCCGGGCCGCCGCGAAGTCCGCTATAGGGTTGCGCGCCATGGGTTGCCTGCTTCTCCTCCTGATGCTGATCTCGGCGCGGATCACCCTCGTCGTCCTCTGGCTGTTCACGAACCTCGTCGACCGAGCATTCGACGGGTGGGTCGTCCCGTTCCTCGGCGTCCTCTTCCTGCCGTGGACCACGCTCATGTACGTGCTCCTGTGGAGCCCTGCCGGCGGGGTGAACGGCTGGGAGTGGATCTTCGTCGCTCTCGGCGTCATCGCTGACATCGGCTCGTACGGACGCGGCGCCATGCAGCGCCGCACCACCTCGTACGCCCAGCCAATCCGCTAGTTGAGGAGGCGGGCCTTTTCGGCCGCTAGCTCTTCGATCCACGCATCCGCGCAAAGGTGCTTCGCGAGTATGCGCCCAGGTCCGTGGCGCGTACGCCGGGATACTCGCGGGCGGCCTGGCGCCGGAGCACCTCGAGCCCTAGCGCCAGGAGCAGCGCTGCCGCAACGACGGCGTAAAGGCGCCGCGTCTGGACGACGGGGCCCCACAGGAGGAGCAGGAGGAAGAGAAACGTGACGACGCCGTACGCGAGCTCGGGGCGCGCCAGGAAGGGCGCCAGCTCGCGCCTGGCCGCGGTCCCACTCGGTGATGGGCCTGCGAGCCACACACCGAGGAGCGCGACCACGCCGATACCGATCATCGTCCAGCCTCCGTCCGCCAGGAGCGCGGTGACGATGTCCCACGTGTTCTGCGCAGCGGGCCGCACTGCATCCGACTCGACGAGCCCGTCCACGACGTAGCCGCCCCCCAGGTTGCGGGCGACCAGCACGAGCAGGCCTCCCACTACCAGGCCGAGTGAGATCGTCCGCAAGATCGGGCGCCGCCGTCCACGCGCGAGCCAGAGCGCGATGGCCCACAGCAGGAAAGGCACGATCCAGATGAACGCCGCGATCTTGTTGAAGAGCTGCGTCAGGTCCTGGGCGGTCTCGAGCTGGTCGGCTTCCATGATCTCGATGCGGCCTGCGTCCGGGCCGAGGCGCTGGGCGACGGCTCCAAAAACGGCTACCTGCTCGCCGACCTGGATGACGAGCGGTTGCAGGTTCAGGACGACGACGCCTCCCTCGGTGCTGATCGCGCCGGTGTCGTCCTCGAGCACGTTGATCAGCTGGCGATGCGCGCGCGTGACGAGGTCCACCCAAAGCTCTTGTGCGCGTGGTCGCTCGAGGAGGCGGTGCGCCGCTCGGTCACCGAGCTCGCGGGTCGCTGCAGCCAGTGGCCCGGCAAGCCCTTGCTGGTCGGGGGGAAGCCGCTGCTCGAGCTCGGCCTCGACGTCGACGTTGCCATAGAGCTGCTCGACGAGGGTCGTGGCGATCTGGTCGCGGATGACGGGATCGGCGATCAGCTCTTCAGACGTGTTACTGAACGTTTCGTTGTCGAGCGCCTGGTAGCGGATGTAGCCCGCAACCACGGCGACCACTGCGAGCAGGATGCCCAGGACGACGAGCGTCCAGGCCAGAGCCATCCGCCAACGTGGGGTCGTCCGGTCCGCCACTCGGGTGAGCATACTCGGCTCGTGAGCGCTGTTTCGTATGTAGGCCACGGAACCGTCCGGATCGAACTGGACGGCCTGGCGATGCTCACCGACCCGCTCCTGCGACGGCGCGTCGGACACCTTCGCCGGGCGGTTCCCCTAGACCCGCGCGTGACGGAAGGGCTCGCGGCGATCCTCGTCTCTCACGGGCACCACGACCACCTCGACGTGCCGTCCCTCGAGCGCCTCGACCGGTCGGTTCCTGTCGTCGCGCCGCGTGGCCTCGGTCGCCTGCTCGCCGAGCATTTCGAGTCGGTCGTCGAGGTCGAAGAGGGCGACGAGCTCTCGTTCGGGTCCGTTGCGCCTGCGTGTGACGCCGGCCGAGCACGACAGCGGCCGCCACTTCGGCCGCGTGCGCGCGAACGCGGTCGGCTATGCCCTCCTGGGCTCGAGCAACGTCTACTTCGCGGGCGATACGGGCCCGTTCGACGGGATGGAGGGCCTCGTCCCGGACCTGGACGTGGCGCTCTTGCCGATCTGGGGCTGGGGCGCAACGCTCGGCCGCGGGATTCACCTCGACCCGGTCAGCGCCGCGAACGCGCTGCGTCTCTTGCGGCCCAGGATCGCGGTGCCCATCCACTGGGGCACCTACTTGCCGCTCTACCTCGGCCTCCGCAAGGCCCCGGCCTTCCTGAGTGAGCCGGCCGTGGCGTTCGCCCGCGAAGCGGCTGCGCTCGCGCCCGAGGTCGACGTGCGGGTGCTCAAACCCGGCGAGTCTCTAGCTTTCTAGGCCCTAGTCGCGGGCCATCACTGGTCGGAATGGGGTCAATGGGAGATGAACACTTCGAGCCCGACGATCGCCAGTCCCAGTAGGACGTTCATGAGTACCAGCATCGCGGTTCCGACCGGGGTGAGCTGTTCGATGCGTGCCAGGGCGAGGCCTTGTGCGGCGAGGGCAGCCATCCCCACGGCCAGGGCGAGCCAGATGGCTCGAGAGTCGGTGATGAGCCCGAAGGCGCCGAGCAGCAATGCAACGGTGGGGAGCACTGCCGCGGTCAGAATCGAAGCCTCGTGGACGGCGACCTCTTTGAGCCCTCGGCCGGTCAATCGCTTCCGCGCAACGACGCTCTGCTCGACCGAGTTGGCGTAGACATGAGCCAGCCAGAAGACGAAGTTCGTCGCGACGACGAGTCCCGCGATCCGGGCAGTGTCGCGTTCGAGGCCCTGAGAGGACGCGGCGATGACGGACATCACGACGATCGTTCCGTAGACGAGCCCTGCAATCCGCTCTCCCGTGCGCCGGGCGTTCACGTCTGAACCTTCTCACCTGCGCTGAGGCCCGGCGTCCTGGCTCGCTGCTAGACCTGGCTGATCGCGATCCGACAGAACGTGTCTCAGTTTGGTGCCCGTCGCCTCGAGCGCGCGTTCGAGACCGGTCGCATCCTTCCGTTCTTGATGCTCGTGATCACGGCGATCGCCTTCGTCGCGGGCATTGTCATGTGGATTGTCGACCGCGACGATTTCCCGACGCTCGGTCTCGCTCTCTGGTGGGCGGTGACGACCGTGACGACGGTCGGCTACGGGGACGTCGTGCCCACGGACACAACCGGGCGTTTCGTGGGTGCCGCCCTGATGGTTTCCGGGTACGCGTCCCTGTCGCTGCTCACGGGCGTCATCGCCTCGCTGCTCGTAGCGCGGCGGGCGGCAGCGCTGCAAGCCGGCGAAGAGCAGGCTCTCGAGAAAATCGACCGTCGCCTGGCCGAGGTGGAGCGACTGCTCCGCGAGCAGTCCCGCGGCGGGGCTGAATAGACTCGCCGTAAGCGAGAGAAGAGGCCACCGCCGTGTTGATGAGCCCACTGACCAACCGCGCAAGCTTCGATCGAGCCGACGCTGAAGGCGTCGCCCGCTACTGGCCGTTTCTGCTCATCGGCGGGCTGATCTCGATCGTCTTCGGCGCTCTGATCCTCAGCATCGACTGGTCGGTTGAGAGCCTGGGCACGTTCATCGGGGTGATGTACATCCTCCAGGGACTGTCGCTCGCGCTCACGCGCCCGTTGGACGGGAGCGGGCGCGGTGCCAACCTCGCGGGGGGCGCGCTCGCCGCCGCTGCGGGAATTGCGCTGATCGTCTGGCCGGACAAGGGCATCGTCGTCGTCGGCGTCTTCGTCGGCATCTTCGTCGTCTCGTACGGGTTGATCCACATCGTGGGGGCGCTCGCCAATCGCCAGGTGCCCTACTGGTGGCTGATGCTCGTGCTCGGCCTGATCGAGGTTCCGATCGGCATCTGGGCGCTGCGACGGCCGGGCCTGACGATCGCCGTCATCGTCACCCTCGTTGGCGCCTGGGCCGTCGTGTACGGGATCTGGCAGTGCGTCATGGCCTTCGAGGTGCGGAACCTCGCTCGCCGGCTCGACGCGCCCGGCGCTACGCGCCCCGCGTAGAGCCTTCGAGAAGTCGAAATTCGGCGGAATTTCCCCCCAGGAACCTGGGTCGACGTGCCGAATCCTTGCAATTGCGTACCTGCGTGGGGACAGACTCCACGCCAACATTCCAGCCAAGGGAGACACGATGAGCCAGTACGACGCAGGACGAGACCAGCCGGTCTCCGGTTGGGCAACGGGCGGCATCACCTTCGCGGCGACGATGCTTTTGATCATCGGCATCTTCCAGTCGATTGCCGGCCTGTCAGCGATCTTCGACGACCAGTTCTACGTGGTCGGGGCCAACTACGTCTTCGACCTCGACGTGACCGCCTGGGGATGGATCCACCTCATCATCGGACTCCTCCTCATCACGGCCGGTTGGGGCCTCTTTTCGAGGAGCACGTGGGGAGCCGCGATGGCCATCTTCGTGGCCTCGCTGAGCGCGGTCGCCAACTTCTTCTTCATCCCGTACTACCCGTTCTGGGCGATCCTCATCATCGCTCTCGACGTGTGGGTGATCTGGGCCGTGACCCGACCAGGCGCGATCCGGGACTGACGAGAAGCGAATCTGAAGCGGGGCGGCCGGCGTTGCGGGAATCCCGAATGCCGGTCGGCCCGCGAGCCCTCGTTGAGCTCGGCTAGCCGCCGAGCTGGCTAGGAGGGTTTGGTGGAATTGACTCGTCGCCGGGGTGCGATGGTCGTTCCGAGGCAAGGACGCAGGGAGCCTCAATGCTTTTCAGCATTGGGGCGACTGAGGACGCGGCCTCGGGGCGAGCAGCGCGGCCCGGCGGCTCAGATCTATTTCGCCAAACCCTCCTAGGGCTCGTCGTACTGCGCCTGCCTGCGGCGGTCGGACATCCACGCGATCAGGAGCGCGATTCCGCCGAAGACAATTAGCGCGCCCAGCACGCCCCAGGCGATGAACGCGGCGCCGATCACGACAAACAAGATCCCCGCGGCGATCCCGATCCCGACGATGGCGGCCAGCATTCCGAGCCAGAATCGTCCGCTCACAGGCGGAGATCCAACACCACCCGGCCGCGGAATGCAATTTTCGCCGGCGCCTGGGTTACGGCCGCGCCCAGTCCGCGGGGATGTCGGAACCGCCTTCCTCGGCCACGCGCGCGCCGAAGCGGACGAAGCAAGGGTGCGAGGCGATCTTCCCGGCGACGAGGGCTTCGCCCTGGCGAAAAGCTGTCGCGCGCTCGAGCAGGGTCGGCGGAACGAAGGAGAAGACGTCGCCGACGAAGCCGAGGTCGGCGAGCGAGTTCATCCGCATGACCAGGAGGTTGTCGCACTGGCTGAGGACGTTCTCGTGGACCTTCTGCGGCCGCTGCGTCGAGACGAGCAGGTAGAGGCCGAACTTGCGCCCTTCGGCGGCAATCCGGACGGCATGCTCGGTCACGAGCGCCGTGACCGGATCCTCCGGTTTCTGCGGGCAGACGTTGTGCGCCTCGTCGATCACGACGAGGACGGGCTCGCGATCGGCCCGCCGCCGCCAGAGCGTTGCGAGGACGGCCTCCGCGGCCACAGCCTGCTCCTCGCGGGTCGCTAGGGAGCCGAGATCGACGACGAGACAGCGGGCATCGCGACGCTCGACATCGTCGACGAGCGATCCCGGCCGGCCGCGGGCCCACAGCTCCCAGCGTGGAACGCCGAGATTTTCAGCTCGGAGGCGAAGCGCCCGCGCGTGCGGTTCGTCTGATTTCGCCAGTTCCTCGAAGGCCACGCGCGCGCCGAGCATCTCGTCTACGAGCGCGAACTCCTCGCGATCGGCCACCGGGTCGAGCGCCAGCGCGGCCGCGCGCGCGCTCGGATCGAGCTCCCCGACTCCGAGCTGGAGCCCGTTCCCGGCGCTCCGGACGACGACCCCTGTCGCAGCCTCGGCGAAGCCTGCGGCCAGCTGCGCGTCTGCGTCTGCCCGCTGCTCTCCGAGCCGGACGTAGTCGGAGTTCGGGTCGAGGATGACGAGACGGAGGTCCGTCTCGACGAGGAGCCGCTCCAGGACGAGCCCCAGCGAATAGGTCTTCCCGGAGCCCGACTGGCCACACAGGAACGTGTGCCGGTCGAATCCGCCGGCATCGAGCGTCGCCGGCACGCCGGGCGCCAGCAGGAGCTCGCCGATCGAGGGAGTGGCTCTCGCGGGCCGGGTCGTCGCCAGCCACTCGGCCACGTCGGCCGGATCCGCCGGGTGCACGAGCGCATCGTGAAAAGGCCGTCCATCACGGTCCAGGACGACGCCCTCCCCGTGGGCGACCCGGATTGTCAGCTGGGCACGAAGCTCGAGCGCCCCCTCGCCGCTCGTCACCTCGGAGAAGTCGACTCGGGCGAGCTCGAGCGCCACGACTTGACCGAGCCGCTTCTCGCCACCGCTTTCGAGCACGACATAGCCGCCGACCTCGAGCTCCAGTCCGTGCAACGAGGCCTGGAGCTCGAAGCGCCTCCCGTCGACCGATGTCGCAAGCGGCAGAATCGCCTCTTCGATCTGCCGCCGCACCGCCCGGAACTCGGCGGCGTGTTCATCGAAGTGAGAGCTCACGGCCCTGCTGTCGAGGGCTTACCCGGCAAGCGGCGGGTGAACAGCAGGGACAGGAGCGCGAGGAGCGCCACGCCAAGCATCGCCTTCTTCAGCGCATCGAGCTGGGCGTCGGCGTAGTCGGCCGTGACAGCGTCGGCCTCGTCAGGGCTGAGGCCCGCGTCGATCGCGACCGCGTTTGCCTGCTCGGTCGTGACGATCTCGATGCCCTTCTGGGTCGCCTCCTGGATCTGGGTGCGCACGGACGGCGATAGGTCCGGGTTCTCGGCGATGCGCGTTTGGAAGCCGGTGAGCAGGCCCGGTGAGGAGGATCGAGCCGATGAGGGCCGTGCCCAGCGAGGCGCCGAGGTTCTGGGCCGTCCCCTGGAGGCCGCCGGCCTCGTTTGTCTTCTCCGGTGGGGCCGACGACATGATCACGTTGCCGAGCTGCGACATCAACAGACCGGCGCCGACCCCGAACAACGCGAGCGAGAGCTTGAACGCGGTCTCGTTCAGCTCCACGTCGATCGTGCCCGCCAGAACGAGACCGGCGATCACCATCGCAGCGAGGCCGATCTGCACGACCAGCCTCGGCGCGATCCGCGCGGAGAGCTTCGGTCCTGTGAGGGCTGCGATGAGCATCGTCACCGACATCGGCAGCAGCCGTTTACCGGTCTCGAAGGCGTCGAGACCCAGGACCACCTGGAGGTAGACGGGGAGCACGAAGAAGGTGCCCATCAGAACGAGTTGCTGCGACATCAGCGTCGACCAGGCCGGCCCGGAGCGTCTCGATGCTTCAGGAGCGCGCGTTCGAGCAAGCGTGTCCTGGCCGAGCCGCTCCCGCCGTTCCTGCCAGATACCGAAGAACCAGAGGAGGAAGACACCGCCGACGATCAGGAACGGCACCAGCGAGAAGCCGAGCGGGGTGATCTCCTTGCCCCCGATCGTGGGCGCGTCGATGGGCTGCAGCCAGCCCCAAGAGCTGCTCTGGAGGATCCCGAGGACGATGAGGCCCAGGCCCGCGGCGGAGAGGGCCGCACCGAGGAAGTCGAGCTTCGGCGGGTGCTCGGGCCGTGGCGCCGGCTGCATCTGCTTTCGCACGACGAGGATGACGAGCACGACCACGACCTCGCCGACGAACACGAGTCGCCAGGTGAAATTCGTCGTTACCCAGCCGCCGATGACCGGCCCGACCGCGATCGCAGCCCCCGCGACACCGCCGATGATCCCGTAGGCGAACGCACGATCCTTCCCCTCATAGTTGGCCGCGGTCAGAGCGGCGATGGCCGGGATGACGAGCACGGCGCCCAGCCCCTCGACGAGCGACCAGCCGATGAGGAGCACGCCGAGGTTCGGGCTCAGCGCGGTGGTCAGCGAACCGAGGCCGTAGACAGCGAGGCCGATGGCGAAGGCCCGGTCCCGCCCCCAGATGTCGCCGAGCTTGGCCCCGACGAGCATGAAGGCCGCCATCACGAGCGTGTAGGCGGTGATCGCGAGCTGGACCCCGGTCACGGTCGTGTCGAGGTCGTCCACGATCTGCGAGATCGAGACGTTCATCACGCTCGAATCGAGCACCATCACGAACTGCGCGGCAGCGAGGATGGCGAGGGGAAGCCAGCGGCGCATCGAGCGAATCTACTGCGGCGGCACTGCGTGGGGGCGCACTGCCGCCGCCGCGGACATCACTTCTTCGTCTTCGTCAAGACCTCTTGAACGTCAGGCGAGCGCCTTGGCCTTGATCGCGTCGAATTCCGCCTGGTCGATCGCGCCACTCTCGAGCAGTCCCTTGGCGCGGTCGATCTCGGCCGCAGGGCCGGACGAGCCGGCGACTGACCGGACGTAGTCGTCCGTCTCGCGCTGAGCCACCGCCACCTGCGCTGCATTCCGATCCGCCATCCCATTGCTGTTCGCGATGAGGTAGACGAAGGTGCCTAGGAAGGGGACGAACAGAACGAAGAGCAGCCAGAGCGTCTTCGTCCCGCCCCCTACGTCGCGGCGGCGGAAGACGTCGCCGATCACATGGAACAACAGCATGAACCAGCACACCCACAAGAAGAAGATGAGCAGAGTCCACAGCACATCGAGGAACGGGTAGTCCGCTGCAAGCATCATTCGAGGGCCTCCTGAGAGTTGAGCGAGGGGATCCGCTTAGTTGCGGCAGCAGCCTCCCGCTGCCGCACAGCGGGGTCATCATACGGATCGGTGATTCGCCGGGCTGCGCTCTCGTCACATCTGGGTGATGATCGAACGCGCTCGACCCTAGATGCTGACCCGGTTCGTCGACCGTCGCCGAATGAGGGAGGCCCAGGGTGAGCAGGCCGTTCAAGGGGATCATCAAAACCGACATCCGGGAGTCGACGCCGGACTGGGAGCCGTACATCCCAGCGAAGGCACCGGAGGGGGCGCCGAACGTTCTGATCGTGCTCTACGACGACACCGGCCTCGCCGCCTGGTCGCCCTTCGGGGGGCGGATCCGGATGCCGACGCTGGAGCGTCTCGCCGACAACGGCCTGCTGTACAGCCAGTGGCACACGACGGCGCTGTGCTCTCCCACGCGCTCGTGCTTCCTGACCGGGCGCAACCACCACCAGAACGGGATGGCCTGTATCACCGAGGCCTCGACGGGATTCCCGGGATCGCATGGGCACATCCCGCCCGAGTGCGGAACGCTCGCCGAGGTGATGCGCCAGGCCGGCTGGAGCACGTTCTGGCTCGGCAAGAACCACAACGTGCCGGTCGAGGAAACCCACGCGGGCGCTCCGAAGTCGAACTGGCCGCTCCACCAAGGCTGGGATCGCTTCTACGGCTTCCTCGGGGGCGAGACGAACAACTGGTATCCGACGCTGATCGAGGACAACCGCCTGATCGACCAGCCGTACCAGCCCGAGGAGGGCTACCACCTCTCCAAGGACCTCGCGGACAACGCGATCCAGATGATCCGCGACGTCAAGGTTTCGGCTCCCTCGCGGCCGTGGTTCACCTGGTTCTGCCCTGGGGCCAATCACGCGCCACACCACGTCTCGAAGGAATGGGCGGACAAGTACAAGGGCCAGTTCGACGACGGCTACGAGGCCTATCGCGAGTGGGCGCTCGGCCGGATGATCGAGAAGGGCGTCATGCCCGAAGGCACCGAGCTCACGCCGCTCAACCCGATGCCCGAGGGAACGTATTCACCGAACGACGACGTCCGTCCGTGGGAATCGCTCTCGGACGAGGAGAAGAAGCTCTTCGCGCGCATGGCCGAGGTCTTCGCCGGCTTCTCCGAGTACACCGACCACCAGGTCGGACGGATCGTCGACTACCTCGAGGAGTCAGGGCAGCTCGAGAACACGATCATCATCTACTGCGCTGACAACGGCGCCTCGGGCGAGGGAACGCCGAACGGCTCGGTCAACGAGAATCTGTTCTTCAACGGCTGGCCCGACGACATCGAGGAAAACCTCAAGCACATCGACGACCTCGGCAGCCCGACTACGTACAACCACTATCCGACCGGTTGGGCCGTTGCGTTCTCGACGCCGTTCAAGATGTTCAAGCGGTACTCGTACGCCGGTGGGACGTGCGACCCGCTCGTGATCCACTGGCCGGCGGGCATCAAGGCCAAGGGCGAGGTCCGCCACCAGTACCACCACGCGACGGACATCGTCCCGACGATCCTCGAGTGTTGCGGTCTGGAGTTTCCGAGCACGCTGAACGGGCACGAGCAAGTGCCACTGGCAGGCGTGTCGATGCGTTACTCCTTCGACGAGGCGGATGCGCCTACGGAGAAGAAGCGCCAGTACTACGCGATGCTCGGCACGCGTGGCATGTGGGACCAGGGCTGGAAGGCGGTCGCGGTTCACGGTCCGCTCTCGGGAATCGGCAACTACGACGATGACGAGTGGGAGCTCTTCGACCTCGAGCAGGACCGAGCGGAAGCGAGGAACCTCGCCGAGGAGCAGCCGGAGCGACTCAAGCAGCTGATCGAGCTCTGGTTCGAGGAAGCTCGCAAGTACGACGTCCTCCCTCTCGACGACCGCTTTCCGCCCGAGATTCTCAACGACCCGAGGCCGCAGCCCGAGGAACCACGCGATACGTACGTCTACTACCCGGGCACCGCGGAGGTCCCCGAGGTGGTGGCAGCGTCCACGCGTGGCCGCTCCTACAAGATCCTCGCCGATGTCGAGGTCACGAGCCCGGACGCGGAGGGCGTGATCTTCGCGCACGGCTCGCGCTTCGGCGGCCACGCCCTCTTCCTCAAGGACCGGAAGCTCTGGTACGTCTACAACTTCCTCGGTCTGCCACCCGAGCAGCAGTTCGTCTCGGACGAGCTCGAGCTGGGCAAGCACGTACTGGGGATGGAGTTCGCGAAGGAGTCGACCGGCGAACGAGGCGAGGCGCTCGGCAGCACGAAGCTCTATGTCGACGAGGACGTCGTCGCGGAGGGCCCGATGCGGACGCAGCTCGCCTTCTTCACGCTCTGCGGGGACGGTCTCTGCGTGGGCCGCGACTCCGGTGACGCAGTCAGCAAGGAGTACAAGGCCCCGGCGACGTTCAAGGGCGGGACGATCCTGCAGGTCGAGGTCAGCACCGGCGACGACCAGTACCTCGATCTCGAGAAGGAGGCGCACGCGCTCCTGGCGCGTGAGTAGCGTCACGATGCCGATCGCTGAGCGTCGCGCAGAGGTCGAGGACATGGTGCGGGTCGAGGGCGGCGAGTTCCTGATGGGCTCCGAGGCCTTCTATCCGGAGGAGGGGCCGGTCCGGCGAGTCGAGGTCGGCGGCTTCTGGATCGACGAGCACCCCGTCACGGCGGGCGAGTTCAGGCGTTTCGTCCGGGAGACTGGCTACGTCACCGTCGCCGAGCGGCCGCTCGACCCCGCGGACTACCCGGACGCCGATCCAGACCTGCTCGTGCCCGGCTCCCTCGTCTTTCGCAAGACCACCGGCCCCGTGCCGCTGGACGATGTCCGCAGCTGGTGGGAGTACGTGCCGGGTGCGTTCTGGAAGAAGCCGGGCGGGCCGGGCACGACGATCAACGGCCGCGATCGCCACCCCGTCGTTCAGGTCGCCTACGAGGACGCCGAGGCGTACGCCTCCTGGAGCGGCAAGGCACTTCCGACCGAGGCCGAGTGGGAGTACGCGGCACGCGGCGGCCTGGACGGAGCCGCGTTCGCGTGGGGTGACGATCACTTCCCGAACGGGAAGCCGATGGCCAACACCTGGCAGGGCGAGTTTCCCTGGCAGAACCTGAAGGCGGACGGGTTCGAGGGCACCTCACCGGTGGGGAGCTTCCCTCCGAACGGCTACGGGCTCTACGACGTGACCGGAAACGTCTGGGAGTGGACGAGCGACTGGTTCAGAGCCGACCGCTCCGAGGGCGCGAGCCCCTGCTGCGCTCCCCCGGTGCGGGCGGGAGAGCGGTTTCCGCGCAAGGTGATCAAGGGCGGCTCGCACCTGTGCGCGCCCAACTACTGCCTCCGCTACCGCCCCGCGGCCCGCCAGGGTGAGACCGTCGACACGTCGACCGGCCACATCGGCTTCCGTTGTGTCGTCCGGGGTTGAACGCGTGGAGGCATCGGCCTGATGGGCGCGGCGCTCGGCTGGGGCCTGTTTGCCGGCTCGTCGCTCATCCTCGGCGGCGTCCTCGCCCTCGTGCTCCCGATCCAGGAGCGCTGGCTCGGCCTGGATCATGGCGTTCGGGGCCGGCGTCCTGATCAGCGCCGTCGCCTACGAGCTCGTGGCGGAGGCCTTCGAGACCTCGGCGTGGAACGGCAGCCTCGCGCTCGGGCTCTCGGCCGGCGCCCTGACGTTCTTCGTCGGCGACCTGCTCGTCGATCGGATGGGCGGCGACGAACGCAAGAAGATGCGCAGGACTGCCGGAGCGGGTTCCGGCCTCGCGATCGTGCTCGGGATCGTCCTCGACGGCATTCCCGAGTCGGCGGTGATCGGGCTGGGGCTCCTCGAGGGCACCGGGGTCAGCGTGGCGGTGATCGCAGCGGTGTTCCTCTCGAATCTCCCGGAGGCGATCGCGGCCACCACCGGCCTGGTGGCGGACGGCTGGGCGCGCGGCCGGATCCTCGGCCTCTGGGTGCTCGTAACCGTCGTCAGCGGGCTGGCGTCCCTCCTCGGGTATGTGGCCTTCGACTCGGCGGGCCCTGACGCGCTCGCGTTCGTGCTGGCGTTCGCAGGCGGCGCGATCCTGACGATGCTCGCCGACACGATGATGCCCGAGGCCTTCGAGCACGGCGGCAAGCTCGTCGGGCTGCTGACGACGCTCGGCTTCGGCCTCGCCTTTGCGCTGACGATGCTCGACTAGCTCTCAACTCCTTGGCTAGGGTCCGACCACGATGGTCCCGGAAGTCGAGCCCGGTGTGGAAGACGCCACTCGGCGGACGCACCTTGCCAACGAGCGGACCTATCTTGCGTGGTGGCGAAGCGGCCTCACCGCATTCGCCGTCAGCGTAGGCGTGGGGAAACTCGTACCGGGGCTATCGAGCGGCTCGAACTGGCCGTATGTCGTACTCGGGATCTGCTTCGCCTTGCTCGGTCTCGCATTCATCGGGCTCGGCTATGTCCGCTTTCGGGCGGTGAACGCCGCGCTCGCAGCCGGGAGTTGGTCGGAGCTTTCCGATCGACTCGCGGGCTTGCTCGCCGCCGCCGGCGTCGGTCTCGCGGTCGTCACCTTGCTGACGCTCGCTCTAGGCCACTGACGCACGGCGCATCGGCGCCTCACCCGGGCGAGGTGATCACGTCTCGGCGTCGAATCAGTTTGAATCGCCACGTGAATATCCCTGGATTCCATCGGAGCGGAGACCGGCAGGACGAGCCACTCGCCGCCGGTACCGCGCAGCCTGACCCGAGCCCCACCGACCTCGCTCGCATGTTCGCCCCTCCGGACTGGCTCCGAGACCTGGGATTCCTCGCGTGGTTCCTCGTGGGCGTCGGGATCCTGCTGTTCGGGGCGATCTGGATTTTCGCCACGATCTCGACGATCCTCGTGCCGGTCATCGTCGGAACGATCGCCGCCGCAGTCGCCGGGCCGCTCGTCGACGCGCTGCAGCGCCGGAAGGTCCCACGCGCCGCGGGCGCGGCCCTCGTGCTGCTGATGTTGCTCGCGCTCGGGGTCATCGTGCTGCTGCTCGTCCTCGGAGGAATCGCGGAGCAGGGCGACGAGATCAAGACGTACGCGTCGCAGGCGCTCGACAAGGTGGAAGCGTGGGCGAACGATGCGGGCGCCGACGGTACGTCGGAGGCCAAGAAAGACGTGAGCGGCGCCGTCGAGAGTGCCGGCAGCACGCTGCTGCACGGATTGGCAAGTGGCATCCAGGGCCTGACCTCGCTCGCGTTCTTCGTGTCGTTCGTCCTCTTCAGCACGTTCTTCCTGCTCAAGGACTTCAGTTCGATCAGAGGCTTTGTCGACACGCACATGGGGATCCCGGTCCCCGTCGCCACGACCGTGACCGACAACGTCCTCAGCTCGTTGCGAAAGTACTTCCTCGGTTTGACGATCGTCGCGGCATTCAACGGAGTTGTCGTCGGCGTGGGCGCGCTCGCGCTCGGAGTCCCACTGGCCGGCACGATCGCGGTGGTCACCTTCGTGACGGCCTACGTGCCCTTCATCGGCGCGTTCGTCTCGGGTGCGTTCGCGGTGATGATCGCGCTCGCCGCGGAGGGCACAGGGACAGCCGCGGTCATGCTCGTGATCGTTCTCCTGGCGAACGGCATGCTTCAGCAGATCGTCCAGCCCATCGCCTTCGGCGCGACCCTCGACTTGAACCCGCTCGCTGTCCTCTTCGTGACCATCGCCGCGGGAAGCCTCTTCGGCATGCTCGGGCTGATCCTCGCCGCGCCGCTGACGTCGGCGGCGGTCCACATCAGCCGCGACCTCAGGGCGGCACGTGCAGCCGAACGGGCAGAGGAACAGGTCGCCGCTCCCGTTCCGGCCTCGTAAGCGGCTTCACCAGATCGGTACAAGTTTGCCTCCGGTGGGGTGTTACGCCTACCTTTTCGGCGGGGTCGTGAAGGGAGAATTGTCGTGCCGCAGCGCATCGACAGCCGATTGGCCAAGAGTTCCACGACCCGAAAGGGAGAGCCTCGGTCGGCGTTTGAGCTTCTGCGGTCCAAGCTGGACGTCCCGCCACCGCGGCCGGGTCTAGTCGAGCGCGCTAGCCTCGTCGACCGCCTGTCTCGCGGACATGACTGTCGTTTCGTCAGCGTCGTGGCACCACCGGGCTACGGCAAGACAACGGCGCTGGCCCAGTGGGCCGCACGCGAAGCTCGCCAGTTCGCCTGGGTCTCCCTCGATCACCGCGACAACGACCCCGCCGTCCTCCTGACATACGTCGCCGAGGCGTTGAACGTCGACGGGACGGTCGGGCCCGCAGTGTTCAAGGGGCTCAGGGGCGCCGGCGACTCGCTGTGGGCGAGAGGCCTCCCTCGTCTAGGCGCGGCGCTGGCCTCTCGGCGCGATCCCCTCGTGCTCGTGCTCGACGACGTGCACGAGCTCGAGAACCACGATTGCCTGGATGCCCTGGTCGCACTCCTACCCCACGTGCCGCAAGGCTCGCAGCTGGTGCTCTCCGGGCGTACGGAGGCTCGACTGGGGCTTCCGAAACTCCGTGCCGACGGCGAGCTGCTCGAGCTCGGGCCCGCCGCGCTCGCCCTGAACGACGCTGAGGCGTACGCGCTCCTCCGCGCGGCTGGAGTCGAGGTGACCGAGACCCGGGCCAAAGCGCTGAACGAGCATGCGGAAGGCTGGGCAGCCGGGCTCTATCTCGCGGCGCTCGCGCTCGACGACGGCACCTCGTCGCTGGCATCGTTCGGCGGCGACGACCGCTTCGTCACGGACTACCTGCGGGCCGAAGAGCTTGCCCGCCTCGGGCAGGCTGAGCTCGACTTCCTGCTTCGGACCGCGATTCTCGATCGCATGTGCGGCCCCCTGTGCGACGCGGTGCTCCAGCGCGACGACTCGACGCAGGTGCTCGAGCAGCTCGAGCACGAGAACCTCTTCGTCATTGCCCTCGATCACCGGCGCCAGTGGTTCCGCTACCACCATCTATTCAGGGAGATGCTCCGAGCAGAGCTCGAGCGGCGCGAGCCTGAGCTCCCTGCCAGTCTCAATCGCAGGGCCGCTGCATGGTGCGAGGCGAACGGCCAGCCGGAGGCCGCGATCGAGTACTCGGCCGCAGCCGGCGACACCGACGAGCTCGCCCGGCTGGTCATAGCGTTCGCATCCCCGTACTACAGCATCGGCTTGGTGACCACCGTCGAGCGCTGGCTTGCGACGTTCGACGATTCAGCGCTGCTCGAGCGGTACCCGGCGATCGCGGTTTTCGGCGTTTGGTTGCACGCCTTGCGCGCCCGGCCCGACGTCGCCGAGCGATGGGCACTAGCTGTTGAGACCTCCGAGGTCGATGGGCCCATGCCGGATGGGAGCCCCTTCGAGGCCTGGGCGGCGACCGTTCGCGCGCTGCTCTGCGCGAAGGGCGTCGAGCACATGAAGGTCGACGCAGAGCTCGCAGTGACTCACCTGTCGGCCGCAAGCCCGTGGCGCCCGGCCAGCATCGTCCTGCAAGGTGTAGCGGTTCTGTTTGCGGGCGATCTCGACCGAGCCGAGGCCATCTTCGAACAGGCTGCTGAAGCGGCCGTCGCCGGAGGCGCGGTCTGGGCCGGCGTCGTGGCGCGCTCCGAACGCGCGCTCCTGGCGCTGGAGCGGGGTGAGCTCTTCGCTGCGGAGTCGGAGCTCGAATTAGCGCGCTCGTTCATTGACGACGCGCCCTCGGCGGAGTATGCGGTGACCGCGATCCTTCTGGCGGCCACGGCGAGGGTCGCTATCGCCAAAGGGCAAGGCGCGCGAGCTCGGCAGGCGCTCGTGAGCGCACAGCGCATGCGCCCGATGATGACCCACGCCACGGCGTGGTTCGCAGTGCAGGCTCGGCTCGAGCTCGCGAAGGCGCATCTGGCCCTTGCAGATGCTCGCGGCGCCGCGGTCCTCTACCGCGAGGCGGACGACATCCTTCGGCGACGTCCGAAACTCGGAACGCTCGTGGCCGAAGCGGAAGACGTTCGAACAAGTCTCTCGACGGCGCCCGACCAGCCGTCGGGCTGGGCGTCCACGCTCACTGCTGCCGAGCTTCGCTTGCTGCCCCTGCTTGACCACGCACCTGTCGTTCCGCGAGATCGCCGAGCGGCTGTTCGTCTCCCGCAACACCGTCAAGACGCAGGCGATCTCGGTCTACCGGAAGCTCGATGCATCCAGCAGGAGCGAGGCGATCGAACGGGCGATCGAGCTCGGGCTCGTCGACGCCCCACTCGCATCGGTCGCAGCTGATTTCACCCGCTCGGGGTGATGTCCTCGGACGCGCGGAGGCATGGAATGAGGGCAGCTCCGTGGACCAGTACAAGCTCACGCTTCGCAAGCTCGCGCTGCGCGACGATCGGTACATCGACGCGCTGCTCAGCGAGGAGTGCGCCAATGCGACGCTGGCCGGAATCGACCGCCGGTCGCACGCCCTCCTCCGAATCGCCGCGCTCATCGCGATGGACGCCGCCCCGCCCTCGTTCATGAACGCAGTCGAGGCCGGGTTGGACGCCGGCGCGTCCCGCGACGAGATCGTCGGGACGCTCATCGCGGTGCTGCCGATCGTCGGGGTCGCGCGGGTCGTCTCTGCGGCTCCCAACCTCGGCCTGGCGCTCGGCTACGACGTCTCCGAGGCGCTCGAGCTCGTCGACGGCTAGCTCAGACCACCGCTCGCCTGACCCATCAGCGCGCGAGCACGTTCGGTCGTTCGAGAGCGGTCGCCCCACCCAATCCCTGGTGGTCGGCCTCGGTCGCGCGGTCGGCATCGCTCGACCCGCCAAACGTCCGCTCGACGTCCGCGTCGAGGCGTGCCAGCTCCTCCTCGACGGCGGCCCGGCGCTCCGGCCTGACCGCACCGTGCAACTCCTCGAGCATCGCGCGGAGACGGCGCACGACCTGAATCGAGGAAGCCCCGTACTCGCGGATCTCCGTCACGCCCAGTGCGAGGTAGTCCTCCCAGCGACGGGCCGGAATCAGCACACGCGAACGCGTGTCACCGCCATCCCTTCCGCCTTGAAAGTCGGTCGATCCGATCACGCGCAGCGTTTCCCCGAGGTGGTTGATCACCTGGACCGCGGTCGTCGGGTCGTTGACCGCCGGCGACAGAGCCTTGATCGCGATGTCGACCATGATGCGGACGGCAAATGCCGGATCCTGCTCGATCGTCCGCTCCACACCGAGCGCGATCATGCTGTTGAGGCGACGCTCAGTCGACGGGCCAAGCGCGGCGGTGCCGTAGGCGCGCAGCACGGTCGCCCCGGCCGGGACGAAGTCGCCCACGGTATGGCTGAGAACGAGTGTGCATTCGTGCTCGCGCGCGAACCGAACGAGCCCGTCGGTGTCGAACGCCTGGATCGCTCCAGCCCGCGGGCTTCGGACGACCAGCGTCGCCTCGTCCGCGGTCTCGAATGGTTCTTGCAGCAGCTCGGGCGCGTCGGGCGCGGCCATAGTGCGGACGGCGGACTCGAAGGCTCGCCGTCCTTGGGCGGCGACGAGAGCCGCCACGGCGACAGGTCGGAGACGGTGGACGGACCGGTCGAGGAAGACCAGGAAGAGGAACATGTCCAGGGTGATCAGGAGCCCGGTCGCGGAGATACTGAGATTCGGGACGGAGTCTTCTTCGACTCGCCTGAGAAGCGCAAACGAGAACGTGAAGGTCCCGACCAGCATCGCGAGCAGCACGTGCAGGATCCGGTCGCGCTGCCAGAGCCGCATGTACCGCGGCGAGAACGTGCCCGTAGCCATCTGCACGATGAGGA
The DNA here is from genome assembly GCA_963820335.1 of uncultured Actinomycetes bacterium. Classification (GTDB taxonomy): domain Bacteria; phylum Actinomycetota; class Thermoleophilia; order Gaiellales; family Gaiellaceae; genus VAXT01. The sequence continues at coordinate 32,143 of CAWFZH010000014.1, read as the reverse complement.
TGCTGACGGTGACCACGAATCCGGTCAGCGCGGCCGTGGCGCCAACCATCGCGGCGAGCACGGCGCTCCCGGTCGACGCCGAGTACTGCCAGTAGGCCGGTAGCTCGATCGACTTGTCGAGGAGGGTCCCCAGCGCTGCCAGCAGCGCGCCCAGGATTCCAGCCAGGACCGGCAGGAACCAGAGGCTCTCCCTCAGGTACTGACGGATGCGGAAGACGAGTCCCCACACTGCAATCGCCGCAGTCGTGCTGAATTGCACTGGAAGGGCGCCGACGACACATCATCCTGACCGGATGAATGTTGCGGTTTGGTGCAGGTCGCCGGGCCCGCAAATCATCCAGCTTGGATGACGCCATTCCCAGATCACGTCAATAGGGTCGAGGCAACGACTGGGAGGTGGGCAATGACAAGCGGAGCCGGCACTGTCGCTCCGAGCGTCGAGCGAGCATCGACGGCCGCAGCGCGGAATGGGGGCTCGCAGGCCGCCGATGTCCTCGTCGTCTTCGGGATCACCGGCGATCTGGCGAAGGTGATGACGTTCCACTCGCTCTACCGGCTCGAGGCGCGCGGGCTCCTGGACTGCCCGATCGTCGGAGTCGCGGTCGACGACTGGACCGACGACGACCTGAAGAAACGGGCGCGCGAATCGATCGAGGGAACGGGTGAAAAGATCGACAAGGAGGTTTTTGACCGCTTCGCGGCGCGGCTCTCGTATCAGAACGGGGACTTCGCCGACTCCTCGACGTATCAGCAGGTGGCGGCCGCAATCGACGGCGCTCAGTCTCCTGTCTTCTACCTCGAGATTCCCCCCTTCCTCTTCGGCACCGTTGTCAAAGGGCTCGCCGAGGCCGGGCTGACGAAGACCGGGCGGATCGTCGTCGAGAAGCCGTTCGGCCATGACCGGGAGTCCGCCAGCGCGCTCGCCGACGAGCTCCACGAGTACGTCGACGAGTCCCAGCTCTACCGGATCGACCACTTCCTCGGGAAGATGGGCCTCGAGGAGATCCTCTACCTCCGGTTCGCGAACACGATGCTCGAGCCGGTCTGGAACCGGAACTACCTCGAATGCGTCGAGATCACGATGGCGGAGGACTTCGGGGTCGAGGACCGCGGCCACTTCTACGACCCCGTTGGCGCGTTGCGCGACGTCGTGGTCAACCACCTCATGCAGGTCGTTTCGGCAGCCGCCATGGAGCCGCCTTCCGGGGGCGACCCGGCGACGCTCAAAGACGCTCAGGTCGCCGTCTTCCGGCCGATCGCCGACGCCGATCCGGCGCACTACGTGCGAGGCCAGTACGACGGCTACCTCGACATCGACGGCGTCGCCAAGGACTCGGCGACCGAGACCTACTGCGCCCTGCGCCTCGACATCGACAACTGGCGCTGGTCGGGCGTTCCGTTCTTCATTCGCACCGGCAAGCGTCTGCCGGCCACCCAAACCGAGCTTCGACTCGTCTTCAAGCGTCCGCCCGAATCGGCTTCGCCGCGCTCGAGCGGCAGCCCCGAGCCCGACCAGCTCGTCGTCAAGCTCGATCCTTCGACGGGCGTCCGGTTCCGCCTCGAGGCGCTCCGGGCCGATGCTGCCGCGAGCCCAGCCGATCACGCTCGACGCAGAGTTCGCGGAGGAAGGCGGCGAGGGCGCCGACGCCCTACGAGGTGCTGCTGCACGCAGCGATGCTCGGCCAGAGCACGCGCTTCACCCGCCAGGACGGCGTCGAGGAGACGTGGCGCATCATGCAGCCGCTGCTCGACGCGCCCCCGCCCGTGCACCCATATGCGCCGGGATCGTGGGGGCCGAAGGAAGCGGACAAGCTCTGTCGCCGGCCACGGAGTCTGGCGCGGGCCATGGGTGACGGAATGACGGCCGCCAAGACGAAACCTGAGCCCAGCGCGCAGAGCGCCGCCGCGCCCTCGCCCTTCCCGCCGATCGCGGACTACGCGTTCCTCTCCGACTGCCATACGGGGGCGCTCGTCGCGGCCGACGGGGCGATCGACTGGCTCTGCACCCCGAGCTTCGACTCGCCGAGCGTCTTCGGCAGCCTGCTCGACCGCGAGGCCGGCTTCTTCCGCTTCGCGCCGTTCGGGATCAACCACCCGACCGCGCGGGCGTACGTCCCGGGGACCAACGTCCTGGAGACGACCTGGAAGACGCCGAACGGCTGGATCGTCGTCCGCGACGCGCTCACCCTCGGACCCCGGGACCACGAGGACACCGTTACCCCGCACACACGGCCTCCGGCGGACGACGACGCCGACCACATGCTCGTCCGAACGGTGGAGTGCCTGGAGGGCAGCGTCGAGGTCGAGCTCGTCTGCGAGCCGGTCTTCGACTACGGGAGCACGCCGGCGGAGTGGGCGATGGTCGACGGCGGCCGCCATGCCGCCGATGCGCACGGAGCCGGGCAAACCGTGCGCCTGCAGACAGACCTAGCGCTCGGGATCGAGGCCGACCGGATCCGCGCGCGGCACGTGCTCGAGCCCGGCGACCGCGCCTACTGCGCGCTCTCGTGGGCCGAGGAGCTCGCCGCGCCGCAGAACGTCGAGGAGGCGGACGCGCGGCTCACCGCGACGATTCGCTTCTGGCGCGCCTGGCTGCAACGGGCGCGGATTCCGGATCACCACTGGCGCGACCCGATCCAGCGCTCCGCGCTGACGATCAAGGGGCTCTCGTACATGCCGACCGGCGCGACCGTGGCCGCCTTGACGACCTCGCTGCCCGAGACCCCCGGGGGCGAGCGCAACTGGGACTACCGCTACACGTGGATCCGCGACAGCACCTTCACGCTCCAGGCGCTGCACTGGCTGAACCTGAATTGGGAAGCCGACGAGTACATGCAGTTCGTCGCCGACGTCGAGCCGACCGCGGACGGGTCCCTGCAGATCATGTACGGCATCGACGGTCGGCGCGACCTGACCGAGTCCACGCGTGACGACCTCACCGGCTACGCGGGTGCACGGCCCGTACGGATCGGCAACGGCGCGTTCGACCAACGCCAGAACGACGTCTTCGGCGCTGCGCTCGACTCCATCCTGCTCCACACCCGACACAGCCAGCGCCTGCCGCGGCGGCTCTGGCCGCTCGTCCAGACGCAGGCCGAGGGCGCGACCCGGGTCTGGCGCGAGCCCGACCAGGGCATCTGGGAGGCTCGCGGCAAGCCCCAGCACTACGTGTCCTCGAAGTTGATGTGCTGGGTCGCGCTCGACCGCGCTGCGCAGCTGGCGGAGATTCGGGGCGACCCCGAGCTGAAGGAGACGTGGCGCGCAACCGCGGACGAGATCAAGGAAGACATCCTCGCCAACGGTCTCACCGACAAGGGCGTTTTGCGCCAGCACTACGAGACGGACGCACTCGACGCCTCGACGCTCCTGGCCGCGATCCTCGACTTCCTGCCGGAAGACGACGAGCGTCTCCGCGCGAGCGTGAACGCGATCGCAGACGAGCTCACCGAAGACGGCTTCGTCCTGCGCTACCGGACCGACGAGACGGACGACGGGCTGTCGGGCAAGGAAGGGACGTTCCTCATCTGCTCGTTCTGGCTCGTCTCCGGGCTCGCGATCGTGGGGGAGCTACAGCGCGCACGCGACCTGATGGAACGTCTGCTGCGAATCGCGTCGCCGCTCGGCCTGTACGCCGAGGAGTTCGACGCCGAAACCGGCCGTCACCTCGGCAACTTTCCCCAGGCCTTCTCGCACCTGGCGCTGATCGAGGCGGCGGCGAGAATCATCGTCCAAGAGCGGATGAAGGAGCGCTGAGAGATGGACTCGTACGACGTCATCATCATCGGAACCGGCGCCGGAGGCGGGACGCTCGCACGGCACCTGGCCCCTTCGGGCAAGCGAATCCTGCTGCTCGAGCGCGGCGACTGGCTCCCGCGCGAACCGCAGAACTGGTCGTCCCACGACGTCTTCGTGGACAACCGCTACGTCTCGCCGGACACCTGGTACGACGAGCACGGCAAGCCGTTCCAGCCGGGGGTCCACTACTTCGTCGGCGGAGCGACCAAGCTCTACGGCGCGGCGCTCTACCGCCTCCGCGAGCAGGACTTCGGCGAGCTCCAGCACCATGACGGAGTCTCGCCGGCCTGGCCGATCTCCTACGACGAGCTCGAGCCCTACTACACGCAGGCCGAACAGCTGTACGAGGTGCACGGCGCTCGCGGAGAAGACCCGACCGAGCCGCCGGCGAGCGCGCCGTACCCGTTTCCGGCCGTCTCACACGAGCCGCGCATCCAGCAGCTCTCGGACGACCTCGCCGCCGCCGGGTATCACCCGTTTCACGCGCCGTGCGGCATCAGGCTGAACGAGGCGAGCATGCCGTACAGCCACTGCGTGCGCTGCCCCACGTGCGACGGCTTCCCCTGCCTCGTGCACGCAAAGTCCGACGCCGACGTCCTCGGCGTGCGGCCGGCGCTCGAGCATCCGAACGTGAAGCTCCTGACAAACGCGATGGCCGTCAAGCTCGAGACCAACGAGAGCGGCAACGAGGTCACCGAGGTCGTCGTCGAGCGCAACGGCGAGACCGAGCGCTTCGCCGGTGACATCGTGGTCGTCTCCTGCGGCGCCGCCAACTCGGCCAAGCTGCTCCTGGCGTCGGCGAACGACAGTCACCCGAACGGCCTTGCCAACGCCTCCGATCAGGTCGGGCGGAACTACATGTTCCACGACAGCGTCGCCGTGCTCGCGCTCTCGAAGGAACCGAACACGACGATCTTCCAGAAGACCCTCGGACTGAACGACTTCTATTTCGGCAGCGACGACTTCGAGCACCCGCTAGGCAATATCCAAATGGTCGGCAAGTCGGACGCGCAGATGTTTCGCGGTGAGAGGCCTCGAGACACAAAGCTCGCGCCGGAATGGACGCTGGCGCGGATGGCCCTGCACTCGGTCGACTTCTGGCTCTCGACCGAGGACCTGCCGCGCGCGGACAACCGCGTCACCATCGAGGCCGACGGCAACATCAAGCTGAGCTACTCGGAGACGAACGCAGAAGCCAAGAAACAGCTGTACTCCAAGCTCAAGTCGATGCTCGGCCATCTGGGCATGCACTCGGACCACCTGTTCACCCGGCACGCGTACATGAAGAACGACATCCCGGTGGCCGGCTGCGCGCACCAGGCCGGCACGTGCCGGTTCGGAGACGACCCGGCGACGTCCGTGCTCGACCGCAACTGCCGGGCGCACGAGCTGGACAACCTGTACGTGGTCGACACGAGCATCTTCCCGAGCATCGGGGCTGTGAACCCTGCACTGACGGCGATGGCGAACGCGCTCAGGGTGGGTGATCACGTGCTCGAGCGGATAGGCGCTCGGACGCTCACCGCGACCACCTGAGAGCGCATGCCGCTCTGATCGCTCCGTCCGGCAACCAGTTCGAGATCGCGCACGGCGACCAGCGGGCTGTCGTCGTCGAGGTCGGCGGTGGGCTCCGCGAGTACTACGCCGGCGACCGCGAGCTTCTCGACGGTTACTCAATCGACCAGATGTGCACCTCCGGCCGCGGCCAGGTGCTGATCCCGTGGCCGAATCGATTGCAGGACGGCACGTACGAGTTCGAGGGGCGCAGCCACCAGCTCCCGCTCACGGAGCCGGAGCAGCGGAACGCGATCCACGGCCTCGTCCGCGGGTCGGCATGGACTGCCGGCGAGCGAGAGCCCAACCGAGTGGTGCTGGAGCACTCGCTCCAACCACAGCCCGGTTACCCGTTCTCCGTTGCCCTCCGGCTCGAGTACGTGCTCGCGGACGAGGGCCTCAGCGTTTCGACGACGGCCACCAACATCGGGGCAACGGCTTGTCCCTACGGGGCCGGCGCGCATCCGTACCTGACCCTGGGCACGGCGACTGTCGATCCAATCGTTCTGGGCATGCCCGGGCGAACGGTGCTGCACTCCGACGAGCGCGGGCTACCCGTCGGCGAGGCGCCCGTCGAGGGCACGGAGTACGACTTCCGGAAGCCGAGGCCGATCGGCGAGACGAAACTGGACCATGCTTTCGCCGACTTCGAGCGGGACGAGAACGGCCGCGTCCGCATCGAGCTCCGTGACCCAGGCGCCGGGACCGGTCTGGCTCTCTGGATGGACGAGGGCTATCGGTACGTGATGCTGTTCACCGGAGACACGCTCGCTGATGTCAACCGGCGCAGCCTTGCCGTCGAGCCCATGACCTGCCCGCCGAACGCGTTCCGCACCGGCGAGGCCGTGCTCCGGCTCGAGCCTGGAGGCTCGTTCACCAGCACGTGGGGGATCGCTCCTACGCTGCCGGCGTGATCGCACTCATTCCGCTTGCTGCGGAGGCGCCGTTGCCGGACGCCGGGTCGCTCGTGCTGGTCCTCGCCGCCGCGAGTGCCGGCGCGATCCTGTCGAGGCTGCACCGCCGGGTCGTCCTGCCCACCGTCGTGTTGGAGATCGTGCTCGGGATCCTGATCGGCCCTGAAGGGCTGGGCCTGGCGGAGGTCGACAGCCACATCGAATTCCTCGCCGACCTCGGCCTTGTGTTCCTGTTCTTCTTCGCAGGGCTCGAGCTGGTGGAGCAGCGCGTGGCTCGCCGTTCGCTCGTGCGAGGGACGATCGGCTGGGCGATCTCGCTGCCGATCGGCGTCGTCGTCGGCCTCGTGCTGCACCAGGCCGGTCTCGACGCGGAAGCCTGGCTACTCGGCGTGGCACTCAGCACGACTGCGCTCGGCACCCTCGTCCCGATCCTCGCCGACGCGCGACTGCTGCCGACTCCGCTCGGCTCGGCGGTGCTGGGCGCCGGCGTTGCGGGCGAGTTCTGGCCGATCGTGGTCATCTCGATCTTCCTCACGGGTGCCTACGGCGCCGCCACCGAGACGCTGCTTCTCCTCGGCTTCGGCGTTGTGGTGCTGCTCGCGGCGGCGGCGGCGCTCCGCGCGCGCCCGCCGGGCGTCGTCCGTGTGCTCCAGCAGACCGTGCAGACGACAGGCCAGGCCGCCGTGCGTCTGTCCGTGTTCATTCTCGCCGGGCTCGTGTTCCTCTCGATCGAGGTGGGCTTCGACTTCGTACTCGGCGCGTTTGCCGGGGGCCTCGTCGTGGGCCTGGCCCTGAACTCGCCGGAAGCCCGACCGGTGCGAATGCGGCTGGAGGGCGTGGGCTTCGGCTTCCTGATCCCGATCTACTTCGTCGTCACCGGGATGAACTTCCAACTCGACAGCTTGCTGACTCCAACCGGTCTCGGCCTCGCGGCGCTCTTCCTCGGGCTCTTCGTGGTTGTCCGCGGCACGCCGTCGCTGCTCTGGCTCAGGGATTTGGGACCGCGCAGGACGCTCAGCCTCGCCGTCTTCAGCGCGACCGGTCTGCCGCTGATCGTCGCGATTGTGGGGATCGGCACAGAACGCGGCTCGATCGCCGCCGACGTCGGCACGTCGCTCATCGGCGCGGGAATGGTCTCTGTTCTCGTCCTGCCGCTGATCGCGACCGCCGTCGCGGGTCGGGAATCATCCCGCTGGGGTGATGTTCAGTCGCCGTCGCCCCTCTAGCGTGGAGTTCGCTCAGACGTCCACGGAGAGGTGGAGATGTCGGGTAAGTCCGGCGAAAACCAGGCTCTGCGGCCTCGGGTTCTGATACTTGGCGGCGGTTTCGCGGGCCTCGGCGCCGCACGGAAGCTCAAGGACTCCGAGGCCGACGTCGTTCTCTTCGACGAGCACGACTACCACACGTTCCAGCCGCTCCTCTACCAGGTCGCCACCGACCTGCTCGAGACGTCGGCCGTCGGGCATCCGCTGCGAGGGCTGTTCCACGAGCAGCCGAACGCCGCCGTCCATCAGGACACGGTCACGGGGATCGACCTCGCCGCGCGGGAGGTGCAGTTCGCCGAGATGGCGCCGTTCACGTACGACTATCTCGTGCTGGGGCTTGGCGCCGAGGTGAACTTCTTCGGGGTCGACGGCGCCGAGCATGCCTTCCCGATGTACACGCTCTCCGACGCTGTTCGCCTCAAGGAGCACGTGCTGCGCAGCTGGGAGGCCGCGGACCGGGACCCAACGAAGGTGGACGACGGCGCGCTCAACGTCGTCATCGTCGGCGGTGGGGCAACGGGGGTGGAGACGGCCGGCGCCCTGGCCGAGCTCTATCGGAGCAACTTCGTCAAGGATTACCCGAGCCTCCCGCAGGAGAAGGCGAGGATCACGCTCGTCGAGGCCTCCCCCGAGCTCTTCTCGATGTTCAAGGAGAACCTCCGAACCTGGACGCAGCGCGCGCTGGAGAAGCGGGGCGTCGAGGTGCTGCTCGGGGAGATCGTCGCCTCGATCACGCCCACTCGCGTGACGCTCAAGTCGGGCAAGGTGCTCGAAGCGCACACGCTCGTCTGGGGCGCAGGGCTCCGGGGGAACTCGATCGGCGAGTCACTCGGGCTCGAGCTGCAAAAGGGCAATCGCGTCGCCGCGGAGGCAGATCTCAGCATCGCAGGCCACCCCGAGGTGTTCGCAGTCGGCGACATCGCGTGGATCACCGACACGAAGACCGACGAGGTCCTGCCGCAGCTCGGCTCCGTCGCGCTCCAGGCAGGCGAGCACGCCGGGGAGAACATCGCGCGGCGCATCGCCGGTAAGGAGACCAAGCCGTTCGTCTACAAGGACAAGGGCACCATGGCGACGATCGGCCGCGGCGCGGCTGTGATTCAGATGCCGGGCGGACGGACGATGAAGGGCAAGTCGGCTTCGCTCGCCTGGGGCGCCGTCCATCTCGCTCTCCTGTCCACCGGCGAGGATCGGGCCAAGGCCGTCCTGGACTGGACGTGGGCCGGGTTCACCCACGAGCGTTCCGGCCGGATCACGGTGAAGACCTGATCGGAACCGTGGCGTGACTATCGCCTCGACCGCGCTCGAGCTTGCCCGCTGGCAGTTCGCGCTGACGACGCTCTACCACTTCACATTCGTCCCGCTGACGCTCGGGCTGGCGCCGCTCCTGGCGGTGATGCAGACGCTCTGGCACCGGACGGGCGACGAGAAGTGGCTGCGCATGACGCGCTTCTTCGGGACCCTCTTCCTGATCAACTTCGCGATCGGCGTTGCCACCGGCCTCGTGATGGAGTTTCAGTTCGGCATGAACTGGGCCAGCTTCTCGAGCTACGTCGGCGACGTCTTCGGCGCGCCGCTCGCGATCGAGGGCCTCGGGGCGTTCATGCTCGAGGCGACCTTCATCGGGCTGTGGGTCTTCGGCTGGAACCGGCTCTCGCCGAAGGTTCACCTCGCGACCATCTACCTCGTCTGGCTCGGCACCTGGCTCTCGGCGTACTTCATCCTCGCGGCGAACTCCTGGATGCAGCACCCGGTCGGCTACGAGATCAGCTCGCAGACGAATCGCGCGGAGGCGAACGACATCTTCAACATCCTCTTCCAGGGGTTCGTGCTCTTCGCCTGGAGCCACGCGATCCTGGCCGGGCTGCTCACCGGCGGCTTCCTGGTGCTCGGCGTGTCCTGCTGGCACCTGCGCCGCGGGAGGAACGTCGCAGCTTTCGCCGGCGCGGCGAAGCTCGCGATCATCGTCGTTCTACCCGTCTCGTTCGTCCAACTGGGGTTGGGGAGCGAGTTCGGCGTCGTCGTGACCGATGCCCAGCCGATGAAGATCGCGGCTTCCGAGGCGCTGTGGGAGACGGAGGAGCCGGCCGCGTTCTCGCTCTTCCAGATTGGAGGCTTCACCGAGGACGACCAGACGCCGTCGTTCGACATCGAGGTCCCGCGCCTGCTCTCGTTCCTGGCCACCAACTCGTTCAAGGGCCAGGTCGTCGGCCTCAACGAGCTCCAGTCGCAGTCCGAGCAGAAGTACGGCTCGGGGAACTACATCCCGGACGTCAGGCTCAGCTACTGGAGCATGCGCGTCATGGCCTACGTGGGAACGCTGATGTTCCTGCTCGCGCTCTGGGGCGGCTGGCTGTTACGGCGCAAGAAGCTTGCCGGAGCCAGGTGGTTCCAGGCTGCCGCGCTGGTCGGGATCGCGTTCCCCTTCATCTCCAACTACTTCGGCTGGATCCTCTCCGAGGCCGGGCGCCAGCCCTGGGTCGCCTATGGGCTCCTGAAGACCGAGGATGCGGTCTCGAGCACCGTCAGCGCGTGGACCGTCGGCCTCAGCCTGGGCGTGTTCGTGTCCCTGTACACAGGGCTCGCCGTCCTCGACTTCTATCTCATGCGCCGGTACGCCCGGGTTGATCCGCCTGAGCCCGGGGCCGAGGGCGAGGAGCGCGCGCCGCAACCGGCGCCGGCCTACTGAGATGACGCTCGAGATCGCCTGGTTCTGCATCCTCGGCTTTCTCTGGACCGCGTACTTCGTGACCGAGGGCTTCGACTTCGGGGTCGGCATGCTGCTCCCGGTGTTGGGCAAGAAGGACGCCGACCGGCGAACGATGTTCGAGACGATCGGACCGGTCTGGGACGGGAACGAGGTCTGGCTCGTCATCGCCGGCGGCGCGACCTTCGCCGCCTTCCCCGTCTGGTACGCGACGATGTTCTCGGGCTTCTACCTCGCCCTCTTGCTCATCCTCGCGTTCCTGATCGTCCGCGTCGTCTCGTTCGAATGGCGCGAGAAGGCGGACCACCCCGCTGGCAGACGTTCTGGGCGTGGATGAACACGACCGGGTCGGTCGGCGCTCCTCTCCTGTGGGGTATCGCGCTCGCCAGCCTCCTCCACGGCGTCCCCATCGCTTCCGACCAGAGCTTTGCCGGCGATTTCGGCGACCTGTTCAGCGGGTACACGATCCTCGCCGGGATCGCCGTCTGCTTGCTGTTCGCGCTTCACGGCGCCGTCTACCTCACGCTGCGGACGCTCGGTGACTTGCGCGTGCGCGCGCGGCGAACGGCGATGCGCCTCGCGCCGGCGGCCGCGATTGTCGGTGCGGGCTTTCTGGCCTGGACGCTGGTCGTCGCAAATGACAGGAACGACAAGGGCGTGTTCCCGGTCATCGTTCCGGTCGCTGTGGCCGCGATCGCCGCGGTCTCAGCGGTCCTCTTCGTGCGAGCGGCGCAGGAGCACCGCGCGTTTGCTGCCACCGCAACGACGATCGTGGCGGTGGTCGTCACGCTCTTCGTGGGCCTCTATCCGCGTGTGATGGTGTCGGACCCTGAGTTCGGGAACAGCCTCACGATCGACAACGCGTCTTCGGGCCACTACACGCTCACGGTGATGACGGTCGTCGCGGCGGTTCTCATCCCGGTCATCGTGCTCTACCACGCGTGGACGTACCACGTCTTCCGCGCGCGGCTCGGCGGGGAGGACGTCGGCACTCCTGTCGATCTGGTCGCGCGGAAGACCGGCGCCTAGAAGCCCGTGCGGCTGCTCGACCGGCGCCTGCTGAGCCGCGCTGAGCCGGTCCGCGCTCTGCTCGCAGCCGACGCAGTGCTCGGCGTGCTCGCGGCGCTGCTCGTTCTCGCCCAGGCGGTCCTGATCGCCCACGTGGCCGCCGGCGCCTTCGCCGGGGCGTCTGTCGCCGACATGGCCGTGCCGCTGGCGCTCCTCGTCCTGGCGACCGTCGGGCGGTCGGCGACGACCTGGGCGTTCGAAGCCGTCGGGAGGCGAGCCGCGAACGACGTGCTGGCGGGGCTCCGGCTCGACCTCGTCGAGCGACGGCTCCGCGATCAGCCGGCGGCGCTCGACGGCGCCGAGAGCGCTGAGGTCGCAACGGCGGCGGTCTCCGGCGTCGACGCGCTCGAGACCACGTTTGCCCGCTACCTGCCGCAGGTCGTCCTCGCGGTGACGGTCCCACTGGCCGTGCTCGTCCTCGTTGCGTCGATCGACCTCGTCTCGGCCGGACTGATGCTCCTCACGCTGCCGCTCGTGCCCGTGTTCATGTGGCTCGTCGGCCGCTACACGGAGCGGCGCGCCCGGGAGCGCTGGCAGACCCTCGCGCTCCTGGCGACGCACTTCCTCGACGTCGTGCGCGGGCTGCCAACACTCCGGGCCTTCAACCGGGGCGAGGCCCAGGCAGAGAGGATCGAGGAGGTCAGCGATCGCTACCGTCGCGCGACGATGGGGACGCTGCGGGTCGCGTTCCTCTCCGGGACCGTGCTCGAGCTCGCGGCGACTCTCGGCATCGCACTCGTGGCCGTGACCGTCGGTGTTCGCCTCGTCGAGGGTGGCCTCGGCTTCGAAGCTGGGCTGACCGTGCTCGTGCTCGCGCCGGAGCTCTACCTTCCGCTGCGAAACCTCGCTGCTCAGTTTCACGCGAGCGCGGACGGCCTCGCCGTTGCCGAGCGGCTCCTCGACCTCGTCGAGGGGCCAGAGGCGGCCGGCGCCCCAGCTTCAGCCGCGGCCCCGAGCCCGCGCGACGTGCCCGTGCGGCTCGAAGGGGTCTCGTTCACCTACCCCGCACGCGAGGGCGCCGTGCTCGAAGGGGTCGATCTCGAGCTCGCGCCCGGAGAGACGGTGGCCCTCGTCGGCCCCAGCGGAGGAGGCAAGAGCACGATCGCGTCGCTCCTGCTGTCTCTCTTCGAGCCGACCCGTGGACGCGTGACGGCGGGAACGGTCGATCTGACCGCGTGCGATTCGGCCGCCTGGCGGGCCCAGATCGCCTGGGTTCCCCAGCATCCGACGATTTTTCGCGGCACGGTCGCGGACAACATCCGGCTGGGCGACGCCACGGCGGACGACGTACGTGTCAGGGCTGCGGCGGAGCTCGCGGGCGCCGACGAGTTTGTCGCCGGGCTCCCCGAGGGATACGACACGGTGGTCGGCGAAGGCGGCCGCCCACTCTCAGCCGGCGAGCTCCAGCGGATCGCCCTCGCGCGTGCATTTGTCCGCGACGCCTCGCTTGTGATCCTCGACGAGCCGACTTCCAACCTCGATCCGGGAAACGCAGAGCTCGTCGGCGAAGCGGTCGAGCGGCTCCGGGCCGGACGCACCGTGCTCCTGATCGCACACCGCCCGGAGCTCGCCTCTCGGGCCGACAGGATCGTTCATCTTCACGAGGGGCGGATCGTCGAGGCCGCGGTGGAGGCCGCCTGATGCGGACGCTGCGACGTCTCGTCGCCCTGGCCGGCATCCCCGCCCCTCGCGTCGCGCTGTCGGCCTTGCTGGGCGCGCTCGCGGTCGGCTTCGGCGTCGCGCTCATGACGACGGCCGGCTATCTGATCTCGCGCGCCGCGGAGCAGCCGCCGATCCTCTCCCTGACCGTCACGATCGTCGCCGTCCGCTTCTTCGGTCTCGCCAGGCCGCTCGCCCGCTACCTCGAGCGTCTCGTCTCGCACGACGTCGCCTTGCGAGCCCTGGGGCAAATCCGCGCGCGCTTCTACGAGCGCATCGAGCCGCTCGCCCCGGCGCAGCTCGCCGGCTACCGCCGCGGCGAGCTCCTCGGCCGCATGGTCGGCGACGTCGAGTCACTGCAGGGTCTGTACCTGCGAGGGCTCGTGCCCCCGCTCGTTGCGCTCGCAGTCGCGGCAGCGAGCGTCGGAGTCATGGCCGCCGTCCTGCCCGCCGCCGCGGCAATTCTCGCGGCCGGCCTCGTCCTTGCCGGCCTGATCGCCCCGGCGGCGGCGTGGGCGCTGAACCGCGCCGCGGGTCAGCGCCAAGCAGCCGCGCGCGCGGATCTCACCGCCGAGCTCGTCGAGCTCCTGCGCGGCGCTCCGGAGCTCGTCGTCTACGGGCGAGAGGCGGAAACCCTCGCCCGCATCCGCTCCCGGAGCCATGAGCTCGCCCGCCTCGGCCGCCGCGACGCGCTCGCCGCCGGGCTCGCCGACGCCCTCTCGATCCTGATCGCGGGCCTGACGGTCGCGGGCGTGTTGGCGATTGCGGTAGCGGCCGTCGACACGAGTGCTCTCGACCGCGTGCTCGTGGCCGCACTCGCGCTCCTGGTCTTGTCTTCGTTCGAGGCCGTCTCACCACTCCAGGCAGTCGCGCGGGAGCTACCGGCCACGCTTGCGGCCGGCCGCCGCGTGCTCGAGCTCGTCGACCGCGAGCCGCTCATTCGCGATCCGACGGCGCCTCTTCCGGCGCCGTCACGCCACGCGGTCGTGGCGCTCGAAGGCGTGACCGCCCGTTACACGCCGGGCGACGAGCCCGCGCTCAGCGACTTCGACCTCCGGCTCGACCCTGGTCGGCGGATCGCGCTCGTCGGGCCGAGCGGAGCCGGCAAGACAACGGTCACGAATCTCCTCCTGCGCTTCCTCGATCCCGAAAAGGGCCGCGTGACGCTTGCGGGGCGCGACGTGCGAGAGTTCCGTCAGGAGGACGTCCGGAGCACGTTCGCGCTCGCGGGCCAGAACGCGCATCTCTTCGACTCGACGATCCGGGCGAATCTCAGCCTTGCTCGTCCGGCGGCGACAGACCCGGAGCTTTGGCGCGCGCTCCACCGCGCACGGCTCGGTGATTGGGTCGCATCGCTCCCCGACGGGCTCGAGACCCTGGTCGGCGAGGAAGGAATGCAGCTGTCAGGCGGTCAGCGCCAACGCCTGACGCTGGCGCGGGCCCTGCTGTCCGATGCTCCGGTGCTCCTGCTCGACGAGCCGACTGCACATCTCGACCCGGAGACGGCCGAGGCGCTCGTCCGCGACGTTCTCACCGCAGCGGCCGGCCGCTCGGTTCTGCTGATCACGCATCGGCCCGAGGGCCTCGACCTCGTCGACGAGGTCGTCGCGCTCGACACGCCTTCAGGTCAGCTCGTGTCCTCGGCGTGGTAGGCCGCGAGCAGCCGCTCCTCCTCGTCGTGCTTCGGGAACAGGAAGAAGACCAGCGTCGCACCGACCAGGATGGCGACGATCCCTGCGGTATAGGCCCAGTCGGCGCCATCCAGGAAGGACTCCTTCGCCCCGGCAGTGATCTGGGTCGCGTACTGCGGGTACTGCTCCGCGATCTCTTCGGCGCTCGTGAACGACTTCGTCAGCTGGGTCTCGACGTTGTCCGTGATCTTGTCCTTGTTCGGCGCGGCAGCGATCGCCGTTGCGACCGCGGCCGCATAACCGGCCGTGAGCAGCGCGCCTAGGATCGATTGCATGATCGCCCCGCCCAGATCACGTTGGAGGTCTGCCGTCCCCGACGCCATGCCCGCGCGGCGAACGGGCACTGAGCTGGTGAGAGAGTGCGAGGCGGGCGTTCCGGCGAAGCCGACGCCGAGCCCTACGAGCCCGTAGGCGAGGCCGACTGCCCAGTACGAGATGCCTTCGTTCCAAAGCAGCAGCATGGCGAGGAAGCCCAGCAGGCAGAAGAAGTAACCCGTGAGGAGCGTCACCCGCGCGCCGCGCGCCTCGACGAGCTTGGCCGAGCGTGGCGCAGCCACCACCATGCAGCAAGGCCGCCGGCAGGATCGCGGACCCGGCTTCGAGCGTCGAATAACCCAGCACGTTCTGAAGAAACTGCTGGCCCACGAACATCGCGCCCATGAGCGTGCCGAACACGATCGTTCCCGCGACAGCGGCCACCCAGAACACGCGGCGCCGCGCGACCCGGAGGTCGTAGAGGGGGTTCTTCGCGCGCCGTTGCCGGATCAGGAAGGCGATCAGGCCGGCCAAGGCGACGGCTGCCAGCCCCAAGGTGACAGCTCCCATATTGGGAACGGCGGCAAAGTTGATGGAGAGCACGAGCGCCGCGACGAGGACGACGGACAGGATTCCGCCCAGGTTGTCGACCGGGTCCGTCGCCTCGTTCACGTGAGCCGGCACCAAGGTCAGGGCCATCACGAGTGCCACGACGGCCAGCGGCAGGGTGATCAGGAACACCGAGCCCCACCAGAACTCCTCCAGCAGCGCGCCGGAGAGCACAGGGCCGAGCGAGGAGATTGCGCCGCCGATGCCCGACCACAGTGCGATCGCCTTGGTGCGCCCGGGACCCGACCAGAGGGCTGTGATCAGGGCCAGCGTCGTCGGGAACGCCATGCCGGCGGAAACCCCGCCTAGCAGGCGGGCCGCGAAGAGGACCTCCTCCGTCGGCGCCCACGCGGCGAGCAGGCACGCCGGAATCGACAGAGCCATGCCCAGGATCAGCATCAGCTTGCGCCCGTAGCGGTCCCCGAGCGCGCCGAAGTAGAGCACCGACGCGGCGAGGCCCAGGGAGTAGCCGACCGCGATCAAGTTGAGCGCGGTCTGCCCCGAGTCGAACTCCTTGGCGATCGAAGGCAGGGCGACATTCGCCACCGCGAGGTTCAGATTGGCGACCGCCGCGACGAGGATGAGCGAGGCCAGGACAAGCCCCGACCTTGCTGGGGCGGTCGTAGTCTCGGCCGCGGGCGACGGGCCCATCGCTGCAATCTCAGTCATCTCCGGTTAGAGAGCATCATCCGGATGGCATGAATCGCGAGCGTCGCTACGAGTTCAGCCGAGGCTGGTGAACAGAGGCCCCGCGGCCGATATATCTCTGAGGATGCCTGCACTTAGCGTCACGGAAGCCGGAGGGCGCGTTTGCCTCGACCTCGGCGGGTTCGCCCAGGGCGAAGGCCGATCCCTCCAAGAGGCCGCAGACGAGTTGATCCGGCGTATCCTCGAGCTCGCGATGGCGCTGCGGTCGAGCGGATGCGGAGCATCGCGCGAGTCTGCGACCCGGATCTCGAGACGATGAACTTCCTGCACGAGCTCGGTGAGATCGCGGCAGCGGGCGGCGACATCCGTGCGCGCGTTTTCGACTAGCCGTACTCGTTACTGCCTCGCCATCGCCACCCGGAACAGCTCCTCTGGCGTGAGCAGGTGGTCGGCGTCCTCGGCGGCCTCGCCGACGTCGATCTCGACCCACTTCACGCGCCGGTGAACGGTCTCGGTCGGGCCGTAGTCATCGCTCGACCGGCGTTCCGCTCGTCCTACCCGACGTCGATCGTCTCGTCGGCGGAGAAGATCACCGGCACCGTCGCGTCGACCCGGCCCTCGCCGACCTTGACGCCGTCGAGGTACAGCGTGACGGTGCCGCCCTTGCCCAATCCGCCTCCGTCGTAGGCGAACTCCATCCGCACCTGGTGCTCGCCGGCCGGAACCGGCTCCTCCCCGTAGACCTTGAAGCGCTGCGATGCCGAACAGGTTGTAGCAGAACCGCGGCTTGCCCTCCTTGAGCGTAGAGGCTCAAGCCGCCGAATGCTGCCGCCCTGGGCGATGATCACGCCTTCGCGCCCTCCATCCGGAACCACGATCTCGGCCGTGAGCGGCGTGGCGACTTGTTCTTGTGACCGACGACGGAGTTCTCGGTGAGCCGGCGCATGCCGCCGAACAGGATCTGCCGATTCCCGGACCAGCTGTCGGCCTGACCGGCGAGCTCGGCGTTGAAACGCTCGACCCGCCGGTCGTCGAGCGGGAAGACGTTGTACTTCGCCAGCCTCGAGCATGAACAGACGTTGGAGATCCGCCAGCTTCTCGGGCTGCTCCGCGGCGAGGTCGTGCGCCTGCGTCCAGTCGTCGCGGTGCGTAGAGCTCCCAGACGTCGTCGTCGAGCGGCGGCACCTCGGCCAGCAGCCACGGGGTCGACGTGTCGCGTCACGGCCGTCCAGCCCTTGTGGTAGATGCCCCGGTTGCAGAACATCTCGAAGTACTGGGTCGTGTGCCGCTCCTCGGCGCCGCCGTCGTCGAACGAGTACGCCATGCTGAGTCCCGTCGCAGTGGCTTCTGCTGGACGCCGTGGACGAACGTCGGCGCCGGCAGCCCGGCCACCTCCAGCACGGTCGGCGGCGACGTCGATCACGTGATGGAACTGCGTACGGACCTCTCCCTTCGACCTTGATCCCCTTCGGCCAGTGGACGATCGTGCCGTTTCGCGTGCCGCCCCAGTGCGATGCCACTTGCTTCGTCCACTGGTAGGGCGTGTCACATCGCGTGCGCCCAGCCGACCGCGTAGTGGTTGTACGACTTCGGCGCCGCCGAAGTCGTCGATCCGCTACGTCATGAAGTCGACGTCTCGAGTGCGGCCGCGCCGTTGAAGACTGATCATCTCGTTGTAAGTAGCCGTTCAGCGTTCCCTCGGCGGAAGCGCCGTTGTCGCCGATGATCTAGTAGACGAGCGTGTCCTCCAGGACGCCGAGGTCGTCGAGCGCGTCGATCAGCCGACCAACGTGGTGGTCTGTGTGCTCCAGGAAGCCCGCGTAGATCTCCATCTGGCGCGCGAAGATCGGCTTCAGGTCGTCAGGCATCTCGTCCCAGGCCGGGATCTCGGCGTGCCGCTGCGGTCAGCTCCGCGTCCTCCGGGATGACGCCGAGCTCCTTCTGGCTTCGCGATCGTCTCGCTCGCGCAGCTTGTCCCAGCCCTCGTCGAACTGGCCCTTGTACTTCGTCGGCCCACTCGGCGGGTGACGTGATGTGGCGCGTGCGTCGCGCCTGGCGCGAAGTAGACGAAGAACGGCTTGTCCGGCATCAGCGCCTTTTGCTGGTGGACCCACTTGATCGCGTTGTCCGTCATGTCTTCCATGAAGTGGTACCCCTCTTCGGGTGTCTTTCCGGCTCCACCGGGACCGTGCCTTCGTAGATGGCGGGGCAGTACTGGTTCGTCTCGCCGCCGATGAAGCCGTAGAAGTACTCGAAGCCGCCGCCGCCGTCGGCCAGGCGTTGAACGGGCCCATCGGGCTCGTCTCCCAGACCGGCACCTCGTGGCACTTCCCGAACTGAGCGGTCGAGTAGCCGTTCAGCTTCAGCGTCTCGGCCAGTGGCGCGCACGTCGTTCGGCCGGATCGAGTTGTACCCGGGAGCAGACGTGGCGATCTCGGTGATGCCGCCCATGCCGACGGTGTGGTGATTGCGGCCGGTCAGGAGCGCCTGCCGGGTCGGCGAGCAGAGCGCCGTCGTATGGAAGCGGTTGTACTTGAGGCCCGTTCTCGGCGAGGCGCTCGAGTTCGGCGTGTTGATCGGCCCGCCGAACGCGCTCGACGCGCCGAAGCCGACATCGTCGATCAGGACGATCGAGGACGTTCGGAGCGCCTTCCGGCGGCCGCAGCGGCTCGATCGGCGGGAACAGGTCGTCGCGGGATCCTTGGCGTCGTAGGTCGTGAGCCCGACGTGAGTGATGTCGGGGATCGGCAGGACCTCGCGCTTCGGCTGCGGCCTCTCGGGCATGTGTGCCTCCTGGTTGCGGCTTGCCCCGTAACCCTCACGATCGGCCGCTGGACTCTCATCGCCCAAACGGGATGAATCGCCTCTGGCCTCTGATTCATCCGCAACGGGTGATGCGCGCGCAGTGCTTCGAGGCGAATCATCGGACGGAAGCGTCAGATGTTCCTCTTAATTGCTCTGCTGCTCCTCATTTTCGTTCCCGAGCCGTGGAACGTCGTCGGCGCGCTCGTGACCGGCGCAGTCGGTGTCTTCGAGGTCGTGTACTGGCAGCGCCGCATGCGGGGCGAGAAGGTCCAGACAGGTGTCGAGAATCTCGTCGGTGCAACCGGCGTGGCGGCTGAACGACTCGCCCCCTCGGGCCATGTCCGAGTGCTCGGTGAGATCTGGGAGGCCAACTCGAGCTCGGAGCTTCCTCGTGGCGCGCGCGTGCGGGTGGTCGCGGTGAACGACCTCATACTGGAGGTCGAGACCGCGGAGGATCCGCCCGCTGAGCCTGACGACCCGGCGTTTACCCGCTCTGAGTGAGAGCTTCGGTCGTCGACGCGCTCTCGACGATTAGCGGCTCACGGTCGACGTAGAGGACGGTCGTCCCGGCCAGGAAATCCTGGAGACCGCGCCGGCGGTTGTCGAAGAGCACCGGCAAGAAACCCGCAAACAGGGGCACGATCGCCAGCACGAGACCGACGAAGCGCACGACGGAGCGGCCGAGGCTCGGTGGTTGCCCGCGCTGATCGGACACCCGGAGCCGCATGAGGCGCATCCCTGGGGTCTGCCCAGCAGCCGTCCAGAACAGCACGAAATAGGTGCCCGAGACGAGTGCCCACCCGGCAGCGCCGAGAGCCGCTACGAGCCAGGCCGGTCGCAAGTCGCCGACCAATGACGCCACGAGCCCCACGAGCGCGGCGCCGGTGAGGAAGATGATCTGGGCGAGCAGGACGTCGATGGCGAGCCCAAACGCCCGGGTGGCGACTCCGGCGTACGGGACGTGCGCAACCTGACGCCTGCTCAACTTGCGCTGAGCGGCGTCGTCGGCGCTTTCGGCGCGGCGTCGAACGCCGCCCACGAGCTCCTCCCCCAGTGACGTGGTCTGCCGCCGCATGGCTGAGCGCACCGCGGGGCTCGAAGCCACGTGCTCGACGACGCGCTGCATCTCGGGGCTGTCGAGCGCGCGATCGGTGACCTCCGCGGTGAGCCGGCTCTCGAGCGCTTCGATCACCAGGCGCTCGAGGCCGGGGCTCGCCAGGGCTCGGTCGACGAGTCGCAGCGTCGCCTCGTGGTCGAGTGCATCGACGACGGCCTGCTCGAACTCGGGCGTAGCGGCGATCTCCGCGGCGACGCGCTCTGCTACCCGGTGCTTGGCGAGCGAGCGCGCGAACGTGTCGGTCAACGGGCCGGCCAGCGCCCGGTCGACCGCTCGCTCGACTTCTGGCGCCGCAAGCAGCTCGTCTGCCGCTGTCTCGAGCTGCTCGCGGCTCTTGGCACGCGCCTCGAGGCCGTCGGAGGCAAGCGCCTCGCCGGCACGCTGCAGCGGCGGCCCCACGACGGGTGCGCGAGCCGCGAGCCGCACGGGTAGCAGCGCGAGGCGCCCCGCTGCGGCTCCGGCGCGCACGCCGGTGGCGAACAGGCCGACAGCGATGTCGCGCGCGTCGGTCATCTCTCACGAGGATCGCAAAGCGTGGTTTCGGAGGCAAGGCTGCGCGGGTCTTTCACGCCGATCGGATGATGCCGGGCGGTTGAGGCTTCAGGAGTATTCGCTGACCGCGAAACTCCCATGTGCCGATGACAGAAATCGCTGCTGAGAACCACGCCGGGTCGGTTCTTCCATTCCACGACCCGTCTCGCCGTCGCCGGCTCGTCAAGGTCGGGGCCTGGCTGCTCGGCACCGCGTTGGTGCTGGTCGTGCTCAATCTGCTCGGCGTCGACGTCCGGGGGTGGCTGTCGGACCTCTGGGAGCAGATCAAGGCGGTTCCGACCGGCTACATTTTTGCCGCTCTCGTCTTCCAGACAGGCCAAACGCTCTTTGCGGGACTCTCCTACTACGGCATTCTCAGCGCCGCGTACCCCGGCGAGGTTGCATACGCCCCCATCGTCACCGCGTACGCGGTCGGCGTGGCCATGAACAATTTTCTGCCGGCGAACATCGGGACCTTCGTCACGCTGCTCATGTTCGTCGCGATCATCCCGAGCGCGACGGTCGGCGGCTCGTTCGCCGCCTACCTCGTGCAGAAGATCTTCTTCACGGTCGCGGGCACGTTCGTCTACCTGTACCTCTTCCTTTCCGTCCCCGGGTCGTTCGAGGAGAGCCTCGGCAACATCTCCGACGATCCGGCGAAAACCATTCTGGTCGTGGTCGGCGGCGGTGTGTTGATCGTGCTCCTCGGACGCATTTTCTGGCGGCAGGTCAAGAAGCTGTGGGCTCAGGCGAAGCAGGGCGGAGTGATCCTCGCGACACCCAAGCGGTATCTGACCAGAGCGTTCCTGCCGTCGCTAGCCTCGTGGCTTTGCAAGCTGGCCGTCACCGGCATCTTCCTGGCCGCCTTCGCGATTCCGGTCACTTTCGAGTCGATCATGTGGATTACGGGCTCGGGGTCGCTCGCGAATGTCGTCTCCTTCACGCCCGGCGCCATCGGCATCACCCAGGCGACGAACGCGCTGGCGCTCGACACGTGCTGTGACGTCCCACACGAGACGGCTGTCGCCTACTCGACCGCGCAGCAGTTGATCGTCACGGCCTGGAACGTCGTGTTCGCGTTCGTACTCGTGGTGCTCGTCTTCGGCTGGACCGGCGGCAAGGTGCTCGTCGGTGGTGCGTACGCCGACGCGAAGGTCAAGGTCGCGGAGCAGAAGGCGTCGCGGGCGGCGAAGAAAGAGGCGAAGCGCGCCGGGAAGGACGAGGGATGACCATGTCCCCCTCGCCGGCCGCCTATGGGGAAGCCGTCGCCTGGCAGCCCGAGCGCCCGCGGTTCAAGCCACTTCGCCTGCTCCTGTCCTGGGCGCTGACGGCGGCGTCGCTGGGGGTGGCTGCCGCAATCCTGCCCGGCGTCGACATCGCGGGGCCGGTCGGCGCGCTGGCGGTCGCCGCGGTCGTTGCTGCCTTGAACGCCGTGATCCCGCCGGTGCTCGCGGCGCTGCGGCTGCCGTTCATGCTCGCGCTCGGCTTCCTGCTCGTCCTGATGGCCAACGCCCTCGTGCTGAAGCTCGCGTCGGATGCGCTGGACAACACGTTTGTGGTGGACACCTTCGGCTGGGCGCTGCTCGCGGCGCTCCTGGTCGCCGCCGTCAGCGTCGTCCTCGAAGTGATCTTCGGGACGAACGACGACGACACCTACACGCTCCAGGTCGTCCAGCGCATCGCCAAACGCCAGGGCGGCGCAACCCGGACTGACGTGCCCGGGATCATCTACCTCGAGATCGACGGGCTCGCGCTCACCGTGCTCCGAAGGGCGATGCGGGACGGGAACGCGCCGAACATGGCCCGCTGGGTCGCCGAGGGCACGCACGGGCTGACCGAGTGGGAGACCGACCTCTCCTCGCAGACGGGAGCGAGCCAGGCGGGGATCCTGCTCGGCTCCAACGACGACATCCCGGCGTTTCGCTGGGTGGACAAGGAGAGCGGCATGCTCACCGCCTGCTCAGCTCCCGACGACTGCGCGCGGATCGAGCGCGATCGGGCCACGGGCATCGGCCTCCTGATCAACGGCGGCTCGAGTCGCGGCAACCTCCTCTCGGGTGAGGCCGAGGAGGTCATCCTGACAGTCAGCCGCATGGAGGCGGAGAAGCACGCCAACCCCGGCTATCGCGCGTTCTTCGCCAACGGGTTCAACGTCACTCGCTCCCTCGTCCTTTTCGCGTTCGAGGTGTTGCTCGAGTGGACTGCGGCGCTGCGTGCGATCCGCCGGGACGTGCAGCCGCGCGGCCACCGAGGCGGCGTGTACCCATTCCTGCGCGGCGCGATGTGCGTGGTCGTCCGCGACCTGATCGTCTACGGCGTTCTCACGGACATGATGCGCGGCCGCCCGGCCGTCTACGCGACCTTCTCGAGCTACGACGAGGTTGCGCACCACTCGGGCCTCGAGCGCGCAGACACCCTGGAGGCGCTGCGCAAGCTCGACCAGCAGTTCGGTCGCATCGACCGTGCGCGCCGCTACGCGCCACGCCCCTACGAGATCGTCGTGCTCTCCGACCACGGTCAGACGCAGGGAGCGACGTTCAAGCAGAGGAACGGCTACGGGCTCGACGAGCTCGTCGAGCGCTCGCTCCAGCAGGGAGCCGTCAAGGAGATCGCCGGGGGCGACGAACAGCATTCGATGGTCGGCCTCGCGGTCGGCGAGGCGACCGGACGGCCGGACGAGAAGCAGGGCAAGCGCTCGAAGCAGGACGTGTCGGATCGGGAGGTCGTCGTGCTCGGCTCGGGAAACCTCGGTCTCGTCTCGTTGATGGAGGAGCCGCGCCGGCTCACGCTGGAGGAGATCGACGAGCGTCACCCGCGGCTGATCCCGGCACTCCGCGCGCACCCACACGTTGGTTGGCTCCTCGTTCGATCCTCGGAGCGCGGCCCGGTTGCGCTCGGCCCCGCCGGCGCCCACTACCTCGCGGACGGAACGGTCGAGGGCGAGGACCCGCTGGCGCCGTTCTCCCCGAATGCGCCTCGCCACCTCCTGCGCACGGACGGGTTCGCGCACGTGGCCGACATCATGGTCGGCAGCTTCTACGAGCCGGACCTCGAGGAGGGCTGCGCGTTCGAGGAGCTGATCTCGTTCCACGGCGGGCTGGGCGGGCCTCAGACGCGAGCGTTCATCCTCCATCCCGTCGAGCTGCCGCTGCCCGACGACGCCATCGTCGGAGCCGAGCAGGTTCACGGCGTGCTCTCCGGCTGGCGGCAGCAGCTCCAGGGCGGTTCTCACTGAACCTCGATCTGGCCGGCCATCGTCATCGTCGTGATCACCGCTCTCGCGGTGACGGCGATGCTGCTGGTGCGGAGAGGTGCGCCCGAGGGCAGCCGTTTCACCGACGGCGACCGTGCCTCGGGGGTCTTCGGTGTGCTGGCGACCGGGTTTTCGGTGCTGCTCGGGCTCGTCGTCTTTCTCGCCTTCGAGAGCTACGACCAGTCGAGAACAGGCGCCGAACAGGAGGCGCTCGTCCTCGTGCAGCAGGTGCAGACCGCGCAGTTCCTAGGAGGAGCTCCCGTCGCCGCCGAGCTCACCGGCGAACTGGTGTGCTACGGCCGCTCGGTGGTCCACACCGAATGGCCGCGCACGGAGGCAGGCACCCAGGGGGATGCGATCAACCCCTGGGGAGTCGAGCTTTTCCGCACCCTCCAGACTGTTCGTCCGCAGACGCCGAGCCAGGAGGCGGCCTATGACCAATGGCTGGACCAGACCTCCGAGCGCGAAGCGGCCCGGTCCGACCGGATCCACGGGGCTGTCGGCGTCATTCCGACTCCGCTGTGGCTGATTCTGATCCTCATCTCCGGCGTCGTCTTCGTGTTCATGTTGTTCTTCGCCGACAGCAGTGAGGGCGCCGCCACACAGGCGGTGCTGATGGGATCTGTGGCCACGGTCGTTGTCGCGATGCTGCTGCTGATCCAGTTCCTCGACAGTCCGTTTCAGAAGGGGGTCGGCGGCGTCCGGCCCGTCGCGATGGAGCGGACGCTTCGGATCATCGACGAGGCGCTGCAGGCCATCGACGAGCGCGTGCAGCTGCCCTGTGACGCTCGGGGGAACCCGACCTCGTGACCGAGAGCCACGGGCGGGACTGGGTCGAGATCGCCGCCACGGTTCTGCTCGCCATCTCGGCCGTCGCGACCGCGTGGAGCAGCTATCAGGCAACGCGCTGGAACGGGGAGCAGGCGAAGACGTCGGGCACCGTCAACAAGACCCGGATCGAGGCGGCCCGCGAAGCGGACCTGTCCAACGCGCAGAAAGAGGTCGACGTCGCGACGTTCATGCAGTGGGTGGACGCGTATGCCCGCGGCGAGACCGAGCTGGTCAACTTCTACCGGGCACGCTTCCGGGACGAGTTCAAGCCCGCGTTCAACGCGTGGATCGCGACGAAACCACTCCAGACGGCAGGCGCTCCGCCGACACCGTTCGCGTTGCCTGAATACCGGCTGGCCGCGGAGGCCGAAGCCGCTCGGCTGGATAAGAACGCGGACGCGCTAACTGCCCAGGTGCACCGGAACATCCAGCGGGCGTCCAACTACGTTCTCGGCGTCGTTCTCTTCGCGGTCGCGCTGTTCTTCGCGGGGATGAGCACGAAGCTCCATGCCCCTGCCTTACGCAAGACGATGCTCGTGGTCGGCTACCTCATTTTCCTGGCCGCCACGGTCTGGATCGCGACGTCTCCCGTGAGCGTCGCGGTCTAGGCGATCACGATCCGACACCCGTCAGTCGACGACGAGCACGTCGCACCCGGCGTCGCGCTTCACCACGGCGGCGACGTCCGTGCCCAGGAGCCGGCTGAGCAGGCCGTGGTGATGAGCGCCGAGCACGACCAGCCGCGCCCCCCGATCCTTCGCGGCCCCGACGATGGCGCTGGCGGGCTCCCCGGCTCCCCAGACATAGTCGGCGGCGATCCCGGCGGCCTCGATCTTCGCGCGCGCCTGTTCCCGCACCGGCTCGAGCTCCTCGGGCTCGACCAGCGGGATCATGCGTGCGGGCGTGTCGTCGAGCGTCCCGAAATTCTGCGGCCCCTCGGGATTGAACGGCATCTCCGCCACCGAGACGACGACGAGCTCGTCGCCGCCGGCGCGCGCCTCCTCGATGGCGCGGTCGAGCGCCCGCGCCGCCGCGTCTTCGCCGTCGTACCCGACCACGATCGTGGAGCTCATGCGACGAGGCTACGAGCGATGCGGCCGGAGGGCATCATCCGACTGGGGTGAACCGACACGTCTGGGCAGGAGCAGGAGCGCCCCGATGAGGAAGCAGAGGCCGCCGAGGGCCGTAAAACCGTTTGCGGCGGCCAGGTCCAGAACAGATCCGGACGTCGGAACCCAGTACGCCGCGATCGCTGCGATCCCGAACGCGACGGAGCCCGCGAGGTTGAGCACAGCCATCACCGACTCGCGGTCGCGCCGCGGACGGCGGATGAAACCGCCGCAGGCCTGCGCGTACGCGAGGTAGCTCGCGATGAGGAAGCAGATCGAGCCGAGCACGTCGGGCGTCCAGACGAGCCGGTCGTACGAGCTCGCATCCAACCCTGCCTGCATGGCGTCGTACGTGTTCCGGTTGAACAGGAGCGTCCCGACGAACTGGATCGCGCTGCTCCACCAGTCGAGGCCGAGTCGCCGGATCGTCGCCAGCCATTGGATCGCTGCAGCCGCCGTGAACTGGAGCGAGCCGACGAAGTAGACGACTCCGACCACCTCCGAGCCCACGAGTTGCACGAAACCGGGAAGCGAAGCCACCACGAAGCAGGCCGATCCGCCGGCGAACAGGATGGCCATCCACCAGGTCGCGGAAGCGACCCGTCTCATGCGGGGGCACGCACGGACTCACCCCGAATGGACGATGCAGCGCCGGGCTTCGCAGGTGAGAGTTGAGTCGCTCTACGACAAAGGAGCTTCCGATGACCACGACCCACGATTTCCCGCTCTTCACGCTCGAAGGCAACCGCGTTTCGCGCCACGAGCTGCCGGCCGGCGAGCTGCCGCCCGACGTCGCCTACCAGATCATTCACGACGAGCTGATGCTCGACGGCAACGCACGCCTGAACGTCGCGACCTTCGTGACGACGTGGATGGAGCCTCAGGCCGAGGCGCTGATGGCGGAGTGCCTCGACAAGAACATGATCGACAAGGACGAGTACCCGCAGACCGCGGCGCTGGAGGTGCGCTGCGTCAACATGTTGAGCAAGCTCTGGCACGGGCCCGACGAGGGAGTCGGCTGCTCGACAACCGGCTCGAGCGAGGCCGCCATGCTGGGCGGGCTCGCCCTCAAGCGCCGCTGGCAGAAACGCCGCGCGGACGCCGGTGAGGCGACCGACCGCCCGAACCTCGTCATGGGCATCAACGTGCAGGTCTGCTGGGAGAAGTTCGCCAACTACTGGGATGTGGAGATGCGGCTCGTTCCGATGGAAGGCGATCGCTTCAACCTCTCCGCCGAGGAGGCCGTTGCGCGCTGCGACGAGAACACGATCGGCGTCGTGGCCATCCTCGGCTCGACCTTCGACGGCTCGTACGAGCCGATCAAGGGGATCTGCGACGCGCTCGACGACCTCCAGACCCGGACGGGGTTGGACGTACCGGTGCACGTCGACGGCGCATCCGGCGGTTTCGTGGCACCGTTCATCGATGCCGATCTCGAGTGGGACTTCCGGCTGCCGCGCGTGACCTCGATCAACGCCTCCGGCCACAAGTACGGGCTCGTCTACCCCGGCGTCGGCTGGGCGCTCTGGCGCGACCAGGAGGCCCTCCCCGACGACCTCGTGCTCTGGGTCAATTACCTCGGCGACAACATGCCGACCTTCGCGCTCAACTTTTCGCGTCCGGGCGCGCAGGTCGTGGCGCAGTACTACAACTTCTTGCGGCTCGGGTTCGACGGGTACACCAGGGTCCAGGCGTACGCGCGCGAGGTCGCTACGAGCCTCTCCGCGGAGATCGAAGAACTGGGGCCGTTCCGGCTGATCACACGGGGAGACGAGCTCCCCGTCTTCGCGTTCACGCTGAACGACGACGTCGACAACTACTCCGTCTTCGACGTCTCGAACGCGCTCCGGGAACGCGGCTGGCTCGTGCCCGCCTACACCTTCCCCGAGAACCGGACCGACCTGGCCGCACTCCGCGTGGTGGTCAAGCGCGGTTTCAGCCACGACGTCGCCGACCTGCTGGTCGCCGATGTCAAGCGGCAGCTTCCGCGGCTCCAGAAGCAACCGGCACCGATGCACGAGGGCACGGCGACGAGCTTCAGCCACTGAAACGCGGAGCGGCCGCCGCGCTTATGCGACCGGCTTGGTCGCCGACGTCGGTGTGAACGGGTGGATCTCGTCCTGCCCCGGCTGGACGACTCCCCAGCTCGACTCCGGCACCTCGTTCCAGGCTCCGGCGAGGTCCCCGAGCGGTTCCGAGACGATCAACCGCGACTCCTCGCCGAGGCCCTGCAGTCGTGCGTCGTCCGGGTAGAGCTCCTTCAGCAAGCGGACGTCAGTGCTGAAGAAGAGCGAGCGCGAGTCGCCCTCGCTCGAGTAGCGGAACGCCCAGACGTTCTCTCCGTCAGTCGTCGCGACCGTCATCTGGATCGGATCCTCGACGTCGTGCTTCTTCCCAGTCGCTTCGATGAAGCCGACGGCCTCCGCGAGGGCCTTCGGAGGATCGTCCTCGAGGCCGAACGTGAGCGCCAGGTAGAAGAACGTCTCGGAATCGGTTGACCCTTCGATTTCCGCGTAGAGGTCGGGGTCGATGGCCAGGCGGAGATCGCGCTTCACACGCTGGAAGTCCCGGATGGCGCCGTTGTGCATCCAGAGCCAGCGACCGTGGCGGAAGGGATGGCAGTTCGTCTGCTGCACCGCCGTCCCGGTGGACGCACGGATATGGGCGAAGACGACCGGGGAGCTGATGTGCTTTGCCAGCTCGTGCAGGTTCCGGTCGTTCCAGGCGGGCTCCATGCTGTGGAACACGGCCGGTGTGTCCTCGGCGCCGTACCAGCCGACGCCGAATCCGTCGCCGTTCGTCGTCGTCGCTCCCATCCGCGAGTGCAGGCTCTGGTCGATCAGTGAGTACTTCGGCTTGAGGAGCAGCTCCTCGAGGAGCACCGGCGAGCCTGAGTATGCGAGCCAGCGGCACATGGCTACGAAGGTACCACCGGTTCTCTTTCCCCGCGTAGCCCGAACAGCCCATGGAGGATGTAGTTGACCAGCCAGACGACGATCGTCGCCCCGATGTAGGTCCAGAAGCCGTCGATCGAGAAGTCGGGGGCAATCCACTCGGCGAGGGCCAGCATGGCCACGTTGATGGCGAAGAGCGATAGGCCGAGCGTCAGGATTATGAGCGGGAGGGTCAGCAGCGTCAGGATTGGCTTGACGATCGAGTTCGCGATCCCGAGCACGGCCCCGCCGATGACGAGCGGCCAGAAGCCGTCGATCTGGACGCCGTCGAAGATCCAGTCTGCGACTGCCAGCGAGAGCGCGTTGCAGAGCCACGCAATGAGGAAGAACGCGATCAGGATGGCCACGGGGCGACAGTACACCTCTCTCTGAGGCGCGAGCAACCTGGCTAACGTAGACCCGTGGGCAAGGCATCCGACTGGTTGCGCGAGGAACGCCGCAAGACGCTCGGGGACTGGGTCGCCTTTTGCCTGCGGTGCGGTTTCGCCCAGCGCTACTTCGACGAGTCCGAGGGCGAGCTGCCGGCCGCCTGCCCGCAGTGCCAGGGGGAGATCCGCTCGCGCTGTCCCGACTGCGACGCGCGGTTCTCGTCGGCTTTCGCGGTCGAGTGCGAGGCCTGTGGTGCGGAGCTCCGGCCGCCCACCGCATTCGGCGGGCCCATCCGCAAGCCCGGTCGTTAGATCAGATCAGGCGGATCTCGCTGAAGCGGATGAGCGTCACCGTGTCGTTCTCCGTGACCTCGCGGTTGTAGAGCTGGCCGAGGAACGTCGCGAGGTCCTCGGGCCGCCGGATCTCCGGGTTGTCGTGCTCGATGTCGCGCGGCGAGAGCTCCGCGAGCCGCTTGACCTCGACCTTGTCGATGACCGCCTCGAAGATCTTCTGCCGCGGGCTGTACCTCGCGCCGGCGAGCACCTGGACGATCATCCCCTTCTTGTACTTCTGGGACTTGTCCCCGAGACGGATCGTGGCCGTCTTGCGGCGAGAGCGCAGTTGGTCTGCGACCATTGGTGAGTAGAAGTTCAGGGCGTACATATGGCTTTCGCGCATGGGACGGCAGGCAGGGGCGGCAGGATCATACGGTCTTCTCCAGCGCGGCGAGCGCTTTCGCGGCCATCTCGCGCTCGCCCTTGTACGCAAGCAGCCTCAGCGCCTCCTCGAGCGGCAGCCACCGCGCCTCGTCGACCTCGATCCGCTGCTCGGGGTCGATGTCGCCGATGCGGCCGGATCGGTAGCGGAAGAGGTAGAAGCTCACGATCTTGAAGACCCGCTCACCGTCCCAGGTATAGACGTACTTGACGTCGCCGAGCTTCTCGACCGGGGAAGCCTCGAGCCCTGTTTCCTCCCCCACTTCGCGGAGCGCCGCCTCCTCCGGGCTCTCGCCGGGCCCGATCAGCCCTTTCGGGAGCGCCCACACCCCCTTCGGCTCGGCCCCCTGGACGGATCGCGGCGAGCCACCAGCGGCCCCGCAGGCGACGCACGAGGACCCCGCCGGCGGAGAATTCTCGACGCATCGCGCTAGTGTCACAAACTCGGGTCGCCAGCGCGTTTCCAGGCCTGCCGACCGCGCCGCCTGGCCTAACCAAGCTTGATACGATGCTCTGGCACTCGACAAGCGAGAGTGCCAACCCCTGTCACAAAGTACGAACGTAGGGAGGCAGATAGATGGATGTTCAACCGTTGGGCGACCGCCTGATCGTCGAGCCCCTCGAGGAAGAGGAGACGACCGTCAGCGGCATCGTCCTGCCCGACACCGCGAAGGAGAAGCCGCAGCGCGGCAAGGTCCTCGCAGTTGGCCCGGGTGGTCGCAACGACAGTGGTGAGCTCGTCCCGATGGAAGTCGCAGTAGGCGACGAGATCATTTACTCCAAGTACGGCGGCACCGAGATCAAGCTCGGCGCCGACGACGTCCTGATCCTGCGCGAGTCCGATGTGCTCGCCAAGGTCGTCTCGTCCAAGGGCTCTAAAACGACCAAGAAGAAGGAGCTCGCGGGCGCTTCCGCCTAGCGAGGAGAAAGGAACTTACGCATGGCACACAAGGAACTGAAGTTCAACGAGGAGGCGCGGCGCTCACTCGAGCGGGGCGTCAACATCCTCGCCGATGCGGTCAAGGTCACCCTTGGCCCGAAGGGTCGGTACGTCGTTCTGGACAAGAAGTTCGGCGCGCCGACGATCACGAACGACGGCGTCACGATCGCGCGCGAGATCGAGGTCGAGGACGTCTTCGAGAACCAGGGCGCGCAGCTCGTCCGTGAGGTCGCCACTTCGACGAACGACGTCGCCGGTGACGGCACGACGACCGCGACCATCCTCGCCCAGGCGATCGTCCGCGAGGGCCTGAAGAACGTCGCTGCCGGCGCGAACCCGATGGGGCTCAAGCGCGGCATCGAGCAGGCCGTGGAGAGCGTCGTCGAGGACCTGAAGAAGCAGTCGAAGGCGATCTCGGGCAAGGAAGACATCGCCCGCGTGGCCACGATCTCTGCGCGCGAGCGCGAGATCGGCGACGTGATCGCCGACGCGATCGACAAGGTCGGCAAGGACGGCGTCGTCAACGTCGAGGAGGGCCAGACCTTCGGGCTCGAGCTCGAGTTCACCGAGGGCATGCAGTTCGACAAGGGCTACCTCTCGCCGTACATGATCACCGACGCCGAGCGCATGGAGGCCGTGCTCGACGACCCGTACATCCTTGTCGCCAACCAGAAGATCACCGCGGTCAAGGACCTCCTGCCCGTTCTGGAGCAGGTCATCCAGTCCGGCAAGCCGCTGCTGATCGTCTCCGAGGACGTCGAGGGCGAGGCACTGGCGACGATCGTCGTCAACAAGCTTCGCGGCACGTTCACGGCCGTCGCCGTCAAGGCGCCGGGCTTCGGTGACCGCCGCAAGCGCATGCTCGAGGACATTGCGATCCTCTCAGGCGCCGAGGTGATTACCGAGGAGATGGGCCTCAAGCTCGAGAACACGAAGCTCTCGCAGCTGGGCCGCGCCCGCCGAGTCGTCATCGACAAGGACGCGACGACGATCATCGACGGCGCGGGTGACAAGGACGCGATCAAGGCCCGCATCAAGCAGCTCAAGGCCGAGATCGAGACCACCGACTCCGACTTCGACCGCGAGAAGCTGCAGGAGCGGCTGGCCAAGCTGGCCGGCGGCGTTGCAGTGATCAAGGTCGGCGCCGCAACCGAGACGGAGATGAAGGAGAAGAAGCATCGCGTCGAGGACGCCGTGCAGGCGACCCGGGCCGCTCTCGAAGAGGGCATCGTCCCGGGCGGGGGCGTCGCGCTCCTGAACGCCGTCAAGGCGATCAAGAGCGACAGTTCCGAGGCCGACGAGCGCACCGGTTCCGCGATCGTCGTTCGGGCTCTCGAAGAGCCGCTTCGGCAG
>CAWFZH010000013.1:0-97092 GCA_963820335.1 uncultured Actinomycetes bacterium | reverse complement strand
TCGAAAACCGTTACG
Source organism: uncultured Actinomycetes bacterium (assembly GCA_963820335.1). GTDB lineage: Bacteria > Actinomycetota > Thermoleophilia > Gaiellales > Gaiellaceae > VAXT01. Next base: position 97,077 of record CAWFZH010000013.1, on the reverse strand, counting down.
GGTCGTTAGGCTCGTCGAGGGTTCAAATCCCTCCCCCTCCGCTCAAGCTAGGCCGAAACCCGCTTCGCTAGGTCGGTTTCGGCGTCTTTATGGCGCGTCCCGCTTTACCGCTTGAAACCGCTAGAGACCGCTGGGAACTGGCGCTCACTGGCGCGCAACTGGCGCGCAGGGATCGGTAGATTCGGTCCAGGCCGGCCCCCGTTGATTGCCAGTCACTCACCCGCTCGACCACATCAGCGGTGATGCCCCGCTGATACAGGGCGCGCGCGAGCGCAAGACCGGCCACACCGGCTCCGACGATCAGCAGACGCAGCACATTCACGCCTTACCGGTTCCGACAGCCGCAGCGACGTCGTGGGCAGAGGTCGGCTGGAGGACGAGCGCGGGAATCCTGGCCACCATGCCGTTCCAGATCAGCAGGGCATCGTCCCAACCCACGTCGTCCGCGCACAGTAATAGACCCTCGACCCGCACCTCGAGGTCGTCGAGCTGAGCCGAGGTCAAGCTGACGAGCCCGCCGTCAAGTCCGGCGATGTCGCTGGGGGTCTTCGTCATGGCCCGGCCACCTCCCTGTACGGCGGCGCTGTGAAGCGGGATCGGAACTTCCCTCGATCGCTAGGCCGGGCCGCTATCGGGTGACATGGAAGCCGGGAGCCCAGGCCGTGGGGCCTGGGCTCTCCCTTTACTTTGTGGCGCCGTAGAAGCAGCGCTCAGCCGCTGTTGAACGGCCGCACGAGCCGGTTGGTGCCGTTGTAGATCCCGTCCGGGTTGGGGTACCAGGCCCAGAGGTGGAGGGTCACGAAATCCGGGTGCCAGAAGCCGAATTTCGCGCCGCTCGTCGGGCTCCTCGGTGGGCAGTCGGCCTCGGCCGCGGCCGGCACGAAGGTGCCGTCGACGTAGTGGCAGGCGGCCGCAAAGGACCCGTACCGCGCCCCCGGTAGCGGTGGCGTGGGCGGGGTCTCCGTGAAGACCCACTCGAAGGCGACGAGCTGCCAGTTCCTGCCGCGCTTGACGTACACGAGGATCGGCGGCCTCGTGATGTCGAAGCCGGTGATGTTGGGGTTCAGGAAATGGTGGCCCATGTCGGGAATGTGCTGCGTGACGATCGTCCGGTAGCCGGCGGCACGCGCCCGCCGGAGGCTCGTCGCGTACTTAGCGGTGGCGAGCCGAGCCCTGGCGAGCATCGGTGCGAGTGCTTGCGGAGTCGATGGGGCGGTTGCGGTCGGGTGAGCGTGGAGGGCTGCGTTGCTCGTGCCTCCGGAGCTCAGGGCTGCCGCCGCGAGCGCCAGGGCCGGGATCGCGAGCCCGATGACGATGAGCTTTTTCATGGCGTCTCCTCGAAGTAGTGGAAGTAGGGTCGAGAACGCGAGCAAGGGTGGACCCTATGAGCGGTCCTCTGGCCGGGCAATCGGGAGTTCTCCCCATGCCAGCAGCCCGTGCTCCATCGCGAACAGCGTCGCTGCCGCGCGAGTCGAGACGCCGATCTGCGGTAGGCGTTCTGGATGTGGTGGTCGGCAGTCTTGACCCGCGCGCGCGACACACCACACATCAAGGCCGGTTGTCGAAGACCGGCGAGACGCCTGCGGGTATCTCCGGCTACGACCGGCGCGTTGCGGGGAACTACGACTGGATACGGGCATTTCGAAGCAGCTCGAAACCGCTGTGAGCGGCTGTGACCGCAAGCCACCCGACAGAGCCCGTGGAGTACGCGTGAGTGCTGGGCCGCCAGTTCGGAACGCCGGCGTCGATCATCGTGCGACCGCTTACGGCAAGGCAATAGCCCGGCGAAGGTCGCCCACGAGCGTGCGGGGTACGCTCGTGTCGTGTCGACTGGAGCGTCGCAGGGCGGACAGGTCCGCAGCGCGGAGCTGGTCGCGGCCCTGTGTCTGGCGTCGGACCTCGGCATGGGGTTCCCGTTCGAGCACGGCCTGCACAGCACGCTGATTGCGATGCGGCTCGCCGACCGCCTGGGCCTCGGCGGCGAGCAGGTGTCGCAGACGTACTACGCCTGCCTCCTTTCCCATTCAGGCTGCACCACGGACGCGCACGTCACGGCGGAGGTCTTCGGCGATTCGCTATTGGCCCGTTTCCACCCCGTCAGGTACGGGTCAGGACTGGAGGTTCTGTCCGGGCTACTGCGCGCGCTTCCCGACTCGGAGAGCCGAGGGCTGGTGCGCGCGGGCCAGGCCGTCCGGCGGCTGCCGAGGATGGCGCGGGAGATGCGTCCGCATCTCACCGCCTCGTGCGAGGTGGCGGGGATGCTTGCCGATGGGTTGGGTCTCTCAGGATCGGTGCAGGGCCTGTTCGCGCACCGGTTCGAGCGCTGGGACGGCCACGGCCCACTGGGCCGCGCGAAAGGCGACCAGATCGCGCTGCCGATGCGGATCGTCCATCTCGCGGTGGATGCCGCCTTCCAGCACCTGATCGGAGGTGAGGAACGCGTCGTGCGGCTGGCGCGCGATCGTGCAGGGCACGCCTTCGACCCGGAGGTCGCTGCCTGCCTCACCGAACATGTGAGGGAGATCCTCGCCTGGGACGAGCACGCCTCAGTCTGGGAAGAGACGCTCTCCTGCGAGCCAGGTCCGCCGTTGTTTCTCGAGGCCGACGCGCTGGATCGCGCGCTCTCGGCGATGGGCAACTTCGCCGATCTGATCTCGCCGTATCTGGCGGGTCACTCCGCGGCCGTGGCGGAGCTCGCCGCAGCGGCCGCGCAGCGCTGCCGGATGGACGAAGGCGGGCTCGCTGCGCTTGGGCAAGCGGCGCTCGTCCACGACCTCGGCCGAGTCGCGGCCCCCGCGCGGATCTGGCAGAAGCCCGGACCGCTGAACGCGGATGAGTGGGAGCAGGTGAGGCTCCATCCCTATTACACCGAGCGAGTCCTCGCGCGCTCGGAGTTCCTCGCGTCGGTCGCATCCGTTGCCGGAGCCCACCACGAGCGCCTCGACGGCTCCGGCTACCACCGCGGAGTCGCCGGTGGGGAGCTCACGCTGCCGGCCCGCGTGCTGGCCGTGGCTGACGCCTATTGCGCGATGACGGCGCCGCGCCCTAATCGCGAGGCACTGCCGCCCGAGCACGCGGCGGACGAGCTCGCGCGGGAGGCAAGCGCCGGCCGGCTCGATGCTGACGCAGTGACCGCGGTCTTGGATGCCGCCGGGCAGCAAGTGCCGCGACTCGCGAGACCCGCGGGGCTTACGGAGCGTGAGGCGACGGTCGTCGGCATGCTCGCCCGTGGCCTGCAGACCAAGGAGATCGCGGCCGCGCTGGGAATCTCGTCGAAGACCGCCGACCACCACATCCAGAACGCCTACCGCAAGATCGGCGTCTCGACTCGCGCGGCAGCGACTCTGTTCGCGATGGAGCACGGGCTCGTGGCATGGGGAGAACTCCCGATTGCCCGGCCGGCGGCCCGCTCGTAGCGTCTCCGTCAGCCGTTATTGCCGAACCTCAAAGGAGCAGCAATGCCGGGCGACACGGCGCATGCCACCGAAGACGCGACGATGAGCTCGTTCGACGGGGTCCGGATCGCCCATGTCAATGGGGCCGCTCTTGCGTACCGCGAGCACGGTGAGGGCGAGCCTGTTGTCTTCGTCCACGGCAGCGCCGACGATCTCCGCTCGTGGGTCCAGCAGCTCCCGGCGATCGGCGCCTCTTACCGCGCGATCGCCTACAGCCGCCGCTACGCGCGGCCCAATGAGGACATCGAGCCGGATGCGGACAACCAGACACTCCCGCACGTGGACGACCTGGTCACCTACCTGCAGGTGATGGACGCCACCCCCGCCCACCTCGTCGGCCACTCATGGGGTGGGCTCATTTGCTTGCTGGCCGCGATTCGACACCCGCAGGTTGTGCGCAGTCTCGTGCTCCAGGAGCCGCCCGTGCTGTCGCTCTTCATAAGCACGCGGCCGCGCCTTTCGGTGCTGCTCCGGCTCTTCGTTGTGCGACCGAGGACCGCGCTTACGATCCTCGGCTTCGCCGCGAAGACGGCCTTACCCGCCGAAAAGGCGTTCCGGCGCGGCGAGGACGAGGCGGGGATGCAGGCATATGGCTCTGGTCTGCTCGGAAAGGACGCCTGGGAGCGGCTTCCGCAGGGGCGCAAGCAGCAGGCACAGGAGAATGTGCGCGCACTACGGGCGCAGGTGCTCGGGGCGGGCTTTCCGCCGTTGAGCGACGACGACGTGCGCAGTGTCCAGACCCCGACGCTGCTCATGACCGGAGAGCGGAGTCCCGCCTACCTGCCGCGGCTGACCGACCGCCTGCAACAGCTGCTGCCGAACGCGGAACGGGTCGAGATCGCGGCAGCGTCGCACCTCATGAACGAGGAGAACCCCGCCGCGGCCAATGAGGCGATCCTCGACTTCCTGTCGCGGGCAAGTCGGCCGAGATAGCCGAGATGCGAATTCTCATCGTCGGAGGTGGCATCGCTGGGCTCGCTGTGGCGCGAACGCTCGCCCGTGCGCGCTTCGCGCCCGAAGTGGTCGAAAGGGAGCCCACGTGGGACGGGGCGGGCACGGGTATCTACCTGCCCGGGAATGCCTCCCGTGCGTTGCGCGGGCTCGGCCTCCAGCAGGCGGTCTTGGAGCGAGGAATCGTGATCGGGCGGCAGCGCTTTAGCGACCACCGCGGCCGGTTGCTCTTCGAGGTCGATCTGGCGGAGCTGTGGGACAGCGTCGGCCCCTGCTTGGCACTCCATCGCGCGGATCTCCATGCCATCCTGCTCGACGGGGCTCGCGACGTGTCAATCCGGATGGGAGTCGAGGTCAGCCGGCTCCGCGAGCAAGAGGGAGCCGTCACGGCCGAGTTCGGCGATGGGACCGCCGGCGAGTATGACCTCGTGATCGGCGCGGACGGAATTCGCAGCGCCGTTCGCCAGCTCACCTTCGGTGACCAAGCGACCGCCCGCCCGGTCGGACAAATGGGATGGCGGTTCATCACAGCCTGCCCGCCCGCGATCACGACCTGGTCGGTGATGCTCGGCCACCGCACGGCCTTCCTCATGATCCCGATCGGGAATGGCCGCGTGTACTGCTACTGCGACGTCGCGTCGCGATCCAGCACGGAACGGCACGATGATCTCGGCCAGCTCTTCTCCGGCTTTGCAGAGCCCGCGCCCACCCTCATCGACTCGCTCCCGGACCCGGCACTCGCGCACCGCTCGACGATCGAGGAGGTTGCGCTCGACGCCTGGGTTCGCGGGCGGGTAGTACTCATTGGCGACGCGGCGCATGCGCCCTCGCCCAACATGGCCGAGGGCGCCGCGATGGCGCTCGAAGACGCGCTGGTGCTCGCCGAGTGCCTGCAGCAATCCGACGTGGTTCCAGCCGCCCTGTCGGCGTTCGAGGCCCGTCGCCGGCCACGAACGGACTGGGTTCGTGCGCAGACGCATCGCCGGGACCGAACTCGCTACCTACCGACGGCGATCCGAAACACGGTCCTACGCGCCCTCGGCCAAAGGATCTTCCGATCGAACTACCGACCTCTGCTCGACGAGGCCTAAGGAGGCGACGTGGACGAGGATCAGATCCATGTGGCGGTTTCGACCGACGGCACGGAGATCGCGGGACGGGCTCAGGGAGAAGGGGCGCCGATCGTTCTCGTTCACGGCGGGTTGGGCGATGGCGAGGTCTCGTGGTTCTTCATGCTCCCATTCCTGGTCGAGCACTTCACGTGCTACCTGATGAGCACGAGAGGTCGTGGCTTGAGCGGTGATCACGCCGACCACTCGCGTGAACGCCAGTTCGAGGACGTCGCCACATTCGTGGAGAGCATCGGCGAACCGGTAGGCGTGTTCGGCCATTCAAGCGGGGCCGTCTGGGCGCTCGGCGGGGCCGCTCTCTCCCCGGCTCGCGTCCGCGCTCTTGCGCTCTACGAGCCCCCCTTCCCGGCGCTGGAGCCGCCTATGAGTGAGGAGCAGTTTGCGCGCGTCAAGGCCGCAATCGCCGCAGGTAGGCCCGCCGATGCCGTGCAAGTCGCAACGGGCGAGATCATCGGCCTCGGGGCGGACGAGCAGGCGCTCTTCTCGACGCCGGGCGTGGCAGAACGCGCCCAAGCCGCCCTTCCAGTGGTCGTCCAGGAACTCCCGGAGGTGAACCGGACCTTCGAGGAAGCTTTGCTCCAGAGGATCTCGATGCCGGTGCTCGTTCTCCACGGGGAGCGCTCGCGCATCGAGTTCAAGCATGCTGCGCGCGACCTCAGCGAGCGGCTCGCCGACGTCCGCATCGCCGAGATCGCCGGCGCCGGCCACGTTGGCCCGCTTACGGCCCCCGAACCCGTCGCCCACGAGTTGGTCGGGTTCTTCAGCAGCTGAGCACGTCGACGCTCGGCCCACGCGAGACGGCGGGCCAAGAGTGCGGCGTGGCGATGCTCGGGCGGAACTGAGCCCGCATTTGAAACCCCTCGCACCACTCCGGGACTCGGCGGCCACCTTGACCGTCCCGTATCCGCCTGCACCGCCGCCGACTCCTCCGGGCACAGCCGGGCCAGGTAGATCGGGGATCGCACCCACGCCGCGACCTCCGAGACGGGAAGGCCGCACTGGCAGCGCCGAAAGTCGCTGCTAATGTGGCCGACCTCGGAGAGGTGTCCGAGTTGGCCTAAGGAGCGCGACTGGAAATCGCGTACCTGCGGAAACGTGGGTCGCGGGTTCGAATCCCGCCCTCTCCGCTTCGCTAGCTCTGCGAGAGAAAAGCGACCAGATCCGCGATCTGCTTCGCCGAGAGGTTCTGGCCGTAGTCGCCCGGCATGACCCCCTGCGGAAAGCCCTGGGCAACCTCCGCGTTCGGGTCGACGATCGACTCGCGGACGAACACCGCGTCCTTGCCCTGCAACGCCTCGTCGAGGTTCGGGCCGACTGTGGCGTTCGTGCCCGCGGCCGCGAACGCATGACAGCTCCCGCAGCCCTGGGCGGTGAAGAGCGCCTTACCAGCCGTAGCGTCGCCCTGGGCCGTTCCGGGTGTCGTGTCCGTGGGGGCCGACTCCGTGGGGGTTGACTCAGTGACGCCCGGCTCCGTGGTAGTCGCCGTCTCAGTGGCCGTCTCGCCGTGCGCTTCCTCCTCGTCCTCCTTGGCGAAGACGTTGACGGCGAAGAGCATGGCTACGAAGAGCGCCAGCGTCGCGATGATGAACCACTTGCGGCCCTGCTCCCCGGGGAAGTCCGGCCGCCAGCGCGGGAAGACGAAGGCCGAGAGCAGCGCAAAGACGATGAACACGCCCGCGAACAGCGCGAGCCAGATCTTGTTGCTCGTGGCGAGCCCCAATACCACGGAGCGGAACCTATCGGAGAGAAATGCCCGGTCGCGCACCTTCTGTCGAGAGACCGCCTGAGCCGGTGCTGGCGACGCTTGCTCGAGCCAGGCCGACCCGCGGCACCTGGGAGGCACTCCTTAGCGCTGCTTCCTCCCGGATCTGACGCGGTTCGAAGACTCCCAGTGCGCGGAGCCTGGCCGTCAACACTTACGTCGCAAGCCCTTTATCTCGGACGGTTACCCCCTCGAGGAGGGATTCGGCCCCGCTAAAGCGGATTGCGGGTTCAGGGAACCGCTAGCTCCCCACTTAGCGCGACCGGGCTCGTCAAGAGTAGCGCTACTCTTGCCTTCCCGGGGCGCGTAGCTCAGCGGGAGAGCGCCCGCCTCACACGCGGGAGGTCGCTGGTTCGATCCCAGCCGCGCCCATTCGTGAAAGCCGCTGGAAGGGGCCGCTTTCTCGCCTCGGGGCAAAAGCGACCGCTGACGCTGGCGGCGCTCGTCTGCAAAGCGTTTGCAAAGTAGAGCGGCGTTCCGTCCGCTTCACCCTGCAGGCTGGGAGCCGTGAGGAACAACCCTGACGGCAACCCCGCGAGCCTCGTTCCGGCACCGCGCGGCAACACGCGAGGCGTCCGCCACGGCGCTTACTCGGCCTCGGGGCGCGTGCTCGCGCCGCGAGCCGAGGAGATCGCGCAGTCACTGATGGAGCTTCCGCACGCGCAGCCCCTGGACGTGCTCGCGGCCGAGGAGATCGGCTCCATGCTGGCGACGCTCGAAGCAATCGACGCGGCGCTGGCGGACCGCCGCGTGGAGAACAAGCGCGGGCAGGCGCGGCACCTGATCGACATGAAGGCCCGGCTCTCGCGGCGGCTCCTCGAATGGCTGCGCGAGTTCGGCGCGACTCCGGCCGCACGCGCCGACTGGGCCGCGAGGCTCGCCCGTCCGAGCTTCGAGGATGCCGTCCAGGAGCGGCTGCAGGTGATCCGCGAGGAGGCGCGACGCAATGGAGATCAATGAACGGCGAGCACGCCTAGAAGCGATTGCGTCAACCGCCGAGAGCGACGCGATGCGGCTGAGGGCGCTCGAACTCATCGACCGCTTGGACGAGCGCGAGCGCGAGCGCAAGCGGAGCGCTATTCCGACCGCGACGCACGAGGGCTACACCGAGGAGCAACTGACGCGCCTTGTCGAGCTTGCCGACGAGTACCTGTTCGATTCGCTGCCCGCCTACCAGCGGCGCGTCGAGGCGCGTGCACGCGAGCTTGCCGCCGAGCAGGCCGAGCGGCACCGGGCGCAGTTCGCGGATGTCGAGGCCGACGCCGCCGATAAACGAAGCGCTGAGAAGCCGTCTGACGGCCTGCCAGGTCCGGCCGAAGGGAATCGGTCGGAGGAGGAGCCGCAGCAGCAGAGGGAGCCGCAGGCCGAGCGCACGTCGCATTCTTTCGATGAGGTCGCGCTTCGGATCTTGGCTTCCGACGACGAGCCGCCTCCGTCGATGCTCGGGCGCTCTCGTATTGCAAGGCGAAATCAGTACTGAAATCGAGAGGTCAGCATTAACGCCTGTATTGCAAGACCGAGCGCGCTTGCGCGAGCGAATGTCCGGGCGTAAGCTCCGCCGCACATAGCGCGCTCCGGTCGAAGTGCTGCCGGTCATGACGGCGGTGGGGACGCCACGCGGGTTCGCGGATCAGAAGTCAGCGCAGCGCTCTCGCGTTGCGATATTCCGTGAAACGGAGGAACGATGGGCGACCTAGACGATGTGGAGCGACTGCTCGGCTCCATCGACGAGAGCCTGAAAACCGGTCCGCGCGCAGGCAGCCGCTTCGTGGGCGACGGCGCTGACCCCGCGCTCGTGCGCCACCTCGCCGCAGGCGGCGCGTACGAGATCGACGAGCGCTCGCTGCGCGAGCGGATGACGAAGGACGCAGGATTCGAGACCCGCGACGCGGGGGTCAGCATCGAGCCGACGCCGCGAGGCTTCGGAGGCTCGCCGGGCGGCAGCGAGACGATCCGCGATCTGGCCGCTGCCGCTCAGGGCGATCTCCGCGCGAAGGAGCGTCTGGCGAAGGGATGGGTCGAGGGCACGCCGGGCGCAGGCGGCTACCTCGTCGATCCGACGATCCTGCCCGGTTACATCGAGGCGGCGCGAGCGGGCGCACCGTTGGAGGCGCGCGTCGCCAGCCACCCGGTCGAGTCCGACGAGGTCTGGGTGACGCTCGAAGGCAACACGGTCACGGTCGCGCACGTCGCCGAGGCCGCGACGAAGCCGGACACGACCGGCAGCGTCACGCAGAAGGTGAGCACCGTCTTCAAGCTCGCCGGAACGTCGCACGTCTCGGACGAGCTGCTCGCCGACACGAACGGAGCCGCCGAGCGTCTGGTCTCGGACCAGTTCGCGAAGCAGATCTCGATCTCGCTGGACACGGCGATAATCTCCGGCACCGGCGTCGGCCAGCCGACCGGCATCCGCCTGGCGGCGGGCGTCAACGACGAGGTCGTGGACGGCCAGGCCGGGCAGGATCTCTACGAGTCGATCCTGAAGGCGATATCGCGGATCGAGCAGCGCTTCGAGCCGATCGACACGGTGGTCGTGCACCCGCGTGAGCTGGTGAAGTTCGCGCTCGCGACGGCGACCGGCTCAGGTGACTACCTGTGGCCGACCGGCGTCCAGGCGGCGCTACCGGCAGGCGTCACGCTCGTCGGCGACCCGAACATTCCCGCGAACCTCGGGGCGGGGACGAACGAGACGGTGATGATCGTCGGCGGCTTCCGGCGCGGCGCGGCGATCTTCAACCGCCAGCCGCTGACCATCGACGCCAGCCGCGAGGCTGGATTCGTGACCGACGAGACGGTCTTCAGGGCCGTCCGACGTTACGGATTCGCCGTGCTCGTACCGGGCGCTTTCGAAGTCCTGACCGGGATCACCCCGTAAGCAAGGGAGGCGACGCAAGTGGCAGAGAAGCAAGAGGCGAAGGCAGCAGCGGAGGAGGTCTTCGAGCCGACCGAGGATGGGCGCGGACGCCTCCGGCTCGACCGGCGAGTGACGCCGCAGGAAGCCGTCGAGCAGGACGCCGAGCACCGCGCGCTCTACGAAGAAAACCGAGCGGCGCGCTTTGGTTCGCCGGAGGCTCCGCACAAGTCCACCGCGTAGGGCTGACCGCCTGCGCCGTAGCCACGGGTCAAGAAAGGTGGTGACGCCTCCTCGGAGTGAAACCGTCCCCAAGCCGTATGTCTTCACGGTGCGCCGCCTGGTGAAGCTGCCAGGCGGCGCGCACTTTTCTGGGGGCGGCGACGGCCAGAGTAGTGGTCATCCTGGTCATCATTTTGCCCTCGGGACATGTCCCGAATCGGCTCTAGCGGGAGGCCCGACCGTCTTAGGCTCGGCTCGGGCCGGGTCGCGGGAAGCGCCCCAGAGACGCGTCCGTGGTGTTCGGCTCGCCACGGTGCTCTACTAAGTCAAGTTCGGTCGCCGCAGCCGCAAGGTACGCGCTTATTCGTCCTCATCTGTGAGGTAGACGACGATGGAGCCGGACTCCGGCGAGAAGTACTCGTGCTCAGGATCGGTCGTCGGATCGAGGTGCACGTGATCCGACACGAGGTTCTCCGCCGTTCGTTGGGGTGAATCCGCAAGAAACCGGATCGAGCCCCCGATGACGCGTCCGACCTCACTGCCACCCGCGATAACCAGAGCCGCACCTTCCCGCCGGAACATGATCCGGTCGGAGGCATCCTCACTCGGCTCACGGTGAATCGTTTCAAGCGCGTGGCTGCCCTTCCCCATCAGGCGCGAAGGCGGAGCGTCAAGCGGGAGACTCCCGAGTGAGCCATCCGTGAGGTGGTCAGCTAGCTCGCCAAGATCCTTGCGGTGCCCACCGAGGTCGACCTCGTTGTGATCCTCGTAGTACATGCCCCAGATCTTCACGCAGAGAGAATGCCCGACGGTGCTCTCACATGCCTCGGCAAGTCGCACGTGTGGCAGTTGCCAGGCGGCTAAGCGTCGCGAGCGGACAGCACCAAGCGTGGTTGAGCTTCGTGACGCCCGTGCCGATGATGGAATCTGGAATGGGCAGACTCCGGTCACTGCTGCTCGCTGACGCGAACGCCGTCATGGATCGTGCCGCTGCACGCTACGCCCGCTTCTACGAGCGCCACCGTCTCATCATGGTTCCGCTGTCGCTTGCGGGCATCGCAGGCGTCACGGTCTTGTGGATCCGCGGTGTTGGGCTGGCGGACTCGCTTGCGTTCTTTGTGATCTGGGTTGTGGTCGCTGGAGTGGTGGTGCTGGCCTACATGGCGATCCGGGCCTTGGTTCGGCGACTGCTATAAGGCGCTCCCCGAATCGTGCGCCCTGCGAACGGAGTTCCGGGCTTTTCTTGCTGCAAACTCAGCACGGCGGTATTGAAGTCAGTATTCAGTTTCGATAACGCGCTGATATCAGCGCTAAGAAGAGGTAAACTCAGGGGAAAATAAGGGACGAAAGGGACGAAAGAGACACGCCCCGAAGAGTTGTTCCCGAACTTGGAGGCTGGTCGTGTCGAAAGTCCCACCCTTGCTGACGGTCGAAGAAGTAGCGGAGGTCCTCCGCTGCTCGCCGAAGACCGTGCACAAGATGATCAACGAAGGTCGGCTGCGAGCGTTCAAGCTCCGGGGCGGCACCGGACAGCACCTCGTCCGCGAGACCGACCTGACACGCTTCATCAACGCGACAGCGGCCGGGAGGACAACCCGGCCGCGTGTCAAGGCTCACGCCGACGCAGGCGGCGGAGTTGGCACAGGCTAGCCGCCCCCTCGGCCCACGCGAGCGGTTCGCGTTCGTCGGCGAGGCCATGCGCACGGCGATCAAGGCCGCAAACCGAGCTGAGCTGACCCTCGCGGACCGCCGTGTGTTCGAAGCGGTCCTCAGCCTCGTCTGCTCGTACAGCCGCCTTCAGGATCACGTCTACCGCGACCAGGTCGCTCGCGCTGCGGGGACCTCGGAGAGACAAGCGCGCCGGTCCCTGAAAAAGCTCGACGACCTGGGGATCATCGTCTGGAACCCCCGACGCGGCCACGGCGTTCGGTCCCTGGTCGGCCTGCCCCTTGACGCACCGGAGGACGCGGAGAAAACGGGCCAGCCAGAGAGGCCCATTTCTCGCCCGCACCCGGAAGTTGCAAACGGGCCAGATACGACCCATGAAACGGGCCTGCCACGCGTACGCGCGGATAGACCGAGGAGAACCGAGGAGAACGCTCTCATTGACAGAGAGGAGTTGAAGGAAGACCACCTTGTAGGTGAAGAAACCAGGGAGGACGAGTCAGAAAAGTTCTTCGCCGCGCTCGACGAGGTCGGCTCGAAAACTGGACAGCAGAAGAAGAACCTCGACGACACGCTCGCAGCCAGGATCGAGCGAGCGCACGCAGCCAGCAAGCGGACGCGTGTCGAGGTCGCTGCGGACGGCAAGGTCGTCTGGCACGGCGAAGCGCAGGCAGGCGAGCAGGGCGTCCTCGCCGACTGCCAGGCGCTCGTCAACGCAGGACTGGCGCGCTGGGTCGGATGACAGTCGGCCCGCCATTTGTCGTGGTCGCCGAGTTCGGCAACTGGCGGCGCGTCGCGCTCGCGCCGGACCTCCGCCGCCCCCTCGTCTTCCGCGATGCTCTCAATGCGTCGAGCTTCGCGCTCGGCCTGACGGACGGCGGCGTTGAACAGGCGACCGTCAGCGACTGCAAGGGCGGCGCTAAAGCACTTGCGGCGGCCGTCGACGGACACGACGCCGAGCCGTACTCGTTCGAGGACAACCTCGCGTCGGACTTCCCCGACAACCCGGCTGAGGACGTAGCGCATGCCTACGGCCTCGTGATGGCCGGCCAGATCCTTCACGCCTACAACCTCACGCACCCTCAATGAGCGAGCCGCTGCTCATCGAACTTCCGCCCGCCCTTCTCGAAGGGGTCATCGAGCAAGTGACGGAGCGCGTCCTCGAACGCCTCGAAGCTCGGCTCGCAGCGGACGAATGGCTGGACGCGAAGCGAGCCGCCGCATACCTCTCGTGGTCGATCCACAGGCTCTACAAGCACCGGCACGAGCTTCCGCACGTCAAGCACGGCGCACGGCTCATGTTCCGCCGCTCAGCGCTCGATGAGCACCTGACCCAGTTCGAGACGAGGCCGCGATGACTCCGAAGCGCAGGCCGCGCGGGCCGATTGAGAACTGGCGACCGAAGACCAGCACGCGAGAGCTGATCGCCGACGTGCTGGCGATCCTCGATGAGTTCCGTGACTACTGGCCCCTGTCGGTCCGCGCCGTCTATTACCGGCTACTCGGCACGGGTCGGTACGCGAAGGGGCGGGGGCTTGCCGGTCGGGTCAGCGAGCACGTCAGCAACGCCCGCCGGGCGGGCCTCATCCCCTGGGCGGCGATATCGGACTCCAGCCTTGAGCAGATCGTCCCGCGCTGGTGGCGCGACGAGGCGGACTGGTGGGACGACGCCCGCTCGCGCGCCGAGCAGTTCCGCCTCGACCGGCAGGCGGGGCAGCCACAGCGGCTGCTCGTATGGTGCGAGGCGAAGGGGATGGTCCCGATGCTGGCAGCCGTGGCCGACGAGTACGGAATCGCCGTGCTCTCTGGTTCGGGATACGACTCGACCACGATTCGCCATGAGATCGGCGCGGGCACCTGGTCGCTCGGCGTGCCGCTCGTCGTGCTCCACGTCGGCGACCTCGATCCGGACGGGAAGGCGATTTATCACGCCGCCGCCGAGGACGTGACCGCCTGGGCCGAAGCCGGAGGGGGCGAAGCCGAGTTCGTCCGGCTCGCCGTGACGCCGGAGCAGGCGCGCGCGCTCGACCTTCCCGACGATCCGACACACGCGGGCTGGGTCCAGGCCGAAGCGATTGCCCCTGACCGCATGACGGCAATCCTGCGCGACGCGATCAGGTCCCGGCTCGATGGAGACGTGTTCGCCGACGTGCTGGCGGATGAGAGGCGGCAGCGCTCCGGCCTGCTCGCCACGTTTTCGACGGAAGGAGGAGAGAGCGATGCAAGTTGGAGACGTTGGAGGACGCGCTGACCGACTCTACTGCTTGCCGGTCGAGACAACCAGCATCGACGAGCGCGCGAGGATCGCCGCGCTTGTTCGTCAGTCCGCGCTCTTGGAGGGCCGCGCCCGCGCAGCCGAAGGACTCGTTCGCGCCGGACTCAATCCGGAGCAGTCACGCTCGCTCGCAGCTTTGCGCCGTCTTTGCACGGCGTCGGAATCGCCCTAGCCAAGCGGCCTCGCGAGCCGGTGCCCGCCCCGGACGCGGGGGGTCAGCGGCTATGATGAGGCGGACAAAATCAATGGGCGGGCACCGCGCAAACGGCCCCGCCCTGGACACAGGAGAAAGGACCTCCCATGTCAGTTAGCAAGGCTACTCCGAGCCGCGTGAAGGTTGAACGCGGCATCTACGTCCGCAACACGCGAGACGGCAAGCGCTACGAGATCATCTTCCAGGACAGCGACGGTAAGACGCGCTGGCAGACGGTCAAGGACGGCGGGCTGAAAGAGGCGCGGCAGGCTCGCGCCGACGTGCTCTCGAAGCTCGGCCGTGGTGAGCACGTCCGGCCGTCGAAGCTCACGCTCGGCGAGTACGCGGCGGCGTGGCTCGACACTCAGCCGCAACTGCGCCCACGGACGCGCGACTGGTACGGCATCGCGATCCGCCTCCACATCACGCCGAAGCTCGGCAGGCTGAAGCTCGGGGAGGTCACGACGGACGACGTGGCGCGGCTCGTGACCGAGATGCAGTCGGCCGGATACGCGGGCTGGACGATCAGAGGCGTGCTCGGGCCGCTCGGTCGGATCTACTCGACGGCGGTCAGGCGTGGACTCGCAAGCTCGAACCCCGTCCGAAGGCTCGAACGCGGAGAGCGGCCGACTGTCGAGCGGCGCGAGATGCGCGTCCTCGACTCGGCCGAGATCGGGCAGCTACTCGACGCCGCGCCGCAGAACTACCGCGCGCTGATCGCGACGTCGATCTTCACAGGCACGCGGCAAGGCGAGACGCTGGCGCTGCGCTGGGCTGATATCGACCTCGACGGCGGACTCCTTCGCGTGCGGAAGCAACTGGGCCGCGACGGAGCGCTGGCCGCGCCGAAGACGCCGCAGGCAATCCGCGACGTGCTGCTCGTTCCGGGACTCGCGCGAGTCCTGCGCGAGCACAAGGCGCGAGCGTTCGCCGTCGGCCGCGCGAGGCCGGAGGATTTCGTCTTCGCCTCGCAGGTAGGAACGCCGCTCCACTACCGAAACGCCGTCCGGCGCGGACTGGACAAGGCCATCGAGAACGCGAAGCTCGGCGTCGGCGGCAGGCCGAAGCTCCGCTGGCATGACCTCCGGCACACGTTCGCGTCCTTGCTCATCGCGCAGGGCGCGAACGTCGTCTTCGTCTCGCGGCAACTGGGGCACGCCTCGCCCGATATCACGCTCCGCGTCTACGCCCATCTTTTCGACGGTCACGAGCACGCGCAGCGCGCAAGCGACGCGCTAGAGGCTCAGTTCGGGACCGTGCTCGGGGGTGAGCGCTCGTTTGACCGGGACGTGCTAGCTCAGTAGGACGATCCAGAGATCGGCGACGCTGGAATCGCGACTGGCCCGGATTTGCCAGCAACCCGGCTCGGCAAACACGAAGCTGCTGCCCCACTCGTCGCCGGGACGGTTCCAATTCGAGCCCTGCTCCTGAGGTCCACTCGCCGGGCCTGTCGTCGTGCCACTCGGAGATGTTGCGACGAGACGAAGAGGGCCGCTGCCCGTAATACGCCAGACGATCTTGAAGGATCTACCGACGGCGCTCGTGAAGGTCGCGTTGCCACCACGCGCCCACACGCCCTGAAAGAGCAACACCCACATCTCGCCTGCTGCCGCCGTGCCTTTTGCTTCGACAAGACCATTTCCCCACGCCTGAGCCGGAGACGGAGGCTGGCAGCCAGGAGCGCCAGGTGGCCCAAGGTCACGGGCTGGTGGAGGCGGCGGCGGTGGCGGAGGTGCTGGGCGGCGCTTCCGTACCAGGCGGCCGGTGTGGCAGTGAAACCCGTTGCGGTGATAGGCGCGATCCCACGTCCGCTTGCACCGCTGCCCAACGCGAAGGCAACGGTGGCGGCCAGCGATAGAGGCGTGGACATAGCCTCTTGGGCAGCGTTTCGTAGCGGCGGAGGGGTCAGCAGCGTCGGCGTCCTCTCCCGTCGCTGCTACGGCTAGCGCAACGGCACCTGCAAGCAGCATCGTGAGAAGGACGGCGAGCCTCAATCGCACCCTTCTAATTATGCTGCGCAAACGTCGTCGACGGGTAGCTCGTGCTCATGGACCGAATCGTCGTCGACCCTGACGAGGACGATCTTCCGCCCGAGCTTGCCGCGCCCCCGGCCCCTTCCACGAATCGAGGGCATAGACGAGGACGGGAACGTGTGGTCCGGGCCGGTCGCTCTACCGCGTCCTCGCTCCCGGCTAGAGCTTGCAAAGACGTTGCAAAGTAGCGGCGGCAAACGGCGGCAAACCGACAGGCCATGCGACCGCACGAACGGGCTTCATTGAGCGATTCGGCTACTCGCGGCGACCAGCGGCGAAGGACTCAGCACCCCTCACACGCGGGAGGTCGCTGGTTCGATCCCAGCCGCGCCCACTGGCCTGTAAAGGCCCGGTCATTCGATGACCGGCCTGGCGATGGCGGGCGGCTCGCGGCCGGCGAAGAGCCATCCAGCCGCGGCTGCGGTCAGCGGCACGCCGATGACTGCAAGGACGAGGTAGAAGACCGGCGGATTACTCAGGTAGCCGAGGTCGTCGTAGTACATCCCCGCGAGCAGAACGTAGGCGCCGGTGACACCGAGGAGCGCGCCGAGAAGGGCGAGTGCCCCCGCGGTGGCAGCGGTCAGCGTGCGGCGAATACCGGGGGTGGCTCCGGTCGCGGTGAGCGTGCGGAGGTCACCGGCGCTCTCGCTGCGGATCAGCCCGACCGTCATCGCGAGGATGACGAGCGCCAGGAACGCGCCCGCGGCCGTCGCAATGGTCATGGCCATCCCAAGGGAGGTGCCCTCTCGCCGGACCTCGATCGAGAGACCGGATTCAGCTGCGACCTCGCGAGCGGCTCCGATCTGCTCGCTCGTCAGGGGCCTGCTCGACTGGACGAGCCAGCCGGCCGGAATCTGCTTCCAGCCGTGGCGGCGAAGACCAGCCAGGGTGATGAAAGTCGGCGGCTTGTCGGTCATTTCCCCAGGGGAGCCGAAGAGGTGCCGGCTGACGTCGATCCTCTGGACGTTCGAGACACGGAGCAGCTCCGAACCCGTCATTTTCGGAACGACGAGCCCAGCCGTCACTACTGTGCGATCGACCAGGAAGTCGGTCGTCGGATCGATCGTGTCAGGGTCGATTCCCAGGTCTCTGAGGACGGCGGGTGTGGCGACAAAGACCTGGGATTCGGGAGTGTAGAACGACTTCCCGCCGTCGGTCTCGGCCCGTGTGAGCAGGACGGGAAAATACGATCGGACCCCTTCGACGACTTCGGGCCGTGCGCCGCGTTGCAAGGCGTTGTGGAGCGTGAGCACGCGTGCGCCGTCGATCTGAGCGGAGAGCTGCCGGAGGCGCGCCGACTTGCGCGCGAGCTCGGCGCGGGTCTGGACCGGGACGAGCTCCCTTGGGCCCATGTACACCCGGATCTGCCGGTCGGACAAGTTGGGTGGGCCGCTCGCTGATTTCGCCTCCTCGGCCGAGGCGGTGATGACCACCGCTGCGGCGATGCCGAGCGCGAGAGTGATGGCGGCGAGTGCCGCCCCGGACCGGGCCTGATAACGAGCCAGGTCTCGGAGCGCCAGGCGCGGCGCGATCGAGACTCGCCCAGCCAGCGCGGAGAAGATGCGGATCGCGAGCGGGCCCAGGAGCACCGTTCCGAGGATCGTCGCCACGATCCCGGCGACGATGAGCAACGGTTTGTCTCGGTTGGATAGCGCGAGGCTGCCGATGCCGACAGCGATCAGCGCTGCGGCCGCGATGGCCGAGTGGCGTGCCGGCCTCGGCTTGGCCGGTCGCCCCGAGAGCGCGAGCATGACTGGGAGCCGGGCGGCCGCTCGCCCCGGCCACCAAGCGGCGGCGGTCGCGGCGACGAGCGCGAGGACGACGGCTAGCGTGATCAGCCCCCACGGAAGGCTGAGCCGGTCGATGCGATGGTCGATCGCCGACTCCAGCCTCGGGGCGAACACGACCCAGAGGCCGAGGCCCGCGATCGTCCCGACGACTGCGGCGATCGCCCCGACGACGAGGCCGTTGGTGAGCAGGACCAGGCGGAGGTGCTTTTGCGCGGCGCCGACGGCGGCGAGCATGCCGAGCTGACGGAGCCGGCGCTGAGCGATGACTGCGAAGCCTGCGGCGGCGACCAGCGAGGCGAGGAAGAGGAAGACGGTGGCCACGGAGACCATCGCCAGCGTGTTCACCCATTCCGGCGTGTCGTTGCCCCGCACCATCTGTCCCACGAGTGCCGGTACGGATGACCCGAAGGAGCCGAACGACTCGAAGTCGGCGTCGACCAGAACGGTGACGTGCTGCGGGGTCGCGGACGAGGGGGAGACAAGAGCGAACTCGTCGCTCAGCTTGCGCGGGTTCTCGACGATGCCCACGACCGTCCGCCGCACACCATCGAGTGCCAGGGTCGACCCGAGCTCGAGCCGTAGGAGCTTTGCCACGCCGTCGGTGACGGCGAGCTGGCTCGGACTCGTCGGGTAGTCGCCCTCTCGGATTGCGAGGAGCTCGCCGCCGTAGGGGCCGTCCGGGTCCTGTGACCGGAAGTCCACCTCCTCGACGCCGCCGGGGACGGGCACCGTGCGGTGGCCGATCGCGTCGATCGTCCCGAACTGCTTCTCGGCAGCGGCTAGACCTGCTTGGAGAAGTCGCGGGTCGCTGCCCTCGAACTCGAGCACGTTGTTGGCCGAGCCGAACTGGGAGTTGTCCGGAGGGGTCGTGTTGTAGGCGATCGTGATGCTGCCGATCGCAGCGGCAACCGCGACGGTGAGGAGCGCTACCACCAGGATCTGTTGCCGCCACTCGCGGCGGAACATGCGCCACGACCACCGGACCACGGCGCGCCGGGCGGCAACACCTCCGTTCTGAGGCCCTCGCAGAGCTGAACGGTGAGCGAGCGCGGTCATCGTCGCTCACCGGCCGCGAGGAGCGTCTCCGGGCCGGTAGGCGGAGCGGTCTGGTCGACGATGTGGCCGTCGCGCAGAAACACGACGCGGTCGGCCCAGGACGCCAGTTGCGCGTCGTGGGTCACGACGACGCCCGCGACGCCGCGTTTCGTAGCAGCGCGCAACAGGCGCATGACGCCCTCGCCGTTCACCGAGTCGAGAGCGCCGGTCGGCTCGTCGGCGAGCAGCAGCCCGCGCTCACCGACGATCGCCCGGGCAATCGCCGTCCGCTGGCGCTCGCCGCCAGAGAGCTCGTCCGGGTAGCGATCGGCACGATCCGCGACGTCGAGCTGCTCCATTGCCTCGAAGCCCGTCACGCGTGCGGCTCTTGTGCGCATTCCGTCGAGCTCGAGAGGCAGGCTGACGTTCTCGAGAGCCGTCAGGCCCGGGAGCAGGTTGAAGTCCTGGAAGACGTACCCAATCGATCGGCGGCGCATCTTCGCCTGATCCGCGCGCGAGACGTTCGAGAGCTCGACGCCGTCCACGAGCACCTGGCCGCTGGTCGGCTGCTCGAGGCTGCCGGCGATCGTCAAGAGCGTGCTCTTGCCTGAACCGCTCGGGCCCATGATCGCCACCAACTCGCCGGGGTCGACCGTGAGGTCAACATCGACCAGCGCATGAACCTCGCTGGGGCCGGAGCCGTAGATCTTCGATACCTGGCGCAGTTCGAGTGCGCTTGTCACTGGGAGACCTCCATCGTGCGAGTTGGTTCGGGGGGCAGGTCAGCGACCACGACGGGCGCGAGCTGCGGGCGCTGCTTCAAGCGGACGTCGGCGGCATCGAGCCAGCGAACGATCGCTTCGAGTCGGAAGAGCTCGGCGTCCGCGACGAGCGCCAACGCCGTGTCGCCCTCGTCGGCCGCAGCCTTGATCTGGGTGTAGCGCTGCATGGTTTCGATCACGTGGCGGCGGTGCACCTGCAAGATCTCTTGGACGTCGGTCCCGGGCACCTGCAGCGCAACGAGAACCTTGATCACGAGCTCGTCGCGTGGGGGAGGCACGAGGTCGGACGGGGTGCGAAGCCAATCGGCCAGGGCGCGGTCGCCGGCGGACGTGATCCTGAAGCGCTTCTGCGAGCGTTCGCCTTCCCCGTCGTCGCTCTCGACGAGCCCGTCCCGTTCGAGCCGCTGGAGGGTCGTGTACACCTGCCCGACGTTGAGCGGCCAGACCTCGCCCGTCCGCGACTCGAACTCGTTCTGCAAGCGCAGGCCGTACTTCGGCCCCTCGCTCAGCAGGGCGAGGAGGGCATGGGGAACGCTCACGGTCGGTTCCTATTCGTTACCATACTGAGTAGTATACTGAGTATTGCCAGCTGCGCAAATCCGGACTTTCCACGACTTGGATCACTCCACATCGTTGCGCGGCGCCCATGACCTGCGTCTGGATGGTTCAATCACTCTGTGGCTGCCCTTTACCGGAAGTACCGTCCTCAGGGGTTCGACGAGGTTGTGGGTCAGGAGCCCGTCGTGCGCACACTGCGCAACGCGATCTCGGCCGGACAGGTTCGCCAGGCCTATCTCTTCGCCGGCCCGCGCGGGACCGGCAAGACGTCGCTGGCGCGGATTCTTGCCAAGGCGCTCAACTGCGCCCACGGGCCCACGCCCGACCCGGACGGGACCTGCCACGCCTGTATGGCGATCTCGGCCGGGACGTCGCTCGACGTCATCGAGATGGACGCGGCCTCCCAGCGTGGGATCGACGACATCCGTGAGATTCGCGAACGTGTCGTCCTGCAGCCGGTCGAGGGGCGCTACAAGGTCTACATCCTCGACGAGGCGCACCAGCTCACGGACGCTGCTTTCAACGCGCTCCTCAAGCTGATCGAAGAGCCTCCGCCCCACCTCGTCTTCGTCTTCTGCACGACGGACCTGTCGAAGATGCTCCTGACCGTCCGGTCTCGCTGCCAGACCTTCGTGTTCTCGCGGCCACGGCTACCGGAGCTCGTCCGGTTGCTGAAGCGCATCGCCGAGGGCGAAGGCGTCGAGGCGCCCGAGGCCGCCCTCTCCCTCATCGCCCGCTCGGCCCGCGGGAGCTTTCGCGACGCGGTCTCGACGCTCGACCAGCTGACCGCGGCGACCGAGGGCAAGATCACGGTGCAGGCCGTCATGCAACTGCTCGGAGCGGTCGAGGAGGAAGCGCTCTTCCGGCTCTGCGACCTCGTCGTCGACCGCGACACTGCGGGCGCCCTCACCTTCGTCGAGGAGCTCGCCGAGCAAGGCCAGGACCTCGGGCGGCTCGTGACCGAGCTGCTCGAGCACCTGCGGCATCTGCTGCTCGTCCATCACATGGGCGAGGTTCCCGATTCCCTGCCGGTCACCGAGGAGACACGCGAGCGCCTGCGAGCACAGGCGAACCAGCTTCCCGAGCCCACCGTGCTGCGGCTCCTCGATCTGCTCGCCGTCGCAGTCGACGACATGCGGCAAGGCGGCGATCCACGGCTGCCCCTGGAGCTGGCACTCGTGAAGGTGACCAGGCCGGCGGCGGATCTCGAGCGCGAATCGGTCGCGTACCGGCTCGAGCAGCTGGAGAGCCGGGCCCCCTCTAGCCATGTCGAGGTGCCAGGCACCGAGGCGCGGCCCGCGGAGACACAGCCGGCTCCGACGTCGCCCGTCGAGCCTCCGTCGCTCGAATTGGGGCAGCTCCAGGACGCCTGGCAGCGCACGATTCTCCCGGCCGTGGAGCAGCGCTCGATCCCGACCGCGTCGATGCTGCGCGAAGCACATCCGTCGCAGCTCGCAGGCGACACGCTGACCCTCGAGTTCCCGGCGGCTGCCTCGTTCCATCGACAGCTCGCCGAAGACCAGAAGAACTCGGCGCTCCTCGTCGAGGCCCTCTACGAGGTCACCGGGCGGAAGCTGGCGCTCGAGTTCGCGGTCGGCGAGAACGGCGGCGACACGCCTGCAGCGGCCGAAGGCCCGGCCGGCGAGGAACAGATCTTCGAGTTGATGAAAGAGACCTTCGACGCCCACGAGGTGGAGGACAGACAGTGAGCTTCGACATGAACAAGATGCTCGAGCAAGTGCAGCAGATGCAGTCGCAGATGGCCGAGGTCCAGCAGGAGCTCGCGAACGAGCGGGTCGAGGCGTCGGCCGGTGGGGGTGTGGTGACCGTCACCGCCAGCGGGGCAGGAGAGATCGTGGCGATCAAGATCTCACCCGAGGCGATCGATCCCGAGGACCCGGAACTGCTCGCGGACATGATTCTCGCCGCCGTGAACGAGGCACTTCGCTCGGCTCAGGCGCTCGCAGAGTCGAAGCTCGGCGGCGCCGCGGGGCTCGGCGACCTCGGCAGCCTCGGCTTGCCGGGCATGTGACACGCGCGTGGGTACGAGAACCGCCCTTGCGCGGCGTGGCCCCACCCGTTAAAACCTAGGTTGGGGTAATGAAAATCTGGTCGAAACTGCGGAAAGCTGCGCGTGCGCGGAGTGGCTTGGTCCTGCTGCCCGTCCTGGCAGGTCTCGTCGTCTTGCTGGTGGCGCCGGCTGCGTCCCGGGCAGTCGACGGGCTCTGTTCCAGTCCGGATTGGACCGGAACGCAGGGCAACGACATTTACAACGGGACCACGAGTAACGACGTCATCGCCGGCCTGGGCGGCGACGACATCCTCAACGGCGGCGGCGGGAACGACGTCATCTGCGGAGGAACAGGGAACGACACGATCGACGGCGGGGCTGCACAGGACACGATCTGGGGCGAGGACGGCGCAGACATCCTGCGCGGGAGCGACGGCAACGACACCTTCGACGGCGGCACCGGTAACGACCGCATCGAGGCCGGCGCCGGGAACGACCCGTCGAACGGGCAGTTCATCCGCGGCGGGCCCGGCGACGACACGCTCGACGGCGGCCCCGGCGGCGACCACCTCGCGGGCGACGCAGGCAACGACACGATCCTGGGCGCCGACGGCAACGACATCCTCGACGGCGGCGAAGGCAACGACCGCATCGAGGCCGGCCCCGGGAACGACCACTCGTCGGGGCAGCGGTCGAGCGGCGGGCCGGGCGACGACTACTTCGACGGCGGCCCCGGCAACGACATCTACGAGGGGCAGGCCGGCAACGACACGATCATCGGTGGCGAGGGGAACGACGTCTTCGACGGCGGGGAGGGCGACGACCGGATCGAGCTCGGCATCGGCAACGACACGGTCAGCGGACAGATCACGAAGGGCGGGCCAGGCAACGACACCATCGACGGAGGGCTCGGCAACGACCTCTTCCACGGGGACGACGGGGCTGACACCTTGTACGGCAGGGACGGGAACGACACCATCGACGGCGGTCTCGGAAACGACCGCATCTTCGCCGGGGCCGGGAACGACCCGTCGGGCCCAGCGGGAGTGAACGGCGGAGCGGGCAACGACTTCATCGACGGCGGCGGCGGGTCAGATCATCTGTTCGGGGGCGAGGGAAACGACACGCTGCTCTCGGGCTCCGGCGACGACAAGCTGTACGGCGAGGCCGGTAACGACTCGATCGACGGCGGGCCAGGCGAGGATCACATCCTCGGAGGGCCCGGCAACGATCCCCCCGGTCGCGGGAAGCTACGCGGCGGCCACGGTCGAGATCTCCTCGAAGGGGGCCCAGGGAAGGACCGGATGGACGGGGGCGCGGAGGACGACAGGCTGTACGGCGGGCCGGCCAACGATGTCCTCGCCGGAGGCTCGCAGATCGACACCTGCTACGGCGGGGGAGGACGGGATTCGTGCGACGGCGGAGCGCCCCGGCCCATCCCGAGGGGCGCCAAGGACCGTGACCGCTGCGCGCCCGACGTCGAGCGCACGCGCAACTGCCGAAGAGGTCGCCGGTAGCGTGAGCGGTTACAGATGCCCAGTACGTACCGTGAGAAAGTAATTGCGGCCATTGGTTTCGGCGCGGTCCTCCTGCTCGTCTTGGTTGCGCTCGTCGGAGGGAACAGCAGCGACGGGGCCGAGCCGATCGCCAATCCTCCGCCGCCACCCCCGGCGGCGACTGCACCCGAGACAACGACGACACCTCCTCCCGCTACGACCACGGGCCGGCAGCCCCAGCGCGGAGACGTGACGCTGGTCGTGACGGCCTCGAGAGGCGAGTCCCTACTAGCCGTCCGCGTCGACTCGGAGGACGGCGAGAGCCTGTTCGAGGGGGTTCTCGCCCAGGGCCGGTCGATCAGGCGGTTCAGCCCACGACTCTGGATCAGGTTGGGCGCCGCAGAGAACGTCGACCTCACGCTCAACGGCCAGCCCGTTGAAAGGCTGCAAGCGGGCCCGCTCGATCTCATCGCAACCCCCGGCCAGCTGCAGGCGGCGAGCTAGCTAGATGGGTAAATGGATTCTGGTCACCGGCGGGGCGGGTTACGTCGGATCGGTGGTCGTCGACGAGCTCCTGGCCAAGGGCCACGCGGTGCGCGCCTTCGACTCGCTCCTGCACGGAGGCGTGCCCTCGCTGCTCCAGGCCTGGGGGGACGACCAGTTCCAGTTCGTCCGGGGAGACGTCCGGGACGCGGCCGCCAGGCAGGAGGCGCTGGCCGACGTCGAGGCGGTCCTCCACCTCGCCGCCATCGTCGGCGATCCGGCGTGCTCCCGGGAGCCGGACGCCGCTCGCGAGGTCAACGTCGAGGGCACCGGCGGGCTGCTCGACGACGCGCAGGCGGCGGGCGTCGAGCGCTGCGTCATCGCATCGACGTGCAGCAACTACGGGAAGATGGCCGACAGCGACGTCTTCGCAACCGAGGAGTTCGACCTGCGGCCGATCTCTCTCTACGCCGAGACGAAGGTCGCCGCCGAGCTCGACGCGCTCGCCCGCGCCGACGACCTCGCGACGACTTGCCTCCGCTTTGCGACGGTGTACGGGGTCTCCCCGCGCATGCGCTTCGACCTGACGGTGAACGAGTTCACGCGCGAGGTGGCGCTCGGCAAGGAGCTCGTGGTGTTCGGTGAGCAGTTCTGGCGGCCCTACGTCCACGTCAGAGACGCGGCCCGGGCCGCGTGCATGGTGCTCACGGCGCCGCTCGAGCAGGTTCGCGGCGAGGTCTTCAACGTCGGCTCCACGGACGAGAACTACCGCAAGCTCGACATCGTGGAACTGCTGAAGGCGCGCGACCCTTCCGCGAAGATCAGCTTCGTCCACAAGGACGAGGATCCGCGCGACTATCGCGTCAGCTTCGAGAAGGTCAAGGAGCGGTTCGGATTCGAGACGAAGCGCACAGTTGATGACGGGATTGGCGAGGTGATGACTCTCGTTGAGAGTGGTTTCCTTGTTGATCCCTATGCGCCTATCTATCAGAACTAAGAAAGCGCACGAGAATTCGCGGCCTAGTACCCTGCGCTCGCTGAGTTTTCGCTGAGCTCTAAAACGAGTAGGAAATGGGGCGCCGTCTGACCCCGGCGCTTCTATGCACGTGGAGATCCACATGCGGCCGCGCATAGATCCTGCAAAAACACGATCCAATTTCACCCCAAGTGACGATTTTGGGGGCTGTGTGGGCGGCCGATAGGGGGAAAGCAATGGGAGCCGCCCCCCGTGCCAGGCGCCGTCGTGCGCCACTCGTCCTCGGCTTTGTCGTTCTAGCCGCGAGCGTGCTCGCCCTGTCCGCGCCGGCAGCGACGGCCGGAGACCGGGCCGGCAGCGCATTGCCGCCTGAGCTGTGGGCGATCGAGCTCGGCGCGGCCACCAAGGGTTTCGACCGGCAGAGGCTCGTTCGCCTCCGTCAGCGGGGCTTCAACGCCGTCGTTCTCAACACCGCCGGTCTGTCGCCTGGCCGCGCGGCGCAGTTGCGCTCCCGAGTTGCTCGTGCCGGGCTGCTCCTGCTTCCGTCCTGCCAGAGAGGCTCCGGCAAGAAGCCGTGCGCGCTCAAGACATCGAGTCGGAAGTCCGCCCTCCGACTCGCCAAGAAGAAAGGCCCCAAGGATCTAGTCGTCGTGCGCGTTACCGGCCCCGGCGCGGTGCGCTCACTGATGACGTCCGGCGGCCGCATCCTGGCCATCGCGCCGCTGCGCGGCCGGCTCGACACGCGACTCTGGCGAGACGCGATCGGCGCCGCTGCGGACAGCCCCACGCTGGACCTCGGAATTGCACCCACAGGCACCCTCCAGGCCAAAGCGACGGACTCGTACGCCGCGCTGCTCGGGCCGTCCCGGCAGGACACCAGGCCGCCAACTGTCCCGAGCAGGCTCACCGCCTGGCAACCCTCGGCGACCGGTATCACCCTCGGCTGGAGGGCGTCGAACGACAACCGTCACGTTGCTGGCTACGGCGTCTACCTCGACGGGGCGATGGTCGACAACGTCGAGTCGCTCGCGCACACGTATGCCGGGCTCACCTGCGCGAGGGCCTACCGCCTCTCGGTCGATGCGTTCGACGACGCCGGTAACCGCTCCGCGAAAGCTTCGGTCTCGATGACCACTTTCAATTGCTTGACGCCGCCGCCGCCGCCACCACCACCACCGCCACCACCTCCGCCTCCGCCTCCTCCTCCGCCCCCTCCGCCACCGCCTCCGCCGCCGCCACCTCCCGCGCCACCACCGCCGCCTCCGCCGCCGCCACCTCCGCCGCCCCCCGGGCATGGCAGCGAGCTCCCCGCTCCTCTGCCGCCCTCGACCGGCCAGACCTTCTACGTCGCCACCGACGGCTCCGACTCGAACCCCGGAACGCAGGCGCAGCCCTGGGCAACCGTCCAGCGAGCGCTGAACGTCCTCACTCCAGGACAGCGCGCGCTCGTCCGCGGAGGCACCTACGCCGAGAGCCTCGACATGACGCGCGCCGGGACCGCGGGAGCGCCGATCACCGTCGAGAACTACCCGGGCGAGCGCCCGATCGTCAACGGCGGCGGCGAGCGTCCACTCCAGATCGGCTCGACGGGCGCCTATTTCCGGATCAAGGGCTTCGTCTTCGAGAACTCGCCGTACAACTCAGGCGGCAACGTCGACATCTACGGGCACCACCTCGAGGTCTCTGCCAACGAGGTCCGAAACGCTCAGGACCAGGGGATCTACTCGGCCGAGGAGAGCCACCACGCGCAGATCCTCGGGAACTGGATCCACGACAACGGTGAGGGAGTCATCCACCAGAGCCACGGGATCTACCTGCAGGGCAACGACCACCTCGTCGCCAACAACGCCATCCACGACCACGTCGAGGGCTTCGGGATCCAGGTCTACGACCGCAACAGCCGGTCGATCCTGGTCGCCAACACGGTCACCGGGGCCGGCCACAGCGGCATCGTCGTCGGCGGCTCGGGCGGCGTGGACAACATCCGGGTGATCAACAACGTCTTCGCGTTCAACACGCAGTGGGGCGTCTCGCACGATTCGACGTGCCCGACGGCCTCGCGCGCCGACCACAACGTCGTTTTCGGGAACGGCTCGGGAGCGCTTCAGCCGGGCTGCTCCGGCCTCGACTACTCGGGCGGCAACCGGACGACCGATCCGCTGTTCGTGAACTACCTGACGCGGAACCTGCGCGTCCAGGCAGGTAGTCCCGCGATCGACTACGCGCTGCTCACGTTTGCGCCGTTCATCGACTTCGACGGGACGCCCAGGCCGCAGGGCGCCGGCGCGGACTCCGGCGCGTTCGAGCGCTCGGGTGCGCCGCCACCCCCACCGCCGCCGCCGCCGCCGCCACCTCCGCCGCCTCCTCCCCCACCGGGCCCGCCGCCGCCACCTCCTCCGCCACCGCCACCTCCTCCGCCTCCGCCGCCACCGCCACCGCCACCGCCACCGCCGGGCTGCCCCGACGCTGCTGACCAGCCGCGCCGCCGGGCTACTGCACCGGGGCCGTGATCTCGGTCACGCCGGCAACGTTCACCGGAGTCTTCGGCTCCGGAGGCATTCCCGTAGCGCCCGGTGACGTCGTCGTGTTCGAGGACGGCGTCTACAGAGACGCGACTCCGGGCGACGGCACGATCGTCCAGGTGAACACCGGCGGCACGTCAGGTCAGTTCGTGACCTTC
Source organism: uncultured Actinomycetes bacterium (assembly GCA_963820335.1). GTDB lineage: Bacteria > Actinomycetota > Thermoleophilia > Gaiellales > Gaiellaceae > VAXT01. The sequence goes on along the minus strand of CAWFZH010000013.1, from coordinate 68,729 downwards.
GTCTCCCGGAACCGACTGGGCGCCAGGATCGACGGTCAGGCCAACGCCGACAAGTACGGCTTCGCGTTCGGGGCCGGGACAGCCAACGTGCGCATCGAGGGCTTCGACATCTTCGGGCTCGGCAGCTCGGTCGACGGGACGCAGGCCGTTCCGTCGGCATCCGGCATCTTCTTCGAAGGCGCCGGCGACAACTCGCAGGTCGTCGGCAACTCGATCCACAACATCTCCAACTTCTGCAACACGACGATCCGTGCGCAGACCGGCGTCTTCATCCATCGGGCCGGCGTGCTCGTCGAGAACAACCTCTTCTACGGGATCGGCCGCTACGACCCGGGCGAGAACGGCTGCACGTACCCGACGGGCTTCAACAAGTTCATGAACAGCGACACGGCCGTCTATCTCCAGGGCTCGACCTACAACAACGTCAACGTCCGCAACAACCTCTTCTACCGGATGGAGAACGGCTACTCGGTCTACGTCTACCAGGGCACGAACACGAACCTGAAGATCCTCAACAACACGTTCGCCTTCGGCAACCCGTACTGCCGCCACGCGTCCATCTTCACCGACGCCCTCATGGTCGACCTCCAGATCAAGAACAACGTGCAGCACAACGCTGCCGGCACGACCTACCTCTGGGCCTGGGATCTCGAGACGCTGTCGAACGTGTCCGTCACGCACAACATCTCGCCGGGGAACATCCTCGTGAGCGGCGCGAACTGCTCCAGCGCGGTCAGCCCGCTGCCGTCGGGCGTGACGGAGACCAACAACCTTTGGACGACCAATCCTCTGCTCGTCGACCCGGCCGCTCCTCTGACCGGCGGGCTCCGGCTCCAGACATCGTCTGCGGCCATCAACAGTGGCGCCAATCTGGCCACGATGGGCGTGACGATGGACCACGAGGCCATGCCTCGCCCGCAAGGCCCGGCCTTCGACCGCGGCGCCTACGAATACTCGGGTGGGCCTCCTCCGCCACCTCCCCCACCGCCTCCTCCGCCTCCCCCGCCCGGCCCGCCTCCTCCTCCGCCCCGCCGCCTCCGCCGCCGCCACCTCCGCCTCCCCCGCCGCCGGGCTGCCCGACGCTGCTGACCGCCGCGCCGCCGGGCTACTGCACCGGAGACGTCATCTCGATCACGCCCGCCACGTTCGGCTCGGGCAGGTTCGGCCCGGGAGGAATCCCCGTTTCTCCGGGAGACGTCGTGGTCTTCGAGGACGGCACCTATACGAACTCCGGTGTCGTGATGACGATCACGGGCGACGGGACTCCCAGCCAGTGGGTCACGTTCGTGTCGCGCAACCGCTGGGGCGCGCACATGTGGGGGAACGACAACGACGCGGCCGAGGGAATCTCCCTCTCAGGAGCCGACTACGTGCGCGTCGAGGGGTTCGAGGTCTCGGATGTCGGCAACGTCGGGAGCCCGCGAGGCAGCGCGAGCGGGATCGACCTCTATGACGGCGGGTACCACTCTCAGATCGTCGGCAACCACATTCACGACATCGGACGCGTCTGCGCCGATCCGGGCAACACGAACGGCCAGGTCGGCATCTACGTTCAGAGTGGGGCCAGCGGCGGAAGCATCACCGTCGAGAACAACCTCGTCCACACGATCGGCCGCTTCTTCGTCGGAGAGAACGGCTGCGGCAACACGACCGTCTCACTCGACCACGGGATGTATCTGAACGGCAGCGCCGGGGGCGGCGGCGGCGCCGGCAACGTGACGATCCGCAACAACATCTTCCACGACACCCACCATGGCTGGGGCGTCCAGTGGTACCCAGGGAGCCTGAGCAACATCCACGTCCTGAACAACACGTTCGCCTTCTGCAACGAGAGCAAGCAGTACACGTGCATCGTCCTCGACGCCTCGATCTCCAACTCGTCGATCAAGAACAACGTCTTCTACAACCCGCAGGGCGGAAAGACGATCGAGGCTCAGGGCTTCAGCGGGACGATCACGGTCGGCAACAACCTGACGAGCGGCGACGCCATGCACGATCAGGGCTCGACGCCGCCCGGCATGACCCTCGTGGCCAACCTCGTGAGCACGAACCCGCGCCTGGTCAACCCGCCCACCGACTTCCACCTGCAGAGCATCTCCCCGGCGATCAATGCCGGACAGACGCTACCCTCCGTCACTGTTGACTTCGAAGGAACGCCTCGCCCCCAGGGCTCCGGCTTCGATATCGGCGCCTTCGAATATCACTGAGGGCACGACGCGCAGCCGAGTTGGACGACTAACAGTCGTCACCCTCCTCGCGCTCGTGACCGCTGCCTCGGTTCCTCACGGCAGCAGCTCCATGGGGTCGGAGCCCCGCCGCACGGCATCTCTCTCGACTGCCGTGGAGCTGAGAGGAGTCTCCAGCGCGCGGACGGTCGGCAAAGCCTCGTTGACGATCCGGCGGCCGGCGGGCGTCATACGCGACGACGTGCTCGTCGCGGGCATCGGGGTTCGACTGGCTTCGGCCCGTGCGATCAAGCCGCCGGCGGGCTGGCATGCGATGCGCTCGGACACGAGCGGCCGTCGCGGCGCGGCGCTGACCCACGTCGTCTACTACAAGGTCGCGACAACGCGAGAGCCCTCCGGGTATCGCTGGCGCTTCCCCGCACGGCGGGCCGCGGCAGGAGGGTTGCTCGCCTACCGCGGGCTCGACGGGAACCGCCTCGCGGCCGGGAACAGTGGACGCGTGCGGCGATACACCCGACTCGTCTCAGCACCGTCCGTCCGGCCGCGTGCGCGCGACACGCTCATCGTCGGGTTCTTCTCAGCGAGCGGTCGAGCGCGTCTCGCCTCTCCACGGGGGATGGCGAAGCGGCTCCAAGTGGTGGCAATGCGTCGAAGCGGCGTCACCTCAGCGATGGCCGACTTCCCGGTCGTCGCGGGCGCTACCGGCGCCAAATCGGCCAAGTCGAGCACCGTCCACCGCAGCGCGATCGGGCAACTGGTGGCCCTCCGCGCGACGACGGTCGCCCCGCCCGGGCCGCCGCCGCCACCGGGCCCACCGATCGGGGGCGGCAGCGGCTTGCCCCCTGCGCTCGGACCGTCGACCGGGCAGACCTTCTACGTCGCAACGACCGGGTCCGACTCGAACCCCGGGACGCTAGGCGCGCCCTGGCGGACGGTGCAGAAGGCGCTCAACGCGCTCCAGCCGGGTCAGCGGGCGCTTGTCCGCGCCGGCACCTACGCCGAGAGCCTCGACGTGGCGCGCGCGGGGACCGCCGCGGCGCCGATCACCGTCGAGAACTACCCGGGTGAGAGGCCCATCGTCAACGGAGGCGGACAGCGGCCGCTCGAGATCTCGTCCTCCGGCGCCTATTTTCGGATCAGGGGCTTCGTCTTCCAGAACTCGCCATACAACTCGGGCGGCAACATCGACATCTACGGCCACCATCTGGAGATTTCCGCCAACGAGGTCCGGAACGCACAGGACCAGGGGATCTACACGGACGAGGACAGTCACGACGCTCAGCTCCTCGGCAACTGGATTCACAACAACGGCCAGGGCGTCATCCACCAGAGCCACGGGATCTACCTGCAGGGCAACGACCATCTCGTCGCCAACAACGTCATCCACGATCACGTCAAGGGCTTCGGGATCCAGGTCTACGATCGCAACAGCCGCTCGATCATCACGGCCAACACGGTGACCGGCGCAGGACACAGCGGGATCGTCGTCGGCGGCAGCGGAGGGGTCGACAACATCCGCGTGGTGAACAACGTCTTCGCCTTCAACGCCCATTACGGGATCTCGCACGACTCGACCTGCCCCACAGCCTCCCGGGCCGATCACAACGTCGCGTTCGGAAATCCCTGGGGCCAGACGCAACCGGGGTGCCCCGGCCTCGACTACTCGCGCGGTAACAGGACGACCGATCCGCTGTTCGTCAACTACGCAGCCCGCAACCTGCACGTGGATGCGGGCAGCCCGGCGCTCGACTACGCGCTGCCCGAGTTCTCTCCGGGCAGCGACTTCGACGGCCGCCCCCGCCCGCAGTCAGCGCCTGACGCCGGCGCTTACGAACGCTAAGAGCTGGTCGCGACCCGCCAACGTCGGTCGGCCAAAGGCGACCCAGAGCCCCAGGGTGCACCCCAGGGCCAGACACCAGCCCGCCAGCACGTCGGAGGGGTAGTGCCACTCCTCCCAGACGATCACACCGCTCAGGGCGACCAGCAGCACCGCACCCAGGGCGCCGAGGAGCAGCCGGCGCGAAGGCGGAGCGAGGAGGATCGCCGCCGCGACCAGGGCCATCGACCACGCCGCGGTGCCGCTGGGAAACGAGGACGCGCCTGGCCCCTCGATGGAAGGCCGTTCGATACCTGCCTTGACGATCGTGGTCACGAGCGCTGTGAGCCCGACCGCAGCGAGTGGAAAGAAGGCGGCTCGAAAGCGCCGCCGGAGCAACAGCAGCACCACGACCAGGCACAGCACACCGAATGCGGCCACCGTGAGCGCGGTGATGGCCGGGTCGACGTGGACGTCCTCGTCGGACACCGGGACGATGTCGGCGACGAAGCGGGCGACCGAAGCGTCCCACCGGAACCCGCCTCCTCCGTCCCAGACCGCCACTGCGAGCAGTCCGAAGACGGCCAGCGACAACGCCGCGCCGAACAGAGAGGCTCGCAGGGGACGACCTACGTGCCGGCGCGCGCGTCGGTCAGGACGACACCGATGCGCTCGACTCCGAGCTCCTGGAGCGTCGAGACCACCGACTCGGCCTCGTCGCGCGTCGTTCGCCCGCTGCGAGCGACCACGAGCACGTTGTCCGAGCGGATCGCGAGGGGCAGAGCGTCGGCCGCGAGGAGCGGAGGCGAGTCGAAGACGACGAAGTCGGCCCGCTTGTTCAGGCGCTCGATCAACTCACCGAGGACCTCGGGCGTGAGCATCCCGACACGCGCCGACGGGTGAGTGCCGGCGGTCAGGACTTCCAAGCGGCCGGTCGCCTCGGTCGGCCCCGCCCCGTTCATGGCCGGCTCGACGACCACGACGTTCAGGAGGAGATCCTCCGCGGCCATGCCTTCCCCAAGGACTCCCGCGAGACCCGGGCTGTCGTTCTCGAGCCCGAGGGAGCGATGCAGGCGCGGCTCACGCATGTCGGCATCGACGCAGATCACGTGCTTTCCGCCGAGTGCCAGCGCTGTGCCGATGGCGGCGGTGACACTCGACTGACCCGTGTCGGACCCGGCGCTCGTGATCAGGATCGTCGGCCCTTCCACGCCCACGCGGGAGAACTGCAGCTTGGCGCGCAGGAGGTCGAGCGACGCCACCCGGGCCTCGTCACCACGCTGCGACTGGGCGGACGAGCCGACTCCCGGCGGAGGCTTGCGATCCATGCCCACGGGGAGCGTGCCGACAACAGGCGCGCCGAACCACCGCTCCGCGTCCTTCCGGCCGCGGATGCGCGAGTCGAGCGCCTCGCGAGCGACGCCCAGCAGCAGCCCGAGTGCAAGGCCGCCGATGGCGGCAAAGATGATGCCCGTGCTTCCCGTCGCCACCGGCTCTGGATCGAGATGTGGCGGATTGAAGACCCGGACGACCAATTCGAAGGACCGGGCCCCGGACGCCGAGCCCCTGCCCACGCCGAGTGTCCTGTCTAGCTGACGGGTAAAGATCCGCTCCAGCTCGGAGACGACCTGCAGCGCTTGCCGCCGATCAGTCGACTCGTAGCTGACGTCCATGACGGAGGTATCCGGCAGGACGGTCACCTTGAGGTCCTTCTTGAACTGCTCCACCGAGACGTCGAGACCGAGTTGCTCGATCACGCTGCGCGCGACGAGGTCGTTCTCCAGGAGGCTGGTCATCGTGCGCGTGACCGAGCGACTTCCGAGCTCGGGCGGCAGCACCCCGTGGGGCTGGCCCACGACCATCGTCATCGAAGCCCGGTAGACGGGCGCCCTCGTCTGGAGAATCGCCACCGCGAGCGCAACCGTCAGCGCCGGGACCAGGACGACGAGCCACGCCTGGCGTTTCAGGGTTTGCAGGTATTGCCGCAGTGGAGATTCAGGTTGTTGCACGTTGCTCCGTTAGGAAGTCCGACCCCTCACTCATTCTAGGGACCATCTCTAAAGTTGCACAAATGGGGCGAAATCTTATGTCGGAACGCCTTGGTGTCTACCAGGACGGGCCGTTCCGCATGGTCGGGGCTCAGGTAGCTCCGGACCCTGCCGACGCGCCGTTTTTTCGCTTCGTGAGCGAGGTGGCGGAGAGCTTCGACTCCTTCGTCGTCTTCGCTCGAATCGTGGGGACGGATGAGGGCGGTGAGCTGTCACGCCTCCCCGGCCGGACGGTTGTCGTCCAGCTGCCCGACTACGGAAGCCTGCGCCGGCTCCACGCGGTCGCAGGCGCCGCCGTCCGCACGGGCTCGTCGTTCTGGCGAGGCCTGTCCGGCGTGGACGTCGTGTGGGTGTTCGGGCCTCATCCCTTCGAGTTGATGATCATTCTCTTGGCCAGGCTCAGAGGGCGGCGGGTGGTGTTCGGCGTTCGGCAGGACACCCCGGAGTACTTTCGCGCCCGCCTCCCGAGTCCTCGCTGGAAGCCGGTGCTGGCTGCGGTACGGGCCATGGACGGCATGCATCGACTGCTCGCCCGGCGAATCCCCGCGACCGTCGTCGGCACGGCGAACGCCGAGCGCTACGCGAGCAAGAAAGGGCGGGTGCTCGCGATGATGCCCTCGCTCGTGCGGGAGGCAGACGTCGTCAGCGAGCCTCCGGAGCGCGACTGGACCGGCGTGCTCGATCTCCTCACCGTGGGCCGAATCGACGCCGAGAAGAATCCACTCCTCCTGGTCGCAGCCCTCGCGGAGGTCGAACGCGCCCGGCCGGGCAGGTTCCGCCTCCGGTGGGCCGGGGTCGGCCCGCTCGCCGACGACGTCCGTCGCCGGGCCGATGAGCTCGGGATCGGCGACCGGGTCGAGTTGCTGGGCTACGTCCCGTTCGGGCCTGAGCTGCTCGCCGAGTACCGGCGCGCACACGTGTTCCTGCACGTCTCGCTGACCGAGGGCGTCCCGCACGTCCTCGTCGAGGCTCTTTCCTCCGGTACCCCCATCGTGGCCACCGACGTGGGCGGTGTCCGCGCGGCGCTCGACGACGGCGCTGCGGGCCTGCTCGTGCCGCCCGACGATGCAGCGGCGCTCACGACCGCGCTCTTCCAGCTCGTCGACGACGACCGGCTTCGTACGCAGCTCGTCGAGCACGGCCTGGGCCTGGCCCGAGAGCGGACGCTCGAGAGCGAGGCGGCGCGGGTCGCGGCTTTCCTCAGACAAGCCTGAGATCGTCCCTACACTCTGAGCTATGTGTGGAATCTGCGGCCTGGTCTCTCTGAACGGCGACGCCGTCGACCGCGGCGTGCTCGAGGAGATGAGCGCGGCGCTCATCCATCGAGGGCCCGACAGTGAAGGCGTGTTCGTCGACAACGGGACCGGGCTCGCCGCGCGGCGCCTGGCGATCATCGACCTGGAGACGGGCGACCAGCCGCTGTCGAACGAGGACGGTTCGGTCACGGTCGTGCAGAACGGCGAGATCTACAACTACCGCGAGCTGCGATCCGAGCTCGTCGACAAGGGCCATTCCTTCCGCACCCAGGGCGACACGGAAGTCCTTGCGCACCTCTACGAGGAGCACGGGCCGCTCTTCGCGGAGCGTCTCCGGGGGATGTTCGCGATTGCGGTCTGGGACGCGAGGCGAAAGCGCCTGGTCATTGCGCGTGACCGTTTCGGCATCAAGCCGCTGTACTACCGGCTGACCGGAGACTCCCTCTCCTTCGCGTCCGAGTTGAAGGCGCTGGTGCGCCAGCCGGGGTTCTCCCGCGAGATCGACCAGGAAGCGCTCGAGGCGTTCCTCGCGTTCAGCTTCGTGCCGGCGCCGCTGTCGATCTTCCGCGACGTACGCAAGCTGGCACCCGGGAGCGTGCTCGTCTGGCAGGCCGGGCAGGGCTCGAACGTCTCGATCGAGCGCTACGCAAGACCACGCCCCGTGCCGAAGGGCGAGATCCGAACCGAAGGCGAGGACGAGCTGGCCGAGGAGCTGCGCGAGCGGCTGCGCGACTCGGTTCGGGCTCATCTCATCGCCGACGTGCCCGTGGGCGTTCTCCTCTCCGGCGGGATCGACTCGTGCGCGCTGGCCGCGCTCGCCTCGGAGGCCGCGGGGCAGGTGAGCACGTTCACGATCGGATTCGACGAGCGGGAGTTCGACGAGCGACCCCTGGCGCGGGTCGTCGCGGAGCGGTTCGGGACCGACCACCATGAGCTCCTCGTCAGCCCCGACGCCGCCGAGCTGATGCCGGCCCTCGCCCAGGCCTTCGACGAGCCGTTCGCCGACTCGTCTGCGATCCCGACCTACCTCGTCTCGGAGCTGGCCCGCCGCCACGTCAAGGTGGCGCTCTCGGGAGAGGGCGGAGACGAGCTCTTCGGCGGCTACAACTACTACGCCGGTCATGCGCTGGCGCGACGGCTCGCACCCGCGGCCTGGGCCCTGCGGCCTCTCGTCGAGCGGCTTCCGACCTCGACCGACAAGGCGAGCAGCCTCGACTGGCGGGCGAAGCGTTTCGTTCGCGCAGCGCGCATGTCTCCGCTCGAGCGCCACTACGCCTGGAAGTCCGTCTTCACACCCGAGGAGCGAGGCGCCCTCGTCCACCCGGACCGGCGAGCCCTAGTCGACCCGCTGGAGATCCTTCGTACTCACTATTCGGAGACGGAGGGCTCGGACGAGCTCTCGCGCCTGATGGGCCTCGACCTCGGCCTGTTCATGGTCGACGACATGCTCGTCAAGACAGACCGGGCGAGCATGGCGCACTCGCTCGAGGCACGCGTGCCGATCCTCGACCCGGTCGTCGCGGAGCTCGCACTCGCACTCCCGAGCAAGCTGAAGGTGCGAGGGCTCGCCAAGAAGCGACTCCTGCGCAAGGCCGTCGCCCCCCTGCTCCCCCAAGAGATCCTCGAAGGCAAGAAGAAGGGCTTCGTGCCTCCGATCGGGACCTGGTTGCGTGAGGACCTGCGACCGTTGGCGCTGGATGTCCTGTCACCGGAGAACGTTCGGCGGCAGGGCTTCTTCCGGCCCGAGGTGGTCACGCAGCTACTCGAGGGCCACACCAACCGCCAAGCGGACAACAGCCGCAAGATCTGGGCGCTGCTGACGTTCTCCCTCTGGTACGACAGCTACGGGGAAGGCGGCCAGGGAAGCTCGTCCGCGGCGGGCGCCGCACTCGTCGCCGAGTAGGTCTTAGAGACCTAGAGCCGCGGCGCGGTGCGCGTTCACGCGCGCAGCCGGCAGCACGCTCGGGTACAGCGCGACCTCGTCGAGCATCCCGAGGAAGTACGGGAACGAGGCGGGAGGTGACTTGCCGAGGAGCAACGAGCCGGTGTTGTTCATGTTTCCGGTGAAGGCGCCCGTGGTCGTCCGGCTGACTCCGTCAACCCATACCGTGATCCCAGAATCCCGGTCGTAGAGGACGACCACGTGGTGCCAGGCGCCGTTGTCGACTCGGATGTCCGGGCCCTTTGCGACCCGGGTGACGACGCCGTCGAACGCCTCGGCCCGCACTTCGCCCTTCTCGCCTCCATGCTCGTCGATGAGCACCTGCCAGTAAGGCCCTGAGGCGCCGCGCTTGGAGATGATCACCCGGTCGTCGTTCGCATACGGGCGCACCCAGGCTTCGACGCTGAAGTCGCCGGTGCCGAAGTCGAGGCTGCCGGTCGCCGGGTCACCCATGTTCACCTGGTCGTTCGAGCCGTCGAGGTAGACAGACTTGTTCGTGTCGTTCGCCAGCACGCCGCCCTGGCCGAGCAGGACGCCGTTCTGGTACGTGCCCGAGGCGCCGCCGGTGATCGAGTTCGCAGCCACAGTCCCGCTCGCCTCGCTGAGTCGCCACAGGCCGCGCGGCGAATCGGCCAGCACCGTCGACAGGTACGTCGGCTGTGCCGGCGGCGGCGGCAGGCCCAGACCTGCGTTTCGGTGCGCACCGACCCGTGCGCCAGTGAGCACGCCCGCGTAGAGCGCAACCTCGTCGACCTGCCCCTGGAAGAACGGGAAGGACGGGTTCGGCGACTTGCCGACGAGCAGTGCGGCTGTGTTGCTGATCGTGCGCGGGAAGGCGCCGGACGTCGTCTGGCTCGTGCCGTCGACCCAGATCGTGATCCCCTGGTCTCGGTCGAACACGACAGCCACGTGGTGCCACGCGTTGTTGTCGACCCGGATCGCGGGGCCGTACGCGGCGACGCTGTCGACACCGTCGAAAGCGTTCGCGCGGACGTGGCCCAGATGGCCGGCGTCGTCAGAGATCGTCACCTGCCAGTACGGCGTGGAGGATTCCGACGAGCGCTTGGCGATGATCACGCGCTCGTTATTGGCGCTCGTCTTGACCCAGGACTCGACGGAGAAGTCGCCGGTCCCGAAGTCGAAGCTGCCGCTCGCCGGGTCGCCCATGCTCACCTGGTCGTTGGTCCCGTCGAGACCGATCGACTTGTTCACGTCGCCCACCAGACCGCCGCTCAGGCCCAGGGCGACGCCGTTCTGGTACGCGCCGGCTGCCGCTCCGGCAACTTCGTTCGCGGCCGTCGATCCGCTGAGCTCGCCCAGCCGCCAGTAGCCGCGCGGTGCGTCCGCGAGCACGGTCGTCCGATAGTCCGGACCCGGAGGCGGAGGCGGGGGCGGAGGCGGTGGTGGCGGCGGAGGTGGCGGAGGCGGCGGAGGCGGAATCACAGTCACGGTCCAGTTTCGGCTCGCAGGCGTCGCGTCGACGTTGCCGGCTGCGTCCGTCGCCCGGACGAGGAAATCGTGTGGCCCGGCCGCAAGGCCCGTATAGGTGGTCGCCGACGAGCAGACGGAGAACGGCGCGCCGTCGAGCGAGCACGCGAACGTGCTGGGCTCGGAAGCCGTGAAGACAAAGGTTGCAGTCGTCGACCCCGTCGGTCCCGAGGGGCCGGATGTGATCGTCGTCTCAGGAGCCGTCGTATCGACGGTCCAGGTCCAGCGGGCGGGGCTCGCGTCGACGTTTCCGGCCAGGTCGCGTGCGCGGACGTCGAACACATACGTGTGGTCGGTGAGACCCGAGTAGAAAGCAGGTGAGGTGCAGCCCGTGAAGAGCGCGCCGTCGAGCGAGCACTCGAAGATGGCGCTGCCCTCGCTCGAGAAGGCGAGGCTCGCCGAGGTGGTCGAGGTCTGCGCCGGCGGGCCGGAGTCGATGGTCGTCTGAGGGGCGGTCGTATCGACCGTCCACGCCCATTGCGCGGGCGTCGCATCGACGTTGCCGGTCAAGTCACGCGCGCGCACCGCGAACGAATGCGCAGCGTCTGCCAGGCCGAGGTACTCGAGCGGCGAGGGACAGGCGCTGAACGCTGCCCCGTTGAGTGAGCATTCGAAGGTGCCGGGCTCGGTGGAGGAGACGGCAAAACTGGCGGACGTGCTGCCGGTCAGGGCCGGGGGGCCGGAATCGATCGTCGTCTCAGGAGCCTCACCGTCCGGCGGCGGGCCGTTCGCTCCGGACTCGTGGTGAGCGGCGATCCGGGCCGGCGAGAGCAAGCCCGCATAGAGCGCCACTTCGTCGAGGTTCCCCTTGAAGTTCCCGTAGCCGGGTGACTTGCCGACGAGCAGCACGCCGGTGTTCGAGATGTCGCCCGGAATCGCGCCGATATTCGCCCGGACGTTCGTCCCGTCGACGTAGACGATGATGCCGGTGTCGCGATCGAACAGCACGACGACGTGGTGCCAGGCGCCGTCGTCGACGCGAACGGCGGGGCCGTACACCTCGCGCGTCATCGTCCCGTCCCCGTAGTTGACGCGGATCCGGCCGATCTGGCTTCCATCGTCCGTCACCGTCAGCTGCCAGAACGGAGGCGGAGTGGCCGAGTAGGGACGCTTCGAGATGATCGCCCGCTCGTCGTTGGCCGTTGCCTTGACCCAGGCCTCGACCGAGAAGTCCTCGGTGCCGAAGTCGATGCTGCCGGAGACCGGATCGCCCATGTCGACCCTGTCGTCGCCGCCGTCGAAGCCTGCCGCGGTGTTCGTGTCGTTGACGAGCGCGCCGGGAGCACCGAGCAGGGTTCCGCTCAGGTAGTGGCCGAGAGGCCCTCCCATCTCGTCCGCGGCATTCGTGCCGGTCGTCTCGCCGAGCCGCCAGTAGGCGCGCGGTGAATCGGCGAGAACCTGACTGCGGTAGGTGCCGGGTGGCGGAGGCGGCGGAGGCGGTGGCGGGGGCGGAGGTGGACCTGGTGGCGGAGGCGGTCCGGGTGGCGGAGGCGGTGGTGGTGGTGGCGGCGGGGGCGGAGGTGGAGGTGGCGGAGGCGGCCCTGGAGGCGGAGGTGGCGGAGGAGTTCCACCGGGCGCTCCATGACAGTTCGCGCTTCCCGCATCCGAACTGGGATCGCCGGGGATCGGCAGGAACTGCCAGTTGAAGCTGCCATCGCCGAGAACGAGCTTCAGGACGCCGTGCGAGTCGTTGATCCGTACGAGGCTGTTAGGCAGCGGCGTCTGAAAGTCGTAGAGGACGTAGCCGCCGGTTCCGACCGTGATCTGCGGGATTCCGTAGATGGTGTCGAGCGACCCGTCTGGCGCCTGTGGCGCAAAGCGCTCGTAGACGTGCTCGTGCCCGTTGACGATCAGATCGGCACCGTGCTCGTAGAGAGCTTCCCAGAAGGGATCCACGTTGGGAGTGCTTCCGTGGACGTTGCCCGAGCTGTATCTTGGGCACGTGGATGTAGGCGAGGGTGCAGTTGTTCGGGTGGGCGGCGAGATCCGCGCGCAGCCACTCCTCCTGCTCGCCGTAACAGGTTCCTCCGGGCGTCTCGGCGCAGATCGTGTTCAGCGCGATGATGTGCCACGTGCCGCGGTCGTAGCTGTACCAGCCCTTCGCAGGATCGCCGGCCGCCGCTCCGAAGTATCCGTAGTAGCCCGCCGCGCCCGGTGTGTGGTACTCGTGGCCACCGGGAGTCGGCATCGTCCGCGACTTGAAGCTGCCCCAGCTCGGCTCGTAGCAGTTCGCGAATTCCTCGGGCGTGCCGTCCGGGTAGACGTTGTCTCCGAGCCGTGAAGACTGTGGCGTTCGGGAGGGCCTCGATGAGGGACGCTGTCGCTTCGTCCTTGCTCGTGGAACCGCAGGCGGCGATGTCGCCCGCGCCGACGAGAACCGGGTCGGGCGCCGGCGGTGGCGGAGGCGGCGGTGGTGGCGGGCCGTCCGTGACCGTAAAGGTGTTCGCGCCGCTCAGGCCGACGTTGTCTCGCCCGTCCACTTGTTCGGTCTGAGCCGTGTAGGTGCCCGCCGCCAGAGCCGGTGAGGCGTCGACCGCGTACGACCCGTCCCCGGCGAGGCCGGCGGCGAGCTCCTGCACGGGCGTGCCGGTCGCGGTTGCGCCGGCGTAGACATTGACGGTGACCGCGCTCGCGTCTCCGAGCGCAGTGCCCCCTAGGCCGGCAAAGGACGGGGTCGTGCCCGTCGTGGAACCGCCGGCAGGGGTGGAGAGAGAAACCGTGGGAGCAATCGCATCGGCGATCCCGGCGTAGTAGTGCGCCTGGACTCTGCTGACTGGCAGCAAGCTCTTGTACAGCGAGACTTCGTCGACATCGCCGCTCAGGTTTGCGTAGCCGCTCGACTTCGCGACCATGAAGGGCGCCGCGTTCCCCAGGTCACCGGGGACCGGGGCGATCGTGAACCCGGAGTTCAAACCGTCGATGAAGAACCTGACCCCGGCGTCCCGGTCGACGACGATGACGATGTGGTGCCACGCGCCGTTGTCCACGCGGTGGAGGCTGTACACCTCGCGCGAAACGACCCCGTCGAACAAGTTCATGCGCAACTGCCCGGTGTGGCTGCCGTCGTCCGTGACGGTCACCTGCCAGTACTTGGTTGCGTCCCGCTTGGAGACGATCACTCGCTCACCGTTCAACGTCGTCTTGACCCAGGCCTCGATGGTGAAGTCGCCGGTGCCGACGTCCAGGGCCCCGCTCGCGGGATCGTTCACGCTGACCCTGCCGCTACCCCCGTCGAAACGGGCCGCGCTGTTCAGCTCCGTGGCGAGCGCGCCGGGAACTCCGAGCGTGACCGCCTGGAGATATGTGCCCGCGTTGCCACTGGCGGTTTCGTCGAAAGCGGTGATTCCGCTTGCCTCGCCGAGACGCCAATAGCCGGCCGGGTTGTCGGCCATGACCTCGTCGCGGAACGAGACGTCGAGATCGCTGGCCGACGCACTCGCAGCACCGACGGCGAGCGTCGTCGCGACGAGGGCGAGCGTCAACGCCAGCATTCGCAGCCCCCACGATTGGGCAGCGCCGACCGAACTAACCATGCCGCGAACTTGCCGCAGTTCCCCGTCTCCCCCGTTTTGACGAACTCTGATGAGTCCTTAACTACTCGCCCACTAATTACTCCCACCAAGCCGGCCGCTGTGCAATAGGCCGAACGGCCTACTTTTGGGTCACGCGGTACCTAGTGCGAAAGCGCTTGCTTGAGCGGTTTTCGTCTCTGCAACGCGCGTCGCTATCCTTCGACGCCTGTGGCCAGGGTTAGCAGCAGCATCGGTGTCGGTGCCGTCGCCGTCTCGATGCTCGTGACCGGGGCGGCGTACGCGGGCCAGCAGGCGCGCTCGAGCAGCCCGACGGCGGCCTCCGTAAGGGCCTCCGCGGCGGGGCTGCCGCGACCGCTCCCGGTCTCACGCGGGCGGGCCTACTACGTGTCCGTCCGAGGAAGCGATTCGGGCCCCGGCACGCTGGCACGGCCCTGGCGGACGATCCAGAAAGCGGCGAGCACGCTCCGGCCCGGCCAGCGAGCGTTCGTCCGCAAAGGCATTTATCGAGAGAACGTCCAGGTGACCCACCCGGGCACGGCAGCGAAGCCGATCACGATCGCTGCCTACCCGCGCGAGCGGCCGGTCATCTCGCACGCGGACGGACCGCTCGAGATCGACGCGGGCTACTACCGGATCCGGGGCTTCGTCCTCGAGCGCGCCAAGGGCACGTCCTCGACGAACGTGTACTTCCAGGACGACGCACACCACATCGAGCTCTCGGGCAACGAGATCCGCCACTCGCAGGACCAGGGCGTCTTCTCGGAAGAGCAGACCCACCACCTCCAAATCCTCGGCAACCGGATCCACGACAACGGCCTCGGCCACGTTTCCGGCCAGCACCAGAGCCATGGCCTCTACTTCCAGGGTCGCAGCCATGTCGCGGCGAACAACCTGATCTTCAGCCATCCCTACGGGTTCGGGATCCAGGTGTACGACCAGAACAGCGGCTCGATCCTCGTCAACAACACGGTGACCGGCGCGGCCCACAGCGGGATCGTTGTCGGTGGCTCCGGCGGCGTGAGCAACATCACGATCCGCAACAACATCCTCGCGTTCAACGAGCAGTACGGCGTCCAGACCGACAGCGACTGTCCGACCGGCCCGGTCACGATCGAGGCCAACGTGATCTTCGGCAACGGCGACGGGCCGGTGCAGCGCGGCTGCTCACAGGTTCGCGTCGGCAGCAACATCAGCTCCGACCCGAAGTTCGTCTCTCGCACGCGCCGCGATTTCAGGCTCGCGAGCGGAAGCCCTGCGGTCGACCGCGCGCGTGCCGACTCGGCGCCTCGCACGGACATCGCCGGCCGGAAGCGCCCAACGGGGCGCGGCTACGACGTCGGTGCGTTCGAGCGCGCCGGGTAGTCGGGCTTCTCCCCTCCCCAGGGCTCGGGCAGCAGCCTCGGTAAGGCGAGGCTGAGGCCGACGATGACCCAGAACATCCGCGCCGTCTCCGTGCTGAGGAAGGCGGCCGTGACCGCCCACGTCATCAGCCCCAGGAGCAACGCGTGGGCGACCCGGCCGACGAAGGGCGCGCCCAGGAGCGCCGCGCGTTTGACCGTGCGTCTCAGCGCCAATCCCGTCGTGACGAGGATCCCGAGGTAGAGAAAGAGGCCGGTGAAGCCGAGCTCCGCCGCGGTCCCCAGATAGGTCTGGTGCGCGGCGTAGTTGTCCCCCTCGCTGCGATCCCCGTAGACCTCGAGGTCGACGCCCGGTGTCTGGAGGATCAGCTCTTCGGAGATGTACCGGAAGCTCCCGTACCCGACCCCGAGGACCGGGTTCTCGCTCGCCGTCCTCGCCGCAGCCTTCCAAATGTTCGTGCGCCCCGAGCCCGTCTTGTCCTCCTGGGTCTGCGGCGCGTAGATCGACTGCGCACGCGTCACCACCTGATCGCGGAGGAACGGCCGAGAGAAGAAACCAATCATGCCGAGCGCGACGACGACGAGAGCGAGCGCCTTCTCCTGCCGCGAGCGGAAGAGACGCTCCGGACGCGAGACGAGGAAGAGCGTGCCCAGCACGATGACGCCGATGAACGCTCCCCGCGACAGCGAGGTGAAGATCGAAGCGAGGATCGGCAGCAGGGTCAGGTAGAGGGCGACGCGGAGCACCTTGTTCGTGGTCTCGCTGGCCAGCACGAGCACGAGCGGGACGACGACGAGCTGAATCGCAGCGAAGAAGTCAGGGTCACCGACACCTCCTTGCGAGCGCCCGGCCTGGAGCAGATCGATGCCGGGAGGTGACGACATGCCGGCGAATGCGAGGACGGAGAGGGTGCCCATCAGACCGGCGCCGAAGGCGACGACGTAGAGGAAATGCCGTAGGTCGGCCTCGGAGCGCGGCAGGGAGGCGCTCGCGAGGAAGTACACGAGGGAGATGCCAAGCGACTGGAGCAGGTACTGGGTGCCCGGCGCGCTCAGGGTCCAGGCGCCGCTCGCCACCGCCCACGCCACGTAGAGGCTGGCGGCCACGAGCGGAGCGCCGGGCCGGATGCGAGCGCCACCGCGAAGCAGCTCGACGAGCACCATGATCAGAGCGGCCGGCGCCAGCAGGCGCGTGACCGGCAACCCGGCAAACACCAGCGACTCGATGAAGACGGTGATCACGGCCAGCGGGAGGAGCAGCACGGGCCGGGTCAGGACGATCGCCGCGAAGATGAGCGCCAGGGCGAGCGCGAGCCCGAGCTGCCAATCGATCAGGGCTGCGAAGGCCTCGACGAACGCGAGGGCAGCCGCGATCGCTATCCACCCGAAGGCGGACACGTCTATGTGCGGCCGGTAAGCCGCTTCGTGAGTTCCCGGAAAGGTCATCGCCGCCTAGGGTTCTAAGAATAGTGTCGAAACGGCCGAATAACGAAGCGGGCGCGAGCCGACCGGCCTTTGCCCGCTCGGCCGCGCTGACGTACGGCACGCAGGTGTCGGCGGCCTTTCTGTCGCTCCTCAGCGTGTTGATCGTGGCCCGCGCGCTCGGCGCCGAGGGCCGCGGCAACGTGGCCTTTCTGACGGCGATCACGTTTCTGACGGCCAATCTCGCGACGTTCGGCCTCCAGGAGGCGAACGCCAACTTCGCTGCGTCGGAGCCACGAGTACGGCGCGCGCTGGCTTCGAACTCCGTCCTGCTCTCGCTCGTCCTCGGCGGCGCGGCGATCGCTTTGCTGTCCGGCCTCATCGCCCTCGTTCCGGCCGTCGCCGGCGAGTCGGACCCGACCCTCCGCTGGATTGCGTTCGCCTTCATCCCGGCGATCCTGCTCCAGATCTACCTGCGCTTCCTCGTGCAGGCCGACTACGGCTTCGCGGTCACGAATACCGCCTATCTGCTCGCACCGGCGTTGAACGTGGTCGGCAACGGGCTCTTCTACGCCTTCGGGATCCTCAGCGTCGGGACCGCGGTCGGCTGGTGGCTCGCCGGACAGACGCTCGAGACGGTCCTGCTTGCCTGGTACGTGCAGCGCCGGCTGGCAGGGTTCGGGCGACCCGATCTAGCCCTCGCCAGGCGCGCGTTGGCCTTCGGAGCCCGCGCCCACCCGGGCCGGATCATGTTGCTCGGCAACTACCGCCTCGACCAGTGGCTGCTCGGCGCGATCGCCGGCTCGCGGGAGCTCGGGGTGTACAGCGTCGCCGTCGCCTGGGCCGAGGCTCTCTGGTACCTGCCGACGGCTCTTTCCTACGTCCAGAGGCCGGATCTGGTCCGAGCCGCACGGGACGAGGCGGCGCGGCTGGCCGCGCGCGTCTTCCGCGCCGTCATCGTGATCACGGCGCTCTTCGGCGTCGTGATGTTCGCCGCGGCGCCGATCCTCTGCACGGTCATCTTCGGGGACGAGTTCCAGGACTCGGTGGGCATGCTTCGCATCCTGATCGTGGCCTCGCTCGGAGTCACGACGATCAAGCTCCTCGGTAGCGCGCTCGTCGCGCGTGGGAGCCCCGGCCTGCAAAGCCTGGCCATCGGCACGGGATTCGTGTGCAGCGTCGTGCTCGACATCGTGCTGATTCCGCCTTTCGGCGGCACGGGCGCGGCGGTGGCGGCAGCCCTGGCGCACACGGCCGCGGGCCTCGTCATCGCGACGATCTTCATCCGCACGCTGGGGGCGAGGGCGTCCGACCTCGTGCCACACACGGGCGACGTCGCCTGGTTTGTCCACCGGCTACGGAAGCGCTTCGGCGCCGGCGGACGCATCGCCGCGCCTCCGCCGGACCCCGATGCGGGCCCAGCCGACAGCCATCCCGATCCCGTACGCGACGTGGAAGACCACGAAAGCAGCGAGCACGCGCGGCAGCAGACGCCATTTCTCTCCGGTCGCGCGGATGGCGCGCACGCCGAAGACGAGGGCGCCGGCGAGGTAGACGGCGAGCTCGAGCGCGAGCAGGATGCGCGCGGTCCCGCTGAAAGCGGCGAGCGCGAGTAGGACGGCGAGCGAGCCCACGAAGGCGATCGGCACCAGGCTGCGCGCGCTGACGATCCGGCCGTGCTTGCTCATGACCGCCGGCTTCCAGAGCCCATACTCGTAGTACTGCCGAAAGAGGCGCGTGAAGCTGCCGCGCGGCGTGTAGAAGATCCGGATCGCAGGGTCGAGCACGATCTTCCCGCCGGCGAGGCGCAGCCGGAGGTTGAACTCGTCGTCCTGGTTGCGGACGAGCGTCTCGTCGAAGAGCCCCGCCCGCTCGAACGCACCGGGTGTGAAGGCCCCGTAGGGCACGGTGTCGACCTCGACGCGCTCGTCCTCGCCGTGGCGGGTCCAGTGGATCCCGCCGAACGGGCTGTTCATGGCGCAGGCCACCGCGCGTTCGGTGCCGGTGCGGCCGACCGGAATGAAGATGCCGCCGACGTTCTCGGCCCCGGTCTCCTCGGCCGCGGCCACGCAGCTCCGCACGTAGTCCGTCGGGTACCGGCTGTGACAGTCGACGCGGACGATCAGGCCACCGGTGGCCGCGCGGATGCACGAGTTGAGGCCGGCGGAGACCCACCGTGCCGGGTTGTCGAGAACCGTGACCTCGATCCCCTCCCGCTCGGCCGCGCCGCGCAACCGCTCGACAGATCCGTCGCTCGAGGCTCCGTCGGCGACCAGCAGCTCGAGCTCTCCTTCGAAGTCCTGAGCTGCGATGTCGGCGACGAAGCCCTCGATGTGCGCCGCCTCGTTCCACATCGGCGCGATGACCGAGACTCGCTTCACGCGGGCGGCTTCACGCACGCGTAGAACGGCTCTCCGGCGTGAATCTCGTAGAGCGAGCGGGTCGCCAGGTTGAGTCGCTCCGCGTAGTCCTCTCGAGTCACTGCGAAGCCGGGCTCTTCCAGCCGCTCGAGATAGTCCGAGCCGCAGAGGCGCACGTGGTCGTATTGCCCGTACCGGCGCTCCCGCTCGGCTGGATCGGTGACCGTCGGGTCCTCGAGCGTCTCTTCGAATGGGCTCGGCGGGACCTGGAGCACGGCCTTCCCTCCGGGCCTCAGCACTCGAAAGAGCTCGCTGATCGCCTTGCGGTCGTCCTGTACGTGCTCGAGGACGTGCAGGCAGACGATCAGATCGTAAGACTGGTCGGGAAACGGAAGATCCGTGATGTCGGCCTGGATGTCGGCGAGCGGTGAATCCAGGTCGACCGAGACGTAGCGGACGCCCGGGAACGAGACGAGCCAGCCCTGAACCGAGGTTGCCGGGCCGACATGAAGGATGTCGCCGCCTCGCTCGGGCACGCGCAGGACGTCCCGGAGGTACAGCGTCACGGCGCGCTGCCGCATCAGCGACCCGCACGTCGGGCATTGGTCGTTGAGCCCGTGGAAGCGGGCGAACTTGCGGAAGCTGCTGCCACAGCAGGGACAGGAGACGTTCGAGCCCGCGTTCAGGATCGATGAGACCCGCAAGAAGCTGCGCCTGAGGGCGAGCTTGAGACGGCCGGGGAGGGCCGCCTTGAGTGCGGGGTAGGACGCCATCACCAGATCATGGGCATTGCGAGGCTTTTTGGCTACTCCGGATCTCACGCTAGCGCCTCGACGACGTGGTCGACATTTCGGGCCAGCCATCTGGGCTCCGTGCGCCGCTGCCGGTGCGTGCGCAAGGTGTAGGCAACACGGTCCAGCCAGTAGGCGGCCGCGAGGTTCTCGAGCAGGCCGGGCCGAAGTTCCAGGCCGATCCGGCTGCAGTACGCGCGCGCCGGTTCGTCTCCACCGGACTTCGCCCACGGGAACAGGTGCCGAACCAGCGAAGGGCCCCAGTCCTCGTCGGCGAGGGAATACTGCGCCAGATGCTGAAGGTGAATCAGATCCAGCAAAGGCAGGCGGCCGGGCCCGCCCGCGTCCCAGTCCACCACTCCGCTCAGATGATCCCCTTCGGCCAACAGGTTCCCGAGAAAGAAGTCACCGTGCCCGAAACCGCGCGGGACTTCCGCGAGCTGGGAGTCGAGCCGGCTGCCGACGGCAGCGAGCGCCGCTCTTCGCTCAGGTCGAAAGACGGCGATGCTCTCCGCATCCTGACTGGGAAGGAGTGCCGTGTCGGACCCACCGGCGGTGTGCAGCGCGACGAGGAAGTCCAGGCATTGGGCACGCAACGGAGCGGTGAGGGTGGTCGGTCTCGATCCGGCGAGCCGGCGCTCGAGCGACCATTCGGCGAGGCCCGACTTGCCGGAAGCGAGCAGCCACGGAGCGCGTTCCGCTACTGGCGCATCGGGGCTCGTAGCCCGCAGGAGCTCCAGCGCCCGCGATTGTCCTTCGAGCTGTCGCCTCGAGGGCCCGACTGCGATCCGGATCAGCCCTTTGTCGGTCATCGCGGCGACGAGGCCGGACCGGATCGACGGCGGGCCGAGAAGCTTCGAATCCGCTGCCGAGAGCGAAGCGTCGAGCAGGGTCGAGGCGCCGGCCGAGCGCCGGCCCAGCACGAGCGCTCGCTGCGGCAGGTACTCCACCGGCTTCCGTCGCGCGGCGCGGGCGCCCTGAGCCCGGAACTGCTGCCGCACGTCCCAGAAGACGATGTCTGTCTGCGCGTACCCCCGGCGGCGGACGACCGTCCGCGCCCGAAGAGCCCGTACGCGCACCTCGGCTGCGCTCGCGACCCGGCGACCCACACGTACGGCGAGGTGCGTGCTGTCGTGCGGGCGTGCTGCGAAGCTGACCACGGCCAGGTCGGCCTCCCCTCGGAGCTCGGAGGCAGGCGCGATGTCAACGTCCGCCCCGGACTCGACCAGTTCCGCGCCCGCGTCGGCGAGCACCGCCGCCAGCCCCTCGTCGATGGCGCGGAAGCGAGTCGCGTCGGCAGGAAGCACGGCGGCCAGCCAGCCGTGGTCGAAGGCCGCTGATGTCACGGCCGCTCGTCCTTTGCTACCACGCGGTCTCCGACGGCTGGGGCCATGCCCTGGCCCTCAGGCCGGCGGCCTTCGAGCGTCAGGTGCAGAGCCTGCTCGATCGCGGTTTCCAGCCGGTCGGTGCCGAGCGAGGCGATCGACGGGAGCGGGCGCCTCCTGCACGTGACCTTCGACGACGCGTACACGAGCATCTCGGGGGCTCTGGACCTGCTCGAGCGCCTGGGGGTGCCGGCCACGATCTTTGCCTCGACCGCCTTTGCCGACGAGGGCCGTCCGCTCGACGTTCCCGAGCTCGCGGCGGACGCGATCGCTCTTCCCGACGAGCTCGAGACGATGGACTGGGCCGAGCTCCGCGCGCTCGCGGACCGAGGCTTCGAGATCGGCTCGCATACCGTCAGCCACCCGCATCTCCCCCGCCTCACGGAAGCCGAGATCGATCGCGAGCTCCGCGAGTCGCGGGCACGCTGCGAGGAACAGCTCGGTCGGCCGTGCCGCTACCTGGCCTATCCCTACGGCGAGCACGACGCGCGCGTCAAGATCCTGGCCGAGCGCGCCGGCTACGACGCTGCGTTCACGCTGCACGGCACGCGCGAGCGGCCCGGCCGCTACTCGATCAGGCGCGCGCACGTCTATCGAAACGACTCCTTGCTGCGGGCGACCCTGAAGACATCGTTCGTCGCGAGGCCGGCCTACCGGACAGCCGCCTTGGTGCGCGCCGCCTTGCATCGCTAACCATCCTCGAGCCGCATGCCGGGCTCCAGCACGGCCGCGGCGGGCTGGGCCTGGCCGTCCACGTGCAGCCTGTGCACGACGATCCACTCGTCGGCTGCCGCCACGCGCACTCCGTCCTCGCCCGACGGGCCGACGCTGCCCGGCTCGGCATCGGCGGTCTCTCCCGTTCGGGAGGCCTTGGTGACCGCCACCGTCTCGCCGTCCAGCCTGGCCTGAGCTTGCCCCCACGGAGAGGGGAACGGGAAGTAGTCGCAGGCCCGGACGAAGTCGACCACCTCGCGGGCCGGGCGGGCCCAGGTGATCCGGCCTTCATTCGGCACGTCGGCGCCGAAGTACCTGCGGCGCGCAGGATCCTGCGCCGTCGCCGGAATGGCGTCGCGGCCCTGCGCGGCGGCGTCCAACAGTTGCTGGAACAGAGGCAATCCTTCACGGACGCAACGCGCGCTCAGGGAGAGACCGGTGTCGTCCTCGGCGATCTCGAAGGAGGTCTCGTAGGCGATCGCGCCGGTATCGATGCCGGGCTCCATCCAGTGCACGGTCACGGCGTGGCGGCTCTCGCCGTGGTAGATCGCCCAGCTGGGCGCGTTCAGGCCCGCGTACTCGGGGAGCGGCCCCGGGTGCAGGTTGAAGCTGCCGATTCGCGGGGCGGCGACGAGGTCCGCATGGATGACGTACAGGGAGTGCACGTTGAGCAGGAGGTCGATCTCCTCGCTCCGCATCCACTCGGCGAACTCCGGATCGCGCACGCTCGTCGAGGGCAGGATCGGCACCCCGAGCTGGTCCGCGACGCTCGCGACCGTCGCACCTCCGCCCCGCGTCGGCGGCTCGGTCAGGACCGCGACGAGGTCGTGCTCCGAGCCGGCGACCATCCGCAGCACCTGGATTCCGGCCGATTCCTCGGCCACGAGCAGCACGTTCACTGGAACGGCTCGAGGTGATGCCCCATCCAGAACTCGCCTTCGAGGCGCGTGAGGAGGGCGTGCCCGGCCTGGATCGCGTGCGAGAGCTCGCGATCCTTGGCGTGGATCAGCACGAGGAACCCGCTCTGGTGGAAGAGCGCCTGACGCCGGGCGAGCGGCTCCCTGACGTGCGCCTCCAGGCGCCCCTGGATCCCGGCGCTGCCGGCGTCGTATGCGTGCCGCAGGAGGTGGTCGAGCACGTCTCCTGCGTTGCGCTCTTCGGCGCCGATCTGCAGCACCTGTGAGATCCCACCGGGGACGAGGTAGTAGACGTACCACCCGCGTACCCGCCCGTCGGCGCCGCGGACGACGTGCTTGATCAGCGTTCCCCGGCTGCGGACCGCGGCCACCTCGTGCAGGAGCCAGTCGGCGAATCCCTCGTCGTACGCGGGGCGCAGGCGGAACTTGACGTCACGAACCTGACTGGCGAGCTCGGCCGCCGTCAGCTCCTCGGCCCGAAGCTCGCCCGCTCGATCCGGGCGGAGCTTCCGGGAGGTGAGCGGCGAGGCCACCGTGTCCAGAACCTGCGAGAACCTCGCTCGGCGCACCGGCTCGACCTGTTGCCGCCCGCGATAGGCGGCGGCGAACTGCGCCGGCCGGAAGATACGCACCCAGCCGATGCACGCGAGCTGGCTCGTCTCGCCGCCGACTCCTTCCCAGATCCGGCGCACCATGTCGGACGCCGTGTCGGTGATCGTCAGGTCCTGCGCACCGGACATGTACTCGCGCATCAGGAACGCGCCCGCCGCGCGCTTTCGCACCTCGGGCTCCGTCACCAGCTGGCCGCTGATCCCCATGCGCACCGGCCGGCCGTCGAGCTCGAGCCTGCGCACGCTCGACCCCAGGAAGCCGAGGATCTTGTCGCCGTCTACGTAGACGAGTGACGGGATCTCCGCATCGGCCCAGGGGTGATCGAGGAAGGTCCGTTCGAAGTAGGCGGCCAGCCCGGGCGGAGGAGTCCTCGACCCGGACCGTGCGACGTGCTCGTAGAGGCTGACGACCTGCGGGAGGTCGGCGCGCTCGAGCGGGCGGATCGCGCTCATGCCTGCGCCCCGACGATCACTTCGCTGATGCGGTTGACGCTGCGGAAGTTCTCGATCTCGAGGTCATCGAGCGGAAGGCTCACCGAGAACTCGCGCTCGATCGCGAACAGGAGCTCGACGAGCGCGAGCGAGTCGATCAGCCCGGACTCGATCAGGTCTGCCTCCTCCGAGGGCACCTGGACGTTCAGCGTCTCGAGAAAGAGCTGCTGCACGCGCTCGCTGACGCCTGGATCGCCGGCCATCGAGGGGCTCCGAGCCTAGCGCCCGGCCGCGGCCTGTTGGGAAGGCTCGGCGGTCGCCTCGGCCTCGAAGTGCTCCCTGATCGAACGCCGGTCGATCTTGCCGTTGACGTTCTTCGGGAGCTCGTCCATCACGACCCAACGGGCGGGGAGCATGTAGGAGGGAAGCGTTTTCGCGATCTGCTCGCGGATCGCCGGTGGGGCGACACTCTCGCCCTTGGCGGGCGCGTACGCGCAGCAGATGGCAGTGCCCTCGAAGCCGCCGGTCTCGACACCCACGACGGCACACTCCCGGATGTCGTCGAGCGCGTTCAGCGCCGTTTCGATCTCACCGAGCTCGATGCGGTAGCCCCGCGACTTGATCTGCGAGTCGGCGCGCCCGAGGAAGTCGACGAGACCGTCCTCACGGACCTTCGCGAGGTCTCCCGTGCGGTAGATGCGCTCGCCGGGATTGCGTGGGTCCGGAAGGAACGCGGCGGCGGTCTTCTCCTCGTCCCGCCAGTAGCCGGGGCTGAGACCGACGCCCGCGATGAAGAGGTCGCCGATCTCGCCCGGAGGCACGGGCTGCAGCTGCTCGTCGACGACGAGCAGCTCCTCGCCCGCGCAGGCGACCCCGATCGGCACGGGCTCCGTCTCGCTCGCCGGGATCTCGGGCATCGTGTAGTAGCTGCTCGCGATCGTGGCCTCGGTCGGCCCGTAGAGGTTCGTGAAGGTGGCGTGTGGCAGGCGCTCCATCCAGTGCATGAGGATCGGGGTCGGCAGGACCTCCCCGCACCAGATGACGCGCTCCAGCGACGGAAAGTCGCCGTGCTCGAAGGCCTCGAACTTCGCCATGTACGTGAAAGTCGAGGGAACGGCGAACCACTGGGTGAGCTCCGAGTCGCGAATCAACGCCGCGAGCTTGTTCGGCATCAGGTTGGCCGCCGCGGGCACCAGGTGCAGCTCCGCGCCGGCGAGAAACGTCCCGTAGATGTCGAAGGTCGACAGGTCGAAGTGCAGCGGCGGATGCCCGGAGACCCGGTCGGTCGCCTTCGTCTCGAAGTAGCCGGTCGCCCAGTCGACGAACGTGACCACGTTCTCGTGCTTGATGACGACGCCCTTCGGCGTGCCGGTGGAGCCGGACGTGAACAGGATGTGCGCCGCGTCCTCTGCCGAGTTCTCGGCGGGGATGGGCTCTGCGGACTGCGAGTCGATGTCGGCCCCGGAGAAGGCGGTCTCGAAATGCTCTCCCGACAGCGACTCCTCGAGGGAGCCCACGGGGACCTTCGTGCCGGGCCGCAGGGCGAGCACGTCGTCCAGCAGCTTCGCGGCCGGAGCGGTCGCCAGGATCAAGGCGGGCTCCGACGACTCCACGATCATTTCGACGCGCGGAGCAGGGCTGGCGATGTCGATCGGCACGTACGCGCAGTCAGCCTTGAGCACGCCGAGCTCGGCGACGATCGCCGCCGGACATTTCGGCACGAACAGGCAGACGCGATCGCCGCGCACGCAGCCCGCCTCACGCAGCAGACGTGCGAGCCGGTTCCCTGCCTCCTCGAGCTCCCCGTACGTCAGCCGCTCCTCGCCCATGACGACAGCAACAGCGTCGGGCCGCGCCTCCGCCTGACGCGTCACATAGTCCTGGAGCAGCGTCACTGCAACGCGAGCTCCTTGCCGCGCTCGAAGACGACCGCCGTGTGCTGGAGCTCTTCGTCCGACACGGGGATGTCGAGGATGAACGTCTTGAAGCCGAGGCCGATGTACCGGGCCACCTCAGCCGAGACCGCGTCGTAGCTGCCGACGAGATAGGGACAGAAGGTGTTGTAGTTCTCGAACGGGCCCAGCCAGTACGGGTTCTCCCCGTCGACGGGCCGGTCGCCCCCCAGCTCGGACAGCTGCTTGTGCCATTGCGAGTCCGAGACCTTCATCGCGAGCTTGTGCGTGATCTGCCCCTTGCGATCCTCGGGGAAGCGCTCGAGCGCAACGCGCCAGGCCTCGTCGGGGTCCTCCCGCGCGATGATTCCCACCCGGACACCCGAATCGACCGTGTCGCCGCGCTGGTCGACCTCCTCGCCGGGTGGCTTCGGGTACTTGACCGCGGTCGCGTTGATCGTCCGAGCGGCGGCGAGCCCCGCATCGGAAGAGCCCGAGATCATGATCCCGGGGTACAGCTCGGGATCGAGCGGCGGCGTCAGCTTGAGGTTCGTGACCTTGTAGTACTTGCCCTCGAACGTGACGGGCTCGGGGCTCGACAGGAGCCCGGTCATGATCTGCGTGTACTCGACGGTGCGCAGGTAGCGGTCGTCGTGAGGCGTGTCGTCGTTGAGCGCGATGAGGTCGTTCTTGAACCCGCCGGCGAGCATGTTCAGGTAGATCCGCCGCTCGTGCAGGAACGCGAGCGAGGCGACCATCTTCGCAGCGGTGTACGGGTGCATGTAGATCGGCTGGATCGCGACGAGCGGAGCGAGCTGCTCCGTGCTCTGCAGGATGAGCTGGGAAACGAGCCAGGGGTCGACGAGCCCGTTGTCGGTGTAGACGAGGATGCCTCGATAGCCGGCCTCGTCGCTCCACCGGGCGACCTGCTCGATCCGCTTCAGGTACTCCGCCTGGTCGACGTCCTTGGACTGTGGACACGTCGAGAAGACCTCGACGGCAATGTTGTTGTTGCCGCTCATCTCATTCACCCCCTAAATCTAGAAGCTGCGGCGCGCGGCCGCCCTCAAGCAAGCTGGAGGAACCGGCGCCGATGGTAGACGAGCGCCTCGTCCTTCTCGCTTTCGCACGCAGTGACCAGGCCGACGACGATGACGTGGTCGCCGCCTGGGAGAAACTCCTGGATGTCACAGGCGAGCCACGCCGCGGCGCCGTCGATGCGCGGTAGTCCCCGGTCCTCGTGCCACGGAACCTTGTCGAACTTCCCAGAGCCCTTCTTCGCACACGTGAGCCCCAGGTCTTCCTGATCGCCGGCGAGCAGGTTGACGGCGAACTTCCCGGTCTGCGGCAGCAGGTTGAGCAGGTCGGACTTGCGGTCGAGCGCGACCAGGACGAGCGGCGGATCCGCGGACAGGGAGCTGAAGGCGCTGACCGTCGTGCCGTGCGGCCCTTCGGGGCTCGAAGTCGTGACGATCGTGACCGGCGCGGGCACTCCTGCGAGCGTGTCGCGGAAGTCGTCACCGACGACGCCGGCGGACGAAGCGTCCGGCCCGTTCCATTCCAGGGACTCGCCCAGCCCGTTGCCGTTTTCGTTGCCGCCGTCGACCGAGTGCAACCGAGCGCCGTTGCTGTTCGGCCTCGAGTATGTGCGCGCGAGGCTCCGCAGTGACCGGTTCGATCGGACCTTGCGGTTCGCGCCCTTGTCGATCGCGAGGTGTTCCATGATGTCGTCGCCGTCCGCGGCTGCCCAGGCCGAGACGGCCTCCTCGTAGTCCTCTTGCCGGCCGATGTCGAACCAGAGGCCGTCGTAGCGGTACGAGCCGATCGGTAGACCAAGCTCGAGCATCGTCTCCACGAGATGAGGAAAGTCGAAGTACTGGTTCTCGGGGATGTGCTCGAGCACTTCGGGCTCCATGACGTAGATCCCCATGCTCACCGGAGTGGTGATCTCCGGCTTCTCCTCGAAGTCGCGAACTCGTTGCATGACGTCGAGGTGGAGGATCCCGTAGTCGACCTTGATCGCCCGCGAGCGCGTCGCGATCGTGAGCATGTTGCCGTGCTCCTGGTGGTAGCGGATCAGGTCGCGGTAGTCGAGCTCCGTCAGCACGTCGCCGTTCATCACGAGGAACGTGCTGTCGAGGCCGTCGACGAGCTTGAGCGGCGCAGCGGTGCCGAGCGCTTCTTGCTCGTGCACGTACTCGATCGAGACGTGCCCGTTCTCACGGTTGTCGAAGACCGACTGGATGAGATGCGCGAGGTAGCCGACGCAGAACGTGATGTCCTTGATCCCACAGGACTCGAGCTGGTCGACCACGAGCTCGAGGATCGCCCGCTCGCCGACCGGCATCAGCGGCTTCGGAAGCACCGAGGTGTACGGCGCGAGGCGCGTGCCGCGGCCGCCCGCGAGCACGACGGCCTTCGTCTTCCCGTTACGGCCCGACCTGGAGCCGTTGCCGTTCGCCGCAGTTCGACTGGCCATTGCTACTGGCTCTCCACCCGTTGGCGCACGACCGCCGGCTGCAAGCTCCCGACCGGTTGGGTGCTCGTCCGGCGCCGGCGCATGTTGAGCCTTCCGGTCTCGCGGTGGACGGCGACGTCGCGCCGCAACAGGACCGCGGCTACCGTCCAAAAGAGGATCCGGCCGTCCATTAGCAACGAGCGGCGTCGAGCGTAGAGCTGATCCATGCGGACCTTCTGAGGGAGGATGCTCGTCAGGTAGTGGCCGACGGAATCCTCGGGGTCGAGGATCTCGCTCTCCTTCGCGAACGCGATCTGAGAGAGCCCCGTGACGCCGGGACGCACCTCGAGGATCGTGTCGTACGCGTCGGCCCACTCCTCGACGAAGCTCGGGTCCTCAGGACGGGGCCCGACCAGGCTCATCTGGCCCTTGACGACGTTCCAGAGCTGAGGCACCTCGTCGAGCTTCGAGCTCGCGAGGAACCGGCCGAAGCGCGTGAACCGCTCGTCACCCTTCGTGGTGAGCGCCGGCCCTTCGGCGTCGTCGTGCATCTTCCGGAACTTGAGCATCATGAACTCGCGGCCGCGGAACCCGATGCGACGGCAGCGGTAGAAACCGGGGCCTGGGCTGTCGATCCTGATCAGGACGACGATCAAGGCAATGGGAACGGCAAGCAGCAGGAGAAGCGCCGAGGCGGCGAGAATGTCGAGCCCCCGCTTGACCGTCTCGTCGATTACCCCGAGCAGACTGCGCCCGGTCATAGAACCGGGAAGGCTCATGCTCCCCGAGCCTGGGTCGTCGTCTAGATCGCGCCGCATACGATCCCCTCTCCTCTCCCAGCGACGCTCCCCCTGAGCGCCGCATTCCCGAACTAGCTTCTATTGGGTTATTCCACGAAAGTGAAGTTTCGTCAAGCTCTTGATGAATTGCTTAGATTTCGATCTTGACAAATCGCCTGTTTCAACGGAGAGAAGAGAGATGACCGAATCTCGCTGGAGGGTCCCGTTGGCGGACCCGGTAGTCGACGACGAGCTCGTCGAGGCCGCGCGCGAGGCCGTGGCCTCCGGCTGGTGGTCGATGGGCCCGCGCGTCAACGCGTTCGAGGAGGCCTTCGCCGAGCTCACGGGCGCCGGGCACTCGATCGCCGTCGCCAACGGGACGGCCGCGCTCCACCTGGCGCTGCTCGCGATCGAATGCGGGCCCGGGGACGAGGTCGTGCTCCCGTCGCTCAACTTCGTGGCTGCCGCGAACGCGATTCTCCACACCGGGGCCACGCCCGTCTTCTGCGACATCCTCGGCGACCCCGACCTCAATCTCGACCCCGCGGACATCGAGGCAGCGGTGACGCCGGCGACGAAGGCGATCCTCGCACTGCACTACGGCGGCTTCGCGTGCGACATGGACGCCGTGAACGGGCTCGCGTCGAAGCACGGACTGCGGGTCGTCGAAGACGCGGCGCACGCCCCCGGCGGCACCTATCACGGAGCTGCGTGCGGCACCCTGGGCGAGATCGGGTGCTTCAGCTTCTTCTCGAACAAGAACCTGCCCGTCGGCGAGGGCGGGATGATCGTCACGAACGACGACGAGCTCGCGGCGCAGCTCCGGCTGTTGCGCTCGCACGGGATGACCACGCTGACCTGGGATCGCCACCGGGGCCACGCGCACAGCTACGACGTCGTCGCCCAGGGGTTCAACTACCGCCTCGACGAGCTGCGGGCGGCGATGGGAATCGTCCAGCTGAGCCGCCTGTCCGACGAGAATGCCGGCCGGCGGAAGATCTCTGCCGCCTACCGCGAGCGCCTACACGGGCAGCACGGGCTCACGATGCCCTTCGACGACGAGGACGCCCAGCGCTCTTCGTCCCACCACCTCGCCGTAGTCCTCCTTCCTGAAGGCGCCCCTCGCGACGAGGTGCGGACCGCGCTACAGGAAGCGCGAATCCAGACGAGCGTCCACTACCCGCCGATCCATCAGTTCACGCTGTACGCGGAGCTGGGCGCGAGACGACCGCTGCCACGCACCGAGGGCGTCGCCGGGCGCCTGGTCACGCTCCCGCTCTACGGGCACATGGGCGAAGAGGAAGTCGACGCCGTGGTCGACACGCTCGTCGGCGCCCTGTCTTAGTCGCCGAGCTCCTAGCCGTCGTAGCCGCGAGGGGATGATCCGACCGGCCTAGGCACAATGGGTCGGTGTATTCGCCTGCCGTCGAGAACCTCGTCTCGCAACTGACGCGCCTACCGGGCGTCGGGAGCCGGACGGCCCAGCGGCTCGCCTTCCACCTACTGCGCGTCCCGAAGGACGAGGCGGCGGCTCTGGCCGGCGCGATCGCCGAGGTCAAGGAGCGCGTCCGCTTCTGCTCCGAGTGCGGGAATCTCACGGAGGAAGACGTCTGCGACATCTGCCGAGACGCGAGGCGCGACCGGGCAGTCGTCTGCGTGGTCGAGCAGCCGGCAGACCTCATCTCGGTCGAGCGCACGCACGAGTACCGGGGCCTCTACCACGTGCTCGGCGGGGCCCTCTCGCCCATCGACGGCGTCGAGCCCGAGCACCTGCGGATCGGCGAGTTGCTGCAGCGGGTGGAGCGCAACGGGATCCAGGAGGTCGTGCTGGCGACCAATCCGAACATGACGGGTGAGGCCACCGCCGCCTACCTCGCAGACCGCCTACGCGGTCGCGTGCGCGTGACGAGGCTCGCCAGCGGGCTGCCGGTGGGAGGAGACCTCGAATACGCCGACGAAGTGACTCTCGGACGCGCCCTGTCTGGGCGCCGAGAGATGTGACCTAACATCCGGACAATGGCCACGACCGAATACGAGGCCGTTCCAGAGATCGCGGCGGAGGAGACTCCGGAAAGGCCCGGAACCGTCGTCATGAAGTTCGGCGGCACTTCGGTCGCCGGGGTCGAACGCCTGCGTGCCGTCGCGAAGCGAATCGTCGCCGCCCGCGAGGCCGGGAACCGCGTCGTCGCCGTCCTGTCCGCGATGGGAGACATGACCGACGAGTGGGTACGGCTCGCGCACGAGATGTCGCCCGCACCCCAGGCCGCGGGAGGTCGACATGTTGATCTCGGTCGGCGAACGGATCTCGTGCTCGCTCTGTGCAATCGCGATCCACGACCTCGGGCACGAGGCGATCTCGCTGACCGGCTCGCAGGCGGGCATCGTCACGGACACGGTTCACGGCCAGGCCAAGATCGTGGACATCCGGGCGCGGCGCATCCATGAGGCGCTGGACGCGGAGAAGATCGTGCTCGTCGCCGGCTTCCAGGGCGTCTCGACCGACTACGACATCACGACGCTCGGCCGCGGCGGCTCGGACACGACCGCCGTAGCGCTCGCGGCAGCGCTCGGCGCCGAGGCTTGCGAGATCTACACCGACGTAGACGGGGTGCATACCGCCGATCCGCGGGTCGTCGCAAACGCGCGCAAGCTGCACGCCGTCAGCTACGACGAGATGCTCGAGCTCGCGGCCGGCGGCGCCAAGGTGCTGCAGCTGCGCTCGGTCGAGCTGGCGCGCGGTCATGACGTCAAGCTTCACGTGCGGTCGAGCTTCTCGGACGCGAGCGGCACGTGGATTCGGGAGGAGGACGAACGGATGCTCGAGAAAGCGCTGATCTCCGGCGTCACGCACACGATCGAAGAACGTGTCTACCGGGTCGAGGACATCTCGGCCGCAAAGCTCTTCCAGGCGCTCGCCGAGGCCGGGATCAACGTCGACACGGTGGTGCAGACAGGTAGCGAGATCGTCTTCTCCGCGGCTGACGCTGAAGGAGCCGGAGCGGACGCGGCGCTCGAGAAACTCGGCGTTACCTGGTCGGCACGTGACGATCTCGGCAAGGTGAGCATCGTCGGCGCCGGGATGAGGAGCCACCCCGGCGTGGCTGCAAAAGCCTTCGCAACGCTCGAGGAGCTCGGGATCGAGCCCCAGATCGTGACGACGTCGCCGATCAAGATCGCCTGCTTCGTGCCGCGAGGCGATGTCGAGCGCGCCGTCCAGGCTCTGCACTCGGCATTCGAGCTCGACACCGAGCAGGCGGAGCGCCAGCATGCCTGAGGTTCGCATCGGCGTCGTCGGGGCCACCGGCGCCGTCGGCGAGATCACGCTCGCGCTGCTCGCTGAGCGGGGATTCGAGAACGTCCGCGCGTTTGCCTCCGCGCGCTCGGCCGGCCGGCGGCTTCCGTACGGAAGCGGCGAGCTGGTCGTGGAGGAAGCGACCCCCGAGGCACTCGGCAGCGACCTCGACGTCTGCTTCTTCTCGGTCGGCACCTCGGCAAGTCGCGAGCTCGTGCCGCACGCCGCCGCGGGAGGAGCCGTCTGCGTCGACAAGTCGTCGGCGTACCGGCTGACCGAAGGCATCCCGCTCGTCGTCCCCGAGGCGAACGGCGAACGCGCGCTCGACCACGAGGGCATCGTCGCCAACCCAAACTGCTCGACGATTCAGCTCGTATGCCTCTTGAAGCCCTTGCACGAAGCAGCCGTCCTCAAGAGCGTCCGGGTCTCGACGTACCAGTCGGCCTCCGGCGCGGGCCGGGCCTCGATGGACCGGCTCCGGGCCCAACAGAGCGCGGACGGCAACGTCGTCATGGACTGGGACTTCGAGGGCGACGAGTCCGACGAGGAGTCCAAGCTGCGAGCGGAGACGCGGAAGATCCTCGAACTGCCGGAGCTCCCGCTGAGCGCGACCTGCGCGCGGGTGCCCGTGCTCGTCGGCCACTCACAGGCGATCTGGGTCGAGACGGAGCGACCACTCGCGCCTGACGAGGCCCGGGAGGCGCTGTCCGCAGCCCCCTCGGTGCAAGTTTTGGATCGCCCGACCGCCGGAGATGCCGTCGGGGGCGACGACGTTCTCGTCGGCCGCATCCGCCGCGACACGGCCGGCGAGGGAATCGTCCTCTGGGGCGTGTGCGACAACCTCAGGAAGGGAGCGGCGTTGAACGCGATTCAGATTGCCGAGCTCATCCTCTCGCGGCAGGCGCTCGCCGCATGAGCCGCAACGCATTGGTCATCGTCGGACTCGTCGTCGTCGTCGGCGCGATCGTGCTCGTCGTCGTGCTCGCCGGAGGAGGCGGGGGCGGAGGCGGGCCCCTACTAGGGACCCGCGAGGCACCGGCGCCGGCTCCGGCGAAAATGCCTCTTTGACCACCCGCAGGACCTTGGCGCGACGGCCTTCGACGATCGGCTGCAAACCGCCGAGGTCGAGGCGCACGAGCTCGATCTGCCCCGCCCGGCGCACGGTCTCGAAGCCGAAGTCGGAGAGAAAGTTCCGTGGGAACACAGTGCGGTGCACGAGGAACCGCTCGTAGGCCGACTCACCCTCCGCGTACCGGTAGGCGAAGGTCTCGAGCGCCGTCGCGCGCTTGTCCTTGGCGTCGCCGATCGCGGCCAGGAACAACGATTGCAGCACCCACGGGGTCGCCCGGTCGACGAGATAGGCGCACGTGATGAGTGCGGCATCCTCGGACGGCGGCCCGGCGGGCAGCTCCCAGGCCCGTGGAAAGAGGGCGGCCGGCCCGTACTGCATCGACCCGAGCGTCCTGCCGTCGTCGTCGTAGTAGACGGCGCCCCACGCCCCCCACTCCTCCTCGGCGTCGTCGATCCAGGCGCGCTTGCTCGGCTCACGCCCTCCACTCGACTGCCACCAGACGCAACCGTGGCAGACCACCGGGGCCTGCTCGAGAGTCGCGCCGGTGAGTCCTCCGACGCGGGTGGTCACGAGCCCAAGTGTAGGACGAGCTCGGTCGCCTCGGGCCGGGCGAAGAAGCGAAAGGGAACGAACGTCGTGCCCAAGCCGGGCGAGACGTGCAGGACGCCGCCGGGCCTGCGGTAGAGACCCTCGGCGTACTTCCAGCGCAGATGGGCCAGACGCAGCTTTCCGAGGCCGTACGGGATGCAGATCTGCCCGCCGTGGAGGTGGCCGGCGAGCACGAGGTCGAACACGCCGGGCGGAACCTTGTCGATCACGTTCGGGAAGTGGCAGAGGAGTACGCGAAGGTCTGCGTCGGGATCTGCGAGTCGCTCCGGATGCGAGCGCCCGCGGCGATACGAGCGCGGATCGACGCCGACGATCTGCACGCGGCGGCCGCGAAGCTCGACAGTCCGCGAATCGTCTT
Organism: uncultured Actinomycetes bacterium; assembly: GCA_963820335.1. GTDB lineage: Bacteria > Actinomycetota > Thermoleophilia > Gaiellales > Gaiellaceae > VAXT01. The sequence continues at coordinate 34,010 of CAWFZH010000013.1, read as the reverse complement.
CGAGCAGCACGGTCTCTCCGAGGTCGTCGAGCGCGGCCGGCTTCGAGAAGGGGTCGCGACTGAGCGCGAAGTCGTGGTTTCCGAGCACGGCGAACGAGCCCGGCAGCCGGTCCAGGAGGTCACGGAGCTTCTGCTCGGCGCGGGGGCGCGAGAGGAGGTCCCCGGTGATGAGGACGAGGTCGGGGTCGCGTGCGGCGACCCACTCGACGGCCCGCTCGACGGCGTGCGTCCCACGAGAGGGAAAGCCGAGATGGAAGTCCGAGAGGTGGGCGATCCTCAGGCCCTCGAGCTCCTCGGGCAAGCCCGGCAGCGGAACCCCGCGCTCGGCCAACCGCACCCAACCTGCCTCGAAGTGCCCCCAGGCAGCCACGCCGGCCGCGGCCGCGAGAGGTACGAGCCGGAGCGCGGTCAGACCTGCAGCTTCTCGAGGACCGGCGTGACCGGGACGACGTGCCGCTTGAACTTGAGCTCGGAGTCGGCGAGGCCGGCGGCAACGCCGATCAGCTGCGACAGGTGCAGGATCGGCATCGGCGGTAGCTCCGCTCGTCCACGCTTCTTACGGTCGGCGTTCAGCTTCGACTGCCAGGCGTCGAGCGACAGGTGGCAGAGCGGGCACGGGGTGACCATCACGTCTGCTCCGGCCTCGATCGCCTGCTCCAGGGGCTGCACGAGCTCCCCGAGGGCCGTTTCTTCGCGGGCCTGGATGATCGGGAACCCGCAGCACTTGATCTTCGCCGGGTAGTCGACCGGGTCGCCCCCACAGGCCTGGATGATCGCCTCGAGCGACCACGGCCGGTCTGGATCCTCGAAGCCGAGGATCTTCGAAGGACGCAGGATCTGGCATCCGTAGAACGGCGCGACCTTCAGGCCTTTGAGGCCCTTGTGCGCGACCTGTTTCAGCTGCTCGTAGCCGTCTCCGTCCGCGATCAGCCAGAGGAGGTGCTTGACCTCGATCGTGCCGTTGTACGGCGGCACTCCGACGGTCTCGAGGTTCGTGTTCACACGTGCGCGGAGTTCGTCGTCCTTCTTGAGCTGGAAGTCGGCTTGCCGGAGGTTGAGCGTGCAGACGTTGCAGATCGTCATCAGCGTCTCGGCGCCGGTCTGCTCGGCGTACGCGAGGATGCGCGCGTTCAGGTGCAGGTAGTAGTCGGGCTCGGCCTCGTGGATGTCGCCGGCGCCGCAGCACGTGACCGCATCCAGCTCGTCGAGCTCGATCCCGAGCTTGGGGGCCAGCGCCTGCGTCGAGGAGTCGAGCTCCTTCGCGGAGAGGGAGGCCAGGCAGCCCTTGTAGTACGCGACTTTCACTGCTCGCCTTCGGGCTCGTCCTGGTGCACGGTGTGCTCGAACTCGAGCCGCTGGAGCGCCCTTTCGCCCTGGACGATGCCGGCCGCGCCGTCGCGGCCCTGCTGCTTGACGAGGTCGTAGAGCGCACGCGCCTCGTCGACCTCGGCGGCGACGTGGATCGGGCCGGGCGGCGGCACCTTCCCGCGACGGGCCAGCTTCAGGGCGAACTTCGTGTCCTTCAGGGCCCCCAGAATCCCCTGCGTCTTCGGCACGAGATCGGTCTCGCGCAGCCAGCCCGTCGTCTTCGCCGAGGTGACGAACCACTTTGCGTGCTTCGCGCCCATGTCGTGGTCGATGCCCTGCTTGATCGACTCGGCGCCGAGCTTGGCGATCGCGTCACGCGGATCGACGCCCTTGGGGCAGCGCTCATTGCACATGTAGCACCGCGTGCAGTCCCAGATTCCGTGCTCGCCGTTCAGATCGTTGAGGCGCTCGACGTCGGCCTGGTCGCGCGGATCGCCGACGAAGCGCATCCCCTTGGCCAACGCTGCGGGGCCGAGGAACTCCGTGTCGGACTCCATCGAGTTGCACTCAGAGACGCAGCAGCCGCACATGATGCAGAGCGACTCCTTGGCAATGACGTTCATCTGCTGCTGCGAGCGGACACGCTCTCGTTCGTCGGCCTCGTCGTAGCCGGGGTCGAGCCAGGGCTTGACCGCGCGGATCTTGCCCCAGAACGGGTCCATGGAGACGACCAGGTCCTTGACGATCGGCAGGTTGCCCATGGCCGAGATGACCGGGACGTGACCCGCGTCGACGATCGGCTTCATGCGCTCCTTGCAGGCGAGCACCGCGCGGCCGTCCATGCGCATCCCGCAGGAGCCGCAGATCATCATCCGGCAGCTCTTGCGGTACGCGAGCGACCCGTCCTGGCGGTCCTTAATGATGTCGAGGACGTCGAGCAGGCAGGCCCATTCCGGCGCCTCGACCTCGTAGGTCTCGAGCGCGCGCTCTCCGTCGCCGGTGACGCGCCAGATCTTGAGCGCCACCTGCATCGTCTCGCCTTCCCAGGTGTGTGTCGCTGCTTCAGTCATCAGCTGTCCGCCTGCAGTCTGGCTAATTGCCCGTACGGCGCAGTTGCCTTGCGCATCAGTAAGTCCGTTCCTGCGGCTGCCATTTCGTAACCGTCACCGGCTTCCAGTCAAGCACCGGTTGGTCGGCCACCCAGCGCACGATCGTGTGCTTCATGAACTTCTCGTCGTCCCGCTCCGGATAGTCGTCGGGCCGTGCATGGGCGCCGCGGCTCTCCTTGCGCTCGATGCCGGCAACGAGCATGCATTCGGCGAGCTCGAGCAGGAACCCGAGCTCGAGCGCCTGGGTGAGGTCGTTGTTGAAGACCTCACCCTTGTCCTCGACGACGACGCTCTCGTAGCGCTCACGGAGGTAGCCGACGATGCGGCCCTGCTCCTGCATCTGCCGCTCGCGGCGGAAGACGCCGAAGTTCTCGTGCATCGTGTGGGCGAGCTCGTCGCGGATCTTCCAGGGGCGCTCGCCGTCTTTTCGGTCGAGGAGCGTCTTGAGCTCGCGCTCGGCGTCCGACTCGACTCCCGCCGGGACGGTCACCGTCGTGTGCGTCAGTGCCCAGTCTGCAGCGGCACGACCGGCGCGCTTGCCGTACGTGATCGTCTCCATCAACGCGTTGCCGCCGAGACGATTCGCGCCGTGCACGGAGACGCACGCACACTCGCCGGCGGCGTAGAGCGCTTCGACCTCGGTCTTGCCGTCGACATCCGTATCGACGCCGCCCATGTGGTAGTGGGCGCCGGGCCGGACCGGGATCGGCTCGTAGATCGGATCGATGAGCGCGTACGTCATCGCCAGCTCGCGGGTGCCGTGGAGGCGCTCGACGATCTTCTCCGCGCCCAGGTGGCGAAGGTCGAGCAGAACGCTTCCGTCGATGCCGCGGCCTTCGTCGATCTCTGTCTGCTCGGCGCGCGAGATGACGTCTCGGCTCGCCAGTTCCATCGCGTTTGGCGCGTAGTCCTTGAGGAAGCGCTCGCCCTCGGCGTTGATCAGGTACGCGCCCTCGCCGCGGCAGCCCTCGGTGATCAGGATCCCCGTCGGAGAGAGCGTCGTCGGGTGGAACTGCATCATCTCCATGTCCTTGAGAGGCACTCCGACACGGAGTGCAAGAGCCATACCGTCGCCCGTGCACGCGTACGCGTTCGTCGACCCCTTGTAGAGCCGGCCCGCACCGCCGGTGGCGAGGATCACCGTCTTCGCGCCGATCGTCTTCAGCCCGCCGTTCAGCAGGTCCCAGGCGATCACGCCCTGGCAGCGGTCGTCGTCGACGACGAGCTTCCAGGCGAAGAGCTCTTCGTAGGCGAAGATGTCGCGCTTCATCACCTGCTCGTAGAGCACGTGGATCAGGACATGGCCGGTGATGTCCGCCGCGTAGGCGGTGCGCGGCTCGCCGGCTGCGCCGAAGGGGCGCTGCGCGATCCGTCCGTCCTCGGTGCGCGAGAAGACCGCGCCCCAGTGCTCGAGCTGGTAGACGTCGTCGGGCGCCTCGTTGCAGAGAATCTCGATGGCTTCCTGGTCACCGAGGTAGTCCGAGCCTTTGACGGTGTCGTAGGCGTGCTTCTCGGGGTCGTCCTCCGACGCGTTCCCGAGCGCGGCGTTGATCCCGCCTTCGGCCGCGCCGGAGTGGCTGCGCACGGGGTGGATCTTCGAGAGGAGAGCGACGTCCGCGCCCTGATCGTGCGCCTCGATGGCCGCGCGCATGCCCGCGCAGCCGGCGCCTACGACGAGCACGTCGTGCGTTGCCTCCACTAAGCAAGGACGCTATACGAACCAGATCGCCTGCCGCTCGTACGAATTGAATCGTTGCGAGCGGGGTAACATCTTCGTCCCCGACTGAAGGAGCGACCGTTGGCGAAGATGCTGTTCCGCCCGCCCAAGGCCGCGCGGGTGATCGACAACCCGAGCCCTGAGGAAGTCAAGGAGCTCGCAGTCAAGATGCCCAATACGCGCCCGACGGCGTACGGCAACCTGAACGTGACGACCGAGGTCGCCTCGCGCTCCAAGCGCTCGACGTTCCTCGTCACAGACGATCCCGACGGGCAGAACCAGTCGATCACGCGCGACGAGGCGCAGCGCTGGGCGGAGGCGCAGGACGCCTACATCGCGGGGCAGGAGATGATCCAGATCGACGGCTTCATCGGCCACGATCCTGAGTTCAGGACGCCGGCGAGGCTCTTCGTCGAGGCCGCGAACGCGAACATCGCCGGGATGCAGCAGCAGCTCTACTTCGAGCGCGACGAATCGGAGGAGCACGAGGCCGAGCTGACCGTCGTCTACACGCCGAACCTGAAGGCCGAGGGCTACCCCGACGACCGCCTGATCATGGTCGACGTCGAGCAGGGCGTGACGCGGGTCTTCAACTCGGACTACTTCGGCGAGTCGAAGAAGGGCGCCCTGCGCATGTGGAACAAGCTCGTCTACGACCGGGGCGGGCTGCCGCTCCATGCCGGCTGCAAGATCATCCCGACCCGATCAGGCCGCCGCGTCGGACTGATCGTCGGCCTCTCCGGGACGGGCAAGACCACGACGACCTTCACGCGTCAGAACGGATCGCTCCCGGTGCAGGACGACTTCGTGGGCTGGATGCCCGACGGGCGCGTCTCCGCCACCGAGAACGGCTGCTTCGCCAAGACCTTCGGGCTCAACCCCGACGACGAGCCGACGATTCACGGCGCGGTCACACAGCCCGACTCCTACCTCGAGAACGTCTCGCAGCACGGCGACGACGTCGACTTCTACGACACGAGCTACACCCAGAACGGGCGCGCGACCTTCCCGTTCCGCGTCATCGAGTCGGCCGCGACCGACGACATCGAAGAAGCGCACTTCCTGCTGATCCTGAACAAGAACGAGAACGTGATCCCGGCGGTTGCCAAGCTCGAGGGCCCGCAGGCCGCGGCCTTCTTCATGCTCGGCGAGACGCAGGGAACGAGCGCGGGCGGCGCCGACGAGGCCGGCAAGTTCCTCCGTGTGCCGGGGACGAACCCGTTCTTCCCGATGCCGCACGACCTCCAGGGCAACCGCTTCCTCGAGCTGCTCGAGGAGCACCCGCTCGAGGTCTATCTCATGAACACCGGGCGAGTCGGCGGCCCCGAGAGCGACGAGCGCTCGAAGAAAGTGAAGATCAAGCACTCCTCCGCGATCGTGAAGGGCGTCGCCGAGGGCACGATCGAGTGGGAGCGTGACCCTGACTTCGGCTACATGGTCGCCAGTCACGTCCCGGGGATCGATGCGGAGGACATCGACATCCTCCAGCCCCGCCGCCTGTACGAGGCGACGGGCCGGACGGATGAGCTCGACGCCGGAATCGAGCGGCTGAAGAACGCGCGGGCCGAGTTCCTCGGAGGGTTTCCGAGCCTTTCCGAGGAGATCGTCGAGTCAGTGCACTAGCTCAGTCAGGCAGGCGAAGCCCTGCGCGAAGCGAAGTGGCCTGTGTGTCGGATCGCACGGTCATCGACCGCTTCCTTGGCGACGCCTCGCTCTCAGAAGCGACGCGCCGCGCATACCGATCCGACGTCGCCGAGTTCAATTCCTGGCTCCACGCCACCGGGCTCGAGCTCGACGATGTCGAGACCTCGACCCTCGCCACCTATGCCGCCACACTGGCTGCTGCGCGCCCGGGACGGGAGCCTCGCAAGCTCGCGCCGGCGACGATCGCGCGGAAGCTGGCCGCGGTTCGCGCTCTGCTTCGCTTCGCCCTCGGACCGGGGCTCGTGCCCGAGGGCTCGTTCGCCCCGCGCAAAGGACGCAGGCTGCCCGATGCCCCGAAAGCGGCCGAGATCGATGCGGTGCTCGAGGCCCTCGAGGGCGACGATCCCCTCGCGCTACGCAACCGCGCGCTCATCGAGCTCGTCTACTCCGCCGGACTGCGTAGCGCCGAAGCCGTCGGCCTCGACCTCGCCGACGTCGACTTCGAGCAGGAGGCCGTGCGCGTGCGCGGCAAGGGCGACAAGGAACGCGTCGTGCCGCTCGGCGAGGAGGCCGCCTACCGGGTGCGCCGGTATCTCGAAGACGGCCGCCCGCAGCTGGCGAGCGGAGCCGACGACGCCGTCTTCCTCTCGATCCGCGGGCGGCGACTCGACACGAGCACGCTTCGCCGGCTCCTCCCCCACCCCCACCGCCTGCGGCACGCATTCGCGACCCATCTCCTCGAGGGTGGCGCCGACCTCCGGGTGATCCAGGAGCTCCTCGGCCACAGCTCGCTCTCGACGACCCAGGTCTACAGCCACGTCGACGGACGGCGCCTGCGCCGCGTTTATGACCGATCGCACCCTCGATCCTGAAGTCACGCGGTACCTGGCGGTGTCCGCCGCCCGCCTTGCGCCCCGCACGATCGAGGCCTACCGGCGCGACCTGATCGCGTTCGGCAACTGGTTCGTGAAGCCCATGGCGGAGGTGCAGCGCGAAGACGTCGAGCGCTACCTCGCCGATCTACGCGCGCAGGGCCTCGCGTCCACGACGATCGCGCGCCGGGCGGCAGCGCTGCGCTCCTTTCTGCGGCACCAGGTCCTGATCGGTGCGCGCCCGGACAACCCGGCTGCCGAGGTCGGGCTTCCGAAAAGGTCGCGGCGGCTACCGCGCACGCTCTCGCCCGGTGAGGCGGAGCGACTCGTGGAAGCGGCGCAGGGAACCACTCCGCGCGCCTTGCGCGACCGAGCCCTGGTCGAGCTCCTCTACGGCGCGGGCTTGCGGGTTAGTGAGGCGGTCGGGCTCGAGCGTGGCGGCGTCGACCTCGAAGGGCGCCTCGTCCGCGCCACGGGCAAGGGCGACAAGGAGCGGATCGTGCCCCTCGGGCGCCAGGCAGTCGATGCGCTTCGTCGGTACCTCGCCCGCGGCCGGCCGTTTCTCGATCGACGGCACCGGCCCGAGCTCTTCCTGAACGCGCAGGGCGGGGGGCTCACCCGCGCGGGCGCTTTCCTGATTCTCCGCCGTCTGGCGGAGAAGGCGGGCCTCGAGCCGGGGCGGGTGCATCCGCACCTCCTGCGTCACTCCTTTGCGACCCATCTACTCGAGGGCGGCGCCGACCTCAGAAGTGTCCAGGAGATGCTTGGCCACGCCGACCTCGCCACGACCGAGCTGTACACGCATGTGAGCGATCGGCGGCGCAAGGACGCTTACTTCGCGGCGCATCCCCACGCACGCAGACAGCGCCGGAAGTAAACCCTCCTATAGCTCGGACGAGTTCAAGGTTTGTCCTGGGGCGCCGATGGCAAAAACCAGGGCAATGACTCCTCTCGATCCCCAGATGGTGCTCCTCTTTGCGCTGACGACCAGCGCCGGCTACCTGATGATCATGAGCGGAGTCGGTAAGGGCATGCTCGTCTGGAAGCGGCGAACCAGATGCCCGTCGTGCGGCCGCCAGCCGTGCTCCTGCTCCGACTAGCACTTAGCGCGTCGCGCCCTTCTTTCTGAGTTGCTCGGCGATCTTCCGCGCTGCGGCCCGTAGCTCGCGGTCCTGCTCGTCGTCGTCCGCGAGCGCGTTCAGCAGCAGGATCGTCTCCCGCTGCGGCGAGCCGTGGCTGAGGCAGAGGATGGCAAGCCGGCGCACGGCCTGGTTGTCGTCGTGACTCGCCAGCTCGTGCAAGGTCGGGCGCACGCCGTTGACGACCCCGGGCGCCTCCCGCGACAGAAGCTCCAGCGAGATCAGCGCCGACCCGCGGCACGCGGGGCTCTCATCCTGGAGCCCCCGCCCCAGCAGCTCGATCTTCTGGCGGTAGCGGAACTGACCGATCGCCCGGTAGGCGACCGCGCGCTCCCGGTAGTCCGCCGAGCGCGCCGCGCCCTCGACCTCGTCCTGCCATTTCGTGCGGAGCTCAGCAAGCTCGCGCTCCTCACCACGCTCGGCGAGCGAGGCGGCTTCGGCTGCCGCCTCGGCCAGGGTCAACTCGGGACCGGTGCGCCGCCGAGCTCCGACAACGGGCGGCTGTCGGGGCCGATGTACTGCGCTGAGGGCCTGATCAGCCGGCCCGTCCGCTTCTCCTCGAGGATGTGGGCCGACCAGCCGGCGACGCGCGCGCACGCAAACATCGCGGGCGTCAGATCGGGAGGCACGTCCGCCGCATCGAGCACGACAGCGGAGTAGAACTCGACGTTCGTCGCGATCACGTAGTCGGGCTTGCGGTTGTGCAGCTCCGCCAGCGCAGCTTCCTCGAGCGCTTCTGCGACTTCGAAGCGCGGGGACCCGAGCTCCTTCGCCGTACGCTTGAGGATGCGCGAACGCGGATCCTCGGCCCGGTAGACGCGGTGGCCGAAGCCCATGATCAGGCCTTTGCGGTCGAGGAGATCCTTGACGTAGCCCTCGGGATCACCCGTCCTGGCGACCTCGTCGAGCATGGGCAGCACCCGTGCCGGCGCGCCGCCGTGGAGCGGCCCGCTCAGGGCCCCGACTGCGGCTGACATCGCGGCGCCGGCGTCCGCACCCGTGGAGGCGGTGATCCGCGCGGCGAAGGTCGAGGCGTTCAGGCCGTGCTCGGCCGTGCAGAGCCAGTAGGTGTCGATCGCCTTCACGTGATCCGGGTCCGCGTCCCCACGCCAGCGCAGGAGGAACTTCTCGGCGGCTGTCTCGCCTTGTGCAACGACGTCGTCGGGCGCGGGGTCCCGGCCGTCGTGCACCGCAGCCGACTTGGCGACGATCGACATCATCTGTGCCGACAGCCTGGCGAGATCGTTTCGGGCCTGCTAGGTCCTCGATGTCGACGATCTTCTGCAGGTTCCAGACGCTCGAGAGCCGCGCCGTCTCCGCCTGCAGGTCGGACGGCGCGTTCCCGGTCAGGCTCGCCGGCTCGTACGGCTCCGGATCGGGCATGCCCGGCTCGAGGCTCTCGTCCACGAGGAGGCCCCACACCTTTTCGTACGGGACCTGGCCGACGAGCTCCTCGATGTCGACGCCGCGATACCGGAGGGCACCGCCTTCCCTGTCCGGCTCGGCGATCTCGGTCTGGAACGCGACAACGCCCTCGAGCCCTGGTTTGAAGTCGTTCATCTGCCCGGAAATCTATAGGTAGAGTCGCCGCGGCATGGCGCACAGAGTGACGCTGATCCCCGGTGATGGAACCGGTCCAGAGCTGTCCGAGGCGACTCGGCGGGTCCTCGAGGCCACAGGCGTCGAGTTCGACTGGGACGTGCAATACGCGGGCAGCGACGTCATGGACCAGTACGGCGGGAACCCGCTTCCCGACCACGTTCTGGACGCGATCAGAGAGAGCGGCGTCGCGATCAAGGGGCCGATCACAACCCCGATTGGCGTCGGGTTCCGGTCGGTGAACGTCGCGCTGCGCAAGGGGCTCGATCTCTACGGCCAGGTGCGGCCGTGCAAGAGCTACCGGGGCGTGCGCTCACGCTACGAGGACGTCGATCTCGTGATCGTTCGCGAGGCGACCGAGGATCTGTACGCCGGCATCGAATACGAAGTCGGCTCCGAGGACGCTCGCGAGCTCACCGAGTGGATCCGAGCGCGCGGCGGGGTGCTGCGCGACGAGGCCGGCATCTCGATCAAGCCGATCTCGGTCGAGGGCACGCGCCGCATCCTGGAGTTTGCGTTCGACTACGCGCGCCGGCTCGGCCGCCGCAAGGTGACGTCGGTTCACAAGGCGAACATCATGAAGTTCACCGACGGGCTCTGGCTCCAGATCTCCCGTGAGGTGGCGGAGCAGAACTCCGACATCGAGTTCGAGGACCGCATCGTGGACAACCTGTGCATGCAGCTCGTCCAGCGCCCCGAGGAGTACGACGTCCTCGTGCTGCCGAACCTCTACGGCGACATCGTCTCCGACCTCGCCGCGGGGCTCATCGGCGGCCTCGGCCTGGCGCCGGGCGGGAATTTCGGGACGGAAGCCGCGGTCTTCGAGCCCACGCACGGGTCGGCGCCGAAGTACGCCGGCCAGAACAAGGTCAACCCGATGGCGATGATGCTCTCCGGAGTGCTGATGCTCCGCCATCTGGACGAAGGCGACGCCGCCGACCGGCTCGAGGGCGCGATCGCGGACGTGATCGCCGAGGGCAAGAGCGTCACGTACGACATGAAGCCCTCGCGGGACGACCCCAGCGCTGTCGGAACGAGTGACGTCGCAGACGCGATCATCGAGAAGCTGGGGGTGCGAGTCTGATGAGCGAACGCCGGAAAGTCACCGTCGTCGGAGCCGGGAACGTCGGCGCCACGTGCGTGCAAGAGCTCGCGCGCCGCGACTACGCCGACGTGGTCGTCGTCGACATCAAGGAGGGCCTCCCGGAGGGCAAGGCGCTCGACATCAACCAAGCCGGCGCCGTCCTCGGCTACGAGCCGAACGTGACGGGCTCGACCTCCTACGAGCCCACAGCGGGCTCCGAGGTCGTCGTGATCACAGCGGGTCTTCCCCGCCAGCCCGGAATGTCGCGCGACGACCTGGTGACGACGAACGAGAAGATCGTCGGCTCCGTCACGGAGCAGGTGGTTGCGCAGTCGCCCGACGCCGTCCTGATCGTCGTCTCGAATCCACTCGACGCGATGTGTCACGTGGCCAGGAGCGTGTCCGGGTTCCCCAAGGAGCGCGTCTTCGGCCAGGCTGGGATTCTCGACTCCGCGCGCTTCCGGGCGTTCATCGCCTGGGAGACGGGAGCTTCGGTCAAGGACGTGCAGGCGGTCGTCCTGGGCGGGCACGGAGACCAGATGGTGTCCGTCGTCTCCGCGACGACAGTCGGCGGCGTGCCCCTGACGAAGCTCGTCTCCGCGGAACGCATCGCGGAGATGGTCGAGCGAACGGCGAAGGGCGGCGGCGAGGTCGTGGAGCTCCTGGGCACGTCGGCGTGGTACGCGCCCGGTGCGGCCTCCGCGCAGATGGTCGACGCGATCATGCTCGACGAGAAGCGGGTGCTCCCGTGCACGGCGTACCTCGAGGGCGAGTACGGAATCGACGGGCTCTACATGGGCGTACCGGCGAAGCTCGGCGCGCAGGGGATCGAGGCGATCATCGAGCTCGACCTCACGGACGACGAGCGGACGGCTCTCGAGGCCTCTGCGAGCGCCGTGCGCGAAGTGGTCGGCGTTCTCAGCTCGTAGCCCTGTGAATGTGTCGTTTCCGGCGCAGTCCGGTCACGGCGGCGCGCGGACTTCCTCAGTACGATCGCGACGGGGAGGAGGTGGGCTGTGCCGTTAAAGGGGCCTCCAGTTGAGCCCGAGCCGCGCCGGCTCCGGCCTTCTATTCTGCTCGGATGGATCTAGGCCTGTCAGGACGAACGGCGATCGTCTGCGGAGCTTCCTCCGGGATCGGGCTCGCGATCGCGGAGGCGCTCGCCGAGGAAGGTGCGAACGTGTCCATGTTCGCCCGGCGTCGAGAGATCCTCGAGCGCGAAGCCGAGCGGCTCGGAGCGCTTGCCGTCCGCGGCGACCTGACGAACCCTGCCGACCTCCAGCGCCTCGTCGATCGCACCCTCACGGCGTTCGGCGGCATCGACATCCTGGTCAACAACGGCGGCGGCCCTCCCCGCACGAGCGCGGAGTCCATCGACGACGAACTGCTGGAGGGTGCAGTCGCGCTCCTGCTGGTTTCCGCTGTGCGACTCACGAACCTCTGCCTTCCCGAGCTGCGCCGCAGCGGGCACGGACGAGTCGTGAACATCACCTCCAGCTCGGTGCGCGAGCCGATCGAGAACCTCGCGCTCTCAAACGCCGTGCGCCCGGGGGTCGTGGGCTGGGCGAAGAGCCTCTCGCGCGAGGTCGGGCCCGACGGGATCACCGTCAACTCGATCGCGCCGGGCCGCATCGACACCGCCAGGCTCGCCGAGGTCTACCCCGAAGGCCCGAAACCCGAGGATCTGGCTGCCATCCCGCTCCGCCGATTCGGCCGGCCTCGCGAGGTTGCCGACATCGTCTGCTTCCTCGCCTCCGACCGGGGCGGCTACGTCACCGGCTCCGTGGTCTCCGTCGACGGCGGCCTCACGCGCGGCCTTTTGTAGCGAGAACCGAGAACCAGAGCGGAGCGTTCTCCGTATCCTGAGACGGTGGCGCGCTTCTTCACCCCCGCGCGGCTGGTTGCCGCGGGGCTCATCCTCCTGGCAGTAGTCGCCGTCCTCTACTTCGCACCGTCGGACAAGTACATCTTCCTGCCTGACAAGGCGCGCGCCGTAGCTCCGCTCGTCGACGTACAGGGCGAGCGCCCCGACGCGAACGGCGGCGGCATCTACTACGTCGCCGTCGACGTGCGCAAGGCAACGATCGTCGAGGAGCTGATTCCCGGGCTGCGCGAGGGCTCGACCCTGGTCGACGTCTCCCAGGTGCGCGCACCGGGCGAGAACGAGGAACAGCACCGACGCGCCGAGCTGGCCTCGATGAAACAGTCCCAGGCGTACGCTGCCGCGGTCGCGCTTCGCTCGCTCGGGTACCGGATCCAGATCGTGCCACGCGGAGCGCTGATCGAGTCGACGGTCAAAGGCTTCCCCGCCGCAGGAAAGCTCCGCCCGAAAGATCTCGTCGTCGCAGTGGACGGACACCCGGTGCGAAGTCCCGACGAGTTCCGTGCGTTCATCGGCCGCAAGCGGCCCGGCGAGATCGTCCGCCTGCGCGCGAAACGAGGGAATCGAACAATCACCATCGCGGTTCCCACGACGAAGAACCCGGACCTACCCGACCGTCCGTTCATCGGCGTGCTCATCCACGAGCCGAACGTGAAGTTGCCGATTCAAGTTCGCATCAACCTCGGCGAAGTCGGAGGACCGTCGGCCGGGCTCGCGTTCGCGCTCGACGTCATGAATGAATTGGGCCGAGACGTCGACCGCGGCCGGAAGGTCGTCGCGAGCGGGGAGCTCCGCCTCGACGGCTCCGTGGGCGCTGTAGGCGGAATCAAGCAAAAAACGATCGGCGCCAGGCGTGCCGGCGCGGATGTCTTCCTCGTGCCTGGGGATAATGAGCGCGAGGCTCGGCGCCATGCAGGCGACATGCGGGTGATCGCTGTGAACAGTTTTCGACAGGCGTTGCGCTCGCTGGCAACACTCGAAAGCAGTCCGTAAGAAACGTGAACTTTCGGTAAATTCGAACCTGCCGGAAATTGCTCGTTTTCCTTTCCGGCAACTCTTGCGTTTGCATCCTCTGGCCCTCAATATCGCGTCGTTCAGGGAACCACGTCGGGAGTAGCACCTAGAAACATGAGCAAAAAGAACAAAGCATCCTGCGATAATTGCTACTTCCGCCAGGCAGGCCTGTGCGCCCTCCCCGAAGCCCCATGCCCGACCTTTCGTCCGGTCGGCCGCGGGGCTCTCTCTCCCCCGCGTCAGGCCCGCCTGGTTCCCGTGCCGCAACCCTACGAGCCGGCCACGGCCGCCTGAGGCGGCTCGCTAGGCAGCCGAGCGCAGGCTGCAGCCGATCGCCGACGCGAGGCGCGTGACGCCTTCGTCGATTTCGGCCGGCGAAGCCAGGCTGTAGGCGAGCCGCAGGGCGCCCTCTCCGCCCTCGCCCAGGAAGAAGTCCGAGCCCGCCACGAATGTGACTCCGGCCGCCTGCGCCCGGGCGGTCACGTGTTCGGTCCGGATTCCCTCCGGGAGCTCGAGCCAGAGGAAGTAGCCACCTGCGGGCGTACTCCAGCGAGCAGCGGGGAGCTCACGCGCGAGCGCGCCCAGCATCGTGTCGCGCCTGATCTGGAGCGCTTCGCGCGTGCGCGCGAGGTTTCCTTCGAACAGGCCGCGCTCCAGGTACTCGTGCGTTGTCGCCTGTGGGAGTAACGCGGGCGTGATGTACGTGGACGTCGCTTCTGCCTCGACTTCCGACGCGAGACCGGGTGGCAGGACGAGATACCCGACGCGCAGGCCGGGAGCGACCGTCTTCGAGAAGGATGAGCCGTAGACGACATTCGCGCCGCCGTCCAGCTCGAAGAGCGTTGGAAGCGCCTGCCCTTCGAAGCGGACGAGACCATACGGGTCGTCTTCGACGAGCAGCAGGTCGTGTTGGCGCGCCAGCCGGACGAGCCGGCGCCGACGCGCCTTCGACAGCGTCCTGCCACTCGGGTTCTGAAAGGTGGGGATCGTGTACAGAAACGACGGCCGCAGCCCTGCGCGGAGGATCGACTCGAGCGAATCGACGTCGAGGCCCTCGTCGTCGAGAGGGACAGCGAGGACTTCCGCGCCCATCGCTTCCAGCAGTTTCAGCGGCCGGTCGTACGTCGGCGCCTCGACGAGCACGGGTCCGCGCCGGGCCAGGCAGTTGGCCAGAAAGAGGAAGCCCTGGAGCGAGCCGTTCGTGAGGACGATCCGCTCCGGCTCGACTCGATGCCGCTCGGCGAGCCAGCCGCGCAACGGCTCGTAGCCCCCGCCGGGGCCGTAGTTCAAGACCGTTGAGCCGTCATGCTCGATGGCCGCGCGCGCACAGTCGGCGAGGTCGGCGCTCGGCAGGCATTCGGGCGCCGGGATCCCACGGGCGAACGAGATCGTGTCCATCTGACCCGACTCTAGGAACGAAGCCGGATGGAGTCGTCACGGAGACGGTGCAATCCTGTTTCTGTTGCCTTGGTAGAAAACGGAGAACTCGAAGAAGGAGGTCTCTGGCAATGAAGACACGACACCTGATCGGCGCTGCGCTCGCGGCGCTCACCCTGGCCGCTGCCGGCCCGGCGACCGCAGCAACGGTCACGGTCGAGCCGCTGACCCGCGAGCAGGGTGGACTGGCCGACCGCGAGCCGCCCATCGAGGACGGAGGCGGGTACCCGGGCTGCTGGCGCGCGTACGTCCAAGCCTGGAACAGTCACTGGACCGGATCGACGTGGCACCACTACTTCAACCCGTACTGGTGCGGGAACGGCTCCGTCGTCACGTACGCCGACCCGTCCTGGCACTACCAGACGACGAGTGGCTTCTACGGCCCGAACGGCGTCAGCCGGTGGCACATCGGCGGCTGTATCGGCTGCGCCGGAATCCGGTTCCATGCCCAGGCGCGCTTCTCGTTCAACTTCGGCGGCTGGACGAGCTACTTCGACGACGACCGCTACATCACGCTCTACGGCTCAAATGGGATAGTCGGCCCATGACGACGACGCGCGTCTTGCTCGCAGTCCTGGCCGCGCTGATCGTCTTCTCCACGCTCGGCGCCGTGCTGGCGATCGTCGCAACCAGCGACGACGAGCCGGCACGGACCCGAGTGGAGACGACGACCCGCTAGGCGCGGGCGCCCGCGGTCTCGGCCGCGAGCTCAGCGACTTCGGTCGGCGTCGTGCCGACCCGGACGCCTGCGGCCTCCAGCGCGTCCTTTTTGGCCGTGGCCGTTCCGGACGAGCCGGAGATGATTGCGCCCGCGTGCCCCATCGTCTTGCCTGGTGGCGCGGTGAAGCCCGCGATGTAGGCCAGCACCGGCTTCGTCATCTCTGCCTCGATGAAGCGGGCCGCCTTCTCCTCCTCGTCACCGCCGATCTCGCCCACCATGACGATCACCTCGGTCTCTTCGTCGGCCTCGAAGCGGCGCAGGATGTCGATGAACGACGACCCGACGACCGGATCGCCGCCGATGCCGACGATGGTCGAGTTGCCAAGCCCACGCTGGGCCAGCTCGTGCCCGATCTGGTACGTGAGCGTGCCCGACCGGCTGACGAGGCCGATCGCACCTTCCTTGAAAATCTCCCCGGGGATGATCCCTACGTTCGCCTTGCCCGGCGAGAGCGCCCCTGGACAGTTGGGCCCCAGCAACGTGACGCCGCGCGGACGGATGTAGTTGTAAACGCGGAGCATCTCGTGGGCCGGTAGCCCCTCGGCGATGCAGATCACGGTGCCGACGCCGGCATCGACGCCCTCGTAGATGGCATCGGTCGCAAAGCGCGCGGGAACGAAGACCATCGATGTGTTTGCACCCGTCTCCGTGACCGCGTCGGCCATCGTGTCGAAGATCGGGATGCCCTGGACGTCCTGTCCACCCTTTCCGGGGGTCACTCCCGCGACGACCTTCGTGCCGTAATCCCGGTTGCGAACGCCGTGGAAGGACCCCTCGCTTCCGGTCAGGCCCTGCACGACGAGAAGCGTGTCCTGATCGACGATGATCGCCATCAGGCCTTCCTGCCTTTGAAAGCCACGCGCGTCAGTACGACGCGATCGCCCTCGATCCGATCGCCCAGGAGCTCTCGCACGCGCCTGGCTTCGTCACCTTCGCAGCCGGCTCGCGCGAGCCACGGCGCGAGCTCGATCCGCTTGTCGAAGCTGCGCAGATCCTCGACTGTGAGGCCCGCGCCTGCAAACAGCTCACGCCACTCGTCCTCGCTGTAACAGCGGACGTGGGTCGGGTCCCGAAGCTTCTCGGCCTCTTCGACCGTCTCTCCGAGGAAGAGGTTGTCGGCCGCGAGTACCAGGCCGCGGCTGACGCGAGCCATCTCGCCGACAGCCTTCGCGACGTCCTCGAAATGATGCGCGGCGACGCGGCAGGCGACCACATCGAAGCTGTCGGCTGCGAAAGGGATGTCCTCAGCCGGTGCAACCACAGTCGCACGCATCCCAGGCGCGGGATCGAGAGTCGTCACGTCGAAGCCTGCCTCGCTTAGCCGCCGAGCGACATGGCCTCCTCCGGTCGCCACATCGAGCGCGTTCTTGCCCTCGGCCCACTCGACGATCGCGTCGAGGTCCTCGCCCTCGCGATGAGCTTCGCTCTCGCGATACATGTCCGCCCGCTCCGACCACGTGTCGGTCACGCAGCCAGCTCCACAGCCCGCTTCGCCGCGTCGAGCATCGTCGGCTCCACGTACAGATTCTCGGGCGCCGCTTCCGCCAGCAGGCGCCGGCCTTCCTCCGCGTTCGTCCCATCGAGCCGGACGACGATCGGCTCGGCGATGTCGATGCGGTCGAGGGCCTGAAGGATCCCGCGCGCCACCTCGTCGCAGCGCGTGATCCCGCCGAAGATGTTGAACAGGATCGACTTCACCTGCGGGTCGGCGCTGATGATCTCGAGCGCGTCGACGACACCCTCCGCGTCGCCGCCCCCACCGAGGTCACAGAAGTTCGCGGGCTTGCCCCCGGCGAGCGCGATCACGTCGAGCGTCGACATGACGAGGCCTGCGCCGTTCCCCAGGATTCCGACCTCACCGTCCAGCTTCACGTAGGTGACGCCCTTTTCGCGCGCGGCGCGCTCCTCGGGCGGATACGCCTCGAGGTCGCGCATCTCGGCGATCTCGGGATGCTTGTAGAGCGCGTTGTCGTCAACCGTGAACTTCGAGTCGAGCGCCTTCACCTCACCGTCCGGGGTGACGATCAGCGGGTTGATCTCGCAGAGCATCGAGTCTGCTCCGACGAAGGCGTCGTAGAGCCGCTCGATGATCGCCAGGATCTGCTTCTGCTGTCCGGGATCGTCGATCCCCGCGCCGTAGATGAGCCGCCGAGCCTGATAGGGCTGGAAGCCCTCGAGGGGGTCGATATGGAGTCGCACGAGCGCGTCGGGCCGCTCCGCGGCGACCTCCTCGATGTCGATGCCGCCTTCCTTCGTGAACATGAAGAGCGGCTTCTTCTCGCCCCGGTCGAACGTCACCGAGAGGTAGTACTCCGTGGCGATGTCCGAGGCCTGCTCGATCCAGACCCGCCGGACGACGTGCCCGCGGATGTCCATGCCGAGAATCGCCTCGGCGTGGGCTGCTGCCTCGTCGGGCCCGTCCGCAAGCTTGATCCCGCCCGCCTTGCCGCGGCCGCCCGCCAGCACCTGCGCCTTGACGACGACCTGGCCGCCGAGCTCTTCGGCCGCCGCGCGCGCCTCCTCTGGCGTCGTCGCGAGCCGTCCGTCGGAAACCGGGATGCCGAAGCGCCGGAAGAGCTCTTTGCCCTGATACTCGTACAGGTCCACCGGCGGGCGACTCTACCTAGTGGGCCGTGCCTTAGAGTCGGGGTTCATCGACCAAAGGAGGACGCATGAGCGAAGGCGACACCACGCTCCGCGACGAGGACATCAGCAGCGAGCAGAGCCTGGTCGGCGCGCGCGCCGAAGTGGCGGACGTCGACGGCGACGACTCGACTGGGACTGAATCCGACACGGATGGGACCGACTCTGACTCGGACGACACCGACTCGGACTCCGACGGCACGGACGCTTAGGGCGCTCGCCCGCAGCGTCGAGCCGGTCGAGCCCGACCGGTTCCTCGAGGACTACTGGGAGCGCAGGCCGCTCCTCGTTCCAAGGAGCGAGGATGGTCGTTTCGACGACCTGCTGTCGCAGGCCGAGGCCGAGCGGCTCGTCTCGTCGACGGGCCTGCGCTACCCGGCTGTCCGGGTCGTGAAAGAGGGCGAGAAGATCCCCGTCTCCAGCTACACGGAGACGGTTTCCTGGCGCCCGACGGGATTCACCGCCACGGCGAACGTCGAGCGCATCGCGGCCGAGTTCGAGCGTGGCGCGACCGTCGTCATCCAGGCTCTTCACCTTTACCACCTCCCCGTGGCGGAGTTCTGCCGCGCCCTCGAAGCCGATCTGGGGCACCCCGTGCAGGCGAACGCGTACTACACACCGCGCTCGGCGCAAGGCCTGCCGGTGCATCACGACACCCACGACGTCTTCTGCCTCCAGGTCGCGGGCGAGAAGCGCTGGCTCGTTTACGAGCCTAGGCTCGAGTTGCCGTTGCCGGATCAGCGCTACTCCGAGGAGCTCGGCGAGCCCGGCGAACCGGTGCTCGACGTCACGCTCACGCCCGGGGACACGCTCTACCTCCCGCGCGGCTGGCTCCACGAGGCGCTGACTTCGGACGCAGACTCGCTTCACATCACTGTCGGCGTCAAGGTCTATACCTGGCTCGACGCGGTGCGCGCAGCGCTCGAGGAGACGGCGCGAGAGGAGGACGGCTTCCGCCGGAGCGTTGCCGACGGTGAGGAGCTGCCGCTCGAGTTGCTGGGGCTGCTGCAGGAGCGGCTTGGCGGCGAGGCAGTCGCACGCCGGCGCCGCCAGAAGTTCGTGTCCTCGCGCAGGCCGATCCGCGCAGACCGCTTCGATCAACTGCGCGGGTTGCGCGAGCTCGACGCCGAGACGACGGTCGAACGACGTGACAGCGTCGTCTTCGACCTCGAGGCCGGCGATTCGGAAGTCGCACTCGCGTTCGAAGGGCGGCGGATCGCGTTTCCCGCGCACGCACGCGAGGAGCTCGAGGCGGCTGCGCGGTCGGAGGAGCCGTTCCGGGCCGCCGAGCTGCCCGGGAAGCTCGACGAGGAAGGCCGGCTCGTGCTCGTTCGGCGGCTCGTCCGCGAAGGTTTCCTGCGCGTCAGCCTCGACGAATAGTCGCTACGTAGCGAACCGGCCGCTTGACGGCCGGGGCGGTGCAGGTCAGAAACGTCAGGTCGCCGAGCTCGGCGCGGACATCGACCTCGTGCTCCGTCCCGCCGGCGAGGAACGTGACCTGCCAGCTCTCGCCGTCCTGTTCCGCCCTGCGAAGGACGACGTCGTGGATGCCGGTCAGGCCCGTTTCCTCCCGGACTGCTCGCTCGGCCGCCTGGACGGCGAACGGATAGATCGAGCGGCCGCGATAGAGGTCGAGGGACACGCGCCCCCCGAGATGCTCGTCGAGGATGCCGGCCGCGTCGATCCGGTCCGCGCGACCGTAGTAGACCCCCTCGGGCAGGCACACGAGGTTGCCGGCGAAGCGGTCGCCGCCGATGTGGGTCGTCTGCCAGACCCAGTCCTCCTCGGCCTCGTCCCGCAGGCCCTCGTAGAGCGGTCGCCCGTAGCGCGCGCAGCAGGGGTCGTGCTTGCCGTGCGTGCAGATGAGGAAGAGCGGATGCTCGACGCGCGCTCCGCCGTCCTCGTCCAGGAGGTCGACCTCCCGCAGGCTCTCGTGGCTCTCGAGATCGAAGCGCCGGAGTCGCTCGTTCCCTGCACGCGAGTCCGCGGTGAAGGCGACGAGCGTCTCGGCTCGCCGGCGGTCGGGACGGCGGACGAAGAGCAGGCGCCCGTTCGGAACCGCTCGGACCTGCTCTCGGAGCCGGTCCTTGACCTGGTCAGAGAGCCCGCTGCCGGCCACGGCGTCGTGAGTCCAGAGCCCCCGGTACTCGATCAGGAACCAGTGGTCGATCCGGCTCGCGGTTGCCCCCAGCGGCTCGCCGTTTTCACGCGCGAGGTCGGCGCAGAACGGCCTACGCTCCGTCATCCGCCTCCTGCTTGACCACGCAGATCACCTGGCCGGTGGTGATCTGCTCGCCGGCGGCAACCGAGAGCTCGGTGACGACGCCGGCCCGCGGCGCGGCGACCTCGTTCTCCATCTTCATGGCCTCGACGACACAGACCACCTGGCCGGGGACCACCTCGTCGCCGTCCGACACCTCGACCGCGAGCACTGTTCCCTGCATCGGGCTCACGATCGCGTCCCGTGCCGCGCCATGGTGTCTGCGGCTCGTGTCGCGTTCCCGTCGCCGCCGGGCCAGATCCGCGTGCGGCGGCTCCGGTGTGAGGAGCTTCACCTCGAAGCGGCGCCCGTCGACCTCGGCTTGGACGATTTTCTCCCGCTTGCGCCCTCCTGCGACTCCGTCCGATGAAGGACTTACACTTGTTGCCTGATGAGACAACTGCTGCGCACGCTCCGCAAGCTCTTCCGACTCGACCACGCCGTGGCAGGTCTCTCCACGGGTGAAGCAGTCGTGCTCGAGCAAGGCTCGATGGAAGCCGAGCAGCGTCGTCACACCGTCGATCTCGTACTCGCCGAGCGCCCTCAGCATCCGGTGTCTCGCATGTTCGCGGTCGACGCCGTGAACGCACAGCTTGGCAACGAGCGGGTCGTAGAGCCCGACGACCTCGCTGCCGGCGGTCACTCCCGAGTCGACACGCACACCAGGCCCACCCGGTTCCCGATAGGCCGTGATCCGCCCCGGGGTCGGGAGGAAGCCGGTGCTCACGTCCTCCGCGTTGATGCGGCATTCGATGGCGTGCCCTTGCAGGTGGACCTGATCCTGGCTCAGCGATAGCGGCTCTCCGGCCGCGATCAGCACCTGCTCGCGGACGAGGTCGAGCCCTGTGACGAGCTCGGTCACCGTGTGCTCGACCTGGATCCGGGTGTTCATCTCGAGGAAGTAGTAGTTGCCCTCTTGGTCGAGCAGCCCCTCGATCGTCCCGGCGTTGCGGTAGCCGACGGCACGGGCGGCATCGACGGCAATCTGGCCTATGCGCTCACGAAGAGCAGCGTCGACCGCAGGCGAAGGCGTCTCCTCGACCAGCTTCTGGTGGCGGCGCTGGATCGTGCAGTCGCGCTCGCCGAGGTGGATGACGTTGCCGTGCGCGTCAGCCAGCACCTGCACCTCCACGTGCCGTGGATCCTCGAGATAGCGCTCGACGTAGACCGCCGGGTCCGAGAAGTACGCCTCGCCCTCGCGCCGGGCGGCTTCGAAGGCGCGTTCCGCTTCCTCAGCGCTACGAACGACCTTGAGGCCCTTTCCTCCACCTCCGGCCGAGGCCTTGATCGCGAGCGGCCAGCCGAGCTCGTCGCCCAGCTGCACGACGTCTGCTGCGGAGGTCACGGCCTCGGTGGTGCCCGGGACGATCGGGACTCCCGCGGCGTTCATGGTCTCGCGGGCGGCCACCTTCGAGCCCATCGCCTCGATCGCCTCGGGCGGAGGCCCGATCCAAGTGAGGCCTGCCTCGGCGCATGCCCGCGCAAAGCCCGCGTTCTCGGCCAGGAACCCGTAGCCGGGATGGACGGCTTGGGCGCCGGCGCGCTGCGCTGCCTCGAGGATTCGACCCTGGTTCAGGTAGCTCTCCGTCGGTGCGCCCGGCCCGAGCAGGTAGGCCTCGGGCGCAACCTGAACGTGGAGGGCGTCGCGGTCGGGCTCCGAGTAGACCGCAACCGGCTCGATCTCCAGCTCCCGCAGCGTGCGGAAGATCCGGATTGCGATCTCCCCCCGGTTTGCGACGAGAACCTTCGAGAACGGCGCCATGACCCGCGTATTCTCTCCGCCCATGGCCGTTGCCGACTGGTTCACGGTGGCACGGGCTGCCGCCGCCCCCTTCGTCGTTCTCCTCTTCGCGTGGGACTTCCCCAACCACGACTACTGGGCAACGGCCCTGTTTGCCGTGGCCATGGCCACGGACTGGTTCGACGGGAAGCTCGCGCGACGGAGCGGGCGCGCGTCCGCCCTGGGCTCATTACTCGATCCCATGGCGGACAAGCTGCTCGTCCTCTCCGTCCTGATCGTCCTCATCGACCAGGGCATCTTCGAGGGCTGGATCGTCGCGGCGATCGTCGCCCGGGAGCTGCTCGTCTCGGGGCTCAGGCTCGCGGCTCTCGAGCGCGGCAGGGTGCTGCAGGCGCGCGACCTCGGGAAGCTCAAGACCTGGGCGCAGGCTCTCGCGGCTCTGCTGGGCGGGCTCGCGGCGGCCGGCGCGGTCGACGAGACCGTGGCGTGGTGGGCACTGCTCGTCGCCCTCGTGCTGACCTGGGTGTCGGGGCTCGACTACGCGCGGTTGGCGCCATCGCTGCTGCGCGAGCCGGCGCCTGCAGCGGGCGCCGAGGCAGGCGCAGAATCGACGTTCTCGAGCAAACCGGCGAGCCGCCAAACGCTCTCGTAGGGCGAGGCGGCCGGGCGCAGGCCGCCGTCGAGGCGGCCGAGTGCGGCCCGAAGCGCCTGTAGTTCCTGCGGCGAAGGCTCAGGCGTCACGTCGAATTCCACCGCCTGAGCCTAAAGCAGCCCGTCGAATCAGACGATGACAGAGACTCGATGCGGCGTTTTGTCCTGCTCACGGTTCTTGTTGCACTGCTCGCGCCCGCTACCGCGGAAGCGGCTAAGCCTGCCCGCTCCTGGGCACAGCCCGAGATCAAGCTCGTGGTCGGCCGGGGGCTGATGGCGGAGAGCGTCGCTACCTTCAAGCCCAACGCACCGTTGACGCAGACGGCCCTCAGCGACCTGATCGCAGGCCTGACCGAGGACGAGCCCGAGCCGCGCGCGCAGCAAGCGACGGCCCAGGTATCGATCGCCCAGCTCGATGCCCAGCTCGTTCGCGCGCTGGGACTCGGCGACGAGGCGTCGAGCTTCTATCGCGCCGCCGCGGCGGCCGGAACAAGGCCACCCGCCCGCTTCGGCACGGAGGTCGTGGCACGGCTCCTTGGGCTGCGCAAGAACCACGAGGCGCCTCACGACGCCCTGGAACGCCTTCCCTCCGATCCCGCAAGCCGCGCCGAGGCTGCATATTCCGCCGCGCAGATCCTCCGCTTCTCCGGGTGGGAGCTGCACCAGGTCGAAGACAGCGCAGCCGCTTTCGAGCTGCCCGAGCTCACCCCCTGGCAGCGGCGGATCCTCACCACAGCTTTCGGGCGGATCGGCTTTCCGTATGTCTGGGGCGGCGAGAGCGACACACGCGTGTCGCCTTTCGGTTTCCAGGCGAGTGGCGGTTTCGACTGCTCGGGATTCGCCTGGCGCGTCTTCAAGGGTCAAACAGGCCCAGGCGCGGCGCAGCTCGCGCTGACGCTGGGCGGCCGCACGGCCGCGGCGATGGCCGGCGAAGTCGGGCCCCGGCGCAGAATCCGCTTCGCGAACCTGGCGCCGGCCGACCTCCTGTTCTTCGCTAACGGCGGCCCTCGCGCCAAGCCGGCCGCTGTCGATCACATGGGGATCAACATCGGCAACGGCTGGATGATCCACTCGTCACGCTACGGCGTGGCGCTCGCGCCCCTGGACGGCTGGTATGCACGCCGCCTCGCCTGGGGCCGCCGGCCCATCCTCGAAGCCGGCCTCTCCTAAAGCCCCGCATTTCCGGGCAAGTGAAGTTTCACCCGAAAGGGTGATGGCTCGCCCCTGTGGACCGGTGACAATCGCCGAACTCGCAGTCCACCGCATTGGGAGGATCGAAATCATGTTGGAATGGCGCCCGCGCCTCATCGCACTCGTCGCCCTGACCGTCCTGCTTGCCGTTGCGCTTGCAAGCGGATACGGAATCCCGTTCGAAGACAACTGGGAGTGGTAGGCCAGTAGGGCTTGGAACGGGGAGCGAGGGGGAAATGAAACGTCTGTTGCCAATCGTCGCGCCGGTCTGCCTGCTCGGGATTGGATCCGTAGCGGCCGCGGCCTTTGTGTTCGCTGCACAGGGACACCCAGCGTCGACACTGCTCGGTGTTCTGGCCCTGCTGATGGCGTCCACGCTGGCGAGCCACTTCCCGGTCCCCATCGAGGGCCCGAACGCCGGTGGCGTCTCGCTCTCGTTCGTCTTCGCAGCGAGCGCCATCGTGCTCTTCGGCTGGGCCGCCGGCGTGCTCGTCGCCTTCGCCGCTCCGGTCCTGATCCAGACCCTCGAGCACCGTCCTCCGATCCGGATCGCCTACAACGGCTCGGTTTTCGCGGTCGCCGCTCTCGTCTCCGGGCTGCTCGTCGGGCTCATCGAGGGCTCGGGCACGGACGCGCTGATCGCCAAGGTCGCGATTGCCTCCACGGCGCAGTACGCGATCAACCTCGTCCTGATCTCAATGGTCGTCGCGGTTACCTCCCGGCGGCCTTTCCTCGAGTTGATCCAGGCCAGCGTTCGCTGGACGATCATGGTCTTCGCGCTGATGGGGTCGGCCGCGCTCGTCCTGGTCGTCCTCTGGCAGCGCTCGCCGCTCCTGTCTGTCGCCCTCTTCGGGCCGCTGCTGGCGATCGCGCTCTACCAGCGCTCGACATACCGCGCACTGCGCGCTATGCGCCTCGCCCTCACCGATCCCCTGACGGGACTCGGCAACCACCGCCACTTCCACGATCGGGTCGAGCGCGAGTTGTCCGAAGCGGATCAGCGCGGCAAAGATTTCAGCCTCTGCCTGGTCGACGTCGACGACTTCAAGCGCGTCAACGATTTGTACGGACACCCTGCCGGCGACACCGTGCTCGCCCAGATCGCGGCCAACCTTCGGCAAAACGGCGAGGCCTTCCGTCTCGGCGGCGACGAGTTCGCCGTCTTGCTTCCGCAGTCGGATGAGGCTGAGGCGGTCGCGGCAGCATCAGCCATCGTCGACCGTGTCTCCGCGCTCGCGCTCGACCACATCGGCTCGGTCACGGTCAGTGCCGGCGTGGCGACCTTCCCGACCCAGGCGCCGAGTCGCCTCGAGCTCGTCCGTCTGGCGGACAGCGCTCTGTATTGGGCCAAGGAGCACGGCAAGAACCGGGCGCACGTCTACCGGCCCGACGTTGTCGAGCTGGCCGAGCTGCGCCGCCTGGCGCACGGGCCGGACCGCGCAGCGCGCTTCCGCGCAGCCGAGAGCCTGGCGAAGGCCGTCGACCTCCGCGACACGTACACGGGTAGCCATTCGGCGCGCGTGGCCGAGCTCGCCGCGAAAGTCGCAGCACGCCTGGGTCTCGATCAAGAGCTGATCGAGCTCACGCGCCTGGCAGGCAGCCTGCACGACCTGGGCAAGCTCGCCATTCCGGAGGAGATTCTGCGGAAGCCGGGTCCGCTCACAGACCCCGAGCGGCTCGTTCTGGAGCGGCATCCGCAGATCGGGTTCCGCATGCTCGACAGCCTTGGCATCGAGCCTGTCGCCGACTGGATCCTGCATCACCATGAGCGCTGGGACGGGAACGGCTATCCCGATCGCCTGCCGGGACCACAGATCCCGCTGGGAGCGCGAATCATCTTCGTCGTCGACGCCTACGACGCAATGACCTCGGACCGCGTCTACCGGGGCTCGCTGAGCCCGTACGAGGCGCTCGAGGAGCTCGAGCGCTGTGCCGGGACGCAGTTCGACCCCGACGTCGTCGTCGCGCTGTCCGAAGAGCTGCAGCTGGTTGGGATCCCCGAGCCCGCCGCGCTGGCCTCCTAAATCAAGTCTCCCCCTCCCCTCCCTCCAGTGACGGCGCGGCAACACGCGCCCGCCGTCACGCTTCTTTCGACCGCATTTCGGCACCCATGGGTGCGTTTTTTCCCGTTACGCTCGCCTTGGGGAGGAGGTTGGGGGTACCTGTTAAGCCGGCGGCACGTTAGAGCGGGATGTTGCCGTGCTTGCGGCGCGGGCGAGGCTCGCGCTTCGTGAGCGCGGTCTGGAGCGCGTCGATCAACACCGGCCGCGTCCGCCGGGGCTCGATCACCTCGTCGACGTAACCCCGTTCCGCCGCGACGTAGGGGTTCGCGAACTGCTCCCGGTAATCGGCCACGAGCTCCTCGCGACGGTCGTCGGGATTCGAGGCCTCCTCGAGCTCCTTGCGGAACACGATGTTCACCGCGCCCTCCGGCCCCATCACCGCGACCTCGGCGGTCGGCCACGCGAAGTTGAAGTCGGCTCGGATGTGCTTCGAGCTCATGACGTCGTAAGCACCGCCGTAGGCCTTGCGCGTGATGACCGCGAGCTTGGGCACCGTGGCCTCGCTGTACGCGTACAGCAGCTTCGCCCCGTGGCGGATGATCCCGCCCCACTCCTGGGCCGTGCCCGGCAGGAAGCCCGGAACGTCGACGAACGTGACGAGCGGGATGTTGAACGCGTCACAGGTTCGAACGAATCGCGCAGCCTTCACCGACGAGTTGATGTCGAGCACGCCGGCGAGCGCATGCGGCTGGTTGCCGACCACGCCGATCGGGTGGCCGCCGAGACGAGCGAAGCCGCAGACGATGTTCTCGGCGAAGCGCTCGTGCACCTCCAGGAACTCGCCCTCGTCGACCACGCGCCGGACGACGTCCTTGATGTCGTACGGCTTGTTCGGGGTGTCCGGGATCAAGGTGTCGAGCTCGGCATCCTCGCGGTCGGCCGGATCCGAGGGCTCGTGAAAGGGCGGCGGATCGAGGTTGTTCTGCGGCAGGAACGAGAGCAGGTAACGCGCGTCCTCGAGGCACGCCTCCTCGTCGGGCGACATGAAGTGGGCGACGCCCGACTTCGACGCATGGGTCGCGGCGCCGCCGAGCTCCTCGAATGTGACCTCCTCTCCCGTCACGGTCTTCACCACGTCGGGCCCGGTGATGAACATGTAGGAGGTCTCCTCGACCATCAGGACGAAGTCGGTCATGGCTGGTGAGTACACGGCCCCACCGGCGCACGGGCCCATCACCAGGCTGATCTGAGGGATCACGCCCGACGACTGGACGTTGCGCCAGAAGATCTCCGCATAACCGGCCAGTGAGACCACGCCCTCCTGGATCCGCGCCCCGCCCGAGTCGTTGATCCCGATCACCGGGCAGCCGAACTTCGCCGCCAGGTCCATCACCTTGCAGATCTTCTCCGCGAAGGCCTCCGAGAGGCTCCCGCCAAAGGTCGTGAAATCCTGCGAGAAGACGAAGACCTTGCGCCCGAAGATCGTGCCGTAACCGGTGACGACGGCGTCACCGTAGGGTCGCCGATCCATCATCCCGAAATACGGATTTCGGTGGCGCACGTAGCGGTCGAGCTCGACGAACGAACCCGGGTCGAGCAGCTTCTCCACGCGCTCGCGCGCGAGCAGCTTCCCCTGTGCGCGCTGGCGCTCGACGGCCTGCTCGCTACCGGCATGGAGTGTCTCGTCGCGGAGCCGCTGCAGCTCCTCGAGCTTCTTCCGGGTCGATTCGTCGGTGGCAGCCACGGCGAAGCAGACTAGTACAGTCGCGGCGTGGGGCTCCCACCGCTAGACCGCTCGACGATCTGGCCGTACGAGGGCGGAGAGACCGGCGACTTCTACTACCAGCGGTATGGGCACCCCGTTGGGGCAGCAGCTGAACGAGCGCTGGGCGAGCTGGACGGTGGCGACGCGGTCCTCTTCGCGTCTGGTACCGGAGCGTCGACGTCCGTCGTCCTTGCACTGCTCCAACCTGGAGAAACGATCGCCGTTGCCGAGGGGTCGTACTTCGGCACCTCGGTGTTGTTCAAGGAACTGGAGCGGTGGGGTCTGCGATTCGTCGAGTTCGACCAGACTGGGCCGCCCCCCGAAGGCGTCCAGCTCGTATGGCTCGAGGCACCCTCGAACCCATTTCTGACGATGCCCGACTTCGAGGCTGCCGCTTCTTACCCGGCCCCTGTGCTCGTCGACGCCACTGCGGCGACGCCGATCCACGTGCGCCCACTCGAGCACGGAGCCGACCTCGTGCTGCACAGCGCGACGAAGTACCTCGGAGGGCATTCCGATGTGCTCCTCGGCGCCGTGGTTTGCGGCGACACGGAGACGGCGCGCCGCCTCAGAGAGTTCCGAACGCGCACCGGGATCGTGGCCGCTCCCGACCCGGCCTGGCTCCTGTTGCGCGGGCTGAAGACACTGGAGCTGCGCGTGCACCGCCAGACGGAGTCCGCTGCAGAGATCGCGCGCCGGCTGGAAGCGCACCCTGCCGTCGAGAAGGTCCGCTATCCCGGCTTCGGTGGGCTGATGAGCTTCGACGTCACCGGCGACCCGCGCCGGGTGGAGACGGCAACCCGCCTCATCGCCAACGCGACGAGCCTCGGGGGCGTGGAGAGCACCATGGAGTCGCGCCACCGCTGGGAGGGCGATCGCGTACCGAAGAACCTGCTCCGCCTCAGTGTCGGCCTCGAAGACGTCGAGGAGCTCTGGGCCGACCTCGAGCAGGCGCTCGCCTAGCGGAAACGCAGAGCCGGAGGTCGGACTCGAACCGACGGCCTGCTCATTACAAATCAGCTGCTCTAGCCAACTGAGCTACTCCGGCCTGGCTCGAATGGTAGTCGGAGGCTAAGAGAGAACCTGGCGCGACTTCTGGTGCGTGAGGATCTTTCGCTTCACGCGCTGCAGGGCGTTGTCGATCGTCTTCGTGTCGCAACCGAGGTCTTCGGCCATCTCCTCGTAGGACGAGCCCTCGAGGTACAGCTTGAGCGCATCCGCCTCGAGCTTCGACAGCCCTGATCCGAGCGCGAAGACGAGGCTCTGCAACTCCTCCGTCGAGATCACGCACACCGACGGGTCATTGACGCTCGGCCCCGGGAGCGCGTCGCCGAGGCTGCACTCCCCGTCCTGCTCTTGGCCCGCCGGGGTGTGGCTAAACGAGACGTACGTGTTCAGGGGCGAATGCTTGAAGCGCGTGGCCGTCTTGATCGCGGTGATGATCTGGCGAGTCACGCACAGCTCGGCGAACGAGCGGAACGACGTCTCCTTGTCGTGTCGGAAGTCCCGAACCGCTTTGTAGAGACCGATCAGCCCCTCCTGGATGAGATCCTCGGAGTCGCCGCCGGCCAGGAAGTACGAACTGGCCTTGAGGCGGACGAAGCCGGTGTAGCGCCGGATCAGCTGGTCGAGGGCCTGGCCGTCGCCGTTTCGGGCCTTGACGACGAGCTGCAGATCCTCGAGCTCCCGCTGAACCCTGTGGGCTGGGCGGGCGACGGGGGCTGGACGGGCGGCTGCCATTTTTGGGGGCCGTGCGGGTGCCTTGTTGCACTCTCACCCTTTAGTCAGTGTCCAAAGTAGCAAGGTCCGCAAGGAATTACAAGCTAATTGCATTGGACCCATCCGTTATGGACCTTGCCCCCGGCGCAGCTTTTCTAGCCGCTCGCGCGTTTTTGGGTCCAACTTGTCCTCCAGGCGCATTGGAGATTCGCCCGTGTGCTGCTCCAGCGAGAAGTCCCTCACGAAGGTCGCCGAGCTCAACTTGGCTACTTCCTGGCCGGACGTGCCCCGTACCGCCGAGTCCGAAGAGACGAGACAAACGCGCTCCAGATTCCGGTTCTCGGCGGCCAGGCGCTCGAGCAGCGAGTCCGCGTGCTCGGCGAAGCGAACCTCCAGCGGCCCGTAGCTCAGGTCCTCCCCGCTCCCGTCGAAGACCAGCACCCCGCGGGCTCCGCGCTCCGCCACGAAGCTCGCAAGCTTGTCGGTCAGCTCCCGCGGATCCTCGAAGCCGCTCGCGTGCAGGAGGTTGAACCCGTCGAACAGGTAGAGGGTCGGTTCAGGCACCCCGTTGCCTCCTGGCCTCGTAGAGCAGGATGCCCGCGGCAACGCTGACGTTCAGCGACTCGACCTTGCCCGCGAGCGGGATCGAGACGAGAGCGTCACACGTCTTGCGGACCAGCGGGCGCAGTCCGCGCCCCTCGGCGCCGAAGACGAAGGCCGCACCGCCGCTCAGGTCGGCAGACCACATCGGCGTCCCCTCTTCCCCGGCCGCGCCGTAGACCCAGAGGTCGGCCCCCTTGACGTCGCCGAGATAGCGCGCGAGGTTCGGCACGACCGCGAGCCGCATGTGCTCGACTGCGCCGGCCGAGGCGCGGCACACGGCAGCGGTGACCCTCGCGGAGCCGTGCGCCGGGACGATCACGCCAGTGGCCCCCGCTCCCTCGGCGCTGCGGATGACTGCGCCGAGGTTGTGCGGATCCGTCACCTGGTCGAGACAGACGAGTAACGGGTTTTCCACAGCGGCGAGCTCGTATCCGTCGGCGTAGCGATACGGCTCCACCGCGGCGACGACACCCTGGTGGTCGCGCGTGCCAGCCAGCTCCGACAGCTCACGTTCCGCCATGACCCGGGGTCTGACCCCTGGACCTGGCTCGTTGAGCCACGGCTCGGCTTTCAGCGCGCGCTCGCTCACCCAGAGCTCGCGCACCTCGCGCGGGCCCCGCAACGCCTCGCGGACCGCCCGCCGGCCGTAGATCTGCTCGGTCGTCACCGCCGCGGGACGAGCTGGTACCCGGGCTCCCCGGCCA
The DNA here is from genome assembly GCA_963820335.1 of uncultured Actinomycetes bacterium. GTDB lineage: Bacteria > Actinomycetota > Thermoleophilia > Gaiellales > Gaiellaceae > VAXT01. The sequence continues at coordinate 3,204 of CAWFZH010000013.1, read as the reverse complement.
CGTCGCGTACGTCCCACCCTGCTTCCTCGATCTCCGTGCGAATCCGGTCGGCCGAGTCGAAGTCCCCACCGCCGCGAGCCGCCGCGCGCCGAACCGCCAGGTCGTGCAACTCGGCGGGCGCCTCGTCGCTCTCAGCCAGAGAGCCGAGCCCGAAGAGATCGAGCCCGCGCCGCAGCAGGTCGTGATCCCGCCACTCGTGCATGACGGCCAGCGCTTGCGGCGTGTTGAAGTCGTCGTCGAGCGCCTCGGCCAGCTGCTCCCAGGAGCCGCCCTCCTCCGAAGGGTTCCGAAACACCTCCCGGAAGCCGTCTGCCCGCGCCTTCGCAGCTTCGAGCGTCTCGTCCGAGAAGTCCATCGGCTTCCGCCAGTGGGCGCCGAGGAACAGCATCAGCAGCGTCTCGCGACCCCATTCGTCGATCGCCGCCCGCAGAGAGACGACGTTCCCCAACGACTTCGACATCTTCTCGCCGGTGAACTCGAGCATCCCGTTGTGCATCCAGAGGCGCGCAAAGTCGCGGCCCGCGCCGCGCGACTGTGCGATCTCGTTCTCGTGGTGCGGAAACACCAGGTCGAGCCCCCCGCCGTGGATCTCGAAGACCGGGCCCCAGGTACTTCTCGGCCATCGCCGAGCACTCGATGTGCCACCCCGGCCTCCCACGGCCCCACGGCGAGTCCCAGGAAGTGTCCTCACCCTCCTTCGTCGCCTTCCAGAGCGCGAAGTCGCGCGGGTCCTCCTTGCGCGGGTTCGGCTCCTGCTCTTCGACCTGATCCGGCCGCTGGCCAGAGAGGCGCCCATAGTCCGGGAACCGGGCGACGCGGAAATACACGTCCCCCTCGGCCTCGTACGCCAGATCGAGCTCGACCAGCTCCTCGATCAAGCTGACGATCTCCGGAATCGTCGCGGTCGCCTTCGGCTCGTGGTCGGGGCGGCCGAGGCCCAGATCGGTCGTGTCCTCGATGTACCAGCGGCTTGCGTCCTCGGCCAGCTGGGCGCTTGCCCCCGGTGCTGCGTCGTAGATCTTGTCGTTGATGTCCGTGATGTTCTCGACGAGGGTGACGTCGTACCCGCGTTCCTGCAGCCAGCGGCGAAGCCACATCGAGACGACGAAGGGCCGCGCGTTACCGACGTGAATGCGCTGGTAGACGGTTGGGCCGCAGACGTACATGCCGATCGGCCCCGGAGGCGGGGGCAGATCCTCGAGTTGCCGGCTGGCGGTGTTATAGAGCTGCATCGACACGGCGAAGCGCCTCCTCCCGTGGGAGAGCAGCGATCACGGTCCAGAGCTCTGGCCCTCGCGGCCGGCCGGTGAGAGCGAGCCGAAGTGCCTTCAGGTTCCCGCCGACGGCCTTCAGCTCGCGGACGATCTCCTTCGCACCGGCACCGTTCGCGCGTAGCTCTTTGAAGCGCTCGAGGGTCGGCCGAGCGTCGTCGTCCAGCGACACGGGCTCAGGCTCCAGGACGAGCGTTGCGAACTCCCGCGCCTCGCTCAAGTCACGTGCTCCGCGCAGAGCGGGCACCAGCTCCGGAGGAGCGCCCACAATCTCGGCCAGCTCCTCGTCGGACATGGCCGCGATCGCCTCGACCGCAAGCCGCCGGATCCGTGGAAGGTCGTAATGGACATCGTGCTTCGGGATCCCCAGCTCTTCGAGGTAGCGGCGAACGGCTTCAGCCGGAATGCCCGCCTCACGTAGCTGCCCCACGGTCGCGCCTTCCTCGCGCTTCGAGAGCTTGCCGCCGTGTTCCCCCAGGATCAGCCCGTGGTGCACGTACTCGGGAGGCTTCGCGCCCAGAGCCTCGGTCAGCTCGCGATGCAGCGGCTCGTTGGCGCGGTGGTCGTTGCCCCGGACGACGTGCGTGATCCCGAACTCGATGTCGTCCACGACGCTCGCGAGGTGGTAGGTCGCCGTCCCGTCCTCTCGGAGGAGCGTGATGCGACCGAAGCGATCACCGCCGAGCCGCTCCGCCGCGGCCCGGTACGCATCCTGCCGCTCGCTCTGACGAACCGGGCCCTCGTCCCACTCCAGGCCGAGCCATTCCAGATCCTGGATGAGCTCACCCTCGCCGCCGGGGACGTTGCGAGCCGCGTCGGTGTCGTCGATCCGCAGCAGCATCCAGTCGCCGAGCTGCCGGTTCGCGACCGCGCTCAGCGCGTTCCCGACATGCAGCGACCCCGTCGGGCTGGGAGCAAAGCGAACACGTTTCATCTCGCGTTGAATCTACACTCGCCCCTGTGAAGATCGGCGTTCTCGGAACGGGCAATGTCGGCCGAACGATCGCTGCCAAGCTGTTCGAGCTCGGCCACGATGTCCTGGTCGGCTCGCGGACGGCGAAGGAGGACGCCGTCACGTTCGCCGACGCCGCCACCCACGGCGAGCTCGTGTTCAACTGCACCGCGGGCGACAAGTCGCTCGAGGCGCTCCGCATGGCCGAGGCCGGACAACCTCGCGGACAAGATCCTCGTGGACGTTGCGAACCCGCTCGACTTCTCGCGAGGGATGCCGCCGATCCTGGCCGTCTGCAACGCGGACAGCCTGGGCGAGGAGATCCAGCGCCTCTTCCCACGCTCGAAGGTCGTGAAAGCGCTGAACACGGTGAATTGCCGCGTGATGGTCGAACCGTCACTGCTGCCCGGCGAGCACGACGTGTTCGTCTGCGGCAACGACGAAGGTGCCAAGAGCGAGGTTCGGGAACTGATTCGCACCTTCGGCTGGCCGGACGAGCACATCATCGACCTCGGTGACATCACGGGAGCGCGCGGTACGGAGATGTACCTGCCGCTCTGGCTGCGCCTCATGGCCCGGGAAGAAAGCGCGAACTTCAACATCAGAGTCGTCCGCTAGTGGAGCAAGCCCTGCTCGCCTGGTACGGCGAGCACGCGCGTGACCTCCCTTGGCGAAGGACACGCGACCCGTACGCGATCCTCGTCTCCGAAGTCATGCTCCAGCAGACGCAGGTTGCCCGCGTCGTGCCGCGCTACGAGGCCTGGCTGGCGCGCTGGCCGACGGTCGAGGCCCTCGCGGACGCGTCTGCCGCGGACGTCATCCGAGCGTGGCAGGGGCTCGGTTACAACCGGCGGGCACTCAACCTGCACAGAGCGGCCCGGCACGTGGCCGCGAACGGCTGGCCGGAGGACCTCACCGAGCTGCCAGGAGTCGGCCGCTACACCGCGGATGCGGTCGCGCGCTTTGCCTACGACCTCGACG
>CAWFZH010000012.1:0-75472 GCA_963820335.1 uncultured Actinomycetes bacterium | reverse complement strand
CGACCCCGAGACGGCGCGCCGGCTGAGCAACGAGGATCCGGCGGTGCGGGCGGGCCGGCTCGCGGTCGAGGTGATGACCTGGATGGTTCCCGCGGGCAACGTCCGCTTCGAGAACGTTCCCGCGCCGCGGTCGATGGCCGAGGCGGCGGACGACTGACGAGGTGCCGCTCGGCCCCAGTTCCGGCTGGGGGCTTCCGCGCTCTCGGTAGCAGGCGGCGAACCAACCTTTTCGCCGCGGCACTCTCTGAAAAGCCGCCGTTTCCGACCTTGACCGCGCTCGTCCGGCGCGGGATACTCGATCAAGCGGAGGGAGGAGGCCGAAATGAGCGCCGCCTCTGCGGTAGGTACGTCGCGAGCATTGCGCTTGACGCCAGAACGCGCTCGCGCGCCCCCTTGGACCACTGCGGCCTTCTGAAGCAACTTCGCGAACAGGAGGTTCACGGTGAAGCGAACGATCGCAACTTGCCTCGTGATCGTGCTAACGACACTGGCCGGAGCCGCGGCTGCCCGAGCCCAGGCCACCACGGTGACGACAAACGAGCAGATCCCGTTCGAGCTCATCGCTTTCGTTCCGTGCGCGAACGGCGGCGCGGGAGAGCTCGTTCTGGTGAGCGGCACCTTGCACGTGCTCACCCACCAAACGATCGACGCACAAGGCGGCGTCCACGCCAAGACGCACTTCCAGCCCCAGGGCGCCACCGGCGTCGGGCTGACAACCGGCGACACGTACCACGCCACCGGCGTCACGCAGGAGCACTTCAACTTCAACGCCAGTGCGGGTTTCACGGACACGTTCATCAACAACTTCCGCATCATCGGCGAGGGGCCCGACAACAACTTGCTGGTCCACCAGACGATCCACGTGACGATCACGCCAAACGGCGACGTCACGTCGGAGGTGGTCAACACCTCTGTCGAGTGCCGGTAGTACGCGTCAGGTCTGTTGACGATCCGGGCGTCTGGGCACGGATCGACACCGCCGACTAGCTGGCTTACTGCCCAGTTATCAACAGAAAAGGCCCTCTCAGCAGGGCCTTTTCTGTTAAGCCGACGCGCGGATTCGAACCGCGGACCCCTTCATTACGAGTGAAGTGCTCTACCAGCTGAGCTACGTCGGCGGGGTGCTCATAGCTTAGCCGCGCTTTTGCGCCTGCTCGCAATGGCGGTAACCTCTGCGCCAACGGTTTCCCTGCAGAACGCGGCCTTTTGCCGGCAGACCATGACTGCGGCAGCCAGTCAACGTCTGAGAGGAGACCCCGATGCCCTCTGATCCGATCTTCCCCTGGCCGCTCGTCAAGCGCAGCCCCACGATGATCTTCCCCGTGCGCTCGCTGCAGCACCTCCTCCGCGCCCGCAACCACCCCGTCACCGTCGACGGGATCTTCGGGCCCAACACCGAGGCTGCCGTCGAGGCCTTCCAGCAGAGCAAGAACCTCTCGGCCGACGGCATCGTCGGGCCGCAGACCTGGCCCAAGCTCGTCGTCCAGGTCAAGCAGGGCGACTCCGGTGACGCGGTCCGCGGCGTGCAGGAGGTCATGAAGTTCCACGACCAATCCGACGGCGAAGGGCCGGCCATCCACGTCGACGGCATCTTCGGCCCGATCACCGGCAACTGGGTTCGGGGCTTCCAGACCGCTGTGGGAACCCCTTCCGACGGCATCGTCGGCCCCATCACCTGGCGCGCGTTGGTCAGCGGGATGCTCTCGGGCTAGTCGCACGGCGGTGCGTCGGCTAACCTCACGCGGTTCGCCCATGGCCTCCGGGGGGATGACCATTCGCAGCGGCGTGCTCGTTGGCGCGCTTGCTCTCGTCGTTTCAGTCGGCTCTGCACCGCAGGGGCGGCAACTCGACCCGTTGCAGCCGGGCCCGGCGACCGGCGTCCAGTTCCACTGCAACTGGGGCGGCCAGAGCGACGCACACCGGCAAACGGTGGCCGCGAAGCTCGGCGCCGCCGGAGTGAAGACGGTGCGGATCGACCTGGGCTGGTCGTCGCTCCAGCCGACCCGACGCAAGCGCGTGAGCGGGTGGCACGTCCGTCTCGCGGACCGCTGCGTCAACCTCGCGCGCGCACAGGGCATGGACGTCCTGCTCACGATCATCTGGACGCCGGGCTGGGCAAACGGTGGTCGCGACCGCTCGGTGCCGCCGACCCGGAACCGGGAGTTCGCATGGTTCGCCCGCTGGGCAGCCACTCACTTCCGCGGGCGCGTCTCCGCGTGGGAGATCTGGAACGAGCCGGGCAACGAGCAGTTCTGGAAAGGATCGACCCGCCGCTACGTGAGCCTGCTCAAGGCCGCGTACCCGGCGATCAAGGCCGGCGACCGCAAGGCCAAGGTCGTCTTCGGCGGCGTCAGTCACAACGACGACCGCTACGTCGCCGCCGCCTACCGCGCCGGCGCCAAGGGCTCATTCGACGTGATGGCCACGCACCCGTACCAGGGCATGGGCGACTCGCCGCCCGAGACCGCGGACAAGGGCACCGACTGGTGGCTGATGACGCACGTCGAGGCAGTGCACAAGCTGATGGTCCGCCGCGGCGACGGGGCCAAGCCGATCTGGTTCACCGAGTACGGCTGGTCGGTCCACGACAACGCGCCTGACCAGCCCAACTGGAGCCGCGGCGTCACGGCCGCGCAGCAGGCGAGCTACCTCGTGCGCTCGTTCGCCTTGATCAAGGCGCGCTATCCGTATGTCGAGCGAACGTACTGGTACAAAGACGCGACTCGCCGCGGCGAGGACCCACACCAGGCGGGGTACGGGCTCCTGCAGGTCGACCTCAGCCCGCGGCCGGCCTACACAGCTCTGAAGACGCTCCTGACCGGATAGCAAACGGGCCCCGGGGAATCCCGAGGCCCGCGAGCATTCCTGAAGGGCAAACCCGCTAGATCTTGCCCCTGTTCCGCCACTTGCGGAAGATCCGCTGGACCTCCCTCGTCGTGTCCGAGACGGAGTCGGCCGCCGACTTCCGGCCCTGGGCGACCTCGGCGAACATCTGCGGGATCAACCAGGTGTTGAACACCTCGTCGATCGCCGCGTTCGAGAACCCCGGGTAGCCCACGTTCGTCGTGGCCGTCCTCGAGATCGTGTCGAGGACGCCGTACTTCCCGCTCGGATCCGCGTTGAGCTTCTGCTTGATGTTCTTGACCGCCCCGGGCCAGCCGGGGAAGTTGTAGAACTTCGAGTTCAGGAAGTGGCCGTTGTAGGTCGGGACCATCATGTCCAGCAGGAACTTCTTCGCCAGACGCTTGTTGGACGCGAACTTCCAGATCGTGTAGACGCCCATCACGTGCTCGAGACCGAGGCGCTGCTTGCCCTTCGGAATCGGAGCGATGGCGAGGTTCCGCGCCAATGACGGGTTCTGCAACTCCGCTGTCCGCATGATCGAGATCGCGTTGAAGGCCAGCGAGATGCGGCCGGCGAGCATGGCGTTGTTGTTCGACGCCGGCACCCACGCGAAGACGTCGCTGACCATGCCCCGGCGGTAGAGGCTGGCCATGAAGTTGACCGCGTCGCGTGTCGCCTTCGTGTTCAGCGTCACCCGGGCTTCAGCGTTCTGGATGTACGAGCGGAAGCACTGCATGAGGGCGATGAGGGCCATGTTCGAGTCGAGCTCGTTCGACATCCCGATCCCGATCGGATGGTTGTTCGCCTTCAGCTTCGGAGCGGCCCGGCTCACCGCATCCCACGTCGTCGGCCTCTCGCCGACCTCTCCCCACCAGTCCCGCCGGTAGTGCACGGGGTCGGGCACGTAGTTGTCGGGCCAGCCGAACCACTTCTTGGTCTTCGGGTTGTAGGCCGACCGGCGGGCGAGACCCTTCATCGGGCCGTGCTTCTTCGTCGCCTGCTGGATGATGTCGCCGAGGCCGATGACCTGGTCCTCGTACGCGGCGGGCGGCGAGAGATGCTGGAAGAGGTCGTGCCCGCTCCGGGCTGCGACCTCCGATGCCGCGCGTGCCGGAAGGTCGGTGAGGTTGACGTGGTCGACCGTCACCTCGCAGTCGTTCTTGCGGCCCCAGATCTTCGTGTAGGTGTTGTCGAACCACTTGTCGTACGCGGGCACGAAATGCACCCACTGGATGATCTTCAGCTGGTTCGCAGCCTCTCGACCGTGGTACTTCAGAGGCCCGGCGACGGACGTCTTCGGGGCCGCGCCGGTGTAGATGACCGCCGCGGTCCCAAGACCCGCGCGCCGTAAGAGCTCCCGCCTGCTCAACCATGCCTTGCGCTCTTTGTCGTCCTCGGCCATGGGCGCTCCTTTCCGCTGTGGGCTCCTGTGAGCGGGACCCTAATAGTTCATTTCGTTACCTGAATGCCCCTCCGGTAAACCCGGCGATGAAGCGGTCCAGGAACAAGTTGTAGAGCAGGGCGAGCGGGATGGCGGGGATCAGCGCGGCGGCCATCAGTGACTGCCAGAAATAGACGTCCCCGCGGATCAGCTCGAGCGGGACTCCGCTCGAGACCGTCCTCGCGTCGGAGGTCGAGATGAAGGTCACGGCGTAGATGAACTCGTTGGCCACGAGCGAGAAAGAGAAGATGACGACGGTCAGGATCCCGGGCAACGAGATGGGGAAGACGACACGCACCAGAGCCACGAGGCGCGAGGCGCCGTCGATCATCGCCGCGTCTTCGAGCTCGGGCGGGATCGTCTTGAAGAACCCCATCAGCAGCCAGGTCGAGAAGGGGACCGTGAAGGAGGGGTAGACGACGATGAGCGACCACAGCCGATCCTGGAGGCCCAGCTCGGCCACCACCCGCGAGAGGGGGAGGAACAGCAGTGTCGGCGGGACGAGGTAGGTGAGGAAGATCCCCACGCCGGCGCTCTGCCCCCAGCCGCCCGAGAGCCGCGCGAGCGCATAGCCCGCCGGCAACGCGAGCGCGAGCGTGATCAGGACGACGATCAGGCCGACGAGCGCGGTGTTCTGGAGCCAGTCGACGTACCTCGTGTCCCTGAAGATGAACTCGTAGTTCGAGGTCGTCACGTTCTCGACCCCGAGCGGCAGCCACTCCTGGTCTTTCAGCGGGAGGCGCTCGGTCGGGGTCGCCTCGGCCTCGTTGAAGACGAAGGGGACGTTCTCGACGTTGTAGAGATCGCCGTTCGTCTTCAACGACGTCATCAGCATCCAGTAGAACGGGAACGCGAGCACGATCGCGAACGGCCCGACGACGAGCCACGCGAACACGTTCTGCTTGGAGCGCGCCCACATGGCTATGTGACTTCCGTTCTGCGCGCGAACCAGAGCATCCCGATCGAGACGAAGACGAGGATCGGCAGCAGGTAGAGGGAAATGGCCGCGCCGGCGCCGAGCGAGCTACCGCGGATGCCGGTCTGGAAGGCCCACATCGTCAGCATCTGCGTCTGGTTGAACGGGCCGCCGTTCGTGAGGATGTAGACGACGGTGATGTCGGTCGCCGTGAAGACGATCCCGAAGAGCAGCGCGACGAGCGCGATCGGGAGCTGCAGCGGCAACGTGACGTAGAAGAGCTTCTTGAGGCCGGTCGCCCCGTCGATCTTCGCCGCGTCGTCGACCTCGGCCGGGATCGAGGCGAGCCCCGCGATGAAGATCACCGTGGCAAAGGGCAGGATCCGCCATACGTGTACGGCGATGATCGAGGCCATCGCCAGGTTCGGCCGGCCGAGCCACTGCGGGGGATCGAGGGGATCGATGAGGTCGATGCCGAGGGCGTCGAGCGGGCCGGTCTGCAGGCGAACGGCCGTCCAGTTCACGACCGAGAGCGTCGGCTCGAAGATCCAGAGCCAGCCGATCGTCCCCAGTGAGACCGGCGCCGCCCACGGGAGCAGGATCAGGAAGCGGAGGAACCACCTCCCAGGGAAGTCCTTGACCAGCCAATGGGCAAGGATCGCCGCGCAGACGAGGACGATCGCCTGCGAGACGACCGTGAACAGGATCGTGTTGCGGAGCGCGCGGCGGAAGTTCTCGCTCCCCCACTCCTCGGTGTAGTTGCGGAGGCCGACCCAGTCGCCCGTCAGCGACCCGGCGGTCGCATCCGTGAAGCTGAGATAGATCGCCAGCCCGAGGGGCGCCCCGACGAGCAGCCCGATATAGATGACGGCCGGGCTGATCAAGACCGGCGCAAGGAACCTGCGCTCCTCGAGGACATCTCGCCAGCGCCCCCGAGGCCTGGGAGAAGCGGAGGCCTCCACGGCGCGGCGATCCTATGGGAATATCCGGCCGCGAGTGGCCGAGATCACGCTGGAAAAGCTCACCAAGGTCTATCCGGACGGCACCCGGGCGGTGAAGTCCCTCGATCTCGAGGTGGCAGACGGCGAGCTCGTCGTCTTCGTCGGCCCGTCCGGCTGCGGCAAGACCACCGCGCTGCGCATGGTCGCCGGCCTGGAGCCGATCACCGACGGCTTCGTCCGGATCGGCGGCCAGGTGGTGAACACCCTCCCGCCCAAGAACCGCGACATCGCAATGGTCTTCCAGAACTACGCCCTCTACCCGCACATGAGCGCGTACAAGAACATGGCCTTCGGGCTGAAGCTCCGGAAGTTCGAGCGAGCCGAGATCGACCGCCGGGTGCGGGACGCCGCCAGGGTTCTCGGCCTCGAGGACGTCCTCGACAAGCGGCCGCGGACGCTCTCGGGCGGCCAGCGCCAGCGCGTAGCCATGGGGCGGGCAATCGTGCGCGAGCCACGGGCGTTCCTGATGGACGAGCCTCTGTCGAACCTGGACGCCAAGCTGCGCGTCGAGATGCGGGCCGAGATCGCGCGCATCCAGCGGGACCTCGAGGTGACGACGATCTACGTCACGCACGACCAGGTCGAGGCGATGACTCTCGGCGACCGCGTCGCCGTCATGCGCGACGGTGTCCTGCAGCAGTTCGACGTCCCCCAGACGCTCTACGACCGGCCGACGAACCTCTTCGTGGCCGAGTTCATCGGCTCACCGGCAATGAATCTCGTCGGCGCCGACCTCGTCCGTGTAGACGGAGGGCTCGCGGTCGACTTCGGCGACCACCGCCTCCCCGTCGACGACGAGCTCCTGAATGCGCGCCCCGCGCTTCGAGCCTTCGAGGGGAAGCCGCTGATCCTCGGCATCCGTCCGGAGGATCTCGAGGACGCGAGCCTCGTCGAGGGCAGCGCCAATGGGCGAACGCTCCCGGCGGTGATCGACATCCGGGAGGACATGGGCTCCGAGGTGTACGTCCATTTCGGCTCGGGCGGGCGGCCCGTGCTTGGCGCCGATGTGGCGGCCGCGGCCGGCCAGGACGCGATCGAGGCGACGCAGGAGCAGACGAAGGAGAAAGGCAGTCTGTTCGTCGCCAGGCTTGACCGGAACACACGGGCTCGGGAGGGCGAGAAGGTCGAGCTCGTCGTCGACACCGAGCGACTCCACTTCTTCGACCCCGAGACTGGGAGCGGGATCTACGAGGCCGAAGCCACCTGAGTACGTTCGTCTTGATCCACGGCGGGGGCGACGTCGGCTGGTACTGGCATCTGGTGGAGGCCGAGTTGCGCAAGCGGGGGCACGACGTGGTTGCCCCCGACCTTCCGGCCGATGACGACTCGGCGGAGTTGACGGACTACGCCGACGCCGTGGTCGAGGCCGTCGGTGACCGCAAGGATCTGGTCGTCGTGGGCCAATCGTTCGGCGCGTTCACCGCGCCCCTGGTTGCCGACCGGCTCGCGGTCGACGTGCTGGTCCTGGTGGCCGGGATGATCCCGTCCCCCGGTGAGCCGCCGGGGGACTGGTGGAGAAACACCGGCTACCAGGAGGCGGTGCAGGAGCAAGCCGCGCGTGACGGAGGCCTGACCGGCAACGACGACCCGTACGTCAGCTTCTACCACGACGTGCCCCGCGACCTGGCCGAGGAGGCGATGAGCAAGGAGCGCGCGCACCCGTCGCAGGCGGCGACGGCTTCACCCTGGCCACTCGACGCGTGGCCGAACGTGCCAACGAGATTCGTGCTCTGCACCGAGGATCGCTTCTTCCCGCCCGACTTCTTTCGCCGGCTGGTCGCGGAGCGCCTGAACATCACCCCCGACGAGATCGCGAGCGGCCACTGCCCCGCGCTCAGTCGTCCACAGGAGCTGTCAGACCTTCTGGAGGGCTACGCGGCGACCCAGTGAGCAGACCAACAAGACGGGCCGCGGGATCTACGACGACGAGCAGCGTGGCGGTTCCTGAGGCGCGGCTCGAGCGGACGGATCGCGGGCTCGTTCCAATGGGCGAGGGCTGGTTCGTGGTCAACGCGCGCGAGGCGCCCTGGCACGTCCGCAACGGCCGGGGCTTTCTCTGCGAGTTCGAGGGCTTCGGCTCCGAGGACGCGCTGGACTTCACGCAGCTCGGGATCAACCTCACGGTCCTCGAGCCGGGCGAGCCGATGGCGATGTACCACTGGGAAGCCGATCAGGAGGATTTCCTCGTGCTCGCGGGCGAAGCCCTGGCGATCGTCGAGGGTGAGGAGCGCCCGCTACGACAGTGGGATTTCGTCCATTGCCCGGCCGGGACGAACCATGTGATCGTCGGCGCCGGGAAGACGCGATGCGTGGTACTCGCCGTCGGCGCCCGCGACCGCTCGGTGGGCCCGGACTGGGGCGGCTACACCGTCGACGAAGCCGCGCTTCGCCACGCCGCGGGCGTCGAGGAGGAGACGACCGACGCGAACGAGGCGTACGCGAGCTTCGGCAGCGAGCGCGCCGAATCTCACCCGGTACCGCGAGGGGTGGCTGCCCTAGGCCGCGACGCCCGCGAAGCGGGGGATGATCTCCTTGCCGTAGGTCTCGAGGGTCTGGTGCTGGCCCTCGGTCATCAGATAGACGTCGAACTGGTCGACGCCGATCGACTCGAGCTCCTTCAGCTTTGCGACGGCGTCATCAGCCGTGCCGATCACGGTGAAGCGGTCGCAGATCTCGTCGGTGACGAACTCGCCGTGCTTCGCCCCGACACGGCTGTGGTCCTTGTAGTCGTAGAACTCGCGCGTCTTGACAAAGTCGGTCAGCGCTTCCGGGATCTCGGAGTCGAAGCCGTAGCGCTCGACGAGGTCCATGACGTGGTTCGAGACCATCGCCGGGAACCAGCGCACCTGGTCGCGGGCGGACGCTATGTCGTCGCTGATGTGGCTCGGCGCGCAGACGATGCACTCGAGCGCGTCCGGGTCGCGTCCCGCCTCCTCCGCCGCCTTTCGAGCCGTCTCCATGATCCACTGGATGATCTGCGGGTCGGCGAGCTGGATGATCACGCCGTCCCCGACCCGGCCCGCAACGGCGAGCGCCTTCGGCCCGTAGCCGGCGACCTGCATCGGGATGTCAGGCAGCTCGTCCCGCACCCACTCGAGCTTCAGCTCCTTCTCGTTCCACTCGACGCGGCCGCCCGTTCATCAGGTCCTTCATCATCCGCAGGCGGGCCTCGAACTCGGCCACCTTCACCGGCTTCAGACCGACGACGCGTCGTGACGAGTCGCCGCGGCCGATGCCCATCACCATCCGGCCGTTCGAGATGTCCTGCATGGTCGCGTACCAGCTGGCCGTGATCGTCGGGTCGCGGATGCCCGGATTCGTGACGCAATGGCCGAGCTTCAGGCGCTCCGTCGCGGCGGCGGCGAGCGGCAGAGTCGCGTACGACTCCTGCCAGAGGATGTGCGAGTCGTAGGTCCAGCCGTACTCGAAGCCGTTCTGCTCGGCGAGCTGCATGAGCTCGATCATCCGCGTGTAGGGCGGGTCGGGCATGACGGTCATGCCGAAGCTGAGCACGGCGAGGAGCATACTCCGGGCATGGCGCGAAGCTTCACCCTTCTGACCGCCACCGCTGCCGGCGTCGCTGTGATCGATCTGGCGTACAAGGCGTGGGCCGGCCCGGTCTTCATTCACGAGCGGTCTGCGCTCTACGGAGTGGGGATCGGCCTCGTGTGTCTCGTCTGGGCGGCAGCGATCGTGCTCCTCCGCTCGCCTTCGGTCGCCGTCGCCGCGGGGGCTCTGGTCGGCGGAGCGGCGGGCAACGGCTTGTCCCTCGTGCTCTGGCCGGGTGTGCCGAATCCGATCGTCGTCGACGGGCTGGCGTTCAACCTGGCCGACGTGAGCGTGGCCCTCGGGCTGGTGCTTCTGCTCCCGGTGCTGATCGCTTTCGCCGTGCGGAACCGCGAGCGGCTCTTCGAGCCCGTTTAGGCGAGCCCGGCGATCGCGCGGTCGGCGAGCCCGTCCAGCGCTTTGACCGAGAGCTCGATGTGCTCCTCCTTCGTGTCCTCGAGCTTCGTGTGCGAGAGCCCGCGCAGGCTCTGGACGAAGAGCATCACGGTCGGGATGCCTGCACGTGACACCTCGGCCGCGTCGTGCAGCGGGCCGCTCGGCAGGCGGTGCGAGGTGCCGGCGACCTCCTTGATCGCCTCGTCCGCGAGCTCGATCAGCTGCTCGTCGAAGAGGATCGGCTCGATCTGCCAGACCCGCTCCCAGTCGACCTCGACGTTGCGCCTGTCGGCGAACTGGGCCCCGGCATCCTGCGCGGCGTCCAGCATCGAGGCGAGCTTGTCGGCTTCCAGGTGCCGCTGGTCGAGCAGGCATTCGGCCGTCTCCACGACGGACGTGACGATGCCCGGCTTGGTGACGACGCTTCCCATCGTGCAGACCCCGCCTTCCTTCGCCGCGATCTCGTAGATCTCGAGCGCGAGCATCGCAGCGGCCGCCAGCGCGTCGCGGCGCTGGTCCATCGGCGTCGAGCCCGCATGGGCAGCCTGGCCGCGGAACGTCACCAGGTGGCGCTCGACGCCGAAGGTGCCGAGCACGACCCCGAGCGGGAGATCCATGCTCTCCAGCACCGGGCCTTGCTCGATGTGCAGCTCGAGGTAGGCCGCGGCCTTCTCGAGCTGCGTCCGCGCCTCGACCGCCCGGTCGAGGTCGACGCCGTGCGCGGCGATCGCGTCCGGCAGCGAGATCCCCTCGGCATCGGTCCGCTGGCGAAGCTCGTCCTGGTCGGCCATCGACCCCGCCGCCGCGCTCGAGCCGAAGAGCGAGCGGCCGAAGCGCGCCCCTTCCTCGTCGGCCCAGCTGACGAGCCGCACGGTGACCGGCGGCTCTCCCTGCTCGGCGATGCGCCGCAGCACCTCGGCGCCGGCGACGACGTTCAGGGCGCCGTCGAGCCAGCCGCCGTTCGGCACCGAGTCGAGGTGCCCACCGAGCAGGAGCTCTTTGTCAGAGGCGCCGCGCACGGTCCACCACTGGTTGCGCGCCTCGTCGAACTCCATCTCGATCCCGTCGAGCTTGGACGCCATCCAGTCCTGGGCCTGCACCCAGGTGTCCGTCCACGCCACGCGCTGCGCGCCGTTCTCGTCGCCGGTCAGCTCCTGCAGCTCACGCAGCTCGGCGACGGTTCGCTTGGGGTCGAGAGGCATGCGAAACGAGCCTAAACTCCACGCCGTGTCCATTCTGATCAAAGGTGGACGGGTCATCACCGCCGCCGACGATTACGTGGGTGACGTCTACGTCGAGGGCGAGCGCATCTCATTGATCGGCGAGTCGCTCGACGTCCAGGCGGACAAGGTCATCGACGCCGCCGGCAAGTACGTGTTGCCGGGCGCAGTCGACCCGCACACGCATCTCGAGATGCCGTTCGGCGGGACGGTGACCATCGACGACGTCGAGTCGGGCCAGACCGCCGCGGCTTTCGGCGGGACGACCTGTCACGTCGACTTCGTCATCCAGCCGCAGGGCTCGACGTTCGCCGCCGCGCTCGAAGACTGGAAGTCGAAGGCGAACGGCAAGCAGGTGATCGACATGGGCTACCACATGGCGGTCACCGACCTGAAGGAGGGCGGGACGCTCGAGGAGCTCGCGTCGCTGCCCGACGAGGGGGTCACCTCGTACAAGCTCTTCATGGCCTACAAGGGCGCGCTGATGGTGGACGACGAGACGCTCTTCCGCACGATGCAGGTCGCGGCGGAGACGGGCGCGCTCGTGATGGTGCATGCCGAGAACGGCGACGCGATCGACGTGCTCGTCAAGGAGGCGCTCGCCGCTGGTCACACCGAGCCGAAGTACCACGCGCTCACTCGTCCTCCGGAGACCGAGGGCGAGGCGACGAACCGCGCGATCCAGCTCTCGCGCGTCGCCGGTTCGCCTCTGTACGTCGTCCACGTCTCGTGCGCGGAGGCGCTCGAGCCGATCGCGATCGCGCGCGAGAAGGGCTGGGACGTCTGGGGCGAGACGTGCACGCAGTACTTCTTCGTCGACTACACGTTCCTCGAGCGGCCGGACTTCGAGGGCGCGAAGTACGTCTACACGCCGCCGCCCCGGGACAAGGCCAACCAGGACGTGCTCTGGAACGCGGTGCGAACTGACGTGCTGTCCGTCGTCTCGACCGATCACTGCGCGTTCCTCTGGGACGGCCAGAAGACGATGGGCAAGGACGACTTCTCGAAGATCCCGAACGGCGGGCCCGGGCTCGAGAACCGGCTGCAGATGATCCACGAGTTCGGCGTGCGCGGCGGGCGGATTTCTTTGAACCGGATGGTCGAGCTGCTGGCGACGGCCCCGGCGAAGCTCTTCGGCCTCTATCCGCGCAAGGGCACGATCGCCGTCGGCTCAGATGCCGACATCGTCGTGTTCGACCCCGAGAAGAAGGTCACGATCTCGGCGGCGACGCAGCGCTCGAAGTCGGACTACAACCTCTACGAGGGCACCGAGGTGACGGGCTCGCCCGAAGTTGTCCTGCTGCGCGGCCACGTGCTCGTCGAGGACGACCAGCTCGTCGCGTCACCCGGCGTGGGTCAGTTCGTCGCGCGCGCGAAGTTCGGCGACGAGCTCAAGGCCCAGACCGCGGTCGCCTAGGATTGTCGGCATGCCGCGCTACATGATCATCAGGGCTTTTGATGTCCATGAGGACGAGATGCCCACGGTCGGGCGCCGGTCGCAGGGAGCTCGTCGACGACGAGTTCCCCGAGATCACGTGGGAACACAGTCACGTCGTCGTGGACGAGGCGGGCAGGGTCGTCACGTACTGCGTCTACGAGGCGCCGAACGAAGAGATGGTCCGCGAGCACTCGCAAGCGGCTCGGCCGGCACGACCATGGAGGGCATCCACGAAATCGCAGGCGATGTCTCTCCCGGCGACTTCCCGCCCTAACCGGTTTCCGACTCTCCTCGCCCGAGCAGCTGCGCATCGAGGACGTGGATGCTCGCTGCCTTGGCGAGGGCAAGACGACGTGTGATTTCCTGCCGGCGCTCCGCATCGGACTCGGGAACGAGTGCGAGCGCTTCCCGGTAAAGGGCGGCCGCGTGCTCCTTCGCCCAGCCACGCTCGGCATCCGCGGCGGCCACGGCGAAGTAATCGACGGCACGAGAATGGTCGCCGGCGTCACGCCAGTGCCGGGCCAGAGCTGCCTCGACCTCGCCGAACTCACCGCTGACCTCCTCGAGGAACAGCGCGGCTTCGCGATGCCGTTCCCGCCGCCGAGCTCGAGGAAGAAGGTCGTACGCGACATCGCGGACGAGGACGTGGTTGAACGTGTACTGCTGATGGCCCTCGAAGGCCGAGACGGTCTCCTCCGTGACCAGCCCCCGCCTTTCCAGCTCACCCAGGGCGGCGGTCAGAGCCTGGGGATCCGCCATCATCCGCTCGAGCGCTCCGCGCCAGAAGACTCTCCCGGACACGGCGGCATCCAGAACCACCTCACGCTCGGCTGCAGGGAGCGCGTCCAGGCGAGCCGCGATGATGCCGCGGATCGTCGTCGGCAATGACGTCGGCACCTCGCCCGTCTCCGCGTGGACCGCCGCCAGTTGCTCTATGAAGAGCGGGTTTCCACCTGCCAGGAACGCGAGAACCGTCGCTCGGTTTTCGCTGTCCTCGGCGCCGAGATCGGCCAGGCGATGAACTGCTAGCTCGGTCGCATCTCTCTCGTCGAGCGGCCGAAGCATGAGCGCGATGTGGGCAACCAGCCCGCCTCCCCAGCCCGGACGCGCGTCGAGGAGCTCCGGACGGGCGAGCACCATGACCAGGATCGGAAGGTCCTCGAGACGCGCCGCCAGCCGCTCGACGAGGTTGAGCAGCGCCTCGTCGGCCCAGTGCAGGTCCTCGAACACCAGCATCATCGGTTCGTCTCTGGCCACCGCCTCGATGAAGCTTTCGATTGAGATGAACAGGTTCTCGCGGTCGGCGATGGTGCCCGAGGAATCGAGGCCGAGGAGGATTCCGAGGTGCTCGGTCACACTGGGCGCCTCCGCCGGCGGCAGCAGCGTCGAAACCGTCTCCTCGAGCTTCCTCCTCGCGACGTCGACGCTGTCGGTCTCGAAGATCCTGCAGAGCTGCTTGAGCTGGAACGCCAGCGCTGCGTACGCCGTGCTCTCGCGGTAGGGGAGCGCGCGCCCGTGGACGGCCCGGCCGCCACGATCCTCGACCATGGCCGCGAACTCGACGGCCAGCCTTGTCTTACCCACGCCTGCAGGGCCGATGACGGTCACTAAGTGTGGTCTACGGTCGACCGCTACGCGCTCCCACGTCGCCCGCAGGACCTCGAGCTCGTTGCTGCGGCCCACGAGCGGGCCGGCGAGGGGTCGCTCGCCGGGGTCGCGCTCCTCGCAGAGCGCGACCCAGGCAGGTACCGGCTGCTCCTTCCCCTTCGCCACGACCGCCGGAGCGGGCGCATACCGGATCGCCTCGTTCGTCGCCCGGTGAGTCTCCTCGCCGACCAGCACGCTGCCGACCGGCGCCGCCGACTGGAGGCGCGACGCGGTGTTGATCACGTCGCCGGCGATCATCGCCTCTCCCATCGCCGGCCTTGCATCCAGGGTCACGAGCGCTTCTCCCGTGTTGACGGCGATCCGCACCTTCAGGTCGAGGCGGGGATCCGCGGCGTCCATGGCCGCTGCGGTGTCCCGGACCGCCAGCGCGGCGCGGACCGCGCGCTCGGCATCGTCACCGAACGCTGTTGGAGCGCCGAACACCCCGACCACGGCGTCGCCGATGAACTTCTCGACCACGCCTCCGAAGGACTCGATCTCGGTGCGGACGGTGTGGTGGTACGGGCGGAGCAGCGCCTGCACGTCCTCGGGATCCAGCCGCGCGGCGCGTGAGGTGAAGCCCACCAGATCGACGAAGATGACGCTGACCAGACGCCGTTCCTCCCGACGCGCGCGGTGGGTGCCGGTGCCGGCCAGGGGAAGGCCACACCGCAGACAGAATCTCGCGATCTCGGGGTTTTCCTGGCCGCAGGAAGTGCAGGCAGTCACGCCGCAAGCCTAGAACGCCCATGTCCGGTGCCAGGCACCGGACATGGCGAGACGGCCAGCACCCGGCACGATTTTCGTTGTTGCGTGTCACAGTTCGAGCAGACGGCACCGGCTACGTTGGCTGCGTGCCACGCCCGCCACGAGAGCAGCGCCCCGGCTACTACCACGTCACGACGCGCGGGAACGACCGCGCGAGCATCTACCTCGGCACCGACGATAGGCACCTCTTCCTGGCACTGCTCGATCGGATCGTCCGCGACCTCTCCTGGTCACTTCATGGGTGGTGCCTCATGACGAATCACTTTCACCTGATCATCGAGATCCCATCCGAGAACCTGTCGGCGGGAATGCACCGGCTGAACAGCGTCTACGCCCAGTGGTTCAACGAACGCCACGAGCGCACAGGCCATCTCTTCGAGAGGCGATTCTCCGCCAAGCGAGTCGAGGGTGACGAGCAGCTCCAGAACACCGCCGAGTACGTCCTCCAGAACCCCGTCAAGGCCGGCCTCTGCTCGAACCCGTTCGACTGGCCCTGGCTGGGAGGACCGCTCCTCGTCCCCGCACGGCCGGCGCGCGCCGCGTAACGAGAGACGCGTCTCGCATTGCCGTGGCCGGTGCCAGGCACCTGACGTGTCCGGTTCGCCGCGCCGAGGCGGCAGGCGACTGTTGCTCGCTAGCGCGTCTGCGGGAAGCCGAGGTCGACCTGGCTCGTCGCCGGGTCGGGCCAGCGGGACGTGACGACCTTGCCGCGCGTGTAGAAGTTGATCCCCTCCGGCCCGTAGACGTGCGAGTCGCCGAAGAGGGACGACTTCCAGCCGCCGAACGAGTAGTACGCGACCGGCACCGGGATCGGCACGTTGATCCCGACCATGCCCGCCTGGGCCTCGAACTGGAACTGCCGAGCCGCACCGCCGTCGCGCGTGAAGATCGCGACCCCGTTGCCGTACGGGTTGTCGTTGACCATCTGCACGGCCTCGTCGTAGGTCTTCGCGCGCACGACTGACAGCACCGGCCCGAAGATCTCGTCCTTGTAGGCGTCCATGTCCGGCGTCACCTCGTCCAGCAGCGAGACGCCGAGGAAGAAGCCGTCGCCGTTCGGGCTCGTCTCGCGCCCGTCCGCGACCACCTTCGCGCCCTGCTCGGCCCCGCGGTCGATGTAGCCCGCGACCTTGTCGCGGTGCTCGCGCGTGATCAGCGGGCCCATCTCCGACTCCGGATCCGTTCCCGGCCCGACCTTCACCTTCGGCAGCCGCTCGTTGATCGCACCGACCAGCCGATCGGCCGCGTCACCGACCGCGACCACCACCGACACCGCCATGCAACGCTCGCCGGCCGAGCCGTAAGCCGCGCTCACCGCCGCGTCGGCGGCCATGTTGATGTCCGCGTCCGGCAGCACGACCATGTGGTTCTTCGCGCCGCCGAGCGCCTGGACGCGCTTCCCGTTCGCGGAGCCGGTGGTGTAGATGTACTTCGCAATCGGCGTCGAGCCGACGAAGCTGACGGCGGCGATGTCCGAGTGCTCGAGGATCGCGTCGACGGCCACCTTGTCGCCGTGGACGACGTTGAACACGCCGTCGGGCACGCCGGCCTCCTTGAGCAGCTCGGCGACGAAGAGCGACGTGGACGGGTCCTTCTCGGACGGCTTCAAGATGAACGTGTTGCCGCACGCGATGGCGGGCGCCCACATCCACATGGGCACCATCGCCGGGAAGTTGAACGGCGTGATGCCCGCGACGACGCCCAGAGGCTGCCGGATCGAGTACACGTCGATCCCGGTCGAGGCCTGCTCGGAGAAGTGCCCGCGCAGCAAGCGTCGGGATCCCGCAGGCGTGCTCGATCACCTCGAGCCCGCGCTGCACTTCGCCGACCGCGTCTGAGAGCACCTTGCCGTGCTCGTCGGTGAGGATCTTCGCGATCTCCTCGCGCTGCGAATGCACGAGCTCGCGAACCCGGAACATGATGTCCGTGCGCTTCGACAGCGAGACCGCGCGCCAGCTCTCGAACGCTGCCTTGGCAGCGGCCACAGCCAGGCCGACCTCCTCGACGGACGCGAAGTCGACCTCGCCCGTCTGCGCGCCGAGCGCCGGGTTGTAGACCGGCCCGCTACGCCCGGACTCGCCGGCCACGCTCTGGCCGCCGATCCAGTGGCTGATCCGCTTCACGCGCGCGTCCGCGCCCTCCGGGGCCTGGACGACCTCAGTCATGCGAGTCTAGCGTAGCGCGGCGGAGATAGGCTTGTCGTATGGCTATCGCGTCGAGATCGGGTGCGCTCTCCTGGCCGTGGCCGGAGCTGGATGCGGGGACAGCAAGAAGACGTCCGAGGCGCCCGGGACGCCGCCGGTGTGGCCTCCGCCGCCGAACCCGATGGAGCTGACCCGCAAGGCGAGCCTGACGCCCGAGCGGGCGGAGTTCCTCCAGTACCACGTGCACGCGCATCTCGACGTCTTCTTCAACGGAGAGCGCGTCGTCGTCCCCGCGGGCATCGGGATCGACACGACGAACCCAGCGGTGCAGGCTGACTCCGAAGGCGTCGGGCTTCTCCGCGACTGCGCCAAGCCGTGCATCTCGCCGCTGCACACCCATGCGACGGACGGCGTCCTGCACACGGAGACGAAGACGCCGGCCCCGAACACGCTGGGTCAGTTCTTCGTCGAATGGGACGTCGACCTCGGCGCCGGCCAGGTCGGCGAGTACGACGACAGTAGATCGCATTCTACGTCGACGGCGAGGTCTTCGACGGCGATCCGCGTCAGATCGAGCTCAGCGACGGTCGGGAGATCGCGATCGTGATCGGCAGCCCACCCGACGATATTCCGTCGGAGTTCCAGCAGTAATGGCCGTCGCCGATACCAACCGCGTCAAGGCCGACGACGCCAAGCACGTCCTGCACTCCTGGTCGGTGCGCTCGGCGATCGACCCGATCCCCGTCGCGGGCGCCGAGGGCCGCTACTTCTGGGACTACGACGGCAAGCGCTACCTCGACTTCGCCTCGCA
The DNA here is from genome assembly GCA_963820335.1 of uncultured Actinomycetes bacterium. Lineage (GTDB taxonomy): Bacteria > Actinomycetota > Thermoleophilia > Gaiellales > Gaiellaceae > VAXT01. The sequence goes on along the minus strand of CAWFZH010000012.1, from coordinate 57,300 downwards.
GCTCGTCAACGTCTCCCTCGGGCACCAGCACCCGAAGGTCGTGGCCGCGATCAAGGACCAGGCCGACCGGCTGACGACGATCGGCCCGATGATGGCCAACGAGCAGCGCTCCGAGCTGGCGCGCCTGCTCGCCGAGGTCACGCCGGGCGACCTGACGATGTCGTTCTTCACGAACGGCGGCGCCGAGGCGAACGAGAACGCGATCAAGCTCGCGCGCTGGAAGACCGGCCGGCAGAAGATCGTCGCGCGCTACCGCTCGTATCACGGCGCGACGGCGGGCTCGATCACGCTCACCGGCGACCCGCGCCGCTGGCCCGCCGAGCCCGGGATCCCCGGGGTCGTGCGGATCCTCGACCCCTACACCTACCGCTGCCCCGCCGGGCACCCCGATCCGTGTCCGGTCTGCACCGGCGCACCGCACCTCGAGGAGATCCTCCAGTACGAGGGCCCGGAAACGGTGGCGGCGGTGATTCTCGAGACGGTCACCGGGACGAACGGCGTCATCGTCCCGCCGGACGGCTACCTGCAGGCCGTGCGCGAGGTGTGCGACCGGCACGGGATCCTGCTCATCTTCGACGAGGTCATGGCCGGCTTCGGGCGCACGGGCAAGTGGTTCGCGTGCGAGCACTGGGACGTCGTCCCCGACATCCTCACCGTGGCGAAGGGGATCAACTCGGGCTACGTGCCGCTGGGCGCGATGGTCATCTCCGAGGAGCTGGCGGGCTGGGTGCGCGACAAGTACTTCGCGGGCGGGCTCACGTACAGCGGGCATCCGCTCGCGTGCGCGGCCGGCGTCGCGTCGATCGAGGCCTTCCGCGAGGAGGGCATCGTCGAGAACTCGGCCGAGCTGGGCGCCGTGCTCGGCGAGCGCCTGCGGGGCCTGGCCGAAAGCCACGAATCGATCGGCGACGTACGCGGGCTCGGCCTCTTCCACGGCGTCGAGCTCGTCAAGAACCGCGAGACGCGCGAGCCCCTCGTCCCGTTCAACGCCTCGGGCGAGGCCTTCGCGCCGATGGCGAAGATCTTCAAGGCGGCCCTCGAGCGCGGGCTCTACCTGATGATGCACTGGAACGTGATCATCGTCGCCCCGCCGCTGACGATCATGCGCGAGGAACTGGACGAAGGGCTCGAAATCCTCGACGAGGTGCTGCCATGAGCGAGAACGAGCAGCAGGAAGAGCAGATCGAGGACCTCGAGGTGGATGAGGAAGACGCCGAGGACGTCACCGGCGGAAGGGCGCCGAGCCCACCGTCGGGCCCGGTTCCGATTCCCTATCCGAACTAATCACCCTTGAGGAGCTTGAGGAAGGGCTGGAAATGACCGACGATGTTCTCTGAGCCCAACTAAGAGCACTTCCGTACCCGAACTGAGTCCTGCGGCGGCCACCGTTGAGGCGGATCCCCGCTCAGCTCCGAGGAAAGACACATGAAGATCTGGATCGTTGCCCTGGCCGCCGTGGCCGTGGCCCTGCCGGCCTCTCGTTCGACCGCGTATCTGCTTCCGGACCCGGGGCCGGGGCAGGTACAGATCCTTCGCAACGACGCGGGCCGCATCGGCGTCCGCAACCAGCACGGGGAGTGGTGGATCGCCAAGCGCTGCGTGAGCGGCCAAAAACGCGTGGGGCCTGGCTACGTGTACCTGGTCAGACGAAAGGGGAAGGTCGTAGTCGACGATCTGGGCAAACCGGTCCTCGACGACCCCGATGGTGGTCTGAATCCGTACGGCTCGTCCGGCGGCCTCGGCTCATTCGGCTACCAGCACGCCAGGGGCGTGCCTCCGTTCCAGTTCGGCCGTCATGGTGGCAGCAACACCTGGTGGGTGTCGAGCAGGGTCTGCGCCGGTGATCACCCTCAGTCCTCCGAACTGTTCGGGGTCTCCCGAACCCGAGTCGGGCGGCTCAGTTGGGACGATGAAGGCGCCCTGCACTGGTCGATCGACATCGACGTGCGGACGCCCTGGCAGAACCCGATCCTCCGCATCGGCTACGAGTACGTCTTTTCGCCTACAGCGGTCAGGGTCCGGACGAGAGTGCGGAGCCTCTGCACCAAGCCGACGTGCGGCGACGCACCCCAGCAGCACTTCGCCAAGGAGCCGAAGTTCACGATGCAGGTGGCGCCCGCCGCGGGCGACACGATCGCGGTGTACGACGAGTCCGGCCTCGAGCTCAGTCGGTGGATGGGAGGCCACCCGCGCAAGGGAACGGGCCAGGTCGGCCAAGAATCACGCGACAGCGTCGCGTTCTCGGCGTCGGGCCTGAACGTCGTAGCGCGGGGAGCGAGCGGCCGCTGGGAAGGCTCCGGCTCCGGGCTGGACGCATGGGCCGTCGCCGCCTCCGGCTACACGCCTGCCCCGAGCGAGAAGGACGGCCCGGCACCCGTGCACTACGCGAGCGGAATGGACACCCGCTGGGACTGCAACGCCCAGTCCCCGGACGGCGACGGCGTCAGGCAATGGGAGCTCGTCGGCGGCGCTCCCGGCTATCCGCTCGCCGTCTTCTTCCACGGCTGGGAGGGAGGGGTAGGACACAACGACTGCGAGCCGGTCGCCCGCCACTTCCCGCCGCCGAGCGCGGTCTTCGAGAACTACTTCGAGTACACGATCGCGTCAGACAGCGGTGACCGCGCCCGCCAGCTCGCGCCGTAGCTTCACGAACAGCGCCTCGAGCATGAGACCGGCCTGGAGCTGGTACTCCTCGAACAGCCGCCACGTGGCGCGGACCGTCTCTGCCGCGGCCTCCGCGCCCGGGACTCGCTCACGCACGCCGTCCTCGCGCAGCTGCTCCAGCCGGTCGACGTGAACCGCCGCCTTCTCCGCGCCGAGCGCGACGACGACCAGGTCCCGGTACCAGGCGCTGAGCTCGTCCAGGCACAGCATCAGCTCCTCCCGCTCGGCTCCACGGCCGGCTCGACGCACGCGCTGCTCCGCCTCCTTCGCAGGCAGGTCGAGCTGCTCGTTCTCCTCGAGCGCCGCCGTCTTGGCCTCGCCTGCCCGGTCGGCGGCGATGCCCATCAGCACGCCCGACGCTGCAGCCGGGTCGAACTCCGGATCGGAGTAGACGGAGCGGGCGACCTCGAGCAGGGCATCGCGCCGCTTCGCCGCCTGCGGGTCGAGCATGCGGTCGACCCGGTCGAGCCGTCCGCCGGCGACGCGCGCCAGCGTGGTCTGCTCCTGCTCGGACAAGCCCGGGGCACGTGACGCCACTTCCTCCCGGACCGTCTTCTCACTCAGCCGCCGGAACGGAACGAGCTGGCACCGCGAGGGAATCGTCTCCGGCAGCGGGCCGAGATCGTCGGCGACGAGCACGATCACCGCATACGGCGGCGGCTCCTCGAGATCCTTGAGGAGCGCGTCGGCGGCCTCGTCGTTCAGCGAGTGCGCCCCGAAGATCAGATAGACGCGGCGGTCGGCTTCGAACGGCCGCATGTGCAGGTCGTGGCGCAGGTCGCGAATCTCGTCGATGCGGATCTGGTCGCCGAGCGGCTCGACGACGTAGAGATCCGGATGGGCAAGCCGCTCGACGCGGCCCTCGTCGCCCAGCAATTCGCCGGCGAACCCCAGGGCGGCGCGCCGCTTGCCCACTCCCGGCGGGCCGTGAAAGAGGTACGCATGCGCCGGCCCTTCGTTGAGCGCGGCCGTCAGCAGGCGGATTGCGTCTGCCTGCTCAGGAAAGCCCTTGAACGCGATCTCGCACCTCCTTCGCTATCGCTTCCGGCGGCCGCGAGCCGTCGAGCGCGACCACGCGCCCCGGGAAGATCGACGCCAGCTCACGGTAGGCAGTCTCGACCGCCCGCTGGAACTCGCCGCCCTCGCGCTCGATGCGGTCCGAGGCCTCCCCGCGCTGGGCGGCCTCGTCGGCCTCGATCGTCAGCAGAAAGGTCAGGTCGGGAAGGATGCCGCGGATCGCGTTCACGTTCAGAGCGAGCACCTGGTCGACGCCGAGGCCGCGGGCAATGCCCTGGTACGCGAGCGACGAGTCGAGGTAGCGATCGCAGACGACGTCGGCGCCGCGCTCGAGCGCGGGCCCGATGACCTGCGCGACCAGCTCGGCCCGCGCAGCGGCGAACAGCGCAGCCTCCGCCCAGGGTGAGACCTCGCCTCCTTGCAGCAGCAGGTGGCGGACGCGCTCCCCGAGCTCCGTCCCGCCGGGCTCCCGAGTGGCGACCACGTCGCGACCCGCCTCCGCGAGGTGCGACCGCAGCAACTCGACCTGGGTCGACTTGCCCGACCCGTCGAGTCCCTCGAACGTCACGAACATTCGCGCCTAGGATACGGGGCCTTGAGAGCGCTGGTCACCGGGGGAGCGGGGTTCATCGGGTCACACGTCGCGGAGGGCCTGCTGGCGCGCGGCGACGAGGTGACGATCCTCGACGACCTCTCGGACGGCAGGCGCGAGAACGTGCCTGCAGGAGCCCGGCTCGTGGAAGGGGACATCAGGGACCCTGCGGCGGTCTTCGCGGAAGCGAAGCCCGAGGTCTGCTTCCACCTCGCCGCGCAGAAGGACGTCCGGATCTCGGTCGCGCGGCCCGACCACGACGCTGAGCTGAACGTCATCGGCACCATCCGCGTGCTCGAGGCCGCGCGTGAGCACGGCGCGCAGATCGTCTTCAGCTCGACGGGCGGCGCGATGTACGGCGAGTGCGACGAGCCCGCTAGCGAGGACAAGAAGCCGGAGCCGCTGGCGCCCTACGGCACGTCGAAGCTGGCCGGAGAGGAATACCTGGCGACCTACAACCGGCTCTACGGGACGCGGCACGTGTCGCTTCGGCTCGGCAACGTCTACGGCCCGCGGCAGGACCCGCACGGCGAGGCGGGCGTCGTTGCGATCTTCTTCAGCCGGCTGCTCGACGGCGAGACGCCGAAGATCTTCGGCGACGGGAAGCAGACGCGGGACTACATCTACGTGGGCGACGTCGTGCGCGCGACGTTGGCCTCACAGGAGGTCGACGGCGGCGTCTTCAACGTGGGCACGGGGCGCGAGACCTCGGTCGTCGAGTTGCTCGAGCTCTGCGTCCGCGTGGCCGGGAAGGACGTCGAGCCGGAGTTCGCGCCGCCGCGGCCCGGTGAGCTGCAGCGGAGCGTGCTCGACCCGGGCCGTGCGGTCGACGAGCTCGGCTGGCGACCCGAGCGCTCCCTCGAGGAGGGCCTGCGCGAGACCTGGGAGTGGTTCACCACCTAGCAGGAGTGCGGCACACCGGGGCGAATTCGCTCGCCCCGTGGAGATTTCGGCCCCAGCTCTTAGCTCTGTTCCCGCCGACCGTTGGCGGACCGCGACCATTCTTGCGAGCGCCGTTGCGGTCTTCGAGCTCCTGATCGTGGTCATCCTCCTCACCGCCCTGATCGGCAAGGGCGTCTCCGCCCACGCCAAAGAGGCGGCGATCACCAAGGCGACCGGCATCCCGCAGCGAGCCGTCAACCCGGAGCCCAAGCACGTGACGCTTGCGCGGGGCGAGACCTCCGTGATCGTCCTCAACGGGAACGGCGTCGGCGGCGCGGCCGCGGCAGCCGCGGACAAGGTCAAGGCGAAGGGCTACCTGATCGCAGCGACCGGCAACGCGGCGCGCTCGGACTACGGCAAGAGCGTCGTCATGTACCGGGCGGGGCGAAAGCCGGAGGCGCAGCGCCTTGCGCGCGACCTCGGCATCAAGCTGGTCGGCCCGCTCGAGGGCGTGTCCACACGCGACCTGCTCGGCGCGCAAGTAGCCCTGGTCCTCGGGAACTAGTCCGGGGCAGACCCAAAGGCTGCAACCCGCGTGGTTGAGCGACCCGCCACCCTGCCCGGGGTCAGACCCCTTTGAGTCGGGGCGACTCAACCGGCTCGGACGGACCTGGTGCGGAGAGCCTACGATCTGGCCGGTGACTGACGAGGCCCGGAAGCAGGCGGAGGTCGACTATCCGATCGCGATCGGCGAGGAGGGGCAGCGCTGGCTGCAGACGAAGCCCTTCGCCAACGAGCCGCGCGAGACCGCCCGCCTGCTCATCGATTTCGGCTACGTCGTCCAGCTCCTCGACCTGCGCCCCGGGATGAGCCTCGTCGAGCTCGGGTGCGGCCCCGGCTGGATGACCCGCTTCGCCGCGCGTCACGGCCTGGAGGCCGCCGGCTACGACATCGCACCGAAGATGATCGAGATCGCCCGCGAGGTCGCCGCCGCCGAGGGCGTGGACGCAACCTTCGAGGTCGGCGACATGGAGACGCTCGACCTCGGCCACCACTACGACACCGCGCTCGTCTACGACGCTGTCCACCACACCCCGCGCGCCGACCTCGTCTTCGCCGCCGCGCATCGTGCGCTCAAGCCCGGCGGACGGCTGCTCCTCGCCGAGCCGAACTGGAAGCACCGCTACCAGGGCCGCAGCGCGTCCGAGCAGTTCGGCGCGACCGAGCTCGGCTACACGCCGCGCCGCTTCAAGAAGCTCCTGCGCGAGGCCGGGTTCGACGACATCCAGCGCTTCCACAACAACCGCAAGCGGCTCTACGGGAACTCGCCGAAGGACTTCCTGTCGCACCTCGTCGAGCCGATCGTCTACCGCGCGCTCGGCGTCTTCTGGACGCAAATCTGGCTTCGCGCCGTCGCGAGGTGATCGGCCGGCTCGCGGCCGCTGTCTCCCTGCGCAGCCGCGCGCGCAAGTTCCGTCTCTTCATGGAGCTCGTCCAGCCCACTCCGGAGACGACGGTGGTGGACGTCGGGGTCGCAGATGCGCCGTTCGGGGAGGCCGAGGGCCACGGGGCGACCTACAACTTTCTCGAGGCGATGTATCCGTGGCGAGACCACATCACCGCGGTCAGCGTCGACGACCTCCCCCACTTCGCCGAGGCCTTCCCGGAGCTGCGACGCGTCCAGGCCGACGGGCGGGACCTGCCCTTCGCGAACGACGAGTTCGACGTCGGCTTCTCGAACGCTGTGGTCGAGCATCTCGGCGACCGTGAGTCTCAGGAGGCGTTCGTCCGCGAGCTCTGCCGGGTCTCCAAGCGCGTCTTCGTGACGACGCCGAACAAGTGGTTCCCGGTCGAGGTGCATACGCTGCTGCCGTTCGTGCACTGGTTACCCGCGCGCGCGCGGAAGCGTGTGCTCGGCAGGCTGCGTCGCGCCGACGTCGAGGGGCTGCGGCCGCTCAGCCCGCGAGAGTTCCGCTCGCTCTTCCCCTATCCGGTGCGCATCGTCAACACGGGACTGTCGCTGGTTGCCCTGGGCCCTGAGGCGGCGAAATGAGCGCGGTCGCCGCCGGCCCCCGCGGGTCGAGATCGCGCGACCGCTCGAGATCGCGCCGCGCAGCCTGGCGTCGCGTTCAGCACCTGCAGCTCGAAGCAGCCGAGCTCGTACCAGGCTCGCGCGTTCAGCGGCTGCACCTCGACGGCGTCCACATACAACCGCTGAGCACGCCCGACCCGGCCGCGAGCCTCCTCGGCCGCAGCCTCGGCAAAGAGCGGCTCGATGGACAGCGGGTTCAAGGAGCGCGCCTCCTGCGCCTTGTCGACCGCGGTCGCGGTGTCGTTCCGGTCGATCGCGGCGTAGGCCTCCTCGACGCGTTCCGCGGCCAGGCGCGGAGCGGCCAGCGAGAAGAGCAGCGTGGTGGCGGCGAGAACGGCGACGACCGCCCACAGGGGCTGCGCCGTCACGCGCCGCTCGGGCCTGCCGTAGGCGAGCAGGACACCGGTCGCGAAGAGAACCGGCGCCGTCACCGCGAGGAAGTCCCAGTCGTAGTCGAGGAGACCGTGGAACAGGTACGTCGGTAAGGCGAGCCCCAGGGCAAGCGCGGCAGCATCGTCGCGGCGCCGCCAGAGCCCGACGAGCGCCGGCGCCCATCGCACCGGCGAAGAGCGCAAGCCCTACGAGCCCCGTCTCGGAGGCGAACTGGAGCGGGAGGTCGTGCGGCTCGGTGACGTCGATCTTGTTCTTGCGGAGCTTCCGGTGCACGTACTCGAAGCTCCCCGCCCCCACTCCGATGATCGGCTGCCCCGCGAAGGCGTCCCAGGCCTCGCCCCACCACTTCGTGCGGTTGTTCGAGCCGGTGCTGAGCTGACGCGAGGGTCCCTGCTGGACGACGTCCTCTCCGCCTCGCACGGCGACGACCGCGCCGAGCAGCGCGAAGGCGACCAGGACGACCACGGCGCCGCGGACGACGAGCCGCCCGGCCCGCTCAGAGACACCACGCGGTGCAGCCCACCATGCGACCCCGAACGCAGCGAGCGCGCCCAGGAAGACGAGGAGCCCGAACCAGGCCCCATCCTCCACGCGCACCGCGTTGGACTGGAAATCGTCGGCGACGCCAGGCTGGGTCAGCCCCCAGACGAGCGCGGGCAGAGCCGCCAGGACGGCGATGCCGAGCGCCGCGATGCCCTCCACGCGCTCGCGCGCCAAGGCGAGGTAGGCGACGATCGCGAAGACGGCTGCCAGCAGCCCGCCGCGCGAGTACGTGAGCACGACCGCGATTCCGAGCACGTACACGAGGACGACGGCCACGGCCCGCAACCGGCGATCGTGCTCGCGCCGGGACGCGATCCAGAGCCCAAGGGGCAGACCGAGCGCGGCCAGGAGCGCGAGGCGCGTTCCAGTAGCCGACCGGCGAGCGGAGGCGCGCAAAGCGTCCGTAGTCCTCGTAGAGCGCGGGGATCACCTTCCCGGCCAGCGCCCACAGGCAGGCGCCGCCGATCAGCGCGGCGAGGCCCAGTGCGACCGTCCTGGGCGCGCGTCGAACGGCGGCGCCGACGGCCAGCCCGAGCACGGCAAAGGCCAGATAGGCGAGTCCGCGGTTGAAGTAGTTCCACGAGCGGTCGGGCGCCGCCGACCACGCGATCGAGATCCCGTTCCAGACGACGAACCCGGCGAGAAGCCCCAAGAACAGAAGTCCCGCGCGGTCGAGCTCGGGCACCGGCAAACGCCCCGACAGCGCCGCTGCGCCGACCGCGCCGGCCGCGACGATCGCCCCGCCCCCGATCCACGCAAGCGGCCCGTCGGTCGAGCCGCCGGAGAAGAAGATCGCGGCGGCGAGCAGGATGCCCGCTGCGACGAGGAGCGCAACGGAGGCTCTCCGCATGCAGGCGACGCTACCAGCGAGCAACCGCCACTTTCCAGGCTTACAAACCGTTTACACGGGAATCACGCAAACCGCACCGCCGTCCGCCAGACTGGGGGATAATGGCTCCCCGAGGAGAAGGTAGGCTCGTACCCATTCCGCCTCGTGTCCGTGCAATCGCGCCGCCAGCCTTGCCCGTCCGCATCTTGGGGCTTGCGCTCCTGCTTGCTCTGGCGCTGATGGCGGTCGGCGCGAAGCCGGCTGCGGCGAAGACTCCCTGCTGGAAGCAAGTCGTCCAGGACTGGTTCGAGGACTCGACGATCGACCGCACCTACCCGCGACACTGCTACAGCGACGCGCTCAGGAACGTCCCCAACGACATCAAGGACTACAGCAGCTTCGAAGAGGACATCCGGAGCGCGCTCCAACGCGTCTCTCGCGCCCGGACCCTCGCCAACACCGGCAGCGGCGTCTCGACACAGCCGGAGAAGCCGACTCGGCGACCTGGCAGTGCGGACGAAGTCGTCCAGGCCGAGCCGCAACCCGAGTACTTCAAGCAAGCGTTCGACAAGCTGGGCCCACGCGAGGCCGACTCGATGCCGGTCCCGCTCATGATCATGGCCGGATTGGCTCTCCTGCTCGTCGCCGCGGGAGCCGGAGGGCTGATTACGCGCCACTTCCGGGCCAGGCGAGCCGGCCCTCCGGCCACGTAGAACCGGATTCGGGACCACCCCCCGAATTGCTAGAATTTGCAGGGATTTGTTCAATCCGTCCGACGCCATTTCTAGCCTGACAAATCCGCTCGCCGACGGTCTGCTCCGCCGACTGGGCGCTCCACAAACAGCTTCGACCAGGAGGTAGGAGATGGCGTCCGCCAAGGAAGCCCAGGCCGTAGAGCCCACCGCACAGGACCTCGGGAACACAGTCGTCAACGAGACGGCAAGTGCCGCTGTGCGGCGCTTTTTCACGATTCCCGACCGCGATCCGTTCACCGAGATCGAGTGGGAGACGCGCAACGCCTTCATCCCCGGCAAGGACAAGCCGGTCTTCGAACAGAAGAACGTCGAGTTCCCGAAGTTCTGGTCGCAGACGGCCACGAACATCGTCGCGCAGAAGTATTTCCGCGGCCGCATGGGCTCCCCCGACCGCGAGTCGAGCGTCAAGCAGATGATCGGCCGCGTCGTCGACACGATCGGCGGCTGGGGCCGCGAGGGCGGCTACTTCGCGTCCGACGAGGACGCCGACACGTTCGAGGCGGAGCTGAAGGCGATCCTGGTCAACCAGTACGCGGCGTTCAACTCGCCGGTCTGGTTCAACGTCGGCTTCGAGGAGAAGCCGCAGTGCTCGGCGTGCTTCATCCTTTCGATCGAGGACGAGATGGATTCGATTCTCGACTGGATCCGCCGCGAGGGAGTCATTTTCCGGGGCGGCTCCGGGTCAGGCGTCAACCTCTCCAAGCTTCGCTCCTCGAAGGAGCAGCTCTCGAAGGGCGGCTATGCGTCCGGGCCGGTCTCCTTCATGCGCGGCGCCGACGCGTCGGCCGGGACGATCAAGTCCGGCGGCAAGACGCGGCGCGCGGCCAAGATGGTCGTCCTCGACGTCGACCACCCGGATGTCGAGGAGTTCATCTGGTGCAAGTCCAAGGAAGAGGAGAAGGCGCGCGTGCTCGAGGCCGCCGGCTACGACATGTCGCTCGACTCCGCCGACTGGGCGTCGATCCAGTACCAGAACGCGAACAACTCGGTGCGCGTCACCGACGCGTTCATGGAGGCGGCCGAGGCCGGCACTGACTGGAACCTGACCGCGCGCACCGACGGCGCCGTCGTCGAGTCGGTCGACGCGCGCGACCTGCTGCGCCAGATCGCCGAGGCGGCGTGGAAGTGCGCCGACCCGGGCGTCCAGTACGACACGACGATCAACCAGTGGCACACGCTGCCGAACACGGGCCGCATCAACGCGTCGAACCCGTGCTCCGAGTACATGTCGATCGACGACTCGGCGTGCAACCTCGCGTCGATCAACCTCCTCAAGTTCCGCCGCGAAGACGGCGAGTTCGACGTCGAGGCGTTCGAGCACGCCGTCGACGTTGTGTTCCTCGCGCAGGAGATCGCCGTCGGTTACTCGTCGTATCCGACGCCGCAGATCGAGGGGAACGCGAAGGCGTTCCGGCAGCTCGGGCTCGGCTACGCGAACCTCGGCGCGCTGCTGATGGCGCGCGGGCTCCCGTACGACTCCGACGAGGGTCGCGCCTACGCGGCCGCGATCACGTCGGTGATGACGGGTCGCGCGTATCGCAAGTCGGCCGAGATCGCGGCTCGCATGGGCCCGTTCGCCGGCTACCAGCCGAACGCGGCGGCGATGATCGGCGTCATGGCGCAGCACCGCGCCGCGGTCGGGAACATCGAGAACACGGAGTCGGTGCCGGCGGATCTGCTCACCGCCTGCCGGCGCGCCTGGGACGACGCTCTGAATCTCGGCGAGGTGCACGGATACCGCAACGCTCAGGCGACGGTGCTCGCGCCCACCGGGACGATCAGCTTCATGATGGATTGCGACACCACCGGCGTCGAGCCCGACTTCGCCCTGGTCAAGTCGAAGAAGCTCGTCGGCGGCGGCGACATCACGATCGTCAACCAGACGGTGCCGATGGCGCTCGAGAAGCTCGGCTACGCGCCGCGGGAGGTCGACGAGGTCGTCGCGTTCATCGACGAGCGCAACACGATGATCGGCGCGCCCTACGTGAAGAAGGAGCACTACCCGGTCTTCGACTGCGCCGTCGGCGAGCGTGCGATCCACTACATGGGCCACGTGAAGATGATGGGCGCGGTGCAGCCGTTCATCTCGGGCGCGATCTCGAAGACGGTGAACATGCCCGAGGAGGCGACCGTCGAGGACGTGGCCGGCCTGTACAAGGACGCGTGGAAGCTCGGCGTGAAGGCGATCGCGATCTACCGCGACAACTGCAAGGTCGCGCAGCCGCTCTCGTCGAAGGGCCAGGCGGCGATCGAGACCGTGAGCGGCGCCGCTGCGCCACCCGTGCCTCTGACGCATCGCCGCCGGCTACCGGACGATCGCGTCGAGGTCGGCCGCAAGTTCCGCGTCGGCGACTACGAGGGCTACATCCACGTCGGGCTCTACGAGGACGGGACTCCGGGCGACATCTTCCTGGACATCGCCAAGGAGGGCACGACGCTGGCCGGCCTCATGAACTCGTTCATGATCTCGGTCTCGCTGGGCCTGCAGTACGGCGTGCCGCTCGAGGTGTACGTCTCGAAGTTCGCGCACATGCGCTTCGAGCCGAGCGGCCAGACGAACGACCCGGACATCCGAGTCGCCAAGTCGATCGTCGACTACGTCTTCCGCTGGATGGGCAAGAAGTTCCTGACCACGGACCAGCAGGAAGAGGTCGGCATCCTGTCCGCCGAGGTCAGGTCGCGGATGGCCGAGCGCTACAAGAACGGCGGCAGCGCGTCAGACGCCCCGCCGGCCGAGCCGGCCGACGCGATCCCACCGGGCCAGACGGCGCTCTTCAACGCGTTCGAGGACGCGGTGGAGTGCGCGAAGTGCGGCGGCCGGATGATCCGCACCGGGAGCTGTTACACGTGCCGGGACTGCGGTACGAACACCGGCTGCTCGTAGCGCCGTGACTTAGCTGATCTTCGAAGCCCCGCAATGCGGGGCTTCGTCGTTCTGGAGCTGGCGCTCAGCGAAGAGCCTCCTCGAACCGCGGGTCGTCGCGTACGGCGGCGAAGTCGTCGTCTCTGCGCGCGTCCTCGCGGAACCGCGGAAACAGCTCGACGGACCGCCGGAGGTGGGCGAACGTGTCGTCGCCGGTGTCGCCCGCGAGCGTTGCGAAGCACGCGTAGTTGAAATTCAAGCCCGCGTGGTCCGGCATGTGCTCGAGGCCACCGCGGACCGCTTCGAGCGCGTCCGCGTAGCGTTGTTCGCCGTAGGCCGTCATGGAGTCTCTGTGGAACGGCCACGCCTCACCCCAGTCGACTCCCTGGTACGCCTCGCCGGGTGTGGCGCCGACGGCGAGGACGGTTCCGTCCCCGGTCGCCTTCCGCCGCGACTCCGGCCCGACGAACACGAGTGTTCCTGGGGGCGCGTCGACCGTCTCGCCGTCGACCTCGAAGGTCGCCTTCCCGTCGAGCACGATGTACAGCTCCTCCTGGCCCGAACCGGCCTCGTCGTGCTCGCTGATCAGCGTGCCGTCCTCGCCGGGCGTGTAGGCGTTGATTCCGAATGCGTGGATCCCGAGGTGCTCGCGCACCGGAATATCTCTGCCGCGCCGCTCGATGTCGTCGAGGTGCGCGACGTGCCATTTCGGCTTATCGTTCATCCGATCACCTCCGTAGTAGCGCGTCGATGCGAATCATCGATCGTAACCACCGTCAAGCAAGCCCCGCCCCGAGGGGCGTCGTGAACGTGATGAGTTCGAACCTGAGAGAGTGCAGGAATAGCACTGCGGCGATTTCGTTGAGTAGCAAGTAACGGCGCTCCAGTAGACCGGCGCCAACAAGGGGTCGCAGAGGAGAGAGCATGAGCACAACCAACGGACACGGGTCTCCCGAGACCATCCTGTTCGTCCACGGCCTCTGGATGACTCCCCGCAGCTGGGAGAACTGGGCCGCCCGCGCTGAGAGCCGCGGCTACAAGACTCTCGCGCCCTCCTGGCCTGGCCTCGAGGGCGAGGTCGAAGCGCTCAACGCCGATTCGACGCCGCTGACGAAGCTCGACGTCCTCAAGATCGTCGACCACTACGAGCAGATCATCCGCGGGCTCGACAGCCAGCCGATCATCGTCGGCCACTCGCTCGGCGGCACGATCATGCAGCTGCTCATCGACCGCGGACTCGGCGCCGGCGCCATCGGCGTCTCGCCCGGCACGGTCCGGGGCATCCCCGACCTGCCGCTCTCGACGCTCAAGTCGAGCCGGCCCGTCCTGCTGAACCCCTTCAACCGCGGCAACGCGACGCCGCTGAACGCCGAGCAGTTCCACTACGCCTTCGGCAACACGCTCAGCCGCGAGGAGTCGGACGAGATCTACCGCCGCTACCACGTGCCGGCGGCGAACCGCGTCCTGTTCCAGGTCGCCAACGCCAACATCAACTTCCGAACGCCCGTCAGGGTCGACTTCAAGCGGACCGACCGAGCTCCGATGCTCTTCATCGGCGCCGCCGAGGATCACGTCGTCCCCGCGAAGGTCGTCAAGAAGATGGCCGCGAAGTACGCGACGCCGGTCGAGTACAAGGAGTTCGCGAACCGGCCGCACTTCCCCGGAGGGCCCGGTTGGGAAGAAGTGGTGGACTACGCGCTGACGTGGGCGGACAAGAACGTGCAGCAGGGATCCACCGCTTCGGTCGCAGAGCCGGAGGCAAGCAGGCGCGCCTAACTCTCGCGGCGGTCGCGGTCGCTCTCGCGCTTCCGTCGAGTGCGACCGCGAGCGTCGCTTCGGCACGCGAGTTCGCCCAGAGTCGGGCGGGCATCGTCTCCTTCGCGTACGTCGACTCCAGTGGCCGGCTGCACGGCTACCAGCCGAACCTGCGCTACCGCTCGGCGTCGCTCGTCAAGGCGATGATCCTCGTCGCGTACCTGCGCCGCGTGTCCTGGGGCCAGTTGCCGCTCGACCGCAACGCACGCGCCCGGCTCGGCCCGATGATCACCGTCTCCGACAACATCGCCGCCAACTGGGCCTACGACCGCATCGGACGCGGGCCGACCCTCGACGCGCTCGCGCGCCGCGCCGGCATGAGCTCGTTCGCCGCGGCGAGCTACTGGGCGTACTCGATGACGAGCGCGCGCGACCAGGTCGCTGTTCTTCGCACGGCTCGAACGCCTGACGCCGCCGGCCCACCGCGCGTACGCGCTCGGCCTGCTGCGGCGCATCGTCCCGGCGCAGCGCTGGGGCATCCCGCGGGCCGCGCCCGGCTGGCGGCTCTACTTCAAGGGCGGCTGGTTCGAGTCGCGGCACCTCTGGCACCAGGTGGCGATCCTCGAGCGAGGCGGCTCCCGCCTCGTCCTCGCCGTCCTGACCGACCGCAACCCGACCGACGCGTACGGCCGGGCGACGATCGAGGGCGTCGCCCGCCGCTTACTCAGCTCGCCGTAGCGCCAAGCCCAGGTAGATGGCGCTCGGCAGCCCGCCGATGACCCAGAGGACGAAGAGGAAAGCCTCGAGCGTTTCGGACGGGCTCTCCGAGTAGCTGTCGATGATCACGAGCGCGAGGAACGGAACCACCGCCAGCAGCGCGAGAGCCGTTCCGATCGTCTTCTCGCGATTCGACCACGCCTTCGAGATCAGCACCATCGCGATGCCGAAGAGCCACCCGATGAACGGGACGACGAGCGTCACCATCGCGGCGACCTCGAGCCCGCCCGGGGGCGCCCGCTCGGCCTCCGGCGCCGGCTCCGCGGCCTCGACGATCTCCTCCGGCGGCCCGAGCCGTTCGAGCACGTTGCGGACCGCGACCTCGCCGGCCGCGTCCTCCTCACGTAGAGCCGTGTCGATGTGCTCGCGGATCTCCGCGATCAGCTCGGTCCGGCGGGAGCGCTGCAAGTGCGCAGCGGCGTCCTCGAGCCGGCTCAGGTAGTCGTCTACGAGCCGGTCGGTCTCCATGATGGTCATCCTTCCTCCTTGGTGAGAATCGCGTCGACAGAGTCCCGGAACCGGGCCCACTCCTTGGCGAAGTCGTTCAACGCCGACTGGCCCGCGTCGGTCAGCTCGTAGTAGCGACGGGGCGGGCCGGACTCGGACTCACGCCAGAACGTGGTGACGAGCTGCTCCTTGCGCAGGCGCGTGAGCAGCGGGTAGATCGTCCCCTCGCTGGTGACGAGGCCGTCCACCTCCGAGAGCTCGCGCACGATCTCGAAGCCGTAGCGCGCGCCGCCTCGCAGAAGAGCCAGCACGCAGTACTCGACGGTTCCGCGCCGCAGCTGCGAGAGGGACTTGCGTGTCTGGACAGGTTCCATGCAACGCATAGTACCTTGCGAACCCGAATCCTGTCAACCGCAGTTCAACTGCTGATCGTTGTGGCTCTACGGCGCCACGAAGAAGAGGGAGACCCCAGGCCCCACGGCCTGGACTCCCGGCGTCCATGTCACCCGATAGCGCCCCTGGGCTAGCGATCGGGGGAAGTTCCGTTCCCAAATCACGGCACCGCCGTACAGCGAGACGGTCCTCTTGACGGGGAAGCTCTTGCACGCCGTCGCGCCACTCCCGGGGGGAACCCCACGGGGCGGCTTCACGCAGATCCGGTACCGGTTGTAGTACCTCGCCGCGAGCGTGAGCTGGAAGCGGATCACGTCGCCGCGGTCCTTGAAGATCGCGTAGCAGGAGTCGCCGCTCGCGCTGCAACGCCCTGCGATACGCCCGTTAGACGCGGCCGTCGCCGTCGCGCAGGCCACGGCGGCGAGACATACGGTGACGAGAAGCAGCCTCATCGGCTTCTCTAGTGTGCCCCAGGTGGGCGGCGAACGTCTTCTCACCGGGCCGGTGCTTCGAGTCTGGATCGCGAACCTGGGCGCGTTCACGTCGTTCGGCGCGCTCCTCCTCGTGCTTCCGCTCTACGCTCGAGACGAGCTCGCGGCCAGCGACATCGGGGTCGGGATCGCCGTCGGCGCGGGGAGCATCAGTGCGCTGCTTTTCGGCCCCGCGTCCGGCCGGATCGCCGACCGGCGCGGCCGGCGCAAGGTGCTCATCGCCGGCGCGCTGGTCATGGTGCTCGGCTACGTCGCGCTCGCGCTGGGCCCGCCGCTGGGCGGCGTCGCGCTCATCCGCCTGCTGGTCGGCGCCGGCGAGGCGGCCTTCGTCGTCGCCGCGCTGACGATTGCCGTCGACGTCGCTCCCCCGGGTCGCCGCGGCGAGGCGGTGACCCTGATCACCGTCGCGTCCTACATCGGCCTGACCGTCGGGCCGCTCGCCGCCGACCTCCTCCTCGGCGACGGCCGCTTCGCCCTGGTCTGGATCTTCGCCGCCCTGTGCGTCGCCATCCCCAGCATCGGGATCCTCACTCTCGGCGAGACGCGTCCGCAGACCGCCGAACAGGCGCCCGCCGGCTGGCTGCCTCCCCGCGCCGCCCTCGGGCCCGGGCTACTGGTTTTCTTCGGTCTCCTGGGGTTCGGCGGCTACAACGCGTTCGCGGCCCTGTACGCGCGCGAGATCGGCTTCGACCACCCCGGGCTGATCTTCGGGCTGTTCGGTCTCGTGGTCGTCATCGTCCGCACGCTCGGGCGCCGTATTCCCGACCGCCTCGGCGGCCGGCGAACACTCGCGGTCTCATTCGTGTGCCTGGGCGTCGGGCTGGCCACGATCGGCGCGTGGCAGGCCGTGCCGGGGCTCGTCGCAGGGACGGTCGTCTTTGCAGTCGGCCAGGCACTGGTCTATCCCTCGGCCATCCTGCTCGCCATGGAACGGACGAGCACCGCCGAGCGGAGCGCGGTCGTGGGCAGCGTCGGCGCCTTCGTCGATGTCGCGCTCGGAGTTGGCGCCTTCGTCCTCGGGGCAATCGCCGAGGTCACGAGCTACGGGGAGGCTTTCCTCGTCTCGGCCGCGATCGCCACGAGCGGCTTGCTCGCCTTGGCGTTCATGAGCAGATCGGCGAGGATGCGCCCGGCATCGGTAGAGGAGGGGGCTTCCTGAACGACGACTCGCTGCGTCTCGATCCCGAGACGATGAAGAAGCTCGGCTACCGCGCCGTCGACATGCTGGTCGACCGGCTCGCCGATGACTCGATCCCGCCGCTCCGTCGAGCGAGCCCCGACGAGATGGAGCAGCGGCTGCACGGCCCCGCGCCCGACGAGCCGCAGGACTTCGACGAGATCCTCCGTCGGCTCGAGGAGGACGTCCTGCCGTTCGCAAGCCGCGGCGACCACCCGGGCTTCTTCGCCTTCATCCCCTTCTCGGGCACGTGGCCCGGGGCGCTCGGCGACTTCATCGCCAGTGCCACCAATGTCTTCGCCGGCTCCTGGATGGAGTCGGCCGGGCCCAGCAGGCTCGAGCTCCAGGTGATCGACTGGTTCAAGGACTGGGTCGGCTACCCCGCCGAGGCCGCCGGCCTGCTCGTCAGCGGGGGCTCGGCGGCGAACCACGCCGCGCTCGCCTGCGCCCGCGAGACGCTCGCCGGCCAGATGACCGACGATCTGGTCGCGTACGTCTCCGACCAGGCGCACTCGTCCCTCGCACGGTCCGCGCGCCACCTCGGCTTCCAGCAGAGCCAACTCCGGGTCATCCCCACCGACGGGAGCTACCGGATGCGACCCGACCTGCTCGAGTCCGCCATGCAGGCCGACATCGGGAAGGGCCGCCGTCCGCTCTTCGTCTCGGCCTCGGGCGGAGCGACGAACACGGGCGCCGTCGACCCGCTGCCGGAGCTGCACAGGATCTGCCGGGATCGCGGCGCGTGGTTCCACGTCGACGCCGCGTACGGCGGTTTCTCGGTGCTCGACCCGCGAGGTCGCGAGCAGCTGCACGGCCTCGACCTGGCCGACTCGATCACGCTCGACCCGCACAAGTGGCTCTATCAGCCGTACGAGTGCGGCTGCCTCCTCGTCCGCCGCGGCGAGTTCCTCCGCAACGCGTTCGTGATCACCCCGGACTACCTGCGCGAGGCCGTGGCGCTCGAGCGCGAGGTGAACTTCTCCGACCTCGGCATGCAGCTCAGCCGCACGTCACGGGCTTTCAAGGTCTGGGTCTCGTTGCAGTACTTCGGGCTCGACGCCTTCCGCCTCGCGATCGGCCGCAACCTCGACCTCGCCGAGCACGCAGCGCGCAGCATCGAAGCCAGCGAGAAGCTCGAGCTTGCCGCCGAGCCGTCGCTCGGGATCGTCTGCTTCCGGCGGGTCTTCGAGGACGGCGACGAAGAGACGCTCAACACAAGGCTCATCTCGGCACTCGAGGAGAGCGGGCTCGGCTTGGTGTCCTCCACACGGCTGCACGGCCGCTACGCGATCCGGATGTGCGTGCTGAGCCACACCACGCGCCAGGAGCACGTCGACCGCGTGCTCGAGTTCCTCCAGACGGCCGATGTGCGCAGCGCCGAGACGCGAACCTTCCCGGCCTACGAGCGCCACCCCGACGTGAGCCTCAGCTCGGAGCGCATGCGCCAGCGCGAAGGCGCTCCTTCGCGGTTCGTCCTGCTCGACGCCCTGACTCCCGAGGAGGCCGAGCAGGTCACAGCGCGCGGTGAGGCCCGTGAGGTACCGGCCGGTGAGAAGTTGATCGAGCAATGGGACGCCTCGCAGGACTTCTTCCTGATCCGCGAGGGAACCGTGGAGGTGCTCGTCGACGGCGAGAAGGTGGCAGAGATGGGGCCCGGCGAGTTCTTCGGCGAGATCGCGGCGCTCGACTGGGGCGCCGGCTTCGGATACCCCCGGATCGCGGAGGTCGTGGCCACGACGCCCCTCAGCCTGCTCGTCTACGCGGATGGGCAGCTTCAGGAGCTCGTCGCCGACTTCCCCGCCGTCGAGCGCGTGATCCGCGCTGCGGTCGAATACCGCCTCAGCGTTCGGTAGGCCATGGCCTGGCGCGTTCTCGCCACGGTCTTCCGCAACCCGGAGCTGCGGCGCGTCGAGCTCGCCTTCGTCGGCTTCAACGCGGCCGAGTGGGGCACGTGGATCGCGATGCTCGTGTACGCGTACGAGCAGGGCGGCGCGACCACCGCCGGGCTCGTCGCGCTGGCACAGCTCGTTCCGGCCGGGCTCTTCGCGCCGTTCGCGGCGGTGCTCTCCGACCGGCTCGGGCCGGCCCGGATCCTGACGTGGAGCTACGTCGCCCAGGCGGCGACGATGGGCGCCACGGCCGTCGCGTTGTTCCTGGACGCGCCGCAGCTCGTCGTCTACGCGCTCGCGGCGTCGGCGGCGACCTCGGTCACGCTCACGCGACCGGCGCAGTCGGCCCTCATGCCTGCGTTGGCGCGCACGGCCGACGAGCTGACGGCGGCGAACGTCGTCTCCGGGTGGATCGAAAGCGTCAGCGTTCTGACTGCTCCGGCGGCGGCCGGTGTCCTGCTGGGAGTGGCCGACGTGGGCACCGTGTTCGCGGTCATGGCCGCCGCCGCGCTGGCAGGGGGCTTGCTGACGATCGGGCTGCCCGGCCCCGCGCCGAGCTCGGCCTCGGAGGAGAGCCCGGTCGGCGAAGCGGTCGCCGGGTTCCGCGTCTTGCGCGAGAACCGTGACGCGCGGCTGCTCGTCGCTTTGCTCGGAGCGCAGTTCGTCGGCATCGGTGCCCTCGACGTCCTCTACGTGGTGCTCGCGCTCGGCCTGCTCGGCCTCGGCGAGTCCGGTGCGGGCTACCTGAACGCGGCCTTCGGCGCCGGGGGCGTGATCGGCATCGCGGCGACCGCGGCGCTGGTCGGGCGCGCGCGGCTTGCGCCTCCGCTCCTGGCCGGAGTCGCCGTCTGGTTCGCCGCGCTCGCGTTCCTCGCCGCGTACGCGCGGACGATCTCCGCGCTGGTGCTGCTCGCGGCCGCGGGCGCGGGTCGCAGCCTCGTCGACGTTGCGGGCCGCACGCTCCTTCAGCGGACCGCGCCGCCAGAGCTCCTGTCGCGCGTGTTCGGCGTCCTCGAAGGGCTGACCATGGCTGGACTGGCGATCGGCTCGGTGCTGACGCCGATCCTCGTCGGGCTGGCCGGCGCGGAAGGCGCGGTGTTCGGCGTCGCGCTCGTTCTGCCGGGGATCGCGCTGCTCGCGGGCCGGGGCTTGCTCACTCTCGACCGCGGGGCAACCGTGCCGGTCGTGGAGCTCGCCCTGCTCCGCTCGTCACCGACCTTCGCCGCCCTCGGCGCGCCGGAGCTCGAGCGGCTGGCCCGCAGCATGAAGCCGGTCGCCGTCACGGCGGGCGAGACCCTGATGCGGGAAGGCGAGCCCGGCGACCAGGCCTTCCTCGTCGCCGACGGCGAGCTGGAGGTGCAGATCGGGGACAAGCCGATCGCCACGCTCGGCCGGTGCGACCTCGTTGGCGAGATCGCGCTGCTCCGCGGCGGCGTGCGCACGGCGACGGTCGTCGCGAACACCGACAGCCTCCTCTTCGAGCTCGACCGCGAGACGTTCCTGGAGACGCTGAGCGGTGCGCACGCGATTCAGAGCCTCGTCGACGCGCGGCTGGGCCAGGTTGGGAGAATCCACGCGTGATCGATCCCCTACAGCGCTGGCGCGAGCACGGCGAGAAGCCAGACTACGCCGGCCTGCTCACGTTCGGCGGGCTGCCCTACACCGAGGATCCCGCCGAGCTCGAGGGCGTCGACGTGGCGATCGTCGGGGCGCCGACGGACGATCTCGTCTCGGACCGGCCCGGGACGCGGTTCGGCCCGCGTGGGATCCGCGCGGCGAGCTGTCCGCACGGCCCGCATCTCGAGGTGAAGATCGACGCGTTCGAGGTGCTGCGGATGGTCGACTTCGGTGACGCGCCGGTGCTCCCCGCCGACGCCGCGCGCTCGCATGCTGCAATCGAGGCCACCGTGGGCCAGGTGCTCGCGGCCGGTGCGATCCCGATCGTGCTCGGCGGCGACCATTCGATCGCGGAGCCCGACATCCGCGCCTGCGCGACCAAGCACGGCCCCGTCGGGCTCGTCCATTTCGACACGCACACCGACACGGGCACGGAGGTCTTCGGCGTCGAGGTCTCGCACGGGACGCCGATGTACCGACTCGTCGAGGAGGGCTCGGTCGACCCGAAGCGCTACGTGCAGATCGGCCTGCGGGGGTACTGGCCCGGGCCGACGGAGTTCGGCTGGCAGGAAGAGAAGGGCATCACGAGCTTCTTCGCGCACGACGTCCGCGACCAGGGCATCCAGGAGATCGTGCGGCAGGCGCTCGAGATCGTCGGCTCCGGCCCGTGCTTCCTGTCGATCGACGTCGACGTCCTCGACCCGAGCTTCGCTCCGGGAACGGGCACTCCGGAGCCCGGTGGGCTGACGTCGACCGAGCTGCTCTGGGCGGCCCGCACCGTGGCGGCCGGGATCGAGCTCGTCGGTGCAGACGTCGTCGAGGTGATCCCGACGGCCGTCGGCTCGGCCGACGTGACCGCCCTCGTCGCGGAGCGCACCGTCCGCGAGGTCATGACCGGGATCGCGCTAGCCCGAGCGGAAGAATGAGACGAACGCGTGCGGCAGGCGACGCCTGGCCGTGCGGAGCGCCTCCGCGAGCGCCTCGCCTCCGTCCTCGCCGTGATAGCCCTCGCCGTGGCCGAAGAGGAGGTGGCTCGGCTCGAGCCCGCTGAGCGCACGCTTCGGCGGGAAGAGCCGCAGGAAGGGATGGACGCCGAACGGCTCGCTGCGCCCGTGAAAGTAGGAGAGGCTGCCGAGCGCGTCGGCGCTGACCAGGATGCGTTCATCCGGGAACCAGAGCGCCACCTCCTGCCAGCGCTTGCGGCGCACGATCGGGCGCACCTCGAACGGCGCGCCTTCAACGCCGTCGAAGGGAACCACGTGTAACGGCACGCCCAGCCGCTCGGCGACCGCAGCGGAGTCTCGCGCGTGGCGGTCGAGCAGCTGGACGACGCCTGCGGGCTCTCCCAGCGCGCGAATCCGCTCGTCGATGCCCTCGCCGTCGACCGGATCGGTCACCCAGACCCGTCCGTCGACGGCGACGGCGTGCGAGGCGCGCGTCAGCATTTCCTCGGCCGGGACCCAGCCGATGCCGTGCTCGAACTCGTCGACGAAGCGGAGGCTCACCGGAAGAGATCCCGCTCGGCAGGCATGACGAGATCCTGCGCGGTGCCCTCGCCGCCGACGGACAGGCCCCGCACGATCGCCGCCGGCACGCCGCGGGTCTTGCCCTTGACCAGCTCGGCGGCGCCGGCGATCTCGTCCGCGATCGCGATCGTGGTCGCCTCGAGCTCGTAGCCCGTCGCGTCACGCTCTCCGCGCAGGTCGAGCAGCGTGGTCAGGCCGGCGGCGCCGATCGCGACGTCGGTCGTCCCCTGCCGCCACGCCCGGCCGAACGAGTCGCTGATGATCACGGCCACGCCCAGGCGCTCGTGCAGTCGGGCCGCGGAGGCGTCGGGGTCGAGGGGCAGCAGAACCAGACTGCCCGGCTCGGGTGCGTTCGAGGCGTCCACTCCGGCGGACGCGCAGACGAGCCCGTGCCGGGTCTCCGCGATCACGAGGGAGTCGCGCCGGCGAAGAATTCGGCGCGCCTCGCTGAGAATCGGCGTCGAGCTTCTCGACGCCGCGCATGACGCGGCCTTCGGCCTTGGAGACGATCTTGTGCGAGACGACGAGCACGTCTCCCTCCTCGAACTGGGCGGCCTCGGCGAGCAGCGCTGCCAGGTCGTCGCCCTCGCGAACCTCCGGGAGGCCCGTCACCGGGATGACGCGGAGCTCGCTCAGGGCAGGCCCGTGACGCGCAGCCCGGCGTGCGTGCGGTAGCGCTTGTTCACGTTCAAGAGCACGGCCGTCATCGCCTCCAGGCCACGCGAGTTGGCCAGCGGGCCGGCGTCGATTGCGTAGCCGGCGACGAGCCTTGCGCCGACGTCGAGCGCGATGTCCTTCGCCGGTGACTCGTCACCGCAGACGAAGACGTCCTGGTCCGGCGCGTCGAGGCCCATCAGCGTCGCCGCGCCGAGGGACTGGTAGCCCGAGACGACCGGGCCGCTGAGGATCTCGGCCACGTCCTCGGCGAGCGAACGGGAGTCTCGACCCGGCTCGACGCCCTTCTCGGTGAAGCGCAGGTCGCTCGCCACGCAGAGGACGGGTGTGTCGCCGATCGCATCCGCCAGCTCGCGCGCCGTGTCGAGCGCGGCGCTCGACGGGACCGAGAGGATGATCAGGTCGGCGCCCTCGACGGCCTCCGCGTTGGTTGCGCCGAGCACACCGAGCACGGTTGCGAGCTCGAGGACGCGATTCGCGTCGCGCGATCCGAGCACGACGTCCTCCCCGAGAGCCTGGAGCCGGCCCGCGAGCGCGCGCCCGAAGACTCCGGTGCCGCCGAGGATCGCGATTCTCATCGGGGAACCGCCGCGGCTTCGAGCACTGCTTCGGCCAGGGTGCGCCGGGCGGCCTCGTCGCTCATCAGCGTGCGCGTGACGATGTGATCACCTTCGTCGGCGTCGGCCTCGTCGATGACGAGCCGGTCGATCAAGCCCTCGTAGGCGCTCGCGACATGCGTGGGTGAGGTGCCGCCCGCGAAGCGCTGCAGCATCTGCGCAGCGGGGCCCTTCACCGTGCGGCCGCCGATGAGCGGGCTGACGGCGACCGAGGGCACGCGGCGCGACTCGATCGCCTTGCGGATCCCGTCGACGGCCAGGATCGGCCCGATGCTGAGGTACGGGTTGCTGGGCGCGATCGCGATCAGGTCGGCGTCTTCGAGCGCCTCCACGACTCCGGGCGCCGCCTGCGCCTCGCCCTCGTAGCGGACGCCGGTCACTTCGTCCTCGTGGCGGCGACCCACGTACCACTCCTGGAATGTGAAATCGCCCGCCGGAGTCTCGACGTGCGTTCGTAGCTCGTCGTCCGTGGCGGGCAGCACGGTGGCCTCGATGCCGAGGGCGCCGGCGAAGCGGGCCGTGATCGACGAGAGGGGCTCGCCGGTGCGTAGCGCCTGTGTGCGGAGAAGGTGCAACCCGAGATCGCGGTCGCCGAGCTGGAACCAGGTGTCCCCGCCGAGGGTGCCGACCGTGTCCAGCGCGTTCCAGGTCTCGTCGGCGCGGCCCCATCCGCGCTCCTCGTCGCCGATCCCGGCCAGCGAGTAGAGGATCGAGTCGAGGTCGGGCGAGATGTGGAGCCCGAGGATCTCCTCGTCGTCGCCGACGTTGCCGATCACGGTCAGCTCCGCATCGGTCTCGGCCAGCGCACGGGCGAAGCGAGCGCCTCCGAAGCCGCCGGCGAGCACGACGACCTTCATGACGCGAGCGCCGCTCGGGTGCTCGGCCCGAGCCGTCCGGCGAGCCGGGCGAGATCGTCAGGCGTGTCGACGTCGTCCGCCAGGTTCTCGATCGCGAGCGTGCGCGAGGGCGCCGCAGCCCGGAACCGTTCGGCGCTCCCGGGGCCGTAGAGCGGCTGGAAGACGTCGGGGCTCGAGAGCGCCAGCGCGTTCGTCGTCCCGTCGGCGGCCTCGACGAGAGCGATCCCGTCCTCCGGGATCTCCGCGAGAAGCCGTTTCACGTCCTCGGGCCGCGCGCACGGCAGATCGGCGTTCACGATCGCGACCGGCCCCTCCAGTCCGACGAGCGCTTCCTGGACCGCAGGCCCCTGGCCGCCATCGCCGCCGGCGATCACGGTCCGCGCGACCGGCTCACACGCTGCGAGCACGTCCGCGAGCATCGCCTGGGCCAATCCGGGGGCGGCTGGAGCGAGTCTCTGCTTGCCATTCGGCCTGAACGGGATGACGATCGTCGCCATGCGGGGAGACTATCCCTGCGTGTCCATTTCGAACTCGGAGATCGCCGACAAGCTGGAGTCGTTCGCGTCGCTGCTCGACCTGGCGGAGGCGAGTCACTACACGTCGCGGGCCTACCGGCGCGCCGCGGAGATGATTCGCGAGACGAAGGCGCCGATGGCGGATCTCGTGCGCGCGGGCCGGGCGCGCGAGCTGCGGGGAATCGGGCCGGGGATCGAGCTGCGGCTGCAGGAGCTCGTCGAGACCGGCTCGCTGCACGAGCTGGAGGAGCTCGAGGAGCAGATCGCTCCGGAGCTCGTCGGGCTGGGACGGCTGCTCGGGCTGGGGCCGAAGCGGATGTCGGAGATCGGACAAGCGCTCGACGTGCGGACTGTCGAGGGCTTTCGGCAGGCGGTGGCGGCCGGCCGGCTCTCCGGCGTGCCCGGCATCGGGCCGAAGACCGAGGCGAAGATCGTCGCCGGGCTCAGGCAGGAACGGCCTCCGCGCCCGCGCCGCGGGATGCTGCTCAACGGCGCGCGTGCGCTCGTCGAGGCCATCGCCGAGTCGCTCGGCGGAGAGCCGGCCGGAGATCCGCGTCGCTGGCGGGACGCGTCCTTCGACTTCACGGTCGTCTGCGCCGCGAAGGATCCCGCGAAGATCCTGGAGCGCTTCGAGCGCCTGCCGCTGATCGTTGCCGTGGTCGATCGCGAGGAGCGGCGCGCGATCGGCGTCACCGTCGAAGGCGTCCCGGTCCAGGTCGTCGTCGCGCCACCGGAGCGCTTCGGCACGGAGCTGGTGCGGGCCACCGGGTCGCCCGAGTACGTGGCCGCCCTCGAACCGCTGCCCGACGCTCCCGACGAAGAGGGGGTCTACCGCGCGCTCGGGATCCCTTACTGCCCGCCCGAGCTGCGTGAGCAGCCGTTCCGAGGCGAACCGCCTCGACTCGTCGAGGTCGCCGACATTCGCGGCGACCTGCACGTGCACTCCGACTGGTCGGACGGCAAGGCAACCGTCCTCGAGATGGCGGAGGCGGCGCGGGACCGCGGCTACGAGTACCTGGCGATCTGCGACCACACGCGAAACGTGCGAGTCGTGCCGGGGCTGGACGCCGACGACCTGCGCCGCCAGGCCGAGGAGATCGCGGCCGCGAACGAGCAGGTAGCGCCGTTTCGCATCCTGCGCGGCACCGAGTGCGACATCCTCCCCGACGGCTCGCTCGACCTCCCCGACGACGTCCTCGCCGAGCTCGACTGGGTTCAGGCGAGCGTCCACGCGGGCCAGCGGGCGCCGCGCAAGGAGATCACGAAGCGGACGCTCGAGGCCATGCGGCATCCGGCCGTGCGGTCCCTCTCCCATCCGACCGGGCGGATCATCAACCACCGCCCTGAGAACGCGCTCGATCTCGAGCAGGCGTTCGAGGTCGCGCTGGAGACCGGGGTCGCGCTCGAGGTGAACGGCCTCCCGCCTCGGCTCGACCTCCGCGACGAGCACATCAAGGCGGCGATCGAGGCGGGGGTGCCGATCGTCGCGTCCACGGATGCGCACTCGGTGCGCGGCCTGAGCAACATGCAACTCGCGGTCGCCACAGCCCGCCGAGGCTGGGCCCAGCCCGCGAACGTCGTGAACACCCGACCCCTGTCCGAAATCCTCGGGTCACCCACAGTTCGAACCAAGTAACACTCTGTTACTTGTTCGGTTTGCGGCTTTCGACCGGGCCCTGGGGAGCTAGTAACACTGTGTTACTTGTTCTCTCAGGGCTCGGTGGAGCCTGGGCCGCTCGTCGTCCACTCGCGCACTTCGTACCAGTGGGTCGCGTGCAACGCCTCGGCGACCTTCTGGTCCGTGTGCCCCGCGTAGAAGACGTTCTTGTCGAGGTCGCAGCAGATTGCGACCGCGTCGAGCGGGAAGTTGTCCAGGTCGACGAGCGCCTCGGCCGGGAGCCGGGCCTCCGCGACCGTGTAGTGCTTGAACTGGAGATCGGGCGCGATCTCCGTCAGCTCGGGCCAGTCAGGGCAGGTACGTGAGCTCATCCGGCGCCGACTTCCACGCCGTCCGAGCTCCAGTCGCCGTCGAACCGCAGCACTCCGCGCGAGCTGTCCGAGGGCGCGACCGAGAACTGGGCGGCACCGTCGATCCGGTGATACCGCTTCGTGCCGGCCCGATCGGTGAGCGTCACGCCGAGCTGGAAGCTCCCTTCCGCGAGCGGGAGTCGCCCGACCGTGAAGCGGAGGCTCTGCTCCCCGACTGACCCGTCCCAGCCCACCTGGTCGAGATCGAGCGCGCTGGACGCGAGCAAGCCCCCGCCCGAGTCCCGCAGCTCGAGGGAGAGCCTCGGAGGATCGACCGGCGCCTCGACCACGAGCCGCAGCCTGACGACCAGCGCATCGCCGGACGTGAACTGCTCCGTCGGCCCGCCGACGCCCTCGACCAGCACGTCCGCCACCCGAACCTCGCCGCTCCCCCATTCCCGGAGACCCGCGCGAAGCTCCTCGGGGCTCTCCTCAGCCGCCAGCTTGGCGTGGTAGCGCTTCAGCGCCTCGTTCGTCGCGCCGTCGTACTCGACGCGCCCCTGCGTCAGCAACACGGCTCGCTCACAGAGGCGCTCGACGGCGGACGCATCGTGCGACACGAAGCAGAGCGTGCCCCCGCGCTCGCGGAACTGCAGCACGCGGTCGATGCACTTCCGCTGGAAGGCCTCGTCGCCGACGGCGAACACCTCGTCGAGGAGCAGCACATCGGCCTCGATGTGCACGGCGATCGCGAACCCGAGCCGCATGTACATGCCCGAAGAGTAGGTCCGTACCGGGATGTCGATGAACTCCTCGAGCTCGCTGAACGCGATGATGTCCTCGAGCCGCTCGTCCACGAGCTTGCGCGGGAGGCCGTAGATCGAGGCGCTGAGGTAGATGTTCTCGCGGCCCGTGAAGTCGGGATGGAAGCCGGCGCCCAGCTCGAGGAGCGAGCCGACCGAGCCGCCGACCTCGAGCCGTCCCTCGGTGGGCGCGAAGATGCCGGCGATCAGGCGCAGGAGGGTCGTCTTCCCCGAGCCGTTCCGCCCGACGAACCCGACCGACTCGCCCGGCTGGATCGTCAGATCGACGTCGCGGACCGCCCAGATCTCCGTCGGGCGCACGTGCCTGCGGCGGACGATCGCCTCCTTCAGAGTGAGGTTTCGGTGCGGGTAGACGCGGAACCGCCGCCCCAGCTTCTCGGCAACGATCTCGCCGGTTTTCATGTGATCGAGGGTACTGAAACGAGGTCGGCTAACCCTCGGATGAACGCGGGGTCGTCGTTCAGGGAATCGATCCGGTCGAGCTCGAGGCCGAGCTCGCCGGCCCGTTCCCGGCCTGCGACGTCGATGTCCCAGAGGATCTCCAGGTGGTCGGAGACGAAGCCGATCGGGCAGACGAGCACGCGTCTCGACCCCGCGGGCGTGGAGTGCGTCCAGCTCGTCCAGGATGTCCGGGCCCAGCCAGGGCTCGCCCGTCGGGCTCGCGCTCTGATAGGCGAAGGACCAGGACTCGAGCCCGGCGCGCTCGGCGATGAGCCGCGAAGTCTCGAGGAGCTCGTCCTGGTAGGGATCGCCCTCGTCGAGAATTCGCGCCGGCAGGCTGTGCGCCGTGAAAACCACGTGCCCGTCGAAGCCCCGCACCCGCTCGGCGAGCGCGTCGAGGTACGGCTCATGGGTACCCCAGCGCTCGACGAAGCGCAGCTCGGCCCGGCCCGCGACCGCCGCCTCCAACCGCTCGCGGTAGCCGTCGATCGACAGCTTCGAGTAGTGCGGCGCCAGCACGAGGCCGACGATCGTCTCAGCGCCACCGGCCAGCGCCTCCTCGACCGCGTCCGCGATGCGCGGCTGCCAGTGCTTCATCCCAACGAGCACGGGCACGCCGAGCTCGGCTTCGAGCGCAGCCCGCTGGCGCTCCGTCATCTCGTCGAGCGGGGAGCGGCCGCCGATCCTGCGGTAGCGCTCGGTCGAGCTCCTCGACGGCGGCATCCGACACCGGCCGCCCCTCCCGGATGTCTTCGAAGTAGGGCCGGATGTCCTCGGCCCGCTCCGGGCTGCCGTAGGCCATGAGGACGACGGCGGTCTTCACGCGGCCACCTTCGCGGTCCGTTCGTGGACGAACTCGACGAGCCGCTTGAGGTCGGCGGGGTCGGTGTCGGGCAGCACGCCGTGGCCGAGGTTGAAGATGTGACCCGGCCGCCCGCCCGCCGCATTGATGATCGCCTCGGCCGCCCGCTCGACGCGCTCCCACGGGCCGAGCAGGAGCGCCGGCTCGAGATTTCCCTGCACGCCCCGGTCGTAGCCGATCCGCTGCCAGGCCTCGTTGAGCGGAGACCGCCAGTCCAGGCCGATCACGTCACCTCCGACGGCAGTCATCGCCTCCAGCAGGTGCGCCGTCCCCGTGCCGAAGTGGATCGTCGGCGCGTTGACCTCGGTCAGGATCCGCGCCGAATAGGGCGCGACGAACTCCTGGTAGTCCTGCCGCGAGAGCGCACCGACCCACGAGTCGAAGAGCTGCACGACGTCGGCGCCTGCCGCGACCTTCGCCCGCAAGTAGGGCACGAACGTGTCCGTCAGCTTCTCCGCGAGCGCGTGCCAGACCTCCGGCGCAGCGTAGAGGCACCGTTTCGTCTTGACGAAGTCACGAGTCGGCTTGCCCTCGATCAGGTATCCCGCGACCGTAAATGGCCCGCCGCAGAAGCCGATCAGGGCCTGCTCGGGCGTGAGGCCTTCGCGCACGAGGCGCACCGCGTCCAGCACGAACGGCACCGATTCCGCGGGATCGGGCACGCCTAGCCGCTCGACGTCCGCCAGCGTCTCGATCGGCCGCTCGATGACCGGCCCGACGTTCTCGACCAGGTCCACGTCGACTCCCATCCCGAGGACGGGCAGCATGATGTCGGCGAACATCACCGCCGCGTCGACGCCGTGCAGGCGCACCGGCTCGAGCGTCACCTCCGCGCAGAGCTCCGGCTGCCGGACGACCTCGAACAGCCCGTATTGCTTGCGGATCTTCCGGTACCCCGGCAGCGACCGCCCCGCCTGGCGCATGAACCAGACCGGCGTCCGCTCGACGGACTCGAGGCGGCAGGCTCGGACGAGGAGAGGCGCGGTCACGGCGGCGGACTAGAGCTGGGCGGCGAGCTGGTCGTCGACCCGGCGGAAGACGAGCGAGGCGATCACGAGCGCGGCGGTCGCGACCCCGACCACGTAGATCACGTCGCCGAGCTGGGGCAGCTTGCCCCAGAACAGCGGGTCGCGAATCGCCTCCACGAAGGGCGCCACGGGGTTGCCGTAGTACAGAACGTTGGCGATCGTCGGATGCGAGCTGATGCCCGGCAGCTGGTCGAAGGTGTAGAAGATCGGCGTCAGGATGAACCAGGGGAGGAGCACCGTCACCACGAGGTGCTCGATGTCCCGGAACATGACGGTCGCCGAGGCGAGCAGGATCGAGAACCCGGTCACGAGCGCCGCCAGCGGGATGAAGAGCGGCAGCGCGGCCCAGAAGGTCGAACGCGTCTCCGGGATGACGATCAGGTTGAGCGGGAGCACGACGCCGAGCATCACGAGCATCGTCACGAGGTTCGTGGCGACGACGGAGAGCGGCAGCAGCTGCCGGGGAAAGCGCACCTGCTTGACGAGGCTCGCGTGGCCGAGGAGGCTCGTGCACGACATCTGGACGGCCGACTGGAAGAACATCCAGGTCACGAGCCCGGAGAGCACGAACAGCGGGTAGTGCTCGATCGAGACGGCTCGCAGCAGGATCGAGAAGAGCAGCCAGTAGCCGAGCATCAGCACGATCGGGTTGATGAGCGTCCACACCAGCCCGAGCGCGGAACCCCTGTATTTGACGCGCAGCTCACGGCGGAAGAGGTTGAGAAAGAGGTCGCGGTAACGGAAAAGGTCGGCGTAGAGCTGCACGGCCTGCCAGTGTAGAGAGGTGCGAATCGTCGTCGACGTCACGCCCCTCTCTCACCGGCGCACCGGCGTCGGGAACTACATCAGGGGATCGCTGCGCGGCCTGATCGAGGCGGCTGAGGGCCAGCACGAGCTGGTCGCGTTCGGCGTCGTCAGCATGCGGGCGCGGGAGGACGTGGAGGCGGCGCTGGGCGACCTCGACGTCACGAAGCGGATCGTCGCGCTGCCGCCCTCGGCGCACCTCTGGCGCACGGCCTGGAGCCATGCCGGCTACCCGCCCGTGGAGCGGTTCGCGGGGCCGCTGGACGTCTTCCACTTCTCGGACTGGATGTACCCGCCCCAGCGCGACGGCGTGCGCTCGACGCTGATCCACGATCTCGTGCCGTTGCACTTCCCCGACCTGGTGCACCCTCGCACCCGGCGGCAGAACCTCGCCAAGTACAGGCACGCGGCGCGGACTTGCGACGTGATCGTGGTCAACAGCGAGTACACGGCGAACGACGTGGCCGAGCACCTGGAGTTCCCGCGCGAGCGCATCGTCGTCGCCCACCCCGGTGTGGACGAGCGTTTCACGCCGGAAGGGCCGCGCCACGAGGAGGAGGGCCCGTACGTGCTGATGCTCTCGCCCGCCGAGCCGCGCAAGAACTTCGATCGGCTCGCCGACGCGGTCGATCTCGTACGCACCCGACGACCCGAGCTGCAGCTGCTCGCACCGGACTGGGTCGACGACGAGGAGTTGCCCGCCCTCTATCGCGGTGCGGCCGTCTTCGCCTATCCCTCGCTCTTCGAAGGGTTCGGCATGCCGATCATCGAGGCGATGGCGTGCGGAACGCCTGTCGTCGCTTCGTCGCACGCGTCACTGGACGAGGCGTGCGGGGACGCGGCCAGGCGTGCGGACCCGTTGAGCGCCGAGGGGATGGCGGCCGCGATCGAGGGCGCGCTCGTCGAGCGGCGGGCCCTGATCGACAAAGGCCTGGCGCACGCGCGGCGCTTCACTGTGGCGGGCCTGCGGCGAGGCCCACCTTCACGGTTTCGAAACAGCCAACTGAGACACTTCCGCTCGTGTTGAAGGTCGGTCTCGACGTCTCTCCGCTCGCGCTGTCTCGAGCGGGAACGGCGCGCTACCTGCGGTCGCTCCAGGCTGCGCTGCAGAACGAGCCGGTCGAGGTCGAGCAGTTCGAGCTCGCGGGCGAGGGCCGCCTGCGGAAGCTCTGGCGCGACACAGCCTGGTATCTCCGCGCGCTGCCGCGGTCCGCGCGGCAAGGCGGTGTCGACGTGCTGCACTGCCCCACTCAGCGCGCCCCATTCCGGAGCGACGTGCCGCTGGTCGTGACCATCCACGACCTCGCGGTTCTCCGCCACCCGGAGGCGTTCAATCTCTGGACGCGCCGCTACAGCGCGTTCGCGCTTCCCCGCATCGTGCGAGCCGCGCGCCGTGTCATCGTCGGCTCCGAATTCACCCGTCGAGAGGTGGCCGAGCTGCTCGACGTCCCGGACGAGAAGCTGCGGGTGATCCCCTACGGCGTGGGCGGGTCGTTCACGGCTCCCGACGGGGCGGCCGAGAGCGGCGACTACGTGCTCGCGGTCTCCACGCTCGAGCCGCGCAAGAACCTGACGCGGCTGATCGAGGCGTTCGACCGGGCCGACCTCGACGGCCTCGAGCTCCGCGTCGTCGGCGCCGAAGGGTGGGGCGGCGTGAGTGTCGGCGGCGACAACGTGCGCTGGCTCGGAGAGATCGGCGACGGCGAGCTGGCGCGGCAGTACCGCGGCGCAGCGGCCGTGGCCTATGTGTCGCTCTACGAGGGCTTCGGGCTCCCGGTGCTGGAGGCGATGGCCAGCGGCACCGCGGTGGTCGCACCCGCGGGCCCGCCGTTCAGCGAGTTCGCGGAAGGCGTCGCGGTCGCGGTCGATCCCCGCGACGCGGACTCGATCGCTCTCGGCCTCCGGCAGGCCGTCGAGCGGCGGGACGAGCTCGGGCCGCTCGGCCGTGAGCGCGCCACCGAGTTCACCTGGGCCCGCGCGGCCAAGGCGCACGTCGACGTGTACCGCGAGGCGGCCGCGTGACGCGAATCGCGATCGACGCGGACGTCCTCGGGCGGCATCGAACCGGCGACGAGACCTATGTCGCCTCGTTGCTGCAAGAGCTCGCCGGCGCGCCGGAGGAGATCTTTGCCGTCACCCGGCGCCCCGACCTCGTTCCGGCCGGAATCGAGCCCATCGAGCTGCCGGCCCGCAATCAGATCGTCCGTATGACGCTCAGCTTCCCGCGGCTCCTGCGGCGGCTCCACCCCGACCTCGCGCACTTCCTCTACGCCATCCCGCCGGGCTACCGCGGCCGTTCGGTCGTCACCGTCCATGACCTGTCGTTCGAGCACCTGGCCGACGTCATGGGCTTCAAGGACCGTCTCCTGTTCCGCACCCAGGTGCCGCGCTCGGTGCGCCGCGCCGATCGCGTCCTGACCGGCTCGGAGTGGACGAAGCGCGACCTGATCGAGCGCTACGACCTCGCGGCCGAGCGCATCGTCGTCACGCCCTACGGCGTCGATCCCGTCTACCGCCCGGAGGGCCCTCGAGCCGACGGCCACTACGCCCTGTTCGTGGGCGCGATCCAGCCGCGCAAGGATCCACTGAACGCGCTCGAGGCGCTGGCGCTCGTCAACGGCGATCTGAAGCTCGTGCTCATCGGGCCGGACAAGCTGGGCGGCGATCGTGTGCGCGAGGCCGTCGATCGGCTCGGCCTGCAGCAGCGCGTGGAATGGAAGGGACACGTGGACAGGGACCAGCTGGCGGATCTCTATCGCGGCGCCGCCATGCTCGTCTTCCCGTCGAGGTACGAGGGCTTCGGGCTGCCCGTCGTCGAGGCGATGGCGTCCGGGACGCCCGGTGGTCGCGACGACTGCGGGCGCGATTCCGGAGGTGGCCGGTGACGCGGCCGTGCTCGTCGAGCCCGGCGATCCGGTGGCGCTGGCCGGCGGCATCGAGCGGGCGCTCGCCGACCGGGAACGACTCGTCGCAGCCGGGCTCGAGCGCGCTCGCCGCTACACCTGGGCCGAGACCGCGCGGCAGACCCTCGAGGTCTACCGGGAGCTGACGTGAGCGTCGCCGGTGTCATCGTCACGCACGGCCCCGACCCCGAGCTCCCGCGCGCCGTGGCGGCGCTCGGCCCGCAGGTCGACGAGCTCGTCGTCGTCGCCAACCCGCCGGCGCCGGAGACGGACGCGCAGCTGATCGTCAACGAGCGCCGCGCTTGGCTTCGCGGCGAACGTGAACAAGGGCGTCGCGGCTACGAGCGCGCCGTACGTCGTCGTCGCGAACCCGGACACGGAACCGCACCCTGACGCAGTGGCTCACCTGCGGGCCTTCGCCGAGACCCATCCGCGGGCCGGGATCATCGGGCCGAAGCTCGTTTTCCCCGACGGCCAACCCCAGTCGTCCCGCCGGCGATTCCCCACCGTCTCGGGCACGATCGTCCGTCGCACGCCGCTCCGCCGCGTGCTCTCCGGCACCCAGCGGGCTCACTACGGCCTGGACGAGCGCCCTTCGGGCCCGACTGAGGCCGACTGGCTGCTCGGCGCCTTCCTTCTGCTGCGGCGCGAGATGCTCGACGAGCTCGGCGGCTTCGACGAGGGCTACCGCCTCTACGGCGAGGACATCGACATCGCGTACCGGGCCGCGAAGGCCGGCTGGGAGCGCTGGTACGTGCCCGAGGCGGTCGTGCGGCACGCGCACCAGGCGGTCACCGACCGGCGCTTCCTGACCCGCCGCACCTTGTGGCACTGGCGCGGGATCGGGCGCTTCGTCCGCAAGCACCCCAAGCAGCTGGTGCCGCAGTCCGCCCGTGCGCCTCTCAAGGCAGCTCTCAAACCACCGCTCGAGCCGTCCGTCGGGCTGCCCGACGGCACGAGCGAGCACGAGCTGCGTAGCTTCCTCGAGTCGGTCCACGTGGCGGACGGCCCCCCGGAGGAGCTGAGCCGCTACGCCCATGGCCACTTCTGGCGCTTCGTGCGGACGTGGGACCTCGCCCGCGACCTCCACGGCCGCGCCCTCGAGCTCGGTGCCAATCCCTACTTCACGACGATGTTGCTTCAGAGAGTTCACCGACCTCGAGCTCACGCTCGCCAATTTCTTCGGACCCTCGGAGACCGAGGAGCTGGAGCAGACAGTCGAGCACCTCGATCGCCAGACCGGAGAGCTGACCCAGACCACCCTGACCTCATCCCTCTTCAACATCGAGGGCGGAGACTTTCCGTTCGAGGACGATCACTTCGACGTCGTCCTCTTCTGCGAGATCATCGAGCACCTGACGAGCGATCCGCTGGTCGCGCTGCGCGAGATCAAGCGCGTCCTCAAGCCGGACGGCGTGCTCATCCTCACGACGCCGAACGTCAACCGGCTCGAGAATGTGACCAAGATGATCGAGGGCGAAAACATCTACGACCCGTATTCGGGCTACGGCGCGTACGGCCGCCACAATCGGGAGTACACCAAGGACGAGCTGAGGCAGCTCTTGACGTACCTTGGCTTCGACGTGGACTACCTCGAAACGGCAGATGTGCAGGACCGGACGGCCGGTCGCAGCCCAGGGTGGGGCCGCGTCGGGCGACTGGTGAGACATCGCGAGCACGATCTCGGCCAGTACCTGTTCGCGCGCGCGCGCAACAGCCGCCCCGCCGGCGAGAAGCGCCCGAAGTTCCTCTTCACGAGCTACGCACCCGAGGAGCTCGAGCGCGCGTGACCGACAAGAAAGGCTCGCCGCAGATCATCGACGTCGAGCGGCTCGTCACCGAGCTGAAGGAGCGGGTCGCGCGCGAGCGCGCAGCGGGCGCGTACGGGGACGACCTCTCCGGGGTCGAGCTGGAGGTGCTCCCGCCGATGGCGCCGCCCGATGGGCTCGCGGCAGGGCTTCGACCTCGCAGGCGGCGGACCGCGCGTCCGCTTCCGGCCCGAGCTGGGCTACTCGTCGAAACCGGTCGTCGGGCCCGGTCATCACGCTCGTCAAGAAGTTCTTCATCACGGCTGCTCTTCTTCGTGCTGGACGATCTCGCACGCCAGACCGATACGGCGGTGACCCGACTCGAGAGCGCGCTCGCGGCGGAGGCAGGCGCGCGGGAATCCGCTGCGCGGCACGCAAGTGAGTCGGTCAACGCGGAGACCGCGGCGCGCGAAGCGACCGCCCGCGACGTGCGTGCTCTCTCGCAGCGTGCCGACGAAGTCGCGGACGCGATCGAGAAGCTCCAGCTCGGCCCCCGGCTCGCGCGTCTCGAGCGTCAGCGGCGCGCTCCTGCGGCGCCGGCTGCGACCGCCGCACCGGGTCAGACGCCGCCTCCCGTCCGGCGGTCGACTTCGACTACGAGACCTTCGAAGCGCGCTTCCGCCCGGAGGAGTCGGTGCGCGAGCGCCAGCAGCAATACGTCGAGCTGCTACGGGGCAAGAAGCGCGTGGTCGATCTCGGCTGCGGACGCGGCGAGCTGATCGAGATGCTGAAGGCCGAGGGTGTCGATGCCTACGGCGTGGAGATCGACCCGGACTTCGTCTCGCTCCTCGAGGAGAAAGGGATCGAAGTCGTGGCCAAGGACGCGGTGGCGCATCTCTCAGAGCTGGAGGCCGGCTCAGTGGACGGCGTCGTCGGCTCGCATCTCGTCGAGCACCTGCCCCCGGCCGGCGTGACCGCGCTCGTCGCCCTGGCCGGCGAAAAGCTCGCCGACGGCGGCCTGTTGATCCTCGAGACGCCGAATCCCGAGTCCCTGGTCGCCGGCTCGATCAACTTCCACCGCGACCTGACCCACGTGCGGCCGATCCATCCCGACACGCTCGCCTTCCTGGCCGAGAGCGCGGGCTTCTCGAACGTCGAGATCCGGCGCCTCTCGCCTGTTCCCGAGGAGGATCGGCTACCCGTCCCCGGCGACGGCCGCCTCGACGCGGTCGTCAAGCGCCTGAACGACCTCCTCTACGGTTTCCAGGACTACGCGGTCATCGCCCGGAAGTAGGTGCGGGTGAAAGCAGAGGCAGCACAGGACACCAGCCGCGAGGGCCTGGACACCGCGCCGCTGCTGAGTGTCGTCGTGCCCTTCTACAACCAGCCGGACATCCTCGACAACGCGCGGACTATCCGCGAGCGCATCGCCGAGGGCCTCGGCGGCGACGTGGAGATGATCGTCGTCTCGGACGGCTCTGAGGAGACCGACCAGGCGCTGATCGAAAGTGGGTTCGCACGCGTCATCCACTACGACCGGAACCTGGGCAAGGGGTTTGCGGTGAAGACAGGCGCCCTGGCGGCACGAGGGCGCTACATCTCGTACGTCGACTCGGACCTCGACCTCGACCCGGTCTCGATCCCACGATTCCTGAAGCTCGCGCAGGAGGAGCGCCTCGACTTCGTCATCGGGTCGAAGCGCCACCCGGAGTCGATGGTGCATTACCCGCGGTCGAGAAGAGTCGGGAGCTGGCTTTACCAGCAGCTCGTGCGCGTCCTTTTCCGGCTCGACGTTCGCGACACGCAGGTCGGCCTCAAAGTGTTCCGGCGGGAGGTAGCCGAGGAGGTGCTGCCGCTCCTGCTCGTCAAGCAGTTCGCCTTCGATCTCGAGTTCCTGGCGGTCGCGCGGGCCCTCGGCTACGGACGGATTCGCGAGGAGCCCGTGAAGCTGCAGTACCGCTTCACCGGCTCCGGCGTGCGCTCGGTCGCCGTCCTCCAGGCGCTGATCGACACGGCGGCGATCTTCTACCGCCTCCGGATCCTCCGCTACTACCAACGCAAGCGGGAGCTGCTGCCTGCCTTCGAGCGGACGCACGGGTACATGCCGCGTGTGTCGCTCGTCGCTCCGGTCGCCCGTGGGCTGGGCTACCCGAACGTCGAGCTCGTGGGCAAGGTCGCCGAGGCCCCTGAGGCGCGGACCGAGGTGCTCCACCAGGCCGAGGGAGAGATCGTCGCGTTCCTCGGCCCCGATTCCGTTCCGGCCGCGAACTGGCTCGATGCGACGGTGCCCTTCCTCGCCAACCCGCGGATCGCTGCGGTCGTCACGCCCAGCCTGTCTCCCGCGCAGGGCACGGCCCGCGAGCTGGCGGCGGCCGCCCTGCAGGAGTCCTGGCTCGGCGGTGGCTCCCACTACTTTCGCTTTACGCCCGGGAACCTGCGGTTCGTCCGCCAGTTCCCCGGCTCGGACCTCGTCGCGCGAGCCGCGTACTGCCTCGAGCTTCCGGAGGCGGACTTGCACCCGGATCGCATCGTCGCCGCGCTCGCGGCGCGCGGCAGGCTGGTTCTCTACTCACCCGAGGCGGTTGTGGTCGCTCCGCGGCCTCCGCTCTTCGAGCCTCATCTCAGGCGGGTCGCGGCGCTCGGCCGTGCTCGCGGAGAGGCCGTGCGAACACGCGGGCTGCGCGGCTTCAGCGTCACCGCCCTGGCGCCGCTCAGCCTGCTGGCATTTCTGCTCGGAGGGTGGGTGTTGGCGCTGCAGGGCGGCGCCTGGCTGGTCGCATGGGCGCTGATCGTCGCGAGCTATCTCGGGCTTGTCCTCCTGAACGCGGCGCTCGGTGGTCTCCGCTTCCGGTCGCTCCGCGTGATGCTCCTCGCGGCGGCAGGATCCGTGGCCGTCCACGTCACGTACGCGGTCTCGCTGCTCCGGGGCATCGTCGGGCGATGAGCACCAGGTTCTCGGTCGTCATCCCGGCGCACCGCGACGGGCCGGCCTTCAGGCAGTGCGTGCACGAATGCCTTGCGCAAGCCACCGGCGAGACGGAGGTGCTCGTCGTCTCCGACGGCCCGCTCGCTGACCTCCCGGAGGGCGTGAAGCACGTGCAGACGGGCTCACCGACCGACACCTCGCCGGCCGAGAAGCGTGACTATGCGCTCCCACACGCGGCGGGAGACGTGATCGCCTACATCGACGACGACGCGTACCCCGCGCCGGATTGGCTCGAGTCCGCAGGACGGCACTTCGATGACTCGTCCGTCCATGTCCTTGGCGGCCCCGGCGTGACCCCGCCGAGCTCGCCCTGGCGCGAGCGCGCCGGCGGGTCCGTCTACGAGTCGCCGGCGGGCAGCGCGACGCTGCGGTACCGCTTCCTTCCGGGCCACCCGCGCACGGTCGACGATTACCCCGCCTACAACTTCTTCGTCCGCCGTGAGGCGCTCGAGCACGTCGGCGGCTGGGGAACGACCTTCTACGGCGGCGAGGACACCGTGCTCTGCCTCAAGCTGGCCGAGGCCGGCTACCCGGTGCACTACGTCCCGGATGTCGTCGTCTTCCATCACCGACGGCCTGTCGTCAAGCCACACCTGCGGCAGATCGCCAACGTCGGCCGCCACCGCGGCTACTTCACGCGCGCGTTCCCCGAGACCTCACGCCGCGCGCTCTACGCGCTGCCCGCTCTCGCGCCGGCCGTGCTCGCCCTCGCGGCGGTCGCGTGCTGGCGGCGCCCGGCGCTCGGCGTCCCGCTTGCCGCCGCCGGGTACGGGCTGATCGCGGCCGAGTCGCTCCGGCGGCATCCGGCAAGCGTTGCTCTCGCGACGCCGGTCCTCGCCGTGGCGCACCACCTCGCCTACGGGACGTCGTTCGTGCGCGGACTGCTCTCGAAGGAGATGGAGCGCTGACCAAACCGAGTGTCAGCTTCGTCATCCCCACGCTGAACTCCGCCCGCACCTTCGAGGACTGCCTCAGCTCGATCCGCGATCAGGACTACTCAGGAATGTTGGACATCGTCATCGTCGATGCGGGCTCCGACGACGGAACGCTCGAGTTGGCCGAGAAGTACGGCGCTGAGCACGTGCTCGACAACCCGCTACGCACGGGAGAGGCCGGCAAGGCCCGCGGCGCGCGCGCAGCGAAGGGCGACGTCCTAGCCTTCGTCGACTCGGACAACGTCCTGATCGGCTCAGACTGGCTGGAGCGGATGACGGCACCTTTCGCCGACGCCGAAATCGTGAGCACCGAGGCGCTGCGCTGGGATCACGGCCCCGGGTACAGCCTCGTCGACCGCTACTGCGCGCTGACCGGCATCAACGACCCGGCCTCGCTCTTCATCGGGAACTACGGGCGCTATTCGTATCTGACGGGAAAGTGGACGGGGTTTCCGGTCGAGCAGGAACAGCGCGACGGCTACATCCGTGTTCGTGTCGACCCGAAGCTGCTCCCGACGATGGGCGCGAACGGGTATCTCGTGCGGAGAGAGCCGTTCCTCGCCGCCTTGAGCGGCGACTACGTCTTCGACATCGATGCGGTCGGCGCGCTCGCGGACCAGGGCCACGACGTCGTCGCGCGCGTCGACGTTGCGATCGGCCACCTCTTCGCGCCCACCTTCCGCGACTTCAGGCGCAAGACCCGCCGGCGGGCGCGCGACTTCCTCTACTACAGCGGCCGCGGAGAGCGGACGTACCCGTGGGGGAGGTACCGGCGTGGCCTCGCACTCTTCGTGCTGGCCACGGTGACGACACTCCCGCTCTTCGTCCAGTCGGCCATCGGCTACGCCCGCAAGCGGGACCGAGCCTGGTGGTTCCATCCCGTGGCCTCCTGGACGACCCTGGCCGTCTACGCGTGGGAAACGGTGCGCGCGCGCGTGAAACCGGAGGAGCTCAACCGCCGCGGGTGGCGTCAGTAGAGTCCCGGCCGTGACCGACACGAACAAGGCAGAACTGCAGGCCGCAATCGCCGAGCGCGACGCGGCCATGGAGCAGACGACGTTCCATCCGGCGAATCGACGGATCCTGGCCGAGCGCGTGCGAAAGGTGAAGAACGGCTCCGCACGCGTGCTCGAGATCGGGTCCGGCCACCTGGACTTCACGCTGCGCTACCTGAAGCCGGCGGCCGGAGAAGTGGTCGCCACGGATGTCGAGCAACTCTTCCCGGACGGCACGCCCCTTCCCGAAGGCGTCACTTTCCAGCTCGAAGACGCACTCGATCTCTCCTTCGAGGACGAGTCGTTCGACTGCGTGATCGCCCTCGAGGTGATCGAGCACGTCGAGAGCGACGACCGCCTCGTGGCCGAGGCACTCCGAGTCACCCGGCCCGGCGGAAAGGTGATCTACACCACTCCGAACCGCCTCCGCCTCACGTCCCTGGCGCGCTACGCGATCGGCAGGCCGATCCGGTTTCCCGTACACCTATGCCGTCGACCCGGTCCTGGGCGACATCCACCACCTCCGCGAGTACTCGTTCCAGGACATGAAGACGCTTCTCGACCGCCACGCAGACCTGATTGCGAAGGCGAACATCGAGGGCATCGGCCTCGGCGTGCCGGCCTGGAACACCGTGCTCATGCGGTCAGGGCCGCTGCACAAGCTCGCGTTCAACTGGCACGTGACCCTGACCCGGCGCTGACTTCCATGGCCGCACCGGCTGGGTCACGTCTACAGCGCTGGGCCGCCTCGGCGGTCGAGACGGCGCACGACGAGAACGTCGCGAACATCGAGCGACTCGTGCCGCCCGCCGGTGACGGGGCGTTCGTGGATCTCGGCTGTGACGACGGTGCGCTGACGGTTCGCATCGCAGAGCGGCCGGCGCCGGCGAGATTCACGGCGTCGAGGCCGTGGAGGAACGGGCTCAGCTCGCAACCGAGCGCGGAGTCGACGTCCAGATCGCGGATCTCAACGAGCCCGCTTCCGTATGAGGACGACCGTTTCGCCATCGTCTTCAGCAACCAGGTGATCGAGCACCTGCGCGACACGACTCTCTTCGTGCGCGAGGTTCACCGCGTGCTGCGTCCGGGAGGTCACGCGATCATCTCGACCGAGAACCTCGCCAGCTGGCACAACATCTTCTCGCTCTTCGCGGGCTGGCAACCCTTCTCGCTGACGAACGTGAGCCACGAGCACGGCGGTCTCGGGAATCCGTTGGCTCTCCATCGCGGCGAAGCGTTCGCATGGAAATCGTGGGAGCACGTACGCGTCTTTGCCTACCGTGGACTGGCCGACCTGTTCAGGTTGAACGGATTTGACGTCGAGACGACAGCGGGAGCCGGGTACTTCCCCCTCCCGGCACGCGTCGGGTCGGTGGGATCCACGGCACGCGGCCTACATCACCGTGAGGGCCAGAAAGGCCGAGCCGTACGAGCCGGCAGCGGCGCAGCCAGGAGTCGGAGCGCTTTTGACAGACGAAAGCGAACGCGTAGGCGCCATGACGCGGAGCGAACCGCGACAGCGTGTTCCAGGCTCGTCTTGACGAGCGGCCCGACGCGTTCGGAGGCGAAAATGTGGTTCCACGCGCGAAAGCGGCGCACGTCGAGGCCCGCCTCGCTCGAGGAGCTCCCGCCAGCCTTGCGAGCTGAGGAAGATCTCGGAGAACGCCTGGCCGCCTTCGCTCGGCTGCGTGCCGCGGCTGACGCCGAACCAGACATGACCGAGGAAGAAGAGATTGGGCACGAAGATGACCGCCGTCCCGCCGGGTCGGAGAACGCGCGCCATCTCCCCCGCGCCGGCAGCAGGATCGGGGAAATGCTCGAGGCTTCCGATGCATGTGACGACGTCGAAGCTGTCGTCCTCGAACGGGAGGCTCTCCCCTGGCACCGACCACGACGTTCGCCTCGGGAACGCGCTCCTGCGCGAGCCTGGACAGCGACGTCCGAGACATCGACACCGGTGACTTCGAAGCCACGCGCATGGGCGTAAGCCAGGAACTTGCCGGAGCCGCACGCCACGTCGAGGAGTTGCGCGTCGGGCTCCGCCCCGGTCAACTCGAAGAGCCAGTCGAAGAACCGCAACCTCACGCTCGTCAGAGCTGGTCGAGGGGCCGGACGTGAGGCGTTCCTCGTGCCACCGGTTGTACCGCTCCTGAAGTCCCTGAAGTCGCATGGAGTCTGGCGCGGCGCCAGTATAGGAGCGCGGGCCAGGTGGTCTCCTCCGTAGCTAGATCGACTGCGAGCCGTTCCGCACTGGGCCTGGGCCGGGCTCGGCTACGTGGTCGCATTCGTGGCTGTTACGTGGCCGCTGACGGGTCGCTTCACACATTCCACCTACGGCGGCCCCGGCGACGGCTGGGCCCTGATCTGGCAGACGAGGTTCCGCTTCGAGCATGCCGTCGCGTACTTCTCACCGACCTTCTCGACCGACATCGCCTGGCCGATCGGCGCCGAGGAAGTTAGCTCGCTCCTGCTCTCGAACGCGGTTATCGAGCTTCCGTACATGCTCTTGCTACTCGTCGGAATCGGCGACGTGACGGCGTACAACCTGATCGTCCTCGCAGCCGCAGTCGGCTCGTCACTCACGATGTACGGGTGTCTCAGGCGGCTCGACTGCCGGCCCGCGGTCGCGTTCTGGGGAGGGCTGGCTTACCTGCTCGCGCCCGTGGCACCTTGAGAAGCTGAGCATCCACCCGACGCTGGCCACCCTTGTCGCGCTCCCGCTCCTTCTGCTCGGCGCGCTGGAATGGGCCCGCGCGCCCGGCCTGCGAAGCGGCGGACTGATCGTCGGTGCGGCCTTCCTCGCGACCTACACGCACTCTTACTACGGCCTCGCCGCAGCCCTGTTCCTCTGCGTGGCGGCGCCGCTGGTGCTGATCGCAGCCTGGCGCCGCGGAATCCTCCGGCGCGCCGCTATCGCGACCGCGTTGCTCGTCCCCGCGCTCATGCTCGTCCCCGCCCCGCTCGGGCTGGCGCTGCTGCTCCAGAGGAGCGACGTGTCCACTCAGCTCGACCGCCCCGTTTACGACGTCGCGTTCACGGCCAGGC
This sequence comes from uncultured Actinomycetes bacterium, assembly GCA_963820335.1. Taxonomy (GTDB): domain Bacteria; phylum Actinomycetota; class Thermoleophilia; order Gaiellales; family Gaiellaceae; genus VAXT01. The sequence goes on along the minus strand of CAWFZH010000012.1, from coordinate 13,395 downwards.
CGCACCTTTATCTGTTGCCCTCGGCCGACAACCCACTGTTCGGAGACTTCAGCCGGGACTTCGTCACCGAACGAGGGCTGCGGCCGAACGAGGGCGAGCTCGCGCTCTACGTCGGCATCGCGACGCTTGTGCTTGCGCTCGCGGGCTTCTACTTCGCAGCTCGGGGCCAGGTGCCGCGGCTCGGGGTCGCGCTGGCCGCGGCGATGGCATTGCTCGGTCTCGCATTGGCCCTACCGGCGACCGTCGAACTTCCGGTTCTCGGGGACGTCTCGATGCCGATCGCCTATCTGAACGACGCTCTGCAATTCGTCTCGACTCCCACGCGTTTCTTCGCGCTCACGCTCACGGGAATCGTCGTACTCGCAGCGTTAGGGCTCGAAGGTCTGGCCCGACGCGTCGACCCCAAGGTGGCCATCAGCCTGGTGGCAGCTGCATGTCTGCTCTCGGCTCTCGAGCTGCCCTTCCGCCGAGACGGCTTCGTCGTTAGCACGCGCTCGCCCGAGCTCGTTCGGGCGATCAACGACATGGTTCCGAAGGGCGCCGCCATAGCTCAGTACCCCTCGCTGGCCCGAGACTTCTTGGTTGTCGCCAATCAGCTCTTCTACCAGCTCGACCACCGACGCCCGGTCTTGAACGGCGCGCCGTCCGGAACTCTCGCGGACGGAGTTCGCGCCAGCGTCGAGAACAAGGCGGATCCGAATCTCGGTCCGAAGCTGGCTCTCCTCGGGTTTGACTGGGCCACGTTACGACGCCCAACAGGGCTTGCAAGTCGGTGATTCCCCGGAGACTGCGCGGGCCTACAAGCCGCCGAAGGGGCTCACCGTCGTAAGACGCTTCGCCGACGGCTCTGTACTCATGCGAGTGACCGCGCGCCCGGCGGTGCGATCGCGGGTATCGCGTCCGGCTTCGACCGAAGCGACCGCTGGATGATGCGCGACGACGCGACGGTGCTCGTGTGTGCGACTGCAGGTGGCCCTCACGTGATCCGCTTCTCGGCTGCGGCTTATGCGAGAACGAGGCTCTTCACGCTCGGAAACAGCTCGCTCCTCGTGGTACCCGCTACCGGCGAGGTCGTCAAAGTGGCTGCTCGAGTACGGCTTCGGCCCGGCTGGCAGCAGCTGCTGGTCGATCTCATCGGGTCCGAGCCGGATCGCCCGAGCGACCTCTTCCCGGGGAGCTACGACACACGCCCGCTCGTGATGACGATGGGTGAGCTCAGCGTCGACGGCCCTCGCGGCTCGACCCGCATCTGCTCACGCCCACCCCCCGACCGCCGCCTTCTCGAGCGTCCCGTCGAGTGACAGGCTGACGAGACGGAGGCTCGTTTCGGCTCTCTAGTATTCATGGGCTCGCCCGAATCCCTCATGCCTGAAAAGACAGCGCTCATCACCGGTTCCAGCGGGCTCATCGGCTCGGAAGCGGTCACGTTCCTGGACGAGCGCGGATGGACCGTGCACGGAGTCGACAACAACATGCGGCGCGACTTTTTCGGCCAGGACGGCGACACGACATGGAACCTCCAGCGGCTACGCGGAACGACGGGTCACTTCACACACCACGACGCTTGACATTCGCGACCGCGCCGCGATCGCCCGTCTCTTCGCGAGACGAGGCCGGACCTGATTTTTCACTGCGCGGCTCAGCCGTCGCACGATCTCGCCGCCTCCCGGCCCTTCGACGACTTCGAGATCAACGCTCTTGCGACGCTGAACCTGCTCGAAGCCGCGCGGGCGCACGTTCCTGAGTCCCCGTTCGTCTTCATGTCGACGAACAAGGTCTACGGGGACGCGCCGAACGAGCTTCCGCTCGTCGAGCTCGACACTCGGTGGGACTATGAGGACGAGGCGGACCACGAAGGTATCGACGAAACCTGCCGCATCGACGCGACGATGCACAGCCTGTTCGGCGCGTCGAAGGCGGCGGCAGACCTCCTCGTCCAAGAGTACGGGCGCTACTTCGGCATGCCGACCGTGTGCTTCCGCGGCGGCTGTCTCACCGGCCCGAGCCATTCCGGCGCGGAGCTCCACGGCTTCCTTTCCTACCTGGCGCGCGCGATCCGCGAGGGCCGGACGTACCGGATCTTCGGCTACAAGGGCAAGCAGGTGCGGGACAACATCCACTCGTTCGACGTCTGCACCGCCATGATGGCGTTCTACGAGAGTCCCCGCTCCGGAGCCGTCTACAACCTCGGCGGCGGGCGCGCCAACAGCGTCTCTGTGCTCGAAGCAGGAGCTCGGCTCGAAGAGCTGCTCGGCCAGCCCTTCCGCCACGAGTACCTCGACGAGCCCCGGCGCGGCGACCACATCTGTTACATCAGCGACCTCGGGCGCCTGCGCGGCGACTATCCCTCCTGGGACATCACGATCTCGGTGGACGGACATCCTCGAGCAGCTCGCCCGCGAGCCGACGCCGACCGCAGCCTAGGTTAGCCGCGACGAAGACCCCGATGAGGAGCCCGACCAGGTCAGTCTGGACACCTCTTCGATTCAGGACAGCCGCGACCCGGTCACGCGGCAAAGCCCACCGCCGTCATCGCCCGCCCGACGATCTCTTCCCAGTCGAAGCGCTTCGCGTAGGCGAGACCCGCATCACGGCGACGTTTCCACTCTTCCGGCGAGGTGAGCACACGGTCGATTCCATTCGCGAGCCCCTCAGGGGTGTAGGGACGAGCTCGGCCCCGCCCTCTGCTGCCAGCTCGTCCGCGTTCGGCGGGACGTCCGTCATCACGACAGGGAGCCCACCGGCCATGTAGGCCCGCACCTTCGACGGGTCCGCGAAACGGGTGAAGGAGTCCTCAGCGGTGTCGTACGGCGCCACCGCGACCGAGCCGGAGGCGACGAACTCCTCCAGCTGGCGGTGGTCACCGATGAATCCCACGAACTTGACGCGATCTGCGAGGCCGAGACGCGCCGTCTGAGCTTGTAGCTGATCGAAAAGGGGGCCGTGGCCCGCGATCTCGGCGATGAACTCGACGCCCCGGTTGTGCAAGACAGCGAACGATTCCAGCAGCATGGCAACGCCCTGTCTGGGTACGAGGTGGCCCAGGAAGAGGATCTTGCGCTTCTGCCAGGAATCGTCCGGCGCCACCGGCACGCGGGAGAGCCAAGCCCCCATCGGAGCAACCTCGGCCGGTGCCGCATCGCTGAGCGACAAGCCGTGGCGCGCAGTCCGCGCCTCGAGCGCGGCCCGGGATACCTCGAAGCGCGCATCCGCGCGCCTGCAACAGTGGGCGTCAAGAGCGTCGTATGCCCGCGTGAGCAATCCGCGTCCGAAGCGGTCGGGGACGAAGTCGACTGCCCAGTAGACGACACGTCCGGCGCGCCCGAGTCGTCGTTGGAAGAGCCCTCGACCCGCAGCGAGATTATTGAAGCCGATCCAGCAATCGACACGCTCGGGCCAGAGCGGAACGAATGGATCGAACGCGTATGTGTATGGCGTCCGCGACGGGAGACGGAGAGCCCGCGTTCGGTGCTCCCCGTTTGGTCCGTAGACGGTGATGAAATGACGCGGGTCGTCCTCAGGCTCGAGTGGGTGGTAGATCGTCGTCACGCGCCGAGCCTCGTGGCGGACGAGAAACTCGCGTACGGCCGCGGCCGGTGGCGCGTCCGGCGCGCCGTTGCAGGCGATCGTGAACGTGCTCTCGGCGATCAGGGAGTCCAACTCGCTCCTAGGACGGCAGCATCGGCTCGGGCGGGGCTTGCAAGCGCGCGTCTGCGTGCAATCCACGCGCGTGCCAGTGCGTGAGGGAAAAACAGCTCGTGCACGGCGAGAACAGTCGTCGCGCAGACGAGCGTGACGATCACGATCGAAAGCGCGCTGTCGTGGAAGAGCACGATGCCGATCACCTGCGCTACGGCCGCGGCCAGAACGAGCAGTGGAAAGCGCGCGTCCCGCTGGGCGAAGTAGACGGAGAGGTAGACGTTGAGGAGGGCGGCAGCGGTCATCGCAAGGCCAAACCAGCCCAGCAGTTCGGTCGATGCACTGAATTCGCCGCCGAACGCCCAGACGATCAGGCGCTCGGGAACCAGGGCCAGAATTACGGTTGCGCCGAGGGTCACCACGAGGGTCACGGCCGCACTGGCGAACAGGATCCCTTGCGAGGTCGTGCCGGCGGCCTCGCGCGATGCCGCCTTGGGTAGCAGCACTGTGACGACAGCTGCCGGCAGAAACAGGACGGCCTTCCCGACGAGCGCCGCAGCCGCATAGACACCAGCAGAAGAGTTGTCGAGGAAGTAGTTCGCGAGCAGGATGTCTGCGTTTGTGAGCGAGGCGAATGCAAGGGAGCCAACAAGCATGACGACCGTCTGCCGCCGATCGTGTCGTGGCGCCTTACTCACTCCGTCCGAGGGCCAAAGATCACGAAGGGCCCAGGCGGCGATCAGCAGGGCGATGATGCCTGCAATCGTGTTCACGGCGAGCGCGCCTGCCGCGCCGAAGCCGAGGAGCAGCGCCGGGACGACCAGGATGGGACGCGCTATACCGCCCAAGCCATACGTCACACCGAGCGCTCGAAACCGCTGGCCGCCCTGAAGGACGCCGAAGAGCACCGCGGCCACAACCGAGAAGACGATCGCGAAGAGCCCGAACACGAGGGCCGATCGCGATTCAATGTTCAGCGCCTTCTGAACGGGCGCGACGAGGACCAGGCCCAGAACGAGCGCGGCCGACGCTGCGATGAACGCCCGCATGGTCCATTTGCGGAGAAGAGGACCGATCTGGCCGATCGAAGGGATCTGCGCAACCTCGCGCGCGAGAACCACCTGGATTGCACCGAGCGGCAGACTGACGAGCGCAATCAAGGCCAGCACGGCAGCCACATCCCCGTAGCCACTCGACCCGAGATAGCGAATGCACGCGATGTTGAACACGTAGCCGGCGCCGTTCATCACGATCGTCGCGAGAGCGACGATCGCTCCTGCGCGGACGCCCTGCGATGTACGCAGGCGAGCGAGTAGATGGCGTCCGCGCGACACGGCGCTCGACGATAGCGGCTAGCGCCGCTCGAACACGGCGCTCAGCTGAACGGCCCAGAGTGGCCGAGTAGCCTTCGCACGATCGCGTCGCTCGAGAGCCCACCAGACATGTGACTCCGGTCGGCGCACGGCCGGGAGGATGACGGACAGGCCTAGCTGAAGAAACTTCACTGGGTGCCCGCTGAAGAATGTCCTCTCGTGGCGGAGCCCGTGCCGGGCGAACAGATCGACGAGGCGCTGCTCGTCGTAGTGGCGCTTGTGCCCGATCCGGCGGTCGTGCCACCAGTACAGCGGCCAGACGGGCGGAGGGAGGTAGCGGTACGCGTGCGGCACCGTGATCCACACGCGGCCACCGGGGGCGACCACGCGCGCCAGCTCGGCCACGGCCTCGGCGTCGTCGTCCAAATGCTCGAGTAGCGCCACTGCACTCGCCGAGCCGAACTGCTCGTCCGGAAAGGGCAGCGCCTCCGCGGCGCACACGACGAGCTCCGCCGAGTGCTCGACGTGCTCGAGTTCGGTGAACCGGCGCGCTGCGAGCACGCCCTCGATGGAGAGGTCGCAACCCACGGCCTTGACGCCTCGGCGTGCGGCCTCGATCACCGTCGCACCCGAGCCGCCGACGCCGACGTCGAGGTACGGGCCCGCCTCCGTCGAGGACGCCGAGCGCGCTGAAGATCCGGTCGATGAAGCTGAGCCGCCAGTTCTCGACCGTGTACTCGTCGTAGCCCGCGAACTCGGCGTCGAAGTACTCACGCTGGTGCAGATGCTGATCGGTGAGCTCGTCGGTGAGGAGGATCGGCACGCCGTCGATCGCCCGATACTCGGCGCCGCACGTCGGAGCAGGCCAGGCCGGCCGTCCAGAGGGGCCCTTGCAGCGGGGGCAGGCGAGGCTCATCGCGGAAAGGCCTCGAGCGGTTCGCCTTGCCGCGGCCTCGCGTCGGGAGGAAACGCCCAGTTGGACATGTAGACGGTCACGTTCCGCCCGTCGGGAACCGGCTCCGGCCCTGGCCGCGAGCTGAGCCTGATGAATGAACGCCCCGCGGGTAGCCGAACGGGAACGGTCACCGTGCGCGTTGACGGAAGACCGCGGCGAGCTCAAACGTCGTTCCGGCCTTCGATGCGGATCACGCGCGGCTGACCGTACGAGCCCATCTGGAAGCGGGCGAGATAGGTCCCCGCGCGCCAGGCGTAGATGTCGACCTCGGCCTCAGTCGCTCACCATCCAGCGCGACGTGGCCTGCAGCGATCGGCGTCTCTGCGTGCGAAAAGCCGGTTGTGAACGCAGCAATCGCCGGAGCGGGCCTCGCCACGACTCGCCAGACGCTCGTCCCCCCGGCGAAGCGCCCGAGGAGCTCGTAGCCGCGCGCCAGCCGCTTTCGGGGCCGCGACGTTTCCCGTGAGCACGAACACGTTCGGCCGCATGACGATCGCGGAGACGCCGAGCGCGGCCAGCGACGAGGCCGTCCCGGGTGACGCCGGGTTGACGAGGGACTGGCCGACAGCGTCCGCGAACGTTCCGAGCTGCGCCCCGTTCACGAGCGGCCGCTCGTGGACGCGCTGCCAGAAGAGGTAGTCGGAGTTCAAGCCTTGATCCGCCTTGACAAGCGGGTACTCGGCGAGGTTGCCCGACAGGAGCACGCATCGACGGCACCGTAATATGCCGGCACGCGGTCCACCTCGATCGTCGCGGGCTGACGATCCATCGTCAGCTCGACGAAGCTGATTCCCATCGCCGCGACGCAGAGTCCCCGCGGCCAGGCGCGCCGTCAGCCGTCGGTCCAACGGCAGGCGCGAGGACTGAGCGGCGGAGTGCCTCGAGACCGAGCGCGCCGAGACAGACGAGGCCCGTCATGACGAGGACGACGAACCTAGACGGCACCCGGAACTGCGGAACGAACTCCCACAGAAGCCGCGCCGGGGTCTGCACGTCGGTGCCCGGCAGCGGGCTCGGGAGAGAGAAGAGCAAAGGCGACCAGCGACGAGCACCGGCAGCGCAACCGAGACCACGATCTGCTCCGGCGGAGCACGCGTCGCCGCAGCAATCGCGATCGCCAGCCAGAGAACGGCCAGCGTGAGGGTCAACCAGCCGAGGTAGAGAGAGGTCTCCGAGAAGTTGCTTCCATGCAGGCGCGCGAAGAGATAGGAGCCGACGTCGTCACCGAAGACCGGGTTCCGGTAGGAGGGCAACATGTACTCCCAGTACCGCGCGCCGTAGGTCGAGAGCTCGCCGATGCTCCTCGTTCCGGCGCGACGCCCTCCGTCGTCGAGCCCGAGCGCAGTCAGGACAAAGAGCACGCCCGTGGCCGCGAGCGCGTCCCGCCAGCCAACACGCAGCCGGGTGAGCGCCCGGCGCCAGCCCATGCTGCCGTGCGTGCAGAGCCGACGACGGTCGGTAGCATAACGCCGAGCGCGATCGCCCCGAGCAGGCCGAAGTAGCCGGCCGTCAGCCACAGGAAGAGGCTCGCAGCCGCGACCAGCAGCGCCCGGCTGACGACCGGCCGGTGATACCACGCGAGTACGGCGAGGACGAGGAGCGGGAAACCCTCCAGGTGCACGAATCCCGCGTGGCCCTGGGCCTTCTCCAGGTGCCAGGGGAAGATCGTGTACACGAGGCCGGCCCAGGCGGCGACGAGCGGATGGGCTCCGAGACGCCGCACCAGCAGGTACATGGCGGGCCCGGACAGCACGAGCCCTGAGAGGACGATGAGGTTGTAAGCCGCGACCTCACCGATGACCTTGGTCGCGAGGACGCCGGGGACGAAGACGAACGCCCACTGGAGATTGAGCGCGTTCGGAAACTCCCATCCGAAGGGCGCGCCGGTGAGCTCGATGTCGGTGGTCCCGAGAAAGTGGTAGCCCGTCTTGTCGGCAAACGACCACAGCAGCGCAATCGTCCCGGTGGAGTCACCGGGAAGGCCGAAGATCCGGCCGTCGAGGTCGCGCGCGAGCGGCCACGTCAGGTAGACGGCAAGCAGCGCGAAGCCGAGCAGCACGGCCGCTGCCTCGAGGAGGATGGGAAGCCTCCGTGAGGACCGAACGCTCGTTTCTCGCCGCTCTGGCGACGCGTCGCGCTCGGTGAGACGGGGCTCCCGGGCAACATTCGACTTCGACGCCACGGGCGTAGTTAGGGTACTTGACGGGTGTGAGGCTTCTGTGGGTAGTTCCGCGCTTCGGCGCCGGTCTCGTCGGGGGTGCGGAGATGCTCGTCCGCGGCCTGGCTACCCGTGCGCTGCCCAACGGTTGGCGATCCGAGATCGCCACGACGTGCGCGGTCAACCACTTCACCTGGGAGAACGAGCTCCCGCCCGGCACCGCCGAGGAGGACGGCGTCACCGTGCACCGCTTTCCGGTCGGTGGCCGCGACGGGGCGCGCTACGAGGCGCTCCACCCTCGCGTGCTCTCCGGCGAGGCCTCCTACCCCGAGGAGCTCGAGTGGCTCGCCAACAGCGTCTGGTCGCCGGAGCTGCAGCGCTTCCTCGAGCAGCACGAGGCTGAGTACGACCTCGTCCTCTTCAGCCCGTATCTGTTCGGGACGACGGTCTGGGGCGCACAGGTCGATCCGGGCCGCAGTGCGCTCGTCCCCTGCCTGCACGACGAGCCCTACGCGCGGCTCGAGACCGTGCGCCGCGTGATCGAGTCGGCCCGCGGGTGCCTGTTCAACTCGGACGCCGAAGCGGAACTCGCGAAGAACCTGTACCGACTCGACAACGGCACCGTGGTGGGGCTGGGCTGGGACCCACCGAACGAGCCACCGCCCGCCGGATTCGCCTCCGCACGAGGGCTCGGCGAGTACGTCCTCTACGCGGGCCGGCTGGAAGAGGGCAAGCGCGTGCACATCGCAGTCGACTACGCGGTGCGCTATGCGGCGGAGCGCAAGGACGCGCCAAAGCTCGTGCTGATCGGCCAGGGAACGTACGAGCCGCCCGAAGAGACGGAAGGCGTCGTCGTCCACGCGGGCTTCGTGCCCGAGGACGAGAAGCGCGCCGCGTACGCGGAGGCGCTCGCGCTCGTCAACCCGTCGCACATGGAGAGCCTGTCGATCGTGCTGATGGAGGCCTGGCTCGAAGGAACGCCCGCCCTGGTCGACAAGGGCTCAGCCGTCCTCCGCGAACACGCAGAGCGCTCCGGCGGCGCGCTGCTCTTCGACTCCTACGAGAGCTACCGCGACGGTCTCGACCGGCTGCGCGCCGAGCCGGCGACCCGCGAGCAGCTCGGCGCGGCCGGGCGCGAGTACGTCCTCGGCGCGTACGGCTGGCCCGCCGTTCGGGCGCGCTTCCGCGAAGCCGTCGAGAGCCTCACATGACCGTCGTCCACCAGCTGCTCCCGGCGGCCTCGCCCAACGACGCGGTCACGAACCAGGCCTTCGCCTGGCGCGACCTGCTCCGCGAATGGGGCCACGACGGCCTGATCGTCGCGGAGCACGTGCACCCGGACGTCTCGACCGAGGTCCTCCGGCTCGACAAGGTCCGCAAGGAGCTGAACAAGGGCAAGGTCATCCTCCGGTACTCGATCTTCAGCAAGACGGCCGAGGTTGCGCGCGCGGAGCCCGAGCGCGTCGGGCTCGTCTACCACAACATCACGCCGGGCAAGTACCTGCGGCCCTACAACCAGGCGGTGGCCGATCTCTGTGACCAGGGCCGCGACGCGCTCACTTCGTTCGGGAAGCCGCCCGCGGTGCTCGTTGCGGATTCCAGCTTCAACGCGATCGACCTCCGCGAGGCGGGGCTCGGCGACGCGGACGTGATTCCGCTGCTCCTCGACGTTCCCGCTCGGGCGCCCCGGAACGGACGAGTCGGCGATCCGATCGTGCTGACCGTCGGTCGCGTCGTGCCGAGCAAGCGCCTCGAGGACGTGATCAAGGCCTTCGCCCTCTTCCAGCGACATCGGGCGCCGGACGCCTCCCTCGCCATCGTGGGGTCGCACGTCGGCTTCGAGAACTATCGACTTGCGCTCGACCGGCTGGTCGAGAAAATCGGCGTCGAGCGGGTGTTCTTCACCGGGCCGATCTCCTCCGAGGCGCGCGATGCCTGGTACCGCCGGGCCCACGCGTATCTCTCGATGTCCGTCCACGAGGGTTTCTGCGCACCGTTGATCGAGGCGCTCTCGCACGGCACGCCGGTAGTCGCACGGGCTGCGGGCGCCATGCCGGAGACCGTCGGCGGCGCGGGGATCGTCCTCGAAGGCGACGACCTGCCGCTCGTGGCGGAGGCGCTGCACGAGATCGTCTCCTCCGAGTCGACGCGACTGGCGCTGGCCGAGGCGGCCGACCAGCGGCTGGCGGAGCTCAGGCCCGAGGCGATCGCGCCGAGGATCCGGCGGACGCTCGCGCCGCTGCTCGAGGAGAGCTGATGCGCGCCGCGATCGTCGTCCAGCGCTACGGCAACGAGGTGCTCGGAGGGGCCGAGACCCTCGCCCGCCGGATCGCGGAGCTGCTCGCGCCGGAGCTCGAGCTCACGGTCGTCACGACCTGCGCGCTCGACTACCTCACCTGGGCCGACCACTATCCGCCCGGCGAGGACGAGGTCAACGGCGTTCGCGTCCTGCGCTTTCCCGTCCCGGAGCCCCGCGACCCGAAGCGTTTCGCGCGCCTTTCCGACAAGGCCTACCGCGCGCCGCACGATCTGGAGCTCGGCCGCGAGTGGATGCGTGCCCAGGGCCCGCATTCGCCCGAGCTCCTCGAGCACCTGAGCGATAAGGGAAGCCAATACGACGTCGTCGTCTTCATGACCTACCTTTATGCGACGACCGCCGAGGGCCTGCCGCTGGTCGCCGACCGCGCCGTCCTCTACCCGACGATGCACGACGAGCCGCCCCTCCGGCTGGCGATCTTCGACGAGGTCTTCGCCAGGGCCCGGGCGCTCCTCTTCTCGACGCCGGAGGAACGCGAGCTGGCACGTGTCCGCTTCGGCGTCGAGGACGAACGATCGCGAATCATCGGGGTCGGCGTCGACGAGCTCGAGGGCGACGGCGCGCGCTTCCAGGCCGAGACGGGCGTCGCGCACCCCTACGCCGCCTATCTGGGACGCCTCGACCCGTCCAAAGGGGTCCCCGACCTCGTTCAGCACCACACGCGCTATCGGACGGCCAGGCCCGACGGCCTCGACCTCGTCCTCATCGGCTCGGGAGACGTCGAGCTGCCGCAGGGTGACGGGTTCCACGCGCTCGGATTCGTCCCGGAGCAACAGAAGCACGACGCGATCGCGGGCGCCGAGGTCGTCGTCTGCCCGTCCCCCTACGAGAGCCTCTCGCTGTCGCAGCTGGAGGCGTGGACGCATGGGCGGCCGACGCTGTCGAACGCGGTCTCGCCGGTCCTCGTCGGGCAGTCGCGCCGCTCCGGCGGGGGCCTCTGGTACGAGAGCGGCCCCGAATACGCGCAGATGCTCGACCTGCTCGCCCGCGCCAAGCCCCTCGCGGACGCGATCGGCAGCCAGGGGCGCCGCTACGTGCGCGAGAACTACAGCTGGGACCGGGTGCGCGAAGAGTGGCTCGCCGCGCTCGGGGCCGTGGCTACGCCAGCTCGGGGCGACTCGCCGTAGCCGTCAGTCGCTCGAGGTCGGCATCGACCATCATCTCGGCGAGCTCGCGGAACGAGACGCGCGGCTCCCAGCCGAGCTTCTCTCGCGCCTTGGTCGCGTCACCGACCAGGTGGTCGACCTCCGCCGGCCGCAGGAACTTGGGATCGAGCGCCACGTGCTTCTCCATGTCGACACCCGCGTGCTCGAACGCGATCTCGACGAACTCACGCACCGAGTGCTCCTCGCCGGTCGCGATCACGTAGTCGTCGGGCTCGTCGGCCTGCAGCATCAGCCACATCGCTTCGACGTAGTCGCCCGCGTAGCCCCAGTCACGCTGCGCGTCGAGGTTCCCCAGCCGCAGCTCGTCGGCGAGGCCCAGCTTGATGCGCGCGACGCCGTCCGAGATCTTCCGCGTCACGAACTCGAGGCCACGGCGAGGCCCCTCGTGGTTGAAGAGGATCCCGGAGACCGCGAAGAGCCCGTAGGACTCGCGGTAGTTGACGGTGATGAAGTGGCCGTAGACCTTGGCCACGCCGTAGGGCGAGCGCGGGTAGAAGGGCGTCGTCTCGTTCTGTGGGATCTCGCGCACCTTCCCGTACATCTCCGACGAGGAGGCCTGGTAGAAGCGGATCGAAGGGTCGACACGGCGCATGGCCTCGAGCATGCGCGTGACGCCGGTGGCGGTGAACTCCGCCGTCAGGACCGGCTGCTTCCAGGAGGTCGGCACGAAGCTCTGCGCGGCGAGGTTGTAGATCTCGGCCGGTTGGGCCTCCTCGATCGCGCCGACCAGTGAGGGCTGGTCGAGGAGATCGGCCTGGACGAGCGTGACCCGGTCGACGAGGTGCGAGATGCGCTCGAAGCTCTCGGTCGAGGAGCGGCGGACCATGCCGAAGACCTCGTAGCCCTTCTCCAGGAGGAGGTCGGCGAGGTGCGAGCCGTCCTGGCCGGTGATGCCCGTGATCAGTGCCCGCTTGTCGCTCATGCGCTTGCCATCCTTTCCGAAGCGACCCGGGCCGCCTGCAGCGTGTCCGCCAGGGTCTGCTCGAGGGAAATCGTAGGTTCCCAGCCGGTTGCCGCCCGCAGGCGTGAGGCATCGCCGGAGACGACGGGGAGATCGGCGGGGCGCAGGCGCTCCGGGTCGCGCTCGACTTCGATCGGGCACGCGGCGAGGCCGACGAGGATGTCGAGCACCTCTTGCATCTCGACGGCTCGGCCCGAGGCGACGTTGTACGTGCCGGCGGGGACGGACGGGTCGAGGAGCGCCTCGTAGGCGCGGACGACGTCCCGGACGTCGGTGATGTCGCGGCGCGCGGTGAGATCCCCGACCTGGACGGTGCCGCCGCCGGCCTCCTCGGCCCGCACGATCTGCGCCGACCACGAGCCGACGGCGAACCGCTCGTCGCGGCCCGGGCCTTCGTGCTGGAAGGCGCGCGCGACGACGACGTCGAGGCCGGCTCGCTGTGCCTGCCCCGCCGCGACTTCGGCCGCCGCCTTGGACGCCGCGTACGGCGAGAGCGGTGCGACCGGGGCGTCCTCGGTCGTCGGAATCTCCTCGGCACGGCCGTAGACCTCACCCGTCGAGACGACGAGCACACGCGCGTCCGGCGCCTGCGTGCGAACCGCTTCGAGCACGTTGACCGTGCCGAGTGCGTTCACGCGCCACGCCTCGCCCGGATCGCTCCAGGAGGCGCCGACCGACGAGCCGGCAGCCAGGTGAACAACTGCCACAGGCTCGCCGCGACCGACCGCATCGGCCATGGCCTGAGCGTCCGTGACGTCACCGTCGAGCGGCCGGGCCCGCTCGCCAAGAACGGCCAGCAAATGGCTTCCGACAAAGCCTTCCGCACCGGTGACGAGGATCGAGCCCTCCACAGCGGGCGACCCTAGCAACAGACTGTTACTAAGTC
>CAWFZH010000011.1:0-48252 GCA_963820335.1 uncultured Actinomycetes bacterium | reverse complement strand
GCGTAGCTGTCGCGGGCTCGCTTCCAGCGCGGCTCGTCGAGGTGGATCATGTCCGGGTCTACGCCGCGCGCCTCCGCGAGGTCGACCGTCAAGAGTTGGAAGCGCACGATGTCGACGACGGGATGGCGCGTAGGGACGAGGGTTGTCTCGCAGCCGATCTCTCCCAGCGCCGCCACGAGGCCGTGCGCGCGTTCCGCGGCGCGGCCTTCGCCCTCGAGCACGAAGCAGCGCACCTTTTCGTCGACCGCGGCCAGGTGTCCGTGCAGGACCTGCTCCGTGTGGTGTGCCTCGGCGGCGACGTGGGCACCCTCACGGAGCTTGAGCGCAGCTTCTTGCGCGGTCGCCCAGTCGCGGCCCGCGCCGGCGACGAGCCAGCGCTCGTGCTCCGAGACAGGCTCGTGTTCCGCCTCCAGCTCGGCCGCCACTGCGTCCGGCAGCCAGGAGATGTCCTCGCCCGCGAGCGCGCCGAGCGCGGCAACGGCGCACGTATAGCTCGCCGTGTGGCAGTAGCTCTTCTCCAGCTCCGGCGTCGCCACGATCACCTCTTCGCAGAGCTCCGCGATCGGCCCTTCGGCCTTGCCCGTTACCAGCCACTTCGGTCCGTCGAAAGCCCGTGCCGCCTCGAGGGTCAGTGTCGTCTCGCCTTCGTGGCTGACGAGGACGAGCAGGTCGGCGCGTGGGGGTCGCAGCACACACTCGAGCGCATGCTCGACGCGCGTCTCCCGGAAGCCGCCGTCGATCCGGTGGTCGACCCGTGGGACTGTGCATGCCGCGTGAAAAGACGTGCCGCAGCCCGTCACGACAACGAGCGAGCCCACACGCAACTGACGCTCCGTCGGCACGGCGCGCAGCCACTCCGGCTGCGCCGCGATCGCAGCCCGTGTCTTGGCCCCTGCAGGCACAGCGCGTCTATACCACGCGGCGCCCGGATATCGCCCTGGCATAGTGCGGCGATGCTCGGGCTTCGCGTCGTCGCCGCTCTGGCTGTGGCGATCGTGGCTTCCAGCTGCTCGGGTGGCAATGACGACACGCCGGAGCGGGCGGCCCGGGCAGGCGGGACCACGACGGCGCCGTCGGCGACCGCGAACGCGCCGTTGGTGACCGGCCCGCTGTGCGATCTGCTCCCCTCGGGCGACGACCCGGGAACGCCGGCGTCACTCAGGGACGACCCAGCCGACGTGGCGCTGACGTGGATCCCGGTGGTGACGACGTTCGAGGCCGCCGTGCGCGCCTCGGGGCTGGCCCGTTACCTACACAGAGCAGACGGCGTCACGATCCTGGCGCCCACCGACGACGCGTTCGCGGCCGCGTTCGACCGGCAGACGGCTCGACGATCTGCTGCTGAAGCGGAAGCGCGAGCTCCGGGCCCTGCTCGAAGCCCACATCGTGAAGGGACGACGCTCGCTCGCCGCCCTACGCGACGCCGGCAACGTGACCACGCTCGCCGGCGACACGCTCACCGTCGCGCCGAAAGGCGCCATGGCGCGGTTCGACAACCGCGCCACGACCGTGTGCGCCGACTACGACGTCGCCAACGCCAGGATCCACGTCATCGACGGCGTCCTCCGCTAGCTAACAGGCAACCCGCTGCGCGGCGACAATCGGCTCCTCTGCCTGCCCGTCGAGCAGCAGCGGAATCAGCCCGCGCTGCGGCTGGTCCATCGGGACCCAGTAGTCGTGGCGCCCGATGCGGTGGGCCGCGTGGATGCCGTGGGCGACGATGCGGTCGCCGACCGGCCTCCCATCCGGTTGCGGTTGCGACCACTGCTCTTCGCTGAGCACGTAGCCGCACGGCGGTGGATCGAGGATCTGCTCCGGCGTTGGATCCTCGTCCGGCGGCGGGCTCTCGCCCGGATGCGGCGCCGGGAAAGCCGGGATGGGATACGAGCCCCGGAACACGATCCGGCCGGTGTTCGAGGTCTGGAACGCGATCGACTCCTCGATCGCCTCTTCGATCTCCGACCGATTCGCAAGCTGGTAGTCGAGGAACTGCTGATACGTGTAGATGGCCGAGTAGCTCTTGCGCCGGCGGTTGTTCGGCGCGTTGCCCTCGTTCGGCCGCGTCGTCCCGCCCGCGCTGCGCGCCTCCAGCAGCGAGCCGACCACGCTCTTGAGGCCCATCGTGTTGCGCAGGATCGTCTCCTGGCTGAGCCCGACCGCGCCGCCGCCCTGGCAGCCGTACGGGCAGTACCACCAGCCGTCGGCCGAGCCGTGCCCGTACAGCCAGTCCTCGATCATGCTCTTCGACTCGTCGTGGATCGACTGCGCCACGTTCAGGTGCCGCGGCGGAAGCACAGGTAGGTCGCCGGCCGAATTGTTTCCAAACTCGTGGCCGTCGAAGGCCGCCTCCGGCTTGTAGTCGCGCATCATTTCGACGAATGCGAACGTCTCGGGCTCGCGGATCAGTGAATAGTCGCGGTTCAGGTCCTGGCCGGTGGAGTTGCCGCGCGTGTTGGCAGCGCGACCGTCGCCGTTGATCGACGGGACGATCAGCACGGTCGTGTCCGACAGAATGTCGAGGGTGCGCGGGTCGTCGGCGAACGCCAGCTCGCGCGCCATGATCATGCACGCCTCGCGGGACGACGGTTCGTTCCCGTGCACGTTGCAGTTGATCAGCGCGGCCGTGGAGCCGGCGACCGCCTTCACGTGGCGAGGCGGGGTCGGGTAGCCGATGATGAACATGTTGATCGGCCGGCCCAGGATCGTGCGGCCGATCTCCACGACCCGCACGCGGTCGCTGGCGGCGTCGAGCGCGGCGGTGTAGGCGTACTCGTTGACGTCGTTGGTGAACTGCGCCGCCTGGGTCAGCTCCCACTGGGTGCGCAGGTTCTCCCCGGGCACGGCTGGGTCGCCCCATTGCGGCAGCGTGGTCGCGAACACCGGGTCCGAGAACGGGTGCGCAATCGCGCCGGTGCGCGCGCGGACCCGCCACTGGAAGCGATCACCGGGGTTGAACCCGGCATCCGCAAAGGTCGGCGAGTCGGGCGTGACGGTGCGGTTCGGCCGCCACACGCCCACGATCACCGCCGGGCCGGTCGGCACGTTGTTCGCGTCGACAGGGGTCCTTTCGATCTGGTAGTCGGTCGCGCCTGCCACCGAGTCCCAGCTGAGCGTGGCGAAGCCGTCCGCCTGCTCGACGGCCACCTCGGTGACCTGATCGGCCTCCTGGGCGAGCGCGGCTCCTGTAAGTAGAAACGAGGCGATCAGCCCCGAGGCCACCGCAGCCACCAAACGCAGTCTTCCAGTCACGGTTCCTCCCCCCGCTGCGTTGCCAGCGTCGTGCATCTCCTACCGCCGCGGCGAGAATTTCAAACAAGGAAACGGAGGGGCCCCCAGCGCACGGGGGCCCCCTCCTAGTAGCCCTAGTGCGAGAAGACCTGCAGCTCGGCTGCGCGAACGCGCGTTCGCGTTCACGTTGAAGCCGGGCAGGGTGGTCTCGTCGCAGTCGGTCGAGTTGGCCGGATCGTCGTCCAGGTCGCCCTGGTACGCCGGTCCGCCCGTGCACTGGTTCGTCACGACCGCCAGCCGGACATGGGTCGCCTTCGTCTGCGGGACGTCGAACGACCTCATGATCAGCTCGGGTGCGCGCGGTCGCGGCACTCCAGACGGGAACGCGTCCGTCTGGCTCGTGAAGATGAGCCTGAACTGCGAGCTCTGCGAGCAGTCCACGGCACCCTTCGCCTCGCAGGTCCAGATCTGGAACTGCCGGAGGGCTGAGAAGCGGCTCTGGGTGCCCGGATCGTTCGCGTCGGCGGTGTTGACGCGAAGCATCGCGCTCACCTGGACGCGGCGGACCTGGTGCGACGCCTTCGATGGGTCGAGGCGCACGGTGACCTGCTTGCCGGCCACCGGCCCGCTGAGCGAGGCCCAGTCCGTGACCTCGGTGTCGTCGATCAGCTTGTCGAGGTTGACGCCGTCGCCCGACGCCGTCGCCCCGCTCGTGCTCGAGGCGAGGTTGCGGGACATGTTGACCGGCATGTCGCGCACCTGCCCCGGGTTGAACGAGAAGCTGAACCGCTTCGACCCGAAGCCGTTCCCTCGTGCGACGAACTCGTACGTGCCGGGGACGATCCTGAATGTGTCCCCGAGCGGCGTGGCCGGGTCGGTGTCCGCGATCGCCGTCGTAGCCGCCTGGTAGCGGCCGACGAACAGCTGCACGGGGTGCCCGTCCGCCTCGCCGACGGCCTTGAAGGTCACCGTGGCGTTGTCGGCGTGGGCCGACTCGAAGCTCGGCGTCGGGTCGAAATCGGCCGAGCCGGCGCTGGCTGCGCCCGTCCCGAGCCCCCGTCGCGCGAACGTGTTCCAGAGGAGCGCCTGGTTCGCGCCCCCGAAGCGGATCACGTCGGCCGCGAGCATGGCGTCACGCGCGTCGACCATGCTCACCGACCCGCTCGCCATCAGCAGCCAGGCGTCGAACTCGAGCTGCGCCCAGCGCCGGTTCCCCGGGCACTGGGTGACCGGCAGGTCACCTGCGAAGCACGCCTGCTGGAGCCCGATGTCCCCGGCCGGGAACGCGTCGTTGTACGCCTCGATCAGCGCCTGGCGGATGTCGTAGTTCGTCGCCGACCAGATCTCGCCGTCAGCGTGCACCTGCGTGCGCTGCGTGCAGGTGCCGCCCTGGTTGCAGGCGAAGTCGTAGCCCACGTCCGAGTAGTTGAGCGGGCTCGCGTTCATGCCGTAGTTGCGGATGCCCGCGACCTTGTCGCCGGTGACGTATGGACCGACGGCGAACGGGTTCTCGTCGGAAACCGGGACGAGCGCCTGCGAGTTGAGGAACTCGGCCGCAGCCTGATCCGACCAGCTCTCGCCCATCGCGCCGGCCTGATTCCCCGAGAGACCGGCGTTCGGCCCGGCGACCATGCGGTTCGAGATCATGTGCGTGTACTCGTGTGCGATCACGGACATGTCGTAGTCGCCGTCGACGCATGGTCCGTAGAAGCTCGCCGGAATCGGCTGCCAGAGGAACATGTTCGTCACCGGCACGAGCCCGTCGATAGGTGAGAACTGGTTCGCGTTGTCGCGCGACGCGAACCCGGGCGGCCCGCCGACGATGCCGCCGGCTTGAGCGTTTCCGTGCTCCGGGTCGTTCCCCAACCCACCGAGGCCGAAGTTGTCCACCTGCGCGTTGAAGGTCGCCTCCGTGAAGCCGAGGTGGTACGACCAGTCGTGCATGCGGTTGTGCATCGCGTGCAGGTTTGCGCGCGCCGCATCGATGTCGTTCAACTGCAGCGACGTGAACGAGGCCGGGTTACAGCGGCTCTCGAACCACTGGTTCGTCCACGGGTACACGTAGTCGCGGGTGGCCGAAAACGAGTGGTTGACGCCTTGCTGGTTGCCGACGTTCGAATTCCACTTCTCCGTCGCCCGTGCGTTGTTGCCGCGGGTCATCAACGTCGAAGTGCCCGTCGCTGGGTTTACGTCCCACGGAAGCGGCGACGCGCTGTTTGCGATCACCTTTTCGCACCCCGGCACGGAGGGAGTGATGCTCCAGCACCAGATGTCCCGGGTGTCGCTCGTCGAGTAGTCGAGCGGCGGATTGGCCGGGAACACCTTCCACGCCGGGTTGTCGGAAGCGTGCTGCACGATGCCGTCGCGCACGAGCAGCGCGCCGTTCTCAGCGTCGATGTAGCTCATCGCGCCGAGTGGGTCCGAGGCCACGACGTCCATGATCAGGACCTCGTAGGCCCGCCGAACGCCGTCCGTCGGCGTCGGCACACCGACGAGGCGAACGCGTGCCGGATCGGTGTAGCCGTCGACGTTCATGACGATCCAGCCGTTCTCCCTGCGGATTTTCGAGATGGCGCCGGCCGGCTGTCCCGCGGCCTGGGCCGCGGCGCGTACGGCGTCCTCCGGTGAGAGGACGACCGAGTTGGTCAGCGTCGTGTCGGTTGCCAGAGACGACGACAGGTAAGCGACCTTGCCGTCGACGACGCCGACCGTTACGAGACCGTCGCGAGCGGCTTCGAGGCCGCCGAACGCCTGGCGAAAGAGCACGGCGCTCCCCTTGCCGATGGACGGTGCGTTGACGAGCTCGAGCTGGGCGAGCTCAGCAGTGCTCAGCCCCAGCAGCTCGCTGTTCTGGCTGAGGTACTCCCGCGCCGCTACGACGTCGTTGGCCGGCAGGCCCGTGGCGAGGTACGTGCCCGGCGCGGACAGGGCTCCGGGCGCGCCGAACTTGTTGAACCGCGCTTCGGAACCAGTTTTCACGAGGGCCCGCTGCGTCGCGCTCGGGGCCTTGCGGCCCACGCGGTTGTCGACGTCCTGGAGCGTGCCCCCCTCGCCTTGAATGTTTGGTGGCCCGGCTGTGCTCCCCCCGGGCGTCGCGAATGAGCCGGTCGCTGTCGCGAGGACGACGGCGACCAGCCCGATGGCCGGCAGAAGCCACCGGCCACGGTCCGTGCGAAAACGCACGTGCATGGCGATCCTCCTTCTCCCTTGTTTCCCCCACTGGGCAGTTCTGCGGGGGCGAGTATCGACCCGGCGACGCCTCCGGGTCAAGTTTGAACTGCGCTATTCGCGGCTCGAAGCCGCCCAGAGATTGATGCCGCTGTCGCTGGCAAAGCGATCGATCTCGGCCAGCTCGTCGTCGGTGAAGTCCAGCCGGTCGAGGGCGGCGACGTTCGCCTCGAGCTGTTCGACGCTGCTCGCTCCGATGAGCGCCGAGGTGACCCGTGGATCGCGCAGCGTCCACGCGAGCGCCAGCTGGGCCAGGGTCTGACCCCGGGCCGCTGCAATCCCGTTCAACGCGCGGATCTTCTCGAGCACGTCGTCGGTGATCAGGTCGGGCGAGAGTGAGCTGTGGCGAGTCGCCCGCGACCCCTCGGGGATCCCGTCGAGGTACTTGTCGGTGAGCATCCCCTGCGCCAGGGGCGAGAAGACGATGCAGCCGATGCCAAGCTCCCCGAGCGTGTCCAGGAGGCCTTCCTCGATCCAGCGGTTCAGCATCGAGTAGGAGGGCTGGTGGATGACGAACGGCGCGCCGAGCTCGCGCAGGATCGCGTAGGCCTCGGCCGTTTTCGCCGCCGAATAGGACGAGATGCCGACGTAGAGCGCCTTTCCCTGCCGGACGGCGGTGTCGAGCGCGCCCATCGTCTCCTCGAGCGGCGTCTCCGGATCGAAACGGTGGGAGTAGAAGATGTCGACGTAGTCGAGCCCCATGCGGCGCAGGCTCTGATCGAGGCTCGCGAGCAGGTACTTGCGCGAGCCCCATTCCCCGTACGGCCCCGGCCACATGTCGTAACCCGCTTTCGTGGAGATCACCAGCTCGTCGCGAAAGGGCGCCAGGTCTTCCTGGAGGATCTGCCCGAAGTTTTCCTCCGCGGAGCCGTACGGCGGCCCGTAGTTGTTGGCGAGATCGAAGTGGGTGATCCCGAGGTCGAAGGCGCGGCGGATGATCGCTCGGCCGACCTCGAGAGGTCGATCGTCGTGTCCGAAGTTGTGCCAGAGCCCGAGCGAGATCGCCGGCAGCTGCAAGCCGCTGCGGCCACTGCGCCGGTAGCTCATCCGCTCGTAGCGATCGGCGGCAGGCGTATAGGTCACGCGTAGACGGGCGAGAGATCCACGTAGATGCGGTAGTCGTCGATCAGATCGGCGCCGCGGCGGTAAATCGTGACGGCGGGAACGGTGACCCGGCGGTCGTCCATCCGCGTGTAGGTGGTCTCGAATTGAACGATCGTCGTGTCGTCGACATCCCACTGGTCGAGCACGTGATGGCTTAGCCCCTTGATCGTGGTGAAGAAGCCGGCGATCGCTCCTTCGATCGCGTCACGGCCGACGACCTCGTCGGCATTGGCGAAGCGCAGCACGCAGTCCTCGCTCAGATACGAGGCAAACGCCTTCGCGTCCATGCGGTCGACGTCTGCAAGCAGGTCGGTGGTAACGGTGGTGCTCATTCGTGTCCTCCTCGTTGGAGAGGGGTCAGGCTAACGCGCCCAGTGCGGAAGCGAAAAGGAAAGGGCGCCACGAGGCGCCCTTTCCCTTCCATATACGTTGGCCGGCTGGTAGGCCACCCGAGGCCAGCAGGTCCTCATCCGGAAGCGGCTGCGACGCAGCGTCGTCGAGCACGCAGGTCGATGTCGACCACGTCTGTGTCCCCACCGGCGTCAGACATGAGGAACGCGTTCTGGCCGCCGGGCCCGACCAGCAGGATGTCGATGTCGTCCGGCCACGTATGGCTCAGGGCGTTCAGCTCGAGATTGACGTCCGTGATCGTGCCGCTGAGGCCGGAGATGACGCAGTTCGACGGATACGGCGTTGCCGGGCCAGGGCCGATCGGGATCACGACCCCGGGGCGACAGCCAGGCGGCGGTGGGGAGGCGGCGGCGGAGGCGGTGGTGGCGGTGGTGGCGGAGGCGGAGGCGGCGGAGGCGGCGGCGGTGGTGGCGGCGGTGGCGGTGGTGGCGGTCCGGTCGTTATGACCAGGCTCCAGCCCCGAACATAGCCGCCGTCTTGAGCCGCGTCGTCGAACACGTACAGGTTCCAAACTCCGTTCGGGTTCGTGCCGTCGAAGACCGAGAGGGCACTGCCTCCGCTCGGAGCCGGCGCCGGAGCGGGCCAGGTATCTGCCCCCGGGTAGTTGCCCGGCTGGTACGCCCCGGTGGTGATCTGCGTTGCATCCGGAATCGGCGCGCCGGCCTCGTCGTCGAGCGTGAGGTCGACGTCATTGATGTCGAAGAGGCCGCCGGCGTCCGACGTGACGATCGCGTTCTGTCCCTGCGGGCCGACCAGCAGCAGGTCGAGGTCATCCGGGAACGTGTGGTAGACGCCGTCTAGCACCAGGTTCACGTCCGTGATCGAGGCGCCAAGGCCCGAAATCGTGCAGTTCGACGGGTAGGGCGACGACACTGTCGCGGTGGCCGAGTCGATCTGCATCTCCGGGCCACAGCTCGGCGGAGGCGCGGGACCGGTCGTGATGGTCAGGTCCCAGCTACCGATACTGCCGCCGTTGCTCGCCACGTCGTCGAAGACGTAGAGGCTCCACGTTCCATTCGGGTTCGTGCCGTCGAAGACCGATAGCGGATGGACGTTGTTCGGTGACGGCGCCGGTGCCGGGAACGTGTCGGTAGTGCCGTAGTTGAACGGCTGGAAGCTGCCCGAGACGAGCTGAGTGCTATCGGGCAGAGGCGCGCCGGCCTCGTCGTCGAGGGTGAGGTCGACGTCGACTGCATCACCAATGCCACCGACGTCCGACAGCGGAGTGATGCGCTGGCCCTGCGGACCCTACGAGCAGGATGTCGACGTCGTCCGGGTTGAGGTGGTTGACATCGTTGAGAACGAGGTTCACGTCCGTGATCCGCTCTCCCGCTGGTAGCCCGCTGATCGCGCACGTGGACGGGTACGGGGGTCAGCCGGCCTCTGGACCGTGCCGGAATCGTGACCCGGCGCCGGCCGCAACCCGGTGCGCGGTGGCGGGTGTGGTCGGTGGTCGGCGGCGGCGGAGGCGGCGGAGGCGGAGGCGGAGGTGGCGGAGGTGGTGGCGGTGGAGGCGGAGGCGGAGGTGGAGGCGGCGGCGGAGGCCCGATCGCTCCGGGCTCAGCGACCGTCCAATCCGAGAAGTCCGTCACACCGGTGATCGTCGCCTGGTTGGCGGCGGCGTCCACCGTCCCGCCCGGCTGCGTGAAGATCCCGTCGTACTTGAAGATGACGAAGTTGCTCTCGTTCGCCGTCGCGGGAATGTCGGCAGTCAGATAGTTGAACGTCAGGTCTGCGGTGACACCCGCGGCGCTCAGATTCCAGTACCGCTGCAGCGCCAGTGTGGGATCGGTGAAGTTGGGATGCGCTCCCTGGATCGCCTTGGCGGTCACCGTTGCCGGGAATGCGCCTGCTGTGACGTTGAACAGGACTGGCGAGTAACCGCTCGCCGTTCCGACTTCGAAGGTCTTGCTGGCAACTGCGGCGTACGTCTTGCGGAAATTGCCGTCGACAAAGCCGTTCGTGCGGGTCACCGTCGCGGTCCCTGAGCTGAGGGTGAGCGTGTTGGCACCGGTCATGAGCCTGCCGTTCGTCAGGACGAGAGCAGCGGATGCCGAGTTCAGCGTCAGGTCGCCACCCGCGATGGTCACGCCGTTCGGGTTGTCAATGAGGTTGATGCTGGTCAGTTGACGTGTCGGGTTGACCTCGACGCCGGTTGTGCGCGGGGCCGTCTCGAAGGCGTAGAGCAGGATCTCGCCGCCCGTGCCCTGGTTGTGCACCGGGCTGACGTCGAATGAGCCGCCCGGCGTCAAGAGACCTGTCGATCCGATCTGGACGACGGTCGTCGACGCGCCCCCGTTGCCGAGCGTGATCTGGTTGCTGTTGACGAACCCGCCCGTGAACAGGTTGACGCGGTTCGCGACGATCGGTGAGTTGAGCGTGATCGAGGGACTGGCTGTTGCTGCTGATGCCAACGCCTGCGACAGGCGTGACGGCTGTGCCGAAGACGCCGGAGCCGCTGTAGGTCATCGGACCGACAGCAGTGAAGTCGTAGCGCGCGATTGGCGCCTGTGAAATCGATGATGCCGTCATTCATGAGGGTCGAGCCCCGCAGGTTCACGGTGGCGTTGTTCACCCGCATCGTCTGCGTGGCGTTGACGATCGTGCTCGGCATCCGGCCCGACACGGTGTAGAT
Organism: uncultured Actinomycetes bacterium; assembly: GCA_963820335.1. Classification (GTDB taxonomy): domain Bacteria; phylum Actinomycetota; class Thermoleophilia; order Gaiellales; family Gaiellaceae; genus VAXT01. Next base: position 37,646 of record CAWFZH010000011.1, on the reverse strand, counting down.
GCTGCTGGCGGGCGCACCCATGGCTCCGATCACGACCGTGCCGCCCGTGACGATCGACTGCGCGGTCGGCATGTTGTTCCGATAGTCGACCTTGGTCGTGCCGGTGCTGGGATTGATGACGTTGATCGTGCCGCCGCTCATGTTGAAAGCGTCGCGGCGGCGCTGAAGAGCTCGAACGTGCCGAAGTTGGACACGTTGTTGCCGACCACGCCGACGTTCAGCGTGCCGGCTGACTGCGTGTAGGTGACGGCGCTCTGCGGGTCGAATGCGCCCGAGACGTTGATGGTGCCGCCCTCGATGGTGAAGACCGCACCCGTGCCGCCGCGCATCTGGTCACCGGCACCGATGCCGATGTTGTAGGTGCCCTGCGTGACCCGGAAGAGGCCGTTGTTCGTCGTGGTGCTGCCTGAGGCAGTCCCGGCCACTGTGTAGTTGGCGTTGTTGAGCCAGATACCGCCGGTCGCAGGGATCGTGTAGGTAGCTGCGGTGTTGAACGTCCTGTTCGTCATCGAGAACGAGCCGGAGATCTTGAACGTGCCGTTGGTCAGCGTCAGATAGCCGCCCGGCCCGTCGGTGTTGCCCCCGTGCAGCGTGAAGTTGGAGGTGTTCAGCTCGAGGATGTTGGCGCTGGACGTGCCCTTGTTGAGGGTGATGGCGCGAATGTCTGTGGTCGCGCCGGTGCCACCGAAGGTGTTGCTCGCTGCGCCCGTAAACGTGATTCCTGCGCCCGCCAACCCGCCGGCGGTGCTGAAGTCGAGCGTGCCGTTGTTCGTCAGGTCGCCGCCGACCGAGAGCACATGCGTCCCCACTGTGCCGGTCGCGGCAGTCTGCAAGGCGCCGCCGGCGTCGATGGTGACGTTCCCGCCCGAGGTTAGCGTCCGTGCGGTCGCGTCTTCGTACTGGAGCACGCCGCCGCTGTTGACGGTCACGCTGTAGGCCGCGGCTGCCGTGTCGATCGTGACCGTGCAGCCGCTGGTGATGGTGACGTTGTCACTGCTAGTCGGGACCACGCCGCCGGCCCACGTCGCGGGTGAACTCCAGTTGCCGCCGGCCCCTGTGCAGGAGATCGCGCCGGTCGGATTGGTCGCCTGGCTCCCGCTCAACGCCGAGCTGAGAGCGCCCTCCGTTACTGCAAAGACCCTGAAGTGGTACGTGGTGCTCGGAGTCAGGCCGCTGATCGCCAGCGAAGTTGCACCGGCAGCGAGTCTGAGTGACGAACGAGTAATTCGTGCCATCCGTGGACTGGTAGATCGCGTAGCCGACCTCGTTGGTCGCGTTGTCGATCCAGTTCAGCGTCATCGAGATCGCCGTCACATTCGTGAAGGTCAGATCCGTCGGAGCGGCAGGCACGTTCGGCGTGAAGAGATAGGCGGTGCCCGCAGAGATGGCGTCCAACTGCGCGTTGTTCGCCGTTGTGTAGGAAACCGATGGAACGGAAGTCGTGACGCTGGCGAAGTTCGTGGCCGCGCCGGATTGCAGGCCGACGGAATATCCAGCGTCAACCGAAGCTGCGGCCGGAAGGGCTCCGTACACGAACTCGATCACGCCTGGCGATGTCGAGTGGCTCGGCTCGAACAGCCAAGCTTGGAACGTGCCTGTGCCTGCACCCGCGCAGCCTGCGCCTCTAGTGATCTGCATGTTCTGCCACTCGATGACGAGTTTGCGGTTCGGTGCGCTGCCGACGACCTTGAAGTGCACCTTGCCGTTGGTTCCGGTGCAGAGGTCGTCGTAGTACGGCGCGATCTTCGGAGCGTTGAGCGTGCTTGCGAAGCCTGTGGCGTTGTCGAAACTCGTCGAGACCACGGTCGGGCCGAGCCTGATCAGCCCGTTGGCATTCACCGAGAACTGACTCGCGCGAGCGCCGTCGTACCAGTACTCGAAGCCGATGTTCGTCACCGCGGAGGCGGTGTCGTCCTGGCTGGCGGCCGACGAGCTGGGTCGTGCCGCTGCTCATGTCCTCGAGCGCCACACCCGCCGCCGAAGTGAACGGGTAGCTGCCTGCGCCGATGAGATCGGGGGTCGCCGCGCGATTCGGCGCCGAGGGGAGGGTTTGCCTCGCCTGTCCGCCCAGGAGACGCTCCAAGGCGCCCGAAATCGGGCGCGCCGCGGCGCTGGACTTCCCGGCAACGCTCGCGGATCGGTCATTCGCCTTGACAGCGATCGACGGCGACCGCATCCGAGTTGCCCTGCGTGTCGGCCCTCTGACCGCCTCGCGGCCGGAGCCGAGCCGATGAGGCTCAACGCAACGAGCGCAAAAAGCGAAACGAAGACAAAAAGAAAGCCGCGCTGTCGCGTCGGCCCAGAAAGAAAACTTATGGACTTCAAGAGGTCCCTCCCCAATAGATTTCCCCCCGAGGAAAATCTGCAAGACGTTCTTATCGCTTCTCATAGCTTTTTCAAGATTTGCGGCCTCACCCTCAGCGCGATATCTCTGCGAACCATTGGTCGTCCGCGTCCAGAAGCTGTACTGGGCGCCGTTCAGAATCGGCACGGTCGGCGTCAGCAACCAGTTGCTGATCGTCCCCGTGCCCGCCGTGTTGTTGAAGTTGGCGCCGATGTACGAGTTCGGAGCCCCGCTGTGCGACGGGAACACCGTCGGGTTGCCCTGGAAGTGGTTCGTCACGCCCAAGGGCTCGCTGTTGTTCTGCCTGAACCAGCCCGGCAGGTTCGTGATGTCATCGAAGCCCTGGAAGACCTGGCCACACGTTGGCGGGGTGGCGGAGGCGGTGGTGGCGGCGGTGGCGGAGGTGGCGGAGGCCCACCGAGCTGGTAGGTGAGCGTGAACGGACCTGTCTCCGTCTCCCAGCCGTCGATTGCGACCGAGTACATCGTGCCGGCCGTGATCGGGAAGTCGAGGATTGCCCCGCTTCCACCGCCACAGCCATCGTCGTTGAACACGATGTTTGTGAGCGCGTCGACCGAGCTGCCCGTATAAGCAGCCGCATACCCGTCGTAAGCGACGTTGGTGCACATGTCGAGGTGCGCCGTCCCGCTCGCCGCCGGGGTGAAGCGGTACCAGACCGAAGTGATCAGCCCCTGGTCCGGCTGCGAGGGCTCGCCGGTCTCTTCGTCCGCGTCCACGACCGTGCCGTCGACCGTGCCGTTACCCGAGATGACGACCGCGTTGGCGAAGTCGTTGTTCGGGGGCTCCGGCGGCGGCGGAGGCGGCGGAGGCGGAGGCGGAGGTGGCGGAGGAGGTGGCGGAGGCGGAGGTGGCGGAGGCGGAGGTGGAGGCGGAGGCGGAGGCCCGATCGCTCCGGGCTCTGCGACCGTCCAATCCGAGAAGTCCGTCACACCGGTGATCGTCGCCTGGTTGGCGGCGGTGTCGACCGTCCCGCCTGGCTGCGTGAACATCCCGTCGTACTTGAAGATGACGAAGTTGCTCTCGTTCGCCGTCCCGGGAATGTCGGCGGTCAGATAGTTGAACGTCAGGTCGGCCGTCACACCGGCGGCGGTCAGATTCCAGTACCTCTGCAGCGCGAGTGTGGGATCGGTGAAGTTGGGGTGCGCTCCCTGGATCGCCTTGGCAGTGACCGTCGCCGGGAATGCCCCTGCTGTGACGTTGAACAGGACCGGCGAATAACCGCTCGCCGTTCCGACCTCGAAGGTCTTGCTGGCAACCGCCGCGTACGTCTTGCGGAAATTGCCGTCGACGAAGCCGTTCGTGCGGGTCACCGTCGCGGTCCCTGAGCTGAGGGTCAGCGTGTTGGCCCCGGTGATGAGCCTGCCGTTCGTCAGGACGAGAGCCGCGGCTGCCGAGTTCAGCGTCAGGTCGCCACCCGCGATGGTCACGCCGTTCGGGTTGTCAATGAGGTTGATGCTGGTCAGTTGACGTGTCGGGTTGACCTCGACGCCGGTTGTCCGCGGCGCCGTCTCGAAGGCGTAGAGCAGGATCTCGCCACCGGTGCCCTGGTTGTGCACCGGGCTGACGTCGAACGAGCCGCCCGGCGTCAAGAGACCTGTCGATCCGATCTGGACAACGGTCGTCGACGCGCCGCCGTTGCCGAGCGTGATCTGGTTGCTGTTGACGAACCCGCCCGTGAACAGGTTGACGCGGTTCGCGACGATCGGTGAGTTGAGCGTGATCGGGGAGAGGCTGTTGCTGCTGACGCCAACGCCCCCGAAGGGGGCAACGGCTGTGCCGAAGACGCCGGAGCCGCTGTACGTCATCGGGCCAACGGCGGTGAAGTCGTATCGAGCGAGGGTACCGGTGAAATCGATCACGCCATCGTTCACCAGGGTCGAGCCCCGCAGGTTCACGGTGGCGTTGTTCACCCGCATCGTCTGCGTCGCGTTGACGATGGTGCTCGGCATCCGGCCCGACACGTTGTAGATGCTGCTGGCGGGCGCACCCATAGCTCCGATCACAACGGTGCCGCCCGTGACGTTCGTCTGTGCGGTTGGCACGTTGTTCCGGTAGTCGACCTTGGTCGCACCGGTGCTGGGATTGATGACGTTGATCGTGCCGCCGCTCATGTTGAACGCGCCTGCGATGCTGGTGCTGAAGAGCTCGAAGGTGCCGAACGCAGACACGTTGTTGCCGACCACGCCGACGTTCAGCGTGCCGGCTGACTGCGTGTAGGTGACGGCGCTCTGCGGGTCGAATGCGCCCGAGACGTTGATGGTGCCGCCCTCAATGGTGAAGACTGCGCCCAAGCCGCCGCGCATCTGATCAGCGACGCCGATGCCGATGTTGTAGGTGCCTTGCGTGACCCTGAAGAGACCGTTGTTCGACGTGGTGCCGGCTGATGCGGTCCCGGCCACCGTGTAATTGGCGTTGTTGAGCCAAATACCGCCGGTCGCAGGGATCGTGTAGGTAGCGGCGGTGTTGAACGTCCTGTTGGTCATCGAGAACGAGCCGGAGATCTTGAACGTGCCGTTGGTCAGGGTCAGATAACCGCCCGGCCCGTCGGTGTTGCCTCCGTGAACCGTGAAGTTGGAGGTGTTCAGCTCGAGGATGTTGGCGCTGGACGTGCCCTTGTTGATGGTGATGGCGCGAACGTCCGTAGTCGCGCCGGTCCCACCGAAGGTGTTGCTCGCTGCGCCCGTAAACGTGATTCCTGCGCCGGCCAAGCCGCCGGCGGTGCTGAAGTCGAGCGTGCCGTTGTTCGTCAGGTCGCCGCCGACCGAAAGCACATGCGTCCCCACCATGCCGGTCGCGGCAGTCTGCAAGATGCCGCCGCTGTCGATGGTGACGCTGCCGCCCGAGGTCAACGTCCGTGCGGTCGCGTCTTCGAACTGCAGCACACCGCCGCTGTTGACGGTCACGCTGTAGGCGGCGGCTGCCGTGTCGATCGTGACCGTGCAGCCGCTGGTGATGGTGACGTTGTCACTGCTAGTCGGGACCACGCCGCCCGCCCACGTCGCGGGTGAGCTCCAGTTGCCGCCGGCCCCGGTGCAGGAGATCGCGCCGGTCGGATTGGTCGCCTGGCTCCCGCTCAACGCCGAGCTGAGAGCACCCTCCGTTACCGCAAAGACCCTGAAGTGGTAGGTGGTGCTCGGAGTCAGGCCGCTGATCGCCAGCGAAGTTGCGTCCACCGCGGTCTGCGTGACGAATGAGTAATTCGTGCCGTCCGTGGACTGGTAGACGGCGTAGCCGACCTCGTTGCTCGCGTTGTCGTTCCAGTTCAGCGTCATCGAGATCGCCGTCACATTCGTGAAGGTCAGATTCGTCGGAGCGGCCGGAACGTTGGGCGTGAAGAGGTAGGCGGTGCCGGCCGAAATGGCGTCCAGTTGCGCGTTGTTGGCCGTCGTGTAGGAAACCGAGGGACCGGCCGTGGTGACGCTGGCGAAGTTCGTTGCCGCGCCGGATTGCAGGCCGACGGAATATCCGTTATCGGCGGCGGCCGCAGCCGGCAGGGCGCCGTACACAAACTCGATCACGCCCGGCGACGTGGCGTGGCTCGGCTCGAACAGCCAAGCCTGGAACGTGCCGTTGCCGACGGGGGCAACACATGACAGGTTCCTCGTGATCTTCATGTTCAGCCACTCGACGACGAGCTTGCGATTCGGTGCGGTGCCGACGACCTTGTAGTGCACCTTGCCGTCGGTTCCAGTACAGAGGTCGTCCCAGTAAGGCGCGATCTTCGGCGCCTCTGTGGTTGTGGCCAAGCTATTGGTGAACGTAGTGCCGATGACAGTCGGGCCGAGCCTCATCAGGCCGTTCGCATTCACCGAGAACTGAGTGGCGCGGACGCCGTCGTACCAGTACTCGAAGCCGATGCTCGTCAGCGGAGAGGCGGTGTCGTCCACGCCGGGGCCGACGAGCTGGGTCGTGCCGCTGCTCATGTCCTCCAGCGCCACTCCCGCTGCCGATGTGAACGGGTAGGTGCCTGCGCTGATGAGGTCGGGGCTCGCGGCGCGATTCGGCGCCGAGGGGAGGGTTTGCCTTGCCTTTCCGCCGAGGAGTCGGTCCAGAGCGCCCGAGATTGGGCGCACCGAGGCGCCGGACTTCCCAGCAAGGTTGACGGATCGATCGGCCGCCTTGACAGCGACAACGCCGGCCGCCTGTGAGCTGGATCCGGTGGCGCGATCCGCCTTGCGCGCTGCCGGAGCGGAGCCGATGAGGCTCAGCGCGACCAGCGCGAAAAGCGACACGAAGGCAAAAAGAAAGCCGCGCTGTCGCGTCGGCCGAGAAAGAAAACGTATGGACTTCAAGAGGTCCCTCCCCAGTAGATTCCCCCCGAGGAAAATCTGCAAGGACGTTCTTATCGCTTCTGGATAGCTTTTTCAAGATTTGCGGGCCGGGTCACCCTCAGCGGCGATATAGGCTCGCGTCGTGATCGAACGCGTCTGCGTCGTCGGCGCCGGCGTGATCGGCAGCCTCTTCGCCGGGCATCTGGCCAGGGTCGCTGACGTGTCCTGCCTCGTGCGCCGTGCCGACCACGCGCAGGCGCTGAACGAGTCGGGGCTGCGGGTCTCGGGGCGGCACGAGTTCGTCGGTCGCGTAGCGGCCGCGACCGATCCGGGCGAGCTAGAGGAGCCAGATCTCGTCCTGGTCTGCACCAAAGCGACGGGCCTCGACGGGGCTGCCGCAGCGTTGGCCGGGCACTTCCCGGGCGCAACCGTCATGACCACCCAGAACGGGCTCGGCGCCGAGGAGATCCTGCGCGCCCGCGGCGAGTGGCCCATCGTCTCCGCCGTCACGTTCATGAGCGGGACGAAGCACTCCGACACGCACGTCGAGTACATCCTCGACACGGAGACCTGGCTCGGGCCGTACGAGGACACGCCCTACGAGACTGTGGAGGAGATCGCCGGCCTGCTCGCCCGGGCCGAGCTCGAGGTGCAGGCGCTGCCCGACCTCCGCCCCGCGCAGTGGTCGAAGCTGATCTTCAACGCAACGGTGAACGGGGTCGCGGCGCTGACCGGTCTCCCCCACGACTTTCACTTCGCCGATCCCGAGCATCTGGGCGGGCTCGTCGAGGAGCTCATGGCCGAGGGCAAGCGCGTTGCCGCGGCAGCCGGAGTCGAGCTGCGCGACGATCCGTGGGAGATGAACGTCCTCGCGACCCAGCGCGGCAGCGCACACTTCCCCTCGATGCTGGAGGACGTGGAGGCCGGGCGACCGACCGAGGTCGAGCTGATCAACGGTGCTCTCGTCAGAGAGGCCGAGCGCGCAGGAGTCGACGCGCCGCTGCAAACCTCGCTCTACGCGTTGATCCGCGGCCGGGAGGCGTCCTACTCGTGAAGGTCTGCGTCGTCGGCTGTGGCGCCGTGGGCGGCCTCTTCGCCGCGAATCTCGCGCAGCTCGAGGACGTCGAGGTCTGGGCCTACGACCTGGACGCCGACCACGTGGCGGCCATCAATGAGCAGCGGCCTGCGCCTGTCGGGCGCCGGCGAGGTCGTCGGCCAGGTGCGGGCAACGACGGATCCGGGCGAGCTACCGGAGTTCGATTTCGGGCTCGTGGCGACGAAGTCGATGCACACCGCGTCCGCAGTCGGGGATGCCTCCCCCGCGCTCGAGCACGCCTCCGTGGCCTCCGTCCAGAACGGCGTCGGCAACGAAGAGGCGATTGCCGAGCGCCTGGGAAAGGTCATCCGCGGCACGACGTTCCCGGCAGGTCGCGTCGTCGAGCCCGGCCACGTGCAGTGGGACGTGAAGGGCGACACGACGCTCGGGCCGTTCGAGCCGAGCCCGGCGCCGGCGGAGGAGATCGAGCGCCTCGCCGATGCGTGCACGCGTGCGGGGATGCCGACCCAGGCGGTGGCCGACGCGCGCGGCCCCCAGTGGCGGAAGCTCATCTTCAACGCCTCCACGAACCCGATCGGCGCGCTGACCCACCTCAGTCACGGACGGGTTTGCGAGCGCGAAGATCTCCGCCGGCTCGTGACGGGCCTCGTCGACGAGGGCAAGGCAGTTGCCGCAGCGATGGGCATCGAGCTGGACGCCGACCCCGAGGAGCTGATCGACCACGCCGCGAAACCCGAGGTCGCGTACGACCACAAAGCGTCGATGCTGCAGGACGTCGAAGCCCGGCGCCAGACGGAGATCGACTACCTGAACGGCGGCATCGTCCGCTTCGGCGAAGAGCACGATGTGCCGACGCCGCTCAATGCCGCGATCACCGCGCTGATCCACGGCCTGGAGGCCTCGTGGGCGAGGTAGACCGCCGCTACGGCCTCGTGCGCGACGCGCTCGCGGAGCACGATCTGGACGCGCTCGTCGTCGCAGGCAGCGAGTACTCCGGGTTCGAGGGCGCCGTTCGCTACCTGTCCGGTTTCCTGATCGTCCACCGCTACGCATACGTCCTCTTGCCCCGGGAAGGCGACCCGACGATCGTCTTCCCCGCCGAGGCCCGCTACGTCGGCGAGCACGGCGACTCGTGGATCGAGGATCAGGTCTTCGTCGACCACCCGGGCGCCTGGCTCGCCACCAAGCTGGCCGGGAAGCGCGTGGGCGTCTACGGCGGCGACTACGTGCTGCAGGTGCGCGACTTCGCCGAGCTGGACGGAAAGGTCGACCTCGTCCCGTTCGACGAGCAATTCGATCTCGCGCGCGCCGTGAAGAGCGACGCCGAGCTCGAGTCCGTCCGCGACAGCGTTCGCATCAACACCGAGGGGTTCCACGCGTTCCGGGAGGCCTACGCGCCGGGCAAGACCGCCGCCGAGGTGCTCGCCCCGGCCGAGAAGCTCTTCGTCGAGGAGGGCTGCGGCCGGATGACGATGAACATGGTGCTGGTCGGTGCCGAGTTCGCGATCGCCCGCAAGGAGACCGTGCTCGGGGAGTTCTGCGTCCCGTCGCTGGAGATCGCAGGGCCGGGCGGTCACTGGGTCGAGATCTCGCGCGCGCTCGGCGAGCCCTCCGCCGAGGTCTCGCGCATGTACGAGGCCTACCAGGAGTACTTCGAAGCCGCGAAGACGGCCCTGCGGCCGGGCGCGTCCGCGCACGACGTCCATCGCGCGGTCTCGAAGGGCTTCACCGAGCGCGGCTATCACCTGGGGCACGTCACGGGCCACTCGATCGGGATGACGATGATCGAGCACCCGAAGATCGGCGAGAGCATCGCGACCGAGCTTGCCGAGAACATGGTCTTCTCGATGCACCCGCACGTGATCTCCGAGGACGGGCGGGAGTGCCTCTACATGCAGGACACGTGGCTGGTCACCGCCGGCGGCGGCGAGCCGCTCACGGATCTGCCGATGCAGATCTTCCGTTAGGGCGGCGTCAAGAAGCCGCTTGCGGCCGTAGGAGTTGCGTCAAATTGCAGGTAGCACCAATACTCGCGCGTGTATCTAGTAATCCATGCGCGACGTTGTCTTCCTAGCGGTCGTCATTGGCTTCTTCGCAGTCGCGGTCCTCTTCGTCCGCGGCTGTGAGCTGATCATCGGACGCCGGTCGGTCGAGCAGGAGCTCGAGCGGTGACTGCCGACAACGCGATCGGCCTGATCCTGGCCATCGCCGTCCTCGCCTACCTGATCTACGCGCTGCTCGCGCCGGAGAAGCTCGGATGAGCGGGGCCAACTGGCTCCAGCTGGCGGTGCTCGTCGCCGCCGTCTTCGTGACGACGCCCCTGCTCGGGGCGTACCTCGCCCGCGTCCTCGGCGGCGGGCCTGCGCCTGGCGACCGGGTCTTCGGGCCGGTCGAGCGAGTCATCTACCGCGGAGCCGGGATCGATCCGAACCGCGAGCAACCGTGGACGACCTATGCGCTGTCGCTGCTCGCGTTCAGCGGTGTGTCCGTGATCGGCCTGTACCTGCTCCAGCGCGTGCAAGGCGCGCTGTTCCTGAACCCGACCAACGTCGAGGCCGTCCCGCCCGCGCTCGCCTTCAACACCGCGGCGAGCTTCGTCACGAACACGAACTGGCAGAACTACGGCGGCGAGTCGACGATGAGCCACCTCACGCAGATGAGCGGGCTCGCCGTGCAGAACTTCGTCTCGGCTGCCGTCGGGATCGCGGTCGCAGTTGCGCTCGTGCGCGGGATCGTGCGTCGCCGCTCGGAGACGATCGGCAACTTCTGGGCCGATCTGACGCGGATCACGACACGCGTGCTCCTGCCGCTCGCCTTGCTGATCGCAATCGTCATGGCCAGCCAGGGCGTCGTGCAGAGCCTGAGCGGGAGCGCCGACGTCGCGACGGTCGAAAGCGCGAGCCAGTCGCTCTGGCGCGGACCGGTCGCCAGCCAGGAGGCGATCAAGGAGCTCGGCACGAACGGCGGCGGCCCGGCAAACGCCAACTCCGCGCACCCGTTCGAGAACCCGACGGGCTTCACGAACCTGCTCCAGCTGTGGGCGATCCTGGTCATCCCCTTCTCACTCGCCCTCGCCTTCGGGAAGCTCGTCGGCGATCGCCGCCAGGGCTTCGCCCTCTTCGCCGCGATGTTCGCCCTCTGGATCGCCTCCGCCGGCTTTGCCACGTACTTCGAGGTCGACGGCAACCCGAAGGTCGAGGCGCTCGGAGTGAGCGGCGACGCCGGGAACATGGAGGGCAAGGAGGTGCGCTTCGGCGCGCCCGCCTCGGGACTCTTCGCCGCGACCACGACCGGCACGTCCACGGGCGCGGTGATCTCGGCCCACGACAGCTTCACGCCGCTCGGCGGCGCGGTCCCGCTCGTGAACATGATGCTCAGCGAGGTCTCGCCGGGTGGGGTCGGCGCCGGCCTCTACGGAATCTTGATCTTCGCCCTGCTCAGCGTCTTCATCGCCGGGCTGATGGTCGGCCGGACGCCCGAGTACCTCGGCAAGAAGATCCAGGCGACCGAGATGAAGCTCGTCGCCCTCTACCTGCTGGCCGTGCCGACGCTGATCCTGGCCTTCGCGTCCACCTCGGTGCTGCTGGATCAGGCGAAGGCCTCGATCCTCAACCCGGGGCCGCACGGGCTCTCTGAGGTCCTGTACGCGTTCACCTCCGCCTCCAACAACAACGGATCGGCCTTCGGCGGCCTGACGGGGAACATCGACTGGTACAACACGACGCTCGGACTGGCCATGCTCGGCGGGCGTTTCCTGCCGATCGTGCTCGTCCTCGCCCTCGCCGGCTCGCTGGCCCGCAAGCAGCCCGTGCCGCCAACTGCCGGGACCTTCCCGACGGGCACGCCGCTCTTCGCGACCCTGCTGGTCGCGGTCATCCTCATCGTCGTAGCGCTGACGTACTTCCCGGTGCTCGCGCTCGGCCCGATCCTGGAGCAACTGAGCCTGTGAGCCCTGCGACCACCCTGCGCAACGAGCCCCGCTCGCTCCTCGACCCCGCGATCCTCCTCCGGGCCGCGCGTGAGAGCGTGCTCAAGCTCGACCCGCGACTGATGAAGGGCAACCCGGTCATGTTCATCGTCGAGATCGGGAGCGTCCTCGTGACCGTGCTCGCCGTCCTCGATCCGACAGTGTTCGCATGGCTCGTCGCCGCCTGGCTCTGGTTCACGGTGCTCTTCGCCAACTTCGCCGAGGCCGTCGCCGAGGGCCGCGGCAAGGCTCAGGCGGACGAGCTGCGCAAGACACGCGCCGAGACGATCGCGCACCGCCGCCGGCCCGACGGTTCGACGGAGGACGTGGCGAGCTCTGCCCTGCGGGTCGGGGACGAGGTCGTCGTGTCCGCCGGCGAGGTCATCCCGGCCGACGGCACCGTTGTCGACGGCATTGCGAGCGTCGACGAGTCGGCGATCACCGGCGAGTCGGCGCCGGTCATCCGCGAGTCCGGCGGCGACCGCTCGGCCGTGACGGGCGGTACGCGAGTCCTCTCCGACCAGATCGTCGTGAGCGTCACGGCCCAGCCGGGCGAGAGCTTCCTCGACCGCATGATCGCTCTCGTCGAGGGTGCCGAGCGCCAGAAGACGCCGAACGAGATCGCCCTCAACATTCTCCTCGCCGGGCTGACGGTCATCTTCCTGCTCGCGGTCGTCACCCTGCAGCCCTTTGCGATCTACTCCGGCGACGAGCAGGACGTGATCGTGCTCGTCGCCCTCCTCGTCTGCCTGATCCCGACCACGATCGGCGGCCTGCTCTCGGCGATCGGCATCGCAGGCATGGACCGCCTCGTGCGCCGCAACGTGCTCGCGCTGAGCGGGCGCGCGGTCGAGGCGGCCGGCGACTGCTCGACGCTCCTCCTCGACAAGACCGGGACGATCACGCTCGGCAACCGCCAGGCGTCCGAGTTCCTGCCGCTCCCGGGCGTCGACGAGCAGGAGCTGGCCGACGCGGCGCAGCTCTCGAGCCTCGCCGACGAGACCCCAGAAGGCCGTTCGATCGTCGTCCTCGCCAAGGAGAAGTACGGCCTGCGCGAGCGGCCCGTCAACGTCGGGACGCTCGTGCCGTTCACCGCCGAGACCCGGATGAGCGGGATCGATCTGAACGGTAACTCGGTGCGCAAGGGCGCCGCCGACTCGATCAAGCGCTGGGTCGAGGCCGGCGGTGGCTCCGTTCCGGCCGAGCTCGACGGCCTCGTGGAGGGCATCGCGCGGTCCGGCGGCACGCCGCTCGTCGTCGCGACCAGTCAGAAGACGCTCGGCGTCGTGCACCTCAAGGACGTCGTCAAGGAAGGCATGCGCGAGCGCTTCGACGAGCTGCGTGCGATGGGCATCCGCACGGTGATGATCACCGGTGACAACCCGCTGACCGCGAAGGCGATCGCCGACGAGGCGGGCGTCGACGACTTCCTCGCCGAGGCCCAGCCCGAGGACAAGATGGCGCTGATCCGCCGCGAGCAGGAGGGCGGCAACCTCGTCGCGATGACCGGCGACGGGACGAACGACGCGCCCGCGCTGGCGGCGGCCGACGTCGGGGTAGCGATGAACACCGGCACGCAGGCCGCGCGGGAGGCCGGGAACATGGTCGACCTCGACTCGAACCCGACGAAGCTGATCGAGATCGTCGAGATCGGCAAGCAGCTGCTGATCACGCGCGGCTCGCTGACGACGTTCTCGATCGCGAATGACGTCGCCAAGTACTTCGCGATCATCCCCGCCATGTTCGCGGGGACGTTCCCGGTCCTCGACGAGCTGAACATCATGCAGCTCGCGACGCCTGAGTCGGCAATCGCGTCCGCCGTGATCTTCAACGCGCTGATCATCGTCGCGCTCATCCCGCTCGCGCTGCGCGGAGTCCGTTTCCGCGCGCAGTCGGCGGCCGCCGTTCTGCGGCGCAACATGCTCGTCTACGGGCTCGGAGGGATCGTCGTGCCCTTCGTCGGCATCAAGCTGATCGACCTCGTGATCGGGACCGGGCTGGGGCTCTGATGCGTCGCCAGATCGTCCCCGCGCTCGTCGCCTTCCTCGCGTTCACGTTGCTGACCGGCGTCGCCTATCCACTGGTCGCGACCGGGGTCGCGCAGGTCGCGTTCCCGAACCGGGCAGACGGCTCGCTCGTGGAGCGTGGCGGCGACGCGGTCGGCTCGCGGCTCATCGGCCAGACGTTCGAAGCACCGCGTTACTTCCACCCGCGACCCTCCGCGGCCGGAGACGGCTACGACGGCATGTCGAGCTCCGCCTCCAACCTGGGGCCTTCGAACGAGGAGCTGCTGAAGTCGATCGGCGAGCGCGTCGCGGCCTATCGCGAGGAGAACGGCCTGGACGCCGGCGACGACGTCCCGGCCGATGCGGTCACCGCTTCCGGCTCCGGGCTCGACCCGCATATCTCACCCGAGAACGCGGGCATTCAGGCCGCGCGGGTGGCGAGGACGCGGAGCCTGAGCGTCGACGAAGTGCTCGACCTCGTCGACGAGCACACCGACGAGCGCTCTCTCGGCTTCCTCGGAGAGCCCGGCGTGAACGTCCTCGAGCTCAACCTCGCGCTCGACCGGATCTAGGCTTAGGCCATGGCGCGAGGCACGCTCCGTGTCTACCTCGGCGCCGCGGCGGGCGTCGGCAAGACCTACGCGATGCTCAACGAGGGCCGGCGGCGCCGCGACTACGGCGAGGACGTCGTCGTCGCCTACGTCGAGCCGCACCGCCGCCCGAAGACGGCCGCCCAGGTCGGCGACCTCGAGGTCGTGCCCCGAAAGCAGATGGAGCACCGCGGCGGCACCTTCGAGGAGATGGACATCGACGCCGTGCTCGCCCGCAAGCCAGATGTCGCCCTCGTCGACGAGCTCGCGCACACGAACGTGCCGGGCTCGCGGAACGAGAAGCGGTGGCAGGACGTCGACGAGCTGCTCGAGGCGGGGATCAACGTCCTCTCGACCCTCAACATTCAGCATCTCGACTCGCTGAACGACGTCGTCGAGCGCATCACCTCGGTCAAGCAGGGCGAGACGATCCCCGACGAGGTCGTCCGCCGCGCCGACGAGCTCCAGCTCGTCGACCTGACCCCGCTGGCCCTCCGCAACCGGCTCGCGCGCGGAGACGTGTACCCGCCCGAACGAATTGACGCCGCGCTCGCCAACTACTTCCGGCCCGGCAACCTCTCGGCCCTCCGAGAGCTCGCGCTGCTCTGGCTGGCCGACCGCGTCGACGAGGGTCTCGCGGACTATCGGGAACGGCACGGCATCGACCGGCCCTGGGAAACCCGCGAGCGTGTCCTGGTGGCGCTGACCGGCTCGTCAGACGGCGAGCGGCTCGTGCGCCGCGCCGCCCGCATCGCCCAGCGCTTGAAGGGCGACCTGGTGGCCGTCCACGTGCGGCCCCAGGACGGGCTCGCAGCGCCGTCCGCCGCCCTGCTCGAGCGCCAGCGCGACCTCGTCGAGGAGTTCGGCGGCACCTACCACGAGGTCGTCGGCGACGCGGGCGAAGCGCTCGTCGAAGCTGCTCGTTCGCTCAACGCGACCCAGATCGTGATGGGCGCGAGCCGTCGGTCGCGGTGGTCCCGGATCACGCGCGGCTCCGTGATCGGCGAGGTCATCCGTCGCTCCGGGGTCGGGATCGACGTGCACGTGATCAGCCATGCGGAGGGGACCGAGGATCACCAGCTGGCCATGCCGCAACAGCGTCGCCCGGCGGCACTTCCTCGGCGGCGCCTCTTGATCGGGCTAGCCCTGGCCGCATTCGGCCCGCCGGCCTTGGCCTTCTTGCTCTCGCACCTACGGGAGCAGATTGGTCTGCCGAGCGTGCTGCTCCTCTTCCTCCTGCTCGTCGTCGGCGTGTCCGCCGTGGGCGGGCTCTGGCCGGCGCTCGCCGCGGCGGTCATCGGTTTCCTGCTCGTCAACTGGTACTTCACCCCGCCGCTCTACACATTGACGGTCTCCGAAGGAGAGAACATCCTCGCGCTGGTTGTCTTCCTCGCGGTCGCGGGCACGGTCAGTTGGTTCGTCTCGCTCGCCGCACGCCGTGCCGCCGATGCGTCGCGTGTGCGAATCGAAGCCGAGGCGCTCTCCCGCCTCGCCGGCTCGGCGCCCACGGCCGCAGTGCTCGACAGCCTGCGCAGCGTGCTGGCGCTGCAGGGCGCATCGGTGCTGCATCGCCAGGAGCGGGGCTGGCGAATCGAAGCCACGAGCGGCGATCGAGCACCCGAAAGCCCCGACGCTGCGTCGTCGACCCTCGAGCTCGACCGCGACCACGTGCTCGCGCTGGCCGGTGAGCCAATCCGCAACGAGGACCAGCGGGTGCTCGACGCATTCGCGAAGGAGCTGGCAGCGTCCGTCGAGCTGGGCGATCTCGAGGCCGAGGTCCAGGCCGCCGGGGTGCTCTCGGCGGCAAACGAGCTGCGGGCCGCGATCCTGTCCGCGGTCTCGCACGATCTCCGCACCCCCCTCGCCGGGATCAAGGCGTCTGTTACGAGCCTGCTACAGGAGGACGTCGACTGGACGCCCGACGCGCGGCGGGACTTTCTCGTCACGATCGCCGAGGAGACCGATCGCCTGAACGCCCTCGTCGGCAACCTGCTCGACATGAGCCGGCTGCAGACCGACGCGCTGGAGATCCTGCCCTCGCGCGTGGGACTGGAAGAGGTGCTTCCCGCCGCCCTGCACAGCCTCGCGATCGCCGACGAGAGCGTGCAGCTCGACGTGCCCGAAACGCTCCCGCGCGTCCTCGCCGACCCTGGCCTCCTCGAGCGCGCCCTCGCGAACCTGATCGAAAACGCAGTCCGGTTCTCGCCGCCCGGCCGGCCGGCTCGCGTGACCGCCGGAGCGATCGACGGCTACGTCGACGTGCGTGTCGTCGACCGGGGCCCAGGCGTACCGGCCGGGGACCGGGACCGCCTGTTCGTGCCGTTCCAGCGGCTCGGCGATTCCGCCCAGGGCGAAGGAGTGGGCCTGGGCATGGCCGTGGCAAAAGGCTTCGTCGAGGCCATGGGAGGCGAGATCGAGATCGAGGACACACCGGGCGGCGGGCTGACCGTCGTCACGCGGCTGCGGGCCGCGGAATGACACGAATACTCGTCGTCGACGACGAGCCGCAGCTCCTGCGCGCGCTCGGCACCAACCTCAGGGCACGCGGCTACGACGTCGAGCTCGCCGCCACGGGCGAGGCGGCGCTCACCGTCGCCGCTCGGAAGCACCCGGACCTGGTCGTCCTCGACCTCGGGCTCCCGGGAATCGACGGCACCGAAGTCATCCGCGGCCTGCGTGGCTGGACGTCGGTCCCGATCATCGTCCTCTCCGTGCGCGAGACCGAGACCGAGAAAGTGGCAGCCCTCGACGCGGGCGCCGACGACTACGTGACGAAGCCGTTCGGCATGGACGAGCTGCTCGCCCGCCTGCGTGCTGCGCTGCGCCGAGCGGCACCCGCGGAGGAGGAGGCCGTCGTCGAGACGCCGGACTTCACCGTCGACCTCGCAGCCAAGCGGGTCCTGAAGCCCGACGGCGAAGTGCGCTTGACGCCCACCGAGTGGCACGTCGTCGAGATGCTCGTCCGCAACGCGGGCAAGCTGGTGACGCAGCGGCAACTGCTGCAAGAGGTCTGGGGCCCGCAGTACGAGAAGGAGACGAACTACCTGCGCGTCTACCTCGCGCAGATCCGCGCCAAGCTCGAGCCCGACCCGTCGCAGCCCCGCTACTTCATCACCGAGGCGCGCATGGGCTACCGCTTCGAGCTCAACTCTTAGTCCTAACCGCTAGCCGTTTCCTTGTCATTTTCGTAACATACGCTCGATGTCGAAGCGGACTGTCGCGTCACTGGCGGCGGCGTTAGTCCTCACACCGCTCGGGATTGCCGCCGTCGGCGACCTCGACCGAACGTTCGGCGGCGACGGGACGGTCGTCACCGATGTCGGTGGCGACGATTACCCATCCGACGTCGTAGTCCAGCGCGACGGGAAGATCGTCGTCGTCGGCGTGAGCTTCCTGCCGATCGGTTCGGCGTTCGTGGTCACGCGCTACACCGCGTCCGGCGCCCTCGACCGGACCTTCGGCGACGGCGGCATCAGTCGCCCCGACTTCGGCGGCCTCGGTTGGGGCATGGCTGTTGCCAGTCAAGCGGACGGGAAGATCGTCGTGGCCGGCCAGGGGACCCGTCCAGGCGGGAATTTCGACTTCGTGCTCGCCCGCTACAACGCCGACGGGTCGCTCGACGCTTCCTTTGACGGTGACGGCCGCGTGTTCACCGATTTCGGCTACAGCGATGGCGCCTACGGGCTCGCGATCCAGCCCGACGGAAAGATCGTTGCGGTCGGTAACGCGCGGAGCGGCTCGTCGCGAGACACGAACGAATTCGGAGTTGCGCGCTACAACCCGGACGGCAGCCTCGACACAACCTTCGACGGAGACGGGAAGGTCTTGACCGCCTTCACGCCGTTGACGGACGTCGCTGTGGACGCCGTTGTCCAGCCCGACGGGAAGATCGTCGTCGGGGGCTACGCGGGCTTTTCGTTCACGCCGCCGCACAACCCCCGCTACGCGCTCGCGCGCTACAACGCGGACGGGAGCCTCGATGCCGGCTTCGACGGAGACGGCAAGGTTGAGTCCAGCTCCGGCACGTACACCGAGGACCTGGCTCTCCAAGGTGACGGCAAGATCCTTCTCGCGGGCAACGGGATCACGCGCTACAACCGCAACGGGTCCGTCGATTCGAGCTTCGGCGAAGGCGGAAAGGCCCTCCCGGACGGGAGTGTTCGTGCCTTGCTGCTGCAGTCCGACGCCAAGATCATCGCGGCTCAAAGCTCGGGCGCCGACTTTGGTCTCGTGCGCCTGGACACACGCGGGCGTGGGGATGCCAGCTTTGGCGGAGGCGGCGTTGTGACCGATATCGGCCCCGGCACCGATGATCTTCCGACGGCGGCTGCACTCCAGCGTGATCGACGGATCGTCGTCGCGGGATCGGCCGCCGTTCGCGGCCAGCCGGCCGACTTTGCGGTCGCCCGGTACCTGAACCCGGCCCCGCCGCAGTGCGTCGTCCCGAACGTGCGCGGCAAGACTCTGCGCATCGCGCGCCGCACCGTCGCCCGCGGGCGCTGCGCGTGGGACGCGTCACGCGCAAGCTTTCGACGCGAGTGAAGAAGGGCCGCGTCATCTCGCAGAGCCGTCGCCCCGGCCTGCGCCTTCCCGTAGGGAGCAGGGTCAACCTCGTAATCAGCAAGGGTCGTTGACGCAGTAGATAGCGTCTCGGCGTGGAGGGAACGGCCGCCCACGAGGAGCGCGTCACTCCGCTCGAGCTCTTCTTCGACCTCGTCTTCGTCTTCGCGATCACGCAGGTCACGAGCCTGCTCTCCGACGACCCGACCTGGGGCGGGGTCTTGCGCGGGATGCTCATCCTGGGCGCGCTCTGGTGGGCCTGGGCCGCGTACGCCTGGCTGACGAACACGCTGAACCCCGAAGAGGGCGCCGTGCGGCTGGCGGTGTTCGCGGCCATGGGCGCGATGTTGGTTACCGCCCTCGCCGTGCCCGAAGCCTTCGACGACCACGGCGTCCTGTTCGGCGTGGCCTACCTGTTCGTGCGGGTGATGCACCTCGCGCTCTACGCCATCGCCGCGAAAGGCGATCACGACCTGCTCGGCGCGGTCCTGCGCATGACGCCGTCCTCGCTGATCAGCGGCGTCCTGCTCGTAATCGCGGGCTTCACGGAGGGCGACGAGCGAATCGCGCTCTGGGTGATCGCCCTCGCGACCGACTACCTCGGGGTGCTCGTCGGCCGGGGCAGCGGCTGGCGCGTAGCGCCCCACCATTTCGCCGAGCGGCACGGGTTGATCGTGATCATCGCCATCGGCGAGTCCATCGTCGCGGTCGGGGTCGGCGCCGCCGGGCTGCCGCTCGACGCCGGCCGCGTCACGGCTGCGTTGCTCGGGGTGGCGGTTGCGGCGGGCCTCTGGTGGACCTACTTCGACTGGGTTTCGATCGTCACCGAACGCATCCTCGGCCGGGTCACCGGAGCCGCTCAGGCCACATTCGCCCGCGACGTCTACAGCTACCTCCACCTGCCGATGGTGGCCGGAATCGTCCTCTTCGCACTGGCGATGAAGAAGACGCTCGCGAACTTCGGCGACCCGCTCGACACAGTCCCGGCTGCGGGTCTCTGTGGCGGGCTCGCGCTCTATCTGCTCGCGCACGTGCTGGTCCGCTACCTGACCTCGCTGATCTTCGGTCGACGAAGCATCGGTCGCGGACGGCCTGCGGCCGTGGTCGCGCTGCTCGCTTCTCTTTCCGATTGCGCTCGAGATCCCGGCGCTTGCCGCCCTCGCGTCCGTCACGGCCGTGATCGTCGGCCTCATCGCCTACGAGTCGCTCCGCTACCGGGAGCCACGGGCGCAGATCCGCTCGGGGGTAGATCCAACGATCGAGATGATGTCGGCCCGATGAGAATCGGCCTGCTGCATCCAGGCGAGATGGGGTCGGCGATCGGAGCGGCGCTGCGCGCGAACGGGCACGAGGTGCTCTGGGCTTCCGAGGGGCGAAGCGACGAAACGGCAAGGCGCGCCGCCGACTTTCGAGACGTGGGCAGTGCGCAGGAGATGGCGCGCACCGCCGAGGTGATCATCTCGGTGTGCCCGCCGCACGCAGCACGAGAGGTGGCGCAATCCGTGGCCGGCTTCGAGGGCACCTACGTGGACGCGAATGCGATCTCGCCCGCGACGGCGCGCGAGATCGGAGGCCTCGACGGCGGAATCATCGGCCCGCCGCCGCGGGAGGGCTCGACGACCCGCCTCTACCTCTCCGGGCCCGGGGCGCAGCCCGTGGCCGACCTCTTTGCGGGCACCGCCGTCGACGCGCGCGTGCTCGGCGAGGAGATCGGCGCCGCTTCCGCGCTCAAGATGACCTTTGCGGCCTGGTCGAAGGGAACGGCCGCGATGCTGCTCGCGATCCGCGAGGTGGCGCGCACCGAGGGCGTCGAGGACGCGCTGCTCGACACGTGGCGGGCCTGGATCCCGGAGTTGTTCGAGGAGTGGGAGCACGCCGAGCGTGCAGCGGACCGCAAGGGCTGGCGCTGGGTCGGGGAGATGGAGGAGATCGCCGACACGTTCGCGGCCGCCGGCCAGCCCGAGGGGTTCCACCGAGCGGCCGCTGAGGTCTTTCGAGCGCGGGAGGAGTAGGGTCGCCCGCGTGGGCGAGGATCTCTCGCAGTACACGCCCTGGCGCATCGCGGGCCGGTACTTCGAGTCGTGTAACTGCGACGCCATCTGCCCCTGCCGCATGGTCGACGGGGTAGAAGGCGGACGGTCGACCCACGGCATCTGCTTCGGCGTCCTCTCCTGGCTGATCGACGAGGGTCGCGCCGGCGATGTCGAGCTCGCAGGGCTCGCGGCAGCGCTCGTCTGCCGCTACGACGACGACGAGCCGGGATCGCCGTGGTCGATCCTCGTGCACGTGGACGCGCGGGGTGACGAGCGCCAGCGAGAGGCGCTCGCGAGCATCCTGCTCGGCCGGGTGGGCGGCGACGACGTCCTCCGTCTTCCGTGGGTGCGCAAGCCGAGCGACCTGATCGGAGTCGAGACCAGCCCGATCGAGCTCACGACCGGCGCGGAGAGCCACGAGCTGAGGATCGGCAAGAAGGTCGACCTCCGGGCGATCCGCCCGGTTGAAACCGGGGAGGTCGTCAGGTGTGGCATCCCGGGCTACGACCAACCGGGGCTCGAGTACGTGGCCGAGGAGCTGACGGTGGACGACGCGCCGTTCGAGTGGCAGCTCGAAGGCAACTGCGCGTTCGCGAGCTCGTTCGCGTATGCCTCTTAGCCTGCGCGTCGCGACGCTCGTCCTCGGCGGCGCGCTCGTCGCCTGGATCGTGACCCTCGAGCGCATGCGGGGGATGGACGCCGGCCCCGGCACCGACCTCGGCGGGCTCGGCTGGTTCCTGGGCCTGTGGGTGACGATGATGGCCGCGATGATGCTGCCGTCCGCGGCGCCCATGGCCCTCTTCTTCGGCCATGTCTCGAGCGCCAGGCGCACAGCGATCTTCCTCGCCGGCTACCTCCTCGCGTGGACGGCCTACGGACTGGCGGCTTTCGGCCTCTACCGGGCGATTCGCGCCCTCGACGTGGGCTTCCTGGCCTGGGACGAGCGGGGCCCGCTGGTTGCGGGAGCTGCGATCGCCTTCGCCGGCGTCTACCAGCTGACCCCGCTCAAGAACGTGTGCCTGCGCCACTGTCGCGCGCCGCTCCAGTTCCTGAGGAGCCGGTGGCGTGAGGGCCGGCTCGGCGCGCTGTCGATGGGTCTCGAGCACGGCCTCTTCTGCGTCGGCTGCTGCTCGGGCCTGATGCTGATCCTGTTCGCGGTCGGAGCGATGAGCCTGCTCTGGATGGCGCTGATCGCGGGCCTGATCTTCGCCGAGAAGGTGCTCCCCTTCGGCGGTCGCCTGCCCGCGGCGCTCGCCGTCTGCTTCCTCGCGCTAGGTGCCTGGGTCGCGGCGGCGCCGGGCAGCGTCCCGGGCCTCACCCAGCCGGGCGAGGCTCCGGCGATGCAGATGCACAGCTAGGAAGGCGTCTCCCCGGCCAGGATCCTCGAGAGCGTCGAGAAGTCGATGTTGCCGCCGGACACGATGCAGACGATCTTCCCCTCGCCGGCCCGGCCCGAGAGCGCTGCCGCCGGCGCGAGGGCGCCCGCTCCCTCGGCGATCACTCGCACCCGTTCGGCCAGCAGCCTGATCGCCGCCGCCGTCTCGTCGAGCGACACCGTGTAGGCGCCGTCGAGGAGAGGCTCCCCGAGGGCCCACATCTTCGGCAGGAGCGCCCGCGCGCCCGCTCCGTCGATGAACGAGTGCTCGTACTCGACCTCTGTCGGCGTCCCTGCCGCCAGGGTCGCGTTCAGCGGCGCGGCGGTCTCCTGCTCGACGGGGTAGATCTTGACCTCGGGCCGTTTCGCCTTGATCGCGCTCGCGATCCCGACGGTGAGCCCGCCTCCGCCCCAGGGGATGAGCACCGCGTCCACGTCGGGGAGGTCCTCGAGGATCTCGATGCCGATCGTGCCGTTGCCGGCCATCACGTCTTCGTTCTCGACCGGGTGCAGGAAGAGGCCGTCGACGCCTTCGTAGCGCGACTCGACGATCACGTTCCACCAGCGGTCGAAGGGCTCCTTGATCACCCGGCCGCCCAGGCGCTCGATCGCGTCCACCTTGGTTTGCGGCGCGTGGTCGGGCGCGATCACCGTGCAGGGCACGCCGAGCTCTCGGGCCGCCCACGCCACGCCCTGGGCCATGTTGCCCGCGCTCGCCGTGACGAGGCCCTTCTCGACGTCGTTCGGGTTGGCCCGCCGGGCTGCGTTGTACGCGCCGCGGATCTTGAAGGAGCCGATCGGCTGCAGGTTCTCGAGCTTGAGGTAGATCTCCGCGGGCGCATCCGCGTGGAGCCGGACGAGCGGCGTGCGAACCGCTGTCCCGGCCAGCGTCTCCTGGGCTGAGCGGATCGCGTTGAACTCGATCAGAACGTGACCTCCGTGCCGGTGCCGGTCTCCTGGGCCTTGCGAACGACGTACTCGGCGGCGGCGAGGTCTTCCACCGCGAGGCCGAGCGAACGGAAGACCGTCAGCTCGCCGGGGGCCGACCGGCCGGGCCTGGCGCCGATCAGCACCTCGCCGATCTCGCCTTTGATGTGGTCGGGGCCGATCGCCCCGGCCTCGAGCGCGTCGCGGTAGTCGAAGGCCTCGTTCTCGGCCGACTCGCGGCGGTCGACGTAGAACGACGAGTCCGCGACGGTCGCGACGTCGAGCTCCCGCATCTGGGGCGGGCGCCCGCCGACCACGTTCACGTGCGCGCCCTCCTTCAGCCAGTCGCGCTGCAGGACGGGGTCGGTCGAGCTCGTCGCGGTGACGACCACGTCCGCGTCGCGCACAGCTTCTTCGGCGCTGCCAACCGCCTCGGCGCCGGCCTCGTCAGCGAGCGACTGGGCGTGCTCGGCGGTCGGGCTGTAGATCCGGACGCGGTCGAAGTCGCGCACGAGTCGCAGCGCCTCGACGTGCGACCGCGCCTGCACACCTGCGCCCAGGATGCCGAGCTGACTCGCGTCCTCGCGCGCGAGCAGCCGGGTCGCGACCGCGGAGACGGCCGCGGTGCGGATCGCGGTGATCGCCGAGGCATTCATCAGCGCTCGCACCTCGCCGGTCTCGCCGTCGAAGAGCGTGACGGTGCCCTGGTGCGCGTCGAGCCCGCGCTTCGGGTTGTCCGGAAAGACGCAGACCGTCTTCAGCGAGTAGAGCGGGGTGTCGCCGCCGCGATGGGCCGGCATGAGGCCGATCAGGCTCGGCTCGCCCTCGGGCTTGACGACGAAGCGAAGCGGAACGTGCACCTCGCCGCGCGCCAGCGACGCGAGCGCTTCGGACATGGCCTCGATGCAGCCCTCCATGTCGAGGAGCCGCTCGACCTCCTCCTGGTTCAGCACAAGGACACCCATCAGGGAAAGAGCGACGCTAGCTCATCGCGTTCCGCCGGCGAGAGCTCGACCTCCAGCGCCGCGATCGCCGGGTCGAGGTGCTCGGGCCGGCGCGGGCCGACGACCACTGCGGCGATACGAGGGTCGGCGAGGAGCCAGGCGAAGGCGAGCGTGGGCATGTCGACTCCCCGCTGGGCGGCTGCGTCCGCGAGCCGGTCGAGCCCGTCGTAGACGGTGTCAGCGTCGAGATGGAGGTAGGGCTCGGGCCGCATCGTCATGCGCGATCCGGGCGGCGGCGGCTCGCCACGGCGGTACTTCCCGGCCAGCCACCCGCCGGCCAGCGGGCTGAACGGCGAGAAGCCGATCCCGTGGTCGGCGCAGTAGGTGGGGACGTCGTCCAACTCGCGGTCGAGCAGCGAGTACGAGTTCTGCACCCACTGCACCCGGTTGCCGGCCTCTTCGAGCCACGCGACGTCGACGTTGCTCGCCCCGATCGCCTTCACCTTCCCGGCGCGCATGAGCTCCTCCAGTGCGTCGAACGTCTCCTCGATGGGCGTCGCCGGATCGGGCGCGTGGATCAAGTACATGTCGACCTGCTCCACTCCGAGCCGCGCGAGGCTGCCGTCGATCTGACGCAGGATGCGCTCGCGCGAGAGCCCATAGTCGTCGGGATCGCCCTCGACAGAGTTGAAGACCTTCGTCGTCAGCGTCGGCGCGTTTCCGGTCCGCGCGCGCCAGCGACCGATCCAGGTCTCGCTGCGGCCGCCGCCGTACGCGTCGGCTGTGTCGAAGTCCCTGATCCCGAGCGACCAGGCTGCGTCCATGATCGCGTAGGCCTCCTCCTCGCTCTCGCCCTGACCGAAGAAGGCCGGCGCCGAGCCGATCCCGCCGAAGTTCCCGCAGCCGAGGATGAGGCGGCCCTCCATATTGAGAGTCAATCCGATTTCCGCGCCTCCCGGTACTAGGAGCGACACGTCAGTGGGAGGAGAGAAATGAAGAAGTGGACTGTCGCATCCGTGCTCGTGCTCGTACTCGCCGTTGGACTCATCGCTCAGGCGACCGCGGGTGACGAGAACGCGAAGGTGTTGGAGTTCAAGACGATGACCGGAGTGGTTCCACCGTTCACAGGGCCGACGAACCCGATTCAAGGGGTCGCCGGCGCCGGCGCACCCTGGCGGGTCGACCAGGCGCACGGAAGACTGCGGGCGAACGGCGATCTCGAGGTCGAGGTCAAAGGGCTCGTGCTCACGAGCAACGGCACGAACCCGCAGCCGGCGTTCCGGGCGGTTGTCAGCTGCCAGTCGATCGATGCCGGAGCTCCCGTGATCGTCACCCGCGTCACGGATCCGTTTCCGGCGACGGTGCCAGGCGGAGATGCGGAGTTCGAGGGGAACATCGATCTCCCGAGCCCGTGCTTCGCGCCGATCGTGTTCGTGACCACCGGCGCCGGTACACCGCCGCGCTGGTTCGCAGTTACAGGGGTCTAGACGGCTGAGCGAACGGGGCGCTGCGGCGGGCCCGAGCGGTCGCCGATGCGTTTCGCCGTGCGGCCGCGTCAGGCTGACGCGCCGTGATCACCTCGTAACGACCAGTGTGTCGACGTGTGACCGACCGCTCTCGCGGTCTCAGGTTCCGCATTGCTGCTTCTCTACTCGCCCGTGTCGGAGACTCTCAGTAGACAGCTGTGTTCCTTCGCCTCCGTGTGTGCTGAAGCCGGGCGGGCGTGCAGTTTTCCGGATTGGTGTCGACGTGGCTGATCCTCCTCAGGTGCGAGCGGTAAAAAGGGTGAGCTGCATTCCGTCCGGATCGCGGAGACGGACGTTGCGGTGTTGCCACGGCGTGACGACCGGCCCGCCGACGAGGTCGCCGCCGGCGGCTACGAGCCTCTCCGCGATCTCGGCCGAATCGTCGACCTCGAATGCCAGCCGCACACGAGCCCCGACCGGCTCACCTACCTCGATGCGGTCGACCATCTCGGCGTGGGCCGTCGAGAGCACCTCGAGCGTGGCGCGACCGGCGTCGAATACCGCCCCGCTTCCGTCGGCGTCCTCCCAGGTCTCGATCAGGCGTAGTCCGAGCCCGTCTCGGTAGAACCCGAGCGTCCGCTCATAGTCCTCCACTGTGAGCGCCACGCGGAGCTCGTGCACGGCCATGCATTTACCTCCTGTTCAGATTTGCGCGAGCTCGCGGAACTCGTCGTCGGTGACGAGGCCGCGCTTCTCGGCGCCGAGCTTCTTCACCGCGTCGAGCAGCTCCCGCTGTTGGTCGTCCGAGAGGTCGAGCCCCAGCTCCTCGGCCTTGATGCGAATCGAGTCGATGCCGCTCTTCTTGCCGAGCACGATCGAGCGCTCGGCGCCGACGAGCTCTGACGAGTACGGCTCGATCGCCGGCGGGTCGTGGAACTGGCTCGCCACCGCCCCGCTCTCGCGCCGGAAGAGGTTCTCGCCGACCAGCGGCTTCCACGGCTCGAGCTCGTAACCGGAGAGCTCGCGGACGCGCTCCGAGAGCTCACGCACGCGCGCGAGGTCGAGCTTCGTCTCGACGCCGTACAGCCCGCGCAGCGCCAGCGCGATCTCGCCGATGTTCGCGTTCCCGGCCCGCTCCCCCATGCCGTTGATCGTCCCGTGGATCCAGCGTGCGCCTGCGCGGATCGCCGCGATTGCGTTCGCGGTTGCGAGCCCGAAGTCGTTGTGGCCGTGGAAGTGAACCGGGACCCCGAGGGCAAGCGTTCGCTCGACCAGCGCGTAGGTCGCGTCCGGGCTGGCGACGCCGATCGTGTCGACCACGACCACTTCGGACGCGCCCGCGCCGACTGCGGCCGCGTAGGCCTCGTCGAAGAAGTCCGGGTCGGCCCGCGTCGAGTCGACGCCGAAGTAGGCGACCTTGATCCCGTTCTCGACCGCGTACGCGACCGCCTCGCGGATCCGGCGGAGCATCTCCTCGCGCGCGACGCCGAGCGCCTCGAGCTTCAGATCGGAGATCGGCGACTCGATCACGCTCGCCTGCACGCCGAGCTCGACGAGCGCTTCGACGTCGGCTCGCACCGCGCGCGAGAAGCCCCAGATCTCGGCCGACAGGCCGGCGTCGGCGATCAGCTTGACGGCGTCCCAGTCGTCCTGCGACACGCGGGGGAACCCGGCCTCGATGCGCTCCACGCCCGCCTCGGCGAGCCCGCGCGCGATCTCGAGCTTCTGCTGCGGGTCGAGCACGACGCCGACGGTCTGCTCGCCGTCGCGCAGCGTCGTGTCGTAGAAGCCGACCTCCGCCTCGAAGGCGAACGGCTCGTTGACCTCGCCCGTCCAGATCATCGCTTCAGGCTCTCAAGGAGAGCGGGAAGCTGATCCGGGTAGACGGGAAGGCCGCTCGAGAGAGCGTCGTCGAGCGGCCACCAGGCGACGTCGAGCAACTCGGCAGCGTGTTCGACACCCGCGACGAGCACCGCCGCGTCGACCACGACGCGGTCGACCTGCGCGAAGAACACTGCCTCTCGTTGCATTCGGTGCCGACCTCCGAGCTCGAACTCCGTGTCGACCGAGCCGAGGAATCCGTCGAGCCGCGGGAGTGCGAGGCCGGTCTCCTCACGAAGCTCCCGCAAAGCTGCCTGTTCGAGCGTTTCGTCGCCTTCGGCTGCTCCGCCGGGGAGCAAGAGCGTTTCGGCGTGGGGCGGCGCCGGGTCTCGGGCACGGATGAGCAGGACACGGTCATCGGGGTCGAGGACTGCAACGCGCGTCGATTGTCGGCGGAGGCTGCTCATCGGAAGTCGTCCGGGAAGGTGCCGAGCCGCTCGGGCCCGTCGTTGGTGATGAGGAAGTTGTCCTCGAGGCGCAGGCCGCCGCCGCCCTCCCAGTAGATCCCGGCTCGATCGCCAGCACCATGCCGGCCTCGATCGTGCCCCCGCCCGCCTGATGCGCGTACGGCGGCTCGTGGGCGCGCGCGCCGACTCCGTGCGCCACCGGATGAGAGGGCTGGCCCGAGTACCCGGCTTCGGCGATCCCGGCCCTGATCAGCGCGTCGAGCTGCGCGAGGCTCGCACCTGGCCGGCAATGGTCGAGAGCAGCCTGGTAGACGACGAGCAGCTGGTCGAGCAGGCGGTCGTAGTCGTCGGTCAGCTTTCCCGGGCAGATGTTCTTCGTGTAGTCGCACCAGTAACCGTCCGCGCAGACCCAGATCTCGAAGAGGGTCGGCTCGTTCTCCTGCACGGGTCGATCGGAGGTCGACGTGAACGTGCGGATCCCCGGGCCCGACCAGACGAGCGAGAAGGCGTGGGCGAGCTCGACCTTGCCCTCCCAGCCCGTGCCCCGGCTGTGGACGAACCCGTTCCAGAGCGCCGCCGCCTCGCTTTCCTTCATGCCGGGCTGCACGTGCTTGCGCGCGTACTCCATGGCGGCCGAGGCGATGTCGTTGGCGAGGCGAATGCGCTCGAGCTCCTGCTCGGTCTTGATCGCGCGCGCATCGTTGAGGAGCGGCGTCGCGTCGAGCGGCAGCGGCCAGTCGAACCAGGCCTGGGTGAAGGTCGTCGGCTCGCCGACCATGCGATCAGCGGCCTGCGTTCCGAGCGAGAGCTCGAGACCGACGCGGTCGTATTCAGCCGCTGCCTCACGCACCAGCTCGAGCGCACGCATCGCCGGCGGCCGTGGATCGTGCTCGTCGTAGCCGGGGAAGAACCGGATGTCGTCCGTCCAGGCGGTGCGCTCGGCGTCGGCCTGCGACGGCGCCATCGCGATCAGGATCGGCTCGCCGACCCGCGGGAAGACGACGGCCTCGTAGCCCTTCATGCCCCAGTAGTTCGAGAGGTAGAGGACGTTGTCAGGCGCGCGGACCACGAGCGCGTCGAGGTCGGCTCCGACCATGAGGTTGCGAACCCGGTCGAGCTTCGCGTCGTCGCGGGGCCACGGCATGCCGCGAACCTAACGCAGACGAAGTGAGCGGGCCCCCCAGGCCCGCTCACAACGGCTGACTTGCGGTCTCAGACGGCTGCCAGCCGGCCCTTGCGCGTATGACGTACGGCGACGAGCAAGCCGCCGAGGCCCAGCAGGACGAGCAGCGCGCCTGCCCCGATGGTGGGGTTGCCCCAGTCGATCCCGCCCGAGTCGGTCGCGGCCGGCGACACGACCTCCGGCTGCGCTGAAGTGTTGATCGGCGCGTAACCGTAATGCGACTCGTTGACCGCGTTGGTGACCGCCGGAGCGTGGACATCGTCCGCATAGAGCCTCGACTGCACCGAATCGAGGCCGCGGGGCGGCACGTCCAGGGGCATTGCCTGTGCGCTCGGCGCGAGGATTGCGGTGACGGCGAGTGCGAGGCCGAGCCGCCTGATGAGCCTGCGTGAACCCTTGATCCTCATGACTCCCTCCTGCGTAGTTGGCATACCAAGACGGTAGGAAGTCGAGGCGGCCGTGTCGTTCACGGACACGACACAAGAAGTGTCAAACTCGTCACACAGTGGAGTGGCAGCTTTTGGCCGATGTGCCCGACGAGACCCTGCGCGCCGTGCTCACCATCGCCCGGCGCCGCACCTTCGCGAAGAACGAGATCGTGTTCCACCGAGGCGACCCCGCCGACTCGCTCCACCTGATCGTCAAGGGCCGCTTCGCAGTGCGAATTGCGACTCCGCTCGGCGACACGGTGACGCTTTCGGTGCGCGGCCCGGGAGACGCGTACGGCGAGCTCGCGCTCCTCGGCGAGGAATCGGCGCGCTCGGCGACCGTCTCGGCCCTCGAGGCCGCCGAGACGCACTCGATCTACCGCGACGACTTCATGCGCCTGCGCCGGGAGTACCCGCACGTAAACGAGGTCCTGTCCGGAATCCTCGCCGAGCACCTACGCCGGCTGTCCGAGCAGCTGATCGAGGCGTACTACGTGCCTGCGGACCGCCGAGTGCTACGGCGGGTGCGTGACCTGGCGGAGATCTACGGGCGCGGATCGGAGGCCGTCGTCGTTCCGCTCACGCAGGAGGACATCGCCGGTCTCGCAGGCACGTCGCGCGCGACCGTCAACCGCGTCTTGCGCGAGGAGGAGCGACGGGGAACCGTCGAGCTGAAGCGTGGGAAGACCGTCGTTCTCGATTTCGACGAGCTGGTGCGCCGAGCGGGCTAAGAAAACTGGCCCTGCAAGTCGGAACGCTGTTCGCCTAGGCTCAACGCCTCGCGCGTCTAGGGCGCGTCGGCGGCCTTCGGGCTTTCGGCCGGGTTCTCTGGCCACAGGGCCAGTCAGTCCACTCTACTCCTTCAGCAGCCGGGCGTCAGAGACCGGAGGTGGGAGCGGCGGACAAGACACGCCGCTCCCCTCCGACTCGTTTACTTGTGCAGCTGCGTCACCCAGTACGGAGTGTCTGGGGTCGGCGGAGTACTGAAGCGTCCGTTGATCGCGTAGAGCCGATCGCCGAACTCGTCGATGGTCGTCGGGTCGTCCAGGTCCGGGTCCGTGATCGTCCGCACGACTGTCCCGGAGGACAGATCAGGTGCCAGCTCGATGACGAGAACCCCGTCGACCGGGCTGCGCACAGCGGCGTACAGCGTCTTGCCGTCGAGCAACAGGCCGTCGCCCGAAACAGTGGCACCGCCGAGCTCGATCTCGTTCGCGACCCCGCTCTGGTTGACCGTGAAGACCTTCCGCGTGTTCGACTGGACGATGACCAGCGTCCGCCCGTTCGGTGTCGCCTCGATGCCGTTCACGTTGAAGCCGGCCACGTAGACGATGTCGCCGGTGAGCGGCACAGCCGTCGCTCCGCCAAGCGTCCCGTTCGGGGCGATGGCGATTCTGTAGAGGAACGGATTCACCGAGTCGGTGAACCAGACCGCGGTGCGCGTGACGACGACGTCGTTCACGAAGGTCGGCGGATCCCCGACCGTGAAGTCGTAGTCGGCGATGTTGGCGCCGGTGTTCGCGTCGTACACGAAGCCGTGTCCGGTCGGCCCGCCGGCCACGAAGAGGCGCCCGCGGTTGTCGACGTCGACCCCGATCGCAGCGCGTCCGGCCTGGGCAGGCACGAGCGGTGCTCGCGTCCCCGTCCGGAGGTCGCCGCGCACGACAGCGCCCGTGGGGATCGACCCCGCGTAGAACGTGTGGCCCGGGCCGATGGCGATCCCCTCCGGACGGAAGCCGTTCGGTAGGTCGATGTGAGTCGGCCAGGAACCGGCTGCGGTGGCGGCGAAGGGCAGGAACAGGGCGAGCCCAGCGATTGCCAGTAGCAGGCGAGTGCGTTTCATCAACAGTCCCCTCTCTCTCGTTGACAGCGCTCTTTTTCCCCTTCCCGCTGTACGAGAAAGAAACGCAAACGGTTCAGGTCGAGCGCGCTATGACCGGGTTGCGCAGGACGCCGATGCGCTCGATCTCCGCTTCCATCACGTCACCGGGCTTCAGGTAGAGCGATGCCGCGTCCTCGCTGAAGCCCGCCACGCCCGAGACCGTCCCGGTCGAGAGCACGTCCCCCGCGCTGTAGCCGAGGGGCGAGTAGTGGGCCAGGATCTCCGGAATCGTCACGGACATGCGGCCGGAGTGCGACGTCTGGCGCACCTCGCCGTTCACGCGGAGCTCCATCGCCAGATCGTGCGGATCGGGGATCTCGTCGGGAGTCACGATCCAGGGCCCGAGCGGGCAGAACGTGTCGATCGCCTTGCAGAACGAGAAGACGCCGGACTCCATCTCCTTGCGCTGGATGTCGCGCGCCGTGATGTCGTTGAAGATCACGTACCCGCCGATGTAGTCGGCCGCCTCTTCGGGGCCGAAGTCCTTGCCCGACTTCGCGAGGACGACCGCCAGCTCGAGCTCGTAGTCGAGCTCGTTCGTCAAGTGTTCGGGGTACACGACCGCGTCGTCCGGCCCGATGATCGCGTCGACGTTCTGGAAGAAGACGATCCAGGGCGCGATCTTGTGCGACCAGCCGACGCGCTTCGATTCCTCCTCGTGCTCGCGGAAGTTGCCGGCCGTGTGAAAGAACTTCTTCGGGATGATCGGGGCGCGGAGGCGCACGTCATCCAGCGGATAGGTCTCGCCGGTCGCGAGCGGAACTTCGTCCCGCTCGAAGTAGGTACGCATGTCCGGGACGTCGAGCTGCACGACTTCCTCGCCCTCGATTCGCCCCACCTTGCCGTCGTCGAACGTGACGAGCTTCATGTCCAGGAGGCGCTCAGGTTCGACGAGTGGTTATTTGTCAGCTGGGTCTCTCCGCTTCCATCGGCGTTCGCGACGACAAGCATGCTCACAACGTCGAACATGCCAGGGATTCTGCGCGCGAAGACTAGTCGGCCGGCATCCGGCGACCACGCAGCGCCGTCGCTGTTAAGGGTGTCCTGCGCCACCTCGGCTAAGCCGCTGCCGTCCGGCCGAACCGTAAAGAGCGACCAGCGGTTATTTCGCGGGGGCTCCAACGGAGTGCCCGTGAAGGCGATGCGCGACCCGTCGGGCGACCACGCAGGCGCCTTCGCCCACGCCCATTCGCGGCCGGTGTCAAGCCGTCGGAGGCCAGTCCCGTCGACGTTCACGAGGTGGAGCTCCGCGCCGGCCAGCCCCTCGCCCCGGCCGCCTAACACAATCATCGTGCCGTCGGGTGACCAGGACACCTGGTCTCCAAGAACGCGCTATCCAGTCACCACCGTCCGTTCCCTCGTCGTCGCTAGCTCGATTACGACCAGGCGCCCGCCGGACAAGTACCGGTCGGTGCGAACGAAGGCGACCTGCCGGCCGTCCGGGGACCATGCAGGGCCTGAGTCTCGCCAGGTGCCCCTCGAGGTGAGTAGCCGCTCGCGGGTTCCGTCGGAGGCGACCAGGCGCAGGCTGGCTTCGAATCCATCGTCCCGTGAGTACACAATCGTCCCACGGTTCGGTGACCAGGCCGGATCGAGGTCGTCCTGGTTGTTGCGGGTCAGTATCTTCAAGCCTCCGTCAGAGCCGAGCAACGCGAGCTCATAGTCGTTTCGGAAGAGGGAGGCGACATAGCTGACACGACCGGCGCGCCAGCGTATGTCACGGAAGTCCGTGTCACGATCCTCGTGCGTGAGCGTCCTCACGGCGCTGGGCCCGTCGACGGTGCGAACGCGAATCTGGCCGAAGCGGCCGGACACGAATGCGATCCGGCGGCCGTCGGGAGACCAGGCTCCAGGCGACGATTGTCTTCCCGGTAAGATCCGCAGGCCGCGGCCGTTGGCATCGACGACGGCAAGCTTCCCCTGAAAGCCGAGCTGGAAGGCGATGCGCTTGGCATCCGGCGACCAGTGATTTCTCTCGCGTCCGGGCCGCGTACGCAACGGCGTGTCGTGCCGTCGAAACGCGCCGAGCACAAAGCCTGCAGGCCCCGGAGCTACGTGTATGCAACTCGGCGGCCTCGAGGTGCAAAGACGGGCCGGTGACCAGGCCCAAGACCCCATGTCGTCCCGTTGGCAAGGCTCACGACGAAGGCTCCGTGGGGGTTGCTGGTGCCGCCGAATGCGCCCGAGAAAGCCAAGAAGCAGCCGTCTGGGACCACGACGCTCGATGCCGGAAGCCACTTCGCGAAGTCCGCTGCCATCGGTGCTGATCACATAGATCCCGTAGTCCGGCAGGGTCTGTTCGAACAAGACTCGACTGCGGCGAAGGCAACGCGTCGCCCGTCCGGCGAGAAGGCTGCTCCGCCGTATGCGAGGCTCGAGCGGAGACCTGACGCTGAGGCGTCTGGCCTGAGTGCCATCTGCACGAGCGATGAAGAGCGCCCAGTCTCGTCGACCTCGCGCTCGAAGAGCATCCGACAGCGTCCGGAGAGAAGACGGCATGACGTATCTCCGGACGGGAAGGGCGACGAGCTGACGACCCGTTCCGTTCGCACGGATCGAGTAGAGAGCGTTTCGCATGAGATTCTGTGCTCGATTGGTCGAGAAGACGATCTGCCCGTCAGTGGGAGACGATGCTCCGTCACTCTCAGCCAGGGCGCAAGACAGGCGATCGCGCACCAGAGCGCAGCACGAATCAGCACAGACGCAGCCTACGAAGCGTGTAAGAAAAACCTAGAGTTTTGGAAGCGTTTTCATGCGACCCCACAGGTGCGCATCGCGGCGCCCGCGTAGACCGCGGCCGTCTTGACGAGCCCGTCGACGGCGAGGTTCTCGCCGAGCTCCGCATCCGGCAGGCCGCTCGACGTTCCGTAGTTGACGGTCTCGATTCCGTAGCGGGTCAGGACGGACGCGTCGGAGAACCAACGGACGACGTCTCGTTCGGGCGGCGAGCCGAACACCTCGGCATGCGAGTCGTCGATTGCCGAAACCAGTGGATGACCTTCCTCGATCGTCGCGCCGGGCGCCGTCACGTAGACCTCCGCCTCGACCCCATCGAGCGAGCGCGAGAACTCGAGCGCCTCGCGCTTCGCGTCGGCCATCTCCACGTCCGGCGGCACGCGCAGGTCGAGGAACAGGTCCGTGCGGTGCGGCGTCCGCGACGCGCGCCAGCCGAAGCCGCCCTCGATGCCGCCCACGTTCGCCACCCCGCGAACGTCGCCGTAGCTCATCCGCTCCTCCCAGCTCGGCAGCCACTCGAGCACCTGCTCGAGCACCGGCCCCATGCGCACGATCGAGTTCTCGTCCTGGCGGCCCGACGAGAACGCCGTGTGGATGAACGGCCCGCTCGTCGAGAGCCGAAGCCACAGCGAGCCGAAGTGTGCGAGCACGACCTTGTTCTCGGTCGGCTCGCCGAGGATGCACATGTCCGCGACGCCGCCGTGCGTGACGAGATAGCGCGAGCCGGCGGCGTACCCGCGGAACTCCGCACCCTGGTCGTCGCCCTGCTGCGTCTTCTCGATCTCCCCCGCCACGGCCGCGATCATTAGGTCGCCTTTGAGTCGGACGCCCTGATCCATAAGCGCCCGTAATGCCTCTACGTAGCAAGCGAGCGCGCCCTTCATGTTCGAGATCCCGAGCCCGTAGATCCGCCCGTCGCGCTCGAATCCTTCGGGCTGGAACCCCGGAATGTCGCGCAACCACGGCTCGCGTCCCGAGTACGACGTGTCGGTGTGCCCGTTGAACATCAGCGAGGGCCCGCCGCCCGCGCCCGGCCACGTCGCCAGCACGTTCGCGCGCCCGTCCTCGACCTGCTGCCACTGCACCTGCAGCCCGAGCCCGTCGAGCTCGTCGCGCATCAGCTCGGCCGCGGCCTGCTCCGAGCCCGTGAAGCTCGGCGTCGAGACCAGGCGCAGCGCGAGGTCGACCAGGCGGCGCTCGTCGATCTCGCTCATCGACTAGGCCCAGGGCAAGCCGTTCGAGCTCTCCGGCCGCTCGGGCTCCCAATGGGGAACGCCGCATAAGCCTCAGCGGCCGAGCTCGTCTCCGTCTCGACGCCTGCGCCGTACCGGCTGGCGAGGTCGGACTGCGGATAGACGGTTTGCTTCTCCCTCGTTCGCCGGCCCGTCATGAAGATGACGCAGGGGCCGTCTCCCGCACCCACGAAGACGTGCTCGGTACCCGGCGGGCAATGCACGAAATCCCACGCCCGAAGCTGCCGTTCCTCGCCTTCGACGAGCAACGTGCACTCGCCGGCGAGGACGAGGAAGCCCTCCTGGTTGGACTCGGCGTGGTACAGGCCGCTCGGCTGTCCGGGTTGAACCACCTGCAAAGTGAAGCCAACATCCGCGAACTTGTGGACTGGTAGATCAGGGCGCCTGCGAAGAACCGGAGTGTCGCCCTCGAACACGCATCTAGCTCCGAAGGCGTCGTTCGTCAGCCACGCGGCGTCCCGAACGTTGACTACGAACCAGCCGTCGGTCACCGGCGCTAGGCCCGAGTCCACCTCCTCGAGGTGCGCTTCGTCGATCATCGGAATTGCGGCAAGACCTGCTCGCCGAAGAGCTCGATCTGCCGGTGCCGATTGTCGCCCCACAGCTCGAGCATGACGTGCGTGCACCCGGCGTCGCGGTACTCCTCGATCGCGGCGATGCAATCCTCGGCCGTGCCCGCGATCGGCTTGCAGCGATCCAGGAGGTCGTCGGAGATCTGCTCCTTGGCCGCAAGCCGTCCGCCCTGCTCCATCGCCTCGGCGATCGGCTTCAGCTCCTCCATCTCGATCCCGGCCAGCTCGAGCAGCGTGTCCGCCGCGCCCTGGATGTTCTGGAACTTGTTCGCGAGGTACATGCCCGCGATCTCACGCGCGCCGTCACGGCCCTCGGCGCGGTCGGAGCCGATCGACGCGACCACGGTGCAGCCGATGTCGATGTCGGCCTGCACGTTCTCGCGCGTGTAACGGACGAAGGCGGGCGTCGTGATCGACGGCGTCAGGCACCCGTCGGCGATCTCGCCCGACAGCGCCTGCATCTTCGGCGCCGTCGCGGCGACGTAGACCGGCGGCACCTCGCGCGGGGTGTGCGCCTCGTCCTGCAGAGCCGGCACGTCGGCGCTCCACGCCTCACCCTCGTACTGGAACTCCGCGCCGCCGAGCACGCCGCGCACGATCGCCACCGCGTCACGCATCGGCCCGAGCGTCTTCTTGGTCTGCATCCGCGCGTTGTTCAGGAAGATCTTCGACGTCCCGAACCCGAGCAGGAACCGCCCCGGCCCCGCCGCCTCCTGGACGACGCGCGCGTCCATCGCCGCCTGCACCGGATGCCGCGTGAACGGCGAGATGATCCCCCAGCCCACCGTGATCCGCTCCGTCGCGCGCGCGATGAGCGCCGAGGTGACCGTCGAGGAGCGCGCCTCCATTCCGTGCTTCCGCCACCACGGGTAGGCCTCGGCAAGCCAGATCGTGTCCATCCCGGCCCGGTCCATGACCCGCGCCGACTCGAGCATCTCGTCGAGCGGCTCCATGGTCAGCTGCATGACCCCGATCCGGAAGGGCGGCGGCACGCCGCCGATCTTCGCAGACCGTTACGAGCACAATGCAGGAGGCCCGCCTCGCCCAACCCAGCGAGACGGACCTCCGCCGTGCGACGTAAGGGACTTAGGCGTTCTGTGCCTTGGCGAGCGCCGAGACGCACTTGCCGAAGGCGTTGCGATCGTTGGCGTTCTTGCCGTACTTGGCGCGGAACGCGGGCGCGTCGAGCGCTCGTTCAGCCTTGCACAGCTTGGCCGCTTTCAGCGTGTTGCTCTTAGCCTCAGCCGCGGCGGCCCTCGTCTTCAGGGAGATGCAACGCTTGAGAGCGTTCGCGCCGTTCGGACCATTTCCGTAGAACTGGTCGAAGCTCTTGCCGCCGTGTGTGTCGGCGAAGGTCGGATCGGCCTTCTCGGCCTCACACGCAGTCTGCGCGGCGAGGCGGTTGAGCCGCTCGGTGCGCGACATCTGCGACACGCAGCGCCCGTGGGCATTCCGACGGTTGCTCTGCACGGTTCCGAAGCTCTGCTTGAAGATCGCGTCGCCCATCGAAGCGCGAAGCGCCTTGCAGGCACGTGCAGCGTTCTCGCGGTCCTGCCCGGTCGGGCCCGCGGCGATCGAGACAGCCGGGACGACCAGAGCGGCGAGGAGCGCTGCGATCAGAAATTTTGCCTTCATCGTGTTCGGTTCCTCCTTTGGGGGTCTCTTAAAGAGGATGCGCGGAGATGTAAAGAATTTCGGTCCAAGACTGTAAAGATCGTGCAAGTCACCCATTCAGGGTGACGC
>CAWFZH010000010.1:0-67290 GCA_963820335.1 uncultured Actinomycetes bacterium | reverse complement strand
ACGCCGTCCGCGAAGCGCTCCCACTTGCTGCGCGTCGTGCCGGCGAGCGAGATCGCGACCTGCGTCTGCTTGTGCGAGACGCGGAAGCCGGAAGAGTCGAGCCTGACCCGGACGCCCGGCGCGGGACGCCTCACGAGAGGCGCACCTGGCCGCTTCTCGCCGAGCGCCTGGGTCAGGAACTTGTCAGAGGAGGACGGGCCCTCGCCGCCGCCGTGGACCGCCAAACCGGCGACGAGGACACAGGCGAGCACTCCGAGCGCCGCCGCCCACCGCATAGGGGGCTTCGCCGAGAAGAGGGGGAGGCGCCCGGTGTGTGCCGGGCGCCGCTTGGGCCGCGTGAGATCGATGCTCGCCATTCCTTGACTCGTTTTCGTACCGCGACGTAGGAAGGAAGGCGGCGTTCGGTATGAAACTCGTATGAGGCGTCAAGAATCCCTCAGACGAGGGACGGTTTTCTGTCTGAATCCGGCTTCAATCCGTGGTTCCGTGCTCGTCGTGGACGACGACGAGGACATCCGTCTGCTCCTGCACGAGCTGCTGAGACGGGCCGGTTTCGAGGTCCACGAGGAATCCAACGGGCTCGCGGCCCTCCGCACGTTCCATGCGGTGCGCCCGGATCTGGTCCTCCTGGACGTGGCGATGCCGGAGATGGACGGGTGGCAGACCCTCGAGCGCATCCGCGAGCTGAGTGACGTGCCCGTGCTCATGCTGACCGCGAAGGACGCCGAGGCGGACCGCGTGCGCGGCCTACGAGCGGGCGCGGACGACTACGTGACGAAGCCGTTCGCGCGCGAGGAGCTCCTGGCGCGGGTCGACGCTCTGCTCCGGCGGGCCTCGCCCCGGAACGAGGAGCCCGGCGCCTACAGCGACGGGCTCTTGGAGGTCGATTTCGTTCAGCGGACGGTCAGCGTCCACGGACGCGAAGTAGCGCTGACGCCGCTCGAGTACAACCTGCTCGCCGCCTTCGTGCGGCACCCGAATCAGGTTCTCGGACACGACCAGCTCCTCGAGCTGGCGTGGGGTGGAAGCGGCGAAGCTTCCCGCGACCAGGTGAAGCTCTACGTCGGGTACCTGCGCAAGAAGCTGGGCGCCGAGGGCGGCGTGATCGAGACCGTCCGCGGGTTCGGGTACCGGTACCGGCCCGTGCGCCGCTAGGACTCGCCGAGAGCTTCGCGCACGGCGGCCATGAGCTTCTCGTTGTCGATCGGCTTCTGCACGTAGGCGCGGCGCCGGCCTCCGTCGCGCGGGGCTCGGTCATGCTGGGCTCGCGCGCGCTGACGACGATCACCGGGATGTGCGCGAGGGCGGGGAAGGATTTCAGCCGGTCCATGACGACGACGCCGTCGCCGCCCGGCAGCCCCATGTCGAGCAGGATCAGGTCCGGCTTCTCCTCGCGTGTCACCGAGATCGCCGAGACCGCGTCAAAGGCGAAGGCGGTCTCGTAGCCCCAGGCATGCAGGCGAACCTTGAGCAGCTCCCGCGTGTCCGCGTCGTCTTCGACGATCAGGATCTTGGCCAACGCGCGCCGAGACTAGCGCGACCCTCGGAGGGTCGTCTAGGCGGGCTTGGCGAGCCCGCGGCCGAGCAGGCGCTCTACCCGCTCGCGGAGATCGCGGGCGTCGAACGGCTTCTTGACGTACTCGTCGGCGCCGGCCGCCAGGCCCCGGGCCACGTCGGACTCCTGCGCCCGTGCGGTCAGGAGGATGATCGGCATCGTGCTGGTCGCCTCGGCCCGGCGGAGCTCGCGTGTCACCTGGTAGCCGTCGAGGCCCGGCATCGTCACGTCGAGGACCGCCAGGGCCGGAACCTGCTCGAGCGCGATGCGAAGCGCCTCGTCGCCGGAGCGGGCCTTGACGACGTCGCAGCCTGCTCGCTCGAGGCGAAACGTGACGAGGGTCAGGATGTCTTCGTCGTCGTCGGCCACGAGGACCAGCGGGCGGTTGCTCGGAGCCGGCTCGATCATGCGGCCACCTCCACGGGCTCGGCGGACTGGGCTTCGCGGAGCGGAAGCTCGACCAGGAACGTCGTCCCTTTGCCGGGAGCGCTCACGACCTCGATCCGGCCCGCGTGGGCCTCGACGATCGCCTTCACGATCGCGAGCCCGAGCCCCGTCCCGGGAATCGCCTGCTCGGTTGCCGAGGCTGCTCGGAAGAAGCGCTCGAAGAGGCGGGGCTGCTCGTCCGCAGGAATCCCGATCCCCGAGTCCTCGACTTCGACGCGGACGTAGTCGTCGGTCACGGACGTACGAACCTCCACGCGTCCCCCCTCAGGCGTGAACTTGAGGGCGTTCGACACCAGGTTGTCGAGCACCTGGGCCAGGCGGCCGCGGTCGCCCACGAGAGCCGGCACGGGCTCCGCCGCCAGGTGAAGCTCGATCGACCTCTGGTCGGCGATAGGGCGCGCAGCTTCGACGCAATCCGCCGCGAGGGCGGCCACGTCGACCTTGGCGCGCTCCAACGTGAGCCGGCCGGCGTCGGCTTGCGCGACGAACAGGAGATCGCCGACGAGTCGCAGGAGCCGCCCGGAGTTTCGCTCCACGGCCTTGAGGAATCGGCGCTGCTCGGGATTGAGCTCGCCGGCCTCCTCGTCGAGGACGAGATCGAGGTAGCCGCGGATGGATGTCAGCGGGGTCCGTAGCTCGTGCGAGACGAGGGACAGGAACTCATCCTTCAGGCGGTCGAGCTCCAGCAGCCGCCTGTTCTGGTCGCTCAAAGTGCGGCGCGCGTCTTCGGCTTCCATCTGCGCGTCCTGCGCCACGGCCAGCGACTGCTCGAGGCGCAAGGCCTGCTGGACGAGCTGCCTGTTGCGGATCTCGACCGCAGCCGTGATCCGCCGAAGAATCGGGACGAGCGCCGCGCAGAGAACGAAGATTGCAATCCCGAGAAAGCCTGCGACCGGATAGAGCGTCTTCCGAGCCTGGGCGGTAACGCGGGCGTCGTAGTCCTGGTAGAGCTCGAAGACGCCGATCGGAGCGCCGCCGGCCGGCTGAACCGGGAGATACGTCTCCAGCGACTTGACCCGGTGCCCTCGATGATCGATCACGTCGACGTTGCTCGCGCCCTGCCCGCGCAGAACCGGCTCGATCGAGGCCTCCTCATGAGGACGCCTGCTCCCGATCAGGGCCGGGCTCGTCGAGTAGGTGATCAGCCCGCTCGGGGCGATCAGGTTCATCCGCAGAGTCCCTTCTGTTTGGACGACGCGCTGGAAGAGCTCGTCGAGCTGGGCGCGGCGCTCCCCCATCACGGGCCGCACGAAATCGGACTCGCCGAGCTCGTCGCTCAGCAACGCGTCGGCGATGAACTGCGCGCGCGTGACCGCCTGGTCCTCGGCCTGCTCAGTCGCACGTTCATTGACGAACCAGAGGATCGCGCCCGCGGCAAACAGCAGGGCTACGCCTGTGTAGGCGGCGATCCGCAGCGTCAATCTCTGGGGCTTGCTGGACACTCCTCGCCTCCCATCGGCAAAAAGGGGCCTCCGAATGAGGGATTGAGCGCGTCGTAGAATGGGCCATATGGCTCTGACCGAGGACAGACGCGGCCTGACGGGCATGGACGACTGGCGGCGAGAGCTCTACGACGCGACCCCTGAGCGCGAAGGCGAGCTCAATTCGACCATTTCGGGCCTGCCGAACGACCCGCTCTACGGCCCCGATAACGTCGAGATCGACTCCGAGAACGATCTCGGCTACCCGGGCGTCTATCCCTTCACGCGCGGCGTCTATCCCTCGATGTACCGAGGGAAGCTCTGGACGATGCGCCAGTTCGCCGGCTTCGGCACCGCGGCCGAGACGAACGAGCGCTTCCGGTACCTCCTCGAGCACGGCCAGACCGGGTTGTCGACTGCGTTCGACATGCCTTCGTTGATGGGCTACGACTCGGATCACCCGCGCTCGCTCGGCGAGGTCGGCCGCGAGGGCGTGGCGGTCGACTCCCTCGACGACATGGAGACGCTTTTCTCCGGGATCCCGCTGGGCGAGGTCTCGACGTCGATGACGATCAACTCGACGGCGGCGATGGCGCTCGCGTTCTACGTCTGCGTCGCCGAGCAGCAGGGCGTTCCGCGCGCCGAGCTCCGCGGGACGATCCAGACGGACATCCTCAAGGAGTACATCGCGCAGAAGGAGTGGATCTTCCCGCCCGAGCCCTCGATGCGGCTCGTCGTGGACATGATCGAGTTCTGCGCCGAGGAGATGCCGCGCTGGCACCCGGTGTCGATCTCGGGGTACCACATCCGCGAGGCGGGCTCGAACGCGCCGCAGGAGCTCGCGTTCACGCTCGCCAACGGGTTCGCGTACGTCGAGGCGGCCGTGGAGCGTGGGCTCGACGTCGACGACTTCGCGCCGCGCCTGTCGTTCTTCTTCAACGCGCACCTCGACTTCTTCGAGGAGATCGCCAAATACAGAGCGGCCCGCAGGATCTGGGCTCGTGAGCTGCGGGAGCGATACGGCGCGCGCAACCCGCGCTCCTGGCTGATGCGCTTCCACACGCAGACCGCCGGCGTCTCGCTGACCGCACAGCAGCCCGAGGTGAACATCGTCCGCACGGCGCTCGAGGCGATGTCAGCCGTGCTCGGGGGCACCCAGTCGCTGCACACGAACTCGTTCGACGAGGCGCTCGCGCTTCCGACCGAGCATGCGGTGCGGATCGCGCTCCGCACGCAGCAGGTGATCGCGCACGAGACCGGCGTCGTCAACACGATCGATCCGCTGGGCGGCTCCTGGTACGTCGAGGACCTGACGAACCGCCTCGAGAAGGAGGCGTACGACTACTTCGATCGGATCGACAAGCTCGGCGGCGTGATCCCGGCGATCAAGGAGAACTTCTTCCAGCGTGAGATCGCCGACGCGTCGTTCCGCTACCAGTCCGAGGTGGAGGCGAAGCAGCGCATCATCGTCGGCGTCAACCGCTACCAGGCCGAAGAGGAGCCCCCGATCGAGCTCCTGCGCGTCGATCCGGCGCTCGAGGACGAGCAGATCGCGCGGGTGCAGGCCGTTCGAGCGCGGCGCGACTCGGGCGCCGTCGAAGCGGCGCTGGCTCAGTTGAAGGAGGCGGCCTCGGTCGAGGACCGGAACCTGATGCCGCCGATCGTCGAGGCCTCGCGCGCGTACGTGACCATGGGGGAGATGTGTGAGTCGCTAAGAGAGGTCTGGGGCGTCTGGCGTGAGACGCCGGTCTTCTGACCTAACCTCACGAGGAGTTCCACGTCTAACCTGTTAGCGCGATGAATCGGCTTCAAACTCTCCTTGCATCGAGAAAGTTCCAGAAGGCGCTCCCCTGGGCTGCCGGCGCCATTCTTGCGCTCGGCGTGATCACGTTCCTGCAGGTGTTGAACTCCCCGAAGGACGACGATCCCACGCCCGACAGCGGCGCCTCGTCGCAGCTCATCAACGAGCCGCGGACGGTTCCCCCGTCTCCCGAGGCGCGGAAGGTCGTAGCCCAGTTCATCAACACGGCGGTCGCCCGGAAGAACCTCGCGCAGGCCTGGAAGCTCTCGGGCCCGGAAATCAAGGCGGGCTTGACGCACAAGCAATGGATGAGCGGCGAGATCCCGGTCATCCCTTATGACATCGCCTCCGTCTCGCGCGCGCCCGTGCGGCTCGACTGGTCGCATCCGAAAGAGGTCGGCTTCACCGTCTCGCTGCTTCCGAAAGATGGATCGAGCGAGAAGCCGCAGACGTTCAACATCACTGTGAAGAAATACGGCGCGAAGTGGCTGGTCGACTACTGGGCCCCGTACTCGCCGGCTGCGGTACCCGACACTTTCAACCGCTGATCCTGCCGCGGGCGTTGCTCCCGCTCAAGCCACAACTGCCTCTATCCTTGGAATCGTGAGGGGCTGGCTTTCGTCTCCGCGACGGCGGCGCCGAACGTTTTGGATCGGCGGGATCATGTTCGTCCTCGGGAGTGCCGTGACGCTCGGAATCGTCTTCCGGAACACCGCGCATCCCGAAGAGGAGTCGCTGCGCAATGATCCGATACAGGTCTACAAGGAGCCAGTCCCGGTGAAGCTCAGCAAGACCGACCGGGCACTGGCGCTCGACACTGCGCTCAAGTTCGTGAACACAGCGGTTGCCCGCCGCCACGTCGAGGATTCGTACGCGCTGGCGGCCCCGGACCTCCGCGCAGGGCTGACCCGTTCGCAATGGGCGCGCGGGGAGATCCCGGTGATCCCGTACCCCGCCACCGAGGCGCGTGTCCGGGTGGACTACTCGTTCCGCAACGAGCTCGGCCTCACCCTGTTGCTGGTGCCGACGCCTGCTTCGAAGATGAATCCGATGTCCTTCAACATGGACATGACTGCGCGTGGCAACGGCGTCGAACGGCGCTGGCTGGTCAGTTCCTGGACGCCGAGCGGCGCTCCCGCTGCAGCGACGGTCGGCGGTGGCGGTGGCGGCGGAGGAGGGGGGTCCTCGGCGGCACGAACCTCGCCCCGCAGAACACTGAGGGGCTGGACTCGCCGATCGGTGCGGGCTGGATCATCGCGCCCATCGCGCTCCTCGGCGCGGTCCTGCTCGTGCCGATCGTCGTCGGCGTCCGCAGCTGGCGCGAGAACCGCCGCGCCAGGCGCGACTATGAAGCCATGCGCTCGCTAGACGTCTAGCTCGAGGCCGTCAGCGGCCTGCTCGAGGCCGGCGACGTTCCCGAGCTCCTCGGGGCGGTGCGTGAGGACGAGCCTCTTGGCGCCCGAGGCCTCGAACGCCGAGACCGCCTCGTCGGCCGAGAGATGACCCCGCGGCTGGCCGTCCGACGCACCGTCCTTGAGCGTCGCCTCGCACAGGAAGAGATCGACCTCCTCGGCGAGCTCGGCGAGCTTCTCGCTCGGGCCCGAGTCGCCTGAGTAGGCCAGCGTCCGCGAGGAGTTGGAAACGCGGAACCCGAAGGTCTGCACCGTGTAGTGGGGAAGTCGCATCGCGGTCAGCTCGAGGCCCGC
This sequence comes from uncultured Actinomycetes bacterium, assembly GCA_963820335.1. Classification (GTDB taxonomy): domain Bacteria; phylum Actinomycetota; class Thermoleophilia; order Gaiellales; family Gaiellaceae; genus VAXT01. The sequence goes on along the minus strand of CAWFZH010000010.1, from coordinate 60,360 downwards.
GGCCTCGAAAGGCTCACCCTCGACGTACTCCATGAGCTCGAATGCTCGGACGAACATGTCCGGGGTCCCGAAACGGGTGCCGAACGCCGCGACTTCCTCGCGCCCGCCTGGTGGCAGCCAGAGCTCGGGGCGCTTCTTGTCCTGACCGAGGCCCCACATGGTTCCCCAGACCCACGGGACGAGATCGCCCCAGTGGTCGAGGTGGAAGTGCGTGATGGCGATCGCGTCGACCTCGGGCCACCCGTTCGAGCTGTAACTCGCTCGCAGACGGGCGAGCACACCCGGACCGCAGTCGAGCAGGAGCCGCCCGGGCCCCTCCAGGAGGTATCCGGATTGAGCCCCGCCAGGATTGGGCCAAGCGGGGGAGCACCCGACCACGGTCAGCTTCATTCGCACATCGTCCTGTTCACTAGACGTTCACCTCGACCCGAATCTTCCCTTTTACCTTGCTTCCTATACTCCGCGGCGTGGCGGGGAAGATTCGAGTCGTGATCGCGAAGCCCGGTCTTGACGGCCATGACCGGGGTGCCAAGATCATCGCACGCGCGCTTCGTGATGCCGGGATGGAAGTGATTTACACCGGCCTGCATCAGACGCCGGAGCAGATCGTCGAGACCGCCGTCCAGGAAGACGCCGATGCCGTCGGCATCTCGATCCTCTCCGGAGCGCACATGACCCTCGTCCCCCGAATCCTCGACGGGCTGAAGGAGAACGGGGCCGAGGACGTGCTGGTCCTGGTGGGCGGCACGATTCCGAGCGAGGACTCCGAGGAGCTGCTGCGGCTCGGCGTGGCCCAGGTCTTCACGCCGGGCTCGCACACGGGCGAGATCGTCGACTTCCTCAAAGAGAAGGTCACAGTTTGAGCGTCGACCTGTCGCGCGAGGGCGGCGTCGCCGTCCTGACTGTCAACCGCCCCGACGCGTTGAACGCCTTCGACGTCGAGACGCTGACCGCGCTGCGCGACCACCTCCGTGAGCTCGCGGAGGATCCGGAGGCACGAGTCGTCGTCGTGACCGGGGCCGGCGAGCGTGCCTTCGCGGCGGGGGCAGACATCAAGTACATGAGCGGCCTCGACGTCGACGGCGCGAAGGAGTGGGGCAACCTCGGCCACGAGGTCGGGCACCTGCTCGAGACGATGCCCAAGCCGACGATCGCCGCGATCAACGGGTTCGCGCTCGGCGGCGGCTGCGAGGTCGCGCTCGCCTGCGACTTCCGGTACGCGTCCTCGAACGCGAAGCTCGGCCAGCCGGAGGTCAATCTCGGGATCATCCCGGGGTGGGGCGGCACGCAGCGGCTCGCGCGCGCGGTCGGCATCGGGCTCGCGAAGGAGCTGATCCTGACCGGACGCGTCATCGACGCCGAGGAAGCCCTGCGGATCGAGCTCGTCAACGCGGTCTACGAGCCGGGCGAGCTGATGGAGAAGACGCTCGAGGTCGCCCAGGGGCTGGCTTCGAAGGCGCCGCTCGCCCTCGCGGCTGCCAAGGAGGCGGTCAACCGCGCCCTCGCCGGCGACCACGGCGACAACCTCGAGCGCGAGGCGGACTACTTCGGCGAGCTCTTCTCCAGCGCGGACGCCAAAGAGGGGCTGACCGCGTTCGCCGAGAAGCGGGAGCCCCGCTTCACCGGCCGCTGACCTCCGGCTAACAGATCGACAACACGAGGGCGTTACCCTCGCGGCGTGATCGCCCGCGTCGCGCTCCCGGCGCTTTCCGCAGTCGTCCTTGCGATCGGTGCGCCCGCCGCGGTGTCAGCGCCGGCGGCGGCCGAGCTCGCCTACACCGTCAGGCTGAATGGCTTCGCCTTCTCCGCAAGCACGTCCTGCGTGGGTCGAATCGGAAGCCTCCGCGCCGCGCGCAGGCTCACCAGCGGGATCAGCAACTGGGAGCAGTACCGGGCCGCATGGGCGCCCGACGGCGACCGCGTGGCAATCGCGGGCGGCTCGTTCGGCGACAAGGCGATCCGGGTCGCAGACGCGGATGGGACCGACACCCGTCCGGTTTCGCACCCGAGACCGGACGAGCGGGACTACACGCCGACCTGGTCGCCCGACGGCACGCGCATCGCGTTCTCACGCTACGGAGGCCGGTTCGGCATCTGGGTTGCCGATCTGCGGACGGGCGAGGAGCGGCGGATCTCTCCGGAGTTTGCTTGGAGTCTCGACTGGGCTCCGGCTGGAGGTTTCATCGCGGCCGACACGACGCAGGAGTTTCCGCGCGACCTCTTGATCCTGAGCGAGGACGGAACAATCGTCCGCCGGGTCACGCGGGCGAACCGTCCGTCGTTCGAGACAGGCGTCAGCTGGTCGCCGGATGGATCGCGGCTAGCGGTCGGCGGTGGGCTCATCCTGAACCGGAATGGCGAAATCGTCGGAAACTACGCTACGGGCTCGCGGCCCAATCTGGTCGTCCGCTCACCCGAATGGTCTCCGGACGGCGAGACCATCGTTTACGTGCGCGTGCCGGTTTACGACTTCCCGCGCACGAACACGCGCTACCTCGGCCCCGGGGATCTCTACTCGGCGCCGGCCGGAGGCGGCACGGAGAGCAGGCTCACGCAGACGCCGACCCTCGACGAGGGCACTCCCGACTTTCGCCCCTCGACCGGGGTGCTGCCTGCGCAGGCCACGCCGTGCGTGATCTCCGGTACGCCGGGCAACAACGTGATCCGCGGGACGAGCGCCAACGACCTGATCGACGGGGGACGTGGGAACGACCTCGTCTACGGCCGGGGCGGCACTGACCTGCTCGTAGGCGGCCCCGGACACGATCGCCTTGTCGGGGGATCCGGGCGCGACCTTCTCGACGGGGGCCTCGGGAACGACCGGCTCTACGCACGGGACCGTGCACGCGACGTGCTCAGCGGAGGGCTGGGGCTCGACCGCGCGTGGATCGACCGGAGCGGCGACCGGACCCAGGGTGTCGAGATCGCCTACAGGCGTCGCTAGCTAGGCAGCAGGCAGCAGGATGCGCTCGGCGATGAGGGCGCCGGCCTTGCCGGCTTGCGCTTCGGCAGTCGCGAGCGCCATCTCCGTCCAGAGCGAGACCGTCTCGCCCGGCTTCGCGTTGGCGAGGCCCACCGGAACCGCTGCGCCACCCGGCCGCGAGCGCTCGATCAGGGCGCCCACCGGCACCGTGATCGTCAGTCCCCGTCCGAGGTTTCGGAGCGTGATGCCCATCGGGGAGCCGCGCAGCGTCCCGACGTTCACCCTCAGCTGGCCGTTCCCTGTGGCCACGACCTTGCCCGTCATGGCGAGCGTGAAGATCGTCCCCGGGGCGGCGTAGAAGAGCAGCCGCTTCGCGACCCTGAGGTGCGGATACGGTGCGACCGCCGCGCCGCCGCCCGGGTGCATCTCGAAATGGAGGTGCGGGCTGATCCCGTCCGCGTCGCCCGAATCGCCGACGAATCCGACCGGCTGACCCGCGAGCACGCGCTGCCCGTCCTTGAGGCCCCTCGCGAACGCCACGCCCTGGACGCACGTCCCACGATTGTCGTTCGTCATCGTGAGGTCGTTGTTCAGGTGGATGTACATGTACTTCGTGCCGCTGTCGCCGTACAGGTAGAGCATGCAGCCGGCGCGGCCCGAGCCTGTGTGGAACCTGACCCGGCCGGCCTCGGCGGCGAGCGCGGGCGCCTTGCGCGGCGCCATGATGTCTTCACCCTCGTGCGCGCCCTGGCCTCGCGGGTCGCCGAAGCTGTTCGTCAGCTGTGTACGTCCGAGAATGGGGAAGACGATCTGCTTGCCCTGGGTCCTGGGCTTGGCCGGCTTCGATAGGCTGCCGACCCACCGGGTCGGCTGATTTAGCCGCCGCGGTCCCCGCCAGGAGGAGGCCAAAAAGGGCGAACAGGAGAAAAGCTCGGGCTGTCGTCCGGAAACGAGTCATAAGGGCCGGGCCGTCCGAAGGTCGGGAGGCTAGCAGACGATTCCGTCGGTCAGGCTTCGTCATCGTGAAGTTAGAGTCCTTCCCCGATGAAGATCGCCGTTTGTGTGAAACACGTTCCGGACGCCACGGTCACGAAGCGCATCGACCCGGAGACGAAGCGGCTTGACCGCTCGGGTGAGGGCGCGCTGAACCAGTTCGACACCCAGGCCGTCGAGGAGGCCCTGCAGATCAAGGAGCGCGACGGGGACGGAGAGGTCGTTCTCGTCTCGATGGGACCGGAGCGGGCCCTCGACTCGCTGCGCAAGGCTTTGGCGATGGGCGCGGACCGCGCCGTCCTGGTCAGCGACGAGCAGGTGGCGGGCTCGGATCTGGTGGCCACGTCCCGCGTGCTGGCGGCCGTGCTCGAGCGCGAGGGCGCCGATCTCGTGGTCTTCGGCCAGCAGGGAGGCGACTCCGACGGGGCCGTCCTCGGGGCCGCAGTGGCCGACCGCCTTCGCCGGCCGGTGATCTCGCAGGTTGCCGAGCTCGAGATCGCCGACGGAAAGGTGAAGGGAAAGCGGCAGACCGAGTTCGGCTACGACGTGATCGAGGCACCGCTCCCGGCGGTCGTCGCCGTCTCGGACGCGATCAACGAGCCGCGCTACCCGTCGCTCAAGGGGATCATGGGCGCCAAGAAGAAGCCGCAGGAGACCGTTTCGGCGGGCGACCTCGGCGTCGAGGCCGACGACGTCGGAGAAGCAGGGTCGCGGACCTCCGTCGTCGCGCTGAACGACCCTCCTGCCCGCGGCGATGCGCTGAAGATCGAAGACGACGGCAGCGCCGCCGAGAAGATCGCCGACTTCCTCGCCGAACGGAAGCTGCTGTGATCGCGGTCTTCCTCGAGCACCACGAGGGCGAGCTGCAGAAGGGGGCGCTCGGCGTCCTCGGCAAGGCTGCGCAACTCGGAGACGACGTCGCAGGGGTCGTGCTCGGGTCCGGAGTCAAGGACCTGGCGGCCCAGGCGGGGCGGTTCGGCGCAGCGAAGGTGTTCGTCGCGGACGATCCCGCCCTCGAGGCGCCGCTCCCGCAGCCGCGGGTCGATGCCCTGGCCCACCTGGTTCGCGAGGAGGGCGTCGACACCGTGCTCTTCGCCGCCTCCGTGCTCTCGGCCGACGTGGCCGCGGGCCTGGCGGCGCGGCTCGATGCCGGCCTCAACTGGGATCTGGTCGACCTCGTCCAGGACGACGGGAATCTCGTCGGCAAGCGGCCTGCGCTCGAGGACACCGTCTACGTCGACGTGGGCTGGACGGGCGAGCCCCGCCTCGCCATGTTCAGGCCAGGCACGTTCGATCCGGCCGAGACGGGTGGCGAGGCCGAGGTCAGCGATCTCTCCCCGCAGTTCGAGGACTTCTCGACGCAGGCGACCATGCTCGAGCAGGCGCATGCCGAGAGCGAGGGCCCGTCGATCGAGGACGCGGACGTGATCGTCGCCGGCGGGCGCGGGCTCGGGAGCCCTGAGAACTTCTCGCTCGTCGAGGCGCTGGCCAAGGCGCTCGGTGGAGCCGTAGCGGCCACCCGTGCGGTCGTCGACGCGGGTTGGTACCCGTACGCGACACAGGTCGGGCAGACCGGCAAGACGGTCTCGCCCAAGCTCTACATCGCGTGCGGCATCTCCGGAGCGATCCAGCACAAGGTGGGCATGCAGGGATCCGGCGTCGTGATCGCGATCAACAAGGACCCGAATGCGCCGATCTTCGAGTTCGCCGATCTGGGCGTTGTCGGCGACCTGAACGAGGTCGTCCCCAAGCTGACCCAGCTCGTCGAGCAGCGTAAATGAGCGTCAGGCCTTCGGACTACCCGGCGCCGTTCGGCGCGGCCGAGTTCACCGCTGTGCCGACCGACCCACCCGACGAGCGGATCGACGTCGGTGTCCTGATCGTCGGCGCCGGACCTGCCGGCCTGGCCTGTGCAATCCGCCTCGGCCAGCTCCTCGAGGAGCAGCCGCAGCTGGCGGAGGGACTGGGCGACGTGCCCGTCGCCGTGCTGGAGAAGGGCAAGCAGCCCGGATCGCACGAAGTGTCGGGAGCGGTCGTCAACCCGCGCGGCCTGCGCCGGCTCTTCCGCGGCTCCGTGGCCGTCGAGGACATGCCGTTCTACGGCGAGGTCGAGGCCGAGTCCGTCTACTTCATGAAGCGCGGGTCGGCGATCCGCATCCCGACTCCGCCGACCATGAAGAACCACGGGAACTACGTCGCCTCGCTCTCACAGCTCACCCGTTGGCTGGCCGAGCGCGCCGAGGAAGCAGGCGCGACGGTCCTGCCCGAAACCGCGGGCGAGAAGCTCCTCGTCGCCGACGGACGCGTACTCGGCGTCCGCACCGGCGACAAGGGCCGTGGCCGCGACGGCCAGCCGCTGGCCAACTTCGAGCCGGGATCCGACCTCACCGCCCGCGTGACCATTCTCTGTGAGGGAACGCAGGGCCACCTCACCGGAGTCGCGCTCGACCGCTTCGGCCTGCAGAGCGACAACCCTCAGGTCTGGGCGCTCGGCGTGAAGGAGGTCTGGAAGGTCGCGCGGCCGCTCAAGCGGGTGATTCACACGATGGGTTGGCCGCTCCGGCCCGGGGCGAAGTACCGTGAGTTCGGCGGCTCGTTCATCTACCCGATGGGCGACGACATGGTCACGCATCGGCATGGTCGTGGGGCTCGACCACCGCGACGCCGAGCTCTCCGTCCACGACCTGCTCCAGGAGCTGAAGACCCATAAGCTCGTGCGCCGGATCCTCGAGGGTGGCGAGCGCATCGGGTGGGGCGCCAAGACGATCCCCGAGGGCGGCTTCGTCGCCATGCCGAAGCGACTGCACGCGCCGGGGCTGCTCTTCTGCGGCGACGGCGCCGGTCTCGTCAACGTGCCGGCGCTGAAGGGCATCCACTACGCCGTCGAGTCCGGCCGCCTGGCCGCCGAGGCTGCGTTCGGCGCTCTGCAGCCGGGGCGGACGCCGTGGGCGCCGGGCGGCCTCCAGCCCTACGACGACGCTGTTCGCGAGAGCTTCATCTGGAACGACCTCGAGCAGGTGCGGAACATGCGCCAGGCCTTCGGCCGCGGGTTCTACCTCGGCGGGATGATGGCCGGAGCGATGACCGTCAGCCTCGGCAAGTTCCCGCCCGGCAACGCAAAGACCGAGCGCGACGCCGAGCAGCCGCTCTTCCGCACCGGCCGCGCCAGGAGCTACCCCGCCCCCGACGGGAAGCTCACGTTCGACAAGCTCTCGAGCGTCTACCTGAGCGGGAACAAGACGCGCGACGACGCGCCGAACCACATCCGCATCAGGCCCCGCGTCCCGCGCGAGCTCGGCGAGGCGTGGGTGCACATGTGCCCGGCGCAGGTCTACGAGCTGGGGGAGGGGGACGGCGAGGTGGACGTCGAGGTGACGCCGTCGAACTGCGTCCAGTGCGGGGCGATCACGGCCAAGGGCGGACGCTTGACGCCTCCCGAGGGCGGCTCGGGCCCCGAGTACACGCTCACCTAGGCGGCCTTTTCCAGCGCTGAGCCGTCCGACGCCGGACGTGATACTCGCGCCCGGAAACGGCCCCAACCGCTCACACGAGAAAGGGGAACGGATGGAATACTCAGGCTTCTGGCGGAGGTTCGTCGCCTACTTCATCGACGCCATCCTCCTCAGCGTCATCTTCTGGCTCTTAGCCCTCGTTCTGGGCGGGATCGGCGGCGACGGAGGCGTGCTCGTCGCCTACATCCTGGGCGCGATCGGATGGCTTGGGTACTACGCGGCGATGGAGTCGTCGTCAAACCAGGCGACGGTGGGGAAGATGGCGCTAGGGATCAAGGTCACCGACCTGGAGGGCAACCGCATCTCGTTCGGGAGGGCCCTCGGACGTAACCTGGCGAAGATCATCTCGGCGCTGATCTTCTACATCGGTTTCATCATGGCGGCGTTCACGGCGAAGAAGCAGGCTCTGCACGACATGATCGCCAACACGCTCGTCGTCAAGAAGGCCTCGACGACGCCGATGGCGTCGGCGGACGTACCCATGTAGCAGCGTCGGCGAGGGTTTCGGGCCGGCTCGCTAGAGTCGGCCCGTGGCCCCCTCAGACACGTTTGGCGCTCTTCGCGAGCGGCGCTTCCGGCTGCTCTGGCTCGGCCAGGCGACCTCGACCCTCGGCGACGGATTGCTGCCGGTTGCGCTCGTGTTCGCGGTCATCGAGAGCCTCGATGGCACCGCGACGGACCTCGGTCTCGTGCTCGCCGCACACACCCTGCCGCTGGTGGCCTTCGTCCTGATCGGAGGCGTGTGGGCCGATCGGCTCCCGCGGCAGCTCGTGATGCTGGCGTCGGACCTCATTCGCTTCGCGGTCCAGGCGACGTTGGCGATCCTCTTCCTGACGGGGACGGCCGAGCTCTGGCACCTGGTGGCCCTGGTCGCCGTCTACGGGTCGGCCGAGGCGTTCTTCCAGCCGGCCGCCACGGGGGTCGTCCCGGCGACGGTGAGCCCCCAGCGGCTACAGCAGGCCAACGCCATGCTGGGACTGACCCGAAGCAGCGCGTTCGTCATCGGCCCTGCGGTCGCCGGCGCGGTCGTGGCGGTCGCCAACCCGGGGTGGGTCTTCGCCGTCGACGCGGCTACGTTTGCCGTCAGCGCGGTGTCGCTCGCGCTGCTCCGCATTCCCCGTCCGGTACGCGAGCGCGCCCGCGAGAGCTTCGTGGCAGAGCTCGCCGGCGGGTGGCGTGAGCTCGTCTCCCGCACGTGGCTCTGGGTGATCATCGTCTGGGCGACGACGATCCTGTTCGCGGTCGTCGCGCCCTTCCAGACGCTCGGGCCGATCGTCGCGAAGGAGTCCCTTGGAGGCGCTGCCGCGTGGGGGATCATCGCCGCCGCCCTCGGCCTCGGGATGGTCGCCGGCGGACTCATTGCTCTTCGGCTTCGGCCCTCACGGCCGATGCTGGCTTGTGCCCTCGCGTTCTTCCTGGCCGTCCCAGGACCGGCCTTGCTCGCGCTGCGCGCCCCGGTGATTGCGATCGCGGGGGCTCAGGCGGCCGCCGGGGTGGCCATCGGCTTCTTCGTGGCTGTTTGGCAGACGACGCTCCAGCAGCATGTCCCCGAGGAGGCCCTCTCGCGCGTGAGCGCCTGGGACTGGATGGGCTCGTTCGCGTTCATGCCGCTCGGCTTCGTCCTGGCCGGCCCGGTGTCGGACCAGATCGGGATCTCGACGACACTCTGGATCGGCGTCGTCTGGTGCGCGCTCTCGACCGCGGTGGTCGCCGCCCTCCCCGGGATCAGGAACGTCCGCAGGATCGATGCCCCCGAGCCGCTGCCGTCAGGGCCGATTCCCGACCCGGCCGTGGTCGCCGGTCGACCGGAGCCCTAGACCTGAGCATGCCAGTCCCATCGCCAGACGACGTCAGTCGCGCTCGGGAAGCCATCGCGGGCCGCCTGCACCGGACGCCCGTGTTCACGTCGACGTCCCTCGGGCCTCGCGTCCACCTGAAAGCAGAGCTCTTCCAGCGCACCGGCTCGTTCAAGCCGCGCGGTGCCCTGAACAAGCTCGCGTCCCTGACCGAGGACGAGCGGCGAGCCGGGGTGATCGGGATCTCGGCCGGGAACCACGCGCAGGCGCTTGCGTACTGCTCTGCGCTGGAGGGCGTCGACTGCCTCGTCGTCATGTGGGAGGGAGCGAGTGCCATGAAGATCGAGGCGACGAAGGGGTACGGCGCCGCTGTCGACCTGGAAGCCGGCGGGCCGGGCGAAGCCTTCGAGCGGCTGGCCGCGCTGCTCGAGGAGACCGGGCGCACGCTCGTCCACCCGTTCGACGACCCGCTCGTCATCGCCGGTCAAGGCACGGTGGGCCTCGAGATCCTCGAAGACATCCCCGACACGGCCGTGATCGTCGTTCCGTGTGGGGGAGGAGGGCTCGTCTCGGGCATCGCGGTCGCCGCCGAGGGACGGCGCGTGATCGCCGTCGAGCCCGAGCTCTCGCCCGCACTCCACGATGGCCTGGCCGCGGGCCGCTCCGTCCCTGTCGAGCCGCGGTCGATCGCCGACGGGCTGAGCGCCCCGTTCGCGGGAGAGAACACGGTGGCGATCTGCCGCGAGCTCGGAGTGGAGAGCGTGCTCGTCAGCGAGGACGAGATCGCCGACGGTATGCGTTTTATCTACACGCGCGCGAAGCTCGCGTGTGAGCCGGCTGCAGCGGTCGGTGTGGCGGCTCTCAGGGCCGGAAAGGTCGCGGTTGGAGGCGAGACCGTGGTGGTCGTTGTCTCCGGGGGCAACGTAGCCCCCCAAACGGCCGCTGCTATCCTTAGCCCGTCATGAAGCCCGAAATCCACCCCGAATACATGGCCGCAACCGTCCGTTGCTCCTGCGGCAACGAGTTCGAGACGCGCTCGACGAAGCCCGAGCTTCACGTCGAGGTCTGCTCGAACTGCCACCCGTTCTACACGGGCAAGCAGAAGCTGATCGACACCGGCGGCCGGGTGGAGCGCTTCCAGCGCCGCCTCGAGAAGGCCGGCGACTCGAGTCGCGGCTAGCTGACTAGATGAGTGCCAACATTGGCGGCCAGGCCGTCCTCGAGGGCGTGATGATGCGCAGCCCGGGAAACTGGGCGCTCGCCGTTCGCAAGCCAGACGGGGAGATCGCCGAGGTCAACCGGCCGATCCAGTCGCTGATGGTGAGGCACTGGGTCTGGCGGCTACCGGTGATTCGCGGCGTCATCGCGCTCGGTGAGTCGCTCGCGATCGGGTTTCGCGCGCTCGCTATCTCTGCCAACTACGCGGCTCAGGAAGAGGGTGAAGACGGCGAGGTCTCGACCGAGCTCTCACGCTTCCAGCTCTTCATGGCGTTCGGGCTCGCGATCGGCTTCGCGCTCCTGCTCTTCAAGGTCGGCCCGGCGCTGCTGACGAGCTGGCTGCCGATCGAGCACACGGGCCTGTTCGTGCTCGTCGAGGGCGTGATCAAGGTCGCCGTCTTCGTGCTCTACCTCGTGCTCATCTCGCTGCTCCCCGACCTGAGGCGCGTCTTCCAGTACCACGCCGCCGAGCACAAGGTGATCAACGCCTACGAGTCCGGGGAGGAGCTGGTCCCGGACCGGGTGCAGCGCTTCAGCCTCATTCATCCCCGCTGCGGAACCGCCTTCCTGCTCTGGGTGATGGTGATCGCGATCTTCGTGTTCGCGTTCGTCGGCCAGCCGGTCTGGTACTGGCTGATCGTGAGCCGGATCCTGCTGTTGCCGCTGATCGCCGGCCTCGCCTACGAGCTGATCCGCTTTGCGGGCAAGCACTCCGACAATCGCGCCCTGATGACGCTGCTTGCTCCCGGCCTCTGGCTGCAGCGGCTGACGACGCGCGAGCCGACGCTCGACCAGATCGAGGTCTCGATTCGCGCGCTCAAAGAGGTGCTCGCTCTCGAGGACCGGCCGACGAAGGAAAAGCGCGTCGTCGAAGTCATGGCCTAGCTAAGCCGGCGTGTCGCGGCTCGCGCCGAGCCGCTGCATGAAGAAGCCACCCAGTAGCAGCACCGCGCCGACGGCGAGGAACGAGAGCGCCCGGGTGATGGAGCTCAGGAACGCGAGGTCGTAGAGGAAGAGCTTCGCCAGGGCCAGGCCGAAGAGGCCGAGGCCGGAGAGACGGAGCCAGCGGAGCTCGCGCTGCAGCCCGACGTAGAGGGCGACGAGACCGATCAGGCCCCAGAAGGCGCTCACGCCCGAGTGCCCGCGCTGGAAGTCTGTCGCGACACTCGCGCCGCCGATTCTCTCCGCCAGGCCGAGGATCGCGAGCGAGCCCGCATAGATGGCGAGCAGAGCCGATACGGCAAACGCCATCTTGCGCTGCTCATGGCGCGAGAAGTGGCCAAAGGCGAGGGCCGCCCCGATCGTGAAGAGGAGAGCGGGGACGCCGTCCTCGGGATGCGGGTTGGCGTCGAAGAGATCCTCGACCGGCGCGTCGATTCCGAGTGTGTGGAGGAACGCGAGCCCGAGAAATGCGAGGGAGGCGATCTCGAGCCGGCGCTCGCCGGTCCGAGCGGCCAGCGCGACGAGCGCGGCGGCCGTAGCTGCCCACACGAGGGCGAGCCAGGTGCCTGAGAGCAGCTCCGATGCGGCCCAGGCGGCCACGACGAGTGCGGGCGACCAGAGCACCGTGCTGAGGTCACGATCGCGACGGTGGACGACCACGCCGACGGCCGCGTAGAGGGCGGCGACTCCGAGCAGCCAGTAGTTCTCCCAATCTCCGGTCGTGAGCAGGACCACGCCAGCGACCGCGAGCCCGATGCTCGCGAGCACGAACCCGGCGACGAACGGGAAGGCCGGTGCCTCAGCGGCGGCAAGCCTGTCGATCAGTGCTCCGATCCCGACGGCCGCGCCGGCGACCAGGGCGGCGTAGCCCCGAGGGTCGCCGTCCAGATGGAGGTCGAACAGGACGGCCTCGAGGAGGACGGCGCCGAGCCACGCGATGCCGCCCAACCGGATCTCAAGCGACGAGAGCCGGTGCCCGAGGACGAGCACGAAGAGCGCAGCAAGGCCCCAGAGTCCCGTGACGCCGACGTGGCCCCAGTCGAAGGCCGCGGGATCGTCGGGAGCGATCCGCTCGGCGAGCTCGAGGATTCCGAGCGAAGCTGCGTACAGCGCGGCCAGGGCCGAGGTCCAGCCGGCGAGCGATCGCCAGAGGTGCTGCGCGCTGCGGAAGGCCACGAGCAGCGGCGCAACCAGCGCGAAAATGCCGCCGAATCGCTCGTCCGAGTCCCACGGCTTGGCGTAGAACGCGAAGATCGCCGCCCCCAGGGACAAGGCGATGACGGCGACGACGCCGTCCGCGGGATTCTCCGTGACCGTGTAGAGCTGGTCGAGCGGCGCCTCCCAGAAGATCGCGTGCACGAAGGCCCCGATCAGGTAGGCAAGGGCGGCCACCTGGTACTTGAGCTCGTTGGCCCGCCGTGCCAGCCAGGCGAGGACGGCTGCCTCTGCCGCCCAGGCGAGGGTCAGCGCGGGGCCGGACAGGATGATCGCGACTGCGACCCCTCCGAGCCCGAGGGCGACCACGGCGATGAACGCGCTGAGATCACGCTGGCGCGCACGCGGGAACAGGGTGGCGGCGACCAACGCCTCAACGACCGCGGCGGCCAGCAGGACCCACCCTTCGTCGGTCCCGTCGAAGAGCTCGACGCTTGCGACTCCGGCCAGCAGCGCGCCGAGGAGGATGAGCGACGAGGGGAGTGACCCGAGCGTTCCTCGCTCGAGGCGAATCTGAAGCGCGACGGCGGACGCGAGGTAGAGGAGCCAGAAGGCTGCGGCGACGGCAACGGCGCCCACGTCGGTGACGTCCCCCGTGAGTGCGAGCCCCAGGGCCTGCCAGATCGTCGCGAGGAGCGCGGCCGCGAGCAACGGCTCCCAGCGGCGGAGAATCGCGACCGAGGCCGTCGCGGCAAACATGACGGCGGCGAACGCGGTTCCGATCGGGCTCCATTCGCCGTCCTGGAGCGCGATCGCCGCGGGCGCGAGCATGGCGCCGATCAGGCCGAGGCCGGCAATCAGCTCAGAAGTCCAGGCCAGTGCCGTCACCGTCGCTACGGCTGCGATGCCGGCTGCCAGAACAAGTGCGATCTCGCGTGGAACGAGGTCGTACAGAGCGGTGGCCGCGAGCAGCGTTGCGTACCCGCCGGCGATCCCCGCTCCGGCCGCCGCGAGCGCGGAGTGCACCGGTCCGTACGCGCGGTGCAGCCAGAGGCCGGCGCCGAAGACGAGGAGCGAAGCGAGCGCGCCGAGGCTGACGCGCTCGACCGGGCCGATCCAGCCTCGGTTCACCGCGAGCACGAAGAAGAAGACGATTCCCAGCAGCGTCACGACCCCGCCCGCCCAGGCGAGCGCCTTCGGGCCGAGGAGGTCGTCGAGCGAGATGTCGCGGTCCATGCGCGCGGCCATGAGCCGCTCGTTCCAGGCCGGGCCCATGGGCTTGGCCGGAGGAGCCTTGGGTGGTGGAGGAGGAGGCGGCGGAGGCGGCGGCGGGACCGGCGCCGTCGAGATCGGCGCGTCGATGAGGGGCCCCTCCGCGCGCGCGAGCTCACGGAGCTCGCGGAGCTCCTGTTCGAGCCCCGCCAGGCGCCGAGCGAAGTCGTCGAGCCGGGAGGACAAGTCGCTAGTCGTCATCGTCGTAGTACTCGTCGTAGTCGAAATTGTCCGGGACGTTGCCGATGCACGACCGCCCGACGTGGAGGTCGACCGATTTCGCCCGCTTGCCGGGGCGTGGACGCTGCTCGCAGACTTGCCAATTTCTGCGGACGATCACGCCCAGATCCCCGCCGCCGATGACCTCGTATCCCAGGCCGGCATCGTCGAGGAGCTCCTGCGCCACATCGAGCCGCTTGCCTTCCACGTCCGGAACTGGGTTGGCCTCGCCGCCGCAGCCTCCTGCAAGGAAGGCCACGAAGAGCACTGCCACGACCGGTGCTCTATATCGCATGTCTGCTATACGATAGCAAACATGCTATAGGTGTCAAGACCCAACTGATAGCGGCGCTACGCTTGTCCGGATGGCTGCAATCGACTCACTCGTTGACGACCTCGAGCGCTCGTACAACGAAACGAAAGAGCGCCTGTCCGACCCTGCCGTCTACAACGATCACCGCGAAGCCGCAGACGTCGGCCGGAGGCTGAAAGAGCTCGAGATGCCGCACAAGCTCGCGCAGGAGTGGCGCGAGGTCCGGGCCGACCTGACCGCTGCCGAGGCCGACGGCGAGCTCCGGGAGCTCGTTCCCGAGTACGAGGCCCGCCTCGAGCACCTCGAGGAAGAGCTGAAGCTGGCTCTCGTCGAGGCCGACCCCGCCGACAGCAAGGACGTTCTCGTCGAGATCCGCCAGGGCGTGGGCGGCGACGAGGCCGCGCTCTGGGCCGCCGACCTGCACCGGATGCTCACCCGCTATGCCGAGCGTCGTGGGTTCAAGACCGAAACCTTGTCGACGAGCCACAGCGAGGGCGGCGGCTTCAAGGAGATCACCTTCGCCGTCAAGGGCGACGGCGCCTATTCGGTGTTCAAGTGGGAAGGCGGAACGCATCGTGTTCAGCGCGTCCCGCAGACGGAGTCGCAGGGGCGGATCCACACGTCGACGGCCACGGTGGCCGTCATGCCCGAGGCCGAGGAGGTCGAGGTCGAGATCGACGAGAACGAGCTCAAGATCGACGTGTACCGCTCAACCGGCCCGGGCGGCCAGAGCGTCAACACGACCGACTCGGCCGTGCGAATCACGCACGTTCCGACCGGCGTCGTCGTCGCGATGCAAGACGAGAAGTCCCAGCTCCAGAACAAGGCGAAGGCGATGCGCGTCCTCCGCGCGCGCCTCTACGAGCTCGAGCGGGCCAAGCAGCGCGAGGAGCAGGACGCAGCGCGCCGCTCGCAGATCGGCTCCGGCGAGCGCGCGGAGAAGATTCGTACCTACAACTACGCAGAGAGCCGCGTCACCGACCACCGGGTCAAGCTCACGCAGCACCGGCTGGATGCGATCCTCGAAGGCGAGCTCGACGATTTCACCGAGGCTCTGGCCGCTGAGGAACGGCAGCGCGCGCTCGAGACGGCGTCTGCTTGAGAGCGCGCGAGGCGCTGGACGTCGCCGCCGCGGAGCTGGCTGAAGCCGGCTGTCCCTCGCCGCGCGTCGACGCGGAGTGGCTGCTCGCCGAAGCGCTGAGCGTGTCGCGGAGCGAACTGCAGGCAGACGGAGCGCGAGAGCTGTCGCCGGAGATCGCCGCAGGCTTCCGCCGGGCGATCGAGCGGCGCGCGGCGCGCGAGCCGCTCGCCTACATCCTCGGCGAGTGGGGCTTTCGACGGCTCGAGCTTCGCGTCGACAGCCGCGTGCTGATCCCCCGACCCGAGACCGAGGTGCTGGTCGAGCGGAGCCTCGCGCTCCTGGCCGGAATCGACCGGCCGCGGGTGCTCGACATCGGCGTGGGTTCCGGCGCGGTCGCGCTGGCGATCGCCGACGAGCATGCGGGAGCGCAGGTCGTAGCCACGGACCGGTCCGCTGACGCGCTCGCCGTGGCCGAGGAGAACCGAGCGCGCGTGGGGCTCGACGGAAGGGTCGAGCTCGTCGAGGGCGAGGTCTTCGCAGGCGTGGACGGGCCGTTCGACCTCGTGGTGTCGAACCCGCCGTACGTCGAGTCGGCAGATCTCGACTCCCTCGATCCGGAGGTGCGCGACTACGAGCCTCGTGAGGCGCTCGTCGCGACCGGCGTCACGGAGGCGATCGCAGCCGGCGCGCCAGAAGTGCTCGTGGCCGGAGGCGCTCTGGCGCTGGAGGTCGCAGACGGCAAGGCTGCCGAGATCGCGGCGTTGCTCGAGAACGAGGGCTACGAAGAAGTGACAGTCACGCGCGACCTTGCGGGGCGGGAACGGATCGTCGATGGACGAACGCGTCGTTGAGCAGGCGGTGGCCGCTCTGCGGGCGGGTCAGCCGGTCGTGCTGCCGACGGACACGGTCTACGGCCTGTGCGCAGATCCGCACCGTGCCGAGCCGGTGCAGCGGCTCTACGAAGTGAAAGGCCGGGTGGCAAAGCAGCCGACGGCGCTCGTGGCCGCTGACCTCGAGACGCTGTTCAAGTGGGTTCCCGAGCTGCGAGGGCGCGCGATCCTGCCCGGCCCGTTCACGCTGATCCTTCCGAACCCGGCGAAGCGCTACCCCTGGCTGACCGGAGACCGCCCCGAGACGATCGGCGTCCGCGTGCCCGAGCTTTCGGGACCAGGCCGTGCGGTGCTCGACGCCGTCGGCGCCCTGGCGGCGACGAGCGCGAATCTTCCGGGAGATCCGGATCCGCGGACACTCGACGAGATACCCGCCGAGATCCGCGAAGCCTGCGGCGCGCTCGTCGACGGAGGCGAGTTGCCGGGCACGCCGTCGACGGTCATCGACCTCACGGGACCCGAGCCGACAGTCCTCCGCGAGGGCGCGGTCCCGGCGGAGGAGGCACTCGCTCGCCTCGCCGCGCTCGTCTAGCCGTACGCCGCGCCAAGTACGATCTCTTCGTGGCTGTCGCGCACGAGACTCTGGAGCAGCTCCGGACCGCAGGGCTCGACCGAGATCGATCCGGAGATCGCCGAGCTTCTCGGCCGTGAGCTCGAGCGGCAGCGCGGCCAGATCGAGCTCATCGCCTCCGAGAACTTCACGTGGCCGAGCGTCTTCGAGGCGGTCGGAAGCGTCCCGACGAACAAGTACGCCGAGGGCTATCCCGGCAAGCGCTACTACGGCGGCTGCGAGGTCATCGACGAGATCGAGCAGACGGCGATCGACCGCGCGAAGGCGCTCTTCGGCGCTGAGCACGCGAACGTCCAGCCACATGCGGGCGCGCAGACGAACATGGCCGTCTATCTCGCAGCGCTCAAGCCCGGCGACACGATCCTCTCGCTCGAGCTCTCGCACGGCGGCCACCTCACGCACGGCCTCAAGGTCAACTTCTCGGGCCGGCTCTACGCGATCGTCCACTACGGCGTCAGCCGCGAGACGAACATGGTCGATTACGACGACGTCCTCGAGCTCGCCAAGGAACATCGCCCGAAGCTGATCATCTGCGGCGGCTCGGCCTACCCGCGCACGGTCGAGGCCGACCGGTTCCGGGAGATCGCCGACGAGGTCGACGCCCTGCTCCTCTGCGACATGGCCCACTTCGCTGGGCTAGTTGCGGCAGGACTGCACCCCAACCCCGTCCCGCACTGCGACTTCGTCACCTCGACGACGCACAAGACTCTCGCGGGCCCGCGCGCGGGGTTCATCCTGTGCAAGGAGGAGCACGCGCAGGCGATCGACCGCGCCGTCTTCCCCGGCATGCAGGGCGGTCCCCTCTGTCACGCGATCGCCGCCAAGGCGTCCTGCTTCAAGATCGCCGCCACCGAGGCGTTTCGCGACTACCAGCAGCAGGTCCGCTCGAACGCGGACACGCTCTCCGACACGCTGCAGGAGGGAGGGCTCGACGTCCTCACCGGAGGCACCGACACGCACCTGCTCCAGGTCGACCTACGCGCCACCGACTGGACGGGCAAGGCTGCCGAGGAGCGCCTGGACGAGGTCAAGCTGACCGTCAACCGCAACACGGTCCCCTTCGACGAGCAGCCGCCGACCGTGGCGTCCGGCATCCGCATCGGCACACCGGCGGCGACGATGCGCGGTTTCGACGACGAAGACTTCCGCGAGGTCGGCAACGTGATCGTCGACGCGCTCGGCGAGTCGCCCGACATCGCAGCGCTGGCCGGCCGTAGTGAGGCGCTCTGCCGGAAGCGGCCCCTGTACCCGGGCTTCCGCGGGTACCCCACGTACGTCGCGTGACGCCGGAAGGCGTCACGGTCGTCACGCACCCGCTGGTCCAGCACAAGCTGTCGTACCTGCGGGACAAGGAGACGCCGACCGTCCACTTCCGCAAGCTCGTCAACGAGGTGACGTTGCTCCTCACGTACGAGGCGACGAAGGACTTCCCGACGGAGGACGTCGAGATCGAGACCCCGCTCGAGAAGACGATCGTCCAGAAGATCTCGGGCAAGAAGGTCGCGGTCTGCCCGGTGCTGCGTGCCGGTGTGGGCATGCTCGACGGCGTCCTCTCGCTCGTCTCCAGCGCGCGCGTCGGCTTCATCGGCATGTACCGCGACGAGGAGACGCTGCAGCCGGTCGAGTACTTCGTGAAGCTCCCCAACGACCTCGCCGAGCGCGACGCGATCGTGCTCGATCCGATGCTGGCGACCGGACGCTCGAGCTCGGCCGCGGTGAACTCTGTGAAGGCCGCAGGCGCCAAGAGCGTGGTCCTCGTCTGTCTCGTTGCCGCTCCGGAGGGAATCGAGCACATGCGCGCGGAGCATCCCGACGTGGAGATCGTGTGCGCCTCGATCGACCGCGGACTGGACGACAACGGGTTCATCGTCCCCGGGCTCGGCGACGCAGGCGACCGGCTCTACGGGACGAAGTAGCCTAGGCAACCGCATGATCGACACCCTCCGAGCGAACCCCGAGGTCATCTGGGGTTTCCTGCTCGCTCTCGGCGTCGTCCTCGTCCTGACACCGGCGGTCGGCCGCTTCGCGCGGATCCTCGGCGTGGTCGACGAGCCCGGCGAGACGCGACGCATCCACGTCCGGCCGATCCCGCGGCTCGGCGGCATCGCGATCCTGCTCGGGATCTTCGTGCCCGCGCTCGCGTTCCTCGAGCTCGACGGGCCGTACCGGGGAATCCTGCTCGGGGCGGCTGTGGCGACCTGCGTCGGCGTCGTCGACGACTTCCGCGGGTTGCCCTGGTGGGCGAAGCTCGGCGGCCAGGGAACTGCGGCTGCGATCGCGATCGGCTTCGGCGTCACCGTCGACAAATTTACGTTCCCGGTGATCGGGATCCACGACCTCCCGGAGGGCGTGGCGATCGTGGCCACGTTCGTCTGGATCGTGGCGATCATGAACATGGTCAACTTCCTCGACGGGATGGACGGCCTCGCCGCCGGCATCTGCGGCATCGCGGGCGGCACGTTCGCCGTGATCGCGCTCTCGCTGGGGAGCCCGCAGGCCGCGATCCTGTCGGCGATCGTCGCCGGCGCCTGCTTCGGCTTCCTGCACCACAACTTCTACCCGGCTCGAATCTTCATGGGCGACTCGGGCGCGCTCCTGCTCGGCTTCACGCTTGCCACGCTGTCGGTCCAGGGCCTGCTGAAAACGGCCGCGACCGTGGCCCTGTTCTTCCCGCTGCTCGTCCTCGCGATTCCGATCGTGGACACGGCCTTCGTGATTGCGAAGCGGCTCAAGTACCGCCAGCCGCTCCACGAGGCCGACCGCACGCACCTTCATCACCGCTTCGTGAACATCGGGTTCTCGCAGCGCCGTGCCGCGCTCTACATGTACGGCTGGTGCGCGACGCTCGCCGCCGCGGCGCTCGCCACGCGATTCCTCCCGCCGCGACCCCACGGCGAGCTCGACGTGTCGCATGCGGTCGTCGACGCGGTGATCGCGCTCCTGGCGATCGCGACGTCGGTCTACATCGTGTACCTGCTCGAGATCGTGAAGCTGATGAACCCGCGCATTCGCCGCCGCGAAGCGGAAGCCCGGGCCCAAGAGCGCGTTTCAGCGTAGGTACAAGGTTGGTCAGTTTCCGCAAAGCCATGCGGCTTTCAGCTGTTACAAGCTCTGGTATGCTCGCGCCTGGATGGAGCCGCAGCCCCGCTCGCAGATCCAACCCGCCGGGGCGGGTGCACTTCTCATCAGCACGACCGCAGCAGGAGTCGGAGTCGGCGCGTTGATCGGCTGGGCGCTCGGATCGACGGGCATCGGCGCCCTCGTGGGCGCCGTCGCGGGGATCCCCGCCGGGATCTTCGTGGTCTATCGCCGCTACCGGGGGTACTTCACGTGAAGGCGCTCGCCACTCCCAGGCCGCTTCCTGCGACCCGAATGCCGACAATCGCTGCCGGTGCTGCCATCGCACTGGCGCTGCCCGTCTTCCTCGCCGCCGGGTGGCCCGTGTCCGGCTGGGTGCTCGGCGCGGTGCTCTGGCTGGCGGGGCAGGCCTTCGCCCTGTTGCTCGAGCGCCTGCCAATCGGGGCGGGTAACCTCGCCGGCTCTGGCGTCCGGGGGATCGGGATGATGTTTCGCGCGATCGCCGTCATGGTGGTCGTGATCGCCGTGGCCGCGACCGACGCGAGCCTCGGCCTTGCGGCCGCAGGCGTCTATGCACTCGGCTACACCATCGAGCTCGCGCTCTCGCTCGTGACGTACTTCGGGGGAGAGGCACACTCGTGAAGCGCGCGCTCACCCTGGTCACGACCCTCGCACTCCTCCTGCCGCAGGTCGCAATGGCGGCGGAGGCGAACGGCGAGGAGAAGTTCGACCCCTCGCACGAGTTCGAGCAGCACCCCTGGGTCCCGATCCACATCGGCCCGATCGACCTCTCGATCACGAAGGCGGTCGCCTACCTGATCCTCGGCGCGCTGCTGACGATGGCGCTCGGCATCCTCCTGATGCGCGTGAGACTCAGCCTGAGACCGGATCGCCGCCAGACAGTCGGCGAGTTGCTCTACGACGTCGCGCAACAGAACATCGCGGAGCAGGGTCTGCCGCACAAGGCGATCTCCCGCTGGTTCCCGTACGTCGCGTCGCTCTTCCTCTTCATCCTCGTCGTCAACCTGATCGGGTTCATCCCACTGCCCCTGTCCGACGAGAAGTTCGAGCTCTTCGGCGTCGAGCTGCCGACGCTCGGCATCTACGCAGCGACGTCATCGATCTCGGTGACGCTGGCCCTGGCGCTCATGACCTTCGTGTTCACGCATTACGAGGGCGTTCGGAACAACGGGCCGGCCGGCTACTTCAAGAGCTGGATCCCGGAGGTGCCGAAGGTGATGCTGCCCCTGCTGGTGCCGCTCGAGATCCTCAGCCAGTTCATGCGGCTCGTCTCGCTGTCAGTCCGTCTTTTCGCCAACATGCTCGCCGGCCACATGCTGATCCTCACCTTCATCGGCCTGATCTTCGTGCTCGAGGCGCTGTGGCTCGCACCGCTCGTCATCCCCGCCGCGACGGCGTTCTACCTGTTCGAGGTCGTGATCGTCGTCGGCATCCAGGCGTTCATCTTCGCCGCCCTGTCAGCCATCTACATCGGCTCGGCCATCGAGCCGGAACACTAAGGAGGCTCAATGCTCGCCCTAGTCCTCGCCCAGGCCGACACCGCCGCCGATGCCGGTAAGGCAGTCGCCCTCGCGCTCGGCATCGGCCTCGGCTCGCTCGGCGCCGGCATCGGCATCGGGAACATCTTCGGCTCGATGATCCAGTCGGTCGCCCGTCAACCGGAACTGCGCGGTGAGCTGCAGGGAATCATGTGGATCGGGTTCGCGCTCACCGAGGCAGTCGTCTTCTACGGCCTCATCGGCGGCCTGCTCGCCTTCGTCCTCGTCTAGCTCGATGCCTGCTAGCAGCCAACCCGCTCATCGAGGTCTCCACGGGTCTGATGATCTGGACCCTGCTCTGCTTCGGGATCACGTTCTTCGTGCTCAGGAAGTTCGCGTTCGGGCCGGTGCAGAACCTGATCGACGAGCGGCGCAAGCGCATCCGCGAGGCTCTCGACGAGGCTGATCACGCGCGTGCGGAGGCGCGAAAGCTCCTCGAAGAGCACAAGCAGCTGATGGCACAGGCACGCGGCCAGGCGGAGGAGATCCTGGCCGAGACTCGCCAGATCGCGGTGGCGCAGGGCAAGCGCATGCGCGACGAGCTGGAGGAAGACAGGAAACGCCGCCTCGAAGAGACCACGAAACAGATCCAGTCCGAGACGGCGCGAGCGCTCGAGCAGATCCGCGCCGAGGTGGGGGAGCTGACGGTGATCGCGACCGAGAAGGTGACCGGCAAGGTCCTCGACGACTCCGACCAGCGCCGGCTGATCGACGAGGCGATCAGCGAGCTCGACTTCTCCGTGCTCGAGGAAAAGCGCTAACGCGCGATGGCCGTCGTCTCACGCACCTACGCGCAGGCCCTTTTCGACCTGGCCAAGGAGCAGGACCGCCTCGATGTCGTGCGCGAGGAGCTCCTGGACTTCGTCGCGACCCTGCACGAGGTGCCGGAGCTCGCTGCGCTGCTGCGGAACCCACAGCTCGATCCGGCCACCAAGTCCGACGTGCTCGACAAGGTGACGGCGGATTCCGACGTGCTCGTCCGCAACTTCCTGCGCGTGGTCGCCGCCCGGGGCCGCGGCGGCCAGATCGAGGAGATCGTCCGCGAGTTCGACGCGCTCTACTCAGCCGAGGAGCAGGTCCTGAACGTCGAGCTCGCGACGGCGTATGAGCTCTCCGACGAGGAGGCGCGCGAGATCATCAGCCAGATCGAGAAGGCCTCGGGCCGCACCGTCGAGGCCAAGCGCTCGGTCGAGCCCGACTTGATCGGCGGCATCGTCCTCAAAGCCGGATCGCTTCGCGTCGACTCGAGCGTGCGCGGCCGTCTCAACCGACTACGGCGAGAACTCGCCACAGGGAGATAAGACCTATGAAGCTACGCCCAGACGAGATCACCTCGATCCTGCGCAAGCAGATCGAGCAGTACGACGTCGAGACGGACCTCGCAGAGGTCGGCACCGTCCTGCAGATCGGCGACGGGATCGCCCGGGTCTACGGCCTCGAGTCTTGTGTCTCCATGGAGCTGATCGAGCTCGAGCACGGCGTCACCGGCCTCGCGTTCAACCTCGAAGAGGACAACGTCGGCGCCGCGCTCTTCGGCGACTGGGAGCAAGTCAGGGAAGGCGAGCCCGTCCGGCGCAGCGGCCGCGTCGGCGACGTCCCTGTGGGCGAAGCGCTCATCGGGCGAATCGTCGACCCGCTGGGCAACCCGCTCGACGGCGGCGGCCCGATCGAGAGCAGCGAGCGCCGCCCGCTGGAGTTCAAGGCGCCGGGCGTCGTCGACCGCCAGCCCGTGAAGGAGCCGCTCCAGACCGGCATCAAGGCGATCGACTCGATGACGAACGTGGGGCGCGGCCAGCGCGAGCTGATCATCGGCGACCGCTCGACCGGGAAGACGGCGATTCTCGTCGACACGATCCTGAACCAGCGCGGCCAGGACATGATCTGCATCTACGTCGCGATCGGCCAGAAGGCGTCGACCGTCGCCCAGGTCTACGAGCTGCTGAAGGATCGCGGCGCGATGGACTACACGATCATCGTTCACGCCTCGCCGGCCGAGGCCGCGCCGATCAAATGGATGGCGCCGTACGCGGGCGCCGCGATGGGCGAGTACTTCATGTTCGGCGGCAAGCACGCGGTGTGCATGTACGACGACCTCTCGAAGCACGCCGACGCGTACCGGCAGATGTCGCTGCTCCTTCGCCGCCCGCCGGGCCGCGAAGCGTTCCCGGGCGATGTGTTCTACCTCCACTCGCGGCTGCTCGAGCGCGCCTGCAAGCTCTCCGACGAGCTCGGCGGCGGCTCGCTCACAGCCCTGCCGGTCATCGAGACCCAGGCGGGCGACATCTCGGCGTACATCCCGACGAACGTGATCTCGATCACCGACGGCCAGATCTTCCTGCAGTCCGACCTCTTCTTCTCGGGCGTGCGCCCGGCGGTGAACGTCGGCACCTCGGTGTCTCGCGTCGGGTCGAGCGCCCAGACCAAGGCGATGAAGAAGGTCGCGGGCCGCCTGCGGCTCGAGCTCGCCCAGTACCGAGAGCTGGAGGCCTTCTCCCAGTTCGGCTCCGAGCTCGACCCGGAGACGCAAAAGGCACTCGCGCGCGGGGAGCGCATGGTGGCGACCCTCAACCAGCCGCAGTACGACCCGTGGCCGATGGAGGAGCAGGTTGTGGCGATCTACTCCGGGATCCATGGCTTCCTCGACGACATCCCAGCGTCGGACGTGCCCCGCTTCCAGGAAGAGCTGCGAGAGGACCTGCGCGCCAACGAGACGATCTACAAGGAGATCCGCGACACGGGCGACCTCCCGGACGAGCTGGCCGAGCGGCTGAACAAGGAGATCGAGCGGTTCAAAGAGCGCTTCGCGGTGTCGGAGCAAGCCGCCTAGGCCATGGCGACCGTTCAGGACATCGCGCGGCGGATCCGGTCTGTCACCAACACGCGGAAGATCACGCGTGCCATGGAGCTCGTCGCGGCGGCCAAGCTGCGGCGCGCGCAGACCCGGATCGAGGCCATGCGCCCGTACGCGGAGCGGATGCAGGAGCTGATGGTCGGCACCGCCCGCGCGAGCTCGTCCGTCCGCGGCCTGCCGCTGCTGCAGCGGCGCGAGATCAACCGTGCCGCGATCGTCCCGCTCACCGGCGACCGGGGGCTCGCGGGCGCGTTCAACGCGCAGGTCCTTCGCGAGGCGTTCGTCCTAGAGCGCGAGCTGCGCGCCGAGGGGACGGACGTGCGCTGGCTCGCGGCCGGGAAGAAGGGCACGTCCTCGCTCCGCTTCCGACGCTATGAGCTGGTGCAGTCCTGGGCGGGCTTCAGCGACAACCCGCAGTACTTCAACGCCCAGGCGATCGCCAACCGGCTGGCCGAGCTCTACACGGAGCAGGAGGTCGACCAGGTCTTCGTCATCTACAACGCCTTCGAGTCAGCGCTCGTGCAGCGGGTCACGCGCCAGGAGGTCTTGCCGATTCCCGAGCAGGTCCTGGAGAGCGGCGACGACGACCACTCGGAGGCGCTGCTCGGCGACTTCATCTACGAGCCCGAGCCCGAGCAGATCCTCGAGCGCCTGCTTCCGGTCTACGTGGAGACCGAGCTCTACCGCGCGCTCCTCGAGTCCGCAGCCTCCGAGCAGGGCGCGCGCATGACGGCCATGCGCAACGCCTCGAAGAACGCGGGCGAGCTCATCGAGCAGCTGACGCTGCAGATGAACCGCGCCCGCCAGGCAGAGGTCACCCAGGAGATCCTGGAGATCGTCGCCGGCGCCGACGCACTAACTCAATAGCTCTCGCGCGCGTCTAAACGGTTACGAGGTACGGCGGTATAGACGCCGCTATGCTTCGACCGTTCTATGGCGACCCAGGACCGACGCGAAGTTCTCTCGGCCGGCGCAGGTCTGGCCGCCGAGGTCGCGCTCGAGAGTGGAGGCGAGCTCGGCGAGGGCGTGCATGCAGTCAAGGCCCGCGGGTACTGGGAGCAGGTCTGGCGACGGTTCAGCAAGGACAAGGTCGCCATCGCCAGCGGGATCTTCATCATCCTCCTCTTTGTCGCTGCCTTCGGAGGCGCGCCGCTCGCTGCCAAATGGCTCGGGCACGGCCCGAACGAGATTTACCCGACCGCGGGGGTGGACCAGGAGACGCTCGTCCCGGCCGGGCCATGGCACACGGGAGTCGACGTCGAGGGCAACGAGGTGTTCTTCCCACTCGGCGGCGCGGACACTCTCGGCCGAGACCTCTTCCTGCGCCTCCTCTACGGCGCCAGGGTCTCGCTCGAGGTCGCGATCGGCGCCACGATCATCTCGATGGTCATCGGCGTCATCCTCGGAGCGACCGCCGGCTACTTCCGAGGTGGGATCGACGCCGTGATTTCCCGCTTCACCGAGATCACGATGGCCTTCCCGCAGCTCCTGCTCATCATCGCCCTCGCGGCGACGGCCGGAGAAAGCTTGAACGACATCACCTTCGGGATCTTCCCGCCCGGGGTGTTCACGCTCGTCCTCGTGCTGGGCGTCTTCGGCTGGTTCTACCCGGCCAGGATCGTCCGCTCGCAGGTGCTGTCCCTTCGCGAGAAGGAGTTCATCGAGGCGGCCCGGATGGTCGGATCGAGCGACGCGCGCATCATTCGCTCGCACCTCCTGCCGCATCTCGTCGCCCCGATCATCGTCTACTCGACGCTGATCGTCGCGCAGTTCGTGCTCGCCGAGGCGGGCCTCTCGTTCCTCGGGCTCGGCATCAAGCTGCCGACCGCGAGCTGGGGGAGCATCCTCTCGGTGGCGCCGGAGTTCTACACCCAGCAGCCGTGGCTGATGGTCTGGCCCGGCCTGGCCGTGCTCTCGACGACCCTCGCCTTCAACCTCCTCGGCGACGGCCTTCGCGACGCGTTCGATCCTCGTGGCGCAGCGCACTAACCGGCGCTAAACCTCTTCTCAACACAACCTTCGCGCGCATCTAACAAAACGCGCACGGCGGCGTCACATACCCCGAGGACGCAAGTGCGACCTTAGCCAGCGGGTGGCTGGCTGTTATCATCGAAAGGAGTCCCATGCGAAGACGGCTCACCTTCTCCGTCGCCATGTTGGCGATTGGAGTCGGCCTGCTCGTCGCGGCTGGTTTTGCAGCCCCAGCGTCGAGCAGCACTGAGCGTAAGGGCGGTACTTTCAAGTACAGCCTCGATACGGATATCGACTACGTCGATCCCGCTCTCGCGTATTACGTTCCCACTTGGGAGATCGAGTACGCGACCTGCGGGAACCTGCTCAACTATCCGGACGCACCGGCCCCTCGTGGCTCACGGCTCGTCCCGGATGTTGCTGCCGCTATGCCGACGATCTCGCGGAACGGGAAGGTCTACACCTTCCGTGTTCAAGACGAATCGTAAGTTCAGCGACGGCACGAGGATCACGGCGAACAACTTCAAGTACTCGCTGAACCGTGTCCTCAACAAGGCGATGGCCTCACCGGCTCAGCCGTTCTTCGAGGACATCGCCGGCGCTAAGGCTGTCATCGCCGGAAGCAAGAAGACGGCGTCGGGCATCCAGGTGCTCTCGGGCAACCGCCTGAGGATCACCCTCACGAAGCGTGCCCCGGACATGCTGTCCCGGCTCGCGATGCCGTTTGCGTGCGCGATCAAGACCAACATGCCGATCAACCCGGACGGCGTTTCTGCTCCGGTCGTCGGCTCAGGTCCGTACTACATCGCGGCGTGGACGCCGAAGCGCTCCATCACCATCAGGCGCAACCGTTTCTACACCGGTCCGCGTCCGAACAACGTCGACACCATCGAGTACGACATCGGCCTTCCTCTCGCGACGATCAGGCTCAACGTCGAAGACGGCAAGGTCGACCACGGTCCGGTCCCGCCGGCAGCTCATGCAGAGCTCGGCCGGAAGTACGGGGTCAAGAAGAAGTCTCCGGGCCAGTACTTCGTCAACCCGACTGCTGCATTCCGCTACCTGGCGATGAACCACGAGCGTGGTCTCTTCGGTAAGCCAGGCGGTGGCGTGACCAGCGGCTCGGGCAACGTCAAGCTCAAGCAAGCCGTCAACAACGCGATCGACAGGATCGCCATGATCAACCAGCGCGGTGCGTACGCGGGCGTTCTCAACGACCAGTACATGCCGCCGACCATGGCCGGGTTCCGGAATGCTGCGATCTATCCCAGCAGGCCGAACGTGGCGAAGGCAAAGGCCCTGGCTGCCGGCAACACCCGCGGTGGCAAAGGCGTGTTCTACACGTGCAACACAGGCCCTTGTCTCCCGATCACACAGATCGTGCAGGCAAACCTCAGGCAGATCGGCCTCGATATGGACATCAGGCCATTCCCACGTGCCGTTCAGTTCAGCAAGACCGGCACCAGGGGCGAGCCCTTCGACCTGACGCTTGAGGGTTGGCACATGGACTACTTCGACCCGTACGACTTCATCTTCCTGCTCGACGGGACGACGATTAGGCCTGCCAACAACGTGAACTTCTCGTACTTCAACTCAAGCGCGTACAACCGAAAGGTCGCCGCGGCGTCCGCCCTCGTCGGGCAGGCTCGTTACCGGGCTTTCGGAAACCTCGACATCGACCTCGCGCGGAATGCTGCGCCTCTGGCTACGTTCATCAGCGACAACTCTCGTCTGCTGTTCTCGAGCCGAACGCGTAACTTCTTCGCCCACCCGGTGTATGAGGTCGACCTGGCGGCAGTCGCTGTCCAGTAGGTAGTAATCGCTAGTACGGAAACACCCAGTGGGGCGTCGGCACAGCCGGCGCCCCACTGTGCTTTCCGAGGGGGTTTCGTAGGTCAACTCAGCCCTGCCGGGAGCTGACCGAGCTTAGGAGAACCAGGTGTTCCGCTCTCTCGTTCGTCAGGTGCCCTGCGTAGGTCGATCCGCGCCTCAGCTTGTGCAGGGTAGAACCGCAATGTGCGTGGAATTTCCCTGTAAGCTGACGCCCCCAATGAGGAGCACGATCTAGATGTTCCGCTACCTCGTTCGCCGGATCCTCTGGGCGGTCGTCCTGTTCATCGCGGTCACGATGGTCAGCTTCGTGATCTTCTTCATCGTCCCGGTGGAGCCCGCCCGCCTGATCGCCGGGCCGCAGGCGCCGCCGGACGCGGTCGAGCGCGCAAAGAAGGCGTACCACCTCGACGACCCGGTCTGGAAGCAGTACCTCCGGTTCATGAAGACCCTGGTCGTTGACGGATCGCTCGGCAAGTCGCTCGCGACGCGCCAGGAGGTGAACGACGTCGTCAGAGCTGCAGCACCCGTGACGATCTCGCTCGTCATCGGCGGTGCCATCCTGTGGATGCTCGTCGCCGTTCCGATCGGGATCTTATCCGCCTTACGGCCGCGGTCCTTAATAGACAGGGCGGCGATGGTCTTCGTCCTCATCGGCATCTCTGCGCACCCGGTGTGGATCGGGCTGATCCTGTCGTACTTCATCGGCTACAAGCTGCAACTGACACCCTTAGGTGGCTATTGCGATCTCATCAACCCCTCGACCGACTGCGGGGGCCCGGTCGACTGGTTCCACTCGATGATCCTCCCGTGGATCACGTTCATGCTGCTCTTCGCGGCCCTCTACGTCCGGATGATTCGTGCGAACGTGCTCGAGACGCTGAACGAGGACTACGTGCGCACGGCCCGTGCCAAAGGCGCGCCCGAGTCTCAGGTCATGCGCTCGCACGTGCTGCGGAACGCGTTGCTGCCGGTCGTGACGATGCTCGGGATGGACATCGGGCTCGCGCTCGGCGGCGCGATCTTCACCGAGTCGGTGTTCGGCCTCCCAGGGTTGGGCAAAGTGGCGGTCGAGGCCCTGACCGGTTTCGACCTGCCGATCGTGATGGGCATCGTGGTCTTCGCCACGCTGGCCATCATCGTCTTCAACCTCGCCGTCGACCTGCTCTACGCGGTGATCGACCCGAGAATCAGGCTGACCTGAGGTCCAACTAAGTGGCTCTGCTCGAGGTCAATGATCTCAAGACGTACTTCCGCACCGACGACGGCATCGTCAAGGCCGTCGACGGGGTCTCCTTCGAGGTCGAGAAGGGTCAGACGCTCGGCATCGTCGGCGAGTCCGGATCCGGCAAGAGCGTCACCTGTCTGACGATCATGGGCCTGAACGCGAAGCGCAACACGATCACCAGCGGCACGGCCGCCTTCCGGGGCGAGGACCTACTGAGGATGAACAGCCGGAAACTGCGGGACATCCGCGGTAACGACATCGCAATGATCTTCCAGGACCCGATGACGTCCCTGAACCCGGTGCACACCATCGGGAAGCAGCTGGTCGAAGCGATCCTGCTGCACCGCGATGTGACGAGGGCCCAGGCCCGAGGGCGAGCGCTCGAGCTGCTGAAGGCGGTCGGCATCCCACGCGCCGACCGCCGGATCGACGACTACCCGCACCAGTTCTCGGGCGGCATGCGCCAGCGCGTGATGATCGCCATGGCACTCGTCAACGATCCCGACCTGCTCATCGCCGACGAGCCGACGACGGCGCTCGACGTGACGACCCAGGCCCAGATCCTCGAGCTCATGAACCGGCTCCAGCGCGAGTTCGGGAGCGCGATCATCATCATCACCCACGACCTGGGAGTGGTCGCGGAGACGGCCGACGACGTCGTCGTCATGTACGCAGCGCGAATCGCCGAGCAAGGCCCGGTCGACGAGATCTTCAAGCGGCCACATCATCCGTACACCTGGGGGCTCCTCGGCTCGTTGCCGCGACTCGACACCGACACCGAGCGGCTCGTGCAGATTCCCGGCCAGCCGCCCTCGCTCCTCAACCCGCCGCGCGGCTGTCGGTTCCATCCGCGTTGTCCGTACGTGATGAACGTCTGCAAGCAGGAGGAGCCGGAGCTGAAGAAGGTCACAGGCGACCACGCTCACTTTCAGCGGTGCTGGCTCGACGAGACGACGAAGGACCGCGAAGCTGCGAAGCTCCTGCACGGCGACATGGCGGAGACGGCGCCGTAATGGCCGACGACCTCCTCGTCGTCGAAGACCTCCAGAAGTACTTCCCGATCACGCGGGGGATCATCTTCCAGAAGCAAGTCGCGGCGGTGCAGGCCGTCGACGGCGTCTCCTTCAGCGTCAAGGCGGGCGAGACCCTCGGCGTCGTCGGCGAGTCGGGCTGCGGCAAGTCGACGATGGCTCGGTGCATCATGCGTCTGCTCGACCCGACCGGCGGCAAGGTCGTCTTCGACGGCCGTGACATCACGCACCTGTCGCGCGCGCAGATGCGGCCGATGCGGCGCGAGATGATGATGATCTTCCAGGACCCCTACGCGTCGCTGAACGCACGCAAGCGAGTCGGCTTCATCGTCGCCGAGGCGCTCGAGGTCCACAAGCTCGGCACCGAGGCGGAGGTCAAGCGCCGCGTGCAGGAGCTGCTCGAAGTGGTCGGCTTGAACCCGGAGCACTACAACCGGTTTCCGCACGAGTTCTCGGGCGGCCAGCGGCAGCGGATCGGCGTCGCGCGCGCCCTCGCCGTCAACCCGAAGCTGATCGTCTGCGACGAGCCCGTCTCGGCGCTCGACGTCTCGGTGCAGGCGCAGATCCTCAACCTGCTGAAGGACCTGCAGGAGGACTTCGGGCTCACCTACGTGTTCATCGCCCACGACCTGAACGTCGTCCGCCACATCTCCGACCGCGTGATGGTCATGTACCTGGGCAAGGTCGTCGAGCTCGCGGAGCGGGATCAGATCTACGCCGAGCCGAAGCACCCGTACACGGGCGCCCTGCTTTCGGCGGTGCCGATCCCGAACCCGGAGATGGGCCGGTTGCGCAAGCCCGTGGTGCTCGAGGGTGATGTGCCGAGCCCGATCAACCCACCGGCGGCCTGTCGGTTCCACCCGCGTTGCCCGCGCTTCCACGAAGGGCACTGTGACGTCGAGGAGCCACCGCTCTACTCCTTCTCGAACGGGCATGTTGCCGCCTGCCACTACCCGCTCGAGCGCTGGCCGTTGACCGCGGAGGAGTTCCAGAAGTCCGGGAGCCCCACCACGGCCAAAGCCACGGCCGAAGCTGAAGCCTGATGTGGGGCGCGGCCCTGCGCCGCTTCGCGAAGCTGCTCGTCGGCGGTGCCGTCGCGATCGCGGTCGTGGCCGGGCTCGTCGGGCTGCTCCTTGACTCCTCGCTGTCGCGCTCGATCTCCGTCGCCTACTACTGCGTGGGGTCGTTCCTGCTCGTCGCCGGGTTCTTCGTCGGCAACAGAGGTCCCCTGCGGTTGAAGCGGGAAACCCCGGATTCGTCCTTCTTCGGCCCGCGCGTGATGCGCCATGCGACGCTCGAGGAGCGCGAAGACTCGCTGAACAACTCGGCTGTGTTCGTAGCCCTCGGAATAGCGCTAATCATTCTCGGGGTTCTTGCCGACACCAGATACCGTCTGCTCTAGAAGCGAGAATTGCCTAACTAACTGGTAAGGATTGCGTCAGATTGAGTGAGATGAACTTCAAAGCTGTTCGACGCTGTGAGCGAGCGCGTGAGTACGCGTCGCTTGCGCTGGACGACGAGTTGTCGCAGTTCGAGCACGCGCTCCTTCGCGCGCACCTCGAGCAATGCGACGGATGTCGTAGCTATCACGTCGGGCTCGTCGCCACGACCGATCGCCTGCGGAGCGCTTCGCTCGAGCGGCTTTCCCATCCGATTGCCCTTCCCAGGCGCCAGCGGGTCTCGTTCCGCAGCGTGCAGGTCGGGCTCGTGGCGTGCCCTCGTGGTCGTCGCGGTCGGGCTCGGGACCGTCCTGTCGTCGGTCGGCTCCAGCGACACCGTGCCGCCGAATGTGTCGCTGCCGAGGGCCGGCGAGAGCCGCGAGATGCAGGACATTCGCCGCGAGCGGCTCCAGGAAGTCGCGTTCCGGCCGTCTTCTCCCGGCGGGCTCGGGATCATTTAGCCCGTAATCCGGGCGTAACATCGCTCCCGGTACGGTTCCAGGTGTGATCGCGTCACCTGTCTCGTCCTACGTCTGAAGCCTTGACCATGTCGCCCGTGTGGCGGCCGGCTTGCGCGAATCGGAACAACGCCTGCTAGCAGGAGGGAAACCCCGCGGAGTGGGTAAACTCCGGGTGTTCCAGCGCCGCGCGCGCA
The DNA here is from genome assembly GCA_963820335.1 of uncultured Actinomycetes bacterium. Lineage (GTDB taxonomy): Bacteria > Actinomycetota > Thermoleophilia > Gaiellales > Gaiellaceae > VAXT01. The sequence continues at coordinate 27,833 of CAWFZH010000010.1, read as the reverse complement.
AGCGCCGCGGCTCACCTGAAATCCCTCTCCAGGAGTCGCATGCCTGAGCAAAGTTCGAACGGCCAGAACGTCGGAAAGCTGATCGAGATCAAGGGCGTCGTCGTCGACGCCGTCTTCCCGGACACCCTCCCTGAGATCTACAGCGCGTTGCGGATCTCGGTCGAAGGTCGCGAGCTGATCGCCGAGGTGCAACAGCACCTGGGCGACAATCGCGTGCGCGCCGTCGCCATGGACACGACCGACGGGCTCGCCCGCGGGACGGAGGTCGTCGACCTCGGCGGCCCGATCAGCGTGCCGGTCGGAGACGAGACGCTGGGGCGGCTCTGGAATGTGATCGGCGACCCGATCGACCGCAAGGACGCAGCGACCGGCGAGCGCTGGCCGATCCATCGCGACCCGCCTGAGTTCCAGGAGCTCGAGCCGAAGACGGAGGTCTTCGAGACGGGGATCAAGGTCATCGACCTGATCGCTCCGTACGTGAAGGGCGGCAAGGTGGGCCTTTTCGGCGGTGCCGGCGTGGGCAAGACCGTGCTCATCCAGGAGCTCATCCACAACGTGGCCCAGGAGCACGCGGGCGTCTCGGTCTTCTGCGGCGTCGGCGAGCGAACCCGCGAGGGCAACGACCTCATGATCGAGATGGAGGAGTCGGGCGTGATGGACAAGGTGGCCCTCGTCTACGGCCAGATGAACGAGCCGCCGGGCGCGCGCCTGCGTGTCGGCCTCTCCGGCCTGACGATGGCGGAGTACTTCCGCGACCAGGGCCAGGACGTCCTGCTCTTCATCGACAACATCTTCCGGTTCGTGCAGGCCGGCTCCGAGGTCTCGGCGCTACTCGGGCGCATGCCGAGCGCCGTGGGCTACCAGCCGACGCTGGCGACCGAGATGGGGCAGTTGCAGGAGCGCATCACCTCGACGCGCACCGGCTCGGTCACCTCCGTGCAGGCGATCTACGTGCCGGCGGACGACCTCACCGACCCGGCTCCGGCGAACACGTTCGCGCACCTCGACGCCACGACCGTGCTCTCGCGCGCGATCGTCGAGATGGGGATCTACCCCGCCGTCGACCCGCTGGACTCGGTCTCGCGGGCGCTGCAGCCCGGAATCGTGTCCGAGGAGCACTACAGGGTCGCGACGGACGTGCAGGAGGTGCTGCAGCGCTACAAGGACCTGCAGGACATCATCGCCATCCTCGGCATGGAGGAACTGACCGACGAGGACCGCCTCACCGTTACACGCGCGCGCAAGATCCAGCGCTTCCTGTCACAGCCGAACTTCGTGGCCGAGCAGTTCACCGGCCAGCCCGGTGAGTACGTGAAGCTCGAGGACACGATCAGGGGCTTCCAGGAGATCCTCGAGGGCAAGCACGACGATCTTCCGGAGCAGGCCTTCTACATGGTCGGCACCATCGAGCAGGCCGTCGAGAAGGGGAAGGGGTCGGCGAGCGTCCCGGAGGAGAAAGCCGAGGAAGAGCCGGCCGAGGCTGACGCTGAGGCCGAGGCTGTTCCTGCCTAGTGGCTGACGAGATCCGGACGTTCGACATCTCGCTCGTCACGCCGGACGGGCCGGCGTTCGAGGGCGAGGTCGAGATGGTGATCGTGCCGGGCGCAGACGGTGAGATCGGCGTCCTCGCGCGCCATGCTCCGCTCGTGGCGATGCTGCAGGCGGGCTCGACGCGCATCCACGTGCGGCGTGGGCGCGACGAGGCTGTCCACGAGTTCGCGACCGGCCCCGGCTTCTTCAAGGTGGAGCAGGATCGCGCGCTGGCGCTCGTCGACGACGCGGTAAACGCGAGGGAGATCGACGAGGAACGAGCCCGCAAGCAGCTCGAGGAGGCGACTGCCGAGCTCGAGAAGGCCAGGGCGGGCGAGTCGGACGCCGACCAGTGGCAGCTCGAGCAGCGCATCAAGCACGCCGAGAATCAGTTAGCGGTTCTGGGCCGCGTCTAGCGCACCAGCCGCAGGCGCGCGCCTCGCGTCATGGTCCGAACCAGGTAGTCAGCGCGTCGCGCAATCCGGTATCTGTGCCGTCCCCCACCCAGGCGACGTATCCATCGGGTCTGATCAGCACGGCAGCGGGGGCTGCTACTTGGCCCAGGGCCGGAAGCTCCCACGTACCAACGTATTTGGCGTCGATGGACTGAACCCGATCTGCCCATGGAGTGATGTCGAAACCGCCGGGCTCCCCGAGGTTGAGTAGCACCGGCCGGGCCTCGTGTAGCAGGGTGAAGACCCGCAGCGGGCCGTTGGCGGTGACCAGGTCGAGGTCGGGCATGCGGCGCCCGAGCAGCGGGTGTCCCTCGCCGAGGTCGTAATGGATGTCCAGGCCGGACATCATCGCGGCGAACCGCTTGCGAGGCTCGTCCATGCTCAGCAGCTCGGACATGGTGTCGCGCAAGGCCTCGATCCGCTCGTCTTGGCGGAAAAGCGCGACTTGCGCCATCGTGTTGCGCAGCACGCGGGCAGCGACCGGGTGGCGCTCGGCATGGTAGGTATCCAGCAGGCTTTCCGGCGCCGTCTGGTGGACCACCTGAGCCAACTTCCAGCCCAGATTCACTGCATCCTGCACACCGGTGTTGAGGCCCTGTCCACCGACCGGGGAATGCACGTGCGCGGCGTCGCCGGCCAGCAGGACCCGTCCCTCGCGGTAGGCCGCGGCCTGCCGAGTCATGTCGGTGAACCTGGTGATCCAGGTGGGACTGTGGATCCCGTAGTCGGTCCCGTAGACGGCGATGAGGCCCTCGCTGAGATCGCGCAGGGTGGGTTCGCTCGTGGTTCCCACGTGCGGCTCGGTCACCATGACCCGTACCGTCCCCCCATCCTTGTAGACCACCTCGCCGTCGCGGATCTCGTACTCCACCTTGCCCAAGGAATGGACGCCAAAGGCAGTGCGGCGCATGCCCAATTCCGGCTCCTCGGCCATCTCGACCTCGGCGAGCAGGCTGCTCGTCGTCGCATCCCACCCGGGGAACTCGATGCCGGCTGCTTTACGGACCAGACTGCGTCCTCCGTCGCACCCGACGAGATACTCCGCCCGCAGCGACTGGCCGTCGGACAACTCGACGTCGACGCCGGTGTCGTCCTGCGCGAACCCCATCACTTCACGTTCGCGATAGATCGGCACCTCGAGCTCGTCGACCCAGCCGGCCAGGATGCGCTCGATGTGGTTCTGCCACAGCCCGAGCCCGTAGGTGATGTCGGGTGGGAAAGTCGCTGATATCCAAGGGGGCCCCGGCGAATCCCGCGACCTGCGCCACCTGTCCCTCCGCAAGGAACCGATCAGCGATTCCGCGCTGATCGAGAACCTCGATGGTGCGTGAGTGCAGACCGCCTGCGCGCGAGCCGGGAAGGTCCTGGCTGGCGCGCCGCTCGACAATGGCAACGTCGACCCCCGCCAACGCCAGCTCCCCCGCCAACATCAGCCCAGTCGGGCCGCCTCCGGCTATCACCACCGCATGTTCGGCCATACGCCCCCCGTCGCTTCTGGTTTCGGCCGGAAATTCTGCCGCACGACCCGAGTCTTGCCGCTGGCCGCCCGGCTGCCCGGCAGCTGGGCGACCAGACCAGCCATGTCAGGTGCCTGGCACCGGACATGGCTCCTCGGGGCTCGGCGTACGGCGTGGATTGGCGGCTTCGGGACGAAAGCTGTGGACTGCTTCGTCCGTCTGGACGCGGCTTTTTGATCGTCAGCCGGACATGTCGCTTCGTGGGTACGTCTGGCTCGCTCTGGTAGGCTGGCCCGACCTGGAAAGCTTTGAACGGCAGCTTGGCGACCAGGATAAAAAACGCCTAAAGAGCCCGGAGCACTCCGCTTCCGACCTCTTTGGGCGGGAGCGGTTTCGTTTTAAGGAGGCGGTTTTGCAGGCATTCGTACCAGGGATCTATCCGAGGTCAGAGGCCCTCGTCCAGTCGACGCGAGACCTGGATCGTGGGCGCACCACCCCGGAGGCGAACGACGAGCAGGTCGACCGCGACCTGCAGGAGCTGATTTCCGTCCAGCAGGCGGCCGAGGTCGACCTGCTTGCCGACGGCATGCTGCGCTGGCAGGACCTCTTCCGGCCGCTCGTCGAGGCGAGCGCGGGGCTCGAGCCCGGCCCGATGACGCGCTTCCTCGACACGAACACCTTCTGGTTCGCGCCCAAGCAGACAGGTGGCGCACCGAAGCTAGAGTCCGTCGGCGAGCGGTACATCGCTCCGCTGCCGGGCCCCAGGCTCGTGACGCTGCCGTCGCCGTGGGCGTTCGCGCTGAGCACCGAGCTCACGCCGAAGGAGATCGCCGAAGGCGTCCTCAAGCCGCAGATCGACGCGATCGACGCCGAGCTCGTCGTCCTGTCCGAGCCGTTCCTGGCGCGCGAGGAGCGCCCCGACCTGGGCACGCTCGCCGAAGCGCTGGAGGTGCTCGCCGGCGGGCCTGAGCTGGCGATCCAGTTCACGTTCGGAGACGCGAAGCTCGTCCTCGAGGCCGGCGCAGGCGACCTGCCAGTTGAGGCGGTGGGCATCGACTTCTACGCGACCCACGCGAGCGACATTCCAGACGGCTTCGGCCGAAAGCTCCTCGCAGGCGTGGTCGACGCGCGTTCGTCCGCGCTCGAGGACCCGGAGGAGATCGCCGGTTTCGTCGCCCAGCTCCCGGTGGACGACATCGCGCTCGTCCCGAACGGAGACCTTCAGTTCGTGCCGGAGCAGATCGCCCGGCAGAAGATCCAGCGGCTCGGAGCCGCCAAGACCGCGCAGGCGAAGGAGGCAGTTGCATGACGGAGATCCGCTTCGAGACACGAGAGATCGGCTCGCTCGCCAAGCCCGTCTGGCGCGTCAAGTCCTTTGCCGGCCGGCCGCTCGAGGACGGCGACATCGCCGAAGCCGGGCGCTGGGGCGAGAAGCTCGGCGTCGACGGCCACGAGGAGCTCACCGAGCTGCTCGGCAAGGGCGACTTCGGCGACGGCGAGCTCGCGGCCATCGACGACTGGTCGTCCCTCTACGGCCTCCGCTTCCTGGAGGAGTCGGGCCTGGACGTCGTCTACGACGGCGAGCAGCGCCGCACGGAGATGTACGACCACGTCAGCAAGCACGCGAAGGGCTTCGAGCCGCGCGGCACGGTCCGCTCGTTCAACAACAAGTACTACGAGAAGGCGGCCGTGGTCGACCAGCCGTCCATCGACGCTCCGTACGACGTCGACGAGTACAGCTTCATCGCGGAGCGCACCGACAAGCGGGTGAAGATCCCGTTCACCGGGCCGTACACGATGGTCGACTGGTCGTACGACGAGCACTATCACCGGACCGGTGCGCTCGGCGCGACCGCCGAGCAGCGCGCCGACGCCAGGCGCCGCTTCCTGCTCGACGTCGCCGAGCACGTGATCAGGCCGAACGCGGCCGCGGTCGTCGAGGCCGGCTGCGACTGGATCCAGATCGACGAGCCGGCGCTGACGACCCGTCCGGACGAGGTCAAGTTCGGCGTCGAGGCGTTCAACAAGTCGGTCGAGGGCATTCCGTCACAGCGGCGGAGCCTGCACGTCTGCTTCTCGGACTACTCGCTGCTCTATCCGCACGTCCTCGAGCTGGACGACTGCTTCGAGCTGCAGCTCGAGTTCGCCCAGCGCGACTCGCGTGAGACGGGCACGAGCCGCGAGGAGCGGCCCGGCTACGAGCCGCTCGACCACTTCAAGGAGCACGGCGGCCCCGACGTGGGCCTCGGTGTCCTCGACATCCACTCCGACTTCATCGAGACCCCCGAGCTGGTTCGAGACCGCGTCATCTACGCGTCCGAGCTGCTCGGTCCGGAGCGCGTGCACGTGAACCCGGACTGCGGTTTGCGCACCCGGAGCTGGGACGTCGCGTTCGAGAAGCTGCGGAACATGGTCGAGGGAACGCGGCTCGCCGAGGAGGCGCTCAACAAGGCGCACGCAGGAGCCCGCTGAACCGAGCGGAAGTAGCCGCTTAGTCGGGTACCATCCGTCGCGGCGAACGCCAAGTAAGCGTTCGCGTTTTTTCGTATGCGAACAACGCTCAAGCGAGGTATAGGCCGCGGTGCCGCCGTCAACGGCAACGGCCGCGCCGTCCTCCCGCCCGGAGTGCTCACGCCGGTCACGCACTACCGCCAGCCGGAGCGCACGCGGAGCATCTGGGGCTCGCTCGGCAGGATCTTCCTGCTGACGGTTGCGATCAGCTCGATCGCCGTTTTCGGAGCGGCCGGAGGCGTCTACCTCGAGGCGCTCGCCACGGTCGAGGACCTCGCGCCGAAGGAGCAGGTCAAGCTGGCCCTCGACCAGCTCGACATCGCTCCCGCAAACGCGCCGGCCAACGCGCTCGTCATCGGCTACGACCACCGGCCGGAAGACGGGACGGCGCCGTCGCGCTCGGACACGGTGATGCTCCTGCGCGCCGACCCCCAGGGGGACACGATCTCGATGCTTTCGTTCCCCCGCGACCTGATCGTCGACGTGCGCTGCCCGAACGGGGGCCGTTCCCTGGCGAGGATCAACGCCGCGTACTCGTTCTGCGGAGTAGAAGGGACCGTCGAGACCCTCAAGGGGCTGACAGGCCTCCCGATCCACTACATCATCACGGTCAACTTCGAAGGCTTTCGCAAGGTCGTCGACCGTCTGAACGGCGTCTGGATCGACGTCGACCGCCGGTACTTCAACAACAACAAGGACGGAGGCGACAACTACGCCGAGATCAACCTCTGGCCCGGATACCAGCGGCTGAAAGGCTGGCAGGCGCTCGACTACGTGCGCTTCCGCCACACGGATTCCGACCTGTACCGGGTCGCGCGCCAGCAGGCGTTCGTCAAGGCCGTCAAGCAGGCCGTGAACGCGTCGTACAAGCCGCGGAGCATCCCGAAGATCGTGGGGGCCATGCGGAAGAACGTCGAGGTCGGCCAGGCGAGCGGCGAGGTCTCGGTGACGACGCTGGCCTCGTACGCGCTCTTCGTCTACGGCCTGGAGTCCGGTCACTTCCACCAGGTCAAGATCGGAGGGCTCACCGGGGCGAACGAGCTCACGACTGACCCGTCCAACATCAGGGCCGCGGTCGAGGAGTTCGTGAAGCCCGACGTCGACGCGGCCGAGAAGGCCACCGCGGTGGCATTGCGCAGACGGGCACGGCTGAAAGGCGGCCTCAGCCCGAAGAACGTGAGCGTCGTCGCTCTGAACGGGAACGGCGTTCCGGGAGCCGCTGCCAACGCGAGCTATCAGCTGGGCCAGCGCGGCTATCGAGTCATCGCGCCGCCGGAGGGTCTTTCGGCGAACGCCCCGAAGCGGGCCTTCAGGACCCAGGTCTACTTCACGTCCAAGCAGGGAGCCCGGCTGGCGGCCGTCCGGGTCGGGAATCTCTTCGGCTCCGCCGACGTGAAGCCGTTGCCGATCCAGAACCATCAGATCGTCACCCTGGCGAACGGGGCGATGGTCACCGTCGTCCTGGGGCAGACGTTCAAGGGCACCCTGGCGCCCGCTCCCATCGACCGTACTCCTCCGCGTCGAGAGCCTGAGGTGCGAGTGGCGACATCCGAGACCATGCCCGTCGTGCGCGAGGCCGCGAAGTCGAACCCGGGCTTCCCGCTGCAGGTGCCGACGGTGATCGAGCGCTCGTCGAGCGTCGACCGAGAGGTCCCGCAGCGCGTCTACAGGATCGGCAAGCGTCGCGCGGTCCGCCTGACCTACCGCACCGGCTCGAACGAGTACTGGGGCATCCAGCAGACCAACTGGGAAGACGCGCCGATCCTCAAGGACGCCAACGACACGCAGGTGCTCAAAGGCCGCCAGTACCGCCTCTACTACAACGGGCCGGACCTGCACATGGTCGTCCTCACGCACCGCGGCACGACGTACTGGGTCGTCAACACGGTGCTCGACACGATCTCGAACGAGACGATGCTGGAGATCGCGAAGGGTCTTCGACCCTTCAAAAAGTAGAGTCAACGCATGACTGAGAAGCCCGCGATCGGGATCTTCGGCGCGGGGTGGGTCGGCCTCGTGACAGGCGCCTGCTTCGCCGACCTCGGCCACCGCGTCGTCGTGCGCGACGTAATCGAGGACCGGATCGAGATGCTGAACGCGGGCCGGCTGCCCTTCCACGAGGCCGACCTGCCCGAGGTGATCGAGCGCAATCGCGAGCGCCTGACGTTCACGCTCGACGCCGAGGAGCTGACGAGCGCGACCGATCTCTTCTTCGCCTGCGTCGACACGCCGCCGACTCCGTCGGGCGACGCCGACCTCTCGTCCGTCTGGTCGGTGATCGACGACATCGGCAACCCCGGCGAAGGGCTCCTCGTCATGAAGAGCACGGTGCCGGTGGGCACCGGGGAGCGAATCCGCCGCAATCTCGACGAGCGGGGGCTCCAGCACGTGGGGTACGTCTCGAACCCCGAGTTCCTCGCCGAAGGCCGGGCCGTCCGGGACTTCATGAGCCCCGACCGCGTCGTGATCGGCGCCTTCGAGGAGAAGCACGGCGACCGTGTCTCGGCGCTCTACGAGGACTTCGACGCGCCGATCGTGCGGACGAGCGTCCCTTCGGCCGAGATGGTGAAGCTCGCAGCGAACGCGTTCCTCGCTACGAGGATCTCCTTCATCAACGAGATCGCGAACGTCTGCGAGGCCGTGGGCGCCGACGTCGAGGACGTGGCGCAGGGCGTCGGGCTCGACCACCGGCTCGGCCCGCACTTCTTGCGCGCAGGCATCGGCTTCGGCGGGTCCTGCTTCCCGAAAGACGTGTCCTTCCTGAAGCTCCTCGCCGGCAACAGCGGCTACCACTTCCAGCTCGTGAACGCGGTCATCGAGGTCAACGAGCTCCAGAAGCGTCGCGTCGTCCAGAAGCTCAAGGATCACCTGGGGGGCCTGCGCGGCAAGACGGTCGCCCTGCTCGGCCTCTCGTTCAAGCCGGACACCGACGACATGCGAGAGGCGCCGTCGATCGTGCTCGCCTCGCGGCTGCAGGCCGAGGGTGCGGCCGTGAAAGCGTGGGACCCGCTCGTCAAAGGGCATCCGGCCCTCGACGGCGTGGTCGTCCACGAGACCGTCCTCGACGCGGTCCGCGACGCCGATGCGGCCGTGATCGTCACCGAGTGGGGTGAGCTCGGATCGCTGGCCTCCAAGGAAGTTCACGAGGCGATGCGGAACCCGCTCATCATCGACGGCCGCAACCTGCTCGACCCGAAAGCGACCCGCGCCGCCGGGTTCGAGTACGAGGGCATCGGACGCTCCTGATGGAGGCGATCCTGCTCGCCGGCGGGAGGGCGGAGCGTCTGGGCGAGGCGGCCGGGGGCCGCCCGAAGGCGCTCGTCGAGATCGCCGGCCGGCCATTGGCCGCCTACCAGCTCACGCAGCTCGCGGCCGCCGGTGTCACCAGGGTGATCGTCAGCTGCGCCGCCGGGCAGGAAGAGGTCTTCGAGCGCGAGCTAGGTGGCCTCGGCCCCGAGGTCGTGGTCGTGGGGGAGCCGGAGGCACTCGGGCGTGGGGGAGGCGTTCGCTTCGCGGCCCAGGCTCGTGAAGAGACAGGTGCCCTCTACGTGCTGAACGGCGACGAGCTGATCGACGTCGACCTCGTTGCGCTCGCGGACGCGCACAGCGAGCATGGCGGTGCCGCGACGATCGTCGTCGCACCGCTCCCGGTCAGCTTCGGCGTCGTGGACGTGGACGACGAGGACCGTGTGCAGGGGTTCGACGAGACGCCGGAGCTCCCGTACTGGGCGAACGCAGGCGTGTACGTGCTCGAAGGCGAGACCATCGAGCGGTTCCCGGAGAAGGGAGACCACGAGCGCACGACGTTCCCCGAGCTGGCCGCCGAAGGTCGGCTCTTCGCGTACCGCCACGCGGGGATCTGGCTGACGGTCAACACGCCGAAAGACCTGCGCGTGGCAGATGATCACCTGCGCGCGAACCCTGACTGGCTGCGATGAGCGACTCTCTCAACTCACCCAACCTGGGCCTGCTCGAGGCCTTTGCCGTGGAGCCGACGAAGGTCGACAAGCCGTGGGGCTACGAGCTGATCTGGGCCGAGACCGACGACTACGTCGGCAAGATCCTGTTCGTGAAGGCCGGCGAGTCGCTGAGCCTCCAGTTCCACCGCCAGAAGGACGAGTCGTTGTTCGTGCACTCGGGCCAGGCGAGGATCGAGATGGCTGCCCCGGGGGAGAAGCTCCCGCAGGCGGAGGTCGTCGGCCCGGGAGCCGCGTTCCGGATCAAGCCCGGGACCGTCCACCGCATCACCGGTGTCGAGGACACGACGATCATCGAGGTCTCGACGCCGCACCTCGAGGACGTCGTGCGGCTCGAGGATCGGTACGGCCGGGCGCCCGGAGCCTAAGTCTCAACATTGACATAACTGTGGTAAGGTTCAGCCCGTGGACGGAATCACAGTCGGAGCTGCAGCAACACGAACGGGCTGGTCGGCCAGGATGCTTCGCTACCTGGAGGCGTCCGGGCTCGTCGTTCCCGCCCGGACGAAGTCCGGCTACCGCACATACGGACTCCGCGAGCTGAACCAGCTCCGGTCGCTGCGCGACCTGCGGAAGCGCTTCGCGGTCGAGATCAGCGACCTCGCGTTTGCGGCCCGGCTTCGCCGCGAGCCCGACCTCCGAGCCGCGATCGACACCTGGCTCCACGGAAGCGGCTTCGAGGCGCTCGACTGGGAGCAGCGTAAGCACGAGCGGCTGCTCGCCGCATGACATCTACACTCCCCCGATCCGAGAGAGAAGAGGCTTAGAAAATGGCTACGACACGCAGATACGACGTCAAGGATCTCGCGCTCGCCGAAGAAGGCGTGAGGCGCATCGAATGGGCCGACCAGAACATGCCGGTCCTCGCCGCCATCCGCGACCGCTTCGAGAGCGAGCAGCCGCTCGCCGGCTTCCGGATCTCCGCCTGTCTCCACGTCACCACTGAGACGGCCAACCTGGCGCGCACGCTGAAGGCGGGCGGCGCCGACGTCGTGCTCTGCGCGTCCAACCCACTGTCCACCCAGGACGAGACCGCAGCCGCGCTCGTCGAGGAATACGACGTCTCGGTCTTCGCCATCAAGGGGGAGGACAACGACACGTACTACCAGCACATCGAGGCTGCGGTCGACCACAAGCCGCAGATCACGATGGATGACGGCGCCGACGTGATCGGCGTGCTGCACGCTCACCGTCGCGAGCAGCTGGGCGACGTCATCGGCGGCACCGAGGAGACGACGACGGGTGTCATCCGCCTGAAGGCGCTCGAGCGCGACGGGGCGCTTGGCTTCCCGATCATCGCCGTCAACGAGGCGAAGACGAAGCACCTCTTCGACAACCGCTACGGCACCGGGCAGTCCACGGTCGACGGGATCATCCGCGCCACGAACAAGCTGCTCGCGGGGAGCAAGTTCGTCGTCGCCGGGTACGGCTGGTGCGGCCGCGGTGTGGCCAATCGCGCGCGAGGCATGGGCGCTCACGTGATCGTCACCGAGATCGATCCGATGAAGGCGATCGAGGCCGTCATGGACGGCTTCGAGGTGCTGACCATGGAGCGCGCCGCCGAGATCGGCGACATCTTCGTGACCGCCACCGGCAACAAGGGCGTCCTCCGCGCGGAGCACATGGAGCGCATGAAGGACGGCGCGATCCTCGCCAACACGGGCCACTTCAACGTCGAGATCGACATCCCGCCGCTGCGCGCAATGGCGGTGGAGACGCGCGAGGCACGGAACCTCGTCGATGAGTTCACGCTGGCCGACGGCCGCAAGCTCTACCTGCTCGCCGACGGCCGCCTGGTCAACCTCGCGGTCGCCGAGGGGCACCCGGCGCAGGTCATGGACATGTCCTTCGCCAACCAGGCTCTCGCGGCCGAGTTCATCGTGGGCAACGCCGCCTCGCTCGAGCGCAAGGTGTACGACGTGCCCGAGGACATCGACAACGAGATCGCGCGGCTGAAGCTCGAGACGATGGGCGTCGACATCGACAAGCTGAGCGGGGACCAGGTGACGTACCTGGCGTCCTGGAACGAAGGGACCTAGCCTGAAGGCACTCGTCCTGGCGGCGGGGTACGCGACCCGCCTCAGCCCGCTCACAGACGACTTCCCCAAGATGCTGCTGCCGCTCGCCGGCAGGCCGATGTTGGACTACCTGCTCGACCAGGTGCGCGAGGTGCAGGAGCTCGACGGGATTCACCTCGTCACGAACTCCCGCTTCGCGCCGATCTTCGACGACTGGGCCCCGGAGGACGTGACCGTGCACGACGACGGGACGAGCTCGAACGACGACCGCCTGGGCGCGATCGGCGACATGCGCTTCACGGTCGAGCGCGCGGGGCTGCAGGGCGAGGAGGTGCTCGTCGTGGCCGGCGACAACCTGATCGGCTACTCGGTGCCTGATTTCGTCGCCTTCTGGCGGCAGAAGGGGGGAAGCGCGCTCTCCCTCTACCACTGTCCCGACCCCGAGCTGATCAAGCAGTACGGCGTCGTCGAGCTGGACGAGGACCACAGGATCGTCTCCTTCGAGGAGAAGCCCGCGGAGCCGCGCAGCGACCTGGCTGCGACCGCTGCCTACCTCTACGCGCCGGAGCACCTGGCGCTCCTCGACGACTACCTCGCCGAGGGGAGCTCACCCGACGCGCCCGGCAACTTCGTCGCGTGGCTCTATCAGCGGGAGCCCGTCTACGGCTACCGCTTCAGTGGCGAGTGGCTCGACATCGGCGACCACGAGCAGCTGCTGGAAGCCGACGGAAGAATGCGCGAGCGCGCCGGGTTGCCCCGACGCGCTCGCTACACGCCCTAGAGGATGGGCGCGGGGAGAGAAGCCGGGGCCTCGCTCAGCCCTGGCTCTGGGTGGGAGAAACGTCCATCTCGGTTCCCATCACGGAACTTGAACCGGAGTTGGCCGTTGTTGACGAAGTCGGCCAGTCGCTCTCGCTGGCCCTGCTTGATCTCGTTGGCCTGAGCCTGCGTCAGCTTGCCGTCCTTGACCGCCTGGTCGATCTTCGCGTTGGCGTCTTTGACCAGCGCGTCGACGAGACCGTCGACTGACTTGTCTTGGGCCTTGGCGACCTGCGCCAGGGTCTTGCCGCTGCTCAGCTGTGTGCGGAGCTGAGCCTCGGTGAGACCGAGGTACGACGCAGCCGCGTCGAGACCGTGCAGCATGAAGTGCGGCCCGTGGCCGAACTTGCCGAACCCGCGGTGCCCTCCGCCGAACAGCGGGGAGTCAGCGGAGTTGATCCGCGCCTTCATCGCGTCGCCTTGGGCCTTCGTGATCCGTCCGGCCTTGACGGCGGCGTCGACACGGTTCGACAACGCCTTCTTCAGCGCTGCTGTCAGCTCGCTCGGTTGAACCCCGAGTTGCTTGGCGGCATCGTTGACGACAGCCTGGCTCTCGGCCTTCGGAGAGCTGGCCTTGGTCGCCGCGATGGCGCCACCGGTGACCGCGACCGCGAGGGCCGCAACTCCGGCGACGATCACCTTTCGCTTCGGCATTCCGTTCATCGGCGATCCTCCTTTGTTCGCTCGTTGACGATCTCAGGAAAACAGCCGGGCGTGAGAACGTCCTAAGACGGCTCTAAGAACTGTCTAAGAAGCGAAACTGACCCGCATGAGCGTGCCGCCGCCTTCGGCGCGCTCGGCCACGACACGGCCCCCGTGGGCCTCCGCAACCTGGCGCACGATCGCGAGCCCGAGGCCCGATCCTGGACGCCCGCGCGCGGCCGGCGCTCGGTAGAAGCGGTCGAACACCTTCGGCAGATCCTCCTCGTCGATGCCGGGCCCGTGATCGCGGACGACCACCTCGCCGTCCGCGACCTTGATCTCGACGCGGCTCCCCTCCGGGCTCCACTTGGCCGCGTTGTCGAGCAGGTTCCAGACCGCGCGCTCGATCGTCGGGGCCGCGCCGTGCACCGTCGTCTCGTCGAGCTGCGCGTCGAACTCCACGTGCGGCGCATTTCGCCGGGCACGGTCGAGCAGGTCGCCGACGAGCAGGTCGAGCCGCACCTCCTCCATTTCCGGCGGCTGGGCGTCGCCCCGGGCGAGCTCGACGAGCTCCGTGATCAGGGAGGTCATCTCCGTCAGCTCGGCGACGACGTCGTGGAGGAGTTGCTCGCGGTCCTTCGGCTTCATCGACTGGTCGCGCGCGAGGACCTCGATGTTCGTACGCAGGCTCGTGAGCGGAGTGCGGAGCTCGTGGGACGCGTCCGACACGAGCTGGCGCTGCCGCCTGTTCGATTCTTCGAGCGCGCCGAGCATCGAGTTGAAGCTCTCGGCCAGCCGGCCGAGCTCGTCCTGGCCGCCCGACTCGATGCGCTCGGAGAGGTCGCCGGTCTCGGTGACCCTCTCGGTCGCAGTGGTCAGGCGGCGCACGGGAGCAAGGGCGGCGCGGGAGACGAGCAGGCCCAACGCTGCAGCGAGACCGATTCCCCCGGCGGCGATGATGATCAGGAACAGCCGGATCCGGTCGAGTGTGTGGTCGACCTCGGTCAGGGGACGGGCCACCTGGATCGCATACCCGGGCACGTACGGGAACGTCAACACGCGGACATGCGTCCCGGCGACGTCCGAGTCCATCGCGAAGCCCTCGCGATCGCCACTCGCCACATCACGGACGTCGTCGTTGACCGGGATCGGAGCGTCCGCCCCGCGCGGGCGGAAGGTCGCTCCGTCTTCGCGGACGAGCTGCGGATAGCCGCCGGCCTCTCCCAGCGACGGCCCGCGACCGCCGAAGACGTCCTCGATCGGTCGCCGCGAGATCTCATCGGCGCGCTCCTGCAGGGCCTCGTCGACGGTTTCGCGGAGTTGGTCGCGAACAACGACGTACGTCGTCACCGAAGCGAGCACGACGGCGAGCGCAACCGCCGTCGCGGCGACGAGGGCGAGGCGGGCGCGAAAGCTCATGCTTCGCGCAGCGCGTACCCGACGCCGCGCACCGTCTGGAGCAGTCGCGGCTTGTCCCCGGCCTCGGTCTTGCGCCGCAGGTAGCCCATGTAGACGTCGAGTGAGTTCGACGAGTACCCGAAGTCGTAGCCCCAGACGCGCTCGAAGATCACCGAGCGCGTCAGCACTTGCTTCGGATTCCGCAGGAAGAGCTCGAGCAGCGAGAACTCGGTGCGCGTGAGCTCGATCGGCTCGCCGCCGCGGTTGACCTCCCTCGTCGCCGGGTCGAGCTCGAGGTCGGCGAACCGGAGGACGTCCTTCGCGTCCTCCGACGAACGGCGAAGCAGTGCGCGCAGGCGGGCGAGCAGCTCCTCCAGGGCGAACGGCTTGACGAGGTAGTCGTCGGCGCCTGCGTCCAGACCCGCCACCCGGTCGGCGATCTCGTCGCGGGCGGTCAGCATCAGAACCGGTATGCCGCTGCCCGCGTTGCGGATCCGGCGGCAGACCTCGAGGCCGTCGATACCCGGCATCAGCACGTCGAGGACGACCGCATCCGCGGCACCCTCATCGCTCAGGCGGTGCAGCGCCTCTGCGCCGTCGGCCGCCAGCTCGACGGAATACCCCTCGAGCGTGAGCGCGCGGCGCAACGCCTCACGGACTGGCGCTTCGTCGTCGACAACGAGAACCTGCATGACTCCATTGTTGCGATCCTTCGTGAAAGGCGCCGCTGACCTCGGCTGCGCACCGCGCTATCAACGACAAGATGGTAATGGCGCGCAGCGGGACCAGGCTCTTAGGAATTTCTTATTCGAATCTCAGCGCGGGCTTAGGTGGAACTGGTCTCATGGCGATACGACAATCAGCCGTAAGGAGAATTTGATGCAGAGATACAAACCAATCGCGGTCGTTCTGGCGGCCGTCGCACTAGGAAGCGGGCTCGGCGCGGGCGTTTATGCGGCGCTCGACCCCGGCAACACGCAGACGGTCATCCGTGAGACGGCTGCAGTGCCCGTCGCCGCGACCACGACGACCAGCTCCGTCAACTCCGTCTACCAGGCCACGCGTGACGCGGTGGTCGAGATCACCGTCACCGGCGCCGCTCAGGAAACGCCGTTCGGCGGGGGCGAGCAGCAGCGAGGCCAGGGGTCGGGATTCGTCATCGACAAACAGGGCCACGTGGTCACGAACCAGCACGTCGTGGCCGACGCCGAGTCGCTCAACGTGACGATGCGGGACGGCAGTCGTTATGACGCCACAGTCGTCGGCAGCGATCCGTCCACCGATCTCGCGGTGATCAAGGTCGACGCTCCCGCGTCGAAGCTGACGCCGATCGAGCTCGGCGATTCGGCTGCGGTCCGGGTCGGCGACGCTGTGATCGCGATCGGCAGCCCGTTCGGGCTCGACGGAACCGTGACCACCGGGATCGTCAGCGCACTCGGCAGGGAAGTCGAGGCGCCGAACAACTTCGCGATCGACAACACGATTCAGACCGACGCAGCCATCAACCACGGCAACTCCGGTGGTCCGCTCCTCAACCTCAAGGGTGAGGTCATCGGGGTCAACGCCCAGATCCGCAGCGAGTCCGGCGGCAACGACGGCGTCGGGTTCTCGATTCCCTCGAACACGGTCAAGGAGATCGCAGGCCGGCTGATCAGCGGCGGCGTGGTCGAGCATGCCTACCTCGGCGTCGCCAGCGCGACGATCGACTCGGCGGCTGCCGACGCCCTCGACCTGCCACGCGGCGCGATGGTGACCGAGGTGAAGCCGGCGACGCCGGCAGCCAAGGCGGCCCTGAAGGCCGCGACCGGGACCCGCACGGTGCAGGGCGAGAGCTACCCGACCGGCGGTGACGTGATCACCGAGGTCGACGGCCAGGCCGTCGAAGGCGCCGACGCGTTGCGCCGGGTGATCGATTCCCACCGCCCGGGCGACAAGGTGAAGCTGACTGTCGTTCGCGACGGCAACTCACGCACGGTTGAAGTCACGCTCGGCAAGCGCCCCTCCTCTTAGGCGCGCATCAAGGTGCGAAGGCGTCACATTCGCGTGACGCCTTCGCACCTACCCTCCGCCCGGGGTGTCGGTACTGCTCGATCTGCTGCTGCCAACGCGCTGTGTGATCTGCGCGGCGACGGGCGATGACCTTTGCGACTCGTGCCGGGGGAGGCTCACGAAACTCCGTGCGCCCCGGTGCGATCGGTGCGGAGCCCCAACTGCCTGGCCTGTAGCACGTTGCAAGGAATGCAGCGGACGCCGGCTGGCCTTCGCGCACGCTCGCGCCGCCGTGGCTTATGACGACGGCGCGCGGCTGCTCGTTGCGGCTTGGAAGGAACGCGGCCTCCGCGCTATCGCCGCGCTCGCAGCGGAGCTCGTCAGCGAGGCCGTACGTCGACCGCCGGTCTACACACTGACCTTCGTCCCTGCCGACCCGGATCGGAGACTCGACCGCGGCCACAATCCGGCCGAGAACCTCGCGAATGAGCTGGGAGCCCGCTGGGAGCTGCCGTCTCCGACGCTGCTCGAGCGCGCGGCCGGCATCAGGCCACAGCGAGGCCTTCCGCTCGCCGAACGAAGGCGCAACGTGAAGGGCGCATTCAGGGTGACCGAGCGGCCGCCCACGAAGCTCGCGCTCGTCGACGACGTCTACACGACGGGAGCCACGGTCTCCGCTGCGGCCACGGCGCTCCGCAAGGCAGGCGCACGGCACGTGGAGGTGGTCACGTTCGCGAGGGCCGTGCGCTAGGCGAGTTCCCGTACGCCTTCGCAGGTAGGCGGTCACCTGGTCGTCGACCTTCTGCGGGTAGTCGTAGCCGAGGAGCTCGCCCACTTCTCGAGCCACCCCGCCGGAACAGCGCCGTCAGGCGGAAGAGGGCGTCCCAGTTCTCATTGCTGTCCGGCCCGACGTACGTGCTCTCGAGCTCCGACCACGTCTCCGCCGGCAGAGCTGCTTCAGTCCTCGTCCGTACCAGCCCGGCTTGAGTGACCAGTCATGGTCGATCTCGATCTCTCCAGTCGAGCATCTGCCGAAGCGTGCCGGCCCGGATGTCCTGCTCCAGGATGAACCTGTTGAAGACGAGCTCGTCGCGCCACAGGCTCTTGGCGATGTAGGTCATGCTCCACCAGAACTCCTCGACGAGATCGCGGTACTCCGTCTCCGTCGGCTTGGCGGGGACATGGGCTCTGTAGGTAGGCGGCTTCCAGCGCGACGCCCGGCCGTCCTTGTCCAGCAGGACCCGGTAGCCGACGTCGAGCATGTCCGGCAGCACGGGCTCCTCCGCGATCCGGTCGAGCAGCGCCTCGGGCCAGATCGTGTAGTCGATCTTGGTCCCGTCCTCGTACACCAGTCCGCGGAAGTACGTGGTCAGCCCGCACACCTCACCCTGGTCGCCCCAGCGCACCATCGGCTCGCCGAAGTCGGACTCCCAGGCACGGTCTTCCGCGAAGCGTTCCGGATCGGTGACGACCATGATCAGGTCGTAGTCCGACAGGATGTCGACAGCCCCATCGGGCCTCGCGCGGGAGCTCGTGAGGATCAGGGCCAGCACAGAGGGCTGCGCCTCTCCCCAGGCAACGAGCCTCTCCAGGACCTCGGCCTCTCCCATCGGCCGCGAGCCTAGCGACCGTCAGCTAGATTCCTCTCCCCATGCAACTCCAGGTCAAGGGCCGGAACTTCGAGATCAGCGAGCAGATCCGAAGCTATGCGGAGGGCAAGCTGGGCAAGCTCGACAAGCTCGTCAAGGACCCGACGCGCATCGAGCTCGAGCTCCTCGTCGAAAAAAACCCGTCCATCTCGGACAACCACATCGCCGAGGCGACCGTCTTCACGAAAGGCCCGGTCCTCCGCGCCCGCGAGTCCTCTGCGGACATGAAGGCCTCGATCGACCAGCTCGTCGAGAAGCTGGAGCGCCAGGTCAAGCGCTACAGGGACAAGCGCAAGCGCGGCCATCGCCCGTTCGGGCATTCACCGCCCGTGGAAGAGGTGCCCTCGACCCCGACCGAATCGGAGATAGAGCCGATGATCGTCAAGACGAAGCAGTTCGCGATCAAGCCGATGACCGCGGAGGAGGCCGTCCTCCAGATGGATCTGATCGGCCACGATTTCTTCGTGTTCAGGAACGCCGACACCGACGAGATCAACGTCGTCTATCGGCGGCGCGACGGCGACTACGGGCTGATCGAGCCCCAGTAAAGCCATGGGCTTCCTGCGGCGCGACGAGCCGCTGCACGAGAAGCTTGCTCGAGAGGGAGGGCTCGACTTTCCGCGGAGCACGCACGATCTCGCGGGCCCCCTCGACCCTGACCATCCGTTGCAGCAGATCGCGGGCATCCACGGAGTTCCGCGTCCGCGCGAGTGGGATGCCGTCGCGAGCGCCGAGGCACCGGGTGTGCCGGGCGACGAGCTCGAGTTCGTCGTGCTGGAGGACGGGACGCTGATCGTGGACGAGGACCTCCCCGACGGTGTGCTGTCGCCGCTCGCCGATGCGCTCGAGATCACGATCGAGCCGCCCTACCACGCGTACGCGCGTCGCCGGGGGCAGGACGTCTGGGCCGTCGCAGCCTTCGTCGTCGATGTCGTCGAAGTCCCGGAGGAGCTTCCCGGCGACACGGTCAGCATCTCCGTCCAGGACGGGTTGCGAGAGACACTCGTCGGTGGTCAGCACTACGGCTATCGAATCCAGAGCCTGGAGCAGTTCGCCGAGGCCGATTTCGAGGCGTATGTCCTGGAGGGAACCCGGATCGACGGCAAGCTCTGGGAGGTCACGGTGAACGCTCTCTAAGCCGATACCCTAGGGCTGTGGCAGCAACGGACCGACTAGAGAAGGCACTTCGCTTCGGCGAAGGTCGGCGCCTGAAGCGCCTCCGCGACCAGGCGGTGTACATCGGCACGCTCGAGCCCGAGTTCGAGCAGCTCTCGGACGAGCAGCTCGCCGGCAAGACCGTCGAGTTCAGGGAGCGCGTAGCCAACGGCGAGCCGCTCGAGCAGATCCTCTTCGAGGCCTACGCGACGGTCCGGGAGGCCTTCAAGCGCACCATGGACGGCGTGCGCCTGTTCGACGTCCAGATGATGGGCGGGATCGTCCTCCACGAGGGCGACATCGCCGAGATGAGAACCGGTGAGGGCAAGACGTTCGTCGCCACGATGCCGCTCTATCTCAACTCGTTGACCGGCGACAACGTCCACCTCGTCACGGTCAACGACTACCTGGCCAAGCGCGACCCCGAGTGGGTCAAGCCGGTCTACGACGCGCTCGGAGTGCGCACCGGCTACATCCAGAACATGATGCCGTTCTCGCAGCGCAAGGAGGCGTACGCCGGGGACATCACCTACGGCACCAACGCCGAGTTCGGCTTCGACTACCTGCGCGACAACATGGCCGTCTCGCTCGAAGGAACCGTCCAGCGAGGCTATCCCTACGCGATCGTGGACGAGGTCGACTCGATCCTCATCGACGAGGCGCGCACGCCGCTGATCATCTCCGGCGAGCCCGAGGCGGCCGCGAAGGTCTACTACGACTTCGCCCGCATCGTGAAGCAGATGGAGGGCTTCGAGACCAAGGGCAAGGGCACGAAGGGCCTCGACGAGACGGAGATGTCGGGTGCCGACTACACGTTCGACAAGAAGTTCAAGACGGTCTCACCGAGCCAGAGCGCCATCGACACGGTCGAGCGCGCGCTCAACATCGACCAGCTCTACGACCCGCGAAACGGCCAGCTCGTCAACCACCTGATCCAGGCGCTCAAGGCGCAGGCGCTGTTCCACCGAGACGTCGACTACGTGATCCAGGACGGCGAGGTGAAGATCGTCGACGAGTTCACGGGCCGCATCATGGAAGGCCGGCGCTGGTCGGAGGGGTTGCACCAGGCGGTGGAGGCCAAGGAGGGCGTGGCCATCCAGGAGGAGAACGTGACCATGGCGACGATCACGCTCCAGAACTACTTCCGCCTGTACGAGAAGCTCGCGGGCATGACCGGTACGGCCAAGACCGAGGAGAAGGAGTTCGTCGAGATCTACAACCTCAGCGTGGCGGAGATCCCGACCAACGTCGACGTCGCCCGCGCCGACGAGAACGACTACATCTTCAAGACGAAGGAAGCCAAGTACGACGCCGTCCTCGCGGACATCAAGGAGCGCCACGACGCGGGTCAGCCGGTGCTCGTGGGGTCGATCTCCGTCGAGGTCTCCGAGCACCTCGCGCAGCGCCTGACGCGCGCGGGGATCCCGCACAACGTCCTGAACGCGAAGCAGCACGAGCGCGAGGCCGAGATCATCAAGGACGCCGGCGTGCCCGGCGCGGTCACGATCGCGACGAACATGGCCGGCCGCGGTGTCGACATCAAGCTCGGCGAGGGCGTTCGCGAGCTCGGCGGGCTGTACGTGCTCGGCACCGAGCGCCACGAGGCCCGGCGCATCGACAACCAGCTCCGCGGCCGTTCAGGCCGGCAGGGCGACCCCGGCGAGTCGCGCTTCTACCTCTCCGGCCAGGACGACCTCGTCCGCCTCTTCGCCGGCGACCGGATCCACGGGATCATGGAGCGCTTCGGCGTGCCGGACGAGCAGCCCATGGAGTCGGGCATCCTCTCCAAGCAGGTCGAGAACGCGCAGAAGAAGGTCGAGGAGCAGAACTTCGTCTCGCGCAAGAACATCCTCAAGTACGACGACGTCCTCAACGTCCAGCGCGAGGTCATCTACGGGCAGCGCCGCAAGGTGCTCGAGGGCCAGGATCTGTCCGAGGAGATCGGCACCTGGATCGACGAGGTCATCGAGGCGATCGTCATCCAGCACGAGCCGGTCGAGGTCGGTGAGGACTGGGACCTCGACAGTCTCGTCCAGGTCATGACCGACCTCTACGGCACGGAGATCACCGCGGACGAGCTGCGCGAGGAGGGCGTCCATGCCGGGGTGGAGGAGCTGACGAACTACTTCCGCGAGGACGCGCACGAGGAGTACAAGCTCAAGGAAGACGACGTCACGGCGGAGGTGATGCGCGACGTCGAGCGCTACGTCGTCCTGCAGGTCGTCGACACTCGCTGGCGCGAGCACCTCGAGAACATGGACTACCTCCGCGAGGGCGTCCACCTGCGGGCTTTCGCGCAGAAAGACCCGCTCGTCGAGTACCGCGCCGAGGGCCACAAGATGTTCGAGGAGCTCGGACTGATCATCCACGAGGAAGTCGTGATGCTCCTCTTCCACGCGCAGATCGAGGCCGGGGATCTCGACGATCTGACGCACGACGACGACCTGAACGGGCAACCGCTCGCCTACGAGCACGAGTCGCTCGCCGGAGCCGACGCGATCATGGCCGCGGGCGCCGGCGCCGGCGTGACCGCTGGGGTCATCGGCGGGGGCGGAGGCGCAGTCGCCACGCAGCAGCGCGTCGTCTCCGACGAGGAGAAGGTCGGACGCAACGACCCGTGCTGGTGCGGAAGCGGCAAGAAGTTCAAGAAGTGCCACGGCGCCTGAGCGCCGACTAGCGCGCGCCGCTGTCGATCTCGATGTTGAGCCGGGCGTCGTTCTCGACGGTGACCGTCATCGGCTGAATCGTCGCCGGCAACGGGTAGTCGACGGCGCGCACCAGGTACGTGCCCGGCTCGAGCTGCACCTCGTACCGACCTTGCCCGTCGGTGGTGACGCTGGCGACCACCTGGCCTGAGCGCACGAACTCGAGCTCGACGTCGTCGGCCGGGCGGGAGCACGGCTCGTTGGCCATGCAGGGGCCTCCCGTTGGGCCGATCATCACGAGGCCGGAGAGCTCGGCCCGGTCGCTGGACCTGTCGCTGGACTGGTCGCCGCCGCAGCCGCTGAGGACCAGGACGGCGAGCAGGATGAACCGTCTCATCGCTGGATAGTTACCATCGATCCATGGCCGACACCGCGCCGCTGAAGGAACGACTGCAGGAGATCGGGGCCCAGCTGGACTGGGTCCGTGAGTACCTTTGACCCGGATGCGCTGACCTCACGCGCGGCCGAGCTCGAGGCCCAGATGGGCGAGCCCGGCTTCTGGGACGACCAGCAGCGCGCGGCCGAGATCTCCACGGAGCACTCACGCGTCGCGAAGCGGCTCGAGCGGTTCGAACGGCTCACGCGCGAGTACGAGGACGCACAGGAGCTCCTCGCCATGGACGGGGACATGGCCGCCGAGATCCAGTCTTCGCTGGAGCCGCTGCAGCGCGAGCTCGAGCGGCTGCAGGAGGACGCCCTCTTCTCCGGCGAGTACGACGCGGGCGACGCGGTGGTCACGATCCAGGCCGGCACCGGCGGCACCGACGCGCAGGACTGGGCCGAGATCCTCCTCCGCATGTACCTGCGGTGGGCGGAGCGGCGTGGCTTCAAGACCGAGGTGCTCGAGGCGAGCCCCGGCGAGGAAGCGGGCCTCAAGTCGGCGACCTTCACGGCGTCGGGTGAGAACGCATACGGGGCCTTCAAGGCTGAGCGCGGAGTGCACCGGCTCGTGCGTCTCTCGCCGTTCGACAGCGCGCACAGGCGACACACCTCATTCGCACAGGTGATCGCCGCGCCGCTCCTCTCCGACGACGTCGACATCGAGATCAACGACGACGACCTTCGCATCGACACGTACCGGGCCAGCGGCGCCGGCGGCCAGCACGTGAACAAGACCGACTCGGCCGTCCGGATCACGCACATACCAACCGGAATGGTCGTCCAGTGCCAGAACGAGCGCTCGCAGTCCTCGAACAAGCAGACCGCGCTCCGTCTGCTCAAGTCGATGCTGGCCGAGCGTGCGATCGAGGAGCGCGAGGCGGAGCTCGCCAAGGAGCGTGGGGAGGTGCAGGACACCGACTTCGGCAGCCAGATCCGCAGCTATGTCCTGCAGCCGTACCAGATGGTGAAGGACCACCGCACGGATTACGAGGCGGGGAACGCCCAGGGAGTCCTCGACGGCGACCTGGACGGGTTTGTCCATTCCTATTTATTGGCAAAAGCAGCAGGAAAGGTTCGATAGCCGCCCTTCAGCTTTGTTGGACAGCCATACCTTCAGCTAGAATCCGCCCTCGTTGGCCAGCCGGGAGCGGTTGCCCGCTACCGCCCTAAAGAGACCCGTGCCAGAAGAGATCGTCCAGACACAGCCAGAGACTCCAGCCGCGCTCGCGGAGCAGAACGGACGGCCTGAAGGGGCCGCCGTCCCGAGCGCGAGCTCGATGATCGTGTTCGACGGGGTCACGAAGATCTACGAGCCGAACGTCGCAGCCCTGTCGGACGTGTCGTTCGTCATCGACAAGGGAGAGTTCGTCTTCGTCGTCGGCGCCTCGGGGTCGGGCAAGTCGACGGTCATTCGCCTGCTCCTGAAGGAGCTGGAGCCGACCTCGGGCCGCATCTTCGTCGCGGGGCGTGACCTGGGCCGCCTCAAGGGCTCGAAGGTGCCTCAGCTCCGGCGCAACCTCGGCTGTGTGTTCCAGGACTTCAAGCTGCTTCCCAACCGAACGACCTCCGAGAACGTGGCCTACGCCCTCAAGGTGCAGGGCGAGAGCGCAAGCTCGATCCGGCGCAAGGTGCCGGACGTGCTGAACATGGTCGGGCTCGCCCACAAGACGAGCTCCTACCCAGACGAGCTCTCGGGCGGCGAGCAGCAGCGCGTCTCCATCGCGCGCGCGTTCGTCAACCACCCGCCGCTGCTCGTCTGCGACGAGCCGACCGGAAACCTCGACCCCGACACGTCGGTCGGGATCATGCAGCTCCTCTACCGCATCAACCGTGCCGGGACGACCGTGCTCATGGTCACCCACGACCGCGAGATGGTGGACAAGATGCGGAAGCGCGTCATCGCCCTCGAAGACGGGCGTCTCGCCCGCGACGAGCGGCGTGGGGGTTACGCCTCCGTATGAACCGGTTCAAGGTCGTCCTCGCCGAGGCCTGGCGCTCGATCACAGCCAGCATCTCGACCACGATCGCGGCCACGATGACGGTGCTGATCGGCATGTTCCTCGTCGGCCTGCTGATCGCCCTCGGCACCTGGGCGATCTCGTGGAGCGACAACGCGAAGAAGGAGCTCCTCGTCAAGGTCTACCTCAGCGATTCCGCTTCGGCTCAGCAGGTGAACTCCGTCCGCGAGCGGCTGGAGTCGGACCAGCGCGTCGCCTCGGTCGCCTTCGTCTCGAAGGAAGACGCGCTGAAGGTCATGGAGAAGAAGTACCCGCAGCTCGTCGAGAATCTCCCGGGCAATCCGCTGCCGCGCTCCTTCGAGGTCAAGCCCACGAAGGGCGAGCACGTCGCGGCGATCTCCAACGCGCTGGCTCCGGCGCCGCCCGGTGTGACCGAGGTGAGATACGCCAAGAAGACGGCGGACAAGGTCTTACAGGTGGCCCGCGTCTTCACGGTGCTCTCCGTGCTCGGGATCGCGGTCCTCCTGATCGCCGCGACGATCCTGATCGGAAACACGATCCGCCTTTCCATCTTTGCGCGGCGACGTGAGATCGAGGTCATGAAGCTCGTCGGCGCGTCGAACTGGTTCGTGCGCGGCCCGTTCATCCTCGAAGGAATGATCTGCGCGCTGGCAGGGTCGCTCTTCGCCGTTCTGCTGCTCCTGCTCGGGAAGGAGCTCGTCCTGCCCGTGATCGGGGCCGGAAGCGACAGCTCGGAGTCGGACGTGCAGGCACTCGCCTTCGTGTGGAACGCCGCGATCATCATCGGAGTCGGGCTCTTGCTCGGCGCCGTGGGCTCCGGGATCACACTCCGCCGCTTCCTCAACGTCTGATCGAACAGCTCGTCGTAGAAGTCGCGCGGCGGGGCAAGCTCGTCGTCGGGGAGCCGTATTTCACCCCGGGCACACCGCTCACGCTCGACCGTAAGACGCTCGGCAGTGCGGAGCCCGGAGACCTCGTGCTCGTCGAGAAGGGCCGTGGCCGCGCGCGTGTGCGGGAGGTCATCGGCTCCGCGAAGAGGGTCGAGAGCGTGCTCGAGGCCCTGCTCGTCCAGGAGGGGGTGCGCGGCGCCTTCGAGCCGTTCGACATCCCAGCGGCGACCGCTGACGGGCGGGTCGACCTGCGCGACCTGGTGACGTTCACGATCGACCCCGAGACCGCGAAGGACTTCGACGACGCCCTGTCGGTGCGAGCCGAGGGCGATGGGCTGCGCGCGTGGGTGCACATCGCCGACGTCTCGCACTTCGTGCCGGCTGGGTCGCCGCTCGACCGCGGCGCCGCGGAGCGGGCGAACTCCGTGTACGTGCCCGGTCTGGTCGCGCCGATGCTCCCGCACGAGCTCTCCGACGAGGCCTGCTCGCTGCGGCCCCACGAAGACCGTCTGACGGTCACGGTCGAAGTCCTCTTCGACAAGCATTTGCAGCCGGGCGAGCCGAAGTTCTACCGCTCGGTGATCAACAGCAACGAGCGCTTCAGCTACGGGCAGGTGCAGCGGATCCTCACCGAAGGCGAGCAACACGAGCTGGTCGACGATCTCCGGCTCACCGAGCGGCTCGCGACCGAGCTGCGCCGCCGGCGCTTCGACCGCGGTGCGCTGCGCGTCGAGTCGAAAGAGGTCACGTTCGTCTTCGACGACCAGGGCGGCGTGGAGCGCGCTTACTTCGAGACCGAGGCGCACGCGCACATGCTCGTCGAGGAGCTGATGATCTTCGCCAACGAGGCCGTCGCCGCCTTCCTTGCCGACCGCCGGCGAGCGGCGCTGTACCGAGTTCACGAGCAGCCCGAGCCTCAGTCGGTGCTGCTCTTGCTCCAGAAGCTCACCGACCTCGGCGTTCCGACCCCGCCCGCGCCTGACGCCGAATCGATGAGCCCGGCCGACGCGGCAGCGCTCGCCGCCGCGACGAGCGAACGCGTCACGGAATACGTCCAGAAGTCGGGCCGCGGGGCGGAGGCGTTCCCTTCGCTCGTCCTCCGGGCTCTGAAGCAGGCGCACTACGACCCGCGCAACCTCGGCCATTCGGGACTGGCCAGCGTCGCGTACTGCCACTTCACGTCACCGATCCGGCGCTATCCGGATCTCGTCGTGCACCGCGCCTTGCTGCGGGAGATCGGCCAGGGTGACGACCCGCCGCCCGAGGACCTCCAGGGCCTCGCCGAGCACACGTCGACGAAGGAGCGCGAGGCGACCCAGATCGAGTACCTGGCCGACGAGATCTGCCTGGCCTGGCTGCTCGAGTCCGAGCTCTACGACCGCGGCTGGGAAAAGCCCTACGACGGCGAGATCATCGGCGTCATCCCGTCCGGCCTCTTCATCCGTTTTGGCACGGTCTTCGAGGGCTACCTGCCGGTGCGCCGCCTCGGCGGGGACTACTTCGAGGTGAACGAGCTGGGCACCGCGCTGATCGGCCGGCGGAGCGGCCGCCCGTATCGCCTCGGAGACAAGATCGACGTGCTCGTGGAGGACATCCGCCGCTCGGAGGGCAAGGTCGAGCTCAAGCCCGTCGGAGGCGACGCAAGGCGAAAATCCCGCCGAGGGTCAGCGCGAGCAGGACGGCGATGACGATCACGAAGAGCCAGGGTGCGCCGTCCTCCTTCGGCGGCGAGTAGTCCAGGCTCCCGGCGATCACGAACGACCTCCCGCCGGCCTTGCCGGGAACCTCCCAGTTGAAGACGTGGTGCGTGCTGTCGGGCGCGTCGCGGATCGGCTTGGGTGCGAGGGGGCTCATCCAGTGCGCCCGGTGGTCGTGCCACTCGTAGGCGTTGCCGTCCGCGACCTTGACCCAGTCGGGGGTGGCGCCTGCCTTGGCGTTCGCCGGGACCTCCGTGCGTGCGAACCGGTCCTTGTTCAGATAGAGGGCCGGCGAGTTCTTGTTCTCGAAGACTCCGTCCGGGGAGAGGCGGATGTAGGGCTCGCCTCCGTAGCCCTCGATGACGACGGCCTTCGTGCTCTCGTTCGTGGCCTTGATCCGGTCGTCGCCGTCGAGGATCGCGAGCTGCAGTCCCGGGACCGCCGGCCGGACGACTTTGACCGTCGAGCGGTAGCCCTTGTCCCCGCCGCCGCCGTGACCGGCGGCAGCGGGGACGAAGGCAAGCGCCAGCGCCAGAGAGGCGAAGAGCGCTCGGCTCATTGGCGCCTCCGGCGGAAGCCCA
>CAWFZH010000009.1:0-153843 GCA_963820335.1 uncultured Actinomycetes bacterium | reverse complement strand
GGTTCGAAGCGAAACTTGGCGAGCCGGAGCTCGTCGGGCACGTTTGTCGGGTAGCGGCGAGTGAAGCACGCGTTGCAGAACTCCGACTCCGGCCGGGTCGTCGCCTCCTGGGCGCCTTCGAGCGAGAGGTAGGCCAGGCTGGTCGCCCCGATGTGCTCGCGCACGGCCTCGACCGACCGCTCGGAGGCCACGAGCTGCTCCTCGTCGGCGAAGTCGATCCCGTAGAAGCAGGGCGACACGATCGGCGGGGAGGAGACCCGAACGTGCACCTCCTGCGCGCCGGCCTCGAAGAGCATGGCGACGATCTTGCGCATCGTGGAGCCGCGCACGATCGAGTCGTCCACGACCACCATCCGCTTTCCGGCCACCTCGGCCAGCGGGTTGAACTTGAGCTTGATCCCCTGCTCGCGCAGACCCTGGTCGGGCTGGATGAACGTGCGTCCCACATAGCGGTTCTTGATCAGGCCCTCGGAGAAGGGGATACCGGTCGCGCGGGCAAACCCGATGGCAGCGGGTGTGCCCGAGTCGGGCACGGGCATGACGAGATCGGCCTCGACCGGTGCCTCCGCCGCGAGTCGCTCACCCATACGGACGCGGACCGCGTGCACCTCGATCCCGCCGAGAGTCGTGTCTGGCCGGGCGAGGTAGATGAACTCGAAGAGGCAGAGCGCGCCGCCGTTCGCGAGCGGCAGTGCCTGGCGAGAGCGCAGGCCGCCCTCGTCGATCGCGACCAGTTCGCCGGGCGCGAGCTCGCGCTCCAGCTCGGCGCCGACGAGGTCGAGCGCGCACGTTTCCGAAGCGAGCACGTAATCGCCGCCGATGACCCCGAGCGACAGCGGGCGGAAGCCGTACGGGTCGCGAAAGCCGACCAGCGTCCCGTTGGCGAGGAGGACGACGGTGTACGCGCCTTCCAGGCGGCTCATCGCGTTGGCGACCGCGTCCTCGAGCGGAGCCGGGTCGTTCGCGATCAGCGCGGCAATGACCTCGGTGTCCGAGCTCGTGCGCAGCCGGATCCCGTCCGCGGCCAGCTCGTCGCGAAGCGTCGTCGCGTTCGTGAGGTTGCCGTTGTGCCCGAGCGTGACCGTGCGCGCGCGTCCGTGCTGCACGATCGGCTGCGCGTTCGTCCAGTCCGTCGAGCCCGTGGTCGAGTAGCGCGTGTGGCCGATCGCCGTGTCACCCTGCAGGCCGCTCAGCTTCTGTTCGTTGAAGACCTGGGCGACGAGGCCCATGTCTCGCAGCACGGTGAGACGGCCCTCGTCGGAGACGGCGATTCCGGCCGACTCCTGCCCGCGATGCTGCAGCGCGAACAGCCCGAAGTACGTGACGCGCGCTACGTCACGGTCTGGAGCGCGAATGCCGAAGACGCCGCACACTCAGATGGTCACCTCATAGGCTTGCCGCAGGTCGTCGAACGGGACCCCCAGCAGATTAGCGCCGGTGGCGGACCCGATCACTTTCGCGGGCACGCCCAGGTCGGAAATTGCATCCGCCGGGCAGGCGACGATCGCCTGGCCGCCTCCTTCGCCGAACAGGACGAGCGGGTCATCGGGCAGGTCGAGCTCGGCGCCGATTCCGCTCGCGATCGCCGCCTCCGCGAGGCAGACGGCAAGCCCGCCCTCGGACACGTCGTGGACGAGAGTCGCCTGAGCCTTCCAAAGCGCGCCGACGAGCGCCGCCTCCGCTGCGAGGTCGAGCGACGCCGGCCGCCCGGCGGGCTCGGCGTAGAGCGATTGGTACTCCGAGCCGTCGAACGAGAGCTCCGGCTCGCCGACCAGCAGGATCGCGTCGCCTTCGTTCCACGTCGTCGGCAGGCGGCGAACGTCGGGGACGAGGCCGACACAGCCGACGACCGGCGTGGGGTGGATGGCGCGTCCGTCGGTCTCGTTGTAGAGCGAGACGTTGCCGGAGACGACCGGGATGCCCAGCGCCTCGCAGGCGGCCGCCATACCTTCGATCGCCTCCGCGAGCTCCCAGGCGATCTCCGGCTTCTCGGGGTTTCCGAAGTTGAGGCAGTCGGTCACGGCCAGCGGCTCGCCGCCGGCGCACGCGACGTTGCGCGCCGCTTCGAGCACGGCCAGGGCGCCGCCCGTGTGCGGGTCGAGGCGAGCGATGCGGCCCGTGCCGTCGAGCGAGACGGCGAGCCCGCGAAACGAGGGGAGCAGCCGCAGGACGGCGGCGTCGAGGCCGGGGCGCTTGACGGTGCGCGAGCCGACGAGCTGGTCGTAGCGCGTGTAGATCCAGGAGCGGCTGCGGATGTTCGGCGAGGCGAGCAGCTCGAGCAGCGCCTGCTTCGTGTCGGGCCCTTCGGGTCGAGGCGCGGGCGCGGCCGGCTGCCGCGGCTGGCGGTGCACCTCGTAGCGCGGCGCCTCGTCCGTGAGCAGCTCCGCGGGGATCGCGCCGACGACGTCGCCCTCGAAGAGCGCGCGCAGCTCGCCGGTGTCGGTCACCTCGCCGACGGCCGTGGACGGCAGCTCCCAGCGGGCGCACACCTCCTGGACTGCGGCCAGCTGCTCCGGCTCGACCACGGCGACCATCCGCTCCTGGCTCTCGGAGATCATGATCTCCCACGCCTCCATGTCCTCCTCGCGGAGCGGGACGCGGTCGAGGTGGACGTCGATTCCCTGGCCGCCTCTCGCCATCTCCGAGAGGGACGAGGCGAGCCCGGCTGCGCCGCAGTCCTGCAACGACACGACCAGGTCGCGCTCGACCAGCTCGGACGAGACCTCGATCAGCTTCTTGCCGTTGAACGGGTCGCCGATCTGGACCGAGGGCCGCTTCTCGGCGTCGTCCTCGCCGAGCTCCTGGCTGGCGAGCACGCTCGCGCCGCCGATCCCGTCGCGGCCCGTCGCGGCGCCGTAGAGGACGACGAGGTTCCCCGTCCCTTGCGCGCGCGCCGACTTGACCCGGTCGGCCGGCAGGAGCCCGACGCACATCGCGTTGACGAGGCAGTTGTCGCGGTACGCCTCGTCGAAGACCGTGTCGCCGCCGACGGTTGGGACGCCGACGCAGTTCCCGTAGTGGCCGATGCCCGAGACCGCGCGCTCGAACTGCCAGCCCGGCTCACCGAAGCGCAGCCCGTCGAGCAGCGCGATCGGCCGCGCGCCCATGGCGACGATGTCGCGGAGGATGCCGCCGACCCCCGTCGCAGCGCCCTGAAACGGCTCGACCGCGCTGGGGTGGTTGTGGCTCTCGACCTTGAACGCGACTGCCTCGCCCTCGCCGAGGTCGACCACGCCCGCGTTCTCTCCGGGCCCCTGCAGCACGCGTGCGCCCTCCGTCGGAAAGCGGCGCAGCAGCGGCGCCGAGTGCTTGTACGCGCAGTGCTCCGACCAGAGCAGCGAGAAGACGGCGAGCTCGAAATGGTTCGGCTCGCGGCCCAGCAGCTCCTGGATACGGTCGAACTCCCCGTCGGTCAGCCCGAGGGCGCGGTGAAGCGGCTGTTCCGCGACCGGCGTCAGGTAGTTCAGTCTAGTGCCGCTTCCGGCTCGCTCTGACCCGTCACGCGATGGATAGCCTGCGAAGGTGCGGGGATACGTTCCATTGCTGCTCGTGCTGGCCGCGCTCTGGGGCTCCTCCTTCATGTTCATCAAGGTCGCGGTCGACGAGCTCGCGCCGACGACGACGATGGGCTTCCGGCTCGCCCTGTCCGCGATCCCGCTCGTCGGACTGCTCGTCGCGCGCCACGGCTGGCACAAGGCCTGGAGCGACATGCGGAAGATCACGAAGCCGGCCATCATCCTCGGCGCTGTCAACACTGCGGTGCCGTTCACGTTGATCGCGTGGGGCGAGACGAAGGTCGACTCCGGCGTCGCGGCGATCGCGAACGCGACGGTGCCGATCTTCGTCGCAGCGCTCGCCATCCACTTCCGGCCGGCTGAGAAGTCCACCGGGTTGCGCCTGTTCGGGATCCTGCTCGGCATCGCCGGCGTCGCCATCCTCGCCGGCGTCCGGCCCGAGGGTGGTTGGTGGGGATTTGTAGGGACGATGGCCGTCGTCGTTGCCTCCTTCGCGTACGCGATCGGGACGATGTACACACAGACGCTGCTCGTCGAGACCGAGAACCTCGTTCTCGCCGCGGCCTCGATCATGTGGGGCGCGATCCTGCTCCTGCCCATCGGCCTCGTACAAGCTCCGAGCGACTTTCCTAGCTGGAAAGCGGTTGGGTCGGTTGTAGCCCTTGCCCTTCTGGGCACCGTGATCGGCCAGCTGCTCTTCTTCCGGCTGATCTTCAGCTACGGCTCGGCTCGCGCCGCGCTCGTCGTCTACTTGCTACCAGTGACCGCGCTCTTCTACGGCGCGCTGTTGCTCGACGAGCCGATCACCGTCCAGGCGATCGCGGGTCTCATCCTGATCCTGATCGGGACGGCGCTCGGCTCCGGGGTCGCGTTCCGGCGACGGCGGCAGGCCGCGGCGGTGCCGGCCTCCCCGTGAGCGAGATCCTCCCCGGAGACGGCTTCCGGCTGCGACGGGCGAGCCCTGACGACGCGGAGTTCTACGCCGAGCTCGCCTCGCACGAAGACGTCGAGCCCTACCTCGCGGTCGTTCGCCCCCATACGCGCGAGGACGTTCAGTCCGAGATCGAGCAGTCACTGGCGGAGCCAAAGGAAACCGGTCGATTCGTGATCGAGGTCGATCAGGACAGTGACTGGCAGCGCGCCGGGGTCCTGGGCTATGACGTCGCGAATCGCCGCAACCGCATCGCCCATCTCGGCGGGCTGGCCGTGCATCCGGACTTTCGCGGCCGCCACCTCTCCGACGAGGCGGCGCGCGTTCTCCAGCGCTACCTGCTGGTCGACCTGGACTACCACCGGCTGCAGCTCGAGGTGTACGGGTTCAACGAGCGGGCGATCAAGCACGCCGAGCGGGCCGGCTTCGTGCGCGAGGGCGTCAAGCGCCAGGCGTACTGGCGTCACGGCGAGTGGGTGGACGGCGTCCTGTTCGGGTTGTTGCGAGAGGATCTCGAATGATGAAGTGGTGGCTTCTCGTCGCCGGGGCAGGGCTTGCGTTACTTGTCGCAGCCTTGGTCATGTCTCGCGACTCGGCGGACCCGCTCGAGACGTATCGCGCAGGGGGCCTCTCGTTCGAGCACCCGGCGAGTTGGCATGTCCTGGCGCCCGCGGTGCGTTCCGCAAGGTCCGAGGTCTTCGCGTATGCAAGCACGGACCGGCTCGAAGACCCGTGCCGTCTGTCGTTCGACACGGTGAGTTGTGACTGGCCACTCGCTCGACTGAGCCGCTCGGGTGCCCTCGTAACCGTGTCGCGTTCGGCCGACGATTTCGGGGAAATGCGAGGGGTGCGAACGACGATCGGCGGCCGGAAGGCCCGGGTCCGGATTCGACGACCCGGGGTCTGCAATGCGATCGGCGGCGACTACACGATGCTTACGCAGATCGAGAGCGACCGGGCCGACCACTACCTCGTCACCAGCTGCCTGCAAGATTCGACCGGCTCAGGCGAACGCGATGCGCGTCGCCTGGTTTCCTCCATTCACTTCGACCGAGAGGCGTGAACCCATGGAGCTCATCCACACCTGCTACCGAATCACCGACATCGACCGCTCGGTCGCGTTCTATGAGGCGCTCGGCTTCGAGGAGCGGGGCCGCATGCCGATTCGCGACGAGGCGACCAACGTGTTCATGGGCCTTCCCGGCGACGCCGACCGGCTCGAGCTGACGTACAACCACGGCGTCGACTCGTACGAGCTCGGCACGGGCTACGGCCACATCGCGGTCACGGTCGACGACCTCGACGGGACTCTGGCGCGGCTGGCCGAGAAGGGCATCGAGCCCGAGAAGCCGCCGTACCAGGTGCGCGAGGGCGGCTCGCGGCTGTGCTTCGTGCGCGATCCAGACGGCTACCGGGTGGAGCTCATCGAGCGCTCAGGCAGCTAGCCGACGACCGAGCGCACGATGGGTGCGTACCCGAGGCTATTGCCGTTGCGATTCGGGTGGTAGCTCTCGCCGGTGTTGAACAGATTGAGGCCGTTGAGCCAGGCGCTCCCCGAGCAGACCGCGTGCCCGTTGAAAGCCCCGGTCGCGCTCCGGAACGTAAGCTCCGCGGTTCGGCGGCTCGCACAGCCGTGAGCGCGTCGATCGCGTCCGCGAGCAAGTTTGCCTTCGCCCGTTCGGTCGCCGAGATGCCGAGCGTGCCGAAGCAGCCGGCGCTCGAGAAGATGCGCGGGTAGCCGAGCACGACCACGGTCGCGGTCAGCGTGCGGCTTCTGATCGCCGTGTACACCGTGTCGAGGCGTGGGCCCAGGACCGTTGTGAGCGACGCGCGTGTGTTGTCGAGCGCGCTCGAGCAGTCGCTGAGCGTGCACTGCACGATCAGGTTGGAGAACCCGATGTCGTTGCCCCCGATCGTGATCGTGACGATCTCCGTGCCGGCTGTCACGGACTGGATCTGGTTCGCCATCACGTCGGTTGTCTTCGCGCCCGAGCAGGCGACGAAGGTCAAGGAGGTGTTCGGGCGCTGCTGAGCGACGAGCCAAGGGTACGCGTACACGCCGCGGCGACACGAGCTCGAGAGCGTGTAGCTCCCGGTGCCGACCCCCGACGAGAAGCTGTCCCCGAGTGCGACGTAATCGTCGGCGCTTGCAACAGCCGGCACTGCGGCCGTGGTGAGCCCGAACAGGAGGCACACAAGCGCGGTACGCGCGGCCCGCGACGAGGACTTGGAGTTCACTTCCCCTCTCTTGGCGGCGGTTCGTCTCGAGCGAACACGAGCCTAGCACCGTGCGTGAGGGGCGCCAAGACCCGCGGGGCCCGGCTCTCGGCGAACTAGCCTCGCGACTGCTTGGCGTCGAGCTCCGCCTGCGCCTTCTCGGCGAGTTCCCGCGTTCTCTGCGCGTTCGCGAGAACGCGCTCGTGGAAAGCGTCCCGCTCCTCGCGTTCAGCCTTCGTCAGTTTCTTCCTCTTCATCGTCGTCTCCGAAGTGTCTGTCGATCTTCGTCAGCTCTACTGCAATGTCGCTCAGATTGAATAGTAGGGCGACGACCTCGCCACGCCTAGACGGACTCAGCTCCGCTTGGCGTGTAGCCGCCCGCCGGAGCGGAGCCAGGCGATGCGGCCGTCGTCGCCACGCACGAAGTCGCCCCGCGTGCCCGTGAGCGGGCCTTCCTCGACGAAGACCCGGTCTGTGTCGTAGAAGGCGAGTGTCGCCGGCGCGGGCGGTGGCAACGGCGGGGTGTCCTTCGTCGGGAAGCCGGCCTTGAAGGTCGTCTGGCTTACGAGTCGACCGTCCGCGGTCCGGAGCTCGATCTCGGACCACGGGTTCGAGTAGACGCCGGCGTACTCGGCGAGTTGTCCGTCCGAGAGATCGCGCGGCTCTGGGTCGCGCGTGTCGATCCCGAGGTAGAGGCGCAACGCGTGGTGGGTGACTTCCCGGAGGACGTCGTTGCCCGCCGGAGAGTGATTCGTCAGGATCGCGAGCGCGAAACCGGCCTCGGGCGCCAGCATCAGGCGCGCCATCTGCCCGTTCGTGCCGCCGTCGTGTTCGGCGAACCCAAGCCCGTCGACCTCGCGGACGAACCAGGTCAGGGCCATCTTGCGCCCCAGATCATCGGTCTCGATCTGTGGCTCGCGCATTTGCGGCCCGGGAGGCCATTCGAAGTGGAAGCGCGCGTAGCGAAGGAGGTCGCCGACGCTTGCAGTGATCCCGCCGGCCGCGCTCGCGGCACGTGCGAGCGCCCAGGGCCGCGCGACGATCGTTTGCCCGTCTTCGTCACGGTGCCCGACGGCGAATCGATGGCTCAGCACCTCCTCGGGAAAGAAGAAGCTGCGGCTCATCCCGAGCGGCTCCAGCACGAGCTCGCGCGCGGCTGACTCGAACGGCTTGCCGGTGAGGACCTCGATGACGCGGCCGGCGATGTAGAAGCCCGAGTTGCAGTACGACCAGATCTGCCCGAGCGGGGCCAGCTGGGGGAGCTCCGCGAGCTCGGGGAGAATCCGCTCGAGCGCGTCGTCGCCGCGGCTCGGGTCGGCGAAGTAGTCGCCGTACCAGCCGCCGGTGTGCGTGAGCAGATGACGCGTCGTGACGCGCTCGGCGACGTCGTCGTCCGCTAGCCGGAGCGTGGGGAGATAGCGGCGGATCGGAGCGTCGAGATCCAGCTCGCCCTTCTCGACGAGCTGCAACGCCAGCGTGCCGGTCACGGTCTTGGTGATCGAGCCGATCTGGAAGAGCGTCTCTGCGTCGACCTCGAGCGGATGCTCGATGCTCGTCACGCCGAACCCCGCCGCGTCCTCAGCGCCGTCGTGCTCGACGCCGATTGAAGCTCCAGGAACTCCCGACCGCTCGAGTGACTCCTCGGCTGCCTCGCAAAGCGTCTCGAACCGTGTCACGGCCGAGAAGTTAACTCGGTCGAGCGAAGTGCTCCCAGCGCTGGGCATCGGGGTTAGGATCGACCCCGGAAACTAGGCCGCGATCCGAGGGGGGATTCCATGCGACGTGCCTGGCTCTTTCTGGTCTTTGCGCTGATCGTTCCAGTCGCGCTACTGGTCATCTCGACCGGCGGTGCCGCGCAGCCGGCAGTTACCGACGGGACGCCCACGGCGATCGGGAGCGGCGGCGCGGTCGCCACCGTCGAGACGCTCGCCAGCGAAGCCGCAGTGGAGGCGCTGCGTGACGGCGCGAACGCGGTCGACGCCGCAGTCGTGGCTGCGGCGGTCCTGGGCGTTACCGAGCCGTTCTCGTGCGGCATCGGCGGCGGCGGCTTCATGGTCATCCGGACGAGCGACGGCAATGTCACGACGATCGACCACCGCGAGACGGCGCCGGCTGCGATGCGACCGAATTCCTTCTTCGAAAGCGGAGTGCCGCTGCCGTTCAACGACGCGCGCTACAGCGGCCGGTCGGTCGGCGTGCCGGGAACGGTGCGCGGCTGGGACGAGGCCCTGAATCGCTTCGGGACGATGTCGCTCGAGGAGGCGCTGCAGCCGGGAATCGCAGTGGCCAACGACGGCTTCGTCGTCGACGAGACCTTCTTCAGCCAGGTGCAGGGGAACCTCGACTTCTTCGACGATGTTCCCTCGACCCGCGCGCTCTACCTCGACCCCGACGGCACGCCGCGGGACGTAGGGACGGTGCTGCGCAATCCTGACCTGGCGCGCGCGTACGCGCGGATCGGTCACCTGGGCGCCAAGGGCTTCTACCGAGGCGCGATTGCCGACGCGATGGTCGCGTCGGTTCAGCACCCGCCCGTGGCGCCGAAGCGAACCACGTCTGGCGCGCAGGGCTGATGACGATGCGTGACGTCAAGGACTACACGGCGCCCGAGCGAGAGCCGACGAGGGTCGGTTACCGGGGGCTCGACGTCTACAGCATGGGTCCTCCCTCGAGCGGCGGCTCGACTGACGGCGAGGCGTTGAACATCCTCGAGGGGTTCGACCTCGACCCATCCGACCGCGCGGAGGCGCTGCACTTCTTCCTCGAGGCGTCGCGCTTCTCATTCGCCGACCGAAACGCGTACCTGGCCGATCCCGATTACTTCGACGTGCCGCTCAGGGGCCTACTTTCGGACGGGTTCGCGGCCGAGCGCCGGGCGCTGATCAATCCGAACCACGCAGCGACGAGCCCGGTGCCGCCGGGCGATCCGTATCCGCACGGCACCGCCGGTGAGGCCGCCGCGACGGCGGAGCAGTCGGAGACCACGACGCACCTGAGCGTGTCCGACCGCTGGGGCAACGTCGTCTCTTACACGTACACGATCGAGTCGACCGGAGGGAACGGCGTCGTCGTGCCCGGTTGGGGCTTCCTCCTCAACAACGAGCTGACCGACTTCAACTTCGACTCGCTGACGCATCCCAACCGCATCGAGGGCGGGAAGCGGCCGCGCAGCTCGATGAGCCCGACCATCGTCCTCGACGACGGCCAGCCGTTCCTGGCGCTCGGCTCACCCGGCGGCTCGATGATCATCACGACCGTGCTGCAGATCCTCGTCGACCGCTTGGATCTCGGGGCAACGTTGCCGGAGGCGATCGCCGCGCCACGAGCGAGCCAGCGGAATACGTTGCAGACCGCGGCGGAACCGGCTTTCATCAACTCGCCGGAAGGTCAGGCCCTCGTCGCCCGGTTTGGTCACGGGTTCTCGATGACCGCCGAGATCGGCGCCGCGACGGGCATCGAGTTTCTCGGCGGCGGCCGCGTGCTCGCTGCTGCAGAGCCGCAGCGTCGCGGCGGAGGAAGTGCAATGGTGGAAGAGCCGGAATAGAGCGAGCCGTCACCGCGAAGCCGGCAACGCTCTACGGGCCCGGGCAATCGCGCTTTGCCCGGTACCTGGAGCGCAGCGAGCAGCGCCGCCCCGACCTGATCGCGCGCGAGCTGAGGCGGCGCCTGCTCGGTGGGCTGCGCGGCCGGGTCATCGAGGTCGGCTCGGGTGACGGGCGCTCGTTCGAGCACTACCCGCCGGGCGTGAAGGGCGTGCTCGCCGTCGAGCCCGACCCGACGGCACGCGCAGCGGCTGAGGAACGGGCCCGAAGCGCGCCCGTGGCGATCGAGGTCGTCGAAGGCTTTGCGGAGGCACTTCCCGCCGAGGACGGATCGTTCGATGCCGCAGTCGTGATGGGGGTCCTCTGCAGCGTCCCCGACCCGGCCGCGACGCTTCGGGAGCTGCGGCGTGTCCTGGCGCCCGGCGGAGAGCTCCGCTTCTGGGAGCACGTCAGGTCTCGCAACGCCCTCTTCCATGGGTTCCAGCGCGCGACCGACTCGCTCTTCTGGACGAAGGCGCTCGGTGGCTGCGAGACGACCCGCGACACCGAGAGCGCCATCCGAGCAGCCGGGTTCGAGTTCGTCGCGCTCGACCATGGCTTCCACTCGTCGTCCCTGCTGACGATTCCCTGCGCGCCGTACGTGTTGGGTGTCGCGCGCTCTGACCAGCTCACACGAGTGCTTAGGGCGTGCGGATGTCGCCTCGAGCAGACCGAGGGCGGCGCTTAGTCGCGGGAGCTCTTCGCGTCGAGCTCGGCTTGCGCCCGCTCCGCGAGCTCGCGGGTTCGCAGCGCATTCTCGAGAACGCGTTCATGGCGCGCATCGCGCTCCGCGCGTTCAGCCTTCGTCAGCTTCTTCTTCGGCATCGTCTCCTCCGAGCAGTCTCTCGATCTCGGTGAGCGTCAAGGCGATGTCGCTCACGTTGAATAGTAGGGCGACGACCTCCTCCCGATGGATCACCGGTTCTTCCACGCCCTTCAGCGTGCCCTCCCGCGCGCGGCGTCGCAATCCGCAGGTGCGGCGGCGTCCTGAAAGGACGCCGCACTACTAAGCGCGGTCATCCAGCCGGCGTAGTCTTAGTTGTGCGCGGCGTGCAGGCGTCCCACCGTGTCACGGCGAGACGCTAACGTCGTCGAGCGAAGGCCCGACGGCGGTGCAGCAGGCAAATCGGTTAGTCCGTGAGGCGGCCGATGGCCTCGCGCAGCGACCGTCGCTCGGCGGCCAGGCTTCGGAATGCCTCTGTCAACCGGCGCTCACCTTCCTTCGTCACCGCGAGCTTGGCCACCCGACCGTCATGGGGCGAGCTCTCGCGCTGAACGAGACCCGCGTCCTCGGCGCGCGCAACGAGCTCGGTGACGGTGCTCTGCGCGAGGCTCATGCGCTTGGCGAGCTCAGTCACGGTCGAGCGCTCGCTGCGGTCGGCGGCGCCTTTGATCAGGAGGAGGATGAGGTAGCGGCGCGGAGTGAGGCCCGACGCACGAGCTATGCGGTCTGACTGCCGTTCGAACCGGCGGAGCGCGGTGCGGAACTCCGCCGCGCGTAGCACGTCCTCCGGGCTCGGCGCTGTCGGCTCCGCCATCGCCGCATCGTAAAGCGATGGACGTTCGCGGAGGCCCGTGTAAGAAACGTGTAAAGGACGGCAACTTTGCGATTAACCCCGCGTCGGAAGGGAAAGAAGGATCGTGTTCCGATCTAAATCTAGGGGGTCAGCACGATGAAGAAGTTGCTCCTTCTACTCGCAGGCACGTTGGCGATCGCGGGCGCCACGCCTGCGGTCTCCCAGTCCGAGCCGACAGCGACCGTGAACGTGGCGATCCTCGCGACCGGCTTCCAACCGAACAGTGTCGTCGTTCGACCCGGCGACACGGTCACCTGGAGAAACGCGGATAGCAAGCCACACCGCGTCGTCTCCGACACCGGCGCGTTTCCATCGTCGCCCATGCTCCAGAGCGGTGAGACGTACTCGTATCGCTTTGGTATCGCGTCCGCATATTCCTACCGCGACGCTGCGGCGGAGGGCTCGAGGCACACCGGTGTAGTGCACGTCCGCGGCGGCGGGGTGACGGTCGCTCTCAGCCGGCTCTTCGTCGTCTATCGCAACCCGGTGCAGGTGATCGGCAGCGTCGGCAATGCCCGACCTGGGCAAGAAGTGACGATCAACCTGACGCGGTACGGCGGCCCGCAATCGACGCGCGTCGTGACCACCGACGCCGACGGCACGTATTCGCTCACCGACCGACCGCCGATCCGCACCGAGTACCAAGCCTCGTGGGAGGGCGGAGAGAGCACACGGGCGCCGTTCGTCAACGTCCGGCCGCTCGTCATCTTCCGCGTCCTCAGCCACCAGGCGAACCGGTTCTACGTCAAGGTCGCTGCGCAGCGGTCGTACCGAGGGCGGTTCGTGCTGCTTCAGCGCCGCACGAACTCCGGCTCCTGGATCACGACCAAGCGCGTCCGGCTGAACCAGCGCGGTGAGGCCCGCTTCCGCGGCAACTTCCCGCGCGGGACCACGCAGGCCCGTATGTGGGTCAATAAGGCACCTGGTTACATTCCGGGCTTCAGCGTCACCAAGACGGTCAGCCGCTAACGATGACTTCGAGGCGCCGGGGGCAGATTCGTCCCCGGCGCCTTCTTGCACTCAGTCTGGCCAGGCGCTGAGCTATGGCCGACGTTCTCAACTTCACGCTCGCGTCACTCGAGACAGTTCTGGCACTCGTCGTCCTGCGTCATCTCGCCCGCTTCGGGCGCGCGTTCCCTTGGCTGGGCGCTTTGATGGCCTTCTTCCTGGTACGGGCGGCCAACCGCTACTACGTCGCGTTCATGGGCGATGAGCCGCTTGCCTTTTCGCTGCTCGTGGACGGCCTAGCCGTGGTGCTGCTCGCCATGCTCATCTTCGGCATTCGAAGAATGGTGCGCGGACTCCTGGCCGTCGAGAACGAGGCCGTGATCAAGGAAGCCGAATACGAGCGCGCACTCGTGGATTACCGCCGGCTCATGCGGCATCGCATCGCGAATCCCCTAACCGCCCTTCGCGGCAGCATCCAGTCGCTCAAAGACCTGCCCGACCTCAGCCGCGAGGAACGGGCGGTCTTGGTCGACTCCGTGCAAGAAGCCGTAGAGCGGCTCGAGCACGTCGCGCTCAACCCGAGCCCGCTCGGCAAGGAAGAAGCCTCCCTCGAAGGACGTCCTCGGCTGGAACGCCGCCGTCGCGGCGTCAGTGCTGTCTGACGAGGTAGGCCACTCGGCCCTGCTCGCCCGAGGCCCAGCACGACCAGCCGCCCGCGCAGTCCACCGTGTCGAAGCTACCGCCGTCGAAGTTGCGCCAGGAGCGACCGGCATCGGCGGTCGCGTCGCTGCCTGTAGGCCCGACGATGATCGCGACCCGACCGTTCACCCAGTGCGCGCCCGAGCGGTACTCGTTCGGCGCGTCGGCGACGAGTTGCCAGGTCGCCCCGCCGTTAGCGGTCAGTGCGAGGGCATCCGGCGACGCCGCCGGCGCGGCGAAGTCGCCGCCCGCGGCGAGACCGTGGCGCGGGTCGCGGAAGGCGAGCGCGAAGATCCCTGCGCTCGGGCCGCTGTGAATCGGAGTCGTGTTCACCTGCCACGTCTGGCCGCGGTCGCCGGAGTGGAAGACACGGGCCTCGACGTCGCCGCCGGTTCCGAAGAAGGCATCGCGACCACCGGCGGTGGTGATGCACTGCCCGCTGGCCGCGAAGGCGAACTCACCGGGGAGCGCCGGCGGCATCTCCGTGTCGAGCACGCGCCAGCTCTGGCCCCCGTTGCTCGTGGCGAGGATCCGGAACCGTCCCTGCACCGGGTCGGACAGAGCCAGCCCGCGGTGCCGGTCGAAGAACGCCATGCAGTCGTAGAACGCGTTGGGGTCGTCGTTCACGAACGCGAGTGTCCAGCTCTGGCCTCCGTTGGAGGTCACGTACACGCGGGATTCCTCGCCGGGGCCGATCGAGAGGATCACGGCGTTGCTGGCGTCGAAAGCCTCGATGTCGCGGAACTGCAGGGTCGCGGTACCCGGAGGGCCGACGCTCTGCCACGTGGTGCCGCCGTTGACGGTTCGCAGGACGGTGCCCCCGCTGCCGCTGGCCCAGACCACGGACGAGCTGACCACGGACAGGCCGCGCAGGCGAGCGGTCGAGCCGCTCGGCGTTAGCTGCCAGCTGAAATCGTTCTGACTGCCCGGCGCGAAGGCCAGCGATGTCGCTGCGAGAGCCAGAACCACCAGGATCAGCGAGATCCGTCTCAGCACAGTCCGGAAACCTAACGGGCCTGGAGTGCTGATGCAACGAGCTTCGGTACGAGTGCGGCGGGCTCGGGCATCTCCGCGATCTCCTGGGCGACCTCCTGCGCGCGCTTCCGGTGGTTCTCATCCTCCAGCAATGAGACAACCGCCGATCTGGCTGCCTCGGATGTCAGCTCGTCGGGCAGCAGGCGCAGCGCTACTCCGATGTCTTCGCACTGGGCCGCGTTCTCGAACTGGTCTGCGGCCTGCGGCACGACGAGCATCGGCAACCCATGCGCCAGCGCGGCCAGGGTCGACCCGGAGCCGCCGTGGACCACCGCCACCGAAGCGCGAGGGAGCACGAACGACTGCGAGATGTACCGCTCGACGTGCACGTTGTCGGGGAAGGGAGCCAGTTCGGCCGGGTCGCGACTCGGACCGACCGTGGCGATCACGTTGCAGTCGACGTCGGCCAGCGCTTCGAGCAGCACGCCGAACACCGAGAGATCGTTGAAGACCGTCCCAAGCGTGACGTAGACGGTCGGCCGGTCAGCCAGGCCGTCGAGCCATGCCGGCGCTTGCTCCGTCGACGGCGGTTCGACCGGTACCGGTCTCAGAGGCTCGATCCGAGCCCCGGCCGGTAAGGCTTCGGTCTGGAAGCTCGGCGGTGCGATGTCGACGTAGATGCCTCGGAACATTCTGCCAAGCGGATCGCCGGAAAGCCCCGCTTTGGAGGCCGTGTCCGCGACCACGTCGAGCGGGACCATCCGGCCAAAGCTGTGGTTGACCGAAAGGATCTCGGCCTCGGCGGCGGCAACCGGCGCCGCGAAGTCGGAGGAATCGTGGACGATCAGGTCCGGCTGCCACATGCGCACGAGCTCGCGGAGCTCGTCGATCTTCGCCGGCGCCTCGATGGTCCCGAACATCCGGGGGAAGAGGAAGGCGCGGCGTTCCTCGAACGGCAGCGCCAGGTGCTCGGCCTGAAACGGCTCGAATCTGGCAGCCCGCTCGGGGTAGTCGATGCCAGCGGGGAGAAACGCGAAGCCTGCGGTCTCCACACGCTCCTGAAAATACGGCGACGTAGCGAAGGCGACCTCATGTCCGGCCTCGGCAAATGCGTGCGCGAGCGGCACCAGGGGGTGGAAGTGGCCGAACCCAGGGACGCAGCTAAAGAGAGCTCGAGCCAGAGCTACGACCGGCCGCGCGGCGACTGCGCGCCCAGCAACCAGGACGTTCGGGCCTCGCGGGCTCGACCCTCCAGCGCGGACAGGAGCCCGCCGAGCTCGTCGAGGTGCTCGCGAAAGTCGTGGACGCGGCGAAACGTGCCTGCGATCGCCCCCAGGGAGCTCGCGGGATCACGGTCGAGCTCGGCCAGCCGCTGCTCCAGACGCTGTAGCTCCCCACCCAGGATGAGCGTGCAGGCGCGACCTTCCTCGGACAGCTTCCGTAGCTCAGCCTCGGTGACCGGCCGCTCGCGGGTCGTCGAGCACCTCGTGCAGCCGCTCCTTCAGTGCGGTGTCGAGCTCCAGCCAGGCCTCGGGCATCGTCGCCCGCAGCGTAACGAGGCTAGCTCTTACGCGGCGTCGCGGTGCGCCTGGGCCCGCGCGACGGGCAGCAGGCCGGCATAGAGAGCGACCTCGTCGAGGTCCCCCTTGTAGTACGGGTGCGTGGCCGCCTTTCCGATCTCGACCTGGCCCGTGTTGCTGACGTCTGCTGTCATCGCCAGCGGTATGAAGTTCGTCGCCCCGTCGACCCAGAGCGTGATCCCAGCGTCGCGGTCGAACCACGCGACGACGTGGTGCCACGCGCCGCCGAGCACTCCGGTCGTCGAGTACGCGGTGCGCGTGTTCGTCCCGTCGAAGTAGATCGCCCGGATCTTGCCGTTGTGGTCGGGGTCGTCCGTGACCGTGAGCTCCCAGTATGGCTCGCCCGCGGTGGTGGAGCGCTTCGAGACGATGGTGCGCTCGTCGCTCGCGAGCGGCCTCGTCCACACCTCGACCGTGAAGTCCTCGACTCCGAAGTCGAGG
The DNA here is from genome assembly GCA_963820335.1 of uncultured Actinomycetes bacterium. Lineage (GTDB taxonomy): Bacteria > Actinomycetota > Thermoleophilia > Gaiellales > Gaiellaceae > VAXT01. The sequence continues at coordinate 137,379 of CAWFZH010000009.1, read as the reverse complement.
CTGCCGTTGGAGGGATCGGGCACCGCGACCTTGTCGTTGCCGCCGTCGAAGCGTGCGGCCGTATCCGCGTCATGGGTTGCCGGTGCGACTCCGAGCACGACACCGCCGCTATAGGTCCCGTTCGTGCGCTCCTGATCCTCGTGCGCGACGGTTCCCGCCAGCTCGCCGAGGCGCCAGTACGCGCGCGGGTTGTCGGCGCGGACGGCCTCTGCGTATCCCTGCCCACCTGGTGGTGGCGGTGGTGGAGGAGGCGGCGGCGGCGGGGGGGGTGGTGGGGGTGGTGGATCCGGGGGGAGGCGGTGGAGGCGGAGGAGGCGGGGGTGGGGGAGGGGGCGGTGGTGGCGGCGGAGGGGGTGGGGGAGGTGGAGGCGGAGGCGGAGGCGGCGCACCGCCGGTGACCGCATCCGTGAGCACGGCGCCGAGGCCCTCGAAGCTCGACACGTTGGTGCAGGTTCCACCGGGCGTGACCGCTGCGGCGCTGTTCAAGCTGCCGAAAGCGGGGCCGTTCGGATTGGAGGAGCAGCTCACTTCCGGGCCGACCGCAAAGGCGCGAACGACCGTATTGGCGTCGAAGTGGCCCGCCATCGCCCACATCTCCATCGGCGGGTACCCGGTCGGCTGCCCGGTCGACGTGAACCCCGTGGAGCGGAACGTGTTGATCCGCTCGGCCACGAGGACGATTACCTTCTCCGACTCGGGGCGCGCCGTCGCGAGCTCTCTCTCGGCTGCCTGCAGGGCGCAGGTGAAGCACGTTCCGCCGCCCAGGGAGACTCTGTTCAGCGCGTCGATGACGTCCGGCCTGCCGTTGTGGTTCGGATCGGCATCGGGAGCGATCAGGTGCTGCTTGCCGCTGAGGGCCATGTTCACGTCCTGGTCGGGCTCGGCGACGTTGATGATCACGAGCCCGGCGTTCTCGACGAAGGGCGTCGTATCCGTGTTCGCCTGCGTGATTCCGTTCTTGATGCACTGGAGCCGGTTGCCGCACGTGCCCCCCGAGACGCCCGCGCTTCCGGAACGCGAGAGGCTCCAGACCACGGTCTTGCCCGTGCCGGGGGAGGCGGCGTCGATCGTCGTTCCCTCCCCCATGGCCAGTGAGGAAGTCGCAGCTCCGGGCAGCGCCATCGCTACGAGCACAAGCGCAGCCACGGCAGCGGCCAGGCCTCCGGCAGAGACCGTAGGCCGGCCAGCTACCGAAGCTGCCGCCTTATCGACCCTCATTCGCATTGACAAATCGCTCCAGTCCAGCATGGCGTGGGGCCACGGTGCCCACAATGGGCCGCTGGACCCATATTTGGGCCCAAAACGACCGAAAAATTTCCCGGAGAGGCGGCCAGGGACCGAAGGTCCTAGTGGGCGGCGTGCTCGCATGATCGAATACGCCGTGGCCGGCGAGCTCGCGGAGCGTCTGCTCGAGCGCGAGCTCGAGCGTTTTCAACGAGATCATCCGCGGTCCGCTCAGCTCGCCGAGTGCGCGCACTCCTCGCTGCTCGCGGGAGTGCCCATGCACTGGATGGTGCGGTGGCCCGGCGGCTTTCCGCTCTTCGCCAGCGAGGCGTCCGGGGCGCACTTCCGGGACGTCGACGGGATCGAGTACGCCGACTTCTGCCTCGGCGACACGGGAGCCATGACAGGGCACTCGCCGGAGCCGGTCGCTCGCGCGGTCGCGGAGCAGGCCGCCCGCGGGATCACTCTCATGCTTCCGAGCGAGGACGCCCTTCGGGTCGCCGAGGAGCTCGCACGCCGCTTTGGACTTCCCCGGTGGCAGTTCGCGCTGACCGCGACCGACGCCAACCGGTTCGCGATCCGGCTCGCCCGCCTGGTCACGGGCCGCCCGAAGGTGCTCGTCTTCAACTGGTGCTACCACGGCACAGTCGACGAGACATTCGCCACGCTTCGGGACGGCCGGGTCGTCGAGCGGCATGGCAATCTCGGCCCGCCGGTGCCGCTGGACGAGACGACGCGGGTCGTCGAGTGGAACGACGTCGACGCGCTCGAGCGTGAGCTGGCGCACGGCGACGTCGCCTGCGTCCTCACCGAGCCGGTCCTGACGAACGTCGGGATCGTCCACCCCGAGCCCGGCTTCCACGATGCGCTGCGTGTGCTGACGCGCAGTGCGGAGTCCTTGCTGATCGTCGACGAGACGCACACGCTCTGCGCCGGTCCCGGCGGGTACACGACCAAGCACGGGCTCGAACCGGACCTTCTGACCGTTGGGAAGGCGATCGGGAGCGGGATTCCCGCGGCGGCCTACGGGTTCTCCGCCGAGGTCGCGGAGCGCGTCGGGGCGGCCATCGGCCGGGACGAGTCGGATGTCGGCGGAGTCGGAGGAACGCTCGCGGGCAACGTTCTCTCGCTCGCTGCGATGCGAGCCACGCTCGAGCACGTCCTCACCGACGACGCGTTCGCGCACATGATCGAGCTCGGCGAGCGATTCGAGCAGGGAGTCCAGGCCGCGATTGACGACGCTTCCCTCCCCTGGCACGTGACGCGCCTCGGCGCCCGGGTCGAGTACCTGTTCCGCGCCGAGCGGCCGGTGACAGGCAGCGAGGCGGCCGCCGGCGGCGACCACTTGCTCGACCGGCTGATCCACCTCTACGCCCTCAATCGCGGCATCCTCTTGACGCCGTTCCACAACATGGCCCTGATGTCGCCGGCGACCACCGCAGCGGATGTCGACCTGCACACGGCGGTCTTCGGCGAGGCAGTCCGCGAGCTGGCGGCCTAGTACAGAAACGGACTAGTGCTCGGCGGCCTCGGCTTCGGCCTTGGTCTTGTGCACGGTGCCGTCGGGGTGTTCCGGCGGGGCGTACGTCGTCACGAGGCGGAGCTTGTCGTCGCCCGTGTTCACGAAGTTGTGGAGGGTCCCCGCCGGCACGAAGACCATGTCGTTCGGCCGCACGGGGCTGGACTCGCCCTCCAGCACCGCGTCGCCCTCGCCTTCGACGAAGAAGAGGATCTGGTCGCCCTCGTGGGTCTCCTCGCCGATGTCCTCACCGACCTGGAGCGTCATGACGACGACCTGGCTGTGCTCGCCGGTGACGATCGTCTGTCGGAAGTACTCGTTCTGCTTCGCGGCCTCGACGTAGTTTTGCGCTTTGGCCATACAGTGACCCTACCCCGGCGGTTGATCGCGCTAACGAAAGCGAATCTCGCCGAAGGGCACGAACCGGACGCGACCCTCGCGCTTCACCTGATACGAGTAAAAGAGTCCCGAAGGCTCGATCTGCGCACGCGGATACTCGGTTCCCCGTGGCGTCGTGAAGGTTCTTTGGCGCCCGTCCGCGAGCCGGAGCACATGCACTGCCCGTCCCACCGTGTAGACCAGGAGCCCCCGGTCGAGGTCGGCGGGAATCGCTCCGGCTGTCGCGCGAAGCGCCCGCTTCTGCTCACCCGAGACGGGGTCGTAGACGCGCCAGTGAAGACCGGACGCGCGGTCGAGGACGACGAGCTCGGAAGCATCGAGCAGTGCGCCGCGCACTTGTCTGGGCCTGAAGGGGAACGCGCGCAAGAGGCTTCCGTCTGCTCGGCGAAGCTCGAGCGACCCGTCGGCGCGCTGGACGAGGATCCGCCCCGCAGCCACCGAGAGCACCGCGAGCTCATCCGGACTGGCGACGAGGAGCCGCTTGCGGCCCCCGACGATCCGCCACAGGCTCTCATTGTAAATGTGGTAACCCGGAGGCGTGGGCTCGGGACAGGGGGCGTACTCAGATGGTGTCTCGCAGACAGACCACGTGTTGAATACGAGCAGCGAGCCGTCGCCATGGACGTTGCCGACCCAGTCGCCAACACCGTCGCCGGTGCTGTGAATCTTGGTCTCGGTGAGCCTCGTCGTCGACGGAGGTTTCCCAACGGCCCCGGTCACGAGCCACGCCTCGCGGAAGTTGCCGCCGGCAAAGCGCACCCACGCGAGGTGCTGCCCGGCGATGCCCACGTCCGAGATTCCCTCGCCTGTCGATGCTCCATAGCACTCGCGCTCGCGCCGACGCGCCATCGAGACGACCAAACGGCGCACGGGGTTCCACGCGAAGAGCTCGAAGACATGCGCTCCGCAGGCCGTCGCTACGGCGGCGCGCGAACCGTCGGCTGCGAGCGCCGTGGCGCCGCCGGCCGTTCTCAAGGTCCGGATTCCACCCGCGCCCGAGGTCGACCGCGCGGCGGCCGGGCCGACGGACAGGGTCGCGATGACAATGAGCGCCGGGACTAGCAGCGGTAGCAGCCTCTTCACGAGCGCCTTCGCCCGCGGCTGACGACGAGGTTGACCCTGCCGCGGTTCGGCAGCACCGTCCCGGGCCTGGGCTTCTGCGAGATCACGCGGCCCTTCTTGACGGTCCTCGAGTAGGCGCGGCGGATCTTTCCGACGCGGCAATTGGCGCGCGCGATCGCCCGCTTTGCGCCCGGGAATGTCATTCCCGAGACGTGCGGCGCCCTGCAGACGGTCGGTGCGTTTGTGATGCTGGATGCGCGGCCGAAGACACCGAGCGGATACGCAAGCGTCCCGGGGACGTCGATCGTGCAGCGCGGACCGAAGGACGGGGTCGTGAGATCCAGACAGTCAAAGAAGGCGAGATTCGGCCCGTAGGCGCTATGCGTAACCTCGTCCGCAGTCCCGAGCTTGTTCCACAGGAGAAGGCCGAACGCCACCATGCCCTCGCTGAAGCGGTCGCTGTAGTCGGTCTTTGCGTAGTTCCAGAGCTTCAGGTTGTCGACCGCGAAGGCGTTCGCGCAGGTGTCGTTGCAGCCCGCGACATCGGTGAAGCACCTCCACTGACCGGCAGGACGACGACTTACGCAGGGCGTCGTGCCCCAGTCCGTCGCCCGCGAGGCGGCAACGACCTCACCGTTTACATAAAGGCGCACCGTGTCGGCGCTGTCCGCAATCCCGCTGCGGTCCCAGACGCCTGCAACATGGATCCATTTGCCGTTCAGCGCCGAGATCGGATCGCCCTGGACGCCGTCGTCAAGCGAGCGCACTGCCACCATGTGTGGCTCGGTCCCAGGTGGCGGCTCATCGCCGAAGAAGACGGTGAAGTGCAGCCGTGGCTCGCCGGAGTCGAGGCGGTCTTGGCTGAACAGATTCACCTCATCGACACCGGTCAGGCTGTAAGGACCACCGAAGATGCGATGTGGGTTGTGCTGGTATGGCACCGGGTCACTCGCTTGCCGGTACCAGGCTTCGACCGCGCCCTGCTCTGCGTCGAGGATCGACTCTCGCAAGAGCGCCGTATGCTCGCGCGCGCCTGGGAAGTACGAGTCGCCGGGAGGCGGTGCAGATTCAGACGCCGCGAACAGCGCTGCGACGCCGAGGGTTAGCGCGACGCCGACGCAAACGAGGAGGACGGCGCAGCGACGAGTTAGCAGCATGCTGGCAGCGGTGTCGCTTGCCGCTGCGCCCTGATTAGTCGGTTGTACGCGAGGCCGGTAGGCCGAGCCGTGTGTCCGTCCCAGATCAGGAGCCGCTTTCCGGTCCACACAGTCACTCCTTCCGTGTGGCCAGCCACCGCGGCGAGTCGTCGCCAGTGGTTCGAGACTGGATTGTAGGCCAGGCCATACGAAGCGGGAAGGCCCCGTGCGTTTGTGCCGCCGACGACGAGGATCTCGCGATCGGTCCAGACGGCGCTCGCTCCGTTGCGGGGCTCCGGCAGCGGCGCGATCCGGCGCCACGTGTCGGTCGTCGGGTTGTAGGCGGCCGCCCGGGCGTACCGTGCGGGCGAGGGCTTGCCGCTTGCAGCATCGACTCCGCTGACGAAGAGGACGAGCTCGCGTCCGGTCCAGGCCCCGGTGGGCCGCTGCTCGGCAGCGAGAGGTGAAGGAGCCAGCTTGCGCCACGTGTCGGTGGCGGGGTTGTAGGCAGCGCCGCCGGCGTCGGCGTCGCCGCAGCAGCCGCCGCCCCAGCCGATGATCTCGCGGCCGGTCCACACGACGATCCCCTGGCGCGCCGGTGGATCCGAGAGTCGCCGCCAGTGGTTCGTCACCGGGTCGAACGCCACGAAACCGCAGCCCCAGATGAGCATTTCCTTCCCCGTCCAGACTGCGCCGCGGCGGCAATAGTTGTCAGTCTTCGGTGGGGCTGCCAGCCGGCGCCAGGCGTGAGTCGCCGGGTTGTACGCAAGGGTGACTTCGGTCGCATTGAGAAGACTCCCGTCCGGCGCGGCGCCGGTCACCCCTGAGACGATCATCTCCGTGCCGGTCCACACGCTCGTCCGGCCGGCGACGATCGCGATCGGCGCCGGCGGCACAAGCCGCGATTGGCCGGCCGCCGGGCTCGCGTCAGATCCGGCGATCGAGCCAGATCCGACCAGGATCGCGGCCGTCGTGATAACGAGAATGAAGGCGAGGAGAGCCGAGCGCTTCGCCGTCTTGCCGAGTCTGAACATGGTTCCTCCCTTCGAGGGTGTGTAGCCTTGGTCGCCCTTCGAGTGTGCGCATGAAGACGACGCCGATCCATGGACGCGAGATAGGGGATCAATGGAATTTCGCTCGTGGATAGCTCTGCTCTAGAGCCCAAGCGGGGAGCGGAAGTCGTCGTTTTCGCGCCCGACGGCTCCGAGCTGGCCACCGTCGCGCTGTCGGGCAAACGCGTCACGGTCGGCCGACTCCCCGATCTCAATGACATCGCGCTGCAACCAGACCCTGAGCTCCTCGTCACCCGTGGTGCCCACCTCACGCTCGAGCGTGATGGCGCTCGCTGGTTCGTCTTGGACGGCGGCAGCGTCAACGGGACCTTCCTCAGGCGCGGCAAGGAGCTTCAGCGGGTGACCGAGCGCACACCGCTCCACGATGGCGACGCCATCTGCGTGGTCGCCTCGATCACGGAGACTGACGAGCGGCGCTACTTCGAGCTCGCCTTCCGGGCCACCGGAGACTCGCAGGCGACACGCCCCGTCCCCGAAGCGATCTCGGTTTCGGCAGAGGCGCACGAATGCCTCAGCTACGACCTGGACGAGGCTCGTCTCATCCTCGTCCGGGGCGACGAGAAGCATGAGATCGAGATCCGCGCACAAGCGCACCTGCTGGTTCGCTACATGGTCGAGCGAAACGCCGCGATCGGCGGCTCTCCCGCGCTGTGCACGCACGATGAGCTGATGCAGGCCGTCTGGGCGGACGAGCCGATGCACACACGTGTCGAACTGACCAAGCTCGTGTGGGAGCTGCGAAAGAAGCTGGAGCCCTTCAGTGCCGAGCACCTGATCGAGAACGCGCGCCGCCTCGGTTACCGGCTGCGGACGTGTCCGCCGACTCATGACTGAACGACTCGAGCCCGGCGTCGGCGAGTCGTTCGGCGGCTACAGGATCGAGTCGGTGCTCGGACGCGGTGGGATGGGCATTGTCTTCCTCGCGACCCATGAACGGCTCGAGCGGAAGGTCGCGCTCAAGGTGATCGCGCCCAACCTGGCGCTCGACGAGGAGTTCCGGGCGCGGTTCCTCCGCGAGTCCCAGCTCGCAGCCTCGCTCGACCATCCGAACGTGATCCCGATCTACGACGCCGACGAGGTCGACGGCCTCCTCTATCTCGGCATGCGCTACGTGAGCGGGCCGAGTGTGCAGACGCTGATCAGGGAGCGCGGATCGCTGCCGCCGGTAGAGACCCTCCGGATCGCCGAGCAGATCGGCGGCGCGCTCGACGCCGCGCATCGTGCCGGGCTCGTCCACCGCGACCTCAAGCCCGCGAACATCCTTGTCGCCGAGCCCGGTGACCACGCCTATCTCTGCGACTTCGGTCTCGCCAAGCTTACGAGCTCGAAGGGGATGACCCAGACTGGCTCCTTCCTCGGCACGGTCGACTACTCCGCCCCCGAGCAGATCCAGGGCCTGCCGCTCGACGGCCGTGCGGACATCTACTCCCTGGGCTGTGTCCTCTTCCATTGCCTCATCGGAGAGGCGCCGTTCGCGCGGGAGAGCGATTTCGCCGTCCTCCAGGCGCACCTGGCCGAGCCGCCGCCGATCCTGTCGAGTGTCCGCCCCGGTCTGCCGCGAGCTCTCGACGGAATCATCACCACGGCGATGGCAAAGGAGCCCGGTGGCCGCTACGCAACGGCGGGGGCGCTCGCCGCGGACTTCAAGAGGGCGATTCGCGGGGCGCTACACCCCACGGACCCCGACGCGACACGCGCTGCGCCGGTTCCTCCCACCGTTCCCCAGAAGGCGCACGTCACGCCCCCGCGCCGACCAATTCCGGCCCGGCGTGGCCGATTGATCGCAGCCGCGATCGTGGCTGTCGTGCTCGGCGCGGCGGCAGCTGCAGGGTTCCTCGCGACGAGAGACTCGGACGAGAACACCAACGCGGAGCTCCGGCCGTTCGTCAATCGAATCGAGAACGTCCTCGAACAATCGGCGGCGGGGCGGGGCGAGATCGCCGCCGCGCTACAGGGCGGATTCAACTGCTCGATCTCTGCTCGCGAGGCAGGAAGGCGGATCGAAAGCGTGGCCGACAACCGGCAAAGCATCCTCCAGCAACTCGGCAGCCTCCAGGCTCCTACGGGCCAGGCGGATGACATCGTCACGCTCCTCCAGCAGGCGCTCCAGCATTCGATCGAGGCCGACCGCCACTATCGCGACGGCTTTGTCGCGGTCGCCGATGTGAAGCGTGGCTGCCCGCTGCCGCCGGACCCCAACTTCAGGCTTGCGGGGAGGTCCGACGCCCGTGCGACAGCCGCGAAGAGGCGTTTCGCTGTGGCATTCGCCCCGCTCGCTCGCCGCTTGCATCAACGGGTCTGGTCGGCCAGCGAGATCTGAGGCATCGTCACGTGGAGAGGCGTCGTTCGATCTCCCCCAGGTCGAGCCCGTCGATCTCGACGATCTTCCTGCGTGCGGTCTGTCCGCCGACGACGGAAACCCTGGCTCGTGGTACCCGGAGCGCATCGGCCAACAACTCGACCAGAGCTGCATTCGCCTTTCCTCGCTCCGGCGCGGCGGCCACTCGAGCACGCCAGCCGTCACCATGGCGCCCGACCAGCTCGGTGCGCGACGCGCCCGGAGAGACGGTGACGGTGATCCGGGTCAGGCCGTCAGGTCGCGCGCCATCTCGTCGAAGCAAGCGACGTAGTCGTCCGCGGCTTCGTCGGTGTGCGCGATCGACAGCGTCCATTCCTCCTCGCGTCCAGGCGTCATGAAGATCCCGCGGTTCAGGTTGTAGAGCCAGGCGAGGTCTGCCAGCTCGGCGTCCTGGTGCTTCTTGAAGGTCGCGAAGTCGGTGATCTTCTCGTCCGCGAACGTGACGCAGCCCTTGCTTCCGATCCCGACGCTGTAGCCCGGCAGGCCATGGCGGTCGATGACGTCTTGGCAGCCGGCCAGGAGGCGCTCGTTGATCCGGTCGAGGTGCTGATAGGCGTCAGGCGTCAGCACTTCGAGCAGGCTCGCCTTCGCGGCGGCCATCGTCAGCGGGTTGCCGTTGAACGTGCCCACCTGGTACACGGAGCCGTCCTCGACGACGGACATGACCTCCTCCGTGCCGCCGATCGCGCCCGACGGGAGGCCGCCGCCGAGGGTCTTCGCCAGGGTGATCATGTCCGGCTGGACGCCGAAGCGCTCGGTAGCGCCGCCGGCGGCGATTGCGAGGCCCGTCTTGACCTCGTCGAAGATGAGGACGACTTCGTGGCGGCGGGTGATGTCGCGGACGGCCTCGAGGTAGCCCTCCTCGGGCATGACGACGCCGATGTTCATCAAGGCCGCTTCCATGATCAGGCAGGCCGGCTTCCGGCCCTCGGCGTCGAGGCGCTCGATGCGACGCTCGAGCGCTCCCGCATCGTTGAAGGGAACCGCGACGGTGAGGTCGGCGACCGCCTGGGGCACGCCCGCGCCGTAGGGAGTCGACGGGATGTCGTCGGGATCGACGTCCGTGTCGACGTCGCCGACCGCGACCATGACCCCGTCGTGGTGGCCGTGATACGAGCCGAAGATCTTGAGGAACGTGTCGCGTCCCGTCAGAGCGCGCGCGATCCGGATCGCGTCCATCGTCGCCTCGGAGCCCGAGTTGTTGTAGCGCCACTTCGGCAGCCCGAAGCGGCGGGCAAGCTCCTCGGCGACCTGGATCCCGTCCTCCGTCGGCGCCGCGAAATGCGTTCCGAGCCGGACACGCTCCTCGACCGCCTTGACGATCGCCGGGTGCGCATGCCCCTGAGGCATCGAGCCGAATCCGTTGTGGTAATCCCAGAGGTGGCGCCCGTCGGCGTCCCAGACAGAAGCGCCCTCACCTCGTTCGAGGTAGATCGGCCAGGGGTCGCGCACCTGGTACGAGGACGGCACGCCTCCCGGCAGAACCTTTCGGGCGCGCTCGAACATCGCCTTCGAGGCCTGCGTCTGCGCGTCGAGGCGCTTGCTCTCGCGCTGCGTCAGCTCGCGGATGCGGTCACGGTCGAGCTCGATGGTGGTGCGGATCGCTGTCATGCCGTTCGGGCCTCTCGTCGTCGCTCCAGCAGGATGTTGATCGTCATCAGGCTGATCGCGACGACGAAGATCATCGTCCCCATGACGTTAACCTGCGGCGGGGCTCCAACGCGGGCCGCTCCCCAGACGAAGAGCGGGAACGTGATCTCGGACCCTGAGTTGAAGTACGTGATCACGAAGTCGTCCACCGAGAGTGCGAACGACAGGAGCGCGCCCGCCAGGACTGCCGGTGCGATCAGCGGCAGAGTCACCTTGCGGAAGGTCGTCCACTCGTTGGCGCCGAGGTCCATCGCCGCCTCCTCGAGGTTGCGGTCGAACCCGATCAGCCGCGCTTTCACCGTCACGACGATGTAGCTGATGCAGAACATGATGTGCGCGATGAGGATCGTCGTGAACCCGAGGAAGACGTTGAGGTTGATGAAAAGCGTCAGCAAGGAGGCGCCGAGGACGATCTCCGGGGTGGCCATCGGGAGGAAGATGAGCAGGTTCGTCGCGCCGCGGCCGCGGAATCCGTAACGCACGAGCGCGAGCGCGATCAGCGTGCCCAGGGCCGTTGCGATGATGCTCGCGACGAGTGCGATCTCGATCGAGAGCACCATGGCGTCGCTGAGCCCCGGCACCCCGTTCCAGTTGCGCCAGTGGTCGAGCGTGAAGCCCTGCCACGTGTAGTTGAAGCGGCCGGCCGGGTTGTTGAACGAGAAGAGGATCACGACACCGATCGGCACGAGCAGATAGGCGAACGCGAGGATCGCGTACACCGTGAGCAGGTGCCGGCGCACGAATCTCATCCGGTCAGCTTCTCCGTCCCGATCGCGCGCGCGTAGATCGCGATCAGCACGAGGATGACGGCCATCAGCGTGAACGAGAGCGCGGCCGCGGCCGGGTAGTCCCCGAGCTCCAGGAACTTCGACTGGATGACGTTCCCGATCATCGCCTGCTTGGGCGTGCCGAGCAGCTCGGCGTTGATGAAGTCACCCGCCGCCGGGATGAACGTCAGCAGCGTGCCCGCCACGACTCCGGGCAGCGACAGCGGCAGCGTCACGCGCAGGAACGCCTGGACGCGGCTCGCGTACAGATCCTCTGCCGCTTCGATCAGCCGCTCGTCGATCTGCTCCAGGGACACGTACAACGGCAGCACCATGAAGGGCAGGAAGTTGTAGGTGATCCCCGCCACGACGGCCGTCGAGGTCGCGAGGAGGCGGCCGCTGTCCCCGAGGATGCCGACGTCGCGAAACAGACTGACGACGGGGCCCTGGTCGGCGAGGATCGTCTGCCAGGCGAGCGTCCGGATCAGGTACGTAACGAAGAAGGGCGCGATGATGAGGATCAGGAACAGGCTCTTCCAGCGGCCGCCGCGGAAAGCGATCCAGTAGGCGAGGGGGTAGCCGATGCCGAACGCGAACACCGTCGCGAGCCCTGCGTAGAGCAGCGAGCGGATCAGCTGGTCGCGGTACCGGTCGATGCCGTCCCAGTAGTTGCCCCACGACCAGTCGAATGCGTACCCGACGTCGAACGAGCCCGTCTCGAGCGACTGGTAGGCCAGGAACCCGAGCGGCACGATGAAGAACACCGCCAGCCAGGCCAGCCCGGGGACGAGCAGGAGGTACGGAGTGAGCCAGCGGTGGCGGTGTAGGAACCCCAACGGTCTTCCTTACGCGCCGAGCACGGCCTGCCATGCCTCCTGGTACTTGACGTTCTTGAGGGCCGCCGGGTCGATCTGGTGCACCTGGGACAGCGTCTCTTCAGTCGGGAAGATGAGCTGGTTGTTTGCCGTCTCCGGATCGGTCTTGGCGAGCTCTTCCTTCGCGCCTTTCACCGGCGTCACGTAATTGATGTAGGCGGCGAGCTTGGCCGCCACCTCCGGGTCGTACACGAAGTTCATGTAGGTGGAGGCGGTGTAGACGTCGCCGCCCTTCGGGATGAGCATGTTGTCCGTCCAGATCATCCCGCCCTGCTGCGGGATGCCCCACTTCAGGTTCGCGTTGTCGGCCTGGAGCTGGACGATGTCGCCTGACCACGCGAGGGCGGCCTTGAGGTCGCCGTTCGAGAGCGGCCCCGTGTAGTCGTTGCCGGTGAAGCGGCGGATCTGCCCTGAATCAGACGCGGCCTTCACGCGCTCGAGCGCACGGTTGAACGACTCGTCGGTCACCTTGCTGGGGTCGTCGCCGTTGGCGAGCATCACGACGCCGAGCGAGTCCGAGAAGTTGTCGAGCATCGTCACGCGGCCCTTGAGGTCGGGGTCCTCGAGGAGCTGGTCGACCGAGGTGATCGGCTTGGTCTGCTTGGCGTCGTAGGCGATGCCCGTCATGCCGGACTGCCACGGGAGGCTGAATTCGCGGTCGGGGTCGAAGGGCGGGCTCTTCTGCACGTCGACGAGGTTGGCGATGTTCGGGATCGCGTCCTTGTCGAGCTTCTCGGCCCAGTCCCTGTCGATCATCACCGAGAGGTAGCGCTCGTTGTCGGTCAGGACGATCAGGTCGCGGTCGATCGACTGCCCGCGGGAGAGTGGGCCCTGGATCTTCCCGAAGTACTCGGAGTTGGAGTTGATGTCCTCCGTGTAGACGACGTTCACCCCGAACTTCTGCTTGAACTCGTCGAGCGTCGGCCGCTTCTTCGTCTTCTCGTCGACGTCGATGTAGAGCGTCCAGTTCGAGAAGCGGAGCGTCTTCGCGAGCTCCTTCTTGCCGGAGCTTCCGCCGCCGCTGTCGCCGCCGCACGCGGCCGCAAAACCGGGAATCGAGACGAGTGCGGCGCCGAACGTGGCGCGGCGGATCAGCTCTTGCCGGGTGAGTCGAGGGTTCACTGTTCCTCCTCCGTGATGTCGACGACGAAGGTCGCTTCGGGGTCGAAGCCGACCGTGATGGGGTCGCCCGGCGCCGCAATTCCCGCACCCGGCTCCGAGTTCTGCACGTACACCGTGAGGCGCCCCGCGGGAGTGTCGACGACGTACTGCGTCGACACGCCGACGTAGGCGCGCTCGAACACCTTGCCCGCGAGCGTGTTGACCTCGCCTCCGATCCGGATCTTTTCCGGCCGGATGCCGACTGCGACCCTGCCGGTGCGTCCCTGCAGGGCGTCGGGCAGCACACGCACCTCGGTGCCGCCGTCGAGGCGGATCGTGTCGGCGCCGGACGCCACGCCCGGGAGCAGGTTGGAGACGCCGAGGAAGCTCGCCACGAAGTCAGTGCTGGGCCGCTCGTAGAGCTCGCTGGGTGGCCCGAGCTGCTCGACCTGGCCGCGGTTCATGACGGCGATCGTGTCGGCCATGGTCATGGCTTCTTCCTGGTCGTGCGTCACGTGGACGAAGGTCACGCCCAGCTCGCTCTGGATCATCTTGAGCTCGAGCTGCATCTGCCGGCGCAGCTTGAGGTCGAGCGCTCCGAGCGGCTCGTCGAGCAGCAGCACCCGCGGTCGGTTCACGAGCGCGCGGGCGAGTGCGACCCGCTGCTGCTGGCCGCCCGAGAGCTGGCGCGGCTTGCGGGACTCGAGGCCGGCGAGATCGACGAGCTTGAGGATCTCCCGCACCCGTCCCCCGATGTGGTTCCTCAGGACTCCCGAGCGGCGCAGCCCGAACGCGATGTTCTCGAAGACGGAGAGGTGCGGGAAGAGCGCGTAGCTCTGGAAGACCGTGTTCACGTCGCGCTTGTAGGGCGGAAGCCCGAGCACGCTTTGGCCCCCGAGGAAGATCGCTCCCGCGGTGGGCTCCTCGAAGCCGCCGATCATGCGAAGGGTCGTCGTCTTCCCGCAGCCGGAGGGCCCGAGGAGGGCGAAGAAGCTGCCGGCCGGGATCTCGATCGACACGTCGTCGACCGCGACCATGTCGTCAAAGCGCTTGGTGACGTTCTCGAGCCGTACGTCGGCGGGCTCGGAAGTGACCTCGTGCACCTGCTCGACTTGCTCGCCGACAGCCACAGAGCTCAGCTCAGTCCAGCTTGACCATGACGTGCTTGATCTGGGTGTAGTCCTCGAGGGAGTACGCAGACAAGTCCTTGCCGTAGCCGGACTGCTTGTAGCCGCCGTGCGGCATCTCGGAGACGAGCGGGATGTGGTCGTTGATCCAGACCGTTCCGAACTCGAGCTTGCGAGCCGCGTTCAGCGCTCGTGCGACGTCGCGCGTGAAGACCGATGCGGCGAGCCCGTAGGGCACGTCGTTTGCCCACTCGAGCGCCTGGTCGTCGTCCGCGAAGCGCTGGACGGTGACGACGGGCCCGAAGACCTCCTTCTGCACGATCTCGTCCGTCTGGTCGACGTCGACGACCACCGTCGGCTTGACGAAGAAGCCGCGGTCGCCGTTCGTCCCACCGCCGGTCAGCACCTTGGCCCCCTTCGCCCGCTCGAGGAAGCCGAGCACGCGGTCCTGCTGTGCCTTCGAGATGACCGGGCCCATCTCGATGTCGTCGCCCGAGGCCGGATCTCCGACCTTCATCGACTCGACGGCGGGCACGAGCTCATCGAGGAGCTTGTCGTAGATCTTCGGGCCGGCCATGACGCGAGAGGCTGCGGTGCAGTCCTGGCCCGAGTTCCAGTAGCCGCCGATCTTGATCGCCTCGGCCACCTGGGCCGGATCGGCGTCGTCGAAGACGATTACGGGCGCCTTGCCGCCGAGCTCGAGGTGCACGCGCTTCAGCGTCTCGGCCGCCGCGCGGGCAATCTCCTTTCCCGTCGCCACGTCGCCGGTCAGCGAGACCATGCGCACGTCGGGGTGACGCACGATCCCGGCGCCGACAGGCTCACCGTCGCCGGTGATGATGTTCAGCACTCCCGCCGGGATGATGTCGGCGGCCAGCTGCGCGAAGCGGAGCGTCGAGAGCGGCGTCTGCTCGGACGGCTTGAGGACCGATGTGTTGCCCGCGGCGAGCGCAGGCGCGAACTTCCAGACGGCCATCATCAGCGGGTAGTTCCACGGGGCGACCTGGCCGACGACGCCGATCGGCTCGCGCCGGATCATGGACGTGTAGCCGCGCATGTACTCGCCTGCCGAGCGTCCTTCCAGCAGGCGCGCAGCGCCCGCGAAGAAGCGGATGTTGTCGGAGCACACGGGCATCTCGTCCGCGGCGGACGCCAGCGGCTTGCCGACGTTCTGCGACTCGATCTGCGCCAGCTCGTCCGTGTTCTCGTCGATCACGTCGGCGAGCTTGAGCAGGACCTCGGCCCGCTCGCCGGGAGTCGACTCGCGCCACTCCGGATAGGCCTGCTTGGCCGCCTGAACCGCGCGGTCGACGTCCGCCTCGGTGCCCTTGGGGACCTCGGCGATGACCTCGCCGGTCGCGGGGTTGATGATCTCCTCGACGCCGCCTTCTGCAGCATCGACCCACTCGCCGCCGACGAAGTTCTTGTAGGACGCCACAGTCACGCTCATCGAAACCTCCTCGTCTGCGCCAACCTATCTCATTGCTTGACGCCGGCTGCGGCTCCTGTGGTGCCCCCGACGCCGACCGGTTCGCGGGTCAGACGCACCGCGATCCAGACTGGGATCACCGAGAGCAGGATCACGACGAGCGCGACGACGTTGATGACCGGCAGCTGCTCAGGTCGAGCGAGATTCGTGAAGATCCAGATCGGGAGCGTCTGCTCCGCGCCTGACGTAAACGTCGTGACGATGACTTCGTCGAAGGAGAGCGCGAAGGCGAGCAGGCCTCCGGCCAGGAGCGCGGTCCTGAGCTGCGGGAAGGTGACAAAGCGAAACGTCTGCCACGCGTCGGCGCCGAGATCCGACGAGGCCTCCTCGAGGAACGGCGAGGCGCGTCGAAGCCGGGCGATCACGTTGTTGTAGACGACGACGATGCAGAACGTTGCGTGCCCGATCACGATCGTCAGCAGCCCGAAGTCGATCCCGAACCGGATGTACGAGGCGTTCAGCGCCATCCCGGTCACGATCCCTGGCAGCGCGATCGGGAGGATGACGAGGAACGAAATCGACTCTCGTCCGAAGAAGCTGTGCCGGGCCACGGCGAGCGACGCGAGCGTCCCGAGCACGAGTGCGATCGCCGTCGCCGCGACCCCGCACTTGACCGAGAGCCAGAGCGCGGCGCGGACGTCGTCGTCCCTCCACGCCACCCCGAACCAGTCCGTCGTGTAGCTGTTGATCGGCCAGCCCTGAGTGATGTCCTCGTTGAACGCGTAGAGCCCGATCACGAGCAGCGGCAGGTAGATGAACGCCAGGGTCGCAGCCGTGGCGAGCCTGAGCAGGACGCCGCCGGCGGTCACAGGTTCTCGAAGGCGCCGGCCCGCCTTGCGAGCGCCAGGTAGACGACCATGATCAGGACCGGGATCGTGGCGAAAGCGGCGGCGAACGGCAGGTTGTTCGCCACGCCGACGTTCGTGTAGACGACGTTCCCGATGAAGTTCGTGTTTCCGACCACTTGCGGCGTGATGTAGTCGCCGAGGGTCAGGGAGAACGTGAAGATCGAGCCGGCGACGATCGCCGGGAAGGCGAGCGGGAAAATGACGCGCCTGAAGGTCCCTAGCCCGCGCGAGCCGAGGTCGGAGGAGGCCTCGAGCAGCGAGTTCGGGATGCGCTCGAGCCCCACGTAGATCGGCAGGATCATGAACGGGAGCCAGAGGTAGCTGAACACGATCCACGTGCCGGTGGTCGTGTAGCCGGGCCCCTCGAGGCCGAACGGCTCGAGCGCCCAGTTCAGCGGGCCCTGGCCCGACAGGACGATCCGCCATGCGTAGACCTTGACGAGGTAGCTCGCCCACAACGGCGTCAGGATCGCGACGACGAGGATGCTCCGTGTCCTCGGCGACGCGACTCGCGCCATGTAGTAGGCGATCGGGAGCGCGAGGACCGCGTCGGTGACGGTCACGGCCGCCGCGAGCCCGACCGTTCGCAAGGTGATGCGCCGGTAGACGTCTTGCTCCCAGAGGGTCCGGAAGTTGTCGAAGGTGAACTCGCGGACGATGTCGCCGGTGAAGGGATCCACCTTCCAGACCGCTGTGATGAAGAGCACTGCCAGCGAGCCGAGGTAAAGGACACCGAGCCACGCGAGCGGCGAAGCGAGGAGGACGGTGACCCGCGCGCGCGGGTGCCGGAAGAAAAAGGACGAGAGGCGCCGCCCCGGGCCTTCGCGGGGCGGCGCCTCTCCGTGAGCGGCCGAGCTCAGGCGGCTAACCCTTGATCTCGGTCCAGGCCGCGGTCCATTCGGAGTAGTCCTTGCACACCTCGCCTCGGTCGTCGCCGCAGTCCTTGATCGGCGTCTTCCAGTACGCGACCTTCGAGAAGTACTCCTCGTCCTGCGCGTGGAACGTCTCGCAATGGTTCTTGTCCTTCGTCAGGCTGCAGGCCTCCGCGTTGACCGGGGCCTCCCCGAAGTACTCCGTCGCCTTCGCGTTCGCCTCCGGCGAGATGATGTAGTTCATCCAGAGGTACATGCAGTTCGGGTTCTTGGACTTGGACGCGATCATCCACGTGTCCGACCAGCCCGTCGAGCCCTCCTTCGGGAGGATTCCCTGCACCGGCACCTTCGCCCCGGTCAGCTGATTGACCTGGTACTGCCACGTCGTGCCGACGACGCTGTCCTTGTTGGTGAACGCCTGGATCTCCTTGGCTGCGTCCGACCAGTACTCACCGATGTTCGCGTTCTGTTCCTTGAGCAGGGCGACGGCGGCCTGGAACTGCTTGTCGTCCAGCTCGTAGGGATCGGTGATGTTGAGGTCTGGCTGGGTCGCCTTCAGGTAGACGGCGGCGTCCGCGATGTAGATCGGGCTGTCGTACGCCGTGATCTTGCCCTTGTACGGCGAGGTGGCTTCCCAGACGACGCTCCAGCTGTCCGGCGCGGGCTTGACGACGTCCGTCCGGAACATGAGCAGGTTCGCCCCGCGCCCGTGCGGCACGCCGTACGGCACGTCGTCCACGGTGTTGTGCGGCTGGTCCTTGAGGCCTTCGAAGACCATGTCGTAGTTCTCGATCAGGTCGAGGTCGACCTCGGCTACGTCGCCGCCGGCGATCAAGCGCAGTGTTGCGTCGCCGGACGCCGAGACGCCGTCGTAGCTGCCCGTCTTCATCAAGGTCACCATCTCGTCGGAGGTCGCTCCGACCTTCGAGTTGACCTTGCAGCCCGTCTCCGTCTCGAACGGGGTCACCCAGTCCTTCTCGACGTAGCCCGCCCAGTTGATCAGGTTCACCTGACCCTCTTCGCGGGCGCTTTCCTTGATCGCCTCGATGTCGCTGCCCAGCCCTTCGACGCTCGCTGACCCGTTGCCGTCGCCGTCGTCTTCACCGCCGCAGCTGGCCGCGGCGAAAGCGAAGAAAATGAGCAGGCCGGTCAGCGCAAGCGCGCCGAGAGCCCGCCTTCTCCATGTCGTCATGCGTCCTTCCTCTCCGACCCCGGGTCGATTTCGTATGTGTGCTCACGGCGCCATTGGAGGCGCACGTTCTTTCCTCGGGCCTCGAGCGCCTCGGCGGACGAGACTTCGAGGTTCTGCCGGACGACCATGAGTCGCCCGCCTGCGTCCATGTCGACGATGTACCTCGTGACCATGCCGACGTAGACGACTTCGCTGATCTTTCCCCCCTCGACGTGGGCGCCGGCCTCGGCCTGGTCGTCCGGGTCGAGCATGCGGATCTTCTCCGGGCGCACGGTGAAGCGGCTCGGGTGGCCGTTCAGCGTCCGCTCGAGTACGTTCGAGACGCCCACGAAGCCGGCCACGAACTCGCTCTGCGGCCGCTCGTACACCTCCGCGGGACTCCCGACCTGCTCGATGCGGCCCTCGTTGAAGACGGCCAGGCGGTCGCTCATCGTCAGCGCCTCCTCCTGGTCGTGCGTGACGTAGATGAACGTGATGCCGACGTCGCGCTGGATTCGCTGGAGCTCGATCTGCATCTCCTGGCGGAGCTTGAGGTCGAGCGCGCCCAGGGGCTCGTCGAGCAGGAGCACCTGCGGCTCGTTGACGATCGCTCTTGCGAGCGCGACCCGCTGCCGCTGGCCTCCCGAGAGCTGCGAGGGGCGTCGTGGGCCGAGCCCCGCGAGCCGCACGACCTCCAGAGCCTCCTCTACCCGTTTGCCCCTGATGCCCCGGCGAACGCCTTTCACCCGCAGGCCGTAGCCGACGTTCTCCGCGACCGACATGTGCGGGAAGAGCGCGTAGTCCTGGAAGACCGTGTTGACGTCTCGCGCGTACGGCGGCCGCGCCGTGACGTCGGTTCCGCTGAGCAAGACGCGACCCTCGTCGGGCTGCTCGAAGCCGGCGATGAGCCGGAGCGTGGTCGTCTTCCCGGAGCCGGACGGCCCCAGCATCGTGAAGAACTCACCGTGCTGGACCTCCAGGTCGACTCCGTCGACGGCCGCAACGTCACCGTAGGACTTGCGTAGCGACTGGAGGGTGACGTCAGGCGCCGGCGTCGCCAAGCGCGCGCTCCAGGAGGTCCAGACCCTGAGAGAGATCCTCGTCGGAGACGACGAGCGGCACGAGGATCCGGATCACGTTGCCATAGGTGCCGCACGAGAGCAGGAGCAGGCCGTGCTCGCGCGCGGCGGCCGTCGTCGCCTTTGCCAGATCGGCAGCCGGCTCCTTCGATTCCTTGTCTCGAACGAGCTCGACCGCTTGCATGGGGCCTAGCCCTCGCACCTCGCCGCAATGGTCGTTTCCGCTCTGGATCTTCAGGAGCCGACTCGCCATGAGATCAGTCAGCTCGTTTGCGCGCGCACGCCAGTTGTCCGAGTCGACCTCGTCGAGCACGGCCAGGGCCGCTGCGCACGCGACCGGGTTGCCGCCGAAGGTCCCTCCGAGCCCGCCGGGCTCCACGGCGTCCATGATCTCGGCCGGGCCCGTCACGCCCTGCGAGCGGGAGGCCGCCGCCGAGCGACTTGCCGGACACGACGAGGTCCGGCTCGACGCCGTAGTGCTCGATGGCCCAGACCGGGCCGGTGCGGCCGGTGCCCGACTGCACTTCGTCGGCCACGAACAGCGCGCCGTGCTTGCGGCACAGCTCGAGCAGCCGTGCGGGGAAGTCGTCAGGGAGTGGAATGAACCCACCCTCGCCCTGCACCGGCTCGACGACGACGCAGCCGATTTCGTGCTCGGCCAGGAGCGACTCGACTTCGCCAAGCGAGTCGTCCGAAGAGACGCCGCGGTACGGGTACGGGCCGGGCGCACGGTAGACCTCGGGGGCGAACGGGCCGAAGCCGCGCTTGTAGTCCTCTTTGTGCGTCATCGTCATCGTGAGGAGGGTCCGGCCGTGGAAGGCGTTCTCGAAGACGAGGACTCCTGGTTTCCCGGTCGCCGCCCGCGCGATCTTGACGGCGTTCTCGACAGCCTCGGCGCCCGAGTTCAGGAGCAGGCTCTTCTGGTCTCCGCTCCCGCAGGGCGAGAGCTCTCCCAGGCGGCGGCAGACGTCGATGTACGGCTCGTACAGCCCGACCATGAAGCACTGGTGGAGGTAGCGGTCGACCTGCTCGTGGATCGCGGCCACCGCGGGCGGGAACCCGTGGCCGGTGTTCTGGCAGCCGAGGCCGCCGGCGAAGTCGATGTAGACCTTGCCGTCGACGTCCTCGACCTTGGCCCCTTCGGCACGGGCGACCACGATCGGCGTCGTGGCGATTCCCCGCGCCACGTGGCGCTCGCGCGCGGCGATCACGCGCTCGGAGGAGGTTCCCTGCTCGATCGCCATCGCGCCGATTCTCGCACGAAGTCCTGAGCGAACCTTGGTGATCCTGCTTCAATCGCAGCGTGATCGCGGTCATCGGCGCCGCCGGGACGATCGGACGGATCGTCGTCGACTTCCTCGAGGAGTGGGGAGTGGACGTTGCGCGCCGGGACGCACGGCTCGAGGGCGACGAGCACGTCGACGCTTCGGATGCTGCCTCCGTGGCGCGTGCGCTGGCCGGTTCCGACGTCGTGGTCAACTCCGTCGCCTACCGGCTGAACGTGCCTGTCATGCGTGGGGCGCTGGAGGCCGGGGCGCACTACGTCGACCTCGGGGGGCTCTTTCACGTCACGCGTCTTCAGCTCGAGCTCGACCACGACTTCCGCGCTTCGGGGCTGACCGCGATCCTCGGCATGGGCTCGGCGCCAGGGAAGTCGAACCTGCTCGCCAGGGCCGCCGTGGAGCGGCTCGATGCCGAGCCGTTGTCGATGGAGATCTGGGCCGCCTCGCGGGACCCGGCTGCTGCGGATCACCCGTTTCCCGCGCCCTACTCGGTGCGAACGCTGCTCGACGAGCTGCAGATGAAGCCGATGGTCGTGCGCGACGGCGAGGTCGAGGAAGTCGAGCCGCTTTCAGGCGAGGCGGAGCGCGAGTTCCCGGAGCCGATCGGGCCGGCGAAGGGCATCTACACGCTGCACTCCGAGCTGGCGACCCTGCCCGCCGCCTATCCGAGCCTGCGCGAGGCGAGCTTCCGGCTGTGCCTGGCTCCCGGGCTGCTCGACAAGCTGCTCGCGCTCGAGGAGGGCGAGGAGCCCGAGCCCTACGTGCAGTCGGAGCAGGCGGCCGCCGCACACGTCGTGGACGTCGCCGGCAACGGGTCGCGTGTCGTCGGGATGACCTGGACGCGCGGGGGAAGCGCCCGTTCGACGGCAGAGCCTGCGGCTCGCGCCGCGGTCGAGATCGCCGAGGGGCGGCTGTCGGCGCAGGGCGTGCACGCACCCGAGGCGGCGGTCTCCGACCCGGAGGCCTTCCTCGGCCTGCTCGACACCGAGGTCAGCTGGACGCCGTAACACTCCTGGCTCGAAGCCGGCACCAACGCGTGACATTTGCGCCGCTAGCGTGGCCGACATGGCAGCGAAAGCAGCAACACCCTGGGGCCAGGCGACCCTTCTCGAAGAGCTGACGGTTCAGCAGCGCGCCGGCGAGAAGCGCTTCGCGTCGGTCGTGCAGCTCCTCGAGAGCAAGTCCGGCGAGCGGCTCGTCCGGTTCGCGTACTCGACAGACGGGACGGCTCGCCGCGGGCCCGTGACGCTTCGCGCGCGCGACATCGAGAAGCTGCGCGAGGCGCTCGGAAAGCACCCCGGATTGGAGGAAACCTTGCGCCTCTAGGAACCGAAACAGCCATGCGCTCGCGGACTGCGTCCACGACCGAGCCCAGGACGAGCGCCCCGTCTGTCGAGCCGACGAGCGGATCGACCGCGTGCTCCGGGTGAGGCATGAGGCCCATGACGTTGCCCTCCGCGTTGATCACGGCGGCGATGTCGGCCACCGAGCCGTTCGGGTTCGCCGCGTAGCGGAGGACGACCTGTTCGTTCGCCTCGAGCTCGTCGAGGAGCTCGGCGTCGGCGAAGAAGCAGCCTTCGCCGTGCTTGATGGGAATCGTCACGTCCTGGCCGGGCTCGCAGCGCGAGGTGAAGGCCGTGTCTGTGCGCTCGACGCGCATGGTCACGTCACGGCAGACGAACGAGAGCGAGGCGTTCGGGCGCAGCGCGCCCGGGAGGAGGCCGGCCTCACACAGGATCTGAAATCCGTTGCAGACGCCGAGGACGAGCCCGCCCTCGGCGGCGAAGTCGGCAACCGCCTGCATCGCCGGCGAGAAGCGGGCGATCGCGCCGCAGCGCAGGTAGTCGCCGTACGAGAAGCCGCCCGGCAGGACGACCGCACCGACGTCGGGCAGGTCGGCCTCTCCGTGCCAGACCATCAGCGCCTCCGCGCCGAGGCCCTCCAACGCCAGCGCCGCATCGCGGTCGTCGTTCGAGCCCGGGAAGACGAGGACGCCGATGCGAGGCTTCACTGCAGCTCGATCTCGTAGCTCTCGATCAGCGGGTTGGCGAGCAGCTCGGCGCACATCTTCTCGACCTGCTGGCGCGCCTCAGCCTCGTTCGTCGCCTCGACCTCGAGGTCGACGAGCCGGCCGACGCGCGCAGCTTCGACCGAGAAGCCCAGATGCCGCAGCGAGTTCTCGACCGCCTCGCCCTGGGGATCGAGGATCCCCGGCTTCGGCCTGACGAGCACGGAGACCTTCATCGAGAGACCACTCCCGGGTCGGCCGCGTAGTCGTCGAAGGCGATCCCGGTCAAGCGCTCGAAGGCCTCGATGTAGCGCGCCCGCGTCCCGGTGACGACGGCGTCCGGCAGCTCGGGGCCTGGGGCGGTCTTGTCCCAGCCGAGCGACTCGGCGTAATCGCGGACGAACTGCTTGTCGAAGGACGCCTGGCCTTTGCCCGGCTCGTACTCGTCGGCCGGCCAGAAACGAGACGAGTCGGGGGTGAAGGCCTCGTCGGCGAGCACGAGCGTGCCGGTCTCGTCGAGGCCGAATTCGAACTTCGTGTCGGCGATGATGATCCCGCGACCCGCCGCGTGCTCAGCTGCGAAGCGGTAGAGCTCGATCGCGACGCGCTCGACCTCGGCTAGCTGCTCGGTCCCGACGAGCTCGGCGGCCTGGTCGCGCGTGATGTTCTCGTCGTGCCCCTCCGTCGCCTTGGTCGAGGGCGTGAAGATCGGCTCTGGCAGCTGCTCGGACTCGCGCAGCCCCTCCGGGAGGCGGTGACCGGACACCTCACCGTTCGCCTGGTAGTCCTTCCAGCCCGAGCCCGTGATGTAGCCCCGGATGACGACCTCGATCGGAAGCATCTCGAGCCGCCGGCACTCCGTCGACCGCCCGTCGTCGCGAACGCCCAACAGATGGTTGGAGCAGATGTCCTTCGTGCGGGCGAACCAGAACGCCGAGAGGCCGGTCAGCACGCGGCCCTTGTCGGGGATCTCCGTCGGCAGGACGACGTCGAAGACCGAGATGCGGTCGCTGGCGACGAGCAACAGCCGCTCGTCGTCGAGCGCGTAGAGCTCGCGCACCTTTCCGCTTCCTACGTGGACGGCCTCAGGCATGAACGGGCTCCTCCTTTCGGGTCAGTGTCTGCAACCGGTCAAAGATCGCATCCACGTGGCGGGTGTATGAATCCAGATCGAAGACGGCGTCGAGCGCGACGGCGTCGAGGTGCTTGGCGATCTCCTGGTCTTCGCGCGCGAGCGCGGTGAAGTCGCGCTCCTCCTCCCAGGCCCGCATCGCGTGCGCCTGGACGAGCCGGTACGCCTCGTCCCGGGCCAGTCCAGCGTCGACGAGAGCGAGCAGCAGGCGCTGGCTGAAGAAGAGACCGTGGCTCGAGTCGAGGTTGCGGCGCATGCGCTCGGGGCGGACGACGAGCCCTTCGACGAGCCAGGCGAGCTTGTCCAGCATGTAGTCGAGCGCGAGGAAGGAGTCCGGGATGACGACGCGCTCAGCCGACGAGTGCGAGATGTCGCGCTCGTGCCAGAGGGCGACGTTCTCGAGCCCGACGAGCGCGTTGGCGCGCACGACCCGTGCCAGCCCGCAGATCCGCTCGGCCACCACCGGGTTCTTCTTGTGCGGCATCGACGACGACCCCTTCTGCCCTTTGCCGAACGGCTCCTGCACTTCGCCGACCTCGGTCCGGGCGAGGTGCCGGATCTCGAGCGCGAACTTCTCCAGAGAGGCTGCGCAGAGGGCGAGCGCGGACAGCAGCTCGGCGTGCCGGTCGCGCTGGATGATCTGCGTCGAGGCCGGCGCCGGCTCGAGGCCGAGCTGCTCGCAGGCCAGGCGCTCGACCTCAGGGTCGGTGACCGAGTACGTGCCGACTGCGCCCGAGAGCTTGCCGACGCGGATCCCCTCGAGCGCGTGGGCCAGCCGCTGTCGGGCACGGTCGAGCTCGAAGGCCCAGACGGCGAGCTTGAGGCCGAAGGTCGTCGGCTCGGCGTGGACACCATGTGTGCGACCGATCGTCAGCGTGTTCCGGTGCTCCTCGGCCCGCGTGACCACGGCGTCGAGTGCGCGCTCGATCCCGGCGAGGATCAGCCCGCCGGCCTCGCGGATCTGCAGGGCCAGCGCGGTGTCGACGACATCGGAGGACGTCAGCCCGTAGTGGAACCAGCGCCCCTCGGGACCGAGCCCCTCTGCGACCGCGTCGACGAACGCGGCCAGGTCGTGCTGGGTCTTCTCCTCGAGCTCGGCGACGCGGGCCGGGGAGGGCGGGCGGGCGGCGGCGCGGATCTCGCGAGCCGCCTCGGCCGGGACGACCCCGACCTCGGCCCACGCGTCGAGCGCAGCGAGCTCGACCTCGAGCCAGCGCTCGAGCTTGCCCTCCTCCGACCAGATTCTGGACATGGCCGGGCGGGAGTAGCGGGCGATCACCGATCCGATTCTAGATACGGCTCAGGAAGGCCGGTTTCCAGTCGCGACTTCGGTTCCCGGGTTTGGGCGGACCGAGCGGGCGGAACACTGCATCCATGGACACCTGGCTCATCATCGTGATCGTGGTCGTCGCTGTGATCGTTCTCGCCGCTCTCGTGCTCGCGGCACGGCGTGCAAAAACCGCGCAGCTGGAGAAGCGCCGCGGCGAAGCGCAGGAGTTGCGCTCCGAGGCCGGCGAGCAGACGCGCCGGGCTCAAGAGCGCGAGGCGCTCGCCGAAGAGCAGGCAGAGCGGGCGCGCAAGGAGCGGGAGGCGGCGGAAGCCCGCATCGAGCGGGCCGACGAGATCGACCCGGATAAGGACACCTGAGCTCTCAGTCCGGAGGAGGCGCCGCCAGCGCGAGAATTCTCGCAGCGAGAATGGCGGCGTTCCGGGCTCCGTCGACGGACACGCAGGCGACAGGCACGCCCGGCGGCATCTGCGCGATGGCGAGGAGGGCGTCGAGCCCGCCCGCAACCGACTTGCTCGAAACCAAGGGGACTCCGATCACCGGCAGCTCGCTGTAAGCCGCCACCACGCCGGGCAGCGCCGCCGCCATCCCCGCGCCGGCGATGAGGACACGGATTCCGCGGCCCTGCGCGTTCGTCGCGTACTCGGCGACGCCAATCGGGTCGCGGTGCGCCGAGAGAACATTCAACTCGTTCGAGATCCCACGCTCGTCGAGCTCCTTGACCGCAGCCGAGATCGCTTCGCGATCAGACTCCGAGCCGATCAGGATCCCGACGAGCGGCCCGTCAGGAGCCAACCCTCACCGCCCCTTCGGCGATGTCGCGCCGGTAGCGCGCGCCGTCGAACGAGATCAGGTCGCAAGCCGCGTATGCGCGGGTGCGTGCTTCCTCGAGCGTGTCCGCAGTCGCGGTGACGTTGAGGATGCGACCGCCGTTCGTGACCAGCCGACCGTCTCGCACAGCCGTGCCCGCGTGGAAGACGACTGCGCCGCCGGCCTCCGCTGCCTCGACGCCTTCGATGGGCGTCCCGGAGTCGCCCGACTCGGGGTAGTTCCCGGCGGCGACGGCGACCGTCACCGCTGCGCGGTCACTGACCGCCAGCTCGATCTCGCTCAGATCACCCTGGGCGGCCGCAAGTAGCGCGCCGAGCAGATCACCCTCGATGCGCGGCAGGATCACCTGCGTCTCGGGATCGCCGAAGCGGCAGTTGAACTCCAGCACGCGAGGCCCGTCGGGGGTGAGCATCAGCCCGGCGTAGAGGAGCCCGGTGAAGGGCGATCCGCGCTTCGCCAGCTCCGCGAGCACCGGCAGGTGGACGGTCTCGAGCAGCTCGTCGAGCTCTGCCGGGCCAACCTCGGGGACCGGGGAGTACGCGCCCATGCCACCCGTGTTGGGGCCCTCGTCGCCGTCTCCCACTCGCTTGTAGTCGCGCGCAGCCGCGAGCGCCAGCCCGCCGGCCCCGTCGCAGATCGCGAAGATCGACACCTCGTCGCCCTCGAGCAGCTCCTCGATGACCCAGCTCTCGCCGTGCGTGCGTACCGCATGGAGAGCCGCGTCGAGCTGCGCCTGCGTGCGGCAAATGAAGACGCCCTTCCCGGCTGTCAGGCCGTCCGCCTTGACCACACAGGGTGGCCGGGCGACGGACATCGTCTCGGCCGCCGGCACACCCGCGTCGCGCATGATCTCCTTCGCAAACGCCTTGGAGCCCTCGATTCGCGCCGCGGCCGCGCTGGGGCCGAAGACGGAGATGCCCGCCATCCGCAGCTCGTCGGCGACACCTGCGACGAGCGGGGCCTCGGGGCCGACGACTACGAGGTCGGCCGGCAGGTTCCGCGCCAGCTCGATCATCGACTCGCCGTCCTCGGCGTGAATCGGGTGGCAGGTGCCGAGCTGGGCGATGCCCGGGTTTCCAGGGGCCGTGTGAAGCTCTTCGAGCTCCGGGCTCTGCGCGAGCTTCCACGCCAGTGCGTGCTCGCGTCCTCCCGATCCGACTAGGAGCACTTTCACCGGCGCGAGTGTACTGCCGCTCCCGCGCGGAGGCTCGACGACAGCTTCGTCGCGAAAGAGGGCGCCGATCCGAGATTCTCAGAGCCAACTACACGCAGGTCATTGCGTAGGACTCCGACGATCGGTGCTCTTAGTCGCGGAAAGTGCGAAGAACTTTCCGCGAGTCCGGCGCCCGTGGCGCCGGACCAGCTAACCGAGTACGGCTTCGACGCCTCGCCGTGAGAGCACATGCTCGCGGGAAGCACCAGTGCCGATGAGGCAGACCTCGACGCCGAGCTCCCTCTCGACGAACTGCACGTACTCGCGCGCGCGCGAGGGGAGCTGTGACACATCGTCGAGACCGTTGAGCTCCTCCTCCCAGCCGGGCAGCACTTCGTAGACCGGCTCGCAATGGTGGAAGTCGCTCTGGTGCGCCGGAAACTCGGAGGTCTCACTTCCGTCGCGGAGGCGGTAACGAACGCAGACGGGCAGCTCGGAGAAGGACGAGAGCACGTCGAGCTTGGTGAGAGCAAGCGACGTGAGGCCGTTCAGTCGGGCGGCGTAACGCAGGCCGACGATGTCGAGCCACCCACAGCGCCGCTCCCGGCCGGTGACCGTGCCGTACTCGCCGCCGAGCTCGCGAAGTCGCTCCTGGTCCGGCCCTTCGATCTCGGTGGGGAAGGGTCCCTCGCCCACGCGTGTGACGTACGCCTTCGCGACGCCGATCACGCGGTCGATTCGCGTCGGTCCGATCCCGAGGCCGGTTGCGGCGGCGCCTGCGATCGGGTTCGACGAGGTGACGAACGGATACGTGCCGTGATCGAGGTCGAGCAGCGTGGCCTGCGCGCCTTCGCAGAGCACTCCCTTGCCGTCGCGTAGCGCACGGTCGACCAGCAGGGACGTGTCCGCGATGTAGGGACGGAGCCGCTTCGCGTAGCTCTCGGTGCCCGTGACGATCTCCTCCAGGTCGAGAGGCGCCGCGCCGTAGACGCGCTCGAGCCAGACGTTCTTCTCGGCGAGGGCGACCTCGATCTTCTGGTGCAGGATCTTGGGGTCGAACAGGTCCTGCACGCGGATGCCGAGCCGCGCCGACTTGTCCGCGTAAGCCGGGCCGATGCCCCGGCGGGTCGTGCCGATCTGCAGGTTCCCGAGCCGTCGCTCGCTCGCGCCGTCGAGCGCGACGTGCCACGGCATGACGAGGTGCGCGTTCCCGGAGACCCTCACCGTGTCGGTCGAGATGCCGCGCGTCTCGAGGTCGTCGAGCTCCTCGATGAAGACTCCCGGGTCGATCACGCACCCGGCGCCGAGGATGCACTCCTTGCCCCAGAGGATCCCCGACGGCATGTGCTTGAACTTGTACGTCTCGCCGTTGGCGATGATCGTGTGCCCGGCGTTCGGCCCACCCTGGTAGCGGCAGACGAGATCCGAATGCTGCGCCAGCAGGTCGACGATCTTCCCCTTGCCCTCGTCCCCCCACTGGGCGCCCACGATGACGGTGGCCGGCACGGGGCTTGAGTCTGCCAGAAGGGGCAGCGGGCGCCGCGGTTCCCGCGACCCCTTGTAGGGTCGAGCGGTGCGCTTTCTCCTCGCAGTTGTCTTGACCGCGCTCGCCCTGGCGGCTTCCGGCTGCGGAGGTGACGGCGGCGGGAACGAGGTCGAGGGCGCGAGCCCTGATCAGTGGAGCGGCGACATCTGCACGGCTGTCGCCGACTGGGCGCAGGACCTCCAGACCCGGGCCGGGCAACCGCCCAAGAGCACACGCACGGTCGCGGACGTCCGCGAGCAGCTCGTCGACTTCATCGGCGACGTGGTCACGCGGACGGACCAGATGCTGACGGACGTCAAGGCGGCGGGCCAGCCGTCGGTCGAGGACGGCGACAAGATTTCCCGCGACCTGCTGGCCAGGCTGCAGAGCCTGAGGACGACGCTCGTGCAGGCGAGGCAAACGGTGCAGGGGCTGCCCGACGATCCCTCCAAGTTCGGGCCGGCGGCCCAGGACCTCGGCGCGTCGATTCAGAAAGCCGGCAGCGACATCGGCGACCAGATCGACCAGCTCGACGAGAAGTACGACGCGGAGGAGCTCTCGAAGTCGTTCAACGACAACCCGCGCTGCAGTGACCTCGCTAGGGAGAGCAGCTAGGCCGCGAGGTCCGCGAACTTCGCGTAGCGCTTGAGGAAGGAGAGCTTCTCGGAGCCGGTCGGGCCGTTGCGGTGCTTGGCCAGGATGACCTCGGCCAGGCCCTGCTGGTCCGACTCCTCGTTGTAGTACTCGTCGCGGTAGATGAAGAAGACGAGGTCGGCGTCCTGCTCGATCGAATTGTGGACGATGACATCGTTCGCCACGAAGTTGTGGAGGCCCTCGACGGTCAGGTCGTACGTCTCTTCGATTCCGTCGGGCTCGAGCTGGACAATCTCGTCCCAGCAGACCTCCCCGGTGGTCGCGATGGTGTCGCTGCGCGAGATCAACTGCGCGATCCCTCCCTGCACTTCCGCTGTGGCCGCCGGATGCTCGTGCCGCAGCGGCGAGGACATTCCCAGCGGCAGGGCGATCCGGATTCCGGGCGCCATGTCGTCGAGTCGACGCCAGCCGTCAAGCGCCCGGAACTTGTGATTCCCGGTCGCGCGGATCGTGTGACCGAGCCGAGTCACGAGGGTGAAAACCGGCTTGCGTCCGTTCGAGAACGTCCGTAGAACTCGCCGCGGCTCCATGCGCCACGTCTCTTCATTGAGCGCCATCACGCTCACGCCCTCCTGACCCATCAGGTCGGAAATGGGCACGTACGTGCCGAGATCCGGGAGGAAGACGCGTGCGTCTCCGGTCAGACAACCCGACTCGCGCAGGTCGGACAGGATCGGCCGCTTGTCGTGGCGCTGCTCGACGGCGCGGGACAGCTGTGACATCGCCAGCACCGGCGTGTCGAGGTCGCGGGCGAGCACCTTCAGCTGCCGCGAGATCTGGGAGACCTCCTGCACGCGGTTCTCGGCGGTCGAGCCCGAGGTCATCAGCTGCAGGTAGTCGACGATGATCAGGCTCAGGTTCGGCTCCTGGGTCTTCAGGCGCCGTGCCTTCGAGCGGATCTCCATCATGTTGATCGACCCGGTGTCGTCGACGTAGATCGGCGCCTTCGCCAGCTTGTCGCACGCCGCGGTGAGGCGGGGCCAGTCGTCGACCGCGAGCTTGCCGCTTCGCAGCCGCTGCGACTCGACCTTCGCCTCGCTGCACATCAGCCGCTGCGTGACCTCGGCCTTCGACATCTCGAGCGTGAACAGGGCGACCGGGTGCTGGTGCTTGACGCCGATGTTCGCCGCCATGCAGAGGCCGAGCGCCGACTTCCCCATGCTCGGGCGGGCGGCGACGATGATCAGGTTGCCGGGCTGGAACCCCGACGTCAGCCGGTCGATGTCGCGGAAGCCCGACGGCACGCCGCTGAGCTCCTCGCCTGCCTCGTACAGCTGGGTGATTCGCTCGAAGCTCTCCTTCAGCAGCGCCTCGATGTGACTGAACTCGGTGGAGGTGCGGTTCTGCGAGAGCTCGAAGACGATCTGTTCGGCCTGGTCGACGAGCTCGCGCGCATCGCCGGGACGCTCCCAGCCGAGTCGCGCGACCTCGCCGCCCGCGCGGATCAGCCCGCGGAGCGTGGCCATCTCGCGCACGATGCGGGCGTAGTGCGCGGCGTTTGCGGTCGCCGGCACCAGCGCTGCGAGCTCGTGCACGCGCCCGCGGTCGCCGACCGCCTCCAGGTCGCCGCGCTCACCGAGCTCGTCGACGAGCGTGATCGCGTCGACGGGCTCGCCGCGGGCGTAGAGGCCGAGGGCGGCTCGGTAGATCTTCGCGTGACTCTCGCGGTAGAAGTCGCCCGCGTCGAGGACTTCGCTGACCGCCCCGATCGCGCCGGGGGAGAGCATCATCGCGCCGAGGACTGACTCCTCCGCGTCGAGATTCTGCGGCGGGACCGGGGCAGTGTCAACGGACTGGGCGACGGTGGCCACGTCGGCATTAGTGGGGGCTGGAAGGGCAGATTTCAATGGTGTTGAAACCGTCCTTCCGAAGTCGGGGCGCTGGAGCGAAAACCGCCGATATGCAGGCATAGGGAACACACGTTCCCGCCATTGTCCACATCGATGCGGACATCATCCCCACGACGCTTCACAGCATGGCCAGGACGAAAATCGCCCAGTTTGCGGAACGTTCGTGATGTTGTCCACAGCCCGGTGCACGGGCCTGTGGATAACTAGTTTCGCTCTTGTGATTCCTCGTCCGCGACGGCGTCGATATGCGCGTCGACTGCGCGATCGAGAGCGTCTCCGGGCACGTCCTCATCGCCCTCGACCGGCTCCTCGACAGGGGCCGGGGTCTCCGGCTGCTCGGCCGCTGCGATCGCTGCCTCCAGCGCTTCGTCGGACAACTCGGCGACCTCCTCGACGTCCTCCTCACCCTCACCCTCGACCTCCGCGACCGGCTCGGCCTCTTCGGGCGCGATCGGCTCCTCCTCGACCTCGGGCGGCAACTCGCCGCCTTCCGGGATGACCAGCGTCCGCACCGGGACGACGACGTCGGCAAAGAGCTCGATCGGGATCTCGTAGCGGCCGATCCGCTTGATCGGGTCCGCAAGCTCGATCTTCTTGCGGTCGACGCGAATCTTGTGCTTCTCCCAGAGCGTGTCGGCGACGTCCGTTGCCGTCACCGAACCGAAGAGCACGCCGGTGTCCCCGGCCTTCACGTCGAAGCGCAGCTCGGTCTGGCCGAGCCGCTGCGAGATCTCCTGTGCCTGCTCGAAGCTCTGCGCCTCGTGGAGTGCGCGGTGGGCGTTGACCTTCTCGAGCTCGGCGACGCGTGAGGGCGTCGCGGGCTCGGCGAGCTGTCGGGGGAGCAAGAAGTTGCGCGCGAACCCGCGTGCGACCTCGACGACCTCGCCGCGCAGGCCGATCTTCTCGACGTCTTGCCGGAGGATGACCTTCATCAGTTCGTTACGTAGGGCAGCAGCGCCATCTCGCGGGCGCGCTTGACGGCGACCGCGACCTGCTTCTGGTGGCGACGGCAGGTCCCCGTGATCCGCCGCGAGCGGATCTTGCCCTTCTCGGAGACGTACCGGCGAAGCTGGTTGTAGTTCTTCCAGTCGACCTCGTCGACCTTGTCCTTGCAGAAGTAACAGCTCTTCCGCCGTCCGGGAGCAGCGGGCCGTTCGCGCCGCCCGCCGCTGCGGCCGCCGCTCGAGCCGCCCTGCTGCCTCTCTCTGTCCTTTTGAGCCATCGCTAGAAGGGGATGTCGTCGTCGGCAGCTCCGCCGCCACCGCCGAAGTCGGCGTTCGGCTCCGCGGTCGCGCCGGCAGGTACGAACTGCGGCTGGCCGCCACCCTCGGCGTCGCCGCGCGAGCCGAGAAACTGAACGGTGTCGGCAATGATCTCGACCGCCTGGCGCTTCGTCCCGTCCTGCGCCTCCCACTCCCGCCAGTCGAGTCGTCCGTCGACGGCGATCGGGCGGCCCTTGGAGAGGTATTGCGCGCAGCTCTCGCCCTGGTTGCCCCAGACGGTGACGTCGAAGTAGTTGGGCTTGTCGCCCCACTCGCCGGTCTGTCCGTCCTTCTGGCGCGTGTTGACGGCCAGGCGGATCTTGCAGACGGCGGTCCCGCTCGGCGTGTGACGCAGCTCGGGATCCTTGGTCAGGTTGCCGACGAGAACGACGCGATTGATGTTGGCCATGGTGTTACTCCCTTTCCTCTGATTCGATCGCCGGAGCAGCGTACTCCGGCTCGCGGTCGGTATCGCTCGGCGCCATTTCCTGCGGCGGGGCTGAGGTCGCCGTCGTCGTGCGCCCGGGCTTCGGGCGGCGGACGGCCAGGTGGCGCATGACGCCGTCGGTGATCTTGAGGATGCGCGAGACCTCGTCGAGCGCATCGGGCTCTGCCGCGAACGTCAGCAGGTGGTACGCGCCGTCCGGCTTGTGGTCGATCTCGTAGGCGAGCTTGCGCCGCCCCCAGACCTCGTGCTTCTCGAAGCGCCCGCCGCCGCGTTCGAGGAGCTCGCGCGTGCGCGTCACGATTTCTTGCTGGCGCTCATCCGGGGTCTCCGGATCCAGCATGAGCAGAATCTCGTAGTCGATCATGTTCCCTCGTGCCTCCCTTCGGTCTGGAGCGGCCTCACCGGGATGCGGCCGCCCGGGGAACGGGACGACGGCTGGCGAGGCAGGTGGCGGGCGACACGATAGCATCGCCGCCATGAGAGGCCGCCTCGCGCTCGTGCTCGGTGGCGCCGCGGTCGCGGGGGCGGCTGCCTTCCGCCGGGTCCGCGGGAAACCGGCCCCGTCGCCAACGGTGGCCGACGACCATGCGGACGAGCTGCGCGCCAAGCTCGCCGAATCCCGCGCCGTCGTGGACGACCGGGAGGAGTTCGAGTCGGCCGAGACCCCGGTCGACCTCGCCGAAGACGTGGCGCCAGACCTCGGAGATCGACGCCGGGCCGTGCACGACCGCGGCCGGCACGTCGCCGAGGAGATGCGGCGAGGCGCCTCCGACTGAACCTCGGTGGCGGCCCGGCGGCCGTTTCCGAGTTGCAACGATTCCCTGGCTGACTCGCGGCCTGTGGGAATTACCTGCCCGAGACTAGTAAAAACTCCAAAAGAGTGTCACTATGTGGCGCGTGGGGGAAGGTGCGTTTGCGGCGCACAGCTAGACCGTCCACTGCGGTCACGCTCGGGCTCTTGGGGGCAGCCAGCTTTTGCCTGCTCGTTTCGGCCCCGGCCATCGCGGCGCTGAAGCCCGATCCGCGGCCGGTTCCGAAACCGCAGCCCAAGGCCCCGCCGCCACCGCCTGCTCGACAGCCGGCGCCGCCGCCACCACCACCGACGGTCCAGCCTCCGCCTCCGTCGGCAGTCGTCTCGCCACAGCCGAGCGCGGCCGAGGTCGCTGCGGCCCTTGCAGCGCAGCGCCGCGCCGCCCAGCGCGAGGCCGCCCGCCGCCAGGCGGCGAAGCTCGCGGCCAGGCGTCGTGCCGCCGCGGCCCGCGCCAGGTCCCGGCCGATTCAGATCCTGCCGCCGCCGAGCGCCGCCGCCGAGGAGGCGCCCGCTCCGCTGAGCGGCTCCGAGATCAGCCTGGTGCCCGCTACCGCTACCTCGAGCGCCAAGTCGCAGAGCGCGGCCGTCCCCGTCATCCTCGTCGGCCTCGGCGCACTCGCGATCGCCCTGCTCGCCATGGCGCTGATCCCCGCCCACCTGGCTCCGTGGTACTGGGTCGAGAACCTGCTCGCCGGCCGCCGTCAACAGTTCGCAATCAGCGGGGTGATGTCCCTGGTCACCGCAGGGATCTTCTTCGCCTTCATCTTCCTGAGCGGATAACGGATCAATGCTGCGGCGCTCCGAGCGGCCAGGCTCGTAGAGAATCTCGGCCCGCTTGTCTTAACTTCACTGAGACTATTCAAAACTCGAAAAGAGTGTCACTATGTGTGCGTGGGGGAAGGTGCGTTTGCGGCGCACAGCTAGACCGTCCACTGCGGTCACGCTCGGGCTCTTGGGGGCAGCCAGCTTTTGCCTGCTCGTTTCCGCCCCGGCGCTCGCAGCGCCGAAGCCCGATCCAATGCCGGTCCCGAAACCGCAGCCCAAGGCTCAGCCGCCGCCGCCGGCTCGACAGCCGGCGCCGCCGCCGCCACCGACCGTCGTTCAGCCTCCGCCTCCACCGGCAGTCGTCTCGCCACAGCCGAGCGCAGCCGAGGTCGCAGCGGCCCTTGCAGCGCAGCGCCGCGAAGCCAAGCTCGCCGCCGCCCGTCGCCAGGCGGCGAAGATCGCGGCCAGGCGCCGCGCCGCCGCTGCCCGTGCCGAGTCCCGGCCGATTCAGATCCTGCCGCCGCCGAGCGGCGCCGCCGAGGAGGCGCCCGTTCCAGTGAGCGACTCCGAGATCAACTTGGTGCCCGCTACCGCGAGCGCCAAGTCGCAGAGCGCGGCGGTCCCAGTCATCCTCGTCGGCCTCGGGGCCCTCGCGATCGCTCTGCTCGCCATGGCGCTGATCCCGGCCCACCTGACTCCGTGGTACTGGGTCGAGAACCTGCTCGCCGGCCGCCGTCAACAGTTTGCAATCAGCGGGGTGATGTCCCTCGTCGCCGCAGGGATCTTCTTCGCCTTCATCTTCCTGAGCGGATAACGGATCGATGCTGCGGCGCTCACTAATACCCGTCCTGATTGCCATCTTCGTGGCAGCCCTGGTCTCGGCCGCGTCGCGCGCCGAGCCGCTGTCGAACCTCTCGATCGACAACGTGACGGTCACCGAGGGCACGGAGCCCGAAGCAACGTTCACGGTCACGTCTCGACGCGCCGAGCGGCGTGGACGTCACCTTCGACTACGCGACGGGTGACTTCACCGCGTCCGCCGGCGAGGACTACGCCGACACCAGCGGACAGGTGACCATCCCAGCCGGGGCGACCGCAAGCCTTGATCCCGGTCCCGGTGCTCAACGACACGCTCGACGAGGCGGCGGAGACCTTCACGGTCACGCTGACGAACGCTGTCGGCGGCGGACCTCTCGACGACGGCGAGGGCACGGCGACGATCAACGACAACGACGCGGCGCCGCAGCTCTCCATCGCCAACGCCACGGTCACCGAGGGCGCCGACTTCGAGACGGTCGAGGTCACGTTCGACGTCACGCTCGACGCGCCGAGCGGCCAGACCGTCTCCGTCGACTACTCGACCTCCGACGGCACGGCGACGCAGCCGGACGACTACACCGCAGGTCCCGGCGACCCAGTTGGTGTTCGCGCCGGGTCAGACCTCGCAGTCGGCGATCGTCATCGTCAACGGCGACACGATCGACGAAGTCAACGAGACGTTCTCCGTCGACCTGGCGAACCCCGTCGGAGGCGACGATCGGTGACGGGCAGGCCGTGGGGACGATCACGGACGACGACGGCCCGGCGATCTCGATCGACAACGTGAGCGTCACGGAGGGCAACGCCGGCACGGTCACCGCCGACTTCACGTTGAGCCTGAGCGCGCCGAGCCCGCAGGAGGTCACCGTCGAGTACGAGACGATCGACGACACGGCGACCGCGGGCGAGGACTACGTCGCTGTCGATGCGGTGGCGAGCTTCGCTCCCGGGCAGACCGAGCAGACGCTGAGCATCACCGTCAACGGCGATACGGCCGACGAGCTCGACGAGACCTTCTTCATCGCCCTCTCGGCGGTTCGGAGAACGGGACCGTCGCCACCGAGCTCGCACAGGGGACGATCACGAACGACGACACGCCGCCGACGATCTCGATCACGGACGCGACCGTGACCGAGGGCAACTCAGGGTCGAGCAACGCGACCTTCACGGTCAACCTGAGCTCGCCGAGCGCCTCCGACCGTGACCGTCAACTACGCCAGCGTCGCCGGGACGGCGACCTCGCCGGCCGACTACGGCGCCGTCAGCGGAGGCCTCACGTTCATTCCGGGCGACACCTCGGAGACGATCACCGTCCCGGTCGTCGGCGACCTGCTCGACGAGGACAACGAGAACTACACGATCGCGCTCTCGAGCCCGGTCAACGCGACGTTCGGCGACAACCTCGGACTTGGGCACGATCACCGACAACGACGCAGAGCCAACGGTGTCCGTCGGCGACGTCTCGGTGACCGAGGGCAACAGCGGCACCGTCGACGCCACCTTCAACGTCACGCTCTCTGCGCCGTCGGGCCGCGCCGCACAGCGTCGTCTACGAGACGGCCGAGAACACCGCGAGCGGCACACTCGATTTCGTGACGCGAGGCGTTCTTCCTCGCCTTCGCCGCCGGCGAGACCTCGAAGACGGTCACGATTCAGGTGCTCGGCGACGTGCTCGACGAGGCGAACGAGACGTTCTTCCTCAAGCTCGCCGATTCCGACGAACGCCACCCTCGGCGATGCAGAGGGCGTCGGGACGATCAACGACGACGACGCCGAGCCGACGCTGTCGGTCGGCGACGTCACCGTCACCGAGGGGAATGCGGGCACGACCGTTGCGACCTTCACCGTCGGCCTGAGCGCGGTCAGCGGCCAGGACGTCTCGGTCGCGTACGCCACGGCAAATGACTCTGCGGTCGCGCCGGCCGACTACGCGGCGGCGAGCGGGACGCTCGACTTCCCGGCCGGGGATACCTCGAAGACGGTCACGGTGCTCGTCAACGGCGACGTGCTGGACGAGGCGAACGAAAGCTTCTTCCTCAACCTGACGGGCCCCTCGCACGCGACCCTCGCCGACGGCCAGGCCGTCGGGACGATCACGGACGACGATGCGGCGCCGTCTCTCTCGATCAACGACGTCACCCAGCTCGAGAGCGCCCCGAATGCGACCTTCACCGTCAGCCTGAGCGCGGCCAGCGGCCAGACCGTGACCGTCAACTACGCGACCGTCGACGGCTCGGCGATCGCGCCCGGCGACTACACCGCGACCACCGGCCTGCTCACCTTTACGCCGGGCCAGACTTCGAAGACCGTGGACGTCGCCCTTATAGGTGACGCGCGTGATGAGATAAACGAGAGCTTCACCGTCGAGCCTCTCAGGCGCTTCGAACGCCACGATTGCCGACGACCTCGGCCTCGGCACGATCACGGACGACGATCCCGAGCCTTCGCTCTCGGTCGACGACGTCACCGTCACCGAAGGCGACTCCGGCACGGTGAGCGCGACCTTCACGGCCACGCTCTCCGCGGCCAGCGGCCGCGCTGGTGTCGGTCAACTACGCGACCGCCAACAACTCGGCGGTGGCCCCGGGCGACTTCGCCGCGGCCACGGGCACGCTCGAACTTCGCCGCCGGCGATGACGACGCAGACCGTCACCGTCAACGTCAACGGCGACACTGCTCGACGAAAACGACGAAAACTTCTTCCTCAACCTGTCCAACGCCTCGAACGCGTCGTCGCTCGACTTCGCAAGGACTCGGGACGATCACCGACGACGATCCGCTGCCTTCGGTGGCGATCGGCGACGTGACCGTGACCGAGGGGGACACGGGCACGGTCACCGCTAGCTTCAACGTCACGCTGGCACCGGCCTCTGGCCGTCAAGTCAGCGTCTCGTACGCGACGGCCGATGGCACCGCGACGGCGCCAGCGGACTACTCAGCGACCAGCGGCGAGCTCACGTTCGCCGCCGGTGAGACGACGAAGCAGGTGACCGTGCCTGTGCACAGCGACGTGCTCGACGAGATCGACGAGAACTTCACCGTTGAGCTTGCGAGCGCGGATGGCGCGACGATCACCGACGACGAGGGCCTCGCCACCATCACCGACAACGATCCGCTGCCCGCGCTCTCGGTCAACGACGTCACGGTGACCGAAGGCGACGCGGGAACGGTCGATGCGACCTTCACGGTCACGCTCGCGCCGGTCAGCGGCCGCCTCGTGACGGTCCACTACGCGACGGCCAACGGCTCGGCGATTCGCGCCGGCCGACTACACGGCGACCGGCGGAACGCTCTCGTTCGCCGCCGGAGAGACGTCGAAGACGATCACTGTGACAGTGAACGGCGATCTGCTCGACGAGGTCAACGAGCAATTCGTCGTCAACCTCTCGAGCCCGTTGAACGCCAGCTTCAGCGACTCGGTCGGCGTTGGGACGATCAACGATCAGGACCCGCCGCCGGCGCTCTCGATCTCCGACGCGACCGTCACCGAAGGCGACGCGGGCACGGTCGACGCGACATTCACCGTCACGCTCGCACCGGTCAGCGGCCAGACAGTGTCCGTCCAGTACGCGACAGCCAACGGCAGTGCAACGGCAGGTGCCGACTACGGCGCGATCGGCTTGACGACCCTCACGTTCTTGCCCGGCGAGACAGCGAAGACGATCACAGTCTCCGTCAACGCCGACCTGCTCGACGAGATCAACGAGACCTTCAGCGTCGGCCTCTCGAGCCCGGTCGCCGCGACGATCGCCGATCCGACTCGGGCCTCGGCACGATCACCGACAACGATCCGCTTCCCGCCTTGACCATCAACGACGTCGCCCGCGCGGAGGGCAACTCCGGCACGGTCGCCGCAACCTTCACGGTGACGCTGGCTCCCGCCAGCGGGCGCACCGTGACCGTCGACTACGCGACCGCGAACGGGTCGGCGATCTCGCCCGGCGACTACGCGGCGAACAGCGGAACGCTGACCTTCGCCCCCGGCGAGACGACGAAGACGGTGACGGTGCTCGTCAACGGCGACCTGTCCCACGAGGGCGACGAGACCTTCTTCGTCAACCTCACGAACGCCCCCGACGCGACCCTTGCCGACCCTCAGGGGATCGGCACGATCATCGACGACGACAGCCAGCCCACGCTCTCGATCAACGACGTGACGGTGACCGAGGGCAACTCCGGCAGCGTCAACGCGACCTTCACCGTCACGCTCTCGCCGGCGAGCGGCCAGACCGTGACCGTCGACTACGCGACGAGCGACGGTACGGCGACGGCTCCGGCGGACTACATCGCCGCCAACGGCACCCTCGTCTTCAACCCCAGCCAGACGACGAGGACCTTCAACGTCCCGGTCAACGGCGACCTGCTCGACGAGATCGACGAGAACTTCACGGTCACGCTCTCCGATCCGGCCGGCGCGACGATCGGAGACGACCTCGGCCTCGGGACGATCACCGACAACGACCCGCCGCCGGCGCTCTCGATCAACGACGTCGCGGTGACCGAGGGCAACTCCGGCACGACGCCCGCGACCTTCACGGTCAGCCTGAGCGGCCCGAGCGGGCACCCATCTCGGTCGACTACGCGACCGCGAACGGGACGGCGATCGCGCCGGGTGACTACGCCGCGGGGAGCGGGACGCTGAACTTCGCGGCCGGCGAGACGACGAAGCAGGTGACGGTGCTGGTCAACGGCGACACGCTCGACGAGGTGAACGAGACCTTCGCCGTCAACCTCTCGAACGGGTCGAACGCGACGATCGCCGACCCCCAGGGCGTCGGCACGATCACTGACGACGATGCGACGCCGACGCTGGCGATCACCGACGCGACCGTCACCGAGGGCAACCTGCCCGCGACGGTCGAGGCAACCTTCACCGTTTCTCTGAGCGCCCCCTCCGGGCAGCCGGTGACCGTGCAGGCCGCGTCCGCCAACGACACGGCCACCGCGCCCGCCGACTACACAGCCCTGGCGCCGACGACCCTGAGCTTCGCCGCCGGCGAGACGACGAAGCAGGTGAGCGTCACGGTCAACGGCGACGCGCTCGATGAGGTGAACGAGACCTTCTTCGTCAACCTGGCCAACCCGACGAACGCGACGATCGTCGACACGCAGGGCGTCGGCACGATCACTGACGACGACCCGCTGCCGGCCCTGTCGGTGAACGACGTCACGATCAGCGAGGGCAACTCCGGCACGGTCGCCGCGACCTTCACGGTCACGCTGGCACCGGTCAGCGGCCGTGCCGTCACCGTCGACTACGCGACCGGCGAACGGGACCGCCACCTCTCCCGCCGACTACCAGGCGAACGGCGGCACGCTGAGCTTCGCGGCCGGCGAGACGACGAAGACGGTGACGGTGCTCGTCAACGGCGACGCACTGGACGAGATCGACGAGACGTTCACCGTCAACCTCTCGAACGCCCCGAACGCGACGATCACGGACGACTCCGGCCTGGGGACGATCACCGACGACGACACAGCGCCGGCGCTCTCGATCAACGACGTCGCGGTGACAGAGGGCGACTCGGGGACGACCAGCGCGACGTTCACGGTCAGCTTGAGCGGACCGAGCGGGCGACCGATCTCGGTCGACTACGCGACCGCGAACGGGACGGCGATCGCGCCGGCCGACTACGCGGCGACGAGCGGGACGCTGAACTTCGCGGCCGGCGACACGACGAAGACAGTGACGGTGCTGGTCAACGGCGACACGCTCGACGAGGTGAACGAGACCTTTGCCGTCAACCTCGCGAAACCCGTCGAACGCGACGATCGCCGACCCCCAGGGCATCGGCACGATCACTGACGACGATGCCACGCCGACGCTGGCGATCACTGACGCGACCGTCACCGAAGGCAACCTGCCTGCGACCGTCGACGCAACCTTCACCGTCTCCTTGAGCGCCCCCGCCGGTCAAACCGTGACGGTCCAGGCCGCCTCCGCTCAACGACACGGCAACCGCGCCTGGCGACTACACGACCCTGACGCCGACGACGTTGAGCTTCGCTCGCGGGCGAGACGACGAAGCAGGTCAGCGTGACCGTCAACGGCGACGCACTCGAACGAGCTGAACGAGACGTTCTTCGTGAACCTCGCCAGCCCGACGAACGCGACCATCGTCGACGGGCACGGCGTCGGCACGATCACCGACGACGATCCGCTGCCGGCCCTGTCCGTGAACGATGTGACAGTCAGCGAGGGCAACGCGGGTACCGCCAATGCCACGTTCACCGTCACGCTCGCGCCGGTGAGCGGCCGAACCGTGACCGTTGACTACGCGACCGAAGACGGCACGGCAACGGCGCCCGCGGATTACATCGCCGCTACCGGCACGCTCACCTTCCTTCCCGGGCAAACCTCGCGCACCGTGAGTGTCGCGGTTCGGGGAGACCTGCTCGACGAAATCAACGAGACGTACGTCGTCAACCTGTCGAACCCCGGTAGCTGCAACTCTCGCCGACGCGGAGGGCGCCGGGACGATCATCGACGACGACGGCACGCCGTCGCTCTCGATCAACGACGTGACCGTGACCGAAGGACAGAGCGGCATCGTCAATGCCAACTTCGCGGTCGCCTTGTCCGCGCCCAGCGGGCAGACGGTGAGCGTCGGCTACGCAACCGGGGACGGCTCGGCGACGGCTGGAAGCGACTACGTCGGCACCGGCGGAAACCTCGTCTTCAATCCGGGCGACACGACGAAGACGCTTGTCGGTCCAGGTGACGAGCGACCTGCGTGACGAGCTCGACGAGACCTTCAACGTCACGCTCACGAATCCGCTCAACGCGAGCATTGCCGACCCGGTCGGCCTCGGCACCATCATCGACGACGACGCGCCGCCGACGGTTTCCGTCAGCGACGTGGCAGTCGCGGAAGGTAACGAGGGCACGGTCGCGGCGAACTTCACTGTCAGCCTGAGCGCACCCAGCAGCCTGCACGTCTCGGTCGACTACGCGACCGTGAACGGCGCGGCGGCTGCGCCGGCCGACTACGCCGCTGCGAGCGGGACGCTGAACTTCGCGGCCGGCGAGACGACGAAGAGCGTGACCGTGAACGTCAACGGCGACACGCTCGACGAGATCAACGAGACCTACAACCTCAACCTGTCCAATCCGAGCAACGCGACGCTCGGAGACAACGTCGGCCTCGGCACGATCACCGATGACGACCCGCTGCCGGCCCTGTCCGTCAACGACATCGCCGTCACTGAGGGCGACGGCGGAACCGTCAGCGCGACCTTCACCGTCACGGTCTCCCCGGTCAGTGGGCGCCAGGTCTCGGTCGACTACGCGACCGCAAACGAGTCCGCGATCGCCGGCAGCGACTACCAGGCAACGACCGGCACGCTGATCTTGGCGGCCGGCGAGGCGACGAAGACCATCACCGTGCCGATCATCGGCGACACCCTCGACGAAGCCGCCGAGACCTTCCGGATCAACCTCACGAACGCCCCCGCCGCGACCATCGTCGACGGCCAGGGCACCGCCACGATCACCGACAACGATCCGCCGGTCGGGCTCTCGGTCGACGACGTGAGCGTGCTCGAGGGGAACTCGGGCACGACCACTGCCACGTTCACGCTTTCACTCGCCCAGGTCAGCGGCCAGACCGTGACCGTCGACTTCGCGACCGAGAACGGGACGGCCACCGCACCCGCGCGACTACGCGACCGCAGTCGGCGCCCGGTCCTTTGCACCCGGCGAGACGACGAAGACGGTGACCGTGACCGTCAACGGCGACGCGATCGACGAGGCGAACGAGACCTACACCCTCAACCTCTTGAACCCCGTCAATGCAACGGTCATCGGCGGCGAAGGTGTGGGGACGATCACGAACGACGACGGCTCACCCGGCCCTTTCGATTAACGACGTCACGGTCACCGAGAACGACTCTGGGACGGTCAACGCCAACTTCACCGTCACGCTCGCTCCGGCCAGCGGCCAGACGGTGACCGTCGCCTATACGACTCAGCCCGGGTCGGCTACGGCCCCGGCCGACTACGCAACGACGAGCGGCACGCTCACCTTCACGGCGGGCCAGACGACGCGCCCGGTGACAGTTCCGATCAACGGCGACACCCTCGACGAGGACAACGAGACCTTCACCGTTCTCCTCTCGAGCCCGGTCAACGCGACGATTGCCGACGACCTCGCCCTGGGCACGATCACCGACAACGACCCGCTGCCGCTCCTCTCGGTGACCGACCCGACCGTGACCGAGGGCAACTTTGGGACGGTCGCGGCCACGTTCACGGTCAGCCTGAACGTCCCGAGCGGCCGGGCGCTGTCCGTCAACTACGCGACGGCGGACGGGACGGCGACGGCGCCGGCCGACTACGCCGCGACGAGCGGCATGCTGAGCTTCGCCGCGGGTGACACGACGAAGACGGTGACCGTGCTCGTCAACGGCGACTCGCTGGACGAGGCGAACGACACCTTCTTCTTGAACTTCACGAATCCGACGAACGTCACGC
Organism: uncultured Actinomycetes bacterium; assembly: GCA_963820335.1. Taxonomy (GTDB): domain Bacteria; phylum Actinomycetota; class Thermoleophilia; order Gaiellales; family Gaiellaceae; genus VAXT01. Next base: position 93,326 of record CAWFZH010000009.1, on the reverse strand, counting down.
TCGTCGAACGGCCAGGGCGTCGGCACGATCACCGACGACGACGCGCTGCCGGATCTGTCGGTGAACGACGTGACCGTCACTCGAAGGCGAGACGGGCACGGTCCCCGCGACGTTCACGCTCACGCTCTCAACGGCGAGCGGCCGCGACGTCATCGTCAACTACGCGACCACGAACGGGTCGGCGACGGCGCCGGCCGACTACGTCGCGACGAACGGCAGCGTCACGCTTCGCTGCAGGCGAGACGACGAAGACCGTCACTGTGCCCGTCAACGGGGACGCGCTCGACGAGATCGACGAGACCTTTGCCCTCAACCTCACGAGCGCTCCGGCCGCAACCATCATCGACAGCCAGGGCGAGGGCACGATCACGGATAACGACGAGCTGCCGGCTCTTTCGGTCAGCGACGTGACGGTCACCGAGGGCAACACCGGCACCGTCAACGCCACGTTCACCGTCGCGCTCGCGCCGATCGAGTGGTCGCACCAGTCACTGTCAACTACGCGACCGCGAACGGCTCGGCGACGGCCCCGGCCGACTACGCGGCTACGAGCGGCGCGCTCAGCTTCGCCGCAGGCGAGACGTCGAAGACGGTGACGGTGCAGGTCAAGGGCGACTTGCTCGACGAGACCGACGAGACATACTTCCTCAACCTGACGGCCCCAGGCAACGCGACGCTCGCCGACCCGCAGGGGATCGGGACGATCATCGACGACGACGCCACGCCGTCGATCTCGATCAACGACGTGACGGTGACCGAAGGGCAGAGCGGGATCGGTGAACGCGAACTTCGCCGTCACGCTTTCCGCCCCCAGCGGACAGACCGTCAGCGTCGGCTATGCGACCGCGGACGGCACGGCCACGGCCGGCAGCGACTACGTCGGGAGCGGCGGGAATGTTGTCTTCACCCCGGGCCAGACGGCGAAGACGCTCACCGTCCAGGTGACGGGCGACCTGCGCGACGAGCTCGACGAGGAGACCTTCATGGTCAATCTCTCGAACCCGCGTCACGCGACCATCGCAGACCCTTTGGGCATCGGCACAATCGTCGATGACGACGCGCCGCCGACGCTCTCCATCAACGACGTGATCGCCGTTGCTGAAGGTGACGCCGGAACGGTCGCGGCGACCTTCACCGTCAGCCTGAGCGCCGCAAGCGGACACCCGGTTTCAGTCGACTACGCAACCGCGAACGACTCGGCGACGGCGCCGGCGGACTACACCGCGGTCTCCGGCACGCTCACCTTCGATCCCGGCGAGAGCTCCCGCACGGTGACTGTGCAGGTCAAGGGCGACGTGCTCGACGAGGTCAACGAGACCTTCTTCGTCAACCTCTCCAACCCCGCAAACGCGACGATCGCGGATAGCCAGGGCCGGGCCACGATCACCGATGACGACCCGCTACCGACGCTCGCCATCGACGACGTCACCATCGCCGAGGGTGACACGGGCACGGCTGTCGCGACCTTCACCGTCACCCTCTCACCGGTCAGCGGCCGCGAGGTCAGGGTCAACTACGCGACGGCGAACGGAACGGCGACGACGCCGAGCGACTACGCCGCGATCCCGACGACGGCCCTCATCTTCGCCCCCGGCGAGACGACGAAGCAGGTAACCGTGCTCGTCAACGGCGACACGCTCAACGAGGCGGACGAGACGTTCTCCCTGAACCTCTCCAATCCGACGAACGCGACGGTCTCCGATGCACAGGGCCTCGGCACGATCACCAACGACGACCCGTTGCCCGCGCTGGCGATCCATGACGTCACCGTCACCGAAGGAAACACCGGCACCGTCGGCGCAGCCTTCACCGTCAGCCTGAACACGCCGAGCGCGCGCATCGTGACGGTCAATTACGCGACGGCTCCGGGCTCAGCCATTTCGGGCACGGATTATCAGGCGGCGAGCGGATCGCTCACCTTCCTTGCCGGCCAGACGTCGAAGACGATCACGGTGCTCGTGAACGGCGACGTCGCCGACGAGGAGATCGAGAACTTCTTCGTCAATCTCTCAAGTCCGGATTTCGCAACGATCGCTGACGCCCAGGGAATCGGGACGATCCTCGACAACGACGGTCAGCCAGCGCTCTCGATCAACGACATGACCGTGACGGAGGGGCAGAGCGGAACTGTGAACGCGAACTTCACCGTCACCCTCGCGCCGGCCAGCGGCCAGACCGTGACCGTTGGCTACGCCACTGCGGACGGGACGGCGACCGCCGGCAGCGACTATGTCGCCAAGGTCGACAACCTCGTTTTCAGCCCGAACCAGACCACGAAGACCTTGACTGTCCAGGTCAACGGCGACCTGCGCGACGAGCTCGAGGAGACGTTCACGGTCACGCTGTCTGGCGCGATCAACGCGACGATCGACGACCCAGAGGGAACCGGCACGATTACGGACGACGATGCACCGCCCACCCTGGCGATCGACAACGTCACGGTGGCCGAGGGCAACTCCGGGACTACCCCCGCAACCTTCACTGTGAGCCTCGGCACGCCGAGCGGGCTCCCAGTCTCCGTCGACTACGAGACCGCGAACGGAACCGCGATTTCGCCGGCCGACTACGCCGCCGGGAGCGGCACGCTGAACTTCGCGGCCGGCGAGACGACGAAGCCGGTAACCGTGCTCGTCACCGGCGACACGCTCGACGAGATCAACGAGACCTTCACCGTCGACCTCTCGAACGCGTCGAACGCGACGATCCTCGACCCCCAGGGCATCGGCACGATCACCGACGACGACGCGGTGCCGCTGCTCTCGGTCAGCGACGTCACCGTCACTGAAGGGCAACAGCGGCACGGTCGCCGCAACCTTCACGGTCACGCTCGCGCCCGTCAGCGGCCGCGAGGTTACGGTCAGCTACGCGACGGCGAACGGAACGGCGATAGCGCCAGGCGACTACACCGCGGTCCCGACGACACCTCTCACGTTCGCTGCCGGGGAAACGACGAAGCAGGTGACCGTGCTCGTCCACGGCGACACGGGCGTCGAGGCGAACGAGACGTTCTTCGTCAACCTGTTGAACGCCGTCAACGCAGAGTACGGCGATGGCCAGGGACTCGGCACGATCACAAATGACGACGCGGTGGCCCTCCGCCCCTCCGCCTCCTCCGCCGCCGCCGCCGCCACCGCCACCGCCACCGCCGCCACCACCACCACCACCGCCACCGCCACCGCCACCTCCGCCTGCGCCTCCGACGACAGGAGCCAAGCTGTACGCGCCGGTCAAGGGCGCTCGGCTGAAGTCGGCCCCGATGCTCAGGTGGCGGCCGGTCGCGAATGCACGTCACTACAACGTCCAGCTCTTCCGCAGCGGGCGCAAGATCTACAGCGCGTGGCCGGCAAAGCCGCAGCTGAAGCTCAAGGCGCGCTGGAAGTTCCAGGGCCGCACGTACCGGCTGAAGCCAGGCACCTACACGTGGATCGTCTGGCCGAACGTGGGCCGGCGCGGTACGTGAAGATGCTCGGCCAGAGCTCTTCCAAATCGTCAAGTAGTCAGCCTTCGAAAGGCGACGACGCCGGCGGTCAGGCCTCTGGCGACGCGCTGCTGGTACGCGGCCGAGCGCAGAAGCCGCCCTTCGGTCGGATTCGACATGAAGCCCGTCTCGACCAGCACCACGGGCACGTTCGCCCAGTTGAAGCCGGTGAGGTCACTGCGCCGGACGAGCCCGAGGTCGCGGGCCCCTGTGGAGCCGACGAGCGCCTTCTGGATCGACCGGGCCGCCCGCAGGCTCGGGCCGTAGACGTCGTCGGTCCAGCCGCGGCGCAGGGCGGGGTAGAGGGTGGAGGCTCCGCGGCGAGCCGAGTCGGTCGAGCCGTCGGCGTGGATCCGCAGCATCAGCGCGGCGCCGCGCCGGTTGCAGTACTCGGCCCGGGCGACGTTCCCGCCGCTGCCATAGCGGAAGGTCGGGCCCGTGCGCGTCATCGCCACGCGGTATCCGCGTTGGAGGAGCAGGCTGCGTGTCCGCTGGGCGATCTGCAGCACGACCTCGGCCTCCCCCGCGGCACCGCCGCCGTCCTTGATCTTGTAGACGCGGGAACCGGGGCCGATCGGCTCGCGCTGCCGGCCCACCGCCGGTGGCGTCCCGTGGCCAGGGTCGAGGCAGATCAGAGCGGCTGCCAGAGCCTCGACGATCATCTCCACCAACGCAAATCATGGCATCATCTGATCGATGAGGTCAAGGGAGTACGCGCTCCGCGCTCTGCTTGCTCGCGGCGCTCATCGTCGCAGGCCCCGCTTGGAGCGCCCGAAGCCGGACCCACCGCCTGTCCGCCGCCTGCACCCGCAGCTCAGCCTCCGCCTCCCGTTCCCGAGCCGCCTCCGCCCGCTGACCCCGGCCGTGGTTGCGCCTTCGGGGCCTACGGCCGCTCAGCTCGCGGCCCGGAAACGTGCAGCGGCGAAGCTCGCGGCCGAGAAAGCGGGCACGAGAGGCGAAACAGGTGGCAGTCGTTCCGCGGGCACAGACAGGCGCGAGCAAGAGCGCCGGGTTCTCCGACCCGGAATCCGGGACGTCGCAGGCGCTGCCGTTCCTCCTCGCCGGGCTCCTCGCGGGGGTCCTGCTGCTGGGCGTGGCGCTCACTCCTGCCCGCGCCGTCCCCCCGCGCGTCTCGCGTGCGCTCGACGATCGCCGGCAGGAGCTCGCTCTCCTCGGTGCGTTGGGGCTGGTGGCGACCGGGTTCTTCTTCCTGCTGGCGATGGTGTCCTCCTCGTGACCCGATGATGCGTCGCGTCCTCACCCTGTGCGTTCTCGCCGGCTTCGCCGCGCCGGTCGCCATCGCCGCTCCGCCGGTCGTGACGGTTCCCCCGGACATGACCGTCGAGGCTCAGAGCTTCGCGGGCGCGGCCGTGACGTACACGGCGTCGGCGGTCGATGACCAGAACCGCCCGCTTCCGGTCACATGCAATCCGGACTCGGGATCGACCTTCCCGATCGGCCCCAACACCGTGACGTGCACCGCGACCGCCGGCGCAGAGACGACGACCCGGCGCTTCACGATCACCGTCGCCGACCGAACCCCGCCGACGCTCACCATCCCCAAGTCCAGGGTCGTGAGGGCGACACGCGCGGGAGTGATCGTCACGTTCAGCGCCACGGCGACCGATGTCGTCGACGGCCCCGTGGGCACGGCCTGCACCCCGGCCTCCGGTGCACGCTTCCCATTCGGAGTCACGAGGGTCACGTGCTCCGCCAGCGACCGGCGCGGCAACGCTACGACCGCCGGCTTCGACGTCACCGTCACGCGTATCCGGGCGGCGAAGCGGTCCTCGTTACTCGCGCCGCCCGCCGGCGCCAGGGTTTCCGCTCCGCCGATGCTTCGCTGGCGAGCCGTGCCGAAGGCGAAGTTCTACAACGCCCAGGTCTACCGGAACGGCCGCAAGATCCTGAGCCTCTGGCCGCGGCGCGCGAGCCTGAAGATGACCCGTAGCTGGCAGCACGGCGGCCGCACGTTCCGTCTCAAGCCGGGCGTCTACACGTGGTACGTGTGGCCCGGGTTCGGGCCGCTGGCTAGTCCCCGCTACGGGAAGATGCTCGGCCAGAGCTCCTTCCGCGTGATTACGCGCCGGCGCGCTCGGCCGAGCGCAGGCCCCGCAGCGCCCAGAACCCCAGCGCGACCGCAAGGCCGGACGCGATCAGGAACGCGAGGCCGACATCGGTGGGCGAGCCGGCGATCAGGCTCCGGCCCGCCTCCAGCAGGTGGGTCACCGGGTTGACCGATGCGACGGCCTCGAGCCAGCCGTTCAGCAGGGCGAGGGGCACATAGACCGGTGCGAAGAAGAGCGCCAGGAACACCGGGAGCTGCATGATCGGGCCCGCCTGGACCGAACGGAGCCGCATCGCGACGCCGGTCGCCCAGAGCGTTCCGGCGAGGCTGACGATCAGCGCGAGCGTGTAGAGCGCGAACACGTCGACGCCGTCTCCGCCGACGTTCATTCCAGCCACGACTGCGACGATCGTAAGCAGGGTCGCCGTCAGCGACCACCGCACGACGGCGGCGATTGCGTAGCCGGCGATGATCCCGCTGCGCCGCGGCGCCGCCAGCATGAGGCGCCGCGCGAACCCGAACTCGAAGTCGCGCGCCACGCCGAAGCCCGTGAACACGCCGCCGAACGCAGCCGATTGCAGCAGCACGAACACGAACTGGAACGCCGTGTACCCGGGCGGGAAGTCGAAGCCCGGGATGTTGTCCACGCGCGAGAGGCCGCCGGCGAACGCGGTGAAGAAGAAGAGCGGGAAGATCAGCCCGGGGAGCAGGAGTGACGGGGTCGTGAAGACGTTGTGCACGACGCGCCAGGCGACCGCGAGAGCAACAGACCAGAACGACCTCATGTCCTCGTCAACCTCAGCCGCAGGGCCCACGATGACGCCGCGATCGCGAGCAGCCCCATCGTGGCCGCGATGCCGAAACCGAGGAGCAGCGCCTGCGCGTCCCAGCCCGTGATGATCAGGCTTCGGATGGCCTCGATCAGGTACGAGACCGGATTGAACGTCGCCACGGTCCGGAACCAATCGGTCTCGATCAGGTTCCGCGGGAGGTTCATCGAGGAGAGGAAGAGAAGGACGAAGAGGAGGGGGAAGAGCCCCTGCACGGCCTCGCCGGACCCGGTTCGCAGCGCGAAGAACGCTCCCAGTGCACCGAACGAGAGGGCGATCAGCGTCGCCAGCGCCAGCAACACGAATCCGCCTGCCACGCCCGATTCGAGCCTGACGCCGAAAGCGAGCCCGATCGAGAGATAGAAGACGGCCTGCACGAGGCCGAGCAGCGCGATTCCGCCCAGCTGGCCGGCGATGAGCGCCGCACCGCGCATCGGTGTCAGCGCGAGGCGGTTGAGGAAACCGATCTGGATGTCCCGCGCCAGGTCGGTCCCCACGTTCATCGTCGCGAAGAGCGCGCCCTGGATGAACGGAAAAGCGAGGAAGAAGGCCAGGAACGAGTCGGTCGGGAAGCCCGGAAGCCTGGTTGCCGCGCTGAGGCCTGATGAGGTGACCGCGAGCAGTGCGATCGGAAAGATGAACGGGAAGGCGATGTTCGCGGGCTGACGCACGGTGCGGATGACTGACCGCCGCGCGAGGTGACCGACCTGAGCTGCGAGGCTCACTCCTCCTGCTCAGCCTCCTCGGCTGCGCCCTCGAGCGAGCGGCCGGTCTTGGCGAGGAAGACGTCGTCGAGGCTCGGCGCGTGCAGCTGGAGGTGCTCCACCTCGAGCCCTGCGGAGTCGAGCGCGCGGACGACCTCGGCGAGCTCGTGCGCGCCGTGCTCGAGCCGGACGGCAACGCCTTTGGGCGAGCCGCCCGTCGACTCGCCGAAGCGCTCGAGGATGCGGGCGACCGCGGCGGGGTCGGCGCCGTCGCGGGGGATCGCCTCGACGGTCGGGCGGCCGATCTCCGCCTTCAGCGCGCTCGGTGTGCCCTCGGCGACGATCTTGCCGTGGTCGATGATCCCGACGCGATCCGCGAGGACGTCGGCCTCCTCCAGGTACTGCGTGGTGAGGAAGACGGTCACGCCGTCGTCCCTCGCCAGGCGGGCGACCTCCTGCCAGAGCGCCGTTCGGCTCTGCGGGTCGAGCCCGGTTGTCGGCTCGTCCAGGAAGAGGATGGAGGGCCGGTGTGCGAGCGCGAGCGCCAGGTCGAGCCGGCGCTTCATGCCCCCCGAGTAGCCGTTCACCTTGCGGTCGGCGGCCTGGGTGAGGCCGACGCGGTGGAGCAGCTCGTCGGCGCGGGCCCGGCGCTCTCGGCGCGGAAGGCCGTGCAGCGCCGTTTGCAGCCGGATGTGCTCGCGGCCGGTAAGGAGCCCGTCCAGAGCGGCTTCCTGCAGGGCTGCGCCGATTGCGGAGCGGACCTTCGGCCCGTCCTTGACGATGTCGTAGCCGGCCACGCGCGCCGTGCCGGAGGTCGGCGGCAGCAGCGTGGTGAGCATGTGCACCGTGGTCGACTTCCCGGCGCCGTTCGGGCCGAGGAAGCCGTAGATCTCGCCGGGCGCGACCGTGAGGTCGATGCCGTCGACCGCGCGGATGCCGCCCTTGAATGTGCGAACGAGGCCCTCGGCCTCGATTCCGTGCTCCTCCCTCACGCCCTCACTATGCCGCTTGCGTGGCAGTCCGCGTACGGGCGAGGTCGGCGAGCCCGCCCAGCAGGCTTTCGAGGGCGGCCTGCGTCTCGTCGTTGGTGAGGCGGCCGTCGGTGTCGAAGTGCTCCCAGGCGAGCGGGATCGCCACTTCCGGATCGTCGAGCACGTGGGCACCCGGGAAGTGGAGCGCATCTCGAACCTGCTGCTGCGCACGCCGCGTGCCGCCGCGGCCGGACGAGGCGCCGACGACGCCCACGGGCTTCCAACGGAGCACGGAGGCAAGCGCCGGCCTCGACAGCCAGTCGAGAGCGTTCTTGAGGACTCCTGAGGTTCCGCGGTTGTACTCCGGGGTGGCCAGGAGCAGCGCGTCGGACTCGTGCACGGCGCGCCGCAAGTCCGCGACCGCATCGGGATCTCCGGCTGCCTCCACGTCACCGTCGTAGAACGGGATGGGGGAGAGGTCGAGCTCGGTGAGCTCGATCCCGTTCGACGGTGCCAGCTCGCCCGCCGCGCGCAGGAGCGCACGGTTGTACGAGCCTGCGCGGAGGCTGCCGGAGATCCCGAGGATGCGGACCGGGGTCATTACTGGCGGATCGCCGTGATCTCGGCTGTGATCTCGACGCGGGTCGGGCCCCACTCGATGTCGCCGCTGACGCGGAACAGGAGGCGGTCGGTCCCGTCGGCGGAGCCGATTCCGTGGAGCTTCACGTCGAGCTCGATCTCGAGCGGGATCTCCTTGATCGTCAGCTCGCCGCGGAGCTTGTAGCGATCGCCTTCGACGTGCTCGACGGCGGTCGACTCGAAGCGGATCTCGGGATAGCGGGTCGTGTCGAGCAGGTCGGCGGTGCGCAGGTGCGCATCGCGCTGCTCGTTGTCGCTGTTCACGCTGTCGGTCTGGACCACGCCGGCCAGGCGCTGCTCGTCGCCCTCGAGGGTGCCCTCGAAGGCGGTGAAGCGGCCGCTGACCGACTTGGCGAGGCTCTCGACGTCGATGACGTCGAAGCGGATCGCCGAGTGCACGGAGTCGACGCTCCAGGTCCCGGTGGGGACGAGAGTGGACTGCTCGGTCTGGACTGCGGACATTTGCTGTGCTCCTTCTGTTGGGATATACTTGAGCAGTCAACAATCTACCAGGAGAAGCTTGAGTAGTCAAGTAACTGCAGCAACGCGGTGTGGAGCTCGATGCCTGGGTGAATTTCCTCCGGGCTCACGCCGCGATGACCAGACAGCTCAGCACGGAGCTAAGCGAGACGCATTGCCTCACGCTGAACGATTTCGACGTCCTGGCCCAGCTGGCCCGTGGGCCGGAGCACGGGCTGATGCGGTCCGAGCTGGCCGAGCGTGTCCTGTTGACGCCCTCGGGCATCACGCGCCTCCTCGACGGCCTCGAGCGTGCCGGCTACGTCGGCAAGGGCAAGTGTGCGACCGATGCGCGGGTCACCTACGCGGTGCTCACGGACGCGGGTCGTGCCAAGCAGCGCGCTGCTTCGAAGACGCACCTGGCCAGCGTGCGCGCGCTGCTGACGGAACGCTTCACCAAGCAGGAGCTGGCCCAGCTGGCCGACCTCCTCGGCCGCCTGCCGATGCGCGGCGACGCCGACTGCGCCGAGTGATCGAGCTCCGCCCGATGACGCCCGAGTTTCTCGAGGCGGTGCTGGACGGGCGCCGGGCGGAAGCGGCGCAGCTGCTGGACGTCGAGTTCCCGGAAGAGTTCCCTCGCGAGGGCGAAAAGCGGTTCCTCGCGATGCGTTTGCGTCAAATGCGCGAGGACCCGAGGGTTCGGGAGTGGTGTCCGCACGTGATCGTGCTCGACGGCCGCATGATCGGCCATGCGGGTTACCACGGACCTCCGGGTGCCAACGCAAATGAGGATCCCGAGAGCGTTGAGATCGGCTACGCCATCGAGCCGCCCTTTCGCGGCCGAGGCCACGCCACCGCCGCAGCAGTCGAGCTCATGCGCCGAGCGGAGGAACGCGGCGTCAAGCGCTTCATCTCGTCCGTCGCGCCGAGCAACGAGCCGTCGCTGGCCATCGTCCGCAAGCTCGGCTTCGTCCAGACGGGCGAGCGGATGGACGAAGAGGACGGCCTGGAGCTCGTCTTCGAGCTCGAGCGCTACGAACTAGACCAGGAAGTACAGGGCCAGGCCGATCGCCACGATCACCGCGACGAAGGCGGCGATGAGGAGCGTCATCCCCGAGATCAGGATGAGCGGCGTCGCCTCGTCCTGCCCGCGGTCAGCCTTGCGGGCGAGTCGGCTTGGAGTCTCAGTCGGTTCGGGCATCGACTGGGACCTGCCCGTTTCTGCGCCGTCTAATCAGGTGCGAGCGCTGCGCCGGCCCTTGGCCCTGCCGCCCGCAGCGCCCAAACGACGAGCACCGACCCCACCAGAGGCACGAGCCCGAGCGCCGCATAGCCCCACGCCTCGGCGACGAGACCGGCGACCGCCGGCCCGACCAGGTATCCGACCGCCCACAGTTGCGACCAGATCACCCACGCCGTGACGATCCGCTCGCGCTCGACGGTCACGAGCAGGAAGCCGAGCGCGCCCGCCTCCCCGATCCCGAAGCCCGCCCCCGCGACGACCATGCCGACCGTCCACGGCGGCACGCTGTCCGTCAATCCCACGACGCCGATCCCGACCGGGATCAGCAGCGCTGCGCCCCAGAGCGCAGTCGCCGGGCTCACCCGTCCCGCGGCCGCCGAGCCGGCCGCAACCAGGATCGCGGTCACCACGTAGAGCGCGGCGATCTCCGGCTGCTCGAGCTCCTCGGCGAGGTGGAGCGGGAGCGGCCCGTCAATCGTCCCGATTGCCAGCGAGATGAGGACGATGCCTGCCGCGGAGACCGCGAACGCCCGCGACCTGAGCACGGAGCGGTCGGTCCCCAACCGCGCCCGCGCGTGCGGAGCCCGCAGCACGAGCAACGGGAGGAACGCGACCAGCGTGAACACCCCGTGGAGGGCGAACGGCGCGCGGATGCCCTCGACCGCGCCGATCGCCGGCCCGAAGATCGACCCGACGGCATACGCTGCGAGCACGCCGGTCAGCCGCTGGTACGCGGTTCCGGGCCAGAGCTCCAGGATCGCGAAGGTGACGCCGATCCAGAGGCCGGCCGCACCCAGTCCCTGGATGCCGCGCGCAGGGAACCAGGCAGCCAGCCCGTCTCCCAGCACGAAGCCCGCGTCGCCCGCCAGCAGCAGCACGAGCGATCCGAAGAGAACAGGCGCCGCGCCCCAGCGAGCGGCCGAGAGCCCCGCCAGCGGATACCCGATGAGCTGGCCGAGCGCGAAGCAGGCCACGAGCGCGCCGGCAACTCCCGGGCCGGTGCCGGTCCGCTCGCCGATCTCCGGCAGCACCGGGGCGAGCATCCCGTAGCCGGCCGCGTCGAGCACGGCCAGCGCAAGGAGCGCCGCGTACTTCAGTCGAGCCCGCCGACGTCGAGCACGGCCGTCTTCAGGTCGGTCATGTCGAGCATCGTGTACCGCCCGCCGATCCGGCCCCACCCGCTGCGCGTTCCGGAGGCCCCGCCGAAGGGCTCGTGCGCCTCCCAGTAGTCGGTCGAGTCGTTCACGACGACGTTGCCGACCTGGAGGTTGTCGAGATAGCGGAAGGCCCGCTTGAGGCTCTTCGTGTACACGGCCGCCTGCAGGCCGAGGTGCGAGTCGTTCGCAACCGCAAGCGCCTCGTCGTCGCCGGAGACGGTGATCACGGGCACGATCGGCCCGAACGTCTCGTCGCGGTTGATCAGCGTGTCCACGCCGACGCCGTCGACGACCGTCGGCTGGTAGTAGAGGTTCGTCGGGCGGTCGCCGTCGCGGGCTCCGCCGGAGACGATCGTCGCCCCCTTCTCGAGAGCGTCCTCGAGGTGCCGGTCCATCTTCTGCGCCGTGGGCTCGTTGTTCATCGGCCCGACGAGCGTGTCGTCGTCGTAGGGATCGCCGAGCTTCCAGGCCTCTGCTTCCTTCATGACTGCGGCCAGAAAGTCGTCGTGCACGTTGCGGTCGACGAGCACGCGCTCGGTCGCACAGCAGACCTGGCCGGAGCAGAAGAACCCGCCGAAGACGGCGCCCTTCGCCGCGGCCTCGAGATCGGCGTCGTCGCAGACGATCACCGGCCCGTTGCCGCTGGCCTCGATCAGCGACCGCTTCAACCCGGCCGCTCGCACGATCTTCTCCGCCGTCGTGTGCGAACCGACAAAGCCGATGCAGTCGACGTTCTCGTCGGTGATCAGCCGCTCGCCGACTTCGCCGCCGCCGTAGACGACGTTGACGACGCCCTCGGGCAGGCCCGCGTCGGCCATCGCCTGCATGAAGGTCGCCATCGCGATCGGCGTCCACTCGGAGGGTTTCATCACGATCGTGTTGCCGGCTGCGATCCCCGGTGCGATCAGCTCGACCGGGATCAGCGTCGGGAAGTTCCAGGGCGTGATCGCGGCGTAGACGCCGTTCGGCTTGCGGAAGGTGAGGATCCGCTTGTTGACGTCCTGCGACGGGATGATCGGAGACTCCATCCGCTTCACGTCCTCGGCCGCGATGCGGAAGTTGTCGGCGGTCTCCTCGATGTCGCCCAGCGCTTCGGCCGTGTACGGCTTGCCCTGTTCGAGCGTGAGCTCGCGCGCCATGTCCTCGCGCCGCCCGTCGATCAGGTCGGCGATCGCGTGGCAGACCGCCGCGCGGTCCCACGCCGAGAGCGCCGCCCACTTCGGCTGCGCCGCACGCGCCGCCCGGGCCGCGCTCGCGATGTCTTCCGGCCCCGCGTCGGGGACCTCGGCCAGCGTCTCGCCCGTCACCGGAGAGACGATCTGCCTCACGTTCTCCCCGGTCGACTCGGCCCACGCGCCGCCGATGAAGTTCTGGAGGGTGCGAACGGTCGTTGCCATCGATGCTCCTTTCGGGTCAGACCCCGGGCACGACCGGCGCCTCCCGGCGCGCGTGCTCGGTGCCTCTGAGGACGAGGTAGGCGATGACGATCGCCGCGAGCGTGAGCCCGAGGATCATCACCGCGGTCGCATTCACGATCGGAGAGACACCGAAGCGAAGCGACGAGAAGATGCGCAGCGGAAGCGTCGTCGTCCCCGCGCCGGAGACGAAGAACGACGTGATGAAGTCGTCGAACGAGAACGTGAAGGCGAGCAGGCCGCCCGCGACGATCGCCGGCGCGAGCCGCGGCAGAGTCACCTGGCGGAAGGTCGCGATCGGCCCCGCGCCGAGGTCGTAGGAGGCCTCCTCGAACGACTGGCCCATCCCGACAAAACGGGCGCGGACGATCAGCGCCACCACCGAGGTGTTGAAGACGACGTGAGCGATGAGGATCGTCTTCAGCCCGAGCGGGATGCCGATCTGGACGAAGAAGATCAGCGCCGAGATGCCGAACACGATCTCGGGCGTGACGAGGCTCATGTAGACGAGTGCGTCGAGCGGGATCCGCAGGAACCCCGGCAGCGCGGGCAGCGCCAGGGCCAGCATCGTGCCGAGCACGCAGGCGACGATCGCATTGCCGCTCGCGATCACCAGGCTGTTGCGGAAGGGCTCGGTGATCGTCGGGTCGTTGAGCGCCTCCCCGAACCACTTGACCGAGAAGCCCTCCCAGTTCAGCACCTGCCGGCCGCCGTTGAACGCGAAGATCACGACGACCGCGATCGGCGCGTAGAGGAACAGGTAGACGAGCACCGCCCAGCCGCCGAGGAGCCTTCTACCCACCGTACTGAGCCTCCCTCGCGGTCAGCTTCGCGTAGGCCAGGATCGCGATCGTCATCGCCGCGATCACGACCATCGCGATCGCCGCTCCGAAGGGCCAGTCGCGCGCGGTCACGAACTGCTGCGCGATCAGGTTGCCGGCGTAGACGGTCAAGTCGCCGCCGAGGATCACCGGGATCAGGTACTCACCGGTCAGCGGGATGAACACGAGGAGCGAGCCCACGACGACCCCCGGCAGGACGAGCGGTAACGTCACGCGCCGGAACGCGCGCAACGGCCGGTCGCCGAGATCCATCGCAGCGTCCACGAGCGACCAGTCCATCCGCTCGAGCGCCGCGTACAGCGGCAGGATCATGAGCGGCAGGTAGTTGTAGACGACCCCGATGTAGATCGCCTCGCGCGTGTACAGGAGGCTGAAGTCGTCGGAGGTGATCCCGGCGTCACGGAGCCAGCGAAAGAGCGGGAAGTCCGGGCTGAGGATGATCAGCCAGGAGTACGTGCGAATCAGGAAGCTCGTCCAGAACGGGATGATCACGAGCAGCAGCAGCAGCGTCTTGTGCCGCGCGTAGCGGGCGAGGTAGTACGCGAACGGGAAGCCGACGACGAGCGTGGCGACGGTCCCGAAGAGCGCCAGGCCGAACGTGCGCAGGAAGACCTCGCCGTACAGCGGGTCCCAGAGGTAGCGGAAGTTCTCGAGCGAGAAGTCGTAGACGACGTCGGTGAACCCCTCGCGCCGCGAGACGCTGAAGACGGCCATGATCCCGAGTGGGCCGAGGAAGAACAGCGCGTACCACGCGGCTGCTGGTAATGCGAGCCACCCCGGATACCGGGGACCGCCCGCGCCGGCGCGTGCGAGCCGCCGACGCGGGGAGGGCCTCGATGTCTCGACGGCCATCCGCTAGGCGGCCTTGAACTCCGTCCAGATCCTGTTCCGGCGCCTCTCGCCCTCCGGTGAGGGATCCGCAATCGTCAGCTTCTCGACCGTGGCCGGCGGTGGAAAGACGGTCTCGTTCTCGAGCACCGCCTTGTCCAACACGCCCTCGAGCAGGTCACGCTTGAGCGGCGAGCCGTAGTACGTGTATTCGGTCTCGGTCGCGTTGGCCTTCGGCGCGTAGCAGTAGTTGATCCACGCGTGGGCGGCGTCGGGGTTCTTCGCGTCCTTCGGGACGCAATAGGCGTCGATCCAGAACTCGGCGCCCTCGTCGGGAATCACGTACTGGGCCGGCTTCTTCGCGATCACCGCCTGACCGTCGCCGTTCCAGCCGATTGCCATCACGGTGCGGCCGGAGGTCAACATCTGCCGGTACTCCGTGGAAGTGATCGCGAGGAGGTGCGGCTTCAACTCGAGCATCGCGTCCTTGACCTCGTTCAGCTCACCCTCGTCGTCGGTGTTGTACGAGTAGCCGAGCATCATCGCCATCGAGCCGGTGATCTCCAGCACGCTGTCGAGAACGGTCACCTTCTTCGAGTACGGGCCCGTGGCCAGCTCGTGGAACTCCTTCCAGCTCGTCGGCCGCTCCTTGACCAGATCGGTCCGGTAGATGAAGCCGGTCGTCCCCCAGTCCTTCGGGGTCGACCACTTGTCGTCGGGGTCGAACGGGAGCCCCTGGAACTTGGGGTCGATGTTCGCCGTCACATTCGGCAGCTGCGACCGGTCGAGCTCCTGCAAGAGGCCGTCGTCGGCCATGATCTTCACGAACGGATTGGCGGTCGGGACAATGAGGTCGTAGCCCTTGGCCCCGGCCTTGAGCTTGGCCAGCATGTCTTCGTTCGAGACGTAGAAGTCCTTCGCGACCTTGATGCCGGTCGCCGTGGTGAACGCCGGGTACGTCTTCGGGTTCACGTAGTCGGCCCAGTTGTAGTAGAGGAACGTCCCGCTGGCCTTCGCCGCGCTCCCGCCGGTCGTCGTCCCGGACGAGCTCTCCTTGTCATCACCGCCGCAGGCAGCCAGGAAGGCCGTCATCGCGCTGATCGCGACGAAGCCCTTGCGGTCGAACGAGCGCTCCCAGATGGGTCTCTCAGGCATGCGCTGTCTCCTCCTTGTCAGTGGGGTCGAGGCTCAACGCCGCCTCCTCGTCCCAGGTCAGAAACACACGCTCCCCCTCTCGGAGCGCCTCACTTTCCCCGTTGGCGCCGCTTCTCTGGTGTCGAACGAGTACCTCCTGTCCGTTGTCCGTCTTCACCAGGCATTGGATCGTGGGGCCGATGATCATGGCCGCAACGACTTCGCCTGCGAGGCCGTCGCCGCCGCGGGCGACGCGGATCCGCTCGGGGCGCACGGCGACGTCGGGGCCGTGGCCCTTGATGAAGTTCGTCTCGCCGATGAAGTCGGCGACGAAGCGTGTCGCGGGCGAGTCGTAGATCTCGCGCGGCGTGGCCAGCTGGTCGATTCGGCCCTGGTTCATGACCGCGACGCGGTCGGACATCGCCAGCGCCTCCTCCTGGTCGTGTGTCACGTAGACGAACGTGAGACCGATCTCGCGATGCAGGCGCTTCAGGAACACCTGCATCTCCTTTCTCAGCTTCAGGTCGAGCGCGCCCAGCGGCTCGTCCAGCAGGAGCACGGTCGGCCCCTTCGCCAGCGCCCGCGCCAGTGCGACGCGCTGCTGCTGGCCGCCCGACAGCTGCCTGGGCTTCCGCGCCTCCACCTGCTCCAGGTGCACGAGCTTCAGCAACTCTCGCGCCCGCGCCTGGCGCACGCCTTTGTTGATGCCGACCTGCTTCAGCCCGTACGAGACGTTGTCCAGGACGCTCAGGTGCGGGAACAGCGCGTACGACTGGAAGACCGTGTTCACGTCCCGCTTGTAGGGCGGCAGGTGCGCCACATCCTTGTCACCGATCCGGACCTCTCCTTCGTCCGGGCGCTCGAAGCCCGCAATCAGCCGGAGCGTCGTCGTCTTGCCGCAGCCCGAGGGCCCGAGCAGGGACAGGAACTCGCCGTGCCGGACTCCGAGGTCGAGGCGGTCGACTGCGGTGACCTCGTCGAAACGCTTGGTCACACCGCGCAGCTCGACGTCTAACTCGGCCGCCATCGCGTAAAGGTACGGCCAGAGCCGTCCCAATTACAAGGCTGGCTAGGTCTGGGCGGCGGGCTGCGAGACCTGTTTGCTGCGCGACGGTTCGCGCACGGCGGCCGGCAGATCGACGACGAAGCTCGAGCCGCGGCCCTCCGACGAGGTGACCGAGAGGCGGCCTTCCATGCGGCGAACGAGCTCGCGGCAGATGTAGAGCCCGAGGCCGGTCCCGCCGACCCCGCGCGTGAGGCGGGGATCCAGGCGATAGAACTTGCCGAAGATCCGCTGCTGCTCGCCGTGCGGGATCCCGAGCCCCTCGTCGGTGATGACGAAGCGCACGCAGTTGTCGTGAGGCTCGACGCGAACCTCGATCCGCCCTCCGTCCGGTGAGTACTTGACGGCGTTGTCGAGCAGGTTGATCAGTACCTGGCGCAGCTTGTCGCCGTCGCAGGTGACGGGGGAGAGCCCGTTGTTCGCGACGAGATCGATGACGATGTCCTGCCGGGAGGCAGTCAACGCGCGCATCTCGTCGACCACCTCGGTCACCAGCTCCTCGACGTCGAGTTGCTGCATTTCGACGGAGAACCGCCCGGAGTCGAGATTGCTGGCCAGCAGGATCTCGCCGGCGATTCGGCTCAGCCGCTCCGACTCCGCCGCGATCACCTCCAGCAGCCGCTCGCGGTTCTCCTCGCCCAGCTGCACGTCGGCGCGCCGGAGCGTCTGCGCCGCTCCGTAGATCGCCGCGAGGGGCGTGCGCAGCTCGTGCGAGACCGTGGCCACGAACTCGCCCTTCAGCTCGTCGAGAGCACGCTCCTCCGTCAGGTTGCGGAACGCGTAGACGATCCCGTCCTCGAACTGGACACCCGAGATCGAAATCCAGAGCTCGCGCCCCTCGATGTCGAGGGGCAGCGTCTTCGCCTCCGTGCTTCCCGGCCCCGGTACGTGGCCAACAGGCACTTCCGGCCCGATTGCATCCCAGCCGGGGAGAGCCTCGTCCGCGCGTCGACCGACCAGCTCGTCTGTCGCGAGGCCCGTTATCGACTGCGCCGCCGGGTTCCAGTAGCGGATGACGCCCTCGTCGTCGACCAGGAAGACGCCGCGGTCGACGTGCTGGAGAACTCGTGCATGCCGCTCCAGCTCGACGCGTTGCTGGTCAACGTGTCGGTCGAGCCCCCGGACCTGGATTGCACGCTCCAGCGAGGCGACGAAGTAGTCCCGGTCGATCGGCTTCTGCACGAAGTCGTACGCGCCGCCGCGCAGTGCCCGAACGGCCAGGTCGCGCTCGCCGTGGCCCGTGATGAGCACGGTCGGCGTGCCGGGACGAAGCAGCTTGATCTCGTCCAACAGTTCGAGGCCGTCCATCCCCGGCAGCTTGATGTCGGTGACGATGACGTCGTAGTCGGTTTGCTGGATCCTGTCGAGAGCACGCGGGCGCCGTCTCGCAGGTGTCGATCGTGATCCCGTTCATTCGCAGCGCGATCGCGTCCGGCAGCGCCTCGAGGAGGGCCGTGTCGTCGTCGACGATCAGGATCCGCGCGCTCACAGCAACGGCTCCGCTGCGGGCACGTCGCCGGCAACCGGCAGCTCGATCTCGAAGCACGCACCCTCTCCGGGGCCGCTCGTGACCTCGATCGAGCCGCCGTGCTCCTTGACGATGCCGTAGGTGATCGAGAGGCCGAGGCCGGTCCCCATCCCGACCTCCTTCGTCGTGAAGAACGGATCGAAGATGCGCTGTTCGAGCCCCGGTGGGATGCCCGGGCCGCTGTCGGAGACGGTGATTCTCACCCGGTCGTTCTTCGTCAGGGCGGAAGCGAGTCGGATCCTCCTGATGGGCGCATCGGCGAGTGCATCTCGCGCGTTGGTCAGCAGGTTGATGATCACCTGCTCGAGCTGGATCGCATTGCCGAGCACGACGAGCTCGTCCGAGGCCGGCTCGACCTCGGCCTCGATCAGTCGCACACGCAGCTGCTCGTTCATCAGCGAGAGAGCGCGCTCGAGGATGTCGCCCACCGCGACCGGCTGGAGGCTGATCGGCGCTGCGCGTCCGAACGTCCTCAGGTGCGTGATGATCTCCGTCGCCTTGCGAACCTGATCCATCGCCTTCTCGAGATCGGAGACCACTCGCTCCGCATCGACATCGCCGAGCACGATCCGGTCGATGACGTTGCCTACGAAGAGCCCGATGTTGTTCAGCGGGTTGTTGAGCTCGTGCGCGACGCCGGTCGTCAGCT
This sequence comes from uncultured Actinomycetes bacterium, assembly GCA_963820335.1. Taxonomy (GTDB): domain Bacteria; phylum Actinomycetota; class Thermoleophilia; order Gaiellales; family Gaiellaceae; genus VAXT01. The sequence continues at coordinate 74,318 of CAWFZH010000009.1, read as the reverse complement.
CGCCCAGTGTCGCCAGCTTGGCAGCCTGCACGAGCTGCTCCTGCTTGTCGCGCAGCTCCTGCTCACGCCGCTCGACGGCCTGCGTGGTCTCACGCAGGTCGCCCATGATGTGGATCATCGCCTTGCGCGTCTCGCCAAGCCGCAGGTTGGACTCGTGCGAGTCCTTGAGGATGTTCAGGAGCGCGCGGCGGGAGTTGTCCAACCGCTCGGTGTGCTGGGCCAGGCTGCTGCGGTCCTGCTCGTAGTCGGCGAGGATGTGGAGCATCGCCTTGCGCTGCTCGGCGAGCTTGCGGTTCGACTCGTTGAGGTCGCCCATGATGTGCAGAAGCGCACGGCGACGCTCTTCGGCCCGGCGAACCCGGATCTGGAGGTCCTCGACCTGCTGCTGCAGGTGCTCGGGATCGGGATCGGCCGGCGCGAACGCCTCGCCGTTCCCCAGCGGCGGCAGCGCCTCGGGCTCTGCAGCCATCAGTTCGTGGAGCTCTCGCGCCTTATCTTGGCGACCTCGGCCTGGAGGCTCTCGAGCTCTTTCTCGAGCGCGATCATCTTCAGCTCGCGGCCGACGACGACCTCTTCGAACTTCTCGAGGTCGAGGATCTTCTCCTGCAGCTCGGTCTTCGAGCGCTCGAGGTCGCTCACGACCTCCTCGTAGGCGCGCATGTCGCGCAGGATCCCGATCGCGCCGATCACGTTGCCGTCCGAGTCCCGGAGCGCCGAGGCGTTCAGCGTGGTCGGGATGATCTCGCCGGACGCGCTGCGCGGGTTGAGCCGCGCGTTTCGGGTCACGCCGCGCTCGACGACCTCGCGGACGGCGGCGGTGAACTCGAGGGTCTCCTCGGGGCTGATGAAGCGCGAGAGCGACTGCTCGACGACCTCGTCCTTGCGGAAGCCGAGGAGCTGGGAGACGGCGACGTTCGCCTGCAGGATCTTGCCCTCCAGGTCGGAGACGAACACCGGGTCGGGCGCGTTCTCGATCAGGCTCTCCGAGTAGTAGCGGGCCTTGTCCAGCTCGCGCATGTCGCGGAGCACGCCGATGGCGCCGATCACGTTCCCCTCGTTGTCGCGGAGGGCCGATGCGTTCAGCGTCGTCGGGATGATCTCGCCGGAGGCGCTGCGCGGGTTGAGGCGGGCGTTTCGGGTCACGCCTCGCTCGACGACCTCTCGGAGCGCAGCGGTGAACTCACGCGTCTCCTCCTCGTCGATGAAGCGCGAGACCGACTGCTCGAGCACCTCGTCCCGGCGGAGGCCGAGCAGCTCGGCGACCGCGTCGTTCGCCTCGACGATCTTTCCCTCGAGATCGGAGACGAACACCGGGTCGGGCGCGTTCTTGATCAGGCTCTCCGCGTACGCGCGGGCCTTGTCCAGCTCGCGCATGTCGCGGAGCACGCCGATGGCGCCGATCACGTTGCCCTCGGAGTCGCGCAGGGCGGACGCGTTGAGGCTCGTCGGGATCACCTCGCCCGATGCCGAGCGCGGATTGAGGACTGCGTCGCGCGTCACACCGTGCTCGACGACCTCCTTCAAGGCCGCCGTGAACTCGCGCGTCTCCTCGGCGCTGATGAAGCGCGACAGAGACTGCTCGACGACCTCGTCCCGCCGGAAGCCGAGGAGCTGGGAGACGGCGTCGTTCGCCTGGAGGATCTTGCCCTCGAGGTCGGAGACGAACACCGGGTCGGGAGCGTTCGCGATGATGATGTCGGCGTCGAGCGCGCCACGTTCCGGAGCGCCGTTCGCGCCAATGTCCTTGGCCTTCGCAGAAGGCTGAGTCAGAACCTTCCTGGGCACGTGTGTCCTCCAGAGTCAACCGCAGGGCGATACGTCGGTCGAATTGTGCCGCCTGCCACCGCAAGACGCAATCCCCGCGGCCTTGTTCAAACACCCACGGTGTGCGATACCTCCGCAGGGGCCAACCCGACCAAAGGAGACCGAGATATGCGCAAGTTGATCCTTGCCGCTCTTCCTACTGCCCTGTTCGCGCTGCTCGCGTTCGGGCTCGCCGATCGGGGGGGCGCCACTCCGGAAACGGGCTTGCTCCCCGATCTGAGAACCGTCGTCCCGCTCGATCTGCACCTCGTGCACCAGCAGCAGCGCGACAAATTGCGCTTCTCGAACGGAGTTGCCAATACGGGTCCCGGCCCCATGGCGCTGCGCCCGGAGCCGCCGCCCGGCGAGGCGACGACCCAGACCACAGCGGTGCAAGAGATCCGTGATTCGAACGCGGCGGACAAGTGCGGTGAGGAGCGGCCGGGCGACCCCTGTTACAACGTCGCCTCGGAGCGCGTAGCGGGCACGTTCGTGTTCCACCCGGAGCACAACCACTGGCACATCGGGAGCGTCGCCCTCTTCGAGATTCGCCGCGGGAGCCCGACGGGGCCGATCGTCGGCAACAACACCATCAAGACGACCTTCTGCCTGATCGACTGGTATGCCCTCGAGGGCAACTCGTCGACCTCGGACCGAACCTTCTGGGAGTGCCAGACCAGCTTCCAGGGAATCCAGTCCGGCTGGGTCGATCAATACCACCAGGCGCTTCCGGGTCAGGAGCTCGACCTGACGGGAGCCCCGAACCGCAACGACTACTACCTCGTCAGCACGGCAAACCCCGACGGGATCTTCATGGAGACGACCAGGACGAACAACACCGCCTGGGTGAAGTTCCGCCTGTTCACACAGGGCAACGGCCGCGCGATCGAGGTGACTGCGCATTCGCCGTGCTCGACCCCCGGTCTCTGCGGAGTCGGCGCGCCCGGTCGGTAGCTCAGTAGCTTCGAGTGGGTGCCGCTCGCCTAGCAGGCGCGGCGGCGCCCACTCGGCAGCATCGCCTGTGGCCGCCAGGCGGGGTCGCGCGCGTTTCGAACCGCAATTCGCTCGGTGCCTCCTGCGCTCGGCGCGACGACGATCGCGCCTCCGCGCGTGAACGCGAGCTGACGCCCGCCCGGTGACCACGCCGGCTGCGCCTCGGGGTCGCGCGTCGTGGTGAGCCGCCGCGCGGCGGTGCCGTCAGCATTCGCAACGGTCAGGAACCCGTTGTCGGTGAGCCGGGACGCGTAGGCGACGTAGGCGAGCTTGGAGCCGTCCGGGGACCAGGCCGGTTCGGCCGCGTCTCTGACGAGCAAGGCGACGGCCCGTCCCGTCCGCGTTGACGACGTAGATCCCGCGAACGACGCCGGGTCCCACCTCCCGCACCTCCGCGAACGCGATGCGCCGTGAGTCCGGCGACCAGACGGGCCCACCGACCAACGTCCGAGGCGAAACCGTGGCCATCGTGCGCCCCGCCGCGCTCGCCACGATGATCCGGCCGTCAGACGCGTACGCGATCCGCTGGCCGTTCGGGGACCAGGCCGGCTCGGTGCTGAGGCCCGTTCCGAAACGCCTCAGGACCTTCCCGCGCGCATCCGCGACGAGGATCTGCGACCGGCTCGTGTCGATCTGGCGTGCAAAAGCGACGTAGTACCCCTTGGGCGACCATGAGGGGCCGCTGTCCTTCCCGCGTGTGAGCCTGAAACGCCGCGACCCGTCCGCACGGGCGACACAGAGGCCAGAGGTGGTTTGCGAGGCGAGCGAGTAGGTGAGGAGGGCGGGCGGCCGCGCCGAGCTCGTCGTGCCGGCGGCGGCGAGAAACACCGCGATCGAGCCGAGGAGAAGAAGTCGCTTCACCTCGGCCCGGAGGATAACGGGTACGCAACGGGCCCGCCGGAGCGGGCCCGTTGACACCGGTAGATACGGCTAGATCAGCGGCAACCCGGGAACTTGAAGGCGCCGATGCGGTTCAGCCAGCCTGCAGGCGACGAGGCCTGCGAAGCCAGCGTGTAGTACTCGTTGATGTAGTAGAAGGTGCAGTCGTCGCTGGGGTCGACATTGAGCGACGTGTAGTCGCCCCAACGAGAGTTGACGGTTGTCTGAACGCCGCTTCCCGCCTGGAGCACCGCCTCGGCCTGCGGCAGCGTGCCGAGCGGGTCGTCGACCCGTCGCCCCGCGTACCGGATGCCGGGGAAGACGTTCGTGGCGTTGACGACGCTGTAGCCCGCGGCCATGTTCCCCTGCTGGTCCATCGCCACGCTGCCCATCCAGCGGTGCACGCCATCCAGGGGCGCGTACGTGCCCTGCTGATAGATGAACGGCTCCCGTGGGTTGCGGAGCTCGTACCAGCGGACTCCGGCCACCGCCGGCCGGGCCTCGACCGACTGGTTGGTGACGAGGGCCTCGTACGAGCCGAAGTTGCGGTACTGCAACCTCCAGGTCGGCCGCTGCCGGTAGGACAGGATGTCGAGGAACTGATTCGGGTCGACGATCCCCGGCTGTGGCAGACAGTCCCGGGCGGTCGGCGCACACGGGAAGATGGAGTCGAACGGCGCTGTCGGCAGTTGCGACTTCAACGTGAACGTGGAGCGCTCCGGATGCTGGAAGTCCGGCACGAGCTGGAAGACGTTCAACGCGTCGAACGTCGCCCCGTCCGGGGCGTCATTGTCCTGCGAGCCCACGATCAGCTGCGGGCTGCCGCCGCGCACCGGATGCCTGCCGTCGAAGTCCGCCGGCAGCAGGCCGTCTCCGACCAGGTTCGGAGGCCCGGTGAGCTGGAACTCGATCACCTCCGTGTCGGGGTCGCCCGCAATCAGCTGCGAGCGGTTGAGGGCGTAGATGCCGATCGATTCGGCTCCGTTGCCCTGGTCGGCGAACTCACGCGTCGTGATCGTGACCGACCCGTGCTTGCCGCCCTCCGGCCACACGCCGTACTTCGGGTAGTCGGGGAAGCGGTCGTCGGTCGTGAACGCGTAGCGGTAGTACGCGCCTGTCGGGTCGCCGGTCACCGAGACGGCGACGCAGTTGTAGAACGGGTTCGGCGGGTCCGGCGGGAGCCCGCGCGTCGTGAACTGCGTCAGGATCCAGCGGTCGGCCTTCTCGTCGTAGAGGACGATCGGGTCACCGCTCGGCTCGGTGCACTCGTCGATCGGGAAGTCCGCCCAGAGCGTGCCCGAGTCAACTGGCCCGACCAGCAGGGTGCCGGTCTTCGTGTAGATCGAATAGACCAGGTTGATCATCGCGACGTAGTGGTTGCGCCCGACGTCGCCGTCGGAGTCGGGTGGGTTCACGCGGAACCCGAAAACGTCGAAGTTGTCCTGGTTGCTTGGCCCCTCGAACGTGAAGAGCGGCGCCGGCATTGCCGCCGGCGAGGCGACCCCCTTCTGGAGCGCGCCGTCGCGGCTGTGCCTGAAGTTGCCGACCGGCCCCGCGCCGAACTCGGGTCGGGTCGCGGCGACATTGTCCACGGTCGACTTGAATTGATGCATCTCGCGAAGCGGTGCTGACACGTCGAACGCGACCGCTTTGTCGACCTTCGGCCTCAGCGGGCCCAGGCCGCTGTTTGCCGCGCTAGCCGGCTGTGCCGCGAGGGCGGCAGCGGCCAGCGAGGCCGCGAGGAGCGCCCTCGCGATCCCTCGTCTCGTCATTTCCTCTCCTCCCTTGCTGACCCCCTTGGCGGAGGGTCAACTCTTCCATATCTCGACTACCGTCGCAGACGGAATTCGTGACCACCGGTCAGGCCCGACGGCCGCACGATCAGCACGAGCGCCATGATCGAGCCGAGGATGATCAGCCGCGTGCCCGAGGGCAGATCGAGGGTCCCGCCGAGCGTGACTCCTTGCTCCGCCTCGGACAGGAACGAGCTCAGCCCGCTCACCGCGAGGGCGCCGAGCACGGCTCCCCAGAGGCTGGACACGCCACCGACGACGAGCATTGCGAGCGTGAGAAAGGTCAGCTCGAGGTAGACCTGCTCGGTCGTGATCGATCCCAGCTCGTGCACGAGGAGCGCGCCCGCAAACCCGCCCAGTGCGCCCGAGACCGTGAACGCGAGGAGACGCTCCCGGTGCACGCTCACGCCGACGCCTCTCGCCGCCGCAGCGTCCTCGCGCGTCGCCCGCAGCATGCGGCCGAAACGGCTCCGCTGGTAGGCGAACGCGACGGCGATCGCCACGAGCGCGCCGACGGTCGCCTGCAGTGCGCGCGTCGTCTCCGGAACGAGCGCCAGCGTCGTCGCGCCGGGACCGATCTTCGTCCACTCGCGAAGCACGTTGTGCGTGATCTCCAGTACGGCGAACGTCGCGATGCCGGCCGCCAGCCCCGAGAGTCGCATCAGCGGCAGCCCGACGAGCAAGGCGAAGACGCCTCCGGCGGCAGCCGCGAGCAGAAGGGACGCGACGTTTCCGATCGTGTGGTCGCGCAGGATCGGGAAGAGCTGCGGCAAGACGCCGCTCTTCGAGTCGAGCGGGATCGTCATCACTCCCGCCGCGAACGCGCCGACGGCCACGAAGCTGATCTGGCCGAACGAGAGCACTCCCGAGTTGCCCATGAACACGTAGAGCGAGACGACGATCGCGACCGAGACGAGGGCGTCGAGGAAGTAGATCTCGTTCGCGCTGCTGACCAGCGTGGAGCCGATGCCGACCGCGACCACGAGCGCCGCCGGGACGAGTACCTGCGCGGCCGTGTCGAGCGACCGCTTCACATCCGCTCCACCGCTGTCTGCCGGCCCCAGGCGAAGAGCCCTCCCGGCCGCAGCAACAAGACGAGGATCACGAGCGCGAACACCGCCGAGGGCAGGTAGACGCTCTTGTCGGTCGGGAGCACGCCGTTGATGACGCCGGTCGTGAAGCCGATCGCGAAGCCGCCGAGGGTAGCCGTCCACAGCCGGTCGATCCCGCCGACGACGACGCCGACGAGGACGACGATCGTCTCCCGGAGGGCGAAGTCCGGGCCCACGAACGGGTTCTGCACGGTGAGGATCACCGCGACGGTCGCGGCGATGAGCCCGGAGAGCAAGACCGCGAATCCGATCACTCGTTCAGCGTTGACTCCCAGCAGGCGCGCCGTGCTGAAGTCCGTCGCCGCGGCGCGCATGTGCAAGCCGATGGTCGTCCGCGTCAAGAGCGCGGCGAGCAGCGCGAGAGCAAGCGCGGTGACGATCACCGCCAGGATCGTGATCTTGCGGATGTCGAGGCTGCCGATCTCGATCGGCTGGTTGAAGGACGCGATCGAGGTCGCGATCTCCCCGATCGTGTCGTCGCGGATGTCGACGAGCAACGCCGCTGCTTGCAGGACGAAGGCGATCGCGAACGTGGTCACGAGCATCACCGCGGGTGACTCGCCTCGGAGCGGGCGGAAGACGACGAGGTCCATCACCGTCGACAGTGCGACCACCACGACGAAGCAGGCGGCGATACTCGCCGCCACCGGCCAGGACGCCGTGAAGGCGAGTGTGTAGGCGCCGACCATGATCAGCTGCCCGTACGCGAAGTTGATGAGCCGGAGCACGCCGAACACGAGGCCGATGCCGACGGCCATCAGTGCGTAGACGGCGCCGAGGCCGGTCGCGTCGATCAGGGTCTGGGCGTCGACGGCAGCGACGATCATCCGGCGAGGTAGGCCTTCACGAGCCTGTCGGTGTCGTCTGCGTCTGCCGGGCCGAGCGTCGTCCGTAGCTCGCCGTTCGCGAGCACGTAGGTCCGATCGGCGAGCGCCACTGTGCGCTGTGCGCGCTGCTCGACGAGGAGGATCGTCACGCCCTGCTCCCGGATGCGGGCGAGGGTCTCGAAGACCTCGGCCACGAGGGTAGGGGCCAGGCCGAGGGACGGCTCGTCGAGCAGGAGGAGCCGCGGCTTTGCGACCAGTCCCCGGGCGATCGCGAGCTGCTGCTGCTGCCCGCCGGAGAGGGCGCCTGCCGAACGGCGTCGAAACTCCTGCAGCATCGGGAACAGCTCGTAGGCCTCGGCGAGCGCACCCCGGCCGCGGCGCGCGGCCAGTCCGAGCCGCAGGTTCTCCTCGACGGTGAAGTCGGCGTAGATCCGACGCCCCTCCGGCACGAGCGACACGCCTGACTGCGCGATCCGCTCCGGCTTGCGGCCGACGACCGATTCCCCCTCGACCCGGATGTGGCCGGCATGTGTCGGGACGAGCCCGGTGATCGCGTGCAGCGTCGTCGACTTGCCGGCGCCGTTCGGCCCGATCAGCCCGACGATCTCGCCCTCTGCGACGCGGAAGCTCACGCCGCGCACGGCCGGCACCGCCCCGTAGCGAACCTCGACCGAGACGAGCTCGAGCATCGGCTCAGCCATCGACGTCCTCGGCCAGCGCGCTCTCACCCAGGTACGCACCTGCGACGTCGAGGTTGGCGCGGATCTCGTCGGGCGGCCCCTCCGCGAGGGTGCGACCCTGGTCGAGGACGTGGATCCGGTCGCACACGTCCATGACGAGCGCCATGTTGTGGTCGATCAGGAGCACTCCGGCCTCGTGCTCGTCCCGCACCGAGCGAATGACGGCCGCGAACTCGGGCACCTCCGCTTCGGGCAGGCCGGCGGCGGGCTCGTCCAGCAGCACGAAGCGCGGCCGGGTCGCCAGGGCGCGGGCCACGCCGAGCCGCCGCTCGTCACCGTGCGCGAGGGCATCCGCGGGAAGCTCTGCCTGCGCGCCCAACGCCATCAGCTCGAGCAGCTCATCCGCTCTCGCGCGCGCTCCTCGCGCGCCGAGGCCCGAGCCGAGCGCGGCCACCTCGACGTTCTCGCGCACCGTCAGTTGCCTGAAGGAGCGGCTGTGCTGGAAGGTGCGCGCCAGCCCGCCGCGGGCCCGGCGGCTCGGGCTCCAGCGGGTGATCTCACGGCCCTCGAGCTCGACCGAGCCCTCGCTCGGAACGTCGAACCCGCTGAGCACGTTGACGAGCGTCGACTTGCCGGCGCCGTTGGGGCCGATCAGCCCCACCACTTCGTGCCGGTGCAGCTCGAGCGTCACGTCCTGCAGCGCGCGGACGCCTTCGAACGACCGCGAAACGGAGGAGGCCCGGAGCGTTCCTCCGGGCCTCTCCGTTGATTCCGGGCTAGTTGTCAGATCTTCGGGACGACCTTGGCCGTCACGAATCCGACGCGGCTTCCCTTGTTGTCCTGGACTTTGATCACGCGGTACTGCCGGCCGAAAACGCTGTGCAGGTTCCGCGAGAAGCTGATCCTGCCGCCCGTTGTCGGCACCTTCCTGAACCCCTCCAGCGTGCGCGCGAGGACGAGGCCGTTCGTCGACCCCTTCGCCCGCTTGATCGCTTCGACGATCCCGTCGATCGTCCCGATGCCCTGCACGAAGCCGCCGGTGCCGGCCTTGACCTGCTTCCCGAGGCGGTTGATCTTCGGGTTCGGGTCGTCGCCGAAGACGGAGGCGTAGGTGACGGCGTAGTAGTTCGTCACCTTCGGGGTATTCGTGACCCAATACGTCCCGTCGCCGGCCCACGAGTTGAGGATCGGCGTCTGGTTGCCGAGCGTGCGGAAGCCCGAGACGAAGGCAGGGAGCTCACCGAACGCGGTCGACGTCACGTAGACGTCGGCTTTCTTCGCATTGAGCTTCGTCACGGCGAGCTGCACGTTGTTCGCGCCCGTGGCGTAGCTCTCCCGGGCGACGACCTTCCCACCGAGCTGCGCGTAGCGCTTGTCGAACGCCTGGATGACGTTCTTGAAGTAGACGAGCAGCGTGTTCGTCGCTAGCCCGGCCTCCTTCCAGCCGCGCCGGATCGCGTACTCGGCCATCGCCGAGCCCTCGTCCTGCGCGACGTTGCCGAAGCTGAACGCGAGGCGGCCCTTGACCCGGCCGAAGCGCTTCGGCCCCATCTGGTCGGTGCCGATGCAGGTCGAGATCGCCAGCTTGCCGCGGTTGATCGCCTCCTGGACGACGGGCGTCGCGAAGTCGACGTCGCAGGTCGTGAAGATGATGTGCGCGCCCTTGGCGAGGAGCTGCCGCGCGCACGACTTCGCGCGGGCCGGGGCGTTGTTCTGCGTGTCGCACGTGTCGAGCCGCATCTTGCGGCCGTTGACGCCGCCCTTGGCGTTCAGCTCGTTGATTCGGATCCTGGCGGTGGCGAGCGCCGGATTGTCGAAGGGGGCCATCTGGCCCGTCTTGTCGTAGGCCCAGCCGATGACGATGGGCCCTCTGGTCGCGGCCGTAGCACTGCCGCCCATGCTCGCCGCGAGCGCAGCAACTGCCGCGACTCCGGTGAGAAGCGTCACAGCGACGCCCCACTTGCGCGTGCCTCTCATGCCAAGCCTCCTTGCCCGGGTATGGCGTTATTGAAATCCATATGCCGCGTGCCAGTCAACCGGATTTCAGGCGCGCGAGTGCGTCCACCCCGCGGCGCGCCAGCTCACGAGGATCCTCGCGCCAGAGCGAGTCGGGCAGCTCGGCGTCGGAGAAGATCTCCAGGTCGTAGAGGCCGTCCCAGCGCAGCGCCTCCAGGATCGGCCCGAAGTCGATGACGCCGTCGCCGGGGAGGACACGGTCGTTGGTGTTGCGCGTCGGGTCCCGCCAGTCGGCGATGTGGACGGCGGCGATCCGGTCCCGGTACCGCTCGATGTGCTCGAGCGGCTGGTTCCAGAGGTGCCACGTGTCGTACATGAGACCGACGTCCGGCGTTCCCGCCTCCTCGAGCAGGCTCGCGGCTTCTTCGAGCGAGGTGGGGATCGTCCAGAAGTGGGCGAACTCGCTTTGGATCGGCTCGAGGGCGACTCGCAAGCCGGCCCGCTCGCCCTCGTCGGCGATCGCGCGGATCCCGTCGAGCACCGTCTCGCGGTCGTCGCCGGGGCCGGTCAGGAACATGACGCAGGCGGGATCGAACGGGATGAGCCTCCGGATTCCGGCACAGATCGCCTCGATGCGCTCGGCCGGGTCGGCGGGCCCTTCCATGAGTGGCAGGGGCAGGATCGACGGCACCGCCGGTATCGCGGCGGCGGCCTCGAGCGGGCTCGCGCGGAACCGCTCCAGCGAGTCGTCCTCGAGCTTCATCTCCCAGATCCCGATCCCGTCGGCCCCCGCGGCCCGGTAGGCGTCGAGGTCGTCGGCGAACGACTGGGTCACCGTCGTGATCTGCGAGATCGAGCGCCTCATCGCCGGATCAGGCGGCGCAACAGCGGACGCGAGATCAGCTGCTGCGCGACGAGTGTTCCCGACCCGGCGCCGAGGCCCGGGCCCGGATGCGTGCTCGCCCCGATGTGCCACAGGCCCTTGACCGCCGTGGCGTGTCCCGGGCTCTGCGGGAAGGGGCGCCAGACGAAGTTCTGGTCGAGGGCCAGCGAGCCGCTATAGGGATCGCCGCGCTCGAGGTTGATGTTGGCGGCCACGAGGTCGGCGGGGGAGAGGACGACGCGCTTGCGGATCGCGCCGTCGAGGTTGGTCACGTGCTTCGCGATTCGCGCCTGGATGCGGTCGGCGTAGCGCTCGCGCAAGTCTTCGGTCCAGGTGCCGTCGCCGGCATCGAGCTCTCCGGCCGCATCGCCTTTCACGTGCCAGGGCAGCTCCTGGAGCTGGATCCAGAGCAGCCCGGCGCCCTCGGGGGCACGGGAGGGGTCCATGGTGAGCGGCTGGCCGACGACGACTGTCGCCTCGGCGGGCAGGAGCCCTCGATCCGCCTCGTTGACCGCCCGCGAGACGCCGTCGAGCCCCGGCGTGAGGTGGACGATCGCGGTGTTTCCGAGCCGCTCGTCACCGTCCCAGCGCGGAGGCTCCGAGAGCGCGAAGTGGATCTGCATCTCGGCGCGGCCGAACCTGAAAAGCCGGCCGCGCCGCGCGATCTCCGCCGGCACCGCAGTCTCGTCGAGCAGCCGCCCGTAGAGCTGGGTCGGCGTCACGTTCGCGATCACCGTGCCCGTGGTGATCGCCTCGCCGTCCGCGAGCCGCACGCCTCGCGTCACCCCACCGTCGACGAGCACCTGGTCGACGTCCCGCCCCGTCTCGACCTCGCCGCCGTGGTCGCGGATCAGCCGGACGAGCGCCTCGACGAGCTTCGCCCCGCCTCCGCGCGGGATCGGCATGCCGCCCTCCTGGACGGCGACCGCGATCACCTGCGTCATGTAGCCGGAGGCGGCGGCGTCGGGACCAAGACCGGTGTGCAGTACCCACGGCGCGAGGAGACCGTGGGTCCGCTCGGACTCGAAGGTGCCCGTCAGCCAGTCCCGGCTCGAGATCGCCAGGTCGCCGGCGAAGGCGGCCAGTCCGCGCCGCCCGAGCCGCCGGTAGGCCTTGAGCCCGAGGGAGAGCCCGTCCCTCGACCAGAGCTCGGTGCCGAGGATCCCGAAGGCGAGGTCCGCGTTCGGGAAGAACGACTCCAGCAGCTCGCCCCAGGCCGCGCCGTGCTCGGCGACGTTCGCCTCGGCGGTGCGGTGCAGGAACGCGGACTCGCCGTCCGGGAACGCGGTCGCGGTCGGCAGGTCCGTGTTCAGGTACTCGAGCCCGCGGGCGGCAAGCTCGTCGCCGAGCTGGGCGTGCGCCGCGCCGCCGACCCAGAGTGGGTGCCAGGCGCTGAAGACGTCGTGCAGGTAGCCGGGCTCGGTCAGCTCGGCGGTCTGGATCGCGCCGCCGATGACGTCCTCACGCTCGAGGACGCGTACCTCCCAACCCGCGCGCGCCAGCAGCGCCGCGCAGGCCAGCGAGTTGATCCCGCTCCCGACGATGACCGCATCATTCATAACTTGACAGACATATAACTCTATGGCAATATACGAGCCATGACAGCGACCACGTTCGAGCTCGTCGCCGAGCCCACTCGCAGGCGCATCCTCGATCTTCTACGAGAGCGCGCCCGTCCGGTGGGGGAGCTGGTCAAGCTTCTCGGCCTCAGCCAGCCGGGCGTCTCGAAGCATCTACGGCTGCTTCGCGAGGCCGGCCTGGTTCGAGTGCGACGCGACGGGCAGCGCCGCTGGTATGAGTTGGACCCCGAGCCTCTGGCCGAGCTCGACGAATGGCTCGAGCCGTACAAGGAGCTCTGGGAAGACCGGTTGGACCGTCTCGAGCGACATCTCGAGGAAACCCGAAAGGAGAGTTCGTGACCCAGAGCGATACCCAGCAAACGCAAGAGCTCGTCATCGAGCGCGTCCTCGACGCGCCACGGGAGCAAGTCTGGAAAGCGTGGACAGATCCCGAGCAGATGAAGAAGTGGTGGGGGCCGAAGGACTTCACGGCTCCTACCGTCGAAATCGATCTCAAGGAGGGCGGGAAGTTCCTCAACTGCATGCGCAGCCCCGACGGACAGGAGTTCTGGAGCACGGGCGTCTATCGCGAGATCGTCCCGATGGAGCGCCTCGTCCTCACCGATTCCTTTGCCGACGAACAGGGCAACGTCGTGCCGGGTGCCCACTACGGAATGCCGGACGTCCCGCTGGAGACCGAGGTCACGGTGACCTTCGAAGACCAGGGCGGCAAGACGAAGCTGACTCTGCGCCACGCCGGAATGCCGGTCGGCGAGCACGGCAGCCAGGCCCAGGCCGGCTGGAACGAGTCCCTCGACAAGCTCGCCGCGAGCCTCTAGCGAGCGGTACGGGAATAGAACCCCGGGAAAGGCGTTGACGACCCTATGAGCCCAAGTACGGACCGGCGCTGGCTAGCGCTCATCATTCTCAACCTCGGCACGCTGATGATCGTGCTCGACGCGACGATCGTGAACGTCGCGTTGCCGTCGATCCGCGATGACCTCGGCTTCACCAGTGACTCCCTGGCGTGGGTCGTCAACGCCTACCTGCTCACCTTCGGCGGGTTCCTGCTGCTCGGCGGACGGCTGGGTGACCTGTTCGGCCACCGACGGCTCTTCCTGATCGGGATCGTGCTCTTCACCGTGGCCTCGCTCGCCTGTGGCCTCGCGACCTCGCAAGAGTTCCTGATCGGCGCCAGGGCGGTTCAGGGCCTCGGCGGCGCGGTGGTCTCGGCGGTGGCGCTCTCGCTCATCATGATGCTGTTCACGGAGACCGGCGAGCGGGCCAAGGCGATGGGCGTGTACGGCTTCGTGGCCTCGGGCGGCGGCACGATCGGCGTTCTCGCCGGCGGCGTGCTCACGGACTTGCTCAACTGGCACTGGATCTTCCTCGTCAACATTCCGATCGGCGTCGCGGTGTACGCGCTGAGCATGAGGCTGCTTCCAGCCGACAACGTGACTGCCGGGGACCGGCGCGTTGACATCGCCGGCGCCGTCACGGTGACGGCCTCGCTGATGCTGGCCGTCTACGCGATCGTCAACGGCAACGAAGTCGGATGGGGGACGGGGCAAACGCTGGGGCTGCTCGCTGTATCGGCTGTGCTTCTCGGAGCCTTCCTCGTCATCGAGTCGCGGGTCTCGAACCCGCTGATGCCGCTCGGGCTGTTCAAGCACCGAACTCTCGCGACCGCGAACGGGGTCGCCGTCCTTTTGGCCGGCTCGATGTTCGCGTGGTTCTTCCTCACCGCGCTCTATCTCCAGCTCGTGCTCGACTTCTCGCCGCTGCAGGTCGGGCTTGCGTTCCTGCCCTCGAGCCTGATCATGGGCGCGTTCTCGCTCGGCCTCTCGGCCAAGCTCGTCATGCGCTTCGGGATCAAGCCGCCCTTGGTTGCGGGGATGCTGTTCATGGCGGCAGGCCTGCTGCTCTATGCACGCGTGCCGGTCGACGGGAGCTTCGTCCTCGACGTCCTGCCGGGATCGGTTCTTCTGGGCATCGGCGCCGGCATGGGCTTCAATCCGCTCCTGCTCGCGGCGATGGGAGACGTCGAGCCGACCGAGGCGGGTCTCGCCTCCGGAGTGGTCAACACCGCGTTCATGATGGGCGGCGCGCTCGGACTCGCTGTCCTGGCCAGTCTTTCGACCTCCCGCAGCGACAATCTGCTCGCCTCTGGCGAAGATCTGCCGACGGCGCTCACCAGTGGGTATCACGCCGCGTTCCTCGTCGGAGCCCTGTTCGCAATCGCCGGAGCAACCCTCGGTGGTCTGCTGATCCGTGCGGAGAAGCCGGCGGCGATGCACGCCGAGCCGGAACCGGCTCACTCGTAGCGGTACCGTTCGGCAGGTGAAGGAAATCGCCGCCGATCTCAGGCGCTGGCGCGCGCGCGGTGACGACAAGGTGGCTGTTGCCACGGTCGTCGCCACGCGCGGCTCCGCGCCGCGGCCGATCGGCTCCAAGCTCGCCATCTCGGAGCAGGGCGAGCTCGCCGGCTCGGTGTCCGGCGGCTGCGTCGAGAACGAGGTCTACGAGGAGGCGCGCGCCGTGCTCGGCGGTGCGGCGCCGAAGCTCCTCTCGTACGGCATCTCGGACGAGCAAGCGTGGTCGGTCGGCCTCCCTTGCGGCGGCGAGATCGACGTCTTCGTCGAGGACCTGCCGATGGGCGAGGCCGAGGAGCTCGCTGCTCGTATCGAGCGCGGCGAGCGGTTTACGCGCACGACGGTCCTGGGTGAGGGTGGCAGGGAGTTCGTCGAGGAGTTCGGCCCGCCTCCGCTGCTGCTCGTCTTCGGCGCTGTCGACACCGCCGAGGCGCTCTGTCAGGCCGCGAAGCAGCTCGGCTGGCGAACCGTGGTTGCGGACGCGCGCGCCAAGTTTGCGACCCGCGAGCGGATCCCGAGCGCCGACGAGCTGATCGTCGAGTGGCCGGAGGAGGTTCTGGCGCAGGTGGAGCCGGATGCGGCCACCGCTGTGGTCGTCCTCACGCACGAGAACCGCTTCGACATCCCCGCTCTGATCGGTGCCCTGCGCAGCGAGGCCTTCTACGTCGGCGCGCTGGGCGCGCGGCGCAACCAGGAGCGCCGCCGCGGGCAGTTGCTCGAGGAGGGTCTGAGCGAAGAGGAGATCGACCGCATCGCGGGCCCGACCGGCCTCGACATCGGCGCCGAGAGCCCGGCCGAGACCGCCGTGTCGATCCTGGGCGAGATCCTCGCGGTCCGCACCGGCCGTGACGGCGGGCGCCTCAAGGCCTCGAAGGGCCGCATCCACGTCGAGGCCGTACCAGCCCCCGCTAAGAGCGCCTAGTCCGTTCCTGCAGCCAGGACGCTCGATGCGACGCTGCTCGTGGGTGTCGCGCCCGAACTCGTTTGACTTCGCGTCCACCTGCCAGTACAGCTCGCCGTGGTCGGATTGTAGTTCGGGAAGGCGTCCGGCGGCAGCATCGAGCTCGAACTCGAATGACGAGCCTGTCGTTAGGTCGCCTGCGTGGAGCGGGCCGCTGGAGATGCTGGTTGCGACGTCGAGGTAATCCTCGGTCTCTTCCTTGTAGTCGAGCCGCACCTCGAGGGAGCGCGACCCGCCTCCTTCGACGACTGAGGACTGTTCCTTTGATCGTCTCACCGGGCGCTGAAGGCTCCCGCTCGAGCCGCAGCTGTAAACGCGGGCTCATGGAAGGACGGAGAATCCCTTTGCTCGCCTGCGCATCCAGTCGCGGCTCCTTCTGTCCTCGGGCCACGAGCTCCCACTTGAAGCAAAGGCGCCGCCCTCGTACGAGAACGGGGCCTCAGCCGGAACCGCAAGGCGAACATTTTGCACGCCGGGGGCCCTCCTCGACCGGCACCCAATCTCGTGCGCGATGGCCTTACGACGGGTGCCCTGGGTGTGGCCGTCGCTGTCCGTGCTCTCCTCGTCGTAGTACTCGGTGCAGACGAGCCCGACCTCGAGGTCACCGAGGCCCGTGGGGCTGGAAATGGTGACAAGAGCTTCCACCTCCTCACCTCGCCTCACACCGTGTACTCCGGCGTCGACCTGGAGCCCGCGCGTCCGCCGTTGTCGGACAAAGTCCAGTGGGTGCGAGAGGTGGTGCCCCAGTCCTTGCAGTCCCATTGCGCGAGCCTCCTGTCGCCACCGCCAACAGTACGCCTTATCCTCAGAGTCGCCACGAGCTCACGCGCTGGGCAGCAGAGCGCCGGATGATCTAACGGCGGAGCCTCCTGTCGCCATCGGCAGCACTACGCCTTATTCTCAGGGTCAATGGAGCAGAGACTTAGCCTCGTCACGCTCGGCGTTTCCGATCTCGCGCGCGCCCGCGCGTTCTACGAGGCGCTGGGCTGGACGACGGGCGCCGACCCGGACGAGGACGTCGTCTTCTTCCAGGCCGGCGGGGCGATCGTGGCGCTCTGGGGCCGCGACCAGCTGGCCGAGGACAGCTGGATCGCAGACAGCGGAGGCTGGGGCGGGGTCACGTTCGCCTACAACACGCGCTCGCCGGCCGAGGTCGACGCGGTCATGGCCGAGGCGGAGGCGGCCGGCGCGACGATCGCGAAACCCGCCGGCGAGACCTTCTGGGGCGGCTACTCAGGCGTCTTCCACGATCCCGACGGCCACCCGTGGGAGATCGCACACAACCCGCACTGGACCCTCGATGACGACGGGTCTGTGAAGCTTGGGTCGTGAAGGTCCTCTGCGTTCAGCCCGGCCGAGACTGCTGTGTCGATCCTGGGCGAGATCCTCGCCGGCCGCGCCGGCCGCGACGGCGGCCGCCTCCAGGCCTCGAAGGGCCGCATCCACGCTGAGGTGCGATGAGTTTCTTGGCCAGCCCGGCGCCCTGACTATCCGGGAACGATGTTCGGGGAGCAGTAGGCGTAGGCCCTCACTGTCGCCGGGTCGGGCGCATCAGAGGGGTTGTCGGCCTTGGCCACCCAGCCGCTGAAGACGCCGGTCGACTGGTACACATGGGCGTCTGGCCCGCTAAGCGCATACCCGCCCGAGACGGCGATCTCGCCTGCCGGGCAGGTGGCCTCAGCCGTGCCGAGGCTACCGGGCGGGATGACGACCTCCGACGAGATCACGGGGGCGAGGCGCTGAATCCCCTGCGGTCCTTGTGATCCCGCTGGGCCGGGCTGTCCTGGTGGTCCCGCGAGACCACGGGTACCACGCTGCCCGCGAAGAGCCGCCTTCGCCGCTGGGCTGATATCGACCAGCTTGATCGTGCCGTTCTTGATGTTGGCGCTCGTGACGATGAACGCCGCCGTCGAGCTACTCGCCGTGACCAATGCGACGGCGAGCGCAACTGCGATGGTTCTCATGGCTCTCTCCTCCTCGCTGAAAGGTCAGAGACGCACTGGCCCCTTCTTACTCCTTCAAACCGGCAAAGGGAAGGGTTGCGAGGACTAGGCACCACCCTCGCTTGACAGAAGTCGAAGAACAGTCGTATGTTGTAGTCGGCAACGAAGGAGACCCATGAGGGTTCTGACGTGTTGCTGCGGCTCCTGGCGTGGTATGCGCGTCGTGTTTGCGCTCCTGCTGCTTCTGGCGATCGCTGGTGCTGCAACGGTCAGCGCCGGTCAGGCCGGGACCTCGGCAGTCGCCGGTGCACCGATCGTGCCCGCAGGGCACACCTGCGAGCAGCTCGAGGACTTCGACGACGACGATTTCCCGCACCGGCCCGACATCGACAACAGGTTTCTCCCCATGGTTCCGGGGAAACGGCTGATACTCGAAGGGAGCGTCGACGGGGTTCCCCATCGAGTGGTGTTCACCGTCACCGACCTGAGCAAGAGAATCGACGGCGTGCACACCCTGGTCATCTGGGACACGGACGAGAGCGACGGTGAGCTCGTGGAGTCGGAGCTCGCCTTTTTCGCACAGGACGAGGACGAGAACGTCTGGAACCTCGGCGAGTACCCTGAGGAGTTCGAGGACGGCGAGTTCGTCGGGGCCCCCAGCACCTGGATCACAGACGAGGAGGATGCGGAAGCGGGAATCCACATGCAGGGATACCCGCGGGTCAGCTCTCGCCAATACGTGCAAGGGTTCGCGCCCGAGATCGACTTCCTGGACTGCGCGCGGGTGGTTCAGAAGCACCAGGAGACCTGTGTCCCGGCGGGGTGCTTCGACAACGTTCTGGTGACCCACGAGACGAACCTGCTCGATCCGGAAGGCGGCATCCAGAGCAAGTTCCACGCGCCACATGTGGGCATTGTTCAGATCGATGCCGTAGAGCCTCCAACAGGCGAGACCTTGGAACTGGTTCAGATCGTGAACCTCAGCAGCAGCGCTTTGAGGAGGGCGCGCAACGCGGCGCTGAGGCTGGATAGGCGTGGCTACCGCTTCAGCGAGGTGTATCGCAGCACCTCGCCCGCCAGGCGGCTTCGATAACTCTCGCGCTATCCGTCTCTGAGTGAGATGCCGGCCGGGCGCTTGGAGAGCGCGGCCCGGCTGCAGTGGGTTAACGGGCGCGCCGCCCGGCCGGCTGTCAGTTAGCGGGATTTGGGCCGACTGTAGAACGCGAGAATGAGTTGGGCATGAGACGGGATCTCCGGTGGCGGAAAACCGGAGACCTTGTCGCGGCGTACAAGAGTTTGTAACCTTTTGTCCAAAGCGCGATGGCTTTGCGGCGCCTCTTGGGGAGTGTGCGTGAGCCAGTCGTTCTATATCGGGAGTTGCGCGGTTCGGCGCCGCAGGCCATTCAGCCTGCTCTGGTGGCACCCGTCACGGGCAGTCGCCCACGTCTGGTCACGAGCGCCACCGCCACCCCGTAGCACGAGCGACGACACTCGATCGCTCCACGCTCGTGTAGCTGTCCCACCGTAGACGGCTTCAGAACGTAGTGGGGCCGGGTGGTGGCCCGGCCCCGGATGCCAAACACACCCGGAGGCTATCCAGGACATGCGTGGCAAAAGGAAGGCTAGCGCGGCCGCTCGGCCCGCGATCGCAGATGGGTCAGGGCCTCGATGATGCGCTCACTCATCGTGGCGAGCCTGAAATTCCGGCTCTTGGTAGTCGCTGTCGCAGCGGCGACGACGGTCGTCGGGGTCAACCGGCTTCGAGACATGCCGGTGGACGTGCTGCCCGAGTTCACGCCGACAACTGTCGAGGTGCAAACCGAGGCGCTTGGGCTCTCCGCGCCCGAGGTGGAGCAACTGATCACGGTCCCGTTGGAGCAGGACCTGCTGAACGGCGTGGCGTTCCTCGACGACATCCGTTCCGAGTCGGTGCCCGGGCTGTCCCGAATCCTCCTGGTCTTCGAGCCGGGAACAAACCTCTTCCGTGCTCGGCAGGTCGTGGCAGAGCGTCTCACGCAGGCGCACGCGCTACCTCAGGTGTCGAAGCCGCCGCAGATGTTGCAGCCGCTGTCGTCGACGAACCGGGTCATGATGATCGGGGTCTCCTCGAAGGACGTCTCCGCGCTCGAGCTGTCAGTGCTCGCGCGGTGGACGATCGCGCCCCGGCTCGTGGGTGTACCGGGAGTTGCCAACGTGGCCATCTGGGGACAGCAGGACCGGCAGCTGCAGGTGCAAGTCGAACCGGAACGGCTGCGAGCGCAAGGTGTTTCGCTCGGCCAGGTCATCGAGACCACTGCCAACTCGTTGTGGGTGTCGCCCCTCACCTTTGTGGAGGCGTCGACGCCGGGCACCGGCGGGTTCATCGACACTCCCAATCAGCGAATCGGGATCCAGCACCTCTCGCCGATCAGCACGCCGGCGGACCTGGCCAGGGTGAGAGTCGAGGAGACGCAGGGCAGGACGCTGCAACTAGGTGACGTGGCGACCGTGGTCGAGAGCCACCAGCCGCTAATTGGAGACGCCGTCGTCAACGACGGGCACGGTCTCCTGTTCGTCGTCGAGAAGTTCCCGGAGGCCAGTTCGCGGGACGTGACCGGCGGCGTGGAGCAGGCGATCAACACACTGCAGCCCGGCCTGTCCAGCATCGAGTTCGACACGACCGTCTACCGCCCCGCTTCGTACATAGAGAGGTCGATCGAGAATCTCACCCTGGCGCTGATCATCGGTGCCGTTCTCGTCGTTCTGCTTCTCCTCGGCTTCTTCCTCCGGTGGCGCACTGCCCTGATCAGCATCGTGGTGATCCCGCTGTCGCTGCTGACCGCAGCGCTGGTGCTGCATGCCCTCGGGACGACGATGAACGCAATCGTCCTGGCGGGGCTCCTAGCGGCCCTCGTGATCGTGATCGACGACGCGGTTGCCGACGTCGAGAGCATCGAGCGTCGTCTTCGTGAGCAGCGTCAAGAGGGCGGTGACAAGGCGACTGCGGCCGTCGTCGAGGCATCGCTTCGGGTGCGCCGCGGGGCTCTCTACGCGACGCTGATCATCGCCTTGGCGGTCACGCCGCTCTTCTTCCTGGAGGGCCTGTCCGGCGAGTTCTTCCCCGATCTGGCCGGGGCCTTCCTGCTCGCCCTGCTCGCATCGCTGGGGGTGGCGCTGACGGTCACACCGGCGCTCAGCCTGTTGCTGTTGTCCCGAGCGTCGCTCGAGCGGGAGTCTCCGCTCGTCCCCTGGCTTCGGCGTCGGTACGAGGCGGCTCTTTCGGGGGTCATCCATAGGCCTCACGTTGCGTACCTGGCCGTCGGGGCTGTGCTCGTGGCCACCTTCGCTGCGGTCCCCTTCCTCGGCGTCTCGCTGCTTCCGACGTTCAAGGAGTCGGAGCTGCTGATCCGTTGGAATGGCCCTCCCGGCACGTCACTCACGGAAATGAACCGGATCACGGGCTTGGCCGGCCGGGAGCTGCGGTCGGTCCCCGGCGTCCGCGACGTCGGCGCACATGTCGGACGCGCGGTGACTGGCGATCGGGTCGTCGGCGCCAACTCTGGCGAGCTCTGGGTGAGCATCGATCCAGGGGCCGACTACGACGCCACGGTGACCTCAATCCGCCGGGTGGTTGACGGCTACCCCGGCCTCTCTCGCGATGTCCAGACCTATTCGCGCCAGCGAGTGAGAGAGATCCTGACCGGCACCGACGAGGACGTCGTCGTGCGCCTCTACGGCGAGAACCTGAATGTCCTGGCCGCCCAGGGAGAGAAAGTGCGGGGGGCCCTGTCGGGGATCGACGGGATGGGCGACGCCCGCGTCGTGCTTCCGGCGCAGGAGCCGACACTCGAAGTCGAGGTCGACCTCGCCAAGGCGCAGCGGCACGGGATCAAGCCGGGCGATGTCCGCCGGGCTGCCACCACCCTTCTGTCAGGCATCCAGGTCGGCAGCCTCTTCGAGCAGCAGAAGGTCTTCGACGTCGTGGTCTGGGGCACGTCTGACACACGCAACAGCCTCACGAGCGCTCGCCAACTGCTGATCGACACACCGGAAGGCGGTCACGTCCGCCTGGAGGACGTGGCGGAGCTCCGCATCGCCCCCAACCCGAGCACCATCAGACGCCAAGCTGTCTCGCGCTACGTCGATGTCGGCGCCAGCATCAGCGGCCGCGATCGCAGCTCGGTGGTGCACGACGTGGAAGGCCGCCTTCAGGGCATCGCCTTCCCGCTCGAGTACCACGCGGAGGTGTTGGCCGCGGATACGCAGCCGCGGGGCCGCTTGATCTCGATCGGCATCGCCGCTGCGATCGGGATCTTCCTTCTGCTGCAAGCGTTCTTCGGAAGCTGGCGTGTGGCGGCGCTGTGCTTCTTGACGTTCCCGATCGCCGTGGGGGGCGGCGTGCTGGCGGCTTTGGCAGCGGGGGGAACGCTCTCGTTCGGTTCGTTCGCCGGGCTGTTCGCGGTCTTCGGGATCGCAGTACGCAACGGCGTTCTGCTCGTCGATCGGTTCCGTCACCTCGAGCTGCGTGAGGGCGAAGACCTCGATCCGGAACCTCTCCTACAAGCCGCACGCGACCGCCTCGTGCCGACGTTGCTGACTGCACTCGCCGCCGGGCTCGTGCTGCTTCCGGTAGCGATTCTCGGCGGTAGTCCAGGTTACGAGTTGGGGCGGCCACTCGCGATTGTGGTCCTGGGTGGACTCGTCACGTCGACGTTGCTCACGCTTTTCGTCCTACCAGTCTTCTATCTGCGTTTTTGCTCCAGCGCTGAAGCAGAAACCGAATCGGAAATGGCACCGGAGGGAGCCCCGACGCTCGGGCCTGCCTGAGCGCCGCCACTCGAGTCCCTGGAGGAACCGACAGATGCAACGCGGAAATCGATGGATAGTTTCGGTACTGGTGGCAGTCCCGCTGCTCGTCCCGGCATGCGGAGGATCGTCAGCGGACGAGGCAAGCGAGCCCGCCAAGGTCGAGCTCGTCGAGGGGACGAACCTCAGTCGTGTCATCTTGACCCCAGAAGCGGCCGAACGGCTCGATATCCGGACGGCGCTGGTTCGAGGCGAAAACGGCGGGCAAAAGGTGATCCCGTACGGCGCGGTCCTCTACTCGCCGAACGGTGAGACCTGGACCTACATCAATCCCGAAGCGCTGACCTTCGTCCGAGAGCGGATCGTCGTCGCCCGCATCGATGGGGATCGCGCGGTGCTCTCGAAGGGGCCGGCGCACGGCACGAAGGTGGCGACGGTAGGCGTGCCTGAGCTGTTCGGCGCCGAGTCCGGCGTCGGTGGCGAGCATTGAGCGAGACGGGAGCTCTACGACGATGATGCGCTGGATCGTCGGTGCGAGCCTGAGGTTCCGCTTCATCGTGGTCGCGGGGGGTGTGGCGATGATGGTCTTCGGCCTCGGGCCCCTGCGCGACACACCGGTGGACGTCTTCCCCGAGTTCGCGCAGCCAAGGGTCGAGATCCAGACCATGACCGTCGGGCTCTCTGCCGAGGAGACGGAAGCTCTCGTCACCGTTCCGCTCGAGCAGTCGCTCCAGGGACTGTCGGGCCTCGAGACGATTCGCTCGAAATCGGTTCCCCAGCTCTCGTCGATCCAGATTCTCTTCGAGCGAGGGACCGACCTCCTGCGTGCCCGTCAGCTCGTTCAAGAGCGCGTTACGTCGGTCACACCGACGCTGCCGACATGGGCGGCCCCTCCCGTGATGATCCAGCCCCTGTCGTCCACGAGCCGGGTCATGAAGATCGGGCTCTCTTCCAAGAGCCTGTCCCTGATCGAGATGTCGACGATCTCCTACTGGAAGATCCGGGCGCGCCTGCTTCGCGTTCCCGGTGTCGCGAACGTACCGATCTGGGGCGAGCGGTTGCAGCAGATGCAGGTTCACGTGGACCCGCAGAAACTGCAGGAGAACGGCGTGTCGCTCCTGCAGGTGATGGACAGCACCGCGAATGCCCTGGACGCAGGGCTCTTGAGGTTCTCGAATGGGGCGGTCATCGGCACCGGGGGGTTCATCGAGACCCCCAATCAGAGGCTCAGCATCCGTCACGTCCTCCCGATCGTGACGCCGGACGACCTCGGCCAGGTGACGATCGAGAGGGAGCACGGCAAGGCGCTGCTCCTCTCTGACGTCGCCCGGCTGGTCGAGGATCACCAGCCTCTGGCCGGGGACGCCGTCATCAACGACGGCCCCGGCCTCATGCTCATCGTCGAGAAGCTTCCCTGGGCCAACACCCTCGACGTGACTCGAGAAGTGGAGGCCGCGATGGACGAGTTGCAGCCGGGCCTTCCCGGCATGGAGGTCGACACGACCATCTTCCGGCCGGCGACCTTCATCGAGACGTCGATCGACAATCTCACGCAGGCGCTACTGATCGGCGCCCTCCTCGTCGTGCTGGTGCTCGGGGCATTCCTGTTCGAGTGGCGCGCCGCTCTGATCAGCGTCGTGGCGATCCCGCTGTCGCTGGTTGCTGCGGGCCTCGTTCTCTACCTGCGCGGCACCACCGTCAACGTGATGATCCTCGCGGGGCTGGTGATCGCTCTCGGCGTCGTCGTCGACGACGCAATCATCGGCGTCCAGAACATCCTTCGCCGCCTGCGCGAGAACCGGAGAGAGGGTCGAGGCAAGACGACGGCTGCGATCGTCCTCGAGGCGTCGCTCGAGGTGCGGGGACCGATCGTCTACGCGACCCTGATCATCCTGATCGCGATGGCGCCGATCTTCTTCCTCACGGGTCTCACGGGCGCCTTCTTCAAGCCGCTTGCTTTCTCCTACGTGCTGGCGGTGGCCGCATCGCTCGTGATCGCGCTGACCGTGACGCCGGCACTCAGTCTCATTCTCCTCGCAAAGGCGCCGCTCGAGCGCCGGCAATCTCCCGTCGAGCGGTGGCTCGAGCGTGGCTACGAGGGCATCCTGTCGCGGATCGTCTACAGGCCGCGCGTGGCATACGCAACCGTCGCTCTCACCGTGGCGGCGGGGCTCGCGGTGGTGCCTTTCCTGGGCCAGTCGCTCCTACCGAACTTCAAGGAGCGGGATTTCTTGATGCACTGGTTGACTCCACCCGACACGTCCGGCCCGGAAGAGACGCGTGTCTCGGTCCGGGCCTGTCGCGAGCTGCGGACGATTCCAGGCGTACGCAACTGTGGCTCCCACATCGGGCAGGCCATGTTGTCGGACGAGGTGGTCGGCATCTACTTCGGCGAGAACTGGATCAGCATCGATCCGGAGGTCGACTACGACCGAACACTCGCCAGTGTCGAGACGGTCGTCGAGGGATATCCAGGAATCCAGCGCGACGTCCAGACGTACCTGAAGGAGCGCATCAGAGAGGTGCTGACGGGATCGAGCGACGCAATCGTCGTGCGCGTCTTCGGCGACGACCTACACGTTCTCCAACAGAAAGCCAACGACGTCCTGCAGTCCATGCAGGGGGTCGACGGCCTGATCGAGCCGAAGGTCGAGCTCCACGCCGACGTGCCGCAGGTGTACGTCAAGGTCGACCTGGCCGCAGCGGAGCGATACGGCGTCAAGCCGGGCGACGTCCGTCGTGCCGGGGCGACGTGGATCGCCAGCGAAGAGGTCGGTGACATCTTCCGGGGCGGGAAGGCCTACGACGTGCACGTCTGGAGCACGCCGGAGACTCGCAACAGCCTCACGAGCATTCGGGAGCTTCCGATTGACACGCCGGCCGACGGGCAGGTGCCGCTCGCCGAGCTGGCCGACGTGCGCATCGCGCCGACACCCAACGTGATCGAGCGCGAGAACCTCTCGCGTCGCCTGGACGTCAGCGCCAACGTGGGCGGGCGCGATCTGGGGTCCGTCGTGCACGACCTGGATGAGGAGCTCGAAGGCGTGAGCTTCCCGCTCGGGTACCACGCGGAGGTGCTCGGCGAGTTCAAGGAGCGGCAGGGGGCGCAACGGCGCCTGTTCATCTTCGGCATCGGTGCTGCGATTGCGATCTTTCTGCTCCTGCACGCGTCGTTCGGGAGCTGGCGCCTCGCGACCCTGTCCTTCGTCACGCTGCCGATGGCCCTCGTGGGCGGCGCGCTGGGAGCGTTCATCAGCGGGAGCGTTCTCTCCTTGGGCTCGCTGGTCGGCTTCTTCACGGTGTTCGGGATCGCCGCGCGGAACGGCATCCTCATGCTCAACCACTTCCAGCATCTCGAGCAGCACGAGGGCGAAACCTTCGGTCCACGGCTGGTCCTGCGCGGCGCGCGGGAGCGGCTGTCGCCGATCCTGATGACGACGTTGGCCACCGGCCTGGCCATCGTGCCGCTCGTGGCGCGAGGCGACATTCCCGGCCACGAGATCGAGCACCCGCTGGCCGTGGTCGTTCTCGGCGGTCTCTTCACCTCGACGTTGCTCAACCTATTTGTCGTGCCTGCCCTCTATCTCCGCTTTGCGCGGGGCAGGAATGCTCCTGTCCGCCGCTTCAAGGCCGGCTGACCTCGAACGGTCGGCGCTCCTGGAATAGATCGAGCCTCTACTCGTAGCGGAGAGACGCGATCGGATCGAGCCTCGCCGCACGGCGGGCCGGGTAGTACCCGAAGAAAAGCCCGACCCCGAGAGCGACGGCGAAGGCCAGAAGCAGCGCGGACGATCCGATGAGGGTCTGCCAGCCGGCCAACGTGCTGATCAGCCTGGTCGCTCCGATGCCCGCAAGGATCCCTGCCACGCCCCCGAGCGTGCTCAGGACCACCGCCTCGATCAGGAACTGCGCCTGAATTCGCCACGGAGTCGCGCCGACGGTCTTCCGGATCCCGATCTCGCGTGTTCGTTCATGGACGGACACGAGCATCATGTTCATGATTCCGATGCCGCCCACGAGCAGCGCGATTCCGCCGAGCGCGAAGGTCAGAACGCGGAAGGTCGTCGTCGCGCTCTGCGCCTCCTTCACGAACTCGGCCTGATCCTCGGCCGAGAAGTCGTCGGCGTAGGAGGCTGGGAGATTGTGCTGGCGACGAAGCAGCGAGCTGATCGCATCCATCGCGGGCTCGATCTCGCCTTCGCTGCGGACGCGAACTCCGATGCTCTTCGTGGTCGTGCCTCCCAGAAGAACGCGCAGCACGAGAGGGAGCGGGACGAAGATCCGGTTGTCGAGACTCTCTCCGCCGAGCGTCCCGCGGCGGGCTTGGACGCCGATCACCTCGAACTCATGGGTTCCCACGCGCACGGTCTTACCGAGCGGGTCCCCACCGGGGAAGAGCCTCTCGGCCGGCGCCACTCCGAGCACCATGACGCTGCGGCCGAAACTAACGTCGGCGGCCGAGATCAGGCGTCCACTTCCGACTGCCTGGTTGTAGATATCGGCGTACGTGGGCGTGGTTCCGAACAGCCTCGTGACGGTGTTGTAGCGGCCTGCGGAGACGCTCAGGCTCTCGATGTCCTGATGCGGTGCCACGGCGGTGACCATCTCCAGGTTTGCGATCGCGGCCGAGTCTTCCGGGGTGAGCGTTCTCTCGGACGCAGACTGGCCTGTGCCGATGGTGATGAACTCGCCGTCCACGAGAATGACGTTCGCGCCAAGTCGGCGAATGCTGTCGGCGACCTCCTTCTGCGCGCCTGCGCTGACCGCGGTGACTGCGACCAGGGAAGCCACGCCGATGACGACACCGAGCGCAGTCAGCACTGCGCGGAACCAGTTCGCGCGGAGCGCTCCGAGGGCGATCCGCCAGTGCTCGAACCACGCCGTCATCGCGCCGCCTCGAGAGCCGTCCTCTCGACTTGCTCGTCCTTGATGAGGCGCCCGTCGGCGACGCCGAGGACCCGCGACGCGTGGTGTGCCACCTCGCTCGAGTGCGTGACGACCACGATCGTCGCGCCCTGCCCGTGCAGCCGATGAAGAAGCGAGAGCACCTCATCCGCACTCTTCGAGTCGAGGTTCCCGGTCGGCTCATCGGCGAGAAGCACACTCGGCCGCATGATGAGCGCGCGCGCAATCGCCACCCGCTGCTGCTCACCTCCCGAGAGCTGGCTGGGAAGGTGCCGGCTGCGCTCGGCGAGACCGACCTCGGCCAGCGCTTCGAGCACTCGGCGCCGACGCTCGCGACCCGGCACGCCTGCGTACACCAGAGGCAGCTCGACGTTCTTGTAAGCCGTCGAGCGTGGGATGAGGTTGTACGCCTGGAAGACGAAGCCGATCCGCGCGGCCCGGATGCGAGCGCGGCGGGTCTCGTCGAGGTCCGCCGTTTCCTGTCCGACCAGCCGGTAGGAGCCCGTCGTCGGCCTGTCGAGGCAGCCGAGGATCCCCAGTAGCGTCGTCTTTCCCGAGCCGGACGGGCCCATGACGGCAACGAGCTCGCCGCTCCGAACGACAAAGCTCAGCCCCCTCAGAGCCTCGACCGCGAGGTCGCCGTTGCGGTAGAGCTTGCTGACCTCGCTGAGCTCTATGACGGGGGAGCCGGGACCTTCATTCACCCTGGCTCTCCAGAACCACGCGCTCCCCGGGCCGGAGGCCGCGCGTGATCTCGACGTCCTTGTTGTTCGACAGCCCGAGCGTGACGCGACGCTCCGACGTCTCCCCCGACGAGCTGTCAACCGTGACCAGCGGACGTCCCTCGTCGTCGCGAGTTACAGCTTCCAGGGGCACGTGCACGACTCCCCGGCGCTTGGCGACGACGATGCGGACGCTCACGTTCATGCCCGGCTTGAGCCCGGCGACGCGGGTGAGCCCGACACGCACCGGGTACGTCACGACGCCGCCGTTGTCGACGCCGGTCAGGCCGACGAAGAGCACCTTGCCCGGGAACGGCTTCCCTCCAAGAGCGTCCACCGTCACGACCGCAGGGAGACCTCCTCTGACGCGCGCTGCGTCGAACTCGCTGACGTCGACGTCGACCGCCAGGTGGTCGAGATCGGCAACTGTGGCGACGGGGGTCGACGCATCGGCCGGTGCGCCCGGCACGGTGAGCAGTCCTGTCACGGTCCCGGACGAGGGCGAGCGAACTGTGAGCTGCCGCGCCGAGAATTGCGCGAGCGCAAGGCGGGCGCGCGCCGCGTCGACCCTGAGGCGAGCCAGGTCGACGTCGAAGAGCGTCGCCGGTCCCCCTCGGGCTCGGAGCACGGCCAGGTCGGCTTCGGCCTTTCGGAGGTCGAGGCGCGCCGCGGTGACGTCGGCGCGGGGGGAAGGGCCCTGGAGTTGGGCAAGCTTCGCTCGGGCGGCACTGACGGCCTGACGGGCAGCCGCCAGCGATGCCCGTGTCGGTCCCGCTCTCAGCTTGCGGAGCTCCGCCAGAGCCTTCTGGACGTCGAGTCGTGCGGCCGTGATGTCGCCTGGGTCGGCCGGAGCGAGCAACTGCCCCAACTTCAAGCGAGCCGCTGCGACGGCCTGGCGCGCCGCCACGATCGTCTCCGGAGCTGGAGCCGGGTCAGCGCGGAGCAGCTCTGCCAGTTCGGCCTCGGCCCTTCTCAGGTCTGCTTCGGCGACGGCAATGTCGGCAGGGTTCGTCGGCCCGAGAATTCTGTCGAGCCGCTGCTGGGCGAGTTGCGCATTCGTCTCGGCTGCGGCGATTGCCTCGGCGCGATCCGCAGCGCTTCCCCCGACGAGGGTGTCGAGATCGCTTTCGGCCTTCTTCAGGTCCGACCGGGCTAGGCTGACATCGGCCTTGGTCGAAGGGCCCTGAAGCCGGGCTAGACGCTGGTCGGCGGAGAGCACCCCGGCCCGTCCGGCCGCGAGCTCCTCGGGTTTCGGGGGCAGGCCGTTGAGCGGGTCGCTCGTCCGCTTCTGCTCGAGCTCGAGCAGTGCCGTCGCCAGGTCGTTCCGCGCCTGGAGGACTGCCCCGGCCGCAGTGCCGCCGTCATCGAGCACGACCAGCGGGTCGCCGGCCGCGACACGCTCACCCGGTGATACGAGCAGCCGCGAGACCCGACCGGCCGCGCTGGGGAAAACGGCACTGGCCGGAGCCTGATTGCTGCCTGCACCTGCCCCGGGCTGCGTTGCCCCGGCGCCGGGGGTGGTCGAGCCTCCGCCTGTTGGCAGCTCGATTTGAGCCGAGGCTCGCGCCTCAGTGATTCGCCCGACACCTCCGACAGTGACGACAACGTCACCTCGGCGAGCCGTGGTGCCCGAAGTCGCCGCCGGCGCCGCCTCGTCGTTCGGGAACTGGCACGCGGCCGCCAGGGTCCCCAATGTCGCCGCCAGAGCAATCCACACAAGCACGGCCCGAGGGCTACGGCGGACCGCCGCCCGAGCTGCTCGGCCTGGTATGGAGGTGATCATTGGCCTGCTCCTCGTACGTTTCGGCCCGAACCGTAGGAGCGGCACATGAGAGGGAAATGAGACCGTCGCTGGAAGTACGGCGCTTAGAACCCGCATTGGACGCTCGACGGCGACGGGTCTGTGAAGATTGGGTCGTGAAGGTCCTGTGCGTTCTGTACGACGACCCGGTTAGCGGGTACCCGCCGGCCTACGCGCGCGACGGCATTCCGACGATCGAGGGCTACCACGGCGGGCAGACCACGCCCACGCCGGAGGCGATCGACTTCACGCCGGGCGAGCTGCTCGGCAGCGTCTCGGGTGAGCTCGGGCTGCGGAAGTTCCTCGAGGAGGGCGGGCATGAGCTCGTGGTCACGTCCGACAAGGACGGGCCCGACTCGGCTTTCGAACGCGAGCTCGAGGACGCGGACGTCGTCATCTCGCAGCCGTTCTGGCCGGCCTATCTGACTGCGGAGCGTTTCGCGAAGGCGCCGAACCTGAAGCTGGCGGTGACCGCCGGGATCGGCTCGGATCACGTCGACCTCCAGGCGGCGATCGACCGCGGTGTGACCGTCGCCGAGGTCACGTACTGCAACTCGATCAGCGTCGCCGAGCACGTCGTGATGGCGATCCTGGCGCTCGTGCGGAACTACATCCCGTCGCACCAGATCGTCCTCGACGGGGGTTGGAACATCGCGGACGCGGTGTCTCGCTCGTACGACCTCGAGGGCATGCAGGTCGGCACCGTGGGCGCGGGCCGCATCGGGTCGGCGGTGCTGCGCCGGCTCAAGCCGTTCGACGTCGGGCTGCACTACACGGATCGGCATCGGCTCCCGCCCGAGGTCGAGGAGGAGCTCGGTGTTACGTACCACCCGGATGTGGAGTCGCTCGTCGCCGTGTGCGACGTGGTCACGATCAACGCGCCGCTGCATCCCGAGACGGAGCACCTCTTCGACGAGGAGCTGATCTCGAAGATGAAGCCGGGCGCGTACCTCGTGAACACGGCGCGCGGGAAGATCTGCGACCGCGACGCGATTGCGCGTGCGTGCGAGAGCGGACAGCTCGCCGCCTATGCGGGCGACGTCTGGTTCCCGCAGCCGGCGCCGCGCGACCACCCGTGGCGCTCGATGCCGAACCACGGAATGACGCCGCACATCTCGGGCTCGAGCCTCTCGGCCCAGACCCGCTACGCCGCCGGCGTGCGCGAGATCCTCGAGTGCTTCTTCGACGGCAAGCCGATTCGCGAGGAGTACCTGATCGTCGACGGCGGTCAGCTCGCCGGAGCCGGCGCGCACTCGTACAGCGCGGGTGACGCCACGGGCGGGTCGGACGAGGCCGCGCGCTTCAAGTCTGGCTGACTTCGACGCCGGCGAGGAAGTCGCCGAGGACCTGCATGTAGCGCTCGCGCTCCTCACTGAAGGCGAAGTGCGAGCTGTCCTCGAAGAGCACCCACTGTGAGCCGTGGATCCCGCGGTGGACGATCTCCGCTTGCCGAGGAGTGCACTCGTCGTAGCGGCCTGACGTCACGAGGGTCGGCACGTCGATCTCGCCCAGGCGGTCTGTGATGTCCCAGTCCTTGAGCGTTCCCGTGACGACGAACTCGTTCGGGCCCTGCATCGTGTTGTAGACCTCGGGGTTCATCTTTGCGAAGGAGCGGTTCAGCCCGTCGGGCCAGGGGTCGGTTCTGCACATGTGCCGCCTGTAGAAGTCCATCGTCGCCTCGCGGTAGGCGGGGTCGCCGGTCGTTCCCGCTTCTTCGTGCCCGTCCAGTGTCCGCCGAACGTCTTCCGGAAGCTCCGAGCGCAACCGCGTCGTCTCCTCCGCCCAGACGGGGATGCTCGAGGGCGACGAGGCGAGGATGAGGCTGGTGACGCCATCCGGCTTGGTCAGCGCGTACTCCATGGCGAGCATCCCGCCCCACGACGAGCCGAAGAGATGAACGCGGTCGAGGTCGAGCTCGTCGCGCACCGTGCGGAGCTCGTCGAGAAAGAGCTCGACCGTCCACATGTCCGGGTTGCTCGGCCGATCCGAGTTTCCGGCGCCGAGCTGGTCGTAGAAGATGACCCGCCGGCCCGTCCGGGCCATGTCCTCGAGCGATTCGAGGCAGTCGTGCGTGAAACCGGGGCCGCCATGCAGGCAGAGAAGCGGCAGCTTGCCCGGCTCTTCGCTCTCGCCGACGATGCGGTACCAGGTCTGGAAGCCGCGGAACGCGACGTGCCCCTCGGTCGAGCTCAACGCGCCGATCCTACTGGTCCGTAAAGCTGGCGCGGTGAGCGCGTCGCACGCACTGTTCGGGCTGCTGATCGACCACGCGCCGACCTTTCCGCCCGCTGAGCTGCCGGTGGACGAGGCGATCGAGGAGGATCGCCGCGCGCGGAGCAGCGACGAGAGCTGGATGCTTGGCCGGCTCGCCTGGCCGGCTTCGAAGCTGGCTGAGCTCGGTGAGGAGCAGCGCGAGCTGACGGTGATCCTCGACGGGCCGCCGCCCAACGGCGACCCGCGCGTGAAGGCGGTCGAGGGTCGTGGCGATCCCGCGGAGCTCGCTGGTGCCGCGGAGGAGGTTTACGTCGAGGGCGGCGACCTCGACCAGCTGGCGGAGCTCGGCCTGCGCGCGAAGATCCGCTGCGGCGGCGACCACGTGCCGTCGGTTGACGAGCTGGCCGAGTTCATGCAGGGCTGCCGCGAGCGCAAGCTGCCCTTCAAGGCGACCGCCGGGCTCCACCACGCCGTCCGCCAGGGCGACGCCCACGGCTTCGTGAACCTGCTCGCCGCCGCCGTGTTCGACGAGGAGGCACTCGCCGAGGAAGACCCTGCCGCGTTCCGGCTCAACGAGACCCACTTCATGTGGCGGGATCGAGACGCGGCCCCGATCGAGATCCTGAACGCGCGCGAGCTCTTCGTCGGCTTCGGCAGCTGCAGCTTCTTCGAGCCGGTCGACGAGCTGAAGGCGCTCGGCCTTCTTTGAAGGGCTACGGCATCTTCAGCCGGCCGGGCGAAACCCCGCGAGCCGGGTACCGAGTAGACGAGTCCGTCCACGATGTCTCCGACCTGATCCGGGGTCAGACCCTGGACACATTTCTCGGCGGAGGCCGCTTGGAATGGGAGGAAACGCAGGCCCGCATCGACGAGATCGTCGCCTCGGGGTCAGACCCTACCCCTCTGGACAGTGTCCAACTGCACATGCCTTTCAGCGTGGCGGACTACGTCGATTTCTACTCGTCGGAGGAGCACGCGACGAACCTCGGCAAGATCCTCCGGCCCGGCCAGGAGCCGCTGCTTCCGAACTGGCGCCACTTGCCGATCGGCTACCACGGCCGCGCCGGCACGGTGGTCGTCAGCGGCACCGACGTCGTCCGTCCGAGCGGCCAGCGCAAGCCGCCTGACGCCGACGCGCCGACCTTCGGCCCCACGCAGAAGCTCGACATCGAGCTCGAGCTCGGCTTCGTCGTCGGCACGCCCAGCACGCACGGCGAGCCCGTGCCCATCGCCGAAGCGCTCGACCACGTCTTCGGCGCCGTCCTCGTCAACGACTGGAGCGCGCGCGACATCCAGGCGTGGGAGTACCAGCCGCTCGGCCCGTTCCTCGGCAAGTCGTTCGCCACGTCGATCTCGCCGTGGGTCGTGCCGCTCTCCGAGCTACCCCGAGTCCACGAGACCGCCGCAGGAGCCCGAGCCGCTCGACTACCTGCGCACCGAGCCGTGGGCCTACGACATCGACCTCGAGGTCGTCCTCAACGGCGAGACGATCTCCAGTACGAACACGCGGCACCTGTACTGGAACGTCGAGCAGCAGGTCGCGCACCTGACGTCGAACGGCGCGAGCCTGCGCACGGGCGACCTCCTGGCCAGCGGCACGATCTCGGGGTCTGACCCCGGCTCGTTCGGCAGCCTGATCGAACTGACGTGGAACGGTGAGCGCCCGCTCGAGCTCGCCGACGGCTCCACCCGAACCTTCCTCGAGGACGGCGACGAGGTCGTGCTTCGTTCCTCGCTGCTGGGCGAAGTCGCCGGCCGAGTGGCGTGAAGATCCTTCACTTCGACCCCAGCGCAGCCGAGCCGATCGGCGCTCGCCCCTATGAGGTCGAACGCGCTGCGTCCACAGAGGTCGCCCAAGGGAGCGGAGAGGCCCACGCGTACGTCATCCACTTCGAGCCGGGCGGGATCATCGGGCCGCACGAAGCGGGCTTCGGGCAGATCTTGTTCGCAGTCGCAGGCGACGGATGGGCCGCGGGTGCAGACGGTGAGCGGGTTCCGCTGGCCGAGGGGGAGGCTGCCTTCATCCACCGCGGCGAGGTTCACTCCAAGGGCAGTGAGACCGGGATGACCGCGCTCATGATCCAGATCCGCGATCTCGAGATACTGATCTCATAGCGCTCTCATCTCGGCCGCCTACGTTGCGCCCATGCAACGAAAGTGGATTTTCGGAGCCGCCGCGCTTCTCGCCATCTGCCTAGTGGCTGCCGTGGCAATCGTCGCCCTTGACGACGAAGACGCCTCGAGCACAACGACGATCCCGCAGGCCACGCCGGAGCAGCTGGCCGCCGCCGGGCTGGACAAGCTCCCGCTGGCGCCGCAGAGCGAGCGGGTCGATCTCGTCGCCGCGCCTTTCTCCAACCCCACCGACGTGACGAACCCGCTCTTCCCGATCAGCAACCTCCATTCGGTGGTCCTGAACGGCACCGTCGACGACAAGGCCTTCAGGACCGAGACCACGCTTCTGCCTTGGACGAGGATCATCGAGTGGCCTGAGGGCCGGCCCGTCAAGACGCTCGTCTCCCAGTACGTCGCGTATCTCGACGGGCGCATCGAGGAGGTCGCGCTCGATCACTACGCGCAGGACGACGACGGATCCGTCTGGTATTTCGGCGAGGACGTCTTCAACTACGAGGACGGCGTCATCGCGGACCGAGAGGGCACCTGGCTCGCCGGCAGGGACGGTCCCGCCGCGATGATCATGCCCGCCGATCCGCAAGCCGGCGACGTCTACTTCCCTGAGAACAGCCCCGGCTTCGTCTTCGAGCAGGTCACGGTCAAGGCCGTCGACCAGACCGTTCAGGGACCGCAAGGGCCTGTCGAGGGAGCGATCGTCGCCGCGGAGCTTCACCAGGACGGCTCGCGCGAGGACAAGACGTTCGCGCCCGGCTACGGCGAGTTCTTCACCGGTTCGGAAAGCGAGGTGGAGGCGCTCGCGCTCGCAGTGCCGACCGACGAACTCTCCGGCCCCATGCCCGACGAGCTCGAGATCCTCGCGAGCGGGTCTTCGACTATGGCAGCGAAGCAGCAAGCGTGGCGGAGCCTCCAGACACGCCCAGTGCCGCCGCGGCTCAAGAGCGCGATGGACGATGCGCTCGCGCGCGCAGTCCGCCTTCGATGTCGCCCAGACCGCCCTCGACCTCCAGCTTCAGTACCGGCCGCCGGCGGAGATCGACCGCGCACGGTTCGACCTCTGGGCTCGCCGCCTGACCGTCGACGCGAAGGCCGACAACGCCACCGGCGCCACCGGCGATCTAGTCGTCCTCGAATGGATTCGAGATCGAATCGCGCACACGCTCGACGCCGTCGACCGGACTCGGCTCAACTCCCAGCTAGTCGGGTTGCGCACAAGCGTGAATGACGAGGATCTCCCAGCCGTGGCCGCGCAAGCAAGCCGTTTAGCCCAGCCCCAGCCGGGTAGCCCCTAAGGAGAGGAAGCAACCCGAAGGGGGTCCAGTGGAAACGATCAGAGAGTCCAGCGAAGTCAACGTCCCGCTCAGCACCGCGTACAACCAGTGGACGCAGTTCGAAGAGTTCCCGCAGTTCATGGAGGGCGTCGAGTCGATCAAGCAGACCGACGACACGCACCTCTACTGGGGCGCGAGGATCGGCGGCAAGCGCCGCGAGTGGCAGGCCGAGATCGTCGAGCAGAAGCCCGACCAGAAGATCGCCTGGCGGGCGCTCGACGGCAACGGCCCCAACGGCGTCGTCGAGTTCGAGCCTCTTGGCGAGGAAATGACGCTGGTCACGGTCGAGATGGCGTACGAGCCAGAAGGCTTGACGGAGCAGCTCGGCGCGAAGGTCGGCATCGACTCGCGCCAGGTCAAAGGCGACCTGGAGCGCTTCAAGGAGCTCATCGAGATCCGCGGCGTCGAGTCAGGCGCCTGGCGCGGTGAGGTCCACGCGGGCGAACCGCGGCGATAGGTACTAATACCGGGGTCGGCTTCGCGACTCGGCGGGGCCGGCCCCGCTAACTGCGGCGGGGAGGCTTGTTGGGTCCCGGAGATCTCTGCTCGGTCGAGTTCGACGAGGGCGAGTACCGCGTCGTCAAGATCCTCGCGATGGGGGACGGCATGGTCCACGTACGGCTGTATGCGGACAGGTTCGGCGAGCGTCCTTTCCAGGTCGACCCGGCCCGGCTCGATCAGGGTGCGACCGACAAATACTTCGGCATCCCGCACCTGCCGGTCAGCGTCGAGAACTTCGCCACCTGGCGGCCCGGAGCCATCGGGCACGAGGATGTGCGGGAGCGACGAGCTCGAGGGCTACGAGATCTGGCGGGAGGCCTACGAGGCTCGGATCAAGCCAGGGCTCCTCGGTCGCCGCTAGGGCTCTCTCGCGGTCTCTACCTCGTGGGGTGGACGAAGACGATCCGTGGCGCCGAGCTCATCGTGCGTTGCACGCGCTCGCAGCGGTCGTTGTGGTTGCCCTCGATCGTCTGGAACTTGTTTGGCCCGGTCCGCTTCTCGTACATGCCGATGTGGTTCTTGCTGCCGGCGAAATTCGAGCCGTCCAGGTCGTAGCAGACGAGGTCGCCCGGCTTGGGATTGGTCGTGATGGTCAGGCCATTCTGGCCGGTGCGCGCCGCCGACACGACGTACGGAACGTAGGCCCAGCGCGAGCCTCTGCCGAAGCCGGTCGAGCCGGCCTTCACGTAGGCCATCGTCACGGCCATGGCGCACCACTCGGCCTGGACGCCGTACCACGCGCCAACAGGTGTCTTGTTGGACCCCAGCGGATCCTCCTTGATCCCGATGAGCCTCTTCATTTCGGCCAAGGCCTTGAGGCGCAGTTGGGTCCGCTGGGCCTCCTCCCTCTTCCTCTTCGCGGCCAGCGTCTTCATCGCGGCCGTTGGCTGCGCCGTCCCCTTGAGGAGCTTTTCCAGTGGTGTGCCGAACGCCGGCTTTGGCTGTGCGTAACCGATCCGATACTGGGCTCGGTAGCTCGCTTGCGCGGAGAGCTCGCCGAATTCCCCGTCGATAATGCCGCCGTAGTCGCCGTGCCGTTTGAGCAGGCGCTGAGCCAACTTGACGTCCTCGCCTGTCATCATCGGAGTGGTGAGGATGAGCGTTCGCGTCATGATTTTCTCCAGTCTGTCGCGACTCCCCCCGCCGAAACCGAACGCGAAAAAGTGTCCGCCTCCCCGCCGCGAAAGTCAACGCGACGCTACGCGCCGTCTGAGACTTACGCGTCGCTGACCTCGCCGACTTCGTACCCGTTGCCTCGCAGCGGCGAAAACGGTTAGATACGCCCATGCTCCTCGCGGCGGTCGAGTATGCGCGTCCCTCCTCGCTCGCCGACGCGCTGACCGCGCTCGGGCGAAGCGAGAACGCTCGGGCCCTCGCCGGTGGCCAGACGCTGATCAACGTCATGAAGGCGCGGGCGGCACAGCCCGACCTGCTCGTCGACCTCGCCGACGTGGCCGAGCTGCGCGGAATCTCGGAGTCGGGCGGCGCGCTCGAGATCGGCGCCATGACGACCTACGCGCAGCTGATGGACTCGAGCGACGTGTTCGACACCCGGCCGGTGCTCTCGCGCGTGGCCGGCGAGATCGCCGACGTGCAGGTGCGGAACCGCGGCACGATCGGCGGCAACGTTTGCCTCAGCGACCCGACGAACCACTTTCCGCCGCTGATGGTCGCGATGAACGCGTCGTTCACGATCGCGGGGCCGAGCGGCGAGCGCACGGTGAGCGCAGACGAGTTCTTCCAGGGCGTCTACATGACCGCCGTCCAGCCCGGCGAGCTGCTGACGAAGATCTCGATCCCGGCCGCACAGGGCGACGGGTTCGCCGCGGTCACGATCGGCAAGGACGGCACCTGCATCGTCAACGCGGCCGCGACGAAGAACGGCGAGACGCGCTTCGCGATCGGCTGCGTGGCCGCGGTGCCGGTCACGAGCCTCGACGACCTCGACCCGCCCTCGGACGTCCACGGCTCCGCCGACTACCGGCGCCACCTGGCGAAGATCCTCGTCGACCGCGCGATCGCGGAGGCCGGCGGATGAACATCACGGTCACGATCAACGGCGAGACCTACGAGCGCGACGTCGACCCGCGCCGCCTGCTGATCCACTTCATCCGCGACGACCTCGACCTGACCGGCTCGCACGTCGGCTGCGACACGGGTAACTGCGGCGCCTGCACGGTCCTCTACAACGGCGACGCAATCAAGAGCTGCATGCTCCTCGCCGTCCAGGCCGACGGCGCGACGATCGAGACCGTCGAGAGCCTGTCCGCGAACGGCGAGCTCGACGCCCTCCAGCAGGCGTTCTCCGAGCACCACGCGCTCCAGTGCGGCTACTGCACGCCGGGGATGCTGATGAGCGCGAAGCACCTGCTCGACCACAACGCGAGCCCCACCGAAGGCGAGATCCGCAAGGCCATCCAGGGCAACATCTGCCGCTGCACGGGCTACGTGAACATCGTCGAGGCGATCAAGGCGGCGTCGAAGTGACCGAGCCGCTGGTCGTCGACAAGACCGAGACCAAGGCCGGCTTCATCGGCGTCTCGACCCCGCGCAAGGAGGACAAGCGCCTCCTCCAGGGCGAGGGCACCTTCTTCGACGATGTCAAGCGCCACGGCATGGGCTACGTCCACTTCGTCCGCGCGCCGTACGCGCACGCGAACATCACGGCGATCGACGTCTCGAAGGCGGCCGAGCTCGAAGGCGTCTACGGGACGCTGATCGGCGAGGAGGTCGCGGCGCTGACCGACCCGTTCTTCGAGCTCTCCACGCCGCCGGGCGCGGACATGAAGGACTACGCGCTCGCGGTCGGCAAAGTGCGGCACATGGGCGAGCCGGTCGCGGCCGTCGTCGCGTCGAGCCGCGAGCTGGCCCGCGACGCCGCGGAGCTCGTCGAGGTGAGCTACGAGCCGCTGCCCACGCTTGGTCGACGCCGAGCAGGCGCAGGCGGGCGACGCGCCGATCCTCCACGAGGAGGCGGGCTCGAACGTCGTCTGGTCCGGCCTCTTCGACTGGGGCGACTACGACGCGGCGCTCGCCGAGGCCGACCACGTCGTCCGCATCGACCGCCTGCACTTCGACCGCTTCTCGTCGACGCCGCTCGAGTGCGCCGGCTGCGTCGTCGAGTACGACCGCGGCACGCAGCAATGGTCGATCTTCGGCAACCACCAGATGCCCGGCATCGGCATCATCTGGATGGCCCCGGCGCTGCGCACCGGCACCGACAAGCTGCGCTTCGTCTCGCAGGACATCGGCGGCGGCTTCGGCAACAAGATCTGCCTGCACCCGCAGTTCACGGCGTGCTGCCTGCTCGCGCGCAAGCTGAACCGGCCCGTGCAATGGACGGAGTGGCGCACCGACCAGCACATGGCGAACGCGCACGGCAACGAGCGCCATTTCCTCGACGTCGAGGTGCCGGTCAAGGCGGACGGGACGATGCTCGGCTTCAAGGTGAAGGCGATCGACGACTGCGGCGCCTTCCCGCGCTACGAGCCGCTCGGCTGCATCATCTGGGCGCAGGTCACGCCGGGGCTCTACCGCTGGCGCAACGTCCGGGTCGACTTCACGCAGGTCGTGACGAACAAGTCTCCGGTCTCCCCGAACCGCGGCTACTCGCGCATGCAGCACCTCTGGCTGACCGAGCGGATCATGGACATCGTCGCCACCGAGCTCGGCCTCGACCCGGTCGAGGCGCGCAAGAAGAACTACATCAAGAGCGAGGAGATGCCGTACGAGACGCCGAACGGCTGCGTCTACGACTCGGGCGACTACGCGCGGTGCCTGGACATCGCGCTCGACCTGGTCGGCTACCAGGGGATCGAGGCGCGGCGGGCCGAGGCTGCGGCGCGCGGCAAGCTGCTCGGGATCGGGATCGGCTCGACTTTGGATTCAGGGACGAACAACTTCGGCCAGTCGCAGCTCCTGAACCCCGAGCTGCAGTTCTCGGGCAACAACGAGGTGGCCTCGGTGCGGCTCGACATCTTCGGCGAGATCGTCGTCACGCTGGGGACGACGCCGCAGGGCCAGAGCCACGAGACGGTCACGGCACAGCTCGTCGCCGAGATGCTCGGCGTCACGCCTGACGACGTCCATGTGCGGGCCGGGCACGACTCGTACTGGAACTCTCACGCCGGCTTCTCGGGGACGTATGCGTCGCAGTTCGCGGTGACGGGGCTGGGCGCGGTCAAAGGCGCGACCGACATGCTCGCCGACCAGATCAAGCGGCTCGCGGGCGTGATCCTGGGCGGCGTGCCGCCGGATCAGATCGAGCTCGCCGAGGGCTTCGCGCGCATCAAGGGGACTCCAGAGGCGGCGCTGCCGTTCATGGCGTGCGGCGCGATCATCAACATGAACAACGCGGGCCTGCCGCCCGAGCTCGACGACGTGACGCTGAACTGCCGCTACGTGTACCGCCCGCCCTTCGAGGTGCCCGACACGGAGCGCAAGTTCGGGAATCTGACGCTGACGTACGCGATGCAGATCCATGCCTGCGTGCTCGAGATCGACAGGGAGACGGGGACGTACGAGATCGTCGACTACGCGGCCGTGGACGACTGCGGGAAGCGGATCCACCCGCAGATCGTCGAGGGCCAGGTGCACGGGGCGGCGGCGCACGGGCTGGGCGCGGCGATGCACGAGACGTTCCCCTATGACGAGGACGGGACGTTGCTGACCGCGAACTTCTACGACTACCACGTGCCGCATGCGCTCGACATGCCGCCCATGAAGACGGGCTACATCGAGTCGCCGTCGCCGTTCTCGTCGCTGGGAACGAAGGGCATGGGCGAGGGCGGCGGCGCCGGGATCCATGCCGTGTGCGCGGCGGTCCAGGACGCCTTGCGGCAGGACGGCGGCGCGATCGTGACCGACTCGCACAACCCGTATCACCGGGTCTGGGAGCTGCTGCAGAACCCGGAGGCGAGCCGCGCCGGCGTGAACGTCGAGCGCCGCGCATGAAGGTCGAGGGCACGAAGCATTTCGACGCCCCGCAGGCGAAGGTCTGGGAGGTGCTGAACGACCCGAGCCGGATGGCGAAGACGATGCCGGGCGTGAAGGACTTCTCGATCGAGGACGACCGTCACTGGACGGCGAAGGTCGTCATCCCGCTGGGCCTGGGCGGCCTGAAGATGAGCATCAACTTCGAGAAGGTCGAGGAGCGAGCCCCGGACTACGCGCGCCTGAACGCGAAGGGCACCGGCGTGGGGGCGATGCTGAACATGGACACGCAGTTCGAGCTGAGCGAGTCAGGCGGCGGCACGGAGATGAAGTGGGAAGCGGACGTGCGGCTGATGGGGCAGGTCGGGTCGATGGGGCAGCGGGTGCTGCAGCCGATCGTGAATCAGCAGGTACAGAACGTGCTCAAGTCGCTGGATGCGCAGGTGAGCGAGGTAGCTGGTAGCGGCTCATCGTCGGCGGAACCGGCCCCGGCGGCGGGCTTGAGCGCGGCCGAGGCGGGCATCCGTCCCGGCTCGCCGGAGACCTACTCGCCCGAACCCAGCGGCCCTACACATTCAGCGAACACTGAGTCGTAGAGCTAGAAGGACCGCAGACG
Source organism: uncultured Actinomycetes bacterium (assembly GCA_963820335.1). Classification (GTDB taxonomy): domain Bacteria; phylum Actinomycetota; class Thermoleophilia; order Gaiellales; family Gaiellaceae; genus VAXT01. The sequence continues at coordinate 32,617 of CAWFZH010000009.1, read as the reverse complement.
GCCTCGTCGGTTTCGGCGGCAAGCCGTAGCATTCGTTCTTCCGGAATCCGAGTCTCGAGGCGGGCCAGTCTGAGTCCTTTCTTGGCCACGGTGCTGCGGCAGAGACGCCGTAGGCGTGCTGTCCGCGTGACCAAAACTGTGGAGGGAACAGTCGCCACCCCCGTCGATAAGCAGGAGGCGCCGAGAAGGGTGGTCCTACGCTTCTACCTGCAGCCGGATGAGGGTCCCCCAATCCCGGTCGAAATGCGCGGCGAAGACCTCAGCGGGTGGCTTCGAGAGGGGGATCGGGTAGTCGTGGAGATCCCTTTCCCGACTTCCAGTGGAGACGCGACCGCTCGACCGATGGAGATCGCGAATCTAACGACCCAGAGCAAGATCATGGTGTCGCGGCCCGGCCTGGGTCGTCGCGTACTTCGTGCCCTCTCTCTTGGAGAGATCCGAAGCGCCGCCATCTCTGCGTCCGTCGGCGGAATCATCGCGTGGGTGGTGACTGGACCCGTGCCCGACCTTTTCTCCGATGAAGACACGGCGCTATCGCCAACACCCACAGCAACGGGGGCGACAGGGACGGGTTCCTCTTCACCTCCCCCGCCTCCGGTGTCATCGCCTGGAGCGTATGACCTCCTCGTCCCACTTCTTCTGGGAGTTGCTGCGGTGGCAATCTTGTCCTTTGTCTTCTTGTTTAGGCGACGACCGGAGGCTTTGGCTACGGTCGCTCGCCAACTGAAGCGACGGTCTGTAGTAGTCGGTCTAACGATTGGACTACTGGCAGTCGGGATTCCGCTCACACTCTTGCGCTGACGTGCTGCGTCGGCAACCGAGCGAAGCTCGCCCGCATCAGTTGGCAGCACAGTCAACCCTAGAAAGAGGACGGAACCAACCTCGAAGGCCGCGAGCGCACCACGACCAGCAGTTCGAGCGCCTGGCATCGCCGCCTCGTTTACAGCAGCTCCCCGAGCGATGTCGGCACAATCGACGAGATCGGCGCCGTACCGACCGGAAAATGGCCTCCCAATCGGTGGCCAGTCGGCTCCATTGGCCAGGGACCAAGGCGCGCAGCATGTGTACGCTCACCCTGTGCGTCGAGCCCTTCTCCTGCTCGTCCTTCTTCTCGCACTCGGAGCGATCGCCGCCGGCTGTGGCGGGGACGACGACGGCGACAGCGACGGAACCCCGTCCGCGCAAGCGAGCTGCGACAAGGGCGACCTCGAGCTCGTCAATCCGCCCGGGCTCACGGTCGGCACCGACAACCCGGCTTTCCCGCCGTGGTTCGGGGGCGGCACGCAGAGCTCGACCTGGGAGATCAACGACCCCTCCACCGGCGACGGCTTCGAGAGCGCGGTCGCCTACCTGGTGGCGCAGGATCTCGGCTTTCAGAAGACCGACGTGAGCTGGGTCGTCGTCCCGTTCAACCAGTCGTTCAAGCCGGGCCCGAAGGACTTCGACTTCGACATCAACCAGATCTCCATCACGCCCGAGCGCGCCAAGGCCGTCGACTTCAGCGAGCCGTACTACGACGTCAACCAGGCGCTCGTCGCGCTGGACGGAACTCCGATCACGAACGCGAAGACCCTCGCTGACCTCAAGCCGTACAAGTTCGGCGCGCAGATCGGGACCACGAGCTACAAGCACATCACCGACACGATCCAGCCGAGCAAGGACGCCTCCGTCTACGACACGAACAACGACGCCGTCTCGGCGCTCAAGGCGAAGCAGATCGACGGGATCGTCGTCGACCTGCCGACTGCCTTCTTCGTCACCGCCGCGCAGCTCGAGGGCAGCAAGATCGTCGGCCAGTTCCCCTCCGCCGACGCGCAGGAGCAGTTCGGGCTGGTGCTCGCCAAGGGCAGCTCGCTCACAAAGTGCGTGAACGAGGTGCTGACGAGGTTGAAGGCCGACGGCCAGCTGGAGCAGATCCAGCAGGAGTGGCTGACCACCAGGGCCGAAGTGCCCGTCATCGAGTAGCGGCGCACTAGAGATTGGCGACGCCGGAGCCAGTCGGCGATCGGCGCTCGAGGATCCTCGGCGGCCTCGGGGCGGAAGGCGCCCGCGGTGTCGCGATCGCGGTCGCCAGCACGGTTGTCTTCATCGCGCTCGTCGTCGTCCTCGTCGTCACGTCCGCGGGGTGGGACGAGGTCAAGAGCTCGTTCTTCGACGGCGAGGTCTTCCGTGCGTCGTTCCCCAGCATCGCCGACGCGTTCCTGCTCAACGTTCGCATCTTCCTGATCGCCGAGGTCGTGATCCTCGTCGCCGCGCTGGGGATCGCCGCGCTGCGGAGCCTGCCCGGCCCGGTCTTCTTCCCGCTCCGCGCGCTCGCGATCATCTACACCGACGTCTTCCGCGGCGTGCCGACGATCCTCGTCATCTACATCCTCGGCTTCGGCGCGCCGGCGCTCGGGATCACGGGCGTGCCCACCTCGCCGCTGTTCTGGGGGATCACCGCCCTCGTGCTCGTCTACTCGGCCTACGTGGCCGAGGTCTACCGCGCGGGGATCGAGTCGGTGCATCCGAGCCAGGATGCGGCCGCGCGCTCGCTCGGGCTCACCGCGGGCCAATCGCTGCAGTCCGTGATCCTGCCCCAGGCCGTGCGCCGGGTCATACCGCCGCTCCTGAACGATTTCATCGGCCTCCAGAAGGACTCGGCTCTCGTCGCCCTGATCGGACCGGTCGAGGCCTTCCGCCAGTCGCAGATCGAGGTCGCCGGCAGCTTCAACTACACGCCCTACCTGGCGACCGCGCTGCTCTTCCTGCTGCTGACGATCCCGCTCGCGCGGCTCACCGACTGGCTCGTCGCGCGCGACCGCCGGCGCCAGCTCGCGGGCGGAGGCGCGCGATGAGCGAGGCGCTGCGTCTCGAGGGCGTGCGGAAGTCCTTCGGGAAGCTGGAGGTGCTGCGCGGGATCGACCTGACCGTGGAGGAGCATCAGGTCGTCTGCCTGATCGGCGCCTCCGGGCTCGGGGAAGTCGACGCTGCTCCGCTGCGTGAACCTGCTCGAGCAGCTCGATGCCGGCCGCGTCGTGCTGCAGGGCGAGGAGATCAGCGCCCGCGGCATCGACGTCAACCGGATCCGGCGCCACATCGGGATCGTCTTCCAGGCCTACAACCTCTTCCCGCACATGTCCGTGCTGCGAAACGTCACGCTCGCGCCGACGAAAGCGCTGAAATTGCCGCGCGCGCAGGCCGACGCCCAGGCGGACGAGCTGCTCGGGCAGTTCGGGCTGGCCGACAAGCGCGACGAGTACCCGGACCGGCTCTCAGGCGGTCAGCAGCAGCGGGTCGCGATCGTGCGTGCGCTCGCGATGCGGCCGTCGCTGATGCTCCTGGACGAGGTCACGAGCGCCCTCGATCCCGAGCTGGTCGGCGAAGTGCTGAACACGATCCGTGAGCTCGCCGTCGGCGGCATGACGATGCTGATCGCGACGCACGAGATGAGCTTCGCCCGCGAGATCGCCGACCAGGTCTGCTTCATCGATGCGGGCCTCATCCTCGAGCAGGGCCCGCCGGAGAAGATCTTCACGGCGCCGAGCGAGCCGCGGACGCAGCAGTTCCTGCAGCGCATCATCGAGGCCGGGCGGCTCTAGCATCAGACACCCGCACGGGTAAAGGTCACATGCGTGACTCCGCTGGGCGAGGAGGTGGCCTCGATCTCGTAGTCCTTCTCGAGGCCCTCCAGTCCGTCCCAGAGGCGTACGCCTCGGCCGAGCAGGATCGGGACCACCACGATGTGCATGTGGTCGACGAGCCCGGCGCCGAGGAAGTCGCTGATCATGGTGGGGCCTCCGCCGAGGCGTACGTCCTGGCCGTCCGCCAGCTACTCGCGGGCGGTCTCGAGGCGGTGACGCCTCGGCGGGCGAAGCGATGAAGTGGAACGTCGTGCCGCCCTCCATTCGATCGACGGGCGCGTTTGATGGGTGAGGATGAAGGTCGGTGTGTGGAACGGCGGGTTGGGTCCCCACGCGCCCTTCCATTCGGGGTCTTCGTGCCATCCGGGGTGGCCGTTGTTCGCCTCATGATCTCGTTTCCCGAGGTACCGCCGGGGACGTATTCGCTGACGCTGAGAGCAGGCACCGCGACCGCCACTGCGACGACGGTCGTCAGCTGAAGCGCTGAGACGACTCTCGCCCTCGGACGACCCCCTCGGCGTCCGAGGGCGAGGCGCTCTAGAGAGCTGTGACCGTTCGGCGCGCCGCCAGAGGGTCTTGAGCGAGCTCGCAAGGCGCTCGGGCTCGATCCGGTGGGGTGGGTCGAAGTGGTGGCGCTCCTCGAACACTTCGAGCTCGAAGTCTCGGAACACTCCTCCCAGACGTTTCGCGACCTCCCCGTACTGGTCCGGGTTGCTGAGAGCGCCGATCCCGAAGTAGACAGGGCGATCGAAACGGCGGAGGGCTTCGCGGTCGATGCCGCCTCGCTTGCACGCGCGCTGGCTCGCGCGAATCTCTGCCAGACCGGGTGGCAACATCCAGGGCAGCGGGTCGCCGGGCGGGGGCCCGAAGCGGTACCCCCGGCTTGAGCCCGAGCCGCATGAAGGTCGGCATGAACTGTTCGACCGGGAGCTCGTCGAGCCGGTCGAACTCGAGCCAGAGCGCCCTCTCCGCGGGACTCAGATCCCAGTTTCCTGCCCAGGCGGGCTCGAGCAGCGCCAGGCTCGCGAGCCGCTCGGGTCTGTCCGCGGCAAACGCGACCGAGGCCGCTCCCCCGCCCGAGTATCCGACCAGATGGAACTGCTCCCATCCGCGTGCGTCCGCCTCGCGCAGCACGCCCCCGACCTCGACTTCGAGGCCGTAGTCCTCCGGTGGCTCCGGCGGTGCGTAGACCTCGAGCTCCTTGGCGACCGCCTCAACGTCTGGGCCGAGCGCGGCGATGAGAGCGCCTTACGCAAGCTCGGCCGGGAGCACGATCCCCGGAAGCAGGATCGCCCGAAACGCGGGTAACGAAGGGACTTGTGCCACATCCATTAAGGCAGCGGCACGAGCGGCGTCGAGAGCACGCCGAGGCGCTCGAGGATCGCCTGGCTTTCCTCCTCGGCCTTCGGCCCGCGCAGACGCGTCCGGGCCAGCGCTTGCAGCGTCAGCGCGACTTCGTAGTCGGCGTCGATCCCGACGGCAAGCTCGAGGCTTCGCTGCAGGTGCGTCCCCGCCTCTTGCGCACGGCGGGCCTGGGCCAGGGCATAGCCGTGCAGCCGTTCGAGCCAGGCGCCCAGGACCGGCGTCTCTTCGGCCGCCGCAGCGGCTGAGGGCAAGACCTCCAGCGCGTCCTGGTGGCCCCCGGCGAGCACGAAGCACTCGGCCATGCGCGCTTCTGTTTCACGCGCGAGGGCCTCCGAGCCCAGCGCTTCGAAGGCCGCCAGCGCCTCCACCAGCAGTTCGAGCCCCTGCTCGAAGCGGCGCCCCCGGGCGGCGACGCGGCCCAGATTCGAAGTCGCGAGCGCGATGCCGACCGGGTAGTTCGCCGCCCGCCAGACTCGCTGGGCCTCCACGAACAGCGCTCTCCGCCTCCTCGAGCTTGCCCTGGTCGGACAGGATCTCGCCGACGTTGTTCTGCGAGCGCGCGACGTTGACGACATCTCCCGCGCGCCCGCTCAGCTCTCCGCTGCGCCGGTAGAGCTCGGAGGCCTCGTCCCAGCGGCCCGCGTAGTAGGCCTCGATCCCGAGGTTGTTGATGAGGCCCGACTGGAGGACGAGGCTCGCCGGCTTCCTCGAGCAGAGGCAGCGCGAGGCGGGCGTGCTCGTCGTCCTTCTTGCCGAGCGCTACGTGATTGAGGTGGAGGAGGGAGTAGGCATGCCCGAGCGCGGCGCGGTCTGCGACGAGCTCGGCGTGCTCGGCCGCGCGCGTGCCCCACTCGATGCCCTCGTCGAAGCGGCCCTGCCGGTACTTGACGCCCGCGGTGGCGAGCTCGAGCTGCACGCGGCTCTCCATCCCGTCGCCGGCAGCAGCCTCGACCTCGATCGCATTGAGCCCGCGCTCGTACCAGTCGAGCGCCTCCGGATAGTTGCCGAGCCGCTCGCGAAGGACTCCCTCCTTGAGCATCAGGCGCGTCTGCGGAAGCCCGTCGCCCGCCTGACTCGCGGGCGCGGAGGTAAGCGGCCCCGGCCTCTTCGTAGCGCCCTGAGAGCTCGCAGACGTCCCCGAGCATCTCGGCGACCCGCGCGATCTCGTCCGCCGGCAGCTCCAGATGGTCGGCCGCCGTGAGCGCGCGCTCGAACAGCTCGGCCGCAACGACGTTTGCCGATCGGCGCTTGGCCAGCTCCCCGACGGCGACCGAGTAGCGCCAGGCGCGCTCGTAGTCCTCCGCCAGCAGGAAGTGGAGCGACAGCAGGGGTGCGAGGTCCACGGCGCCTTCGCCGGCGCGGCGCTCGAGCATGCTGCCCACGCGGCCGTGGATCTCGCGCCGGCGGCGAAACGAGAGCCCCTCGTACGCAACCGTGCGGAAGAGGTCGTGCCGGAAGCTCAGCATGTTCGTCCCTTCCCAGGCGACGAACTCGCCGAGGCGGCGCCAGCGGTCGAGGTCGCCGACGTCCTCGAGCTCGTCCGCGAGCACGTCGGCCAGCAGGTCGAGCTCGAAGCGGGCCCCGAGCACGGACGCGTTGCGGAGCAGGAAGCGATCGCCGGGCTCGAGAGTGTCGATCCGAGTCGTGATCAGCGTCTCGACGGTCTCCGGCAGCGCAGCGCCGTTGCCGCCGTTTCGGGAGGCCGAGACGAGCTCGCGCACGAACAGTGGGTTTCCACCCGAGCGCTCGGAGACTTCGGCGACGAGGTCCTCGGAGAGCGCGACCTCGCCCGCGGCTGCGAGCGCGAGCTGGGCCGCCTCCTCGCCGCGGAGCGCCGAGAGCGAGTGGATCTGACGCCCGTCCCCGGGCTCGTCGACGAACCCGAGGCCCTGCGGCCGGCGGGTGATCGCCAGGAGCCAGGGCCGCGGCGCGGAGCTCCGCACGAGATGGAGGAGGAACCCGTGCGAGCCCTCGTCCATCCAGTGCGCGTCCTCGACGACGATCAGCGTCGGCGCGACCAGCACCCGGAGCAGGAACTGCTCGACGGTCTCGAAGACGCGCTCGCGGCGGAAGGCGGCCTCGATCTCCTCGCTTTCCGGCGTCGGCGGGACCTCGGCGTCGAAGGGAATCGCCAGCAACGGGAGCAAGGGCACGAACTCGGGCATCACGGCCTCGACCCACGGCGTCAGGCGCGCGCCGGCCTCCTCCGCGCTCTCGGCCTCGGTGATGCCGGCGAGCGGCCGCAGCAGCGAGCGGAGCGGGAAGTAGGGCACGGAGACGGCGTACTGGTCGCAGCGCGTGGTGAGGTGCGTGAACCCGACGGCCAGCGTCTTCAGCTCCTCGACGAGCCGCGACTTGCCGATGCCGGGCTCGCCGACCAGCTCGGCAATCTGGCTCTGGCGCATGCGTGCCGCATCGACGGCTGTGCGCAGCTCGGCGAGCTCCTGCTCACGGCCGACGATCGGCAGCTGCTTGGCCGTTTCCTCCTCGACCACACCGGTCGCCGAGCCCACGCTGTAGGCCGTGATCGCGCGCTCCTTGCCCTTGACGAGGAACGGTTGCGCCGTGGTTTCGAACTGCGTGCGCGAGCGCTCGAGCACCTCGCCCGTGGCGAGGATCTCGCCCGGCTCGGCGCGTGCGGCCAGGCGCGCGGAAAGGTTGACGGTGTCGCCCATCACGGCGTAGGCGCGGCGGGCACTCGCGCCGATGTCGCCTGCGAAGGACGGGCCGCGGTTGACGCCGGCCCGAAGCGTCAGGGCGGAGTCGGTGTCGAGGATCGCCCGGAGGCCACGCAGCATCCGCTCCTCGTCCGCCCCGGTGCTCGACGGAGCCCCGGCGGTGATGTAGAGCTTGCCGCCGTCGACGTCGATGTCCGACTCGAGCCACGTGAGGCCGAGCTCCGACGTCACGCGGCCGACGGTCTCGCCGAGCCTGGCGAGCGGCTCGCTCAGCGCCTCGGGGCCGCCCTTCGCGAGTAGCGCCTCGACGCCCGTGAACTTCACGAACGCGGCCGTGACCTGCCGGTGCTCCGCCTCCCCGGCCTCGAGCCGGAGGTAGGCGCGGAGCGCGGGCGGCACGAAGGGCTCGAGCTCCAGCCCGGACGGCGCGGGGACAGGCGCCTCGACGATGGGTGGCGCGGAGGCGTCGGGATCGAGGTCGAGCGCGAGCAGGGCGGCGCCGCCACGCTCCCCGGCGGTCCACTCGGGCCCCACCGCCGCGGCCGTCGCGGGGCTGATGAGGACCTCGCCCGCGTCCGCGGCATCCTCGAGCCCGATCGTCGCGGTCGCGGCGGGCCCGGCGACGACGAGCTCCCGGTGGCTCGCATCGACGAGGAAGAAGTGGCAGGTGCCCGAGTAGATGCCGGTCGACATGCGGAGCTCGACCTCGCCGACGGAGCTCATCATCTTCCCGCCCGTGCGTTCGATGAACCACTGCATCTCGGAGGAGGCGCGGCAGGCGCGCTCCGCGTGCGCGTCACCGGAGAAGAGGATGAGCAGCGCATCGCCTCGGAACTTGAGGACGTCGCCGCCGCGGCGGTAGGCGATGCCGATCAGCCCCTCGAAGACCCCGCTGACCGCCAGCACGAGCTCTTCGGCGCCCGCACGTCCCTTGGCCTGCAGCCTCTCCGCGAGCGCGGTGAAGCCGCTGAGGTCGATCGAGACGAGCGAGCCGTCGAGCTCGCGCCAGCGATCGGCCGGCGCGCGCTCCGCCCAGTCGAGAACGAGCCGCGGCAGATACGGCTCGAACGATCCCTGGCGATTGACGTTCACCCGCTACGAGCGTAAACCTTGCGCAGGTTGCGCGAAAGGTAGGTCTCCGCCCTTGCAAAATTAGCTGAACCTACTAAGGTCTCAACCTGGTTAAGCGGCTGCGGAGGGGAGAAATCTTGGGGGTCCATCGGAATGGGAAGGCACTGCGCGCGCTGGCATTCGCTGCCTGTGCGCTGGCGGCCGTGGCAGTGTCCGGCGCTGCGTCGGGTCACCACGGGACGGCGGACGACTTTCAGGCGGCTACGACCGTCGTTGCGCCCACGATCGACGGCACCGTCGGTGCGGCCGAGTGGGCGGACACGCCCGCCCATTTCGTTCTCTTCGGTGAGCTGTCCGGGACGGCGAGGTTCAAGCGCCAAGGGGGCAATCTCTACGGGTCGCTGACGGTGACCGACCCCGGCCTCGACTCGCACCTGGCCACTTTCTACTTCGACGACGACCACGACGGGCAGCAGGATCCGGGCGAGGCCGCTGTCGTCGTCCGCCCCGAGGGGGGAGCCGACGACTTCTACTACAGCGCTGCCGGAACGTTGGGCGCCGGGCTCTACCGCGACGTCGACAGCGGCGGCACGGACCCGCCGAGCAGCGGCGGCACGGACGACGTCCAATCGGCTGCGACAGATGCGAGCGGAGTGGTCAGCTTCGAGTTCCGACATCCGCTCTGCTCCGCGGACACGGTTCACGACTTCTGCGTCGATCCCGGAAGCACGCTCGGCCTCCAGCTCGAGTACGTGACGGGCCCTGACAACTTCTTCTCCCCGGGCGCGGGCGCGGTCGACGCGAGCGACTGGGGCGATCTCCTGATCTCGGCCGACCCCGGTTACATCGTCTTCGAGACGAACCGCGACGGCCAGCTCGAGATCTACCGGATGAACCAGGACGGCTCGGCGCAGACGAGGCTAACCAACAACGCGGCGAACGACATCCTGCCGGCGATCTCGCCGGACGGAACGAAGGTCGCCTTCACGAGCAATCGCGAGGGCAGCGACGACATCTTCGTGATGGATATCGACGGCGGCGGCGTCACTCGGCTGACCTCCGACGCCGGCATCGAGTCGCAGCCGGCCTGGTCGCCCGACGGCACGAAGATCGCGTTCCACGGCAGCAGCATCGAGCAGTACGACATCTTCGTCGTGGACGCGGCCGGCGGCACTCCCGTGAACGTGACCAGCACGCCGGCAGACGAGGCCAGCGCTTCCTGGTCGCCCGACGGCACGCAGCTCGCCTTCATGTCGGACCGCGACGGGAACGAAGAGGTCTACCGGCAGAACGCGGACGGAACGGAGACCGCGACGCGGCTGACGAACAACCCCGCTCGCGACGCGGATCCGGACTGGTCGCCGGACGGGCAGAAGCTCGCGTTCTTCAGCGACCGGACCGGGAGCGTTTTCGGATCTGTCTGGACGATCGACGCGTCGGACGGCTCCGACCCGGTCAACCTCACGGACGCGACGATCTTCGATGCCGACCCGGCCTGGTCGCCGGATGGCACCAATATCGCGTTCGTCCGCGACCTCGGCGGCCAGAACTTCCACACCTTTACGGCGCTTGCGGACGGGACTGGCCAGGTCAGGTTGACGACTCTCGGGACCCGGAACTCCTTCCCTGACTGGGGCCCAATCCCGACCGCCTCGATCTCGATCACGGGGCCCGTGAGCTCGGAACCGGGCGCCGTCTCCGCCCCGATCGTGGACATCCCGCTCGACGCGATCCGCGGCGAGACCGGGTCGACCTCAGCCACTCCGCTCGGAGGAATTCCACTCGGAGGCATTCCGCTCGGAGGGATACCCCTCGGCGGCATTCCGCTCGGCGGCATCCCGCTCGGCGGCATCGGGTTCACGCCGCAGAACCTGAACCAGAACGGGCTCGGTGGAGTCCCGCTCTCGACGATCCCGCTCGTCCTGCCCGACAAGTGGGAGACGCGCCTCGCGCTCGACCCGGCATTTGCGGGCACACCTCCGCAAAACGTGACGCTGGCGCAGGTGCTCGAAACACCCGTCGTGCTCGGAACACCGACCGTCCCCGGGATCACGCTCGACGACCTCAACCTCGCGTCGAGCCCCCTCGGCGGCATCCCGCTCGGGGGCATCGCGCTCGGCGGCCTGCCGCTCGGCGGCATCCCGCTCCCCGGGCCTGGATCGACACTTGAGAAATGGTGCGCCTACGTAAACCAGCAGCCCGGCTTCAACTGTCCGGCCAACGTGACCATCAACGCGCAGACGACGATGCTCGGGATTGCGCTGCAGGGCGTCCCGCTCGGCGGCATCCCGCTCGGTGGCATCCCGCTCGGTGGCATCCCGCTCGGTGGCATCCCACTCGGCGGAATCAAGGTCGGCGCGCCGCTCGGGGGCATCCCGCTCGGTGGGATCGACCTGACGGGCACCCCGCTCGGTGGCATCCCGCTCGGTGGAATCAATCTGAGCGTCTCGCCGCTCGGCGGCATCCCGCTCGGCGGCATCCCGCTCGGAGGCATTCCGCTCGGCGGCATCCCGCTCGGCGCCATCCCACTCAAGGACGCGATCCTGATCTGCCCGACCGGGACCTTCCTCTGCGCTGACACGGACACGCTTGCCGCAGCCAAGGCCGCCGGCGCGATCAGGACGACGGCGACACTCAGGGACCTCGGGTACTACAAGGACGCGAACGGGCAGGACATCACGCTCGAGAATCTCGGCTACTACAAGAACGCGGCCGGGCAGGACATCACGCTCGCCGAGCTCATCGTCGGCCTGCCGCCCGACACGACGCTCGAAGACCTTCTGGCCACGGTCCTTCTCGAGACGGCGTACGACTGGGAGGCGTTGCCGTTGGCGACCTTCCCGCTCCAGGACTTCTCGGACGACGGCGGCATCGCTGACTACACCGTGACGTTCACGCTCAACGGCGTCGGCAGCGATCCGGTCGACGGCACGGTCGGTGTCCATCTCCCGCCGCAGGGCGCGCTACGTCCCGAACTCGACCGAGCTGTCGGACCAGGGCATCGCTGCAGCCGGCGAGCCGACGCTCCTACCCGCCGAGAACGAGCTTGTCTGGTCGGTGACCGACATCACGCCCGGCATCGCGTACACCCTCGACTTCCAGGCGAAACCAGGCCTGAGCATCGGCACGCAGTCGGCGACCGCCAAGATCGCCACCGCCGCGGTCGGCACGGTCACTGCTCCGAGCCCCGCGAGCACGGCGATCACCGAGCCGGGCGAGCCCTTGAACGGCACGCCGGCGGAGGCCCAGTCAGTCGAGGAGGACACGCTCTACCTGGGCTACACGTCGAGCGGCTCCGACAAGGACTTCTTCGAGGTGACGGCGGCTCCGGGCGAGCAGCTGACGATTCACCTGAGCCACCTCAAGGTCGACGACGACCTCGTCATCTACGGGCCGACGATCGCGCCGTTGCGCACCCCGCATCCCGGAGCCATCCAGCCCGTTGCGGGTGACGTGTCCTTCGAGCTCGAGCAGCGCACCCAGGCGATCACTCCGGAGGCGCTGACCGACGTGCCGCAGACAGCGCTCGGCCAGCCCGTGCTCGATGTGTCCGACAACCGCGGGCTCGCCGACGAGGAGGTCGCGGTCGTCTCGCCGGAGGGCGGCACGTACACGATCCAGGTCTCCAGCTTCGACGGCGGATTCAGCAACGACCCGTGGATGCTTCGCGTCGAGAGGTCGCCGGCGATTGACCTCCCGGCCACGTGCACGAACCCGCCGGTCGTCACGACAGACGGCGGCGTGACGAAGCCGATGCCGGTCGTCCCGCCGACGGCGAACACGCTCTACCTCTTCGCCTCGAAGCGCTTCGGCGATCTCCACGGGGTAGACGCCGAGAACGCAGTCTGGGCGAGTCTGCAGACGCTCGCCGCCCGGAGCGACGCGGCCGGCGGCGCCGTGATACCGGTCGACGCCGACACCGACGTCCTGAGCGCGCTCGAAGAGCGCGCCACCGCCTCGTGCTCGCCGGCCAAGGCGAACGCCGTCGTGCGGGCCGTCGGCGCGCTGCTCGACAACCCGCAGATCGTGAGGCCGACGGTCAAGCACATCGTCGTCGTCGGCGACGACACGGTCCTGCCGTTCGGCCGCATCCTCGACAACACGGCCTATGCCAACGAGCGCGGCTATGCGAGCACGTTCTTCGGGACCGCCAACAACCAGTACCTGAGCACCTACGCCCTCGGCTTCCTGCCGACCGACGACCCGCTCGGCGACGTGAACTACCGGGGCCAGGGGCCGTACGTGCCGGAGCTCGCGCTCGGGCGACTCGTCGAGACCCCCGCTCAGATCATCAGCCAGGTCGACCAGTACATCGCCCGTAACGGCACGCTGGCCCCGACCCGTGCGCTGACGATGGGCTACGACTTCCTGAAGGACGGCTCGACGCAGATCTCGAACCGCTTCAAGGCCAGGTTCGGCACGGCGAACGCCACCGAGCTGATCAACGACACGTGGTCGAAGGACAACCTGATCGACGCGATGTTCCCGGCCACGAACGCGCCGCAGATTGCCTCGCTGAACGCGCACTACGACCACTTCCGCTCGCTGCCTGCGGACGAGAACGCGGCGGAGCGGGAAGAGATCCTCTTCACGACCGCCGACCTGCTGACGCGCTCGACGAGCGGGCGCGTGGTCTTCACGATGGGCTGCCACTCGGCGCTGCCCGTTTCCGACTTCGTCGTCGGCGACGTGCTGAAGCCGGACTGGGCGCAGGCCTACGCGCAGACCGGTGCCGTCGTGTACATGGGCAACACCGGCTACGGCCTGGGCGACACGGCCGCCGTGCTCTACTCGGAGAAGCTGAACGTGCTCTTCGCCGAGCGGCTCGACGGCTCGATGACCGTCGGCCAGGCGCTCTCGTTCGCGAAGCAGGAGTACGCGGCGATTCCGACGCAGAGCGGCTACCACCTGAAGGTGATCGACCAGGCCTCGATGATGGGCCTGCCGATGTACCGCGTCGGCTCGGCCGGCGCCGCCGTGCAAGGGATCCCCGCGTTCACCTCGACCGACTCGGCCACCGGCTTGCCGACCGCCTCGTTCAGCGTCTCGCCGAGCTTCACGCGCGTCGAGACGGACATCGGCGACTACTACGTCTCCGACGACGCCTTCGCCGAGAACCGCCGCCCGATCGAGCCGACGACGAGGCTCGACGTCACGCAGCCCGGTCTCGTCGCCCACGGCGCGCTGATCACGGGGCTCGACTCGGTCGACGAGACGGGCTTCGATGCGGCCTTCAGCCGGGTCGTCGAGGACCTCTCGGCGTTCAGCCCCGAGCTCGTCGGCGACACCACGTTCCCGACGAAGCTGCAGTCGATTGCGACGGTCGCGACGCCGACCGGCACACGGCAGCGACTCGGGCTCTTCACCGGCCAGTTCCGGAGTGACGGCATCCCTGAAGCGCTGGGGATCGGCACCCAGCGGAGGTTCACCTCGCTCTCGGGCAACGTTTTCTACGCCGCGCCGTCGGTCACCGACTTCACGCCGCCGACCTTCAGCCCCGTCGATGTGACGCAGGCCGCGAGCACGGTCGGCTTCGCCGTCGACATCGAGGACAACGCAGCGGCAGGCGTCAAGCGAGTCGTCGCCCTCTACAGGGATGAGAGCAATAGCTGGAAGAGCATCGAGATGTCGCAGGGGTCCCGGTGGAGTGGTGCGGGCCCGCTGGTCGGCACGACGGTCGAATGGTTCATCCAGGCGGTCGACGCCAGCGGCAACGTTGCCGTGACGAGCAACAAGTCCGTCGGGAAGTCCGTGACTCCGGAACCGCCGACAGGCGACATCCAGGCGGAGGTGACGAGCGGCACGCTCCACTACCGAGCGGGTGGTACACGACCGACGTCGAAGTGACGATCAGCGACGCACCGGGGATTCGTTACAGCCTCGACGGCGCCCCGTTCACTCCCCCCGCGTCACCGCCCGTCACCGTGCCCGTCCTCGGAACCGGCGTCCATTCGCTCGACTTCCAGGGCAGCGACGGCTCCCACGGTTCGCTAACCGTCTCGATCGACAAGTCGAATCCAACCGTGAACGTCAACGCCACCTACGGCTTCGGGCAGGTGGCCCACGCGGTCTGCGCCGACTCCGGCTCGGGTATCAGCTCCTGCACCGTCCCGAATCCGCTCAACACGGCCTCCGTAGGGACGAAGACGATCACCGTCCAGGCGCAGGATCGAGCCGGGCACCCGTACTCGGCGACCGCTCAGCTACGAGGTGGTTGCCGGCTGGCTCTACACGCTCACGGGCTTCTTCTCGCCGGTCGACAACCTTCCGACGGTCAACGTCGCCAGCGCCGGCAGCAGCATTCCTGTCAAGTTCAGCCTCGCCGGCAACTGGGGCCTCAACGTGTTCGCGCCGGGTTCTCCCGCGTCACAGCCGATGACCTGCGGCGGAGGCACGGTCGACGACGTCGAGGAGATTTCGCCACCGGGGTCGAGCCAGTTCTCCTACGACCCGGTGACCGATACGCTACAAGTACGTCTGGAAGACGGAGCGCAGCTGGAGGAACACCTGCCGGCAGCTGGTCGTCCGCCTCCGTGACGGCACCGAGAAGCGGGCGAACTTCCGCTTCCGCTAGGCCAGCAGGTGCTTGTGGCGCGCGAGCGCCTCGAGCACGAGGTCGATGTCCTCGAGCGAGTTGTACGCGTGCGCCGAGATGCGGAGGTTCGAGTCGCGCTCTGAGGTGACGATCCCCCAGCGGGCGAGCCCGGCGACGAGCTCGTTCACGTCGTTCGACTTCACGCAGATCAGCGCGCCGCGGCGATGCCGCTTCTTCGGCGTCGCCAGCTTGCCGTCCAGTTCCTCGATCCCCGCGATCAGGTGTGCGTTCAGGCCCCGGACGTGCTCCTCCGTTTCCTCGATCCCGATCTCCTGCATCAGCTCGATGCCCGCGATGCCGGCATAGATCGCCGGGACCGGCGGCGTGCCCGACTGGAAGCGCCTCGCGGTCGGCGACGGGGAGTATCTGGACGCGTCCATCTTGAAGATGTCCTGGTCGGCGAACCAGCCCGTGGCGGTCGGCCACGCGCGCTCCCAGAGCTCTCGGCGGCAGTAGAAGAAGCCCAGGCCCGCCGACGCCAGCAGGTACTTGAGGGCGCCGGCCGCGAGGAAGTCGACGTCGAGCTCCTTCACGTCGAGCGGCACCGAGCCGACCGACTGGTAGGCGTCCAGCAGCATCAGCGCGCCGTGCTTGTGCGCCAGGTGCGCCACTTTCTTCGGGTCGTACAGCTCGCCCGTCCGGAACGAGATGTGCGTGAGCGACACGACGGCCGTGTCCTCGTCGACCAAGCGGTCGAACTCGTCCGGGTGCGCGTGGACGACGCGCGCGCCGCGCGACTCCTGCGCGTGCCAGATCTGGCCGACGGTCGGGAACTCCTTCTCCGACAGCACGATCTTCGAGCGACCGCCGTACCGCAGCCCGCTCGCCAGCGCACTGACGCCGGCGGAAACGGACGTCGTCACCGCGATCTCGTCCGGCTCCGCGTTGATCAGCCGCGCGAACGAGCCCCGCGCCGCCTCGGTGCGCTCGACCCAGTACTCCCACGGCGCGCCCTCCTCGTCCCAGTCGCGGAGGTAGTCGTCGTAGGACTGGCGCACGGCGTCCGAGAGCGCGCCCTGCGAGCACGAGTTGATGTAGACGAGCCGCTCGAAGATCGGAAACCGGTGCCGGATCCGGTCGGGGAGAGGGCCTGCTGCCATGGGCTTTTCCGGCATGGACGAAGGAATGATCTAGGAAATGACATCGCGCGAGATACCTGGCGTGCGCCTCGAGCCCTGGGCCGAAGGCGATCTGCCGCTGCTGACGAAGCTGCTCGGCGACCCGGAGATGACGGTGCACCTGGGCGGTCCGGAGAGCGCGGAGAAACTCGCCGAACGTCAAGCCAAGTACGAGCGGCTGCCCGATTCGGGCACAGGTCGGATGTTCAAGATCGTGGACGAGGAGACGGGTGAAGCCGTCGGGTCGGTCGGCTACTGGGACAAGACCTGGAGGGAGCAGGAGGTCTACGAGACCGGCTGGTCCGTCCTGCCGGCGTTCCAGGGCCGGGGCATTGCCGTCGAGGCGACCTCCCAGGTGATCGCCAGGGCGAAATCAGACGGGAAGCATCGTTACCTGCATGCCTTCCCGTCGGTCGACAATGCGCCGTCGAACGCGATCTGCCGGAAGCTCGGCTTCACGCTGCTCGGGGCTCACGACTTCGAGTACCCGCCGGGCACACCAGATGCAGTGCAACGACTGGCGGCTCGACCTGCAGGACTAAGGGCTGCGCCAATCTGACCTAAACGTGTCAAGCGGGGCCGTACCCCTTGCGCGACCCTGATGGGGATGCTCGTCGAGACTCCGAGCCGCGGCTGCCGGCCTCACTCCGAGGGAGGCCGGCTCGCCGCGTGTTTTTGCGCCGCGTTTAGACCGCACCGCCCAGAGTTGCCGGCGCAAAACTCGTCGCACCGCCGGCAACACCCACGGGGGAACCCAGCGCTGAGCAACTGAATTGAGTTGCCATCGCGGGTTCGCCCAGCGCATGGCAAGGGCGCGCTTTGGCCTAAACGTCCACGCTCTTGAGGCGTGTGACGGGAAGCGCGCTCGAGGCGGGCGGTGGTCACCCTCCGATTCTCCCGGGTGGCCACGCTCGTCTCCGCCTTACTCCTCGCATTTGACCCGTCACGGTCACGGGTGCACACTCGATGCCATATGTCCGGGCTGCGAGTCATCGGTGGGGACATGGAGCGAGCGCTCGAGCAGGTGAGCGTCCCCAGCTACGTCATCGACCCGACCGGCATCATCCGCTGGCTCAACCCGGCTGCGAGACGGCTCGTCGGGGACGCTCGCGGACGTCAGTTCACGTCGGTCGTTGCGCCGCACGAGAAGCGCCGCTCGCGCGAGGTCTTCGCCAAGAACATCGCGGGCACGGCGCACGTCGCAGATGAAGAGGTCATTCTCCTCGACGAGGACGGCGATTTCGTGAACGTCGAGGTGAGCTCGGTTCCGCTGCACAAAGGCGACAGGGTGATCGGCGTCTTCGGGCAAATCCATGGTCAGTCCGAGGATCCGCCTCCGCAGGCACACCCGGCGCTGACGCCGCGACAAGGCGAGGTCTTGCGCCTACTCGACCACGGCCGCTCGACCACGCAGATCGCCGACGAGCTGCATCTGAGCCCGGAGACGGTGCGAAACCACATCCGTGGCTTGATGAAGGCGCTTGACGTCCACTCGAGGCTCGAAGCCGTGGCCCTGGCGCGCCACGAGCATCTCGCCGGCATCAAATGACGCATCTGAGTCAGGCGGGGCCACTCCGTCCCCGGGCAGACTCGTCGTAGGCGTAGGGCTTCCGCGCTGCGATCCTCCCTCTCTCTCGCGGAAGCCTTGCCCTCCTTCTTTCAGCGGCCGAGGTACGCCTTGCGCAGACCCTCGTTGGCCAGCAGCGCCTTCGCCTGATCCGCGAGCACGATCCGGCCCGTCTGCAGCACGTAGCCGCGATCCGCGATCGACAGGGACACGTTCGCGTTCTGCTCCACGACCAGCACCGCGACGCCGGCTTCGTGCACCTGCTGGATGATCTCGAAGTTGCGCTCGACCAGGATCGGCGCCAGGCCCATCGAGGGCTCGTCCATCAGCAGCAGCTTCGGGTCCGACATCAGCGCTCGCCCCATCGCGACCATCTGCTGCTCCCCGCCGCTCAGGGTCCCGGCCAGCTGCTTGCGCCGTTCCTTCAGCAACGGAAACAGCCCGTAGACCCGCTCGAGCTGTTCCTCCTTCACACCGCCCTGCAGGTATGCGCCCATCTCCAGGTTCTCCATCACGGTCATCGGCGCGAACAGCCGCCGGTTCTCGGGAACGATCGCCATCCCCTGCGCGATCCGGTAGCTCGTCTTCTGTCCGGTCACGTCTTCGCCGTCGAACTCAACCGTGCCCTTCCGCGCGCGAACGATGCCGAGGATCGTCTTCAGCGTCGTCGACTTGCCGGACGCATTCCCGCCGAGTAGGCAGACGAGCTCGCCCTCGCCGACCTCGAGCGACACGTCCTCGAGGATGTGGATCTCCCCGTAGTACGTGTCGACGTTCTTCAGCTCCAGCAGCGTTTTCATTTCGTCGCCGTCGCCTGCAAACCGAGATAGGCCTCGACGACGCGGTCGTTCGTCGCGACCTCGTTGGAACGAGCCCTCCGCGATCTTCTCGCCGTGATCGAGCGCGACGACGCGGTCCGAGATGCCCTCGACGACGTGCATGTCGTGCTCGATGACCATCACCGTGTAGCCACCGTCGGTACGAAGTCGCCCGATGAGCTCCGTCAGCTCCTGCGTCTCCTTCGGATTCATCCCTGCCGCGGGCTCGTCCAGCAAGAGGAGCCGCGGGTTCGTGCCCATCGCGCGCGCGATCTCCAGCCGGCGCCGATTCGCGTACGAGAGCGAGTAGGCGGGCTGGTCGTGCCGGTAGCCCTTGAGCCGTTCCCCGAAGAATGCGAGCTTCTCCTCGGCCATCTGGGCGATCTCCCGCTCCTCGCGCCGCGCCCGCGGCAGCCGCAGCACGGCCTCGATCGCGCTCGATTTCGTGTGGCCGTACGCCGCCGCCATCACGTTCTCCTTGACGCTCATGTTCAGGAAGAGCCGGAGGGTCTGGAACGTGCGTGCGATCCCGCGCTGAGTGATCTTGTGCGGCGGAAGCCCCGCGATGTCCTTGCCCTCGAAGAGGACCTCGCCCGCATCGGGGGCGTAGATGCCCGTCACCAGGTTGAAGACCGTCGTCTTGCCCGCCCCGTTCGGCCCGATCAGGGACACGATCTCGCCCTCGTCAACGTGCAGGTCGAGCCCATCCACGACCCGCAGGCCGCCGAACGAGTGCGTCAGGCCCCTGAGCTCGAAGAGCGGCGCCTTCTTCTCAGCCATCAGACGATCTCCACCCGCGGCGTGCCGAGCAAGCCCTGTGGGCGCACCGTCATCAGCCCGATGAGCAACGCGCCGAAGAGGATCCAGCGCGCGACGGCGGGCTGCTCGACGAAGCTGGTCTCCCAGACGATCGCCGCCAGGTAGACAGTTGGCACGAGCGCGGCCGTCTGCCACCAGCCGTGCAGTCGCGTGACGACGATCACTGCGACGACGAGGGCCACGTACGCGACGTTCCCGAAGTTGCCGTGCCCCGAGGGGATTACGGCCCAGTCGTCGATCACCCCGCCTAGGCGACCGCCCTGGACGATCGACCCGCCGGTCCAGGACGGCGCGAGCGCCTCGACGATCGCCTGAGTGACGATCCCGAATGCAAGCACGGCGGCGACGAGCGCAGCGCCCACCCAGCGCGGGCGGACGGTCAGCAACAGGAGCAGCACGAGCACGCCGTAGAAGAGGACGCGCGCGTTCGATTGGGGGTTCTCCGGCGCGAGAAACTGGAAGGAGACGTTGATGACGATCGCCCCCAGCACGACCCCCGTCAGGCTGCCGATTCCGCCGAGAATCACGATCGCGTAGATCGTGATCAGGATCGGCAGGCCGAAGTTGCCCGGCGACACAGCCGTCAGCACGGTCGCGAAGATGCACCCCGCGAGCCCGGCGATCGCCGACCCGATCGCGAAGGCCATCAGCTTCAGCCGGTGGACGGGGATGCTCATCGCCCCGGCTGCGAGCGGATCCTCGCGGAGCGCGCGCCAGGCACGGCCGGTGCGCGACTCGCTCAGGAAGTACAACGCCGCGAGCACGACCACGACCACCCCGAGCAGGAAGAGGTACTGCTGCTTCCTCGTCGTCAGTTCGTAGCCGAAGAAGCGCAGCGGGTCGATGTCGGCGACCCCGTTCGGCCCGCCGGTGAGGCCCTGCCCGTGCACGATCGGGTTCACCGCGTTGACGAAGACCACGAACGCCTGCCCGAAGAAGAGGGTGACGATTGCCAGGTAGTCGCCGAGCAATCGTCGCGAGGTGAGACCCAAAAGGAGCCCGACCAGCGCCGTGCCGACCATGACGATCGGGATCGTGACCAGCGCCGGCCAGTGGATCCCGTAGTGGTCCGACGACAGCAGGGCGTACGAGTACGCGCCGATCCCGAAGAAGGCGACGTAGCCGAGGTCGAGCAGCCCCGCGTACCCGACGACGACGTTGAGCCCGAGCCCGAGCAGGATGTACATCAGCGTGAAGATCCCGTAGGCGAAGAGATCCCCGCGATCCATCCAGAACGGCAGCGTGGCGGCGAGCAGCGTGAAGAGCGCGAGCTGCACCGGCGGAGGGATGTATCCGCCCACCCTGCGCCTGAACGCGGCGAACCCCGTCTTCTGATCGACCCGGTCCTCGTGCTGCGCGACCCAGTCGTCGACGCCTACTCGTGGCTGCTGATCAGGAGCGTCCATCAGACCTTCTGGATCGCCTTCGCGCCGAGCAGGCCGCTCGGTCGCACGAGGAGGACGAGGATGAGGACGCCGAACACGGTCAGGTCTCCCCAGCGGCCTCCGAGGTAGCCGCTGGCGTAGGCCTCGGTCAACCCGACGAGGAGGCCGCCGAGCATGGCGCCCGGGATGCTGCCGATGCCGCCGACGACGGCCGCGGTAAAGCCTTTCAGGCCGGCCAGGAAGCCCATGAAGTGGAAGACCTGACTGAAGAGCAGGCCGAACATGACGCCGGCCGCGCCGGCTAGCACAGAGCTGATGAAGAATGTCGATGCGATGACGCGGTCGACGTCGATGCCCATCATCATCGCGCCCTCGCGGTCGTACGCCGTCGCGCGCATCGCCTTGCCTACCCGCGTCCGCGCGACGAAGAGCGTCAGCACGACGCAGAGGGCGACCGTGACGAGCAGCACCATCAATTGGATCAGCTGGATGTTGACGCCTCGGATTTTGAAGACGGGGTCGATCAGCGGCCCAGGCTCGAACAGCTCCGGGGTCGGCGAGCCGAGCACGAACGAGTTGTACGTCCGGAACTGCGCTCCGAAGAGTAGGAGCACGCTGTTCTGTAGGAAGAAAGAGACGCCCAGCGCGGTGATCAGCGGCGCCAGCCGCGGGGCATCACGGAGTGGGCGGTACGCGAACCGCTCGATGGCGACGCCGAGCAGGCCGGAGCCGAGCATCGCCGCGAGGAACATGAGCAGGATCAGTGGCGCGAGCGCGAGGTCCGGCGAGAGTGGCCCCCCGAGCCCAGACAGCACGCCGTAGCCGATGAACGCGCCGATCATGTAGACGTCGCCGTGCGCGAAGTTCAGGAGCTTGAGGATCCCGTAGACCATCGTGTAGCCCAGCGCGATCAGCGCGTACAGGCTCCCGAGCGTCACGCCGTTGATGGTCAGCTGGATGAAGAGCTGGTCGTTGAACGCGAGCGGTAGCTCCACAGGTGCGGAACCTTCTCAGAACGACGTGCGGCCCATCGGGTGGATGGGCCGCACGACGTCGATCATGTTCCGGGTCGACTAGGCGACGCGGACGTACGCACCAGTGGCTGAGATCTGGTAGATGCCGAAGTCGGCCGGGCGCTGCATGTCTCCCGGGCCGAGTGGGAAGGTGCCCCGCTGGACGAACTTCTGCGTGAAGCCGAGCAGTGAGATCGGCTTCGGGATCACAGTGCTTGCGACGTTGCGCCGAACCTCGGCACGAGTCGCGCTGCCGTTCGCGCAGGACTTGTCGATCGCCCGTGCCAGCACCTGGGTCGCGGCGTAGCTCGGCAGGCCGAACAGCTGGCTCTCGCCGCCGCCGGGCCCAGCCCTGAACGACCGGATCACCGGGTCGGTCAGGTCGATCGGGAAGAACGAGACGAGCGAGCCCGGGATCTTGAACGTGTCCGGGTCGAAGAGCCCGTCAGATCCGAACAGCCTCGCGGTCTTGCCGGCCGCGCGGAGCTGCTGGCCGAAGAGCTGAGCCTTCGGGGCGAGCTGCCACGGGACGTACACGACCTGCGTGTTGCTCGGGATCCGTGCGATCAGCGACGAGAAGTCGGTCGTTGACTCCTCGTTCACCGACTCGCGCTGGACGTTCACGTTCGAGTTGCTGAGGACCCGCTGAACGGTGTCCGACAGACCCGTGCTGTAGCTGTTCTGCGAGTCGATGATGACCACCCTGCTCGCTCGCACGACGCTACGGATGTGGCTGGCGACCTTCGGTCCCTGCTGGTCGTCGTTCGGCACCGTGCGGAAGAAGAACCCGCGCCGCGTGCGGTCGGTCGTCAGCGTTGTGCGGGTTGCCGAGCCCGAGATGAATGCGAGCCCGCCGCTCTTGAGCGGAGCGGTCGAGACCTGCACCTCCTGGCTGCCGGCCGGGCCGACGACGCCGAGGATGGCCGAGTTCGAGGCAAAGCGCTCGGCGACCTGAATCGCCTGTGCCGTGTCGGGGAGCTGCGTGTCACCGACGATGACCTTGAACTTCTTTCTCTTGTTCGCGCGGTTGTAGCGGGTGACGAAGAAGCGCGCCCACCGGGCCTGCTGGGCACCAATCGAAGCTGCTGGGCCAGTGACCGGGGCTGCGACACCGATCGTTCTGGTTTTGCCGCAGCGGATCAAGGCCGTATCGGGGCCGGCCGTAGCTGTTGGGCCGGACCTGGCGGTGGTCCCGCCGAAAGCCGCCGCTGTTGCGGCGAGCGCGGCAACGAGTGCCGCGACGAAAAAGCCTTTCTTCATACTTTCCTCCTAGTGGTTTGTGCCCTTATAGACGCCAAATGTGATCATTTGGTTGCCTCGTAGGCACGTCCTGCAGGGTCCCCCGCGGGGTGAAAGACGCCGAGAACCCGCATGGGGCCGGGGCCGTGGTTCTCTAGCGTATGCGCAATCCGGGGCGGCAGGTGAATACACGACCCGGTTGAGATCGGTGTCGTCTTGCCGTCGAGATGGAGAGTGCCCTCACCTTCGACGACGTAGATGACCTCGTCGTAGACGTGACCGTGCGCCGGAACTCGGCTCGGATCGATGACGCCGAGGAACTGCGTGAGGTCGTAGTTGCCCACCTCGGCGTCGGCGAGGTACTCGAATCGACGCTCCTCGCCAGCGGGGAGCGTCGGGCGATCCGCGCGGCGGACGGTGCGCTTCTCGGACGGAGGGTTGGCGCCGTTCTCCTGGGACAAGCTGACGGCGACGACGACGAGCTCCTCGGGCCCCGGGTTGTCGACCTCGAACCGCTCGCCGGCGGCGATGTAGGCACCCATGTCCGGCTCCAGCTCGTGCTCGCGTCCCTCGATGATGAGCGCTCCGCGGCCTGAGACGACGTATACGACCTCCTGGCGCCCATCGAGAACGTGCTCCTTCGAGCGACCGGGAGCGAAGCGGATCACGCGCTGCTCGAGCTGCTCGGAGCCCGAGCTGCGGTCGATCGTGAGCCGGACGGAGGCGGTATCGCCGTCCTCGCGCGAGGATTCGACTGCGTCTTCCGAGATGACGAACCCTGGCACGTTGGGATTCTCGCACCGCGTCACCCTCAATGGGTGACTTGCACGATCTTTACAGTCTTGGACCGAAATTCTTTACATCTCCGCGCATCCTCTTTAAGAGACCCCCAAAGGAGGAACCGAACACGATGAAGGCAAAATTTCTGATCGCAGCGCTCCTCGCCGCTCTGGTCGTCCCGGCTGTCTCGATCGCCGCGGGCCCGACCGGGCAGGACCGCGAGAACGCTGCACGTGCCTGCAAGGCGCTTCGCGCTTCGATGGGCGACGCGATCTTCAAGCAGAGCTTCGGAACCGTGCAGAGCAACCGTCGGAATGCCCACGGGCGCTGCGTGTCGCAGATGTCGCGCACCGAGCGGCTCAACCGCCTCGCCGCGCAGACTGCGTGTGAAGCCGAGAAGGCCGATCCGACCTTCGCCGACACACACGGCGGCAAGAGCTTCGACCAGTTCTACGGAAATGGTCCGAACGGCGCGAACGCTCTCAAGCGTTGCATCTCCCTGAAGACGAGGGCCGCCGCGGCTGAGGCTAAGAGCAACACGCTGAAAGCGGCCAAGCTGTGCAAGGCTGAACGAGCGCTCGACGCGCCCGCGTTCCGCGCCAAGTACGGCAAGAACGCCAACGATCGCAACGCCTTCGGCAAGTGCGTCTCGGCGCTCGCCAAGGCACAGAACGCCTAAGTCCCTTACGTCGCACGGCGGAGGTCCGTCTCGCTGGGTTGGGCGAGGCGGGCCTCCTGCATTGTGCTCGTAACGGTCTGCGAAGATCGGCGGCGTGTCGCCGCCCTTCCGGATCGGGGTCATGCAGCTGACCATGGAGCCGCTCGACGAGATGCTCGAGTCGGCGCGGGTCATGGACCGGGCCGGGATGGACACGATCTGGCTTGCCGAGGCCTACCCGTGGTGGCGGAAGCACGGAATGGAGGCGCGCTCCTCGACGGTCACCTCGGCGCTCATCGCGCGCGCGACGGAGCGGATCACGGTGGGCTGGGGGATCATCTCGCCGTTCACGCGGCATCCGGTGCAGGCGGCGATGGACGCGCGCGTCGTCCAGGAGGCGGCGGGGCCGGGGCGGTTCCTGCTCGGGTTCGGGACGTCGAAGATCTTCCTCAACAACGCGCGGATGCAGACCAAGAAGACGCTCGGGCCGATGCGTGACGCGGTGGCGATCGTGCGCGGCGTGCTCGGCGGCGCGGAGTTCCAGTACGAGGGTGAGGCGTGGAGCGCCGACGTGCCGGCTCTGCAGGACGAGGCGCACACCCCGCGCGAGGTGCCGCCGGTCTACGTCGCCGCGACGGCGCCGAAGATGCAGGCGCTGTCGGGCGAGATCGCCGACGGGTGCCTGACGCCGTCGATCACGACGCCTGCCTTCGTCCGTTACACGCGCGAGAACGTGCAGGCCGACATCGACATCGGCTGCACCGTGGTCGCGTCGATCGGCTCCGACCGCGCCGAGGGCCGTGACGGCGCGCGTGAGATCGCGGGCATGTACCTCGCGAACAAGTTCCAGAACATCCAGGGCGCGGCGGACACGCTGCTCGAGCTGGCCGGGATCGAGATGGAGGAGCTGAAGCCGATCGCCGAGGCGATGGAGCAGGGCGGACGGCTTGCGGCCAAAGAGCAGATCTCCGACGACCTCCTGGATCGCTGCAAGCCGATCGCGGGCACGGCCGAGGACTGCATCGCCGCGATCGAGGAGTACCGCGACGCCGGGTGCACGCACGTCATGCTCGAGCTGTGGGGCGACAATCGGCACCGGCAGATCGAGCTCTTCGGCGAGCAGGTCTTGCCGCACTTCCGATGATCGACGAGCGCCGCCTGGTCGACCTCGCGCTGCGCCTGGTCTCGACGCCGAGCTTCACGGGCTCGGAGCAGGCCGCTGCCGAGCTGATGCGCGACGAGCTCGACGGGCTCGGGCTGCAGGTGCAATGGCAGCAGGTGGAGGACGGGCGCGCGAACGTGCTGGCGACGTGGCCGGGCGCGGGCGGCGGGCCCTCGCTGATGTTCAACGGGCACACCGACACGTCGTACTCGGGACGCGAGCCGTGGTTGCGCGACATTCCGGGGTTCCAGCCCGAAGGATTCGAGCGCGACGGGCGGATCTACGGGCTCGGGATCTCGAACATGAAGGGCGCGCTCGCTTGCTACGTAGAGGCATTACGGGCGCTTATGGATCAGGGCGTCCGACTCAAAGGCGACCTAATGATCGCGGCCGTGGCGGGGGAGATCGAGAAGACGCAGCAGGGCGACGACCAGGGTGCGGAGTTCCGCGGGTACGCCGCCGGCTCGCGCTATCTCGTCACGCACGGCGGCGTCGCGGACATGTGCATCCTCGGCGAGCCGACCGAGAACAAGGTCGTGCTCGCACACTTCGGCTCGCTGTGGCTTCGGCTCTCGACGAGTGGGCCGTTCATCCACACGGCGTTCTCGTCGGGCCGCCAGGACGAGAACTCGATCGTGCGCATGGGGCCGGTGCTCGAGCAGGTGCTCGAGTGGCTGCCGAGCTGGGAGGAGCGGATGAGCTACGGCGACGTTCGCGGGGTGGCGAACGTGGGCGGCATCGAGGGCGGCTTCGGCTGGCGCGCGTCGCGGACGCCGCACCGCACGGATGCGCCGGGCCGGTATCTTCGCGGCCGTCCGCGCGAAGCTCGCGCCCGCTTCCGTCGGTGCCTCCGCCGACCATCACGAAGTATTGCGGAACGGCACGTCCCCCAAGCGGCGCACGCTCCCCTGAAATCCGATGGTCGCGACATGGTGCTGGCCGCAGCCGTTCGGGCAGCCGCTGATCTTGATGCGCGCCGCTGTTGGCTGCCTCGATCAGATCGGGTCGTGCCCGCAGGTGCTCCTCGAGCAGCCGACCCAGGCCGCGCGATTGCGTGACCGCCAGCCGGCACGACTCGGCACCGGGACAGCTCGTCACGTCGGCGATCGTCGCCAGCTTCCGCGAGCCCGAGACCGGCGGCTGACAGTCGCCGATACAGCTCGCGCACCTGCCCGACGCGCACCCATCGGAAGACCAGATCCTGCTCGATCGTGACCCGCGACGGTGCCGTCCCCGTAGGCGCGGGCCAGCTCGCCGATCACGCGCATCTGCTCGCTCGTGAGATCGCCCAGCGGCACGGTCGCCGTCACGATCGTGTACCCGAACTGCTTCTGCGGGCGGACGTTCGTGGCGCGCCAGCGCACGTAGGCTTCTTCGCCCGGCTTGGTACACCGGCACGAGGACTGGCGTGATGCCCGGCCCGCGAGGCGTCGCCGCCGCGACGCGGGTCGCGATCAGCTGCGGCGACGGCGCAGCGTCCCGGTCCCATTCCGGCATCGATTCAGTGGCCGGCGGATCGATAGTCAGGAGCGGCAGCCCGCCCTCGCCGCGGCGAGCCGCCAGCTCTCGGTCGATATTCCTCGCCGCCACCGATCCCAGCCGAGCTCCTTGATCATGAACTTCATCCGGTTGCGCTGCTTGTGCTGGTGGTCGCCGAGCCGGTGGAACACGCGCAGCACCGCCTCGACAGCCAGAAGGATCTCGCAGCCGGGAAGCACTCGTGCAGGACGCCGGCCGACTTGCACATGATGGCCGTGCCACCGCCGGCATCACGCGGAACCCCCGCGTGCCATCGGGCGCAGCGCGGCCCGGAATCCGATGTCGTGAATAGCCGTCGCGACGTGATCCTCGGCGCACCCTTCGAAGGCCATCTTGAACTTGCGCGGCAGCGTCGAGCTGAGCGGGTGGCGCAGCAGAATCGGGTCAACCCTTCTGCGTATGGCGTGACGTCGAACCATTCGGCGGCCGACACGCCGCGTACGGGCAGGCCGTGATGTTCCGGACCGAATTGCCGCACGCCTCACGTGTCGTCAGGCCGGCCTCGGCCAGTCGGCGCATGGCTGGCTCGACGTCGTGAAGCTTGACGAAATGAAACTGGATGTTCTGCCGCGTGGTGATGTGGCCGAAGCGCCGCGAATAGCGCTCGCCGACGTCGGCAAGCGCAGACGAGCTGTTCGCTGGTGAGGATGCCCTGCGGCATCTTGACGCGCAACATCTGGGCGTCGCCGGCCTGACGCTGTCCGTACGTTGCCGCGCACGAGCCGGAACGCGCGCCACTGATCGGGCGTCAGCTCGCCGCGTTCGTAGCGCTCGAGCGTGGCGACGAACTCGTCGATGTCGGCGACGCTGGCAAAGGACAGCCGCGTGCGGCCGTGAGTGCTGGGCTTTTCGGGTGAAGACATCTCCGTACCCTCGGTTACCGATCGCCTGCAGCCCCTGCTCCGCTCGTCACCGTGTCGTGCAGTCTGCGGTCGATACAGCGCCAGCGCCGCGACGTCGCCAACCACGATCGACGCGGCGCATGTCGCCCTCCAGCCCCTGCGCTCCGACGCCAGCCTCGCCATCGTGCCCCGCCAGACCTGCTGTTCCGGCACGAAGCATCCGCGACAATCGCCGCCGGTGTCCCGAGCGCCCAGCCGCGGCCGATGAAGCGCACGCCAGCGCTGCACGCGGCCGAACCCCATCGCACCACAAGCGTCAGCCCGTTCGGCCTGAACTGACCGACGAGGCGGCGAACGCCTCCTCGTCGTGGCCGCTGACGACGAGAAACGCCGAAGCAAGGCCACGATGGGTCAACGGGATGCCGGCCAGCGCCGGCGCCGCTACCGCACTCGTCACGCCCGGAACGATTTCAAAGGGCACGCCGGCTTGCCCGAGCGCGAGCGCCTCTTCCCCGCCGCGGCCGAACACGAAGGGTCGCCGCCTTTCAGCCGCACCACGCGGCGCCCGCGCGTGCCGCCCGAATCATCACCGCGTGAATCTCGGTCTGGGACAGCGCGTGCCGTCCGGCCCGCTTCCCGACGAAAAAACGCTGCGCGCGCCGGGCGATCCGAGCACGCGCTCGTCGACGAGCGCATCGTAAAGCACGAGATCGGCGGCGCGCAGCCGCGCCACCGCCGTCGCGTCAGGAGCCCGGGATCGCCAGGGCCCGCGCCGACCAGCGAGACATGTCCCATTACTGCCACGAACCCTCCCCAGACTCAGCCGTGTCGATCAGCCGCCACGCGATCGATGGCGGAGCTCAGCCGCACCGCGGAGCGAACCAGAGGCTCCTCCGCGGCGCCGCGGCGGGCGCGTATAGCTTGTTCAGCGCCTCGAGCAGCACGGGCGCCGTCGCGCCATCGGCACGCCGTCTGCGCCGCCACGCCTCACGCTGCCGGCGCGCCTCGTCCACCCACACATCCAGATCGCGGGAAGCACCGCATCGAGCGCCTCGCGCAAAAGCGCCGTCAGTCCAGGAGCCTCGCCGCTCGTCGAAATCGCCAACGTCACGCCGTCTCGGCGCACGACGCCGCTCAGGAAGGCGCTTGCATTCGCCGGATCGTCGACGGCGTTGACGAAGGATGCGGCCGCTCGGCGGCCTCCGCCACCTGACGATTCACCGCCGGCGTCGCAGCCGCTACCACCAGCCAGGCACCGTCGAGATCGGCGGACAAAGCGACGCCGGACCAGGGCGACCGCGTCTCGCCGATGTCGCGTGCACGTCGGGTGAGACGACCAGGACATCGGCGCCCGCGGCAGAAGCTGCTCCACCTTGGCGCCGGCGACGAGACCGCCGCCAACGAGCACGACCCGTCGGCCCTGAAGGTTCACGAAAAGAGGGAGAAGATCTGTCATTTGCTCGCGTTCCACTGTCAGAACGCAACAAAAAAGCCCGGAAGAGTTGAGCCTCCCGGGCCGTGGATCGTTCAGGAACGTTCGGTCAGCTGATGATGTTCGTCGGCAGGACCTGAACGGCCGGCGCGGGGGCTCCGGATCCACGCAACAACAACAGCAACCGGCGGAGATCCAGCTCGCATGAGACTTAACTAATACTCTCTTCGGGGGTTCCGGTCAAGTTCCGAAAGCCGCGACTCGGACGAAAGGAAGCGCGCGGACATCACCCCGACCGCCTGCGGCGTGACGTTTCTTGAGTCGACACCGCCGGATGGCCGGCGACCCACGCTCTCCATGGCCGCCCGGTCCCGACGCTGATCCCAATCCGGCGGCCCCAAACGATCGGGCCGGCGCCCAGCCCCGATCCTCGATGTACAGTCGATCGCCGCGAAGATCGAGCCGGTTCTCGTTCGAGCGTGATCCCCATCGCCATCGTGAAATTGCCCGGTCCCCGGCAGAGCTCGTCGTCGGGCAGTTCCGAAGTGCCGGCGGCCCTTGCGCGCGCGGGCGCGCCGCCGCCGCATAGTCGCAATGCCGTCGAGCGGATCGAGCGCACGAATCAGCACCGCGGCCGGAAAGCCCGCTCCTCGGTCACGACGTTCACGAGGCAGTGGATGCCGTAATTGAGATACACGTAGGCAAACCCGGGCGGCCGTAGAGCGGCTCATTGCGCGGGTCGGTCCTGGCGCGGCGTGGCAGGCCGGATCGGACTCGCCGATGTACGCCTCGACCTCGACGATCGCTCCGCTGGTGACGGCGCCGCGCCGCCGATGGACGAGCACCTTGCCGAGCAGATCGCCAGCGACGTCGAGCGTCGGCCGATCGTAAAAGGCGCGGGGAGCAGCTTCTACCCGGCGTCCCGCGCCGATGCGGCCTGCCCTCGCCTCGACCGCCGGCGTCTCAGCCGTCCCGCGGCATAGGCGTGCGACCGCCCTTCGGCGAGCGACGGCGCGAAGGTAGCGCCCCGTGTGCGACGCTCGACCTGAGCGACCTGCTCCGGCGTTCCGACCGCCACCACCTGCCGCCGGCCTCGCCGCCTTCGGACCGAGATCGATGATGTAGTCCGCCGTCTTGATGACGTCGAGGTTGTGCTCGATGACGAGCAGCGTGTTGCCCGGCTTCGAGCAGCTTCTTGAACGCGGTCAGCAGCTTCGCGATGTCGTCGAAGTGCAGGCCGGTCGTCGGCTCGTCGAGGATGTAAAGCAGCCGCTCGCCGCCATGCGACGACAGGTGCGCGGCAATCTTGATCCGCTGCGCCTCTCCGCCGGACAGCGTCGTCGCCGGCTGGCCCAGACGCAGGTAGCCGAGCCCGATCTCGTCGAGCACCTGAAGCCGCCGGAGCACCTTCGGCGAGCTGCTGAAGAATGTCAGCGCTTCGCGCACCGTCAGGTCCAGTACCTGGTGGATCGTTGCGCCCACGATAGCGCACCTCGAGCACCTGCGGCTTGAATCGCTTGCCGTCACACTGATCGCACGGCACGAAGACGTCGGCGAGGAATTGCATCTCGACGCGGACTTCGCCCTCTCCCTGACACGCTTCGCAGCGGCCGCCCGGGCACGTTGAACGAGAAGTGGCTCGCGGACAGCCCGCGCGAACGCGCATCCTTCGTGGCAGCAAACAGCTCACGGATCGGATCGAACGCTTTCAGATAGGTGACCGGATTCGATCGCGGCGTTCGCCCGATGGGCGCCTGGTCCACCAGCACGGCATCGGTGACGAGCTCGGCGCCTTCGAGCCGCGAACGCGCCGACCCGCCTCTCCCAGCCGCCCTTGGCGCGCTTGATCGCCGCATACAGGACATCGTGCACGAGCGTGGACTTGCCGATCCACTGACGCCGGTGACGCACGTCAACGTGTTCAGTGGAATGCTTACGTCGACGCCCTTGAGGTTGTGCTCGCGTCGCGCCGACGAGGCGGATCTTCTGGCCCGTGCCTCGCCGCCGCGTCCGTCGGCACCGGAATCGCCAGCTCCTGACGCAGGTACTTGGCCGTCAGCGAGCGCGGCTCCTCATCAGACCGTCAAGCGGACCCGAAAACACGACGCGCCGCCTTGTTCGCCGGCGCCGAGACCGAGATCGACGATGTGATCGGCGACCCGGATCATGTCCGCGTCGTGCTCGACGACCAGACGGTGTTGCCCTGGTCGCGGAGCAGGCGCAGGATGTCGATCAGCCGCAGATTGTCGCGCGAGTGCAGGCCGATCGACGGCTCGTCGAGCACGTAGAGCGTCCCGACCAGCGCGGCACCGAGCGAGGTCGCCAGGTTGATGCGCTGCGCTTCGCCGCCGGACAACGTCGACGACAGCCGGTCGAGGGTCAGGTACTCGAGCCCGACGTCGCTCAGAGAACGACAGCCGCCGCCGGATCTCTTTCGAGGATCTTGTCGGCAATCGCCGCTTCCTTTTCGGTCAGCGTCAGGCGGCGAAGAATTGCTGGCCTCGAGAACCGTCAGCGCCGACACCCGATCGATCGTCCGTCCAGCAACCTGACGTCGCGCGCTTCGCGCCGCAGCCGGGCGCCGCCGCAATCCGGACACGTCAGATAGCCCCGATATCGGCTCAAGAACACACGCACGTGAACCTTGTATTTCTTGCGCTCGAGCCAGTGGAAGAAACCTCGGATCCCCTCGTACTCCGTCGTCCCTTGACGAGCCGCCGCCTTCGACGACGAAGCGCTTCTCGTCCTCGGTCAGTTCGGCCCACGGCACGTCCAGACGAATCTTGCGCCTTCGCGGCCCGCTTCAACTGCGCCAGCTGGACCGGTAATGCGGCTTGCTCCACGGCTCAATCGCGTCCTCAGCGATCGACTTCGACGGGTCCGGCACGACCAGGCCCATGTCGAGCTCGATGA
>CAWFZH010000008.1:0-124815 GCA_963820335.1 uncultured Actinomycetes bacterium | reverse complement strand
GGCCGCCGACTTCGTCCACCTGCACGTCCACTCCGAGTACTCGATCCTGGACGGCGCCTGCCGGGTCCCCGCGCTCGCGGCTCGGGCTGCTGAGCTCGAGATGCCCGCCGTCGGGCTCACCGACCACGGGTCGCTCGCCGGCGCGGTGCAGCACTACAAGCACGCGACGGAGAAGGGCGTCAAGCCGATCATCGGCTGCGAGGTCTACGTCTGCGACGACTCGTCCCTCCAGACCAAGGGCTACGCGCACCTGACGTTGCTCGCCGAGACGACCGAGGGCTACGGCAACCTCATAAAGCTCGCCTCTGCAGGGTATTTGCAGGGCTACTACTACAAGCCACGCGTCGACTGGTCGCTGCTCGAGACGCACTCGAAGGGGCTGATCGCGCTCTCCGGCTGTCTTTCTGGGCGCGTCTCCAAGGCGCTCGAGGAGTCACGGAACAACGACGCCGCAGCCGACCTCGACCGGCTCGTGCAGATCTTCTCCAAGGACTCCACGTACGTCGAGATCCAGAACGCCGGCCTCGAGCCGCAGGCGCGCATCAACCCGCTCCTCGCGCGCCTCGCCGAGGGCACCGGGCTGCCGCTCGTCGCGACCGGCGACGTTCACTACCTCGACCATTCGGACGCGCGCGCGCACGAGGCGCTGCTCTGCATCCAGTCCGGCGACTCGCTCAAGAACCCGAGCCACTGGAAGTTCGACACCGACCAGTTCTACTTCAAGACCCCGGCCGAGATGGCCCAGGACTTCGCGGACTACCCGCACGCGCTCCGCACCACGCTCGAGGTCGCCGAGCGCTGCAACGTCGAGATCGAGCTCGGCCAGATCCGGCTGCCGAAGTTCCCGGTCCCGGAAGGCCGCGACGCGTTCGACTACCTCGTCGAGCTGTGCGAAAAAGGCCTGCAAAAGCGCTACGACCACGTGACGCCGGAGATCCAGGAGCGGCTCAAGTTCGAGCTCAAGACGATCAAGGAGATGGGCTTCGCCGACTACTTCCTGATCGTCTGGGACTTCGTCAAGTTCTCGAAGCAGAACGGCGTCTCGGTCGGCCCCGGCCGCGGCTCGACCGCAGGGTCGCTGGCCGCCTACTGCCTCGACATCACCGAGGTCGACCCCATCAAGTACGACCTCCTCTTCGAGCGCTTCCTGAACCCGGGCCGCAAGTCGATGCCCGACATGGACATCGACTTTTCGGTCGCCGGCCGCGACCGCGTCATCAACTACGTGGCCGAGAAGTACGGGCGCGACCACGTCGCCCAGATCATCACCTTCGGGACGATGATGGCCCGCGCGGCCGTGCGCGACGCGGGCCGCGTGCTCGACGTCCCCTACGGCACGGTCGACAAGATCGCGAAGCTGATCCCCGAGGGCGTCAAGGTCTACCTCGACGACTGCCTCAAGCCCGGCTCCGAGCTGAAGGCGGCCTACGACGGCGACCCGCAGGTCAAGGAGATCGTCGACCTCGCGAAGCCGCTCGAGGGCCTCGTCCGCCAGGACTCGATCCACGCGGCCGGCGTCGTCATCGGCGACCGCCCGCTGACGGAATACGTCCCTTTGCAGCGAAAAGGCGAGGGCGAGGAGACGGTCACGCAGTTCGGGATGTGGGACGTCGAGGCGCTCGGCCTGCTGAAGATGGACTTCCTCGGCCTGCGCAACCTCGACGTCATCGACAAGACGTTCGCGCTCGTCGGCGGCGGGCTCGACGCGACGAAGATCCCGCTCGACGACCGCAAGACCTACGAGATGCTCGCGCGCGGCGAGGCGGCCGGCGTCTTCCAGTTCGAGTCGTCGGGCATGCGCGAGGCGCTGCGCCAGGTGCGGCCGACCGAGCTCGAGGACCTGATCGCGCTCGTCGCCCTCTACCGGCCCGGGCCGATGCAGTACATCGCGCAATACGCGAAGCGCAAGCACGGCCAGGAGGACGTGACCTACATCGACCCCCGCCTCGAGCCGATCCTCTCGGACACGTACGGGATCGCCGTGTACCAGGAGCAGTACATGGAGACCGCCAAGCAGCTCGCCGGCTTCTCGACCGCCGAGGCGGACGACCTGCGCAAGGCGATCGGCAAGAAGATCCACGAGCTGATGGCGTCGCTCAAGGAGAAGTTCCTGGAGGGCTGCGCCCAGAACGGGTCACGCCGTCGGTCGCAAACCAGCTCTGGAAGAACACGGAGGCGTCACGGACTACTCGTTCAACAAGTCGCACGCCGCCGGCTACGCGCTGATCGCCTACCGCACGGCGTGGCTGAGGGCGAACCACCCGCGCGAGTACATGGCCGCGCTGATCTCCTCCGTGATGAACACGAAGGACCGCGTGCCCATCTACGTCAACGCCTGCCACGAGATGGGGATCGAGGTCGAGCCGCCCGACGTCAACTCCTCCGCGCGCGACTTCGCGGTCGTCGAGGGCAAGATCCGCTTCGGGCTGAACGCGGTCAAGAACGTCGGCGACTCGGCGGCGCGGGCGATCATCGCCGCGCGCGAAGACGGCGGGCCGTTCGAGTCGATCTGGGATTTCACCGAGCGGGTAGACCCGCAGGTTGCGAACCGGCGCGCGCTCGAGGCGCTCATCAAGTGCGGCGCCCTCGACTCGACCGGCACGACGCGCAAGGGAATGCTCGACGTGCTCGACTCGGCCGTCGCCTGGGGTGGGCGCCACCAGGCCGACCGGCTCGCCGGCCAGGGCTCGATCTTCGACCTCGGCGGCGGCGGCGGGAGGAGGCACGCCCGCGGCACCATCCACCCATCCCGCCCGGGGAGTTCGACAAGAACGATCTCCTCCGCCTGGAGAAGGAGACGCTCGGCCTGTACGTCTCAGAGCACCCGCTGCAGGCGATCAGGGAGCAGCTCCGCCGCAAGACGGACTGCGACCTGGCCGAGGTCGAGCGCCGCCGTGACGGCGAGGTGCTCACCATCGGCGGGATCGTCGGTGCGATCAAGCAGCTGACGACGAAGAAGGGCGAGCCGATGGTCTTCATGCGGCTCGACGACCTCGCCGGCTCGACGGAGGTCGTCGTCTTCAACTCGGTCTTCGCGGCCGCGCGCGAGCTGCTCGACCCGGACCCCGTCCTCGTCGTCAAGGGCCGCGTCGACCACAAGCAGGAGGGCGAGACCAAGATGATCGCGCTCGAGCTGTCGGCGTTCGAGGCGACGCCGGAGCGCCGGGAGGTGAGCTGCAGTCGACGCCGGCGGCGCCGGCCGGAGTCGTCCGCGAGCTGGCGGCCTCGTGCGCGAATATCCGGGCGAGATCCCGGTGATCGTCGCACTGACGATGTCGGCGGGCGAGAAGCCGCTCGCCTCGGCCCGGACTACAGGGTCAAGCCCGTCGCCGACTTCTTCGCCGAGGTCAAGTCGCTGCTCGGCGAAGCGGCGATCGCGTAGTCGTCGAGCGGTTTCCCGATCAGCCAGTGATGCAATAAGGGCGATTGACGGAGCGGGTGAGGCCGTTGTAATACTCTGTAACACAAAGTACTCATGTCCCGCCCTCGCTCCTTTCGATTTCCCGACTCGCTCCTGAGCTCCCTGCAGACCCGCGCGCGCGAGCGCGGCGAAAGTGCGAACTCCCTCGCCGAGCGCTACCTGGTTGAGGGCCTCCGCAGGGAGGACCACCCGCTGATCGGTTTTCGGGACGGAGCCGCCGGGCGTAGGGCAGCTCTGGTCGGCACGCGGCTCGATGTCTCGCAGGTGATGGACACGCTTCGCGAGTCCGCGAACTCCGTCGACGCGACCGCGGAGTACCTGGACATCCCCGAGCAGTACGTCCGCGCTGCGGTGCGGTACTACGCCGACTTCCGGGACGAGGTCGACGAGTGGCGTGAGCGAATGCGCGCGATCGCCGAACGCGAGGAAGAGGCGTGGCGGCGCGAGCAGGCCGTCCTTGCGTGAGGCTTCTGCTCGACGAGCACTATTCGCCGAAGATCGCTGACGAGCTTCGCAAGCGCGGACACGACGTCGTCTCGGTCAAGGAGCGCGACGACCTGCAGGGACTCGGTGATTTCCAGCTCTGGAACAGTGCAGTCACCGAAGGGCGGGCGCTGCTGACGGAAAATGTCGCCGACTTCATGCCGCTCGTGCGCGAGGCTGCGGCGCAGGGCGATCGGCATCTTGGCGTCGTCTTCACATCGCCGCGGTCGATGCCGCGCGGCGTCAGGACGATCGGGCTCTACGTCGACGTGCTCGATGCCTTCCTGCGCGAGCACCCGGGAGAGGAAGCGCTGCTCGATCAGGTCGCCTGGCTCGGGCCTGCTTAGGTGACTTCCTGAGCCACTCCTAGAATCCGAACCGTCCGTTGGCCGCCGACTTCGTCCACCTGCACGTCCACTCCGAGTACTCGATCCTGGACGGGGCCTGCCGGGTCCCCGCGCTCGCGGCTCGGGCTGCCGAGCTCGAGATGCCCGCCGTCGGGCTCACCGACCACGGGTCGCTCGCCGGCGCGGTGCAGCACTACAAGCACGCGACGGAGCAGGGCGTCAAGCCGATCATCGGCTGCGAGGTCTACGTCTGCGACGACTCGTCCCTCCAGACCAAGGGCTACGCGCACCTGACGTTGCTCGCCGAGACGACCGAGGGCTACGGCAACCTCATAAAGCTCGCCTCTGCAGGGTATTTGCAGGGCTACTACTACAAGCCACGCGTCGACTGGTCGCTGCTCGAGACGCACTCGAAGGGGCTGATCGCGCTCTCCGGCTGTCTCTCCGGGCGCGTCTCCAAGGCGCTCGAGGAGTCACGCAACAACGACGCCGCAGCCGACCTCGACCGGCTCGTGCAGATCTTCTCCAAGGACTCCACGTACGTCGAGATCCAGAACGCCGGCCTCGAGCCGCAGGCGCGCATCAACCCGCTCCTCGCGCGCCTCGCCGAGGGCACCGGGCTGCCGCTCGTCGCGACCGGCGACGTTCACTACCTCGACCATTCGGACGCGCGCGCGCACGAGGCGCTGCTCTGCATCCAGTCCGGCGACTCGCTCAAGAACCCGAGCCACTGGAAGTTCGACACCGACCAGTTCTACTTCAAGACCCCGGCCGAGATGGCCCAGGACTTCGCGGACTACCCGCACGCGCTGCGCACCACGCTCGAGGTCGCCGAGCGCTGCAACGTCGAGATCGAGCTCGGCCAGATCCGGCTGCCGAAGTTCCCGGTCCCGGAAGGCCGCGACGCGTTCGACTACCTCGTCGAGCTGTGCGAAAAAGGCCTGCAAAAGCGGTACGACCACGTGACGCCGGAGATCCAGGAGCGGCTCAAGTTCGAGCTGAAGACGATCAAGGAGATGGGCTTCGCCGACTACTTCCTGATCGTCTGGGACTTCGTCAAGTTCTCGAAGCAGAACGGCGTCTCGGTCGGCCCCGGCCGCGGCTCGACCGCAGGCTCGCTGGCCGCCTACTGCCTCGACATCACCGAGGTCGACCCCATCAAGTACGACCTCCTCTTCGAGCGCTTCCTGAACCCGGGCCGCAAGTCGATGCCCGACATGGACATCGACTTCTCGGTCGCCGGCCGCGACCGCGTCATCAACTACGTGGCCGAGAAGTACGGGCGCGACCACGTCGCCCAGATCATCACCTTCGGGACGATGATGGCCCGCGCGGCCGTCCGCGACGCGGGCCGCGTGCTCGACGTCCCCTACGGCACGGTCGACAAGATCGCGAAGCTGATCCCCGAGGGCGTCAAGGTCTACCTCGACGACTGCCTCAAGCCCGGCTCCGAGCTGAAGGCGGCCTACGACGGCGACCCGCAGGTCAAGGAGATCGTCGACCTCGCGAAGCCGCTCGAGGGCCTCGTCCGCCAGGACTCGATCCACGCGGCCGGCGTCGTCATCGGCGACCGCCCGCTCACGGAATACGTCCCTTTGCAGCGAAAAGGCGAGGGCGAGGAGACGGTCACGCAGTTCGGGATGTGGGACGTCGAGGCGCTCGGCCTGCTGAAGATGGACTTCCTCGGCCTGCGCAACCTCGACGTCATCGACAAGACGTTCGCGCTCGTCGGCGGCGGGCTCGACGCGACGAAGATCCCGCTCGACGACCGCAAGACGTACGAGATGCTCGCGCGCGGCGAGGCGGCCGGCGTCTTCCAGTTCGAGTCGTCGGGCATGCGCGAGGCGCTGCGCCAGGTGCGCCCGACCGAGCTCGAGGACCTGATCGCGCTCGTCGCCCTCTACCGGCCGGGGCCGATGCAGTACATCGCGCAATACGCGAAGCGCAAGCACGGCCAGGAGGCCGTGACCTACATCGACCCTCGCCTCGAGCCGATCCTTTCGGACACGTACGGGATCGCCGTGTACCAGGAGCAGTACATGGAGACGGCCAAGCAGCTCGCCGGCTTCTCGCCCGCCGAGGCGGACGACCTGCGCAAGGCGATCGGCAAGAAGATCCACGAGCTGATGGCGTCGCTCAAGGAGAAGTTCCTCGAGGGCTGCGCGCAGAACGGGGTCACGCCGTCGGTCGCGAACCAGCTCTGGAAGAACACGGAGGCGTCACAGGACTACTCGTTCAACAAGTCGCACGCGGCCGGCTACGCGCTGATCGCCTACCGCACGGCGTGGCTGCGGGCGAACCACCCGCGCGAGTACATGGCCGCGCTGATCTCGTCCGTGATGAACACGAAGGACCGCGTGCCCATCTACGTCAACGCCTGCCACGAGATGGGGATCGAGGTCGAGCCGCCCGACGTCAACTGCTCCGAGCACGACTTCGCGGTCGTCGAGGGCAAGATCCGCTTCGGGCTGAACGCGGTCAAGAACGTCGGCGACTCGGCGGCGCGGGCGATCGTCGCCGCGCGCGCGGACGGCGGGGCGTTCACGTCGATCTGGGACTTCACCGAGCGGGTCGACCCGCAGGCCTCGAACAAGCGCGCGCTCGAGGCGCTCGTCAAGTGCGGCGCCTTCGACTCGACGGGCACGCCGCGCAAGGGGATGCTCGAGGCGCTCGACGCCGCTGTCTCGTGGGGCGGGCGCCACCAGGCCGACCGGCTCGCGGGCCAGGGCTCGATCTTCGACCTCGGCGGCGGCGGCGAGGAGGAGGCGCGCCCGCAGCAGCACCCGCCGATCCCGCCCGGCGAGTACGAGAAGAACGATCTGCTGCGCCTGGAGAAGGAGACGCTCGGCGTCTACGTCTCGGAGCACCCGCTGCAGGCGATTCGCGAGCAGCTGCGGCGCAAGACCGAGTGCGGGCTGGCCGAGGTCGAGAAGCGCCGCGACGGCGAGGTCGTCACCGTCGGCGGCCTCGTCGGCGCGATCAAGCAGCTGACGACGAAGAAGGGCGAGCCGATGGTCTTCATGCGGCTCGACGACCTCACCGGCTCGACGGAGGTCGTCGTCTTCAACTCCGTCTACGCAGCTGCGCGCGAGCTGCTCGAGCTGGACACCGTGCTCGTCGTCAAGGGCCGCGTCGACCACAAGCAGGAGGGCGAGACGAAGCTGATCGCGCTGGAGGTCTCGGCCTTCGAGGCGACCCCCGAGCGGCGCGAGGTGACGCTGAAGGTCGACGCCACGCGCGCGCCGGCCGGAATCGTCCGCGAGCTGGCCGGCCTCGTGCGCGAGTACCCGGGCGAGATCCCGGTGATCGTCGCGCTGACGATGTCGGCCGGCGAGAAGACGCTGCAGCTGGGGCCGGACTACCGGGTCAAGCCCGACCCGGACTTCTTCGCCGAGGTCAAGTCGCTCCTCGGCGAGGCCGCGATAGCCTGAGGCTATGCAGGCGGTCTTGACCGACGCCGATGTCGAGTACATCCGGGCGAACTTCGTGCCGCTCGACGAGCTCTGCGCCGCGCGGGGCCAGTCCGCCGATCGCGTGCGGGCGCTGATCGCGGCCGGGAGCCTGCCGGCGGCGAGCTACGTGCTCGAGGACGGCACGGAGATGGTGCCCGCCGAGTACTTCGAGCTCATCGACGAGGCGGGCGGCGAAGGTGCGTTGCGTGGGCTCTTTGCACGCCGCTACGTCGCCGCCGCGGGCGACGACGACGAGGTCGGCTCGGAGTGGGAGGGCTATCTCTCCGGCGCCTACGGGGTGTGCCTGAAGCACGTGACGCCGGAGAACATCGCGCGCAAGTCGGCGCTCGTCGCCGAGATCGAGGGGCTACTCGCCGCGCCTGAGCCGGAAAACGCCGACTGGCGAGCGAGCCTTCGCGCGAGCGTGGACGAGCTCGACGAGCTCGAGCGCCCCTTCGCTCCGCACTACGACCGCGCGCGCTGGGGGCCGTCGTCACGCGACCGTTGCATCACGGCCGCGCGCGAGCTCTATCCCGAGGTCTTCTCAGCCGCTGCGCTGCGCGACTGAGCGTCGTTCGCGATCCCGGCTGCGATCCGCAGGCGCTCGACCGAGTCGATCTCGCCCTCGACCGAGCGCAGCGCCTCCTGGCGCAGGCGACTCGCGCGCACCTCGCTCGCTTCCATCTTCGCCTGGTCGTCCCAGATCGTGAGCGTGAGGATGCGTCCCTCCTCGCCGTCGACCATCACGTAGCCGCCCATGATGCCGTCGATGTCGCCGATCGTCTTGGCGGCCTCTTCGAAGGCTTCGAGCGCCTCGTCGCAGCGCTCTGGATCGACCGTGTATCTCACGACTCTCGCGAACACGTTCGGAACCTTACAAGGCGTTCCGGTGTAAGAAAGCCAGTGTGGTGAGCCGGCCACAGGATGAGAGCGAGCTCGTCGAGCGGGCTCGCCGTGGAGATGAACGCGCCTATGAGGAGCTCGTGCGACGACATCAGGGGATTGCCTTCAGGACTGCCTACCTCATGGCGGGCAACGCGGCCGACGCCGAGGACGCTGCCCAGGAGGGGTTCGTCAAGGCCTACCGCGCGCTCGGCCGCTTTCGCGCCGGTGCGCCGTTTCGGCCGTGGCTCCTGCAGATCGTCGCCAACGAGGCACGCAACCGCCGCCGCTCCGCAGGCCGGCGCGCCGGGCTCGCGCTGCGGGCGGCTGGGGAGAATCTCTCGGGGGACGCGGCTCCGTCCCCCGAGGGGAACCTGCTCGCCGCCGAGGATCGCGAGCGGCTGCTGGGAGCGATCAACGAGTTGCCCGAGGAGCACCGGCTCGTGATCGCCTGCCGGTACTTCCTGGATCTTTCCGAGGACGAGACTGCAGCGGCTCTAGGGGTGCGGCCGGGGACGGTCAAGTCACGGACCTCGCGCGCGCTCGGGCGCCTGCGTGAAGAGCTGGGGGAGGGCTATGCCTGAGCTCGAGCTAGCGCTGCGTCAGCTGGGAGGGATGGTCGAGTTTCCGCCCGAGCCCGATCTCGCCGCCGGTGTGCGACGCCGGCTGGGCGAGGCACCGTCGCGCCGCTGGGCTCCCAGGCGGCTGGTCGCCGTCGCTCTCGCCGTGGTCGTCCTCGCGATCGGAGCGGCCATGGCTGTCCCCTCGGCGCGGACGGCAGTGCTCGAGTGGCTCGGCATCAAGGGCGTGAAGGTCACGCGCGTGGACAAGCTGCCGGAGGCCTCGCTGCTCAGCGACCGCGGCCTCGGCGAGCCGGTGACCCTGGCCGAGGCGCGCCGGCGGGCACCCGGGCTCGTCGAGCCGCATCTGAAGAATCTCGGTGCGCCCGACCAGGTCTATTTCAGCGCGGACGTGCCAGGCGGACAGGTCACGTTCCTCTGGGGCACGAAGGAGGAAGCACGCCTGCTGATGACCCAGTCGCCGGGCGAGGCCTTCGCCGAGAAGATGCTCGGCCCGCAAACCGAGGCCGAGGGCGCCGACGTCGACGGGCGGTCCGGAGTCTGGTTCTCGGGCGATGTGCACTACTTCGTCTATCGCGACCGTCGCGGCAGGGTCCGCGAGGAGACCTCGCGCCTGGCGCGGAACACGCTCCTCTGGGAGTACGGCGACCTCACCGTGAGGCTGGAGGGTGAGCTCACGAAGAGTGCAGCGCTCGAGATCGCGCGCTCGGTCCGCTAGGCCCAGCTAGGCTCCTCGGCCGTGCGGCTCCCGGTTCTCATCGTGGCCGCGCTGCTGCTCGCCGGATGCTCCGGCGACGACGACGGCGGCGGCCCGCAGGTGTCGGCCTCGAACGGCGAGGACCTCGTCCTCTCGTCCGCCGACGTCGGCAAGGCCTTTACGCAGTTCGACAAGGGCGAGCAGCAACGCACCGATATGGCGCCGCCGCGAGACGACCCGAGTCGCTTCCACCGCCAGGGAGGCTGGAAGGCGCGCTTCGGGCGTAACGGAACCGTGAAGACGAAAGGGCCGCTCGTCGTCGAGTCGCGCGCCGACCTCTTCGAATCGAGCGGCGATGCGGGCGAGGACTTCGACCTCTACAAGGAGGCGCTCGACGAGCTCGCGTTCGGTGCGGCAGGACAGACCGTCGAGCCGGCGCCGGCGCTCGGCGAGGAGGCCCACGCCGTCACCTTCCGCCAGGGCCTGCCTCCGACAGCCGTCCGCCACTACGCGATCGCCTGGCGGCAGGGCAACGTCACCGGCTACGTCCTCGTCAACGGGTTCGACGGCCGCGTAACGCTTTCCGATGCGGTCGAGCTTGCTCGCAAACAGGAAACGCGCATCGAGCGCGCGACCGGCTAGACGTAAAACTTCTGTGAAATGAGCAATCACCCTTTAGCGGGAGATCCGCGGGCGTCGTCTGACCGAACATCTAGTGCAACAACTAGGACGACTAGAAGGGACTCCGTGGCGGCGACTGAACTTCAACTACTAGAGCAGACCGAGATCGAGCGGATCGAGCGCTGGCGTGCGGACGAGCTCGAGCGGGCGGGGTACGAGCCTCGCGCCGCAGGGCGTCTGGCGGTTCGGCACGACGTTGATCTCCACCGGGCGACCGAGCTCCTGCAGCGCGGCTGCTCGCAAGACCTGGCGCTCAAGATCCTGCTCTAAGAGGCAGGGGCTCGCGCAGCGGGGCAGAATGCCCTGCCCGTGACCCTGGCCTCGATTCCTTCACCCGACAGCGGCGTCGTCGACCTCGGCCCGCTCGTCGTGCACATGTACGGCCTGATGCTGCTGCTGGCGATCGCGGTTTGCATCTGGGTCACAGGGATCCGCTATGTGCGCCGTGGCGGCGACTGGGATCTCGTCCTGCGCGTGGCCGTCTGGGGTGTCGCGGCCGGCATCGTCGGGGCACGCGCCTACCACGTCGCGACGAGCTGGAGCGAGGTGCCGGACGAATGGTGGGGCCCCCTTGCGGTGTGGAAGGGCGGGCTCGGAGTGTGGGGCGGGATCGGGCTCGGCTGCCTGGTCGGTGCCTGGATCGTGCGACGGGAAGGCCGGAGCGTCGCGGAGTTCGCCGACTGCGTCGCGCCCGGGCTGCTGATCGCGCAGGGCATCGGGCGCATCGGCAACTGGTGGAACCAGGAGCTGTACGGCAAGCCGACCGACCTGCCGTGGGCGCTCGAGATCGATCCCGAGCACCGGGTTGCCGGTTACGAGGCGTTCGAGACCTTCCACCCGACCTTCCTCTACGAGTTTCTCTA
This sequence comes from uncultured Actinomycetes bacterium, assembly GCA_963820335.1. Lineage (GTDB taxonomy): Bacteria > Actinomycetota > Thermoleophilia > Gaiellales > Gaiellaceae > VAXT01. The sequence goes on along the minus strand of CAWFZH010000008.1, from coordinate 113,408 downwards.
CGACATCGGGATGGCCGGCGTGCTGATCCTGATCGGCTGGCGCTTCCGCATCCGGCCGCCGGGACTGTTTGCGCTCTACGTCGCCGTCTACTGCTTCGGGCGGTTCTTCGAAGAGCTGCTGCGGATCGACCCGGCGCACGAGTTCGGGCCGTGGCGCCTGAACGGCTGGGTGTCGGTCGTGGGCTTCATCCTCGCGATGGGGTTCTTCATCTGGTGGCAGTTCTTCCAGGGACGGCGGCCGGGCCGGGAAGGCGGACGTAGAGGGAAGAAGGTGCCCCCGCCGCCGAAGATGGCTATCCCCAAGGGACGCGTCCGCCCCTCTCGTTAGCTTTCGCGCGGATGTCTGTCCGAGAGCTCGAACTCGACCTCGACGCGTTCGAGGGCCCGTTCGACCTGCTGTTGACGCTGGTGCTCCGCGAGGAGGTGCCGCTCGCAGAGGTCGACGTCGCCGGCATCGTGGTTGCGTTCATCGAGCGGCTCGCAGAGCGGGAGGAGCTCGATCTCGACGCGTGTGGTGAGTTCCTCGTGCTCGTTGCGTCGCTGCTGGAGCTGAAGGCTCGCGGCCTGTTCGGCGACGAGGACGGCGAGCTCGACGAGCTGGCGCCGGAGGAGGCCGCCGAGGAGCTCGCGCGGCGCCTCGAGGAGTACCGGCGGATCAAGGAGGCGGCGCTCTGGCTGGCCGAGCGGCTGGCCGGGGAGCGCGACCGCTTCTTCCGCCTCGGGCCTGCGCCTCTCGCGCCTCCGGCCGAGCGGCGGCTGGCTCCGCAGGACCCTGCTTTGCTGGCGGCGACGCTCCGTGCGCTCGCCGCCGAGCCGCCGCAGGTCTCTCTCCAGCACCTCGAGCTCCGCTTCCCGCCGGTCACGCAGTTCCTGGAGCGGTTCCGCGCGTTGCTCAAGCGCCGTTCGCGGTTCGACTTCGACAGCGAGGTCGAGGGGTTGACGCGGATCGAGCAGGCCGTCGCGTTCCTCGCGCTGCTCGACCTGCGCCGGTCCGGGGAGATCTCGATCGACCAGGCCCGCCCGTTCGCTCCGATCCGGGTCGCGCGGGAGGAAACCGCGCGGTCGGAAGAAAGTGAGGTGCCGTGGACCGCCCGCTCCGCCTAGTCGCCGCCAACCCGCTGGATGCGCTTGCGCGCACGCTCGAAGCGCTGCTCGTCGTCGCGTCGCAGCCGCTGTCCGTGGACGAGCTCACGGAAGCGGCCGCGGACGACGCGGAGCGCGTCGAGATGGCGCTCGGCTTGCTGGGCGAGCGCTACCACGAGGGTCGCAGCGGCATCGTGCTGGAGGAGGTCGCGGGCGGCTGGGCCTTCCGGGCCTCGCGGGATGCAGCAGAAGCTTGCGGGCGCCTGTTCGAGCGGCCGGTCGAGCGGGGCCTGTCGCAGGCGGCGCTCGAGACGCTCGCGGTCGTCGCGTACCTGGGGCCGTGCTCGCGGCCGGAAGTGGCGCGCTGGCGCGGGGTCGCGGTGGACTCGGTCGTCGCGGGGCTCGTGGAGCGTGGGTTGATCGCCGAGGCGGGCCGCGAGAGCGGCATCGGCGGCGCGGTGCGCTACCGGACGACGCCGTTGTTCGAACGGGTCTTCGGCCTGGAGAGCCTGGCCGCGCTACCGCGGCTCGAGGAGCTCGGCGGCGAGGACGGCGAGATCCGCGGCCGGCTCGAAGCGCTGGCCGAGCGCCGCCCGGCCTAGGCGCGCCGGAAGAAGTGCTTCGCCGTGGTTGCGACCGCGGCACCGGCGCCGAACACGAGCCCGACGACGTTCGTCGTCGTGCAGGTGCGGCACACGTTGCAGCAGGCCGGCGCGACCGGCGCGAAGTCGGCGGCGCGACTCGTGATCGGAGCGACCTTCACCGACAGCTGCTGGAGCACGTGCTCATTGTAGGCGCGTACGAGTCAGGCGACATGGACTGTTTCGGCCATCTTGCGCTTCGTCTGAGGTGTCCCGACCATGTTGGTCGTGTGGCGACGAGTAGACCTGCCGCTCGACCGGGAGACGGTCGATGGCATCATTCGGATGCTGATGGCGATCAATGCCAAGCTCGAGCGCTTGCTTGGCGAGGAAGAGGACGATGCCTCGGAAAATGAATCCTGACGACCGGCGGCGCTACCAGGCGCAGAAGGCGGAATGGGCTCGCACTACGCGTGAGTTCGAGGCCATGTACGAACGCCTGAAAGCGCGCTGGCGCGAAGAGGACGAGCGCCGCGAGCGGCGGCGCCGGCTGATTCGTCGCCTGTTGCCGTTTCGGCGCGCGGCCTGACCAGCCGCCTGCCGCACGGGCCTCTTAACGCGGTACCCCCAACCTCCTCCCCAAGGCGATCGTACTGAGGAAATCCGCACGCGTGGGTGCCGGGACCGTGCCGAAAGTGAGAATCCCGGTATGCGCCTGAACGCCTACCTCGCGCGGGCCGGAGTTACCTCCCGGCGCAAGGCCGACGAGCTGATCAAGGCGGGCCGCGTCCTCGTCAACGGCGAGCCGGGCCAGCTCAACACGTTCGTCGAGTCGAACGACGCCGTCGAGCTCGACGGCAAGCCGCTCGCGCCGCAGCCCCTCGCCTACGTGCTCCTCCACAAGCCGGCCGGCGTCGTGACGACGGCGCACGATCCGCACGGGCGGCGCACGGTCGTCGACCTCGTCCGCCACGAGGCACGCGTCGTCCCCGTCGGGCGACTCGACGCCGACACGACCGGCGCGCTTCTGCTCACGAACGACGGCGAGCTCGCGCACCGGCTCGCGCACCCGCGCTACCAGGTGGAGAAGGTCTACGAGGCAGAGGTCGAAGGCGAGCCGTCTGACGACAGCCCTCAAGCGCCTGGCCGAGGGGCTCGAGCTCGACGACGGGCCGACCGCGCCCGCGCGCGTGCAGCGACTCGGCCCTTCACGCGTCGAGCTCGCGATCCACGAGGGCCGCAAGCATCAGGTCAAGCGCATGCTCGAGGCGGTCGGCCACCCCGTCCGCAACCTTCATCGCAGCCGCTACGCGGGGCTGACGCCGGCCGGGCTCGAGCCAGGGCAATGGCGCGAGCTGGAGCCCGCGGAGCTCGAGCTGCTCCGGGCCGCGATACTTCGCGCCCGATGATCGTCGATCAAGCGATTTACGAGCACGGACGCCGGAGCGCAGAGCCGGTCGCGCTCGAAGACACCTACGAGCAGTGCCGGCGTGAAGGTGTCTTCGCCTGGATCGGCCTGTTCGAGCCAACCGAGGAGGAGTTCGAGTCGGTCCGCCGCGAGTTCGGCCTCCACGAGCTGGCCGTCGAGGACGCGATCAAGGCGCACCAGCGGCCGAAGCTCGAGATCTACGGCGATTCGCTCTTCGTCGTCCTGAAGACAGCCCGCTGGATCGATTCCGAGGAGAGGATCGAGTTCGGCGAGATCCTCGCCTTCGTCGGCGACGGCTTCATCATCTCGGTGCGCCACGGCGAGACCGAGCTGCACGACGTGCGGCTGCAGATGGAGCAGCGCCCCGAGCTCCTGGCGCAGGGGCCGAGCGCCGCCCTCTACGCGATCGTCGACCGTGTGGTCGACGACTACGAGCCGGTGATCGAGGAGCTCGACAGCGCAATCCGCGAAACCGAGACCGATGTCTTCTCGCCGTCGGGCAGCAACCCCGCCGGGCGCATCTACCAGCTGAAGCGCGCCGTGCTCGAACTGCACACAGTTGTCGCACCGCTCGTTCCGGCACTCCAGAAGCTCGCCACCATCGAGCACCCGCTCATCGACGAGGACATGCAGCCTTACTTCCGGGACATCCATGACCATCTGCTGCGCGCGTCCGGCCGGGTGGAGGGCTTCCGTGAGCTGCTCACCAGCATCCTGGCGGCGAATCTGACGCAGGCGAGCGTGCGCCAGAACGAAGACGTGCGCAAGATCTCCGCCTGGGCGGCGATCATCGCGGTGCCGACGCTGATCACCGGGATCTACGGCATGAACTTCGAGCACATGCCGGAGCTCACGTGGCGGATCGGATACCCGCTCGCACTTTTCGTCATGGCCCTGGCGTGCTTGCTGCTCTACCGGCAGTTCCGCCGCGCCGGCTGGCTCTAACTACGGCCTGACGAACCCCATCCGCTCGTACATCGCCTCGAGCGTGGGCGCCGAAGCCTCGCGCGCCTTCTCGGCGCCGACCGCGAGCAACCTGCGCAGCTCGCCCTCGTCTGCGCGCAGCTCCTCGTAGCGCTGCTGGATCGGGGCGAACAGCTCGACGACGGCGTCACCCACGTCGCCCTTGAACTGGCCGTAGCCCTGTCCGTCGTAGCGCGACTCGACGTCTGCGATCGTCGTGCCGCTGACGACGGCCATGATCTCGATCAGGTTCGAGATGCCCGCCTTTTCCTCGGGGTCGTGCCGGACGTCGGTCCCGGAGTCGGTCACGGCCGTCTTGAACTTCTTCCGCACGACGTCGGGCGGGTCGATCATCCGCACGACGCCCTGCGGGGCCCCGCGCGTCGTCGACATCAGCCGCTCCGGCTCCTGCAGGTTCTTGATGCGGGCGCCCTCCTCGGGGAAGACGCCGTCGGGCACCTTGAACGTCTCGCCGAACCGCCCGTTGAAGCGCTCCGCGATGTTGCGCGCCAGCTCGAGGTGCTGCCGCTGGTCGTCGCCGATCGGGACGATGTCGGCCTGGTAGAGCAGGATGTCGCCGGCCATCAGCACGGGGTAGTTGAAGAGGCCGGCCGAGACGAACTCCTGCTCCTCGGCGCGCTCCTTGAACTGGGTCATGCGCCGGAGCTCTCCGAAGCTCGCCACCGCGCTGAGCAGCCAGGCGGCTTCGGGGTGCGCGGTCACGTGGCTCTGGACGAAGACCGTCGAGCGCTGCGGGTCGAGCCCGGTGGCGAAGAGCCAGGCGGCGACCGACAGCGTCGCCTCGTGGAGCACCTCCGGCTCGAACGGCGTCGTGATCGAGTGCAGGTCGACGACGCAGAAGAACGCGTCTCCCTGTTCCTGAGTCGCGACGTACTGGCGAAAGCCGCCGCTGTAGTTGCCGAGCGTCTTGTCGCCGGAGGCGCGGATGCCGGAAAAGATGCGCACGGTTCGATTATCCCAGCGACGTACACTGGATCTCGATGGCCGCCGAGCACGTTCGCGTCGAGCCGGCGCGTGCTCTCGTCGGCCATATCGCCGTTCCCGACGTCTCGGCGGCCGCGCCGTTCGTCGTGGCAGCCTCGCTGCTGTCCGGCTCCGAGCTGACTCTGCACGACGTGAGCCTCGATCCAAAGCGAAGCCGCCTCCTCGACGTGCTCGCGCGCATGGGTGGCCGGATCGCGATCTACAACCGCCAGCGATCAGGCAAACCGACCGGCGATCTCGAGGTTCTGTCCGCCGAGCTCGTGGCGACGACGCTGACGGGTGACGAGACGCGCGCGCTCCTGGACGAGTTGCCCCTGTTCGGGCTGGCCGCGGGCGGCGCGCACGGAGACAGCGTGATCCGCGGAGACCGACTCCGGCCGGAGGAACGAGACTGGATCGAAACAGTGAGAACTTCGCTACGAGCCCTTGGAATTCGCCCGGTGAAACGCGACGATGGACTCGGGGTGAGGGGTGTTCCCACCCGCCCTAAGGGTGGGGGACTGGACCCGCGCGGGGATTCTCGGCTGGGGATCATGGGCGTGACCGCGGGCCTCATCTCGCGGGAGGGCGTGGTGCTCCAGGATCCAGACGTGGTCGCGGTAAGCTTCCCCGGGTTTTTCGAGCTTCTCGAGTCGGTTACGCAGCGATGATCGTCGCCATTGATGGGCCCGCCGGGGCCGGGAAGAGCACGGTCGCGCGCCGGCTGGCGGAGCGGCTCCGTTTTCGCTACCTCGATACCGGTGCCATGTACCGCGCGCTGACGTGGCTCGCGATGCGTGACGCGATCCCGCTCGACCAGGGCCCTCGGCTCGGCGAGCTCGCCCGCGACAATCCGATCGGGCTCGACGACGGGGGTCGCGTGACGATCGCGGGCACCGACGTCACGGACGCCATCCGCCAGGCGCGCATCGACCGGCTCGTGCCCGTCGTCGCACGGCACAACGAGGTGCGCGTGGTCATGCGCGAGCGTCAGCGCGAGCTCGCGGTGCTCGGGAACGCGGTCATCGAGGGTCGCGACATCGGAACCGTCGTCGCGCCCGATGCCGAGGTGAAGGTCTACCTCGTCGCCGACCGCGGCGTGCGTGCGGAGCGGCGCCTGGCCGAGCGGCCCGACATCGGCGCCGACGCGCTCGCCACCGACCTGCGCATGCGTGACGAGAGCGACGCCGCGCGCATGCAGCCTGCAGACGATGCCGAGGTGATCGACACGAGCACCCTCGACGTGGAGGACGTCGTTGCCCGGATCGAGGCCATGGTGCGGGCACACTCGACGGCATGAACGCGGTGCCCTTCGTCTGGAAGCTCGGCCGGCTCACCATCCAGCCGGTCACGAAGCTGTTCGCGCCTCTCCGCGTCTACGGCGTGGAGCGCATTCCGCCCACCGGGGGCGTCGTGCTCGCGATGAACCACTTCTCGTGGATCGACCCGCCCGCGTTCGGCTCAGCGGTGCCCCGGATCGTCTACTTCATGGCCAAGTCCGAGGTGCACGGCGTACCTGGGGTCGGCCAGCTGATCCAGAGCTTCGGAGCCTTCTCGGTCCGCCGCGGCGAGTCCGACCGCGTAGCAGTGCGCAGAATGAAGCAGGTCGTCGCCGACGGGCACGCCCTCGGCCTGTTCGTCGAAGGCACCCGGCAAAAGGGGGGCGTCCTCGGCGAGGTCATGCCCGGGGCCGGCATGGTCGCCGTGCAGGAAGACGTGCCGGTCGTCTGCGGGGCCATCCACGGCTCGCAGTTCTGGAAGCCCGGGAACTTCCACCCGGTCTCGATCGCGTGGAGCGAGCCGATGCGCTTCGGCGACATCCCTCGCGGGGGGAAGGGCTACCGCGAGGCATCGGCTCTCATCGGCGAGGAGATCTCGCGCCTCTGGCACTGGCTGATCGAGATGCACGAGCTCGGCCGCCCGCGGGTCGCGACACCGCCGGCGTGAGCACGGATCTTCTCGGCACCGTCGCCGTCGTGGGCTTCCCCAACGTCGGAAAGTCGACGCTCGTCAACCGGCTCACCGGCACGCGGACGGCCGTCGTGCACGAGACCCCGGGCGTGACACGGGATCGCAAGGACCTGACCTGCGAGTGGTCGGGTCACCGGTTCCGTCTCATCGACACCGGCGGCGTGGACATCGTCGACCCCTCGCCGCTGACGGGCCAGGTCGCCGATCAGGCGCGCGCGGCGATCGCCGAGGCCGACCTCATCCTGTTCGTGGTCGACGCTCAGATCGGGATCACACCGGGTGACGAGGAGATCGCGTCGATCCTGCGTCGCGCGCACAAGCCGGTCTTCCTCATCGCCAACAAGATCGACGAGCCCGGCAACGAGACGGCCGCGCTCGAGTTCCACCGCCTCGGCCTCGGGGATCCGATCGCGCTGTCGAGCCTGCACGGCCACGGGACCGGCGATCTGCTCGACCTGATCATCGCGCGCCTCCCGGGCTCCGGCCCGGCCGAGGTGGGGGACGACGCGATTCGCGTTGCGATCCTCGGGCGACCCAACGTCGGCAAGTCGAGCCTCTTGAACGCGCTGCTCGGCGAGGAGCGCGTGATCGTCTCCGAGACGCCCGGCACGACGCGGGACTCGATCGACACCGTGCTCAAGCGCGGCGACCGCACGTTCGTCCTCGTCGACACCGCGGGCCTGCGCCGGAAGCGTCGCGCGCGCCAGGGCATCGAGTACTACTCGGAGCTGCGAGCGCTGCAGGCCGCGGAGCGGGCCGACGTGGCGGTCGTCCTCATCGACGCGAGCGAAGGGATCGTCGATCACGACCTGACCGTGGCCGACGTCGCGCGCAAGGCCCAGGACTCGACGCTCGTCGCTCTCAACAAGTGGGACATCGGCCAGCTCGGCATCGAGGACGCAAGGGCGCGCATCGCGGAGCGCCTGCGGCAGCGCCCGCCCGTCGTGACCGTCTCCGCGACCACGGGTCGCGGGGTGAGCCGGCTCCTCGACTACGTCGAGAGGCTCTACGACAAGCACACGGCGCGCGTCCCCACCCCCGAGCTCAACCGCTTCCTCGGCGAGCTCCGCGAGGCCCGGCAGCCGCCCTCGAAGAACGGCAAGAGCCTCAACCTGCTCTACGGGACGCAGACGACCGTTCGCCCGCCTCGCTTCCGGTTCTTCGTCAACGATCCCGGCCTGGTGACGCGCGACTACGGGTACTGGGTCGAGAATCAGCTGCGAGAGCGTTTCCAGATGGAAGGCGTGCCGGTGTCGATCGACTTCGTGAGAAAGACGTGAAGGCGAACGTCGTCGGCGCGGGGGCGTGGGGGACGGCGTTCACGCACGTGCTCGTGGAGCGGGGTCACGAGGTGACGCTCGCCTGCCGCGACGCGGAACAGGCGACCGCGATCGCCGAAACCGGGCGCAACCCGCGCCATCTCTCGGGCGTCCACCTCGGCGACGTCGACGCGGTGACGCTGGCCGACGGGCTCCCGGACGCCGATGTAACCGTGATCGCCGTGCCGAGCCGCTCGTTCGCCGAGGTCGTGCGCTCTCTACCGGCTAACGGCCCGGTGCTCAGCCTGACCAAGGGGCTCGACCCCGAGACCGGCAACCGCCTCTCGACGCTCCTCAGCGACCGCCCCGCCGCGGTGCTCTCCGGCCCCAACTTCGCGGAGGAGATCGGTCGCGGACTGCCCGCCGCCGCTGTCATCGCCAGCGAGGACACTGCCCTCGCCGAGTGGCTCCAGGACGAGCTGAACTCGCTCACGTTCCGCGTCTACGTCAACACCGACCTGGTCGGCGTCGAGCTCTGCGCGGCGGCGAAGAACGTGATCGCGCTCGCCGCCGGCGGTGTGGACGGGCTTCGGCTCGGCGACAACGCCAAGTCGGCGATGGTCACTCGCGGTCAGGCCGAGATGGCCCGGCTGGGTGAGGCCTGCGGTGCGCGCGGTGAGACGTTCGCCGGTCTCGCCGGCATGGGCGACCTGATCGTCACGTGCTGGTCTCACCTCGGCCGCAACCGCCGAGCGGGGGAGTTGATCGCGCGGGGGGCGAGCCCGGAAGCAGCGGAGGCGGAGATCGGGACCGTCGAAGGGCTGACGACCGCGCCGGTGCTCGACGACCTCGGCACCCGCGTCGGCGTCGACCTGCCGATCACCAGCGGGGTGTGCGAGATCCTCGGCGGCGGCAGCCTGCACGAGCTCGTGGCCGGGCTCATGGGCCGCGTCCCGACCGCTGAGTAGCATGCAGGTCGTGCGCCTTTTTCGCCTAGCTCTGATCGGCACGGCCGCGCTCGCCCTCGCGGGGTGCGGTGCGAGCGACAAGGCCGCTTCCGGCGGCGCCGAGATCGTCCCCGCGAACGCGCCGGCCTTCGTCACGGTCGATACCGATGCGGATTCGAGCCAGTGGCAACAGATCGAGGAGCTGCTCGAGAAGTTCCCCGACGGCGATCAGGCGATCCGGTTCCTCCGCGCCTCGTTCGAGGACGACCTGAAGCTCGACTGGGAGCAAGACGTCAAGCCGGCCCTGGGTGACGAGATCAGCCTCGTCTGGCTCGACGTCAAGGCGGAGGGCGCGAACGTAGTGGCGGTCACGAAGCCGAAGGACAAGGAGAAATTCCTCGCGGCCGTCAAGAAAGGGAATGCGGAGGACCGAGACGGCGAAGACCAGCTGATCGTCGGCGAATTCGAGGACTGGCTAATCCTCTCCGACTCGGCGGCGAACATCGCTCGCTTCAAGCAACAAGTGCCGGAGGGCGCCAGCCTCGCCGACGACGCGACCTACCAGGACGCGCTCGCCGAGCTGCCCGACGATTCGCTCGTTTCCGCGTTCGCGCGCGGGCGCGAGCTGCTGCAGGTGATCGAGGACACGGCACTCCTGCCCGGCGGCTCGCTGTTCCAGCTCCAGGCCGGCCAGCGCCCGGAGTTCATCGCAGCCGCGCTCGCGGCGCAGGACGAGGGCCTGAGGCTCGTCACGGCGTCGCGCGCGGAAGCCGAGGCGGCCAACCAGGTCGAGACGTTCGAGTCGAAGCTGCTCGCCGACGTGCCGGGCGACGCGGTCGCCTTCGTCGCCTTCCGCGGCGGCGACGCCTTGGACAAACAGCTGCAGCAGCTCCAGGGAGAGGCGATGGCGCAGGGGGCGCTGAAGGAGTTCGAGCGGATGTTCGGCCTGAAGATCGATGCGATCACCGGCCTCTTCAAGAACGAGGTCGCGCTCTACGTGCGGCCGGGCACGCCGTTCCCCGAGGTGACGTTGCTGCTCGAGGCGCCGAACGAGCAGCAAGCGCTGACCGCGGTCGACCTTCGTCGTGAAGCAACTCACCAAAACGTCCCGGCGCAGCCGTGCCATGAGCCGGAGGAGCAAGCGGGCGTCAAGGTCAACTGCGTCGACCTGGGCCAGGTCTCGATCCGCTACGCAGCCTTCGACGGCAAACTCGTCATCACGACAGGCGCGCAGTCGATCGAGGAGATCCGCTCCGGAGGGCCGCGACTGGCCGACGACGACGCGTTCAAGAGCGCCCGCGACGCCGCCGGCATGCCGGACGAGACCGCAGGCTTCGTCTGGCTCGACCTCGAGGACGGCCTGCCGCTCGTGTTCGGGCTCGCGGAAGCCTCGGGCGGCAACGACGCGCTCCCATTCCCGCCGCAGGTGCGCAGGAACCTGGAGTCGCTCAGGTCGCTCGTCGCGTGGGCGGATCGCGACGGGCGAACGAGTACGTCCGAGCTCTTCCTCGCCATCGACTAGCCTTCTCGTCCGTGTCAGCCCGCGAATTCCTCTTCACGTCCGAGTCCGTCACCGAGGGCCACCCGGACAAGATCGCCGACCAGATCTCGGACACCGTCCTCGACGCCGTCCTTCGTGACGATCCGCGAGGGCGCGTCGCCTGCGAGACGCTGATCACGACCGGTCTCGTCGTCGTCGCGGGCGAGATCACGACCGAGACCTACGTCGACATCCCGAGCATCGTGCGCAAGAAGATCACCGAGATCGGCTACACGCATTCCGAGTGGGGCTTCGACGCCCACACGTGCGGTGTGGTGGTCGCGATCGACGAGCAGTCGCCCGACATCGCGCAGGGCGTCGACTCTTCGTACGAGGTGCAGCACGACCCGGGCGACGACGACCCGCTGGACCTCGTCGGTGCGGGCGACCAGGGAATGATGTTCGGCTACGCCTCGAATGAGAGCCCGGAGCTGATGCCGCTCCCGATCATGCTCGCGCACAAGATCTGCAAGCGGCTCGCCGAGGTGCGCAAGGCCGGCGACCTGCCGTACCTGCGGCCCGACGGCAAGGCGCAGGTGACCGTCCGCTACGAGGTCGACGAGCACGGCGTCCAGCGGCCGGTCGAGATCGAGCGCATCCTCGTCTCCACGCAGCACTCAGACGGGATCAGCGCCGAGGACCTGATCAAGCCGGACATCGTCGAGCGCGTCCTCCACCCGATCCTTCCGAACGACCTCTACGACGAGAAGCGCCTGCGCTCGGATCGTGACTTCGTCTACGTCAACCCGACCGGCAAGTTCGTGATCGGCGGGCCGATGGGCGACACCGGCCTGACCGGACGCAAGATCATCGTCGACACCTACGGCGGCGCAGCACGTCACGGCGGCGGAGCCTTCTCGGGCAAGGATCCGACGAAGGTCGACCGCTCGGCGGCCTACGCGGCTCGCTACGTGGCGAAGAACATCGTCGCCGCAGAGCTCGCCGACCGGGCCGAGGTCAACGTGGCGTATGCGATCGGCGTCGCGCACCCGGTCTCGGTCGCCGTGCGCACGTTCGGCACGGAGAAGATCCCGGTGGCGCAGATCGAGAAGCTCGTCAGCGAGCACTTCGACCTACGGCCGGCCGCGATCATCCGCGACCTCGATCTGCAGCGCCCGATCTTCGCGAAAACCGCTGCGTACGGCCATTTCGGCCGCGACGACCACGACTTCACGTGGGAACGAACGGACAAGGCCGACGCGTTGCGCGCCGCTGCGGGCCTGGCCCAAGAAGCGCGCGTCTAGCTAGCCGGGCCTGACGAAGAGCCCCGCGGCGGCTTTCTCGTCCAGCGAGCGCTCCTTGCCGTCGAGCGAGACCCTGAAGTGCCCGTTGTCCGGCTCGCGGACCTCGAGCTTCGTCCCGGGCACGAGGCCCTCGTCGTAGAAGTAGTGCAGTAGCTCGCCGTCGTGCTCGGCGAGGCGGACGATCTCGGCGCTCGACCCGGGCGCAAGCTCTCCCAGCGGAGCCAGCTCGTTGTTCTCTTTCTGCTCGAACGCGGGATCGACCGGCCACCCGTGGGGACAGCGGTCGGGGTTGCCGAGCTTCTCCTCGATCCGGACGACCATGTCGTCCGAGAACGTGTCGCCGAGCTCGTCTGCGTGCACGTGGGCCTCGGCGGCGGTGTAGCCCATGAAATCGGTCAGGAGCCGCTCGATGATCCGGTGCTTGCGGACGACCTTCTCGGCGCGGGCGCGTCCCGTCTTGGTGAGGATCGCCTCCTTGTGCTCGCCGCGCCTGATGAGGCCGTCGGCCTCGAGCCGCTTCAGCATCTCGCCCGCTGACGCACGCGAGACCCCGAGCATCTCCGCCACCCGGGAGGCGAGGGTCGACGCACCGGGCACGTTCGGGCTGTACTCCCCGATCGGGAAGGCGAGGAAATAGATCGTCTCGAGGTACTCGTCGGTGCTGTGTGAGTGGCCGGCCACGAGTACTCAATATAGTGCCGCCGCGATCGTGTAAGGTCGCCCTTACAAGATGTCGACGACACAGATCCTCATCCTCGGCGCGCTCGCCGGCAGCACGATCTTCCTCGGACTTCCGGTCGGGAGGATCCGCACCACGAGCACCAGGTGGAAGGCGGCGCTCAGCGCCAGCGCGGTCGGCATCCTCCTCTTCCTGCTCATCGAGGTCGTCGAGCACGGCATTTCGCCCGTGGAAGAAGCCTTGGAAGGAGCCGTAGACGACGGCGGCTCGTGGGCGCGGTTCGCCGGGCTCGCGATCCTGTTCGCCGCCGGCACTTCGGCCGGGCTCATGACCCTCGTCTACTACGACCGCTGGGTCTCGCGCCACCGCGACCGAGCCATGCTCGGTCCAGGTGCGGCCTCGGCTGCCGAGTACGACCGGAACTGGCTCGTCGGCCTCTCGCCTGGTCGCTGGCTCGCGCTGATGATCGCAACCGGCATCGGGCTGCACAACTTCTCCGAGGGACTGGCGATCGGGAACTCGGCGGCGCAGGACGAGATCGCGCTCGCGTTCACCCTGATCATCGGCTTCGGGCTGCACAACGCGACCGAAGGGTTCGGCATCGTCGCGCCGCTATCGGGCTCCGAGGAGCGACCGTCGTGGCGTTTCCTCGGTCTGCTCGGTGTCATCGGAGGCGCGCCGACCTTCCTCGGGACTCTGATTGGCAAGTCGGTGGTGAGTGAGGCGATCTCGGTGGGCTTCCTCGCGCTGGCCGCGGGCTCGCTCCTCTACGTGATCATCGAGCTGATGAACGTGAACCGGCAGTTCGGGCACAAGACGCTCGTGGCCTGGGCGCTGCTGCTGGGGCTCTTCGTCGGTTTCGGCACAGAGTTCGTGCTCGAAGCCGCGGGCGCCTAGCCCGGCAGTAGCCTGGGCTCTCTGAGGTTCGCGTCCGTCTACCCGCTCGTCACGACTCGTGCGCTTGCGCGCCCCTTCACCTACGAGGCGCCGGACGACGTGGAGCGTGGGGCCGTCGTCTCGATCCGGCTCTCAGGCTCGCACACACGCGGAGTGGTCGTCGGGGTCGACGAGGCCCCGCCGGCCGGGATCAAGGCGGCGCCGGTCGAGAGCGTCGTCGAGCAGCTGCCGGCGCCGCTCGTGGAGCTCGCGCTCTGGCTCGCCGACTACTACGGCTCGACCCCCGGGCGCGCGCTCGGGCTCGTCGCTCCTCAGAAGCGCGAGCGCCGGAAGGAGCTGCCGCAGCCTGCCGACCGGGACGCGCTGGGCGGCGAGGCCAGGCCCGCAGAGCTGACGAAGACGCAGCTCGAGGCGCTGGCCAGGCTGACCGAGGCTCTCGACGGCGAGGGCGGTCGCTTCCTGCTCCACGGCGCGACCGGCAGCGGCAAGACCGAGGTCTACCTCCAGGCGGCGGAGGCCACGCTGGAGCAGGGGAGAGGCGTGATCGTCCTCGTCCCCGAGATCGCGCTCGCGCCGCAGACGATCGGCCGCTTCCGAGCGCGCTTCGGCGACCGCATCGCTGTGTTGCACTCGTCTCTGACCGAGGCCGAGCGGCGCGACGAGCGGGAGCGCATCGCATCCGGTGCGGCGCCGATCGTGATCGGGGCGCGCTCGGCGATCTTTGCCCCGCTGCCTCGTCTCGGGCTCGTCTGCGTCGACGAGGAGCACGACTCGGCGTACAAGCAGGAGTCCGACCCGCGCTACGACGCGCGCACGGTGGCGGCGAAGCGGGCCTCGCTGGAGGGTGCAGTCGCCCTCTTCGGGAGCGCGACGCCGCGGCCCGAGAGCTGGGCAGGCCTCGAGCGGTTGGACCTCGGGGAGCGCGTCGGAGCCGACCTGCCGGGAGTGCGTGTCGTCGATCTCCGCGGCGAGGCCGGCTACCCGCTGTCGGCCCCTCTGCTGGGCGAGCTGGGCAAGATCGCCCAGGACGGCGGCAAGGCGATCCTGCTGCTCAATCGTCGCGGCGTCGCGCCTGCGCTCCATTGCCGGGCCTGCGGCGAGACCCTCCGCTGCGACAACTGCGACGTCGCACTCGTCCTGCACCGCGACGAACGCCTCCATTGCCATCACTGCGGGCACGCGGAGCCTGCGCCCGAGGCCTGCCCCGCCTGCCGGTCGGTGGAGCTCGCTCGGATCGGCGCCGGCACGCAGCGACTCGAACGGGAGCTCGCGGAGCGCGTCCCCGAGCTCGAGCGAATCCGACTCGACGCCGACTCGGCCGGCAAGCGCGGCGAGCTGGCAGCGACTCTGCGGCGTTTCGCCGAGGGCGACCGCGTTGTCCTCATCGGCACCCAGATGGTCGCGAAGGGCCATCACTTCGGCGGGGTCGCCCTGGCCGCCGTCGTCGACGCCGACCTCGGTCTCGGCCTGCCGGACTTCCGTGCCGAGGAGCGCACGTTTCAGCTCCTGACGCAGCTCGCCGGGCGGAGCGGCCGCGATGCGCCGGGCAAGGTGCTCGTGCAGACCTTCCAGCCCGAGTCGCGCGCGGTCGCCCTCGCGGCGCGGCACGACGTCGCGGGCTTCCTCGAGGGCGAGATCGACCGGCGGCGGGAGCTCAACTACCCGCCGTTTCGGCACCTCGTCCGCATCCTGGTCTCCGGGCCCGAGCAGGCGGATCCGCTCCAGGCGCTCACCGAGCTGGCGGCCGGGCTCGAGTCGGCCGACGCAGAGATCGTTGGCCCGGCGCCGCTCTACCGGCTTCGTGGTCGCTACCGAGCCCAGCTCGTCGCGAAGACCGCGCGACCACGCGAGCTCGCATCGCGGGCGGGCCAGCTCCTGTCGGCCGCAGCGCCGGCGATGCGGAAGGCCGACCTGGCCGTGGTGGTCGACGTCGACCCCCAGGACGTCTGATTACACTCGGCGAGATGTCCGAGATGTCCGAAGCCGAGGAGGTTCGCAACGAAGAGCTGGAGGCCGAACGCCAAGCGCGGCGCCGGATCGCGCTCGCCCAGGTCCGCCAGTACCCGGATCCCGTGCTGCGCATGCGCGCGAACGATGTCGAGGATTTCGACGGCGACCTACGGCAGCTCGCGGAGCGGATGACGATGCTGATGCGTGAGGCACTGGGAGTCGGCCTGGCAGCGAACCAGGTCGGCGTCCTGAAGCGGATGTTCGTCTTCCAGCCGTCTGCCGAGGACGAGCCGCGGGCGATGGTCAACCCGGAGATCGTGGAGCGCTCGGACGAGACCGAGCCCGACGACGAAGGCTGCCTCTCGATGCAAGGCGTGCTCGTCCCGGTGGAGCGAAACCTGCGCGTGACGATCGAAGCCCGCGACCTCGACGGCGAGGAGGTCCGGCTGGAGCTGGAGGGGATGAGCGCCCGCGTCGTGCAGCACGAGCTCGATCACCTCGACGGCACGCTGATCATCGACCGCACGACCCCCGATGGCCGCCGCGAGGCGCTCGCCGTCCTCCGGCAGGCCGTCTAGACAGACATGAGGATCGGCGTTGCTGCCACGGCGCCCCTCGGCGCCGACGTGCTGGAGCGCCTGGCGGGCCGCCACGAAGTCGCGTTCCTGCTCACGCGACCAGACCGTCCGCAAGGCCGTGGCCGAAAAGTCGGAGCACCGCCCGCGAAAGAGGTCGCCGAGCGGCTCGGGATCGAGGTGCGTCAACCCGAGAAGCTCGACGAGTCGGTCGAGCTGGGGGACGTGGACGCGATGGTCGTCGCCGCCTACGGTGCGCTGATCCCGGAGAGCCTGCTCGAGCGGACCTTGTGGCTGAACGTCCACCCGTCGCTGCTGCCTCGCTGGCGCGGAGCCGCGCCGGTCGAGCGCGCGATCATGGCCGGTGACACGGAAACCGGGGTGACGATCCACCGCACCATCGCCGAGCTCGATGCGGGGCCGATCTCCGCCCAGCAGCGCTTCGCGATCGAGCCCGACGACGACGCAGGCGCGGTGTACGCGAAGGCGGGCCCGCTGGCCGCCGAGCTGCTCGAGCCGGCGCTGCAGGGCACGGCGACCTTCGAGCCTCAGCCCGACGAGGGCGCAACGTACGCGGAACGCCTGACCGCGGCCGACCGCGAGCTCGACTGGAGCCGGCCGCCTGAGGAGAGCCTGAACCGGATCCGGGCCCTCTCGCCGCACATCGGCGCGCGCGGAGTCGTGGACGGCCGCCCGCTGATCGTCTGGCGGGCACGCCCCGGAGACGGTGACCTCACGGCCGGCGGCCTCGAGCTCCTGGAGGTTCAGCCCGAGGGGCGCAAGCGGATGAGCGCCGCCGAGTACCTGCGCGGCCTGCGAAGCTGAACCATGGCCTGGAAGGACTGGGTTCGCACCGTCGAAGTCGAGCCGTCGCTGTATGCGGCCGACTTCTCGCGGCTCGGCGAGCAGATCGAGACGCTCGCGCGCGCGGGGGTGCGCGTCTTCCATTTCGACGTGGGCGACGGCCACTTCGTCCCGCCGATCACAATCGGGCCGATCGTCCTGCAGTCGATCTCCCCGATCGTCCACCGCCTCGGCGCTGTCCTCGACTGCCATCTCATGGTCGAGAGCCCGGAGCAGCACTTCGAGGCCGTGGCCGAGGCGGGCGGCGACAGCGTGACCGTCCATTTCGAGGCCTGCGACGACCTGCCGGCGGTCTATCGACAGGCGCGTGAGCTGGAGCTCGGAGTCGGGCTCGCATTCAACCCCGAGACGAGCCCGGCCGACGCAGCCAGGGCGGCGGACGGCGTGGACCTCGTCCTTTGCATGAGCATCAACCCTGGGTACTCGGGCCAAAAGTTCATGCCCGAGGCGACCGGCAGGGTCGCGGAGCTGCGGCAACTCCTGGGCGACGAGCTCCACATCCAGGTCGACGGCGGCATCGGGCCGGACAACATTCGCGCCGTGCGCGAGGCAGGCGCCGACCTGTTTGTCGCGGGCACGAGCATCTTTGGCCAGGACGACATCGCCGGCGCCTACCACGAGCTCGTGCAGGCTCTCCAATGAGCCTGGAGCGGGCGCTCGAGCTGGCCGAGCGCGGGCGCGAAACGACCCACCCGAACCCCGTCGTCGGCGCAGTGATCGTCCGGGACGGCGAGGTCGTGGGGGAGGGCTGGCACGAGCGGAAGGGCGAGGCCCACGCGGAGCCCCGCGCCCTAGAACAAGCTGGAGACCGTGCAAACGGAGCGACGCTCTACGTGAGCATGGAGCCGTGCCGGAGCTGGGGGGATACCCCGCCGTGCACCAAAGCCGTTCTCGAGAGCGGGATCGCCCACGTCGTGGCCGGCTCGCTCGATCCGAACCCGAAGGCCGGGGGCGGGCTCGAAGAGCTGCGCGCCGCCGGAGTCGACGTCAGTCTCGCCGACGGCGTGCTCGGCTTCCGGGCCCGGCAGCAGAACGAGGAGTGGCGGACATGGATCAATGAGGGCCGGCCGTTCGTCACGTACAAGGCCGCGGTCACGCTCGACGGGCGGATGACGGTGCCCGGCGAGCGCTGGGTCACCGGCGAGGAGAGCCGGCGGATCGTGCACATGCTGCGAGGCGCTTCCGACGCAGTCGCCGTCGGGATGGGAACCGTCCGCGCCGACGATCCCCGGCTGGACGCTCGCGACGTCGATGCTGCGAAGCAGCCGCGCCGGCTTGCCTTCGGCCAGGGGCCGCTACCGGAGGGATCGGAGCTCGAGCTGCTGAGCGGGCCGCTCGACGAGGAGCTGGCGCGGTTGGCCGAGGACGGCGTGCAGTCGCTCCTCCTCGAGGGCGGGCCGAAGCTCGCGGAGTCCTTTCTCAGGGCAGACCTCGTCGACAAGCTCCTCCTGTTCGTGGCACCGAAGCTGGCCGGCGAAGGCCCTGGTCTGGTCGAAGCGCTGCCGGCACCCGTCGAGCTCACACGTTTGAGCGCGCACCAGGTCGGTGAAGATGTTCTCCTGAGCGGCTATGTCCACGAGCCCTGACACAACCGCAACCGAGGATCGCCTGATCGCGGTCATCTCGAAGTGGCTCGGGCGGCACATCGGAAACGAGGAGCTCCGTCGTCAGATCACCGAGAGCGGCACGGACGGGTTGACCCCCGGCCAGGTCGAGGCGATCGAGGAGCTGGTCCAGGAGCTCGATCGGGTGGCACCTGGTCAACGCGGCCACGTCGAGATGGTCGCGCGCGAGACGGTCGAAGTCCTCGCCCTCGGCGAGTAGCCTGTTCTCAGGATGTTCACCGGCATCGTGCGCGAGCGCGGCCGCGTCGTGTCGCTCGGGGGCGGCGAGGGCGGCCTGCACATCGAGATCGAAGCTCCCGAGACTGCGGCTCTCACCGCGATCGGGGACTCGGTCGACGTCGACGGCTGCTGCCTGACGGCCACCGCGGTGCAGAACGGCCGCTTCTCGGTGACTGCCGTCCCGGAGAGCATCGCCCGCACCACGCTCGGGAATCTGGCCGAGGGCGACGAGGTCAACCTCGAGCCGGCGCTGCGGGCCGGCGACCCGCTCGGTGGGCACTACGTCCAGGGCCACGTCGACGGCGTGGGGCGAGTCTCGTCGGTCGAGCCGGAGGGCGAAAGCCTCCGCGTCTGGGTCGAGACGGGGCCTGAAGTCCTCCGCTACTGCGTGGAGAAGGGGTCGATCACCGTGGACGGCGTCTCACTGACGATCACCGAAGTCAGCGAGGACGCCTTCGCGACAGCGCTCGTCCCGCACACCCTCGAGGTCACCACCATGGGCTCGCTCAAGCCGGGAGACGGGGTCAACCTCGAGGTGGACGTCCTGGCGAAGTACGTCGAGCGGCTGGTCACGCGTGCGCCTTGAGCCTCTGTACCGCCTGACGTTCCACTACCCGGAGTCCTGGTTCGTCGAGTTGGACGACGAGCGCGGCATCGAGAGCGAGCACTTCCTGATCGCCGAAGGCCGGTGCGAGGGCCGGCTCGCCGGCCGGATGCGCGGCGCCAACCGGCCTCGCCGCCGAACGGACATGACGTATCAGCCTGATTTCAACGGCGTGATCGAGACCGACGACGGCGCGACGATCCTCTTCCACGTGCAGGGGAGAGGCCGCCCGGACAAGGGTCAGGTGATTGGCTTCGCGACCCATGTGAGCGGCGACGAGCGGTACAAGTGGCTGAACGACGGCGTCTGCGCTCTCGCAGGCGAGGTGCGCGAGGGGAGCGAGCGCACCGACATCGTCCTCGACGTCGCCGAACTCGTCTGGGAACCACTTCCTGAGCGGCCCAGTTACGATTCTAGAAATGGCAACTGAGGCAAAACCGCGTCCACCGACGAGCCCGTTCGCGACCATCGAGGAGGCGATCGAGGACGTTCGGCAGGGCAAGTTCGTGATCGTCGTCGACGCAGCCGACCGCGAGAACGAGGGTGACCTCACGATCGCGGCCCAGTTCGCGACGCCCGAAGCGATCAATTTCATGGCGACGCACGCGCGCGGGCTCATCTGCCTCTCGCTGACCGAGGAGCGCTGCGACGAGCTCGCGCTGCGCCAGATGGCCGATCACAACGAGACGCCGCTGCAGACCGCGTTCACCGTCTCCATCGAGGCGCGCGAAGGGGTGTCGACGGGCATCTCGGCGCAGGACCGCTCGCACACGATTCAGGTGGCGATCGACCCGACGAAGGCCTCCGGCGACCTCGTCCAGCCTGGCCACGTCTTCCCATTGCGCGCTCGCGACGGCGGCGTCCTGCGTCGCGCGGGCCAGACCGAAGCCGCGGTCGACCTTTCGCGGCTGGCCGGGCTCAATCCCGCCGGCGTCGTCTGCGAGGTGATGAAGGACGACGGGACCATGGCCCGCGTTCCCGACCTGGTCGAGTTCTGCGAGCGCCACTCCTTGAAGATGATCACGGTCGCCGACCTCATCGAGCACCGCCGGCGCACCGAGAAGCTCGTCGAGCGCACGACGACCGTGCAGCTCCCGACCGCCTACGGGGAGTTCACCGCGGTCGCCTATCGCGAGAAGCTCACGGGCAAGCACCACGTCGCGCTCGTGCGAGGCGAGGTCGAGGGCGTTGAGAGTGTCCTCGTCCGTGTGCACTCCGAGTGCCTGACCGGCGACGTCTTCCATTCGCTCCGCTGCGATTGCGGCGAGCAGCTCGAGCAGGCCCTGGTCCGTCTGGCCGAGGAGGACTGCGGCGTCCTTCTGTACATGACCCAGGAGGGCAGGGGCATCGGCCTGCTGAACAAGCTGAAGGCCTACGAGCTGCAGGAGTCGGGGCTCGACACGGTCGAGGCCAACCTCGAGCTCGGCCTGCCGGCGGACGCGCGCGAGTACGGGATCGGGAACCAGATCCTCGCCGACCTGGGACTGACGACGATCCGCATCCTCACGAACAATCCGAAGAAGCTGACCGGGATCGAGGGCTTCGGGCTGACGGTCGTCGAGCAGCTGCCGATCGAGACCGACCCGACCGACGAGAACCGGCGCTACCTGAAGACGAAGCGGGACAAGCTCGGGCACCGGCTGCACCACCAGGATCTCCGCTTCGACGCGGATCGGGAATGACCGACCGCGTCGACGAGCGGGACATGGTTCCGGCCATGTCCCCGGTTGAGATGGACGGGGACGAGCCGTCCGTCGAGCATGCCGAGGGCGAGCTTCAGGTTCCCCTCGGCTACACCGTGCTCAAGGGGGCGGTCGACGGCCGGCGCGCGGTCGGCATCGTCGTCAGCAAGTTCAACGCGGGGATCACCAACGCGCTGCTCGAGCGGGCGCTCGCCGAGCTCGACGAGGTCGGAGTCCCTCGGGAGGCGGTGATGATCATGCCCGTGCCCGGAGCCTTTGAGCTCCCGGTGGCCGCGATGGCCCTGGCGAAGACGCGCCGCTACTCGGCGATCGTTGCGCTCGGATGCGTGATCCGGGGCGAGACGCCGCACTTCGACTACATCTCGAGTGAGGCGGCGAGCGGCCTCCAGCTGGCGGCGATCGAGACCGGGGTGCCGGTCTCCTTCGGCGTGCTGACGGTCGAGAACCGCAAGCAGGCCGAGGAGCGGATCGACCGCGCGGCCGATGCTGTGCGCAGCGCGCTCGAGATGGCCGACGTCTTCTCGCAGCTCCGCGCCCAGGCGGCAGGACCGCTTCGATAAGTGGGCGAGCTCGCGGCCTTCCTGGCTGTCGCGCTCGTCGTCATCTGTACGCCCGGCCCCGACACGGCGCTGACCGTCCGGAACTCGTTGCTCGGCACCCGGCGGGCGGGAATCTTCACCGCGCTCGGCGTCAGCACCGGCCAGCTGGTCTGGACGTTCGCGGCCAGCATCGGCATCGCGGCCCTGCTCGTCGCCTCCGAGCCGGCTTTCCAGGCGCTCAAGCTCGTCGGCGCGGCCTATCTGATCTGGCTGGGGGTGCAGACGCTGTGGAGCGTCGTGCGGCGGCGGTCGCGGGAGCGAGCTTCGGAGCCCCGCCGCGCGGTGTCGCCGCGCCAGGCCTGGCGCCAGGGCGTGCTGAGCAACCTCGGCAACCCGAAGTCGGCGGCGTTCTTCACGAGCCTGCTGCCGCAGTTCGGCGACTCGTTCGTGGTCCTGCTCGCCCTCGGGCTGCTCTACTCGGCGCTGACGCTCACGTGGCTGAGCGGGTATGCGGTCGCCGTCGCCAGAGCGGGGGAGGTCCTGCGCCGCGAGCGGGTCCGCCGTGCGCTCGATGCGGTGACGGGAGCCGTGCTCGTCGCCTTCGGGATTCGGCTCGCCACCGAGCGGCGATAGCTACACTGCCGCGAGCCATGGCCAAGATCTGTGCTATCTGCGGGAAGAAACCAGGCTTCGGAAACAACCGGAGCCACTCGATGGTGGCTACGAAGCGCCGTTTCGACCCGAACCTGCAGCGCGTCCGCGTGCTTCTCGACGGCCGGGCGACCCGTGCGTACGTCTGCACGCGGTGCCTCAAGGCCGGCAAAGTAGAAAAGGCGCTGTAACCCGGCTAGTGCTCGACCTCGCGCGTGCCGCCGAGGCCGCTCTCGAGGCCAACCGCGCACGAATCGACGACCTGAACGTCTATCCGGTGCCCGACGGCGACACCGGGACGAACATGCTGCTCACAGCCCGTGCCGTGGTCGAGGCGCTCGAGGGCGGCGACACCGACATCACGCGGGCCGCACTCCTCGGAGCGCGCGGGAACTCGGGCGTGATCCTGTCCCAGATCGTCCGCGGCGCGTGGGACGTCCTGGGCGCGGTGGAGGAGGTCGACACTGCAACCGTCGCCAGGGCACTTCGCTCTGCGTCGGATACGGCGTACGAGGCTGTGCGGGAGCCCGTGGAGGGGACGATGCTGACGGCGATCCGCGCCCTCGCGGAGGAAGCGGAAGCCCAGGAGGGAGAAAGCCTCGAGGAGCTCCTGTCCGCTCTCGTCGTCCGAGGAGACAAGGCCGTCGCAGAGACACAAGGACAGCTCGAGGTCCTTCGGGAGGCAGGCGTCGTGGACGCGGGAGCCGCCGGGCTGGTCGAGATCGTTCGCGGGATCACCGCGCACGTCCGGGGCGAGCCGCTTCCCGAAGCTCCCGCCTCCGAGCCCCTGAGCGTCGATGCGGTGCACCTGGAGACCTCGCGCTATCGCTACTGCACGGTCTACGTCGTGGAGGGCGAGGGCCTCGACTCTGACGCCCTGGAGCGCGAGCTCGTGGGGCTCGGCGACTCCCTCCTCGTCGTCGGCGACCCCTCGGCGCTCAAGGTGCACGTGCACACGAACGACCCGGGCGCCGCCCTGCGGGCCGGGACTGCGCTCGGCGTGCTCGAACGCGTCGAGATCGCGAACATGCACGTCCAGACGGCGCAGCGTGAGGAGCGACTGAGCCAATCGGCCGACGTCGAGCGGACGACCGACGTCGTGGCCGTCGTCACCGGCGACGGTAATCGCCGGCTCTTCGAGAGCCTCGGCGCGGCCGCGCTCGTCGAGGGCGGCGAGACCATGAACCCGTCGACCGACGAGATCCTGGACGGGATCGACCGCACGCGTGCCGCAGAGGCGGTCGTCCTCGCCAACAACCCGAACGTGATCATGGCCGCGGAGCAGGCGGCCCGGCTGGCGACGAAGCCCGTCAAGGTGATCCCGTCGCGGTCGCTGACGGCGGGCCTGGCTGCGATGGTCGGGTACGAGGGGGCTCGCACCGCCGACGAGAACGCTGCCGAGATGGAGAGCCTGCTGGCCGACGTGTCGACCGGCGCCGTGACCATCGCCTCGCGGACGGTCGACGTGGACGGGATGCAGGTCGCGCGGGGCGCCTATCTGGGTCTCGTCGACGGCGAAGCGATCGCCGGCGGGACGACCTTCGACGCCGTGGCGTCTTCCGTCGTCGACCAGCTGCTGGCGGAGCCTCGCGACGTGCTCACGCTGATCACCGGCGCCGACGAGCCGGAGCTCGGCTCTCTCCTCGCCCGCCTCGCCGAGCACTACCCCGAGATCGAGCTCGAGGTTCACCCGGGCGGCCAGCCTCACTATCCACTCTTGCTGTCCGCCGAATGAGCGCTCCCGTCCGTGTGGCGATCATCGAGGACAACGACGTCTTCCGCGAGGCGCTGGAGATGCTGCTCGGCCTCCAGCCCGGGCTCGAGGTCGTTGCCTCCGCCCCCGACGGGGACGACGCGGCCACGCTCTGCCGCGAGCATTCCCCCGATGTCCTGCTGATGGACTACAGGCTGCCGGGGATGGACGGCGTCCAGGCCACCCGGCTGCTCCTCGAAGCCTGTCCCGAGGTCGCGGTGGTCGGTCTGACCGCGTCGGCGAATCGGAGCGAGGTCGAGGCCCTCTTGGCGGCCGGGGCCGTGGCCTGCCTCACCAAGGACGAGCCGCTCGATGACATCGTCGCGGCCATCCACCGCGCCGCCGCGCAGTAGGCTCGCTGCGTGCAGCTCGACGCCGGCAATACAGCTGTGGTCCTGGACTCGACCGCGGACTTCCCCGAGGGGCCCGAGCGCTGGCCGAACTGGCGTGTCGTCCCGCTCTACGTCCGCTTCGGAGCCGACAGCTACCGCGACTACGTCGATCTCGGGCCGGCCGAGTTCTACGCGCGCCTCCGCGAAGCGACCGAGCTCCCGACGACCTCGCAGCCGACGCCGGCCGACTTCGCCGCCGCCTACGAGGATCTCGCCGGTTACGAGCGGATCTACTCGCTGCACATCCCGCGCAAGCTCTCCGGCACCTGGCAGAGCGCTGCCAACGCGGCGGAGCAAGTCGGCGGAGATCGCGTGCGGGTGATCGACACCGGCACGGCCTCGGCGGGCATCGCGCTGCTTGGGCTAGCCGTCCAGCGACGGCTCGAGGCGGGCACGACGGACGAGGAGATCGGCGAGCTGATCGACCGCTACCGCGCCGAGCACCACCTGATCTTCACCCTCGACACGCTCGAGTTTCTCGCCAAGGGCGGGCGAATCGGCAAGGCCCGCGGGATGGCAGGCCAGCTGCTGCACATCAAGCCGATCATGACCATCCTCGACGGGGAGGTGGAGCCGCTCAAGAAGGTGCGCGGCAACCGGCGCGCCTTCAAGGAGTTCCAGGACGCCTTCCTCGCCGGCTCCGAGGACGATCCGGGGTTGCGCGTTGCCATCGCGCATGCCGAAGCGCCCGACCGGTTGGCTGAGCTGGCCAAGCTCGTCCAGGCCACGCGGCCCCGCGCGACGATCGAGATCCAAACCACGCTCGGGCCGGTGATCGGTACCCACGCAGGCCCCGGCACGGTCGGGTTTTTCTGGTTCCAGGACGGGTAGACAGCCTTTACCTGCCTGTAACCGGCGGGTTAACCGAACACGACTAGCATCGTGGTCAGAGCAATCCGTTCACATGCGATCCAAGTACAGACTCAAGCCAACCCCAAGGAGGGAAATGTCCCGTATTCGACTCTTAATCGTCGCTCTCGGCGCCGCCGTGGCCCTGGTCGTTCCGACGACCGCCACGACCGCCAGTGAGGTGACGCCGACTCTCACCGGCACGGTCGGCCCCGGCTTCACGATCACGCTGAAGAAGGGCGCGACCAAGGTCAAGACACTCAAGGCCGGCATGTACAAGATCCGCGTCGCCGACAAGTCGAACATCCACGACTTCAAGCTGAAGGGCTCGACCAGGAAGACCATCACCGGTGTGGCCTTCAAGGGCACGAAGACCGTGACCGTGAAGCTCAACAAGGGCACGGTCACGTACTTCTGCTCTCCTCACGCCACGATGATGAAGGGCACCTTCAAGGTCACCTAGGACCTCTCCAAATGTGCCGGCCGTCCTCGGGGGGATGGCCGGCACTACATTGGTCCCGGGCCACGGGCCCGGGACTCGCCGAAAGTGCTTGGCACTTTCGGCGACTTAGATCACTCATCGGCCGAGGCCGGCTCTTCTGACCCTCGGGGTCTTCTTAGTTTCTAGTTCGTAGGCCGCCGCTGGCTTTTCGGCCTTCGAGGCCGAAGCGCGGATCCGGCGGCTGTTCGCCGTTCAGGAGCTGCTCGACGTGCTGCGCCAGGGCCGGCCCGTGCTTGAAGCCATGGCCCGAGCCGCCGCCTAGAAGCCAGACGCTCTCGTGCTCGGGGTGTGGTGCGATCAGGAAGTTCTGGTCCGGAGTCAGCGAGTAAGGGCACGCACGGGTCCCGACGAGGGGGCCGTTTGCGAGCGCGGGGAACCGACGTCCGAGGTACTCGCGGGCCACGCGTTCCTTCTCGGCCGAGACGACGCGGTCGTCGGCGTCCGGGTCGAACTCGGGGCCGTGTTCGTCGGGCGCCACCTTGAAGCCGCGCCCGTCCACGTCGCCGACGCCGTAGATGCCGGCGTCGAAGTCGACCCAGGCGGGAACGCTCGGAGCCTGCCAGCCGGCAGGCGCACCGAAGAAGAACACTTCTTGGCGAGTGACAGTGAGCTGAACCAGGTCGGGGAAGAGGCGTGCCAACCAGGCGCCACCAGCCCAGATCACGTGATCGCCTTCGAGCCGTTCTCCGTCGACGACGACAGCTTTTCCTTCGGGAACGGCCACGCCTTCGACGAAGCGAGCGCCGCGCACGACGGCCTGCTGGGCGAGGGCCCGGGTCGCATCGCGTGCCCGCAGAACGCCCGCCTCGGGCTCGTAGGAGACGGTCGTCAGGCCGGTCGGGTCGAAGCTGGGGAAGAGCCGCTGAGCTTCGTCGGGGGAGAGGCGCTCGATTGCAAGCCCATGCTCGGCCAGCGCGCGCTCGCTCGCCGCGGCCCAGTCCTCGGACTCGTCGAAGAACCACGCGACACCACACGGGACGAAGAGCTCGGCGCCGGACTCGGCCTCGAGCTCCCGCCAGAGCCCCAGTGCGCGCTTCGCCGACTCCGTGTACCAGACGTCCGGTCCGTGCGAGAACCGGATCAGCCGGTTCTCTCCGCCGGAGGCAGCCCGAACGTGCCCGGGTGCGTACTGCTCGACGAGCGTCACGTCCCAGCCGCTACCTGCCAGCCGGTGGGCGAGCGAGGCGCCGAAGACACCGGCGCCGACGATGACCGCGCTACTCGACGACAGCCTCGACCACCGAATCGCCCTTGATCCGCCACGCGGCCAGTTCCCCGGTGTCGGCCCGCAGGATCAGGTAGGGCCGGTCCTGCCAGAGCCCCGCGTGCACGACGTCTGCCCGCGAGGGTCGCGGCGCGGAGGCCCCGTGCGAGTGAAAGACGGCGAGCTCGTACCCGTCGTCCTCCAGGAACCAGACCTCCGGCGCGATCTCCAGGCGAAACCGGTACGGGGAAGGCTCCGCGTTCCGGCCCCGTTCATACCGGACGGCCTCACCGTCGCGCAGGACGACGACCCCACAGGCCTCGTTCGGCGCCTCCGTTCGCGCGTGCTCCAGCAGCTCGGCGCGGATCTCGGGCGGAACCCTCAGCGAGCGCCTCCGCAAAACTCCACGTAGTCGACGTACTCCGTGATCGTCGGCTCGTCGCCGCAGACGGGGCACGCAGGGTCGCGGCGGACGGCGACTTCGGTGAACGAGGCCCCGAGCGCATCGAACAGGAGGAGCCGCCCGATGAGCGGCTCGCCGATCCCGAGGACGAGCTTCAGCGCCTCTGTGCCCTGCAGCGACCCGATCACGCCCGGGAGGACGCCGAGGACGCCGCCTTCGGCGCAGCTCGGAGCGAGCTCGGGCGGCGGCGGCTGCGGGAAGAGGCAGCGGTAGCAGGGCCCGGAGCCGGGAGCGAACACGGTGACCTGGCCCTCGAAGCGGAAGATCGAGCCGTGGACGACCGGGACCCCGTGCCAGACGGACGCGTCGTTCAGCAGGTAGCGCGTCGGGAAGTTGTCGGCACCGTCGACGACCACGTCCCAGCCGTCGCCGAGGATGCGGTCGATCGTCTCGGGGCTCAAGCGCTCCTGGTAGCCGACCGGCTCGACATCCGGATTCAGCCCGCGGATCCGTTCCTCGGCCGACTCGACCTTCGGCTCGCCGAGGGCGCCGGTCGAGTGCAGCACCTGGCGCTGGAGGTTCGACGCGTCGACGACGTCGTCGTCCACGAACCCGAGGCGCCCAACTCCGGCCGCGGCTAAATAGAGCAGAGCGGGGGAGCCGAGCCCGCCCGCGCCGACGACGAGGACGCTCGCCTCGAGCAGGCGGCGCTGGCCGGCGAGGCCGACCTCGGGGATGAGCACGTGGCGGCTGTAGCGCTCTCGCTGCGCCTCGTCGAGATCGTCCGGGGCCTCGACGGGCTGCCCGGCCTGCATCCAGGCGGCGAGCCCCCCGGCGAGCGAGACGGCTTCGTAGCCGGCCTGTCTGAGGTCCGAGGCCGCGAAGAGCGATCGGTTGCCGTGCGCGCAGTAGACGACGAGCTTCGACCCCGGCGGCGCGACGTCGCCGATCCGGGCCATGAGCTCCCGCTGCGGAAGATGGTGAGCGCCCGCGATGCGGCTGAAGTCCCACTCGTCCTGGCGCCGCACGTCGACGAGCACGGCGTCATCGTCGAGCAGCGCCTGCGCACCCTTGACGTCGATCTCGAGGGTCTCGCTGGTTTCCACGTTTCGAAGGATAGGTTGGAGCCGTGGATCGCCGCACGCGAGTGGTTCTCATCGTCGTCATCGCCGCTCTGGTCGCCGCCGGAGCTGCAATCGCGGCCGCGCTCGTGCTCGGCAGCGACGATCAGCAGGGAGGAGGGCGCGAAGGAGCGCCGCCGCTCGTTCTCGACCTCGGCGTGCGGACCGATCCGGAGGCCAGGGACCTGCGCCGCGCCGAGCGGCTCTACACCGACGAGCAGCGAGCCGAAGCGGAGCGCATCTTCGCCCGGTACGACTCTCCTCCGGCCGAGATCGGCTCGGCGTTCTCCAACTGGCCACAGGGCACCGTCACGAAGCTCGAGCGGCTCGCCGCGGAGCATCCGCGTGACGCACGCGTGCTGCTGCACCTGGGCTTCGCCCGCTTCTGGGTCGGCCGTGACGACGAGGCGCTTCAAGCCTGGCGTGACGCTGCGCGCGTAGAGCCCGACTCGCCCTCGGCCGGCCGCGCGGACGACGTCCTGCATCCCAACTTCCCGCGGGGGCGACCGCACTTCGTTCCGACCTTCGGCGCTCCGCCGAGCCTCACCGGGCTGTCAGCCCCGCGGCAGGTCGCCACCCTCGCTCGCCGCGCGCGCTCGCGCGACGTGCAGGCGAAGCTCCTCTACGGCCTCGCGCTGCAGCGGCTCGGTCACCGGCTCTCGGCCCAGCGGCAGTACGACTCGGCCGTCCGTCTCGAGCCTCAAAACCCCGAAGCGCGCGTCGCTGCCGCCGTCGTTCGCTTCGACAAGGCGCGGCCGAGCGTCGCGTTCTCGCAGCTCGGCCCGCTCACGCGGCGCTTCCCGCGCGCCCAGAGCGTGCGCTTTCATCTCGGGCTCATGCTCCTCTGGCTGGCCCGCGTCCAGCCCGGCTCGGTCGAGCAGGGAAAGACGCAGCTGCGCCGAGCCGTGGCGCTCGGGCCCACGACTGTCCTCGGCAGGGAAGCAAAACGCCTCCTGGACAGTCTTGAAAGTCAAGAGAGCAACTAATCGATGATAGGACCTGTAAAGGATGAAGATGAGCCTTGAGACCTATAGACGCCACTATGAGTCGTTGAGAGACTCATCCCTCGTTCAGACAGCCCCGTTGACACATCGCAAGCCGTACGTATGGTGAGACACGGGAAAGGGGTCATGGGGTGAAGCAGGGACAAAGCGCGGCCGCACCGAAAGTCGAGGGCTCGGCAACGATCCTCGTGTCGGAAGAAGCCTGGGAACTTCTGAACGCCGGGAAACAGGCCGGGCGGATGAACGCCGACGAAGTCGCGCTTGCCCTCGACGAGCTCCAGCTCGACGCCGGTCAGATCGACGAGTTCTACGGCCTGGTCGAGGAGCTCCACATCGAGCTCGTCACCGAGGACGAGACAGTCGACGCGTTCGAGCTCGAGGGGTCGGACGTCTCGACAGATGCGCTCCAGCTCTTCCTGAAAGACATCGGCAAGGTCGACCTCCTGACCGCGCCGCAGGAAATCGAGCTCGCGAAGAAGATCGAGCGCGGCGACCACATCGCGAAGCAGGCGATGGTCGAGGCGAACCTCCGCCTCGTGGTTTCGATCGCCAAGCGCTACCGCAACCAGGGCCTGCCCTTCCTCGATCTCATCCAGGAGGGGACGATCGGCCTGGTGCGCGCTGCGGAGAAGTTCGACTACCGCAAAGGCTTCAAGTTCTCGACGTATGCGACGTGGTGGATCCGCCAGGCAGTCGCACGCGCGCTCGCGGACAAGTCGCGCACGATCCGCATGCCGGTGCACGTGGTCGAGAAGCTGAACAAGATCGTCCGCTCCGAGCGCAAGCTGCGGGGCGAGCTCGGGCGCGAGCCGGCAACCGACGAGATCGCCCGGGACCTGGACCTGAGCCTCGAAGAGGTGGAGCAGATCCGCAGGTCGGCGCAGCTGCCGGTCTCGCTCGAGAAGCCCGTCGGTGACGACGAGGAGTCCGAGTTCGGGCACTTCCTGACCGACGAGAACGCGCCGCTTCCCGACGAGGCTGCCGAGCAGGCCCTGCGCAAGGACGCGCTCACGAAGATTCTGTGCTCGCTCGCTCCTCGGGAGCAGCGAATCCTCGAGATGCGGTACGGGCTCGACGGAAACCCGCCGCGCACGCTCGACGAGGTTGGACGCGCGTTCAGCGTCACACGCGAGCGGATCAGGCAGATCGAGAATCAGTGCCTGAAGAAGCTTCGCGCTCTGGCCGATTGCCAGAAGCTTCGCGAAGTGGCGTAGCGCCTCAGACGAAGTCGTTAGCCGTTAGCCTGCGCGGCCGTGGCTGAACCGCCCGCTGAGTGGCTCGACGAGCTCTACGACTTGCTGCGCATCCCGAGCGTCAGCGCCGACCCGGCTCACACCGGGGACGTTCGCCACGCTGCTGAGTGGGTGCGGGACTTCATTCGGGCGGCGGGCGGCGAGGCCGAGGTGCAGGAGGGGGTCAGGCATCCGCTCGTGATCGGCGAGCTGCGGGCGTCCGCCGACGCCGATTCGGCGCCGACCGTGATCGCCTACGGGCATTTCGACGTCCAGCCGCCCGACCCGCTCGATCAATGGGAGAGCGAGCCCTTCGAGCCGGAGGTACGAGACGGGTGGCTCTACGCCCGGGGAGTCGCCGACGACAAGGGCCAGCTCTACATGCTGCTCAAGGCAGCCGCTCTCCTGGCCGCCGAGGGCACATTGCCCGTCAACGTGCGCTTCACGTGTGACGGCGAGGAGGAGTCGGGCGGCCACTCGATCGTCGACTTCCTCGAGTCGGACGAGCGTGGCGGCGACGTCTGCGTGATCTTCGACGGGCACATGGTGAAGGTGGGGGTTCCGGTGTTCGAGCTGGCGACGCGCGGCATTGCGTACTTCCACGTGCGGGTCAGGACCGGTGAGCGCGATCTTCACTCCGGCGTCTTCGGTGGAGCGGCGCTGAACGCGACGCATGCGCTCATGCAGGTGCTCTCCGCGGTGGTACCGCGGGAGGGCCGGCTCGACGAGTCGTTGCGGGCCGGCATCGTGCCGCCCTCCGACGAGGAGCGCGCCGGCTGGGGCGAGCTCGAGAGCGGGGGCGACGTTCTGGCTGCGCAAGGCGCGCGTCCCGCCGACGGCGAGGCCGTCGCGGAGTTCTACAGGCGCACCTGGGAAGAGCCTGCGGTCGATGTGCACGGCTTGAGCGGTGGCTCGGCGGAGCTGCAGAAGACGGTGCTCCCGGTCGTCGCTGAGGCGAACGTGTCGATCCGCCTGGCGCCCGGCCAGGACGGCGACGAGATCTCGGCGGCGATGGAGAAGCTGCTGCTGGAGGCGGCGCCCGAGGGAGCCGAGGTCGAGGTCGAGCGCCTCGCGATGGCGCCGGCGGCGCTCGTCCGTCCGGAGGAGAAGGCGATCCAGCTCGGCCTGGACGCGTTCGAGCGCGCGTTGGGCGCGCGCCCGCTGCTACTACGGGTCGGCGGCTCGCTGCCGGTGATGGCCGCTCTCGAGACGAAGAGCATTCCGACGATCCTCACCGGGTTCGACCTTCCCGAGGGGAACATCCACTCGCCGAACGAGCGCCTGCGCGTCGACCACATCCCGCTAGGCATCGAGGCTGCGAAAGAGCTTTACAGAGAATTTGCTCGGCTCCGCTGAGCCGTTGTTAAAAGCCAGGGGATGCGGCCCAAAGCAATACTCGTCGCGCTCGGCGCCGTTTTGGCGATCGCCTGGTCTGCCGCACCGGCAGCGGCCGCGCCTTGCGGCCTGCCCGATTCCAAGCCGCTGTGGATCGACTACGCCGAGGGGTCTGTCCCCTTCCGCAACGAGATCTTCGGCAAGCCGGGCGTAATCGCGGCGACCAGCGGCACCGCTACGCCGCAGGCGCTGCGGGAGCGGGGCGCGCGGACCGTGTACTGGCAGATGAACATTCGGAACATCGTCGGTACGCCTCTGGCGCCGGCAGACCCGTTCTCCATCGAGGGCCAGGCGAACGCGCTCTTCGATCGCGCGGCCGCCTCGTCGGCCTGCGCGACGCCCTTGATCGGCCTCGAAGAGCTGTGGGGCGCGAATCTGCGGACGCCGTGGTCGTCGACCAACGCTCAGTACCGCGCCAACGTGCTCACGCTGGTCGAGGTTCTCACCGCCCGCGGAGCGCGTCCGTTCCTCTTCGTTCACGGTCGGCCCGCGCTTGGCGGCGCGGCTGGGGAGTGGTGGCGGACACTGACCGACTCCGCGGACATCGTCTACGAGGCGTACTACCACGCTGCTCAGGTGCACGCCCTCGGCGTGCTGATCGGGAACCGGCGGGTGCGCCTGAACATGCGCGGAGTCATCCGTCGGTTTGCAGACATCGGCGTGCCCCGTGAGCGTCTCGGGCTCGCGCTGGGCTTTCATTCAGCGCCCGGCATGCTCGGGCGTGAGGGGCTACAGCCTCTTCCGGCCTGGCTCGACTACGTGAAGTGGAACGCACTCGCGGCCGAGCAGGTGGCCGCAGAGGAGGGCATCGACTCGATCTGGTCCTGGGGGTGGGCTGCGTTCACACCCGGCGGAGCCGATCCCGACAAGCCGCTGGCGGCCTGCGCATACCTCTGGACACGCGACCCGGCGCTGTGCGACGCGCCGAGCGTCTCGGGCGGTGTGTTCAACACGTCGCGCGACGAAGGACAGCTGCTGCTTGCGCCGGGAGTGCACTGCGGGTTCTCCGGGACCGCGATCACGACCGCGGCGCTCGCTCGGACCGCGCGGATCACGTGGTCTCGCGGAACGGCCGCGACGGCGCTGCTCACCCGGCTGGCCCGGCGGCGGGCGCGAGTTCGAGGGCGCGAGATCCTTCGTGCGGAGCGACGAATCGTCGCGGAGCGCTTCAGAGGGTCGAAGCGGGCCTACCGCCGTGCGCTCTCACGGCGTGGCCTGTCGCTG
This sequence comes from uncultured Actinomycetes bacterium, assembly GCA_963820335.1. Lineage (GTDB taxonomy): Bacteria > Actinomycetota > Thermoleophilia > Gaiellales > Gaiellaceae > VAXT01. The sequence goes on along the minus strand of CAWFZH010000008.1, from coordinate 80,022 downwards.
GCGGCTGCTCGCGTCATCGTCAGCGACCAGCTTCGCGCTCGGAGAATGTCGCGCGCGAGGACATTGCGGTATGAGGCCGAGGCGCTGGCCACGGCCGTCTGTCGTCGCGACGAGCTGCCGAAACTCGGGGTCGTCGATCTCAGCCGCTTCGTGCCGTTCCTCAAGCTGCGCTAGACCACCGCTCGAGTTCCCACAGAGCGAAGCGTTTCGTCACATGTCCGGTGCCTGGCACCGGACGGGTCACAACGGGCCGCGTTCACTGGGTTGAACAGGGCGGTCGAGGTTGTGTTCGGGACGATTGCGCGGCGGAAACGCCATGTCCGGTGCCTGGCACCGGGCTAGTCCCAAGGGGGCGGGTTGTGGACCCAGCGGCCGCCCAGCATCGTTGCGACGACTTGCACGTCGGGTAGCTCTTCCGGAGGGCAGCTGAGGAGATCGCGGTCGAGGACGACGAGGTCGGCCAGGTAGCCCGGCACGAGCTTGCCCCGCCGGCGCTCGTCGCCCGCCAGCCAGGCGGGGTTGATCGTGGTCGCCTCGAGCGCCTGCTGGACCGTGACGGCCTGCTCGGGGTGCCACCCTTCGCGCTCGTCGAGCGTCCGCAGCACTCCTGCGCGGATTCCGGCCAGCGGGTCGAGCTCCTCGATCGGCGCATCGGATCCGTTGGCCACTAGCGCCCCCGTATCGAGCAGCGATCGGTAGGCGTAGGCGCGGTCGGTCATACCGGCCCAGAGGCGGTCGGCAATGTCGCGGTCCGACGGCGCGTGGCTGAACTGGACAGAGGCGGCGACGCCGAGCTCGGCGAACCTGCGGCACGTCTTCCTCCGCGAGGAGTTGTGCGTGCTCGATCCTGGGCCGCAGCCCTCGCCAGTCCTCGCGGGTCTCCTCGAACGCGTCGAGCGCGTCTCGGTTCGCGGCGTCGCCGATCGCATGCACCGCGACCGGCCACCCGGACCGCGCCCCGCGGCGCACGATCTCCGCCAGCTCGTCGCGGCTCGTGATCTCGACCCCGGAGCCGTCCAGCAAGCGTGCCGTCTGCGAACCGAGAGTGCCGTCCATGAAGACCTTCAGATAGCCGATGCGCAGCAAGTCGCCGCCGATGCCCGCCGGCAGGGCGAGCTCGTCGATCCGGTCGAGATGCTCGGCCGGAAGCGACTGCCAGACCCGCAACGTGAGCAATCCGTCGTCGAGCAGCCGCTGCCAGAGCCGCGGCGCCCCGAGCCAGCCGTCCTTGTCGTGGAGAGCCGTGACCCCTCGCGCGGCGGCGAGCTTCAGCCCGTCGCGCATGGCCTCGATGAACTCGTCGTCCGTGGGCCGGAGATACCGGTCGCGGAACGTCCAGGCCGATTCCTCGCGGAGGACGCCCGTCGGCTCGCCGCGTTCGTCGACCTCGACGACGCCGCCGTCGGACTGCAAGTCGCCGTCCGCCTGCGCCAGAGCGGCCGAGTTGAGCCACAACGAGTGGTAGTCGCGGGCCATGAGCGCCGTCGGCGTGTCTCCCGTGACGGCATCGAGCGCCTCGCGAGTCGGCTCCACCGGTGGCGCCCAGTCACCGCTTCGCCAGCCCCGGCCCCGCAGCCAGCGGCCGGGCTCGACGGCTCCGACCGCGTCGCCCACCCGGGCCACGGCTTCCTCCAAGGACGACGTGCCTTCGAGCCGCACCTCACGCTGAGCGGCCGCCCACGTCGGGAAATGCACGTGCGCGTCGTTGAAGCCCGGCACGACGCAACGTCCGCCGAGGTCGACGCGCTCCGGGCTGGCCAGGGCGGTCTCGTGCGTGCCGACACCTCCCGCGACGCGTTCGCCCGCGATCGCCAGGGCCCGCGCAGTCGGCATGGACGGGTCGAGCGTGTGGATGATGCCGTTGTCCAGGATCACAGCCGGGACTGTAAGTTGGATCTCCGGTGATCGACCACATTTTGATCAACGTCAGCGACGTCGCCGCCAGCCGGGCGTTCTACGAGCAGGCACTCAGGCCGCTCGGATACGAGGTGATTGCCGACCTCGGGAACTTTGTCGGGCTCGGTACAGGCGGGAAGCCGGACTTCTGGATCAGCGACCGCGACCGGCCGGGCACGCCGATCCACATCGCCATTGCCAGCCCGGACCGCGAAACCGTCGACGCGTTCTACGAAGCCGCTCTCGCCGCAGGCGGGAATGACAACGGGCCGCCCGGGCTCCGCGACGCATCTACCACCCGACCTACTACGGGGCGTTCGTGCACGATCCCGACGGCAACAACGTAGAGGCGGTTTGCCACCAGCCGGAATGATCCAGCTCCTGCCGGCCGACCACGCGGAGCTGCTCGGTCGTCTGACGGCTCTGCGACAGGTCGCCGAAGAGCTCGCCGATGTGTTCGACGAGCCTCGCGCTGCACAGGGAGCCCGCGAGATGCTCGCCTCGATCGACCGGATGCTCGAACTGGTCGCTCGGCCATAGACTTTCCGCGGTGCCGTACGACCCACTGACCGACGAGCAGCGTGAGATCCGCGACCTCGTGCGCGACCTCGCGCGCGAGCGCGTCGCCCCGCGGGCGGCCGAGATCGACAAGAAGGGCGAGTTCCCCTGGGACATGGTCGAGCTCTTCCGCGAGCACGAGCTCTTCGGCCTGCCCTACGACGAGGCCTACGGGGGCACCGGAACGGGCGCGCTCATGGTGCTCGTCGCAGTCGAGGAGCTCTCCAAGGTCTGTGCGACGACCGGCCTGATCCTGGCCGTCCAGGAGCTCGGCTCGCTGGGCATCAAGCTCGCCGGCACGGAGGAACAGAAGCAGCGCTTTCTCCCGCGCCTCGCGACCGGCGAATGGCTCGCGGCGTACGCGCTCACCGAGCCCGGTTCCGGCTCGGACTCGGCCGCGATGCGCACCGAGGCACGCCTTGACGGCGACGAGTACGTCCTGAACGGCGGCAAGCGCTTCATCACGAACGCGGGCGTTGCGCACGTCTACACCGTGTTCGCGAAGACCGACCCGGAGGCGGGGCACTCGGGGATCTCGGCCTTCGCCGTCGAGGCCGACTCGCCGGGGTTCGAGGTCGGCCGCATCGAGCCGAAGATGGGGATCAAGGGCTCGACGACAGGCGAGATCTTCTTCAACGACCTGCGCATCCCGGCGGACAACCTGCTGGGCGAGGAAGGCGAGGGCTTCAAGATCGCGATGCGGATCCTCGACCGGTCGCGCCCGGGGATCGGCGCGCAAGGGCTCGGCCTCGCCCAGGGCGCTACGGACTACGCACTCGAGTACGCGAAGAGCCGCGAGACGATGGGCAAGCCGATCGCCCAGCACCAGCTGATCTCGGCCATGCTCGCCGACATGGAGACGAAGTGCGAGGCGGCACGCGGGCTGCTCTACAAGGTCGGGATGATGGTCGACGAGGGCGCCCCCGAAGACGAGCTGACGAAGATCTCGGCGATGGCCAAGCTCTACTGCACCGACGTGGCGATGGAGGTCACGACCGATGCCGTCCAGATCCTCGGCGGCTACGGCTACATGCAGGAGTACCCCGTCGAGCGCATGATGCGCGACGCCAAGATCACGCAGATCTATGAAGGCACGAACCAGATCCAGCGGCTCGTCATCGCCCGCGAGATGCTGAAGGAGAACCGCGCTTTCCTGCTCGCCGGCGTCGGCTGATCAGTCGACCGGCTCCGCGGTCGAGAGGTCGCCGCACGTGCCCTTGTCGAAGGTTCCCTCGCGGCGCTCGCGGCGGCTCCGTTGGTCGTCCTCCTTGCGCGGCTCACGAACGACCAGCGCGTAGCCCATACGGACCTCGCGCGTCGGCACGTCCACCTCGGTGGTGAGGCTGCCGTCCTTCACTGTGCCGAGCTCGTAGTCGGGCGAAATGGAGCGAAAGCTGGTGCAGCCGCCGCGGCGGATCTCGGCCTCCATCGTCGACTTGTGCGGCTCGTCCAGCCGGATCACGACCCGCGTCCCGTTTCGCCCGTTCGGGCTGAGACCGGCCTGCCCGTAGACCTCGGGCTCGTCCAGGTACGACGAGAGCGGAAGCTCGAGCTCGACGATGAACTCCTCGCTCTCGGGGGAACCGCCGTTCCCGCCGCCGCATCCGGCTGCCAACAGCGTGATCACGAGGGCGGCCAAACCGAAGCGCGTCGTCACGCGACCAGGATGGCACATAGTTTCCGATATGCCGACCGCTGTCGTCATCGGATCGGGGCCGAACGGGCTGGCCGGAGCGGTGACGCTCGCCCAGGCGGGCTTCGACGTCGTCGTGCACGAGGAGCAGCCGACGCTCGGCGGCGGCACACGCTCCGCGGAGCTGACGTTGCCCGGGTTCGTGCACGACCTCTGCTCGGCGATCCACCCACTCGCCCGGTCGCCGTTCTTTCGCGAGGTCGACCTTCAGCTCGATTGGGTCGAGCCGCCCTTGCAGGCCGCACATCCGTTCGACGACGGCACGGCGGCCGTGCTCCATCGCGACGTGGGGGAGACCGCTCGCGGCCTCGGCGCGGACGAGCAGGCCTACCGCCGACTCTTCGAGCCGGTCGTCGAGCACTGGGACGCGGTCGAGCCGGTTCTCGTCGGGCCCTATCCGCCGCCGCCACGGCGCGTGTTGGCGATGCTCCGGGCGCTCGGGCCCCGTAACGCGGCGCACAGTGCGCGCCTGGCCCTCGCTCCGGCACGCTCCGCCGCGGAGAAAACGTTCTCGACGTCGCAGGGGAGGGCGCTCTTCGCCGGGAACGCGGCTCACTCGATGCTGCCGCTCGAGAAGAGGCCCGGCGGCGGGTTCGGGTACGCGCTGATGGTGCTCGCCCACGTCCACGGTTGGGGCTTCCCACGCGGCGGCTCGCAACGAATCGCCGACGGTCTCGTGGCGCGCATCAGGGAGCTCGGTGGCGAGGTGCGGACGTCGAGCCCCGTCGACGAGCTGCCCGACGCGGACGTCGTCCTCGCCGACGTCATGCCTCGCGAGCTCCTGCGGATGGCGGCGGGACGGCTTCCCGTCCGGTACGGCGAAGCGCTCGAGCGCTACCGGCACGGCCCGGGCGCGTTCAAGCTCGACTGGGCTCTCGACGGTCCGATCCCGTGGCGGGCTGAGGAGTGCGGGCGCGCGGCCACGGTTCATCTCGGCGGCACCCTCGAGGAGATCGCTGCGTCCGAATCGGGGCCGTGGAACGGACGGCACGCGGAACGGCCTTTCGTCCTGCTCGTGCAGCAGTCGCTCTTCGACGACACGCGCGCGCCCGCCGGCAAGCACACGGCCTGGGCGTACTGCCACGTGCCGAACGGCTCGACGCAGGACATGACGGCGCGGATCGAGGCACAGGTCGAGCGCTTCGCCCCGGGGTTCGGCGAGCTCGTCCTCGCCCGCTCGGTCAGGAGCCCGGCCGACTTCGAGGCGGGAAACCGCAACCTCGTGGGCGGCGACATCAACGGCGGCGCCCCGGACCTCGCGCAGCTCTTCTTCCGGCCGGTGCGCAAGCCGGTTCCGTACCGCACGCCTCTGAAGGGCGTCTACCTCTGCTCCTCGGCCACTCCGCCGGGTGGAGGCGTGCACGGGATGTGCGGGTATGCCGCCGCGAAAACTGCGCTCCGCGATCTACGGCAGTAGCGAGCCGCCCTCCCCGATCGTCCCGCAGGCGACGTACGTGTCGGCCGACTTCTGGACGGCAACGGCGTGCGGCGAGGCACGGAGATGCTCGAGCGAGACGGCGATCACGGTCTCCGAGCGCCCGTTGGCGACGGGCTGGAGAGTGTCGGTCGGCTGCGGGTCGATGTCGTCGCACGAGCGCTCGTGGACGTACGCGGGTTGCGGGGTGTCAGGAGCGCCCGAAAGCTCGATCGTGACCCGGGTGCGCTCGCCGTCCTCCGCCTTGAACGTCGCCACGCCTGACTGGCCAGAGTCGCTTTGCTCGACGAGATCGACGCTGACCGACCCGTCCGGGTTCTCGCGGCTGCCGCCGTTCTCTTCGTCTCCGCCGCAGCCGGCTGCGAGCAGGACGCTAAGGGCGAAGAGTGCGGGTATCGACGACCTCGAACTCAGAGCCCTTGACCCTACCCAGGGTTCGCAGGTCGTCGTTCCGCCAGCCCGGATTGGGGGAGCCCGTGATGTACCAGTCCGAGCCGTTGTCGGCCACGAGCATCCCGTAGCGCTTGAGCGCGGTGAGGACGACACGCGCCTGCCGTGGGTAGCCGCTGACGTCGAAGCTCGCCTTCAGGCGCACGCGCAGGCCCATTGGCGGCAGGTTCGGGTCGTCGGAGCTGCTCGCGAAGTGCCGGGCCGGGTACACGTACGCCCGTCGCGTCCGGCGAACCGTGAACCGCAACGCGTGGTCGATCACGCCTCGCCGCACCTCGTCGTAGCGCGCCAGGCCGGGGAGGATCGGGAGCCCTGCCGCATCGGCCGAGGTCCAGCCTGCGGGGCGCAGCCGGTTCGAGCGGAGGTTCCAGATCGCGCCGGAGCCCGCTCGCCAGCCGCGACCCTTGGGGTAGAGCGCGAAGAGCTCGTAGAGCTTGCAGGAGTCGCGGTCGACGATCAGTGCGTGCCGGTCGCCGTCCGAGCGATACCCGCCTTCGATCGGCACACCGCGCGGAATCGGGTACGGGCCGCGGTCTGACTCGTCCGCGTACTCGAACGAGACTCGAGACTTCGGTGTGCGCCGGCCGACGACGGTGATCGGGATCCCGATCGGAGCGCCCTCCCACAGGCCCGAGCCGAAGTCGGGGTGCAGGCCGCGCTCGGTGCCGATCGAGCTGATGATCTCGGCCGAGTTCGCCGCGACCGGCAGCCGGTCGACGCGGCGGTTCCAGGGATTGGACTTGGGGAAGACCGTGCAGCGCGGTGCGGCCGGCAGGCGCAGAGCCTCCGCTGAGGAGCCGCCCAGCAGCACGGCGAGGCACGCAAGCGGCAGCAGGCGCTTCATGACTCCGTTATCGACCGCCTGAGCTTCTCGACCAAGGGATCGGCATCCCCCCAAAGGGGCGGGCACTCGTCGAGGCGCACCCAGCGGCAGAGGTAGACGAGGCCCGCGTCGGCGCCCGAACCGCCGACCCGGTGCTCCCATTCGTCCGCGCCTTCGGCGGCGACCTCGGCGTGAAACGCATGGCTGCGGTGGGCGCCGGGCCCGTAGAGCCGCTCGAACTCGTCGGCGTCGGCCAGGCGCCGCACGACGCTGACCTCTGTGATCCCCGTCTCCTCCTCGACCTCACGGGCGAGACCGTGCTCCGGGCTCTCGCCGGGATCGAGCCGGCCTGCCGGGACCTGGACGCCACCTTGGATGTCGCCCTGCTCGATGGTGAGCAGATCGAGTCCTCGCGGGCCCTGGCGCGTCACGTAGGCCACGACGCGTTCGCGGACGAGCGCGTGGACGAAGGCACCGCGCAGGCCCCAGAACTCGGCGTCTGGGTCGACCGGCGCCCAACGGCAGACGACGACGTAGCCGGGCTCGCCGTCCTGGCCGGGGATCTCGTGCTCCCAGGAGTCGGGCAATCGTTCGGTGGGGGCGGCCTGGACGAAGTAGTCGGGCCCCCGATCCGGATTCTCGACCTCCCCGAGCACACGGAGGACCTCGACGGTCAGTCCGGTCTCTTCTCGCGCTTCCCGCACGGCCGTCTCTTCGACGGTCTCGCCTTCCTCGATCCCTCCGCCGGGGAAGATCGCGGTGTACTCCGGCTCGCCGGGCACGTCGAACACGAGCAACTCGTCGGCGCCCGTCCTCGGGTGCTCGCGCGTTACGTAGACGGTGACGGGCGGGCGGAGCCTCAGGTCGACTCGGCCTTGAGCTTCGCCTTGTAGGCCCGCTTCTTCTCCTGGTAGCTGTCGAGCGCCTCGCGCGAGTCCACGTCGCCGAGGGTCGGGTGTGGAGGAACGAGGCCCTCGGCCACCTGCACTCCGAAGCGCTTCGCCAGCACCGAGGCCAGCGCCTTGATCTTCATCTCCCCGAAGCCCGGCAGCGCCTTGATCCGCTTGCGGAGATCGTCGGCGTCGGCCGCCTCGCGCCAGAGGCGGGACGCGTCTCCGTCGTACTCGGCCTCCACGTGGGCGGAGAGGTCCGCCACGCGCGTCGCCATCGAGCCCGGGAACCTGTGTACTGCCGGCCGCTCGCGGAAGGCGGCTTCGAGCGTGGCCGGATCGATCTTGGCGATCGCGCCGGCGTCGAGCGTGCCCAGCCGCTGCTTGATCTTGAGCGGGCCCAGGAAAGCCGTCGGCACCGTCACCTGCTGGTCGAGCGCGAAGCCGATGAGGAGCGCCATCGGCTCCGAGGCCAGGAGCTGGTTCGCCTCGTCGCTGTCCGTGAAGTACAACCGGTCGGGGGCGGCGATCGCCACGGTTGCAGCCTACCCCTCGAGGGCAGCCTTGACGGCTGCGAGATTCTCCCGCCAGATCTCTTCCGGCACCGGCGGCAGGATGTCGTCCCAGATCGCGGCGAAGCTCCCGATCAGTTGCGGGATCCGGGCCGGGCGCGCCATGAACCACCAGTGCAGGTGCTCGCCACCGTCGCCCCACTTGCAGACGTGCACCCGTCCGATCTCGCCGACCGAGCGCACGGCTCGCTCGATCCTCGCGAGCATGACGCCGAGCTCCGCGGCGAGATCGTCGGGAAGGTCACCGAGCTCGGCGAAGTGCTCGCGCGGAACGAGGATGACGTTCACCGGCAACCCGGTGGGACCGTCGAGAGTGTGCAGGCGCCAGCGTTCGTTCGTCCAGAGAAACTCGTCGTCGGGCGCAGAGCAGCGCCGGCAGTCGACACCGCCTGCGCCGAGCCGTGGCTCCTCGCGTTCGATGGGGGCCTGAAGCGTGCGCGGGCGCATCTCCCCGTCGAACGGGAAGGTCTCCCACTCCTCGACCGGGGGCATTCGCAGGGCATCTGCGGCCCGCTCGTACATCTGCTCAGGGGTCTCGGGCAACGCGAAGCGATGCTAACGACCCCGTCCGGAGCCGCCTCTAGTGTGCGGGCGAACCGTTTCCGGGTCTCGCGTCGTTGTACACCTGAACCCCAGTCGAGCATCGCCCAACCCTCTACCGGAGGCCCCCAAATCAGATCAGGTCGAGCTGCGGCCCTTGCAGCGATCCTGCTTGCGCTCGTCTCAGCCCACGGGGCGGGAGCCGCAGTGCCCCCGAACGGCCTCGTCGGCTACTGGTCCTTCAACGAGGGCAGCGGATCGACCGCGGCGGACGGCTCCGGCAACGGGCATACCGGGACGCTCCAGTACAACCCGACCTGGGCCACGACCGGGTCCTGCCGGGTCGGTGGCTGCCTCTCCTTCGACGGCACCGACGACTACGTCCGGGTTGCGGATTCGGCGCCGCTGCGGATCACGGGCGACCTCACGCTGTCGGCCTGGATCAAGCCCACGGGCGCGCGCAGCGTCCAGTCCGTCGTCAGCAAGCGGTACGAGTTCGAGCTCGGCCCCGTCCAGGGCACGGCTCCGTATCCGCTGACGTGGTCGCACAAGGAATCGACCGGGACACTCGTCTCCGGCAACCTGGCCACGGCGACGGAGAGCAACCAGTGGCAGCACGTCGTTCTCGTCCGCGACGGCGCCACCCGCCAGATCCGGGGCTACAAAAACGGCGCTCTCGCGCTGACCTCGAGCTACCCGGCCGCTCCCGGCACGGGCACGTATCCGCTCAACATCGGCCGCAACCCCGGCAGCATCCAGCGCTTCCGCGGCCTGATCGACGAGGTGCGGATCTACAACAGGGTGCTGAGCGCGGCCGAGGTGCAGGAGCTCTATTCCGACGGCGGTAGCCCGCCGCCACCGCCTCCTCCCGCCCCGCCGCCGCCACCACCGCCACCCACCGCCGCCACCACCACCGCCTCCACCTCCGCCGCCGCCGCAGCGGGAAGACGTCGTGATCGCCTCCGGGCTGACCAACCCGACGTCGATGGCACTCGCTCCCGACGGGCGGATCTTCGTCGCCCAGCAGGGCGGACAGCTCCGCGTGGTCAGGAACAACGTCCTGCTCCCGACTCCCTTCCTGAGCGTGAGCGTCACGTCGACCAACGAGCGCGGCCTGCTCGGCGTCACCTTCGACCCGAACTTCGCGCAGAACCGCTACGTCTACGTCTATTACACGGCGGCGACGTCACCGTCGTGAACCGCGTGAGCCGCTTCACCGCGAGCAGCACGAACCCCGATGTCGCCGAGCCGGGGAGCGAGACGTTCATCCTCAACCCGATCCCGTCGGAGACCGGCTGGCACAACGGCGGGGCAATCCACTTCGGCAACGACGGCAAGCTCTACGTCGCCGTCGGGGAAGGCCACCACGAGGACAACGCGCAGTCGCTCGCGACGCTGTCCGGGAAGCTGCTGCGGATCAACGCCGACGGCACCATCCCGCTCGACAACCCCTTCTACGGCAGCACGACCGGCAACAACCGCGCCATCTGGTCGCTCGGCCTGCGCAACCCGTTCACGTTCGACATCCAGTCGACGACCGGCCGGATCTTCATCAACGACGTCGGTGAGAACGCCTTCGAGGAGATCAACGAGGCCTGGGTCGGCCCCAACAGCGGCTTCAACGCCGGGTTCAACTTCGGCTGGCCCGCCACCGAGGGGCCGCACAACGACCCGCGCTTCCACAACCCGTTCCACGCCTATCCGCAGGCCGGCGGCGACTGCGCGATCACGGGCGGTGCGTTCTACAACCCGGCGATCGTCAACTTCCCGCCCGAGTACGTAGGCGACTATTTCTTCGCCGACTACTGCGCGGGGTGGATCAAGAGCGTCGACCTGACGACTCGGCAGGTCTCGACGTTCCTGACGGCCGACGGTACCCGCGACCCGGTCGACGTCAAGGTCGCCGCCGACGGGGTCATGTACTACCTGGCCCGCAGCACCAACACGTTGCGCCGCGTGCGGTATCTGGGCGGCGGCCAGGCGCCGGCGATCGTCACGCATCCGCAGAACCAAACCGTGCCGGTCGGCCAGAGCGCGACGTTCACCGTCAGCGCGAGCGGCTCGGCTCCGATGACCTACCAGTGGCAGCGGAACGGGACGAACATCGCCGGCGCGACGGCGGCCAGTCACACGGTCCCGAGCCCGCAACTCGGTGACAGCGGCGCCCAGTTTCGGGCCATCGTCACGAACAGCCTCGGCAGCGCGACGAGCAACGCCGCCACGCTGACGGTGACGAGCAACCTGCCTCCGACGGCGACGATCACGGAACCGCCTGCGGGCTCGCGGTACAGCGCCGGCGAGACGATCACGTATGCGGGGACGGGCATGGACCCGGAAGAGGGTGCACTTCCGGGGGCCAGGTTCACCTGGCGCGTCGACTTCCACCACGAGACGCACGTGCACCCGTTCATCCCGGACACGAGCGGCAGCCAGGGTGGCTCGTTCCAGGTCCCGACGACCGGCCATGTCGCCCCCGACGTCTGGTACCGCATTCACCTCACCGTCACCGACAGCGGGGGCCTCTCGCACAGCACGTTCCGCGACCTCATGCCGCGCACATCGGCCGTGACGCTGGCAGCGAACATTCCAGGTCTCCAGCTCCGGCTCGACGGTCAGCCGGTGAGCTCCCCACACACGGTGACGAGCGTCGTCGGCATGGAGCGAGACCTCGACGCCTCATCCCCGCAGACCGTGGGCGGGACGACCTACGAGTTCGTCTCCTGGTCGGACGGCGGTGCCCAGAGCCACACGATCCCGACGCCGGCCGTGGACACGACGTACACGGCCACGTACAGGGAAGTCGTTGGCTTGCCCGGCGGCCTCGTCGGCCACTGGGCGTTCGACGAGGGGAGTGGCTTGGTTGCCACCGACGGCTCGGGCAACGGCTACGACGGCAGTCTCCAGTACGGGCCGACCTGGACGATGAGTGTCGCCTGCCGCATCGGGGGCTGCCTCTCGTTCGACGGATCGGACGACTACGTCAGGGTGCCCGACACCGCAGAGCTCCGGATCACGGGCGATTTGACGATCTCCGCCTGGATCCGGCCGACTGGCGCACGCACGACGATGGCGATCGTCAGCAAGCGCTACGAGTTCGAGCTCGGCCCGGTGCACAACGTCGCCCCGTACCCGTTGCGCTGGTCACATAAGGACCCTGTGGGCTCCCTCGTCCTCGGCGGCCTGACGACGTCGATCGAAGCGAACCAGTGGCAGCACGTCGTGCTCGTGCGTGACGGCGCCACCCGGCAGATGCGCGGCTACAAGAACGGCGTGCTCGCCCTCAGCTCGAGCTACGTGATCGCTCCCGGGACCAGCACCTACAACCTCAACATCGGCCGCAACCCCGGCGGCAACACGCGTTTCCGGGGCTCGCTGGACGAAGTCCGCATCTACGACCGGGTTCTCTCCGAGAGCGAGATCCAGGCGCTCTTCGCCGGCTAGCGCGGCATCGCTAGATTGGACAGCGTGGGTGCGCTGTCCGTGTTCACCCCTGCGACTCGCGAATGGTTCGAGAGGACGTTCGACGGTCCCACCCCCGCGCAGGAGCAGGGCTGGCCCGCGATCGCCAGCGGCCAGCACACGCTGATCCAGGCGCCGACCGGCTCGGGCAAGACGCTCGCCGCGTTCCTCTACGGGATCGACCGGCTGACCGCCGAGCCGGGCGAAGGGCTGCGACTCCTCTACGTGTCGCCGCTGAAGGCGCTGAATTACGACATCGAGCGGAACCTGCGCGGCCCGCTGGCGGGGCTCCAGAGCGAGCTGCGCGTGTCCGTCCGCACCGGGGATACGTCGCAGAAGGAGCGCGCCGCGATGCTTCGCGAGCATCCCGACATCCTGATCACGACCCCGGAGTCGCTCTACCTGATGCTCACGTCGCGCGCCCGCGAGATGCTCGCGAGCGTCCAGACCCTGATCCTCGACGAGGTGCACGCGGTGGCGGGCACGAAGCGGGGCGCGCACATGGCCGTGTCCGTAGAGCGCCTGGACCGCATGACCATGTCCAGGGGACAGTCCCCAGGACCTGTCCAGAGGGTCGGCCTGTCGGCCACGCAGCGGCCGATGGAGGAGATCGGGCGCTTCGTCTCGGGCGGGAGGCCGATCCAACTCGTCGACGCAGGCCGGGCGAAGGAGCTCGACCTCGAGGTCGTCGTGCCGCTCGAGGACATGCGCGAGCCGGGCGAGCAGGGATCGATCTGGCCGTCGATCTACCCGGAAGTCCTGAAGCTCGTCCAGGAGCATCGGTCGACGATCGTCTTCGTCAACAACCGCCGCCTCGCCGAGCGGCTCGCGCTGAGATTGAACGAACTGGCCGAGAACGAAATCGCCAGGGCTCACCACGGCTCGCTGGCCCGCGAGCAGCGGGTCGAGGTCGAGGAGCTGCTCAAGAAGGGCGAGATCCCGTGCCTCGTCGCCACGTCGTCGCTCGAGCTCGGCATCGATATGGGCGCCGTCGACCTCGTCATCCAGGTCGAGTCGCCGAAGTCGGTCGCCCGAGGCCTGCAGCGCGTGGGCCGGGCGGGACACGAGCTGGGTGCCGTCTCGCGGGGGCGCATCTTCCCGAAGTACCGCGCGGACCTGCTCGAGTCGGCCGTCGTCGTCGAGCGGATGAAGGCGGGCGCGATCGAGGAGACAGTCATCCCGCGCAACCCGCTGGACGTGCTTGCCCAGCAGATCGTGGCCGTGTGCGCCGACGAGGAGATCTCGGTCGACGAGCTGCACCAGCTAGTCCGGGGCGCCTACAACTTCTCGGACCTCTCCCGCGTCCAGCTCGAGAACGTCCTCGACATGCTCGCGGGCCGCTACCCCTCCGATGAGTTCGCCGAGCTGCGGCCGCGCATCGTGTGGGACCGCACCGCAGGCGTCATCCGCGGGCGCGGCGGCGCGCGCAGGCTCGCGGTCACGAACGCGGGCACGATTCCCGACCGCGGTCTCTACGGCGTTCACCTCGTCGACGGTGGCGGCCGCGTGGGCGAGCTCGACGAGGAGATGGTCTACGAGGCGCGCGCCGGCCAGACCTTCATGCTCGGCGCGTCGACCTGGCGCATCGAGGAGATCACCCGCGACCGGGTGCTCGTCTCGCCGGCACCGGGAGTGCCGGGCGCGATCCCGTTCTGGAAGGGGGAGGGGCCCGGCCGCCCGTACGAGCTCGGGGAGCAGATCGGCAAGGCCTCGCGTGAGCTGGGCGCCTTGCCCGAGAAGAAAGCTCTCGAGCGGCTGACGAAGGATCACTCGCTCGACGAGCAGGCTGCCCGGAACCTGCTGACCTTTCTCAGCGACCAGCAGGCGGCGACCGGTGCCGTCCCGTCTGATCGCACCGTCGTCATCGAGCGGTTCAAGGACGAGATCGGCGACTGGCGGGTCTGCATCCTCACGCCGTTCGGCGCCCGTGTGCATGCGCCCTGGGCGCTCGCGCTCGGCGCCCGCCTGCGCGACTCGCTCGGCCTCGAGGTGCAGTCGCTCTGGTCGGACGACGGGATCGCGATCCATCTTCCCGACTCCGACTCGACGCCGCCGATCGAGGAGCTCGTCATCGACCCGCTGGAGATCGAGGAGATCGTTACCACTGAGCTCGGCGGTAGCGCGCTCTTCGGCTCGAGGTTCAGGGAGAACGCTGCTCGGGCCCTGCTGATCCCGCGCCGTCGTCCCGGCGAGCGGACCCCGCTCTGGCAGCAGCGGCTGAAGGCGCAGGGCCTGCTGCAGGTGGCGCGCAAGTACGGCTCGTTCCCGATCATCCTCGAGACCTACCGCGAGTGCCTGCAGGACGTCTTCGACCTCCCGGCGCTGAAGCGGCTGCTCACCGGGCTGAAGACGCGGCAGCTCGACCTGGTCGACGTCGAAACGGCCTCGGCCTCTCCGTACTCGACCTCGCTGCTCTTCGACTACGTGGCCAACTACATGTACGAGGACGACACCCCGCCCGCGGAGCGGCGCGCCCAGGCTCTGTCGCTCGACCGCGACCTGCTGAAGGAGCTGCTGGGGCAGGAGGAGCTTCGCGACCTGATCGACCCGGGCGCGCTCGAGGAAGTCGAGGCGCAGCTGCGAGGCAACCCCCGCAACCCGGACGAGCTGCACGACGTCCTGCGCCGCACCGGCGACCTGCGCTCCGATGAGTACAACCCGCAATGGGCGGATGAGCTCCTGCGCGAGCGGCGGGCGATCACGGTCCGCATCGGCGGCGAGGACCGGCTCGCAGCGGTGGAGGACGCCGGCCGGTACCGCGACGCCCTGGGCGTGATGCCGCCGAGCGGGCTCCCGGACGCATTCCTGGAGCCCGTCGAGGACGCACTCCGCTCGCTCCTCGCACGATTCGCCCGCTCGCGCGGGCCCTTCACCACCGGCCAGATCGCCGGTCGCTTCGCGATCGACGAGTCGCGGGCGGAGGAAGAGCTCAGGGTGCTCGAGCGCGAGGACAAGCTCGTCCGTGGGGAGTTGCGACCGGGGGGCACGGAGCGCGAGTGGTGCGACGTCGAGGTGCTGCGGCGACTGCGACGCGCATCGCTGGCCGCGCTGCGCCGCGAGGTCGAGCCCGCCGAGCAGGCGACTCTCGGCCGT
Organism: uncultured Actinomycetes bacterium; assembly: GCA_963820335.1. Lineage (GTDB taxonomy): Bacteria > Actinomycetota > Thermoleophilia > Gaiellales > Gaiellaceae > VAXT01. The sequence goes on along the minus strand of CAWFZH010000008.1, from coordinate 64,613 downwards.
TTCCTGCCGAGCTGGCACGGCGTCGACCGCCGCGCGACTCTTCGCGAGGCGCTCGTTCCGCTGCAGGGCCTGCCGCTCCCGGTCAAGCTCTGGGAGAGCGACGTGCTGCCGCGGCGGGTGCCCGGCTACTCGCCGGGGCAGCTGGACCAGCTGTGCGCCTCGGGCGAGCTGGTCTGGGTCGGCGCCGGCCTCGATCGAGTCGCCGTGTTCTTCCGTGAGGACGCGCCCGTGCTTGGCCAGCCGGCCGGTGCCGACAAGCCGGAAGGCGAGGATCACGACCGGATCCGCGACGTGCTCGCGCGCGGCGCCGAGTTCTGGTTCGACCTGCTGACCGCGACCGAGCTCGAAGCCGAGCAGGCATTGCCTGCGCTCTGGGATCTCGTCTGGGCCGGGGAGGTCACGAACGACGCGTGGACGCCCCTGCGAGCGGGCCGCCGCTACGGGGTCCCGCAAGCTCAGCGTCGCCCTCGCCGTTTCTCGCGCCGCCGCGCTCAGGCCGTGACGGCGACCCAGGGCCGCTGGTCGCAGACGCAGCGCCTTTTCGGACACGACTCGGGGACAGTCCCCAGGACAGGTCCCGACCGCCGGGCGCTGGCCGAGCTGTTGCTGGAGCGGCAGGGCATCGTCACGCGCGACGGCGTGCGCGCGGAAGGGATCCCCGGCGGCTACGGAGCCGTCTACGGCGAGCTGCGCGCGCTCGAGACGCTCGGGCTCTGCCGCCGCGGTTACTTCGTCGAGGGGCTCGGAGGCGCCCAGTTCGCGCTCGGCGGAGCCGTCGAGCGCCTGCGCGAGCTCCGGCCGGCCGAAGACGAGGAGCCCGAGCCGCTGGTCATCGCCGCGGCCGACCCGGCTCAGCCCTACGGCGCAGCCTTGCCGTGGCCGAAGGAGGCCGGCGGGCGGGCCGCGCGGGTCGCAGGTGCACAGGTCGTCCTGCTCGGAGGCGAGCCGGCGCTCTTCGTCGAGCGCGGAGGCCGCTCGATCGTCTCCTTGCGCGAGCCCGACGAGAGCTGGCTGCGGCCGGCGCTGGCCGCGCTCGTGGAGCGGGTGAAGACCGGCCGCGGCAAGCGGCTGGCAGTCGAGCGCTTCAACGGCGAGCCGGTGGGGGAGACGGACCTGATGCCGCTCCTCCTCGAGGCGGGCTTCCTTGCCGGCCCGCGGCGCGCAGTCCTGCGTCCTTAACGCGCCAGACGGCCCAATACCAACCCGAACAGCGCGTGCCGCGCCGTTGCCTGCCCGAAGGCTCTCGGGTTGGTGAGGAGCTGCGGCACGCCCGGCTCCCCACGCGCGGGGTGGTAGCGGTCGAGGAAGAACGAAAGGGGATAGACGGCAACGTGCTCGGCCAGCGCCATGCCGAGCGCCAGGCGACGCGGCTCGATCGGGACGCGGCGGCGGGCCTCGTGGTACGCGAGCCCGAAGATCGCTCCGTTCACCGCGTGGATCGCGAGGCCGAGCGGCAGCCAAGCCGGCCCGCGCGTGAACGCCTTCCCCAGGAGTGCGACATCCGAGTAGTCGCAGCGGAAGAGGCGCTTGTCGATCGGCTCCAGCGCGCTCCAGACCGTGGCTGCAACCGCTCCGGCCACTGCTGCTCTAGCGCGCGAGGACATACTTCGAAGCATGCCCGAGGGCGATGCGATCCACCGCGCGGCGCGCCGCCTGCAGGTGCTCGTCGGAGAGCGCGTCGAGGTCGAGACTCCGCACCCGCAGGCCCAGGTCAAGCGACTCCCGGAGCGGCTCGACGGTCGCCTGCTCGAGGGAGTCGAGGCGGTCGGGAAGAACCTGCTGCTCCACTTCGAGGGCGGCCTCGTCCTCCGCAGCCATTTGCGCATGCGCGGACGCTGGCAAGTTCGGGCGCGGAACGGCGGCTCACGTGGTCGCCCGTGGCTCGTCCTCCGCGGCGCTGAGCGCGAAGCCGTCCTCTGGAACGGCCCCGTCCTCGAGCTGCACGGCCGCGGGACCCGTCGGCTCGGGCCCGACATCCTCGCCGTCCCTACAGACTTCGACGCCATGCTGGCCCGCTTTCGCCTGGCCGACCAGGGCCGCGCCGTCGGCGACGCGCTCCTCGACCAGAGGCTGGTGGCCGGGATCGGCAACCTCTGGAAGGCCGAGGCGCTCTGGGCGGCCAGGGTCTCGCCGTGGCGGAAGCTCGCCGACGTCTCCGACCCCGAGCTCTTCGAGGTGCTGCACGAAGCGGAGCGCCAGATGCGCAGCTCGCTCGAACAGGGAAAGGGCCGCGGGCGCGGCGCCTACCGTCGTGTCGGCCGCCCGTGCTCCCGCTGCGGGACGACGATCCGCTCGCGGGGCCAGGGCGACGACAACCGGATCGCGTACTGGTGTCCCGAATGCCAGAAAGGAGCGGCACCCCCAGGGTCGTAACTAGGAGCATGGGCGTGCGCGCGCCGCAGCTCCACTCATCCCTGCACGGGTTCTGCCTGGGCGCTTTCGCCTACCTGACGCGCGAGCTCGCGAGCGGCGACGAGCTCCCGTTCGCGTTCGACACTCACGCCACTCGCAACGGGCCCTCGTTCTACGAGTACCGGCCGCTGACCCGCGACTACGTCGAGAGCCGCTCTGGACGGCTGTTCGCGCTCAGCGACACCGGGCTCGCCCTCGACGAGCTGCGCCGTGAGCCGGCGGCCGCCATCTTCGCGCGCGCGCACGCGGGATCGAAGATGGGCGCCGACCAGGCGCTGTTCCGCGCCGTCCTGCTGCCGCTCGTCGCGGATACGGCCGATGCCTGCGGAGGGTTCGACTGGGACGACACGGCGTTCGACCGTGCCTACGCGCGCGCTCGAGGAGACGCTCTTCGGGAATGAGCGGCGCTACGCGGCAGTCGCGCCACTCATCGGTCTCGAGGCCGGCAGCGCTGTTGACCTCGGCGGCGGCGTTCGTGTTCGGCCGGCCGCAGACAACGAGTTGCGCACGAGCTGGCCGGACGGGGCACGGCTCGCACCCCCAGATTTCGGTCGCGAGATGGACCGCATGTGCGTGCTGGAGCTGGAGCACGCTCTGCCGGCGGGCGGCTCGTCGCCACCGGACGCTCCGGGCGAGCTCGCCGACGCCGTGACCGCGCTCCGACTGGCGACCGCCGGGGCGATCGCCGCCGGCCCCGTGATCTTCGAGCGCCTCGACTGGCGGCCGTACGGCATTCGCCCCGTGCTACCGATCTCGGCGACGCAGCCTCCGGGAGAGGCGATTCGGCTGGACTCGTTCCGCGGCGGCCTAGCGCGGGCTCTGCGCGCGCGGCTCCCTGCTGCCGACGCCGACTCCGAGCTCGCGGATGCCCTCGACCGCTGGGAGCTGTCGCTCTTCCAGGGTGACCCCTTCCGGTCGGAGCAACTGCGCTCGGCGCTCGAGTCGCTGCTCGGCCGCGGCGACGGGCTCTGGGCCTCGGCGCTCCGGGCGGGGGTGCTGCTCGGCGAGAACGGCCGCGAGCGAACCGAGCTGTTGACGGCACTGCGGACGCTCGGGTCGGCGCGGACTCCTCCGCTCGCAGACGACGCAGTGCGGCGCGCGATCGTCGAGACCCTCACGCACGGCAATCGCGCAAAGCTCATCGAGGCGCTGGACGAATCGCTCCTCGGCGTTCGCGCGCGGCCCGGGTCGTTCGCCGCGCAGGCCTTGGCGAGCTGAGACGTTACGAATTCGGCGCATTCGCTCAGGCGTCCGGCGACTAGCGTGAGAGCGATGGACCAGGCCCGCGCAGTGCTGACCCGATTGGAGCGAATCGACGCGCTCAAGCAGGCCGATGCGCCGGCGGGAGTGCTGCTCGACGAGGTGCGCGAGCTCCTCTCGGAGGCCGAGGCCTGGGTCGCGGCCGACCGTCCCGGTGAGGCCGCAGAAGACGCGCTGGCACGCTCCCAGAACGCCTTCGTGGAAGGCGCGCGGGACGCGGATCGCGCCCTCGCGGCCCGCTAAGAGCGAAAACCCGCTCGAAATTCAGGGGATTCCTGTTCCACTCTCGTGTTTTGCTGCACAATGGAGTAGATGCAGGACTGTCCGTCGACCGGTCGAAATCGGAAGCACTAATGGGCCTTTCGCGCCTGCTTTCCCGCCCGCAAACACGGGTGGAAGATCTCGACGAGCCGCGAACGGCGCGCGTTCTCGCGTTCGCAAACCAGAAGGGCGGCGTCGCCAAGACGACGTCCGCGCTGAACCTGTCCGCCGCGCTCGCGGAGAAGGAGCTGCGCGTGCTCTGCGTCGACATGGACCCGCAGGGCAACCTGACGATGAGCCAGGGGCTGAACCCCGACTCGATCGAGCGCTCGATGTACGACGTGCTCGTCAATCGGATGCCGATGGAGAACGTGATCCACAAGACCGAGATCGACATCGCCGTCTCCTCGATCGATCTCGCCGGTGCGGAGCTCGCGCTGTCGGGCATGATCGGACGCGAGCGCGCGCTCGAGAAGGCGCTGGCGCCGCTGAAGGGCGAGTACGACTACATCATCATCGACACGCCGCCCTCGCTCGGGCTGCTGACGATCAACGCGCTGGTCGCCGCCGACGGAGTGATCGTGCCCGTGCAGTGCGAGTACCTGTCGCTGCGCGGCCTCGTCCAGCTCGAGAACACGCTCGCGATGATCCGCGAGAACCTGAACCCGCACGTCTCGATTGTCGGGATCCTGCCGACGATGTTCGACCGTAGAACCTTGCACACACGCGAGGCGGTCGAGATCCTCGAGGAGAACTTCGGAGATCTGGTCTTCAACACCCGTATCAAGAAGACGATCCGGTATGCGGAGGCGCCCGTGAAGGGCTCCTCGATCCTCAAATACGACCCGAGCGGGAGCGCCGCCGACGCCTACCGCCACCTCGCGAAGGAGGTACTCAATGGCTCGAAAGCGCGCCAGCATGCGTGAGGGCCCGCTCGCGGAGCTCTTCCGCGCGACGGAGGCTTCTCAGCGGCACCAGGTAGAGCGCGAGCACGAAGAGCAGGCGCGCGCCGCCGAGCCGCTCGAAGAGACGGTCGAGCACGCCCCGCCATTCGAAGAGGTTCCGGAACCAGCGCCGAAGCCCCAGGCCGAGGCAGCTCCAGAGCCGGAGCCGAGCCGCCCTGAGCTGCGTCCGGTCGAGACACCTCGCTATGAGACGATGCCCGAGCCCGCGCCGCGCCTGCATAGGGCGCCGAGCGCCGAGCCCGGCCAGTACCTAGCGGTCATCCGAGTCGTCGGCGTGGGCGGGGCCGGCCTGAACGCGGTCAACCGCATGATCGACGCCGGCATCTCCGACGTCGAGTTCGTCGCCGTCAACACGGACATCCAGCAGCTCGCCCTCTCGGACGCGCCCATGAAGATCCATATCGGTCGCGAGCTGACCCAGGGCCTCGGCTCCGGCGCCTCGATCGACGTCGGACGTCGCGCTGCTGAGGAAGCCTACGACCAGATCAAACGCGCTCTGCGCGGCTCGGACATGGTCTTCGTCACGGCCGGCGAGGGCGGCGGCACCGGCTCGGGCGCAGCCCCGATCGTGGGACGCATCTCGCGGGAGGTCGGCGCGCTCACGGTCGGCATCGTCACGCTCCCGTTCCATTTCGAAGGCACGAAGCGCAAAGGCCAGGCCGATCAAGGCGTCGCGGAGCTACGTGAGAACTGCGACACGGTGATCGTGATTCCGAACGACCGCCTGCTCGAGGTGCTCGACCGCTCGACCTCGATGCTCGACGCGTTCCGCATCGCCGACGACGTCCTGCGCCAGGGTGTCCAGGGCATCACCGACCTGATCACGATGCCGGGCCTGATCAACCTGGACTTCGCCGACGTCAAGACGATCATGAAGGACGCGGGCACGGCCCTGATGGGCATCGGGTTCGCAACCGGCGAGAACCGCGCCGTCGAGGCGGCCGAGAAGGCGTTGCAGTCACCGCTCATCGACACCGAGCTGGTCGGCGCCAGCGGCATCCTGCTCTCGATCGCCGGGGGCGACGACCTGTCGCTCTACGAGGTAAACGAGGCGGCCGAGGTCGTGCGCCGGGGCTCGCGTGAGGACACGAACATCATCTTCGGCGCGACGATCGACGAGCGGCTGACCGGCCAGGTCTGGGTGACCGTCGTGGCGACGGGGCTGGACGGCAGCAAGACAGTGCGGCCGAAGCCAGCCATGACGACGGCCGACTCGGACGTGCTCGAGCCGCCGAGCTTCCTACAGAGCTAGCAGGCCGTTCTCGTCGCCCCGACGACCGCGGCCAGGGCGCGCTTCGCCCCGACCCGGAACTCCAGGCGGACGAGCCCGGCCTGCCGTGCGGCGAGCACGAGCATGCCGTCACTGCCCTTGGCGATGCAGCCCGCATCGGAGCGCCAGTACGGCGAGTGCCGGACGGCGATCCGGTAGCGCCCCGGCTGCTCGAGGCGGACGAGGATGTGGCCCTGGCCGACGTCGACGACCTCGGCGGGCGCCGGGCCCGTCACGATCGGCCTCGCGTTGGGCACGGCGAAGACGGTGAGCCGATCCGACCCGGCAACTGGGCGCAGACCCGAGTGACCACCGGCCACGAGGTCTGCCTCGTGCTTGGCGCTGTAATCGGTGGGCGTATCGCTGAGGACGACGTATTTCACGCCGAGGTTGCGGAGCCAATTCAGATAGGTGCCCCGGGTGAGATTCTCGTACAGGACCTGGTTCTGAGGAAAGTCGTCTTGGCGGAACCAGCCGCGCACGAGTGGGATTCCCGCCTCGGGAAGGTGGACGGCGGCCCAGTGGCCGGCGGTGTCCACGACCTCGACGCGGTACGACGGGGTCAGGTTCTCGTTCAGGAACTCGATCGCAGGCTGCCAGTACGAGGCCTGGGCGGCCGGCTGCTCACCCCGGCCGCGCTCGAAGCTCCATGCGTGCGGGCTGAGGTTCCACATCGCCGCGAGCAGCAGGGCGAAGGCGGCAACGGGCATCGGGCGCCAGCCTCGAATCGAGAAGATCAGCACCGCTATGGGCAACGCCACGAGGCGGATGCGCGCCACGTTCTCGCCGAGGGGCGAAGGCACGAAGTACGAGAAGAGGCACACGACCAGCAGCGTGGGGAAGAACCAGCGCAGCAACTGCGCGCGCTCGACCCGCCAGGTCAGGGCCATGCCGAGCACGCAGAAGGTGACGACTGCCGCCAGCTGCCAGTTCGGGAACGGGTAACGGCCTCCATCGGCGAAGGCGCGCGTGAGCATCACGTGGGCCGCGCCGATGCCGACGATGATGATCGCGGGCGCGAGCAGCCTGCGGCCTCGTGCGCGCAGGTCGAGCGCCACTCCCGCCAGGACGATCGAAAGCAGCAGGAAGGCCAGCGGGCTGGCGAGGAGCGTGAGCACGGCCAGCAGGCCGAAGTGCCAGCGTTTCCCCGCCTGCAGCGCCCAGAGCGCGAGGAGGCCGAACGCGAATCCCAGCGCGAACGGGAACGCGGCCGAGATGATCAGGCCGGCCCAGACGACCGCGAACGAGCGGCTCGACCAGCGGGCGAGCGGCCCCCACTGCCGGCCGACGACGACGGCGAACGCGAGCGCCGCGGTCGCAATCGAGGCAACGGCCAGCGGCTGGATGCCGAACAGCGCGGCCAGCGGGTAGTAGATGACGCTGTACGTGATGAAGCTGTACCGCCCGCCGTACCAGAAGTTGTTCCAGAGCTGGTAGCCGTCGTCCACGAAGACGGTGCGCTGGTAGACGTGGGCGGCCAGGTCGTTGCCGGGCGGGCCGAGCCAGGCGAGAAGGGCGGCGAGGCTGGCGGCGGCCGCGGCGGCGAGCAAAGCCTCCCGCACGAGGGGGCTCGCGCGATTCACGAGATGGAAGGCTACTCGGTCAGGCAGTCGGCCGACCCCGAATTAGGCTTCGAGACATGAGAGGCGCAATCGCTGCCGGACATCGACTCACCGCCGAGGCCGGCGCGGCGATCCTCGCCGAGGGCGGGAACGCGGTCGACGCGTGCCTGGCCGCTGCGTTCGCGTCCTGGGTCACCGAGAGCCCGCTCACCGGCCCGGGTGGCGGAGGCTTCCTCCTGGTCCATCGCGCCCGCGACCGGAAGGACCGTCTGCTCGACTTCTTCGTCGCCACGCCCGGCAAGGGGCTACGAGGCCGCAAGCCCGCAGAGATGGAGACGATCGACATCGATTTCGACGGCTCGTCTTCCCAGGTGTTCCTCGTCGGCCCGGCCTCGTGCGCCGTCCCGGGCGCGGTGGCGGGACTGGAGACGGCTCACCGCGCCTACGCGACCGTTCCCTGGCCCCGCCTGCTAGAGCCGGCGATCGAGCTCGCCCGCAACGGCGTCGAGCTGACGCCGCCCCAGGCATACCTCCACGCGATCCTCGACCTGATCCTGCGGCACACGCCTGAGGGCCGGGAGATCTACGGCCGGGATGGACGACTCGCGCGGGGCGAGAAGGTGGTGATGCCGGACCTCGCGCACACGCTCGAGACACTGGCCAAGGGCGGAGCCCGTGAGCTGTACCGCGGTGACCTCGGGGCCCAGGTCGTGGATCACGTGCTGGAGAACGGGGGGTCCTTGACGCGGCGCGACCTCGCGGAATACCGCGTCATCTGGCGCCGGCCGATTCGCACGACCTTCGAGGGCGAGCTGTTCGTTTCGAACCCGCCGCCTTCGTCAGGAGGAGTGCTCATCGGCTACGCGCTGGCCCTCCTCGACCGGCTTGGCGTCAGCGGGCCGGCCGGGAGCGCGGAGTCGATCCAGTCTCTCGTCGAGGTCATGCGCGAGGCGACCCGCGCGCGGCAGGGCAGCTTCACCGGCGACCTCCATCGCGGCGGATTGGCCGGTCGCCTGAGCTCGGACGAATCGATTCAGGCGGCGCTGAAGCGAATCGAGAGCGGCGCCGCTCGCGCACGAGAGCAGGCCGGCGCGCCCGGAACGACGCACATCTCCGTGGTCGACGAGCGGGGGAACGCGGCTTCGCTCACGGCGTCGACCGGCGCCGGCTCCGGCGTCATCGTGCCCGGCACCGGGATCCACCTGAACAACATGCTCGGCGAGTACGACCTGAACCCGTCTGGTCTCGAGGCGAGCCCTGGGAAGCGCCTGACGAGCATGATGGCCCCGTCGATCGTCCTTCATGGTTCGAGCCCTCGCCTGGTGGTGGGGAGCGCAGGCTCGATCCGGCTTCGCGGGGCAATCCTGCAACTCGTCGTCAACGTGGTTCGGCACGGCATGCCGGTCGAAGAGGCGATCTCGGCTGCGCGCGTCCATGTCGACGACGGCCACGTTCATTGCGAGGGTGGGGCGGACCAGCCGGAGCTCGACCGTCTCGAGCGGCTCGGGTACGAGCTGATCCGCTGGCGGCGGCGGAACCTGTACTTCGGCGGAGTTGCAGCAGTCGAGGTGCGCGAAGACGGCAGCCTCCACGCGGCCGGCGATCCCCGCCGTGGCGGGCACGGCATCGTCGTTGCCTGACTGGCTGCTCGTCCGGAAGGCGACACCGGCCGATGCCGAGGCTCTCGCCCTGCTCGGCCGCGCCGTGGGCTCCGAAGCGGAGGGCTGGCTGATCACCGATCGCAACTGGCGGAGCCCGTCCGACGAGCGCCGCTACTTGAAGAGCCTCCGTCGCTACCCGCACGCGGCCGTCTTCGTCGCGGAGGCGGCCGAGGGCATCATCGGCCGGCTGTCGATCGCGCGCGACCCGCATCCGGCGAGCCACCACGTGGCCGACCTCGGGCTGATGGTCGCGGCAGGCCGCCGCCGGCAAGGCGTCGGAACCGCGCTCATGGCCGAGGCCACGGCGTGGGCGCGCGGAGCCGGCGTGCGGAAGCTCGAGCTGCACGTCTTCCCGCACAACGACGCGGCGATCGCTCTCTACGAGAAGCTCGGCTACCGCCGCGAGGGTTATCGGAAGGAGCACTACCGCCGCGGCGACGGCTACGTGGACGCGATCCTGATGGCTCTCGATCTAGAGCAGGAGTCCGAGTCAGGCGCGCCACGTCCGTTGTAACGACTCCGCCGCCCAAGCCCTGGGTAGGGAAGGGAGGATGCCTGGACGGACCCCCGCGACGCGCCTGACTCTGACTCCTTGCAATCACAATAGCTAGGCACATATGGGGCTGGCAAGGTGGAACCGGCCACGCACTGAATAGAGTTGCCGCCGTGACCCCGCTGGCCGAGATCGCCGACAGTTTTTTCAAGCCCGCGGTGCGAGACCTCGTGCCCTACGAGCCGGGCAAGCCGGTCGAGGAGGTCCAGCGCGAGCTCGGCCTCGAGCGTGTGGTCAAGCTCGCCTCGAACGAGGGCCCATACGGCCCGTTTCCGGAGGCTCTCGACGCCCTGGCGCGGCTCGCGCCCGAGCTCAACCGGTACCCGGATGGAGGCTCGTACCGATTGCGCGCTGCCCTCGCTGAGCGGCACGACGTGCGCTTCGAGGAGATCGCGCCGGGTACGGGCTCAGACGGCATCGTCGACTATCTCTCTCAGCTCGCGCTCGATCCGGGCGACGAGATCGTGTGCGGCTGGCCGTCGTTCCCGAGCTACGCCATCGACGCACTGAAGCTCGGTGCCGTCTCCCGCCGGGTGCCGCTTCGCGAGCACCGCTACGACCTGGGCTCGATGCTCGAGGCAGTCGGGCCGAGGACGAAGCTCGTCTACGTCTGTCACCCGAACAACCCGACCGGGACGATGAACACGCGGGCCGAGCTCGACGACTACTTCGACCGTGTGCCCGACCACGTGTTGACGGTGCTCGACCAGGCCTATGCCGAGTACATCGATCATCCCGACTACGCGGACGGCATCGAGACGTATCTCAAGGCGGGACGGAGGGTCGTCGTGCTGCGGACGTTCTCGAAGATCTACGGGCTGGCAGGCCTGCGTGTCGGCTACGCGGTGGCCCCCGAGGAGGTCGTCACGGCGATCGGCAAGGTGCGCCGGGCCTTCGACGTCAACTCGGCCGCGCAGGAGGCTGCGCTGGCGAGCATGAACGCCGACGAGGAGCTCGCGCGCCGCCGGCGCGAGAACGCGGAGGGTCTCGCGCAGCTGGAGCGGATCATGCGCGAGCACGGGCTCGATCCCGCAGGGCCCGCGATGGGGAACTTCCTCTTCGCCGAGGTCGGTGACGATGCCCGGCCGTTGTTCGAGCAGCTTCTGCAGGAAGGGGTGATCGTCCGCCCGACGGGTGGGTTCGGCGCGCCCGGCGCGATCCGGGTCACCGTCGGGACTCCCGAGGAGAACGAATATTTCGGCGAGGCGCTCGGCCGCGTTCTCAGCGGCGCAACGCGCTCTTAGCGCGGTCGGCCAGCGCGAGCCCGCCGTAGGCGAGGTGCGCCAGGCGGAGCTGGCGGCGTGACATCGGCGCCGGGACTTCCTCTTCGGCGAGGAGACGCTTGACGGCGACACTCGCCAGGTCGAAGCGACCGTGCCAGACGGCGATCTGGACGCACGCCGCGAGCGCCTCTCCAGCTGCGCGCTTCACGTCGCCCGGTCGCGCAGCGTCTTCGAGCACCTCGGCCCAGCCGGTCTTCCCGTTCGGGCTGAGGACGGTGCGGTAGGCATCGGACAAGGCCTTCGATCCGCTGCGGTACGAGACACCGACACGCGCCACGTTCGGCAGGTCAGCGAACGCCTCGTCGAGCCGGCGCGCCAGCTCGCGCGGCGCGCACGGGCTGGAGTAGACGACGGGCTCCAGGAACGTCGGATCCTCGGCGCCCACGAGCCGCTCGGGCTCCTTCTGGGCGATCCGCGAGAGCGGCGTGTGCGGATAGACGCGCGCGCCTGTCGAGTACGCGACCTCGATCGCGGGCGGCAACGCGCGCACGAAGTCGATCGTCTCGGCGACGGTCTCATCGGTCTCGCCGGGAAGCCCGAAGATGAGCCCGAGGTCGGCGCTGACCCCGTGCTCGGTGAGCAGGGCGATGAGATCGTCGAGATGTCGTCGTCGAAACGGCTTCTGCGCCGCGGCGAGCACTTTCTCGGCAGCGCTGTCGACCGTGATCGAGACGAGCCCGTTCGTCTCGCGGACGAGCTCGGCGAGCTCGGCGGAGAACGGCGTCGGGTTGAAGTACGCCCGCCACATGACGGAGTCGGCCAGGCCTCGCTCCACGAGCCCGCGCAGCACGGCGATCGAGTGCTTCTCGTCCGGGAGGTTGAACTCGTCGTCGGCGAAGAAGATCGGCACGCGCCCGATGCCGCGCCCTTTCGCGGACTCCACCGTCTGCTCGATCTCGGCCAGCACTGCACCGAGGTCGCCGTTCACGTGCTGGCGCATCAGGTTCGCGGCCGTGCAGTACGCGCACTGCATCGCGCAGCCGATCCGCGTCCGCACCGGAAAGGAGTTCGCGGGCGCGTAGAGCGCCTCGCGCTGCGTGGGGCCCGCGAAAATGAGCTGGTAGGCGTCGATGCCCCGCTCCTCACCGCGCCGTACGACCCCAGGGATCTGCTGCAGCGGCCGGCCCGCGCAGATCGCTGCAAACACGTCCTCGCCGGCGCCGACCACGCCCCACTCGACATCGAGGTACTCGAGGCACTCCTGGGGACACGCCGAGAACCCAGCACCTCCGGCGACGAAGGTCGCCTCCGGAACGACCTCGCCCAGAGCGCGCCTGAGCTCGCGGATCTCGGGCAAGAGGAAACTGACGTCGATCGGGCCGTGCCCGTTTGCCGCCGGGTGATCGACCACGATGCAGTCGTCGATGATCCGGATGCCGAGGCCGACGACGTGCGGCTGCAAGCGATCGGCTGCGGCGCGCGCGGCCTCGATCGCGTCCTCGGAGAAGAGATAGGGATCGAGGATCTCGACCTCCGCGCCCGTGCTCTGCGCCGCGGTTCGCAACCGCTCCAGTCCGTAGGCCGGGACCGGCGTCACCCTCTGGAAGGGATTGGCGTGGACGAGCAGGGCCCGAAAGCGCGACCCGGCAGCGGCCGGCCGGGCGGGAACGGACATGTCCAGGCGAGTGTACTCCGGTGAAGTCAATTTCCTACCGAAATCGCCTTCGCTTTCGACGTGGATTAACCTCCGCCGCCAGTGCTCGGAGTGGTCTCGGGAATCGCGCACCGACTGGTTGGACGGCAGCTCGCGCTCCTGGCGCGCGTGCCGAGCTTCCGTTACCTCGCGCTGGCCAACTTCGGCTCGGGTGTCGGCACCTGGCTCGCGTTCGTCGCGCTCACCGTTGACATCTGGGATCGCACCGAGTCCGGCAAGTGGGTGGCCGCCCTCCTGATCGCGGACTTCCTGCCGGTCATCCTCATCGGCGTTCTCGCCGGTCCGCTCGTCGATCGTTTCTCGCGCCGCCGCCTGATGGTTGCGTCGGATCTCGTGCGTTGCGGGGTCTTCCTGGCGCTGCCGTTCGCGAACAGCCCGAGGCTGATCATCATCCTGGCGGGCGTGGCGGGCTTCGCCACGGGCTTCTTCCGGCCGGCGGTGTACGCAGGGCTGCCGAACCTGGTCACGGACCGCGAACTGCCGAGCGCCAACGCCCTCGTCCAGTCGATCGAGGCGATGACGACGATCATCGGCCCGTTGATCGGCGGCATCCTCGTTGCCGCCTCGGGCCCCGACGCCGCGTACTGGATCAACGCGATCACGTTCCTCTTCTCGGCTGCCCTGCTAGTGCGTATCCCGAGCGCACTCCTCCAGGCGGCGCGTTCGACCACTGCGGGCCACTGGCGCGATCTCCGTGAGGGCTTCGCCTTGATCGGCGGCTCGCGCGCGCTGCTCACCGTCCTCCTGGCCTGGAACGTAGGCATGCTCGCCAATGCCGGGGTCAACGTGGCCGAGATCAAGCTGGCGAAGGTGTCGTTCGACGCAGGCGACTTCGGATTCGGCTTGCTCGTCGGCAGCGCCGGTCTGGGAGTCGTGCTCGGGAGCCTCTCGGCGGGCACATGGGTCGAGCGCCGCGGCGCGGCCAGTGTGTACGGGTTCGGGCTCTTGTTGATGGCGATCGGCATCGCCGCTGCAGCGCTGTCGCCGAATGTCTGGGTGGCGGCGCCTGCTGTCGCCGTCTCCGGCGCCGGCAACGGCATCGCACTCGTCTGCAACGCCGTCTTCGTGCAACGTGGCGCGCCCGACCGACTCCGCGGCCGGGTCTTCACCGTCCTGATGAGCTCGAACTACGCGGTCTTCCTGCTCGGCCTGCTGGTCGCAGGCCCCTTGACAGACGAGTACGGGGCTCGGTGGGTGTGGGGAGCGGCCGCGGTGTTTGCCGCCCTGGCCGCTCTGGTCGGGTTTGCCCTCGCCCGCGGCATTGACGAACAGATGACCCCGGGCGCGGAGCCTCTGGCCGCGACGGAGGGCTAGGTGGCGAAGCGCCGTGAGTGGACGCGCGAGTCACTCGCGGCCGGTGTGCGAGCCGGCGACACGCGCGCGCTGGCGCGGGCGATCACGCTGGTCGAGAACGCCGATCCGCTCGCGTACGAAGTCGTCGCCGATCTCTACCCGGAGACGGGCTCGGCTTACGTGGTCGGCATCACCGGGCCGCCCGGCGTCGGCAAGTCGAGCCTGATCGCAGCTCTCGTGCGACATATTCGCGAGCAGGGAAAGACGCTCGGCATCATCACCGTCGACCCTTCGAGCCCGTTCTCGAAGGGCGCGCTGCTGGGTGACCGCATCAGGCTCTCCGACCATTTCCTCGATCCCGGCGTCTTCATCCGGTCGATGGGCACGCGCGGACATCTGGGCGGCCTTGCCGAGTCGACGCTCCAGGCGATGCTCGTCCTGGACGCAGCGGGCAAGGACTACGTGTTCGTCGAGACGGTGGGGACCGGGCAGAGCGAGGTCGAGGTGATCGGCGTTGCCGATACCGTGCTGCTCGTGCTGATGCCCGGCTCCGGGGACTCGATCCAGGCGCTGAAGGCCGGGATCATGGAGATCCCCGACGTGATCGCGATCAACAAGTCCGACCATCCGGCGGCGAAGACGATGCTGAACGAGGTGCGCTCGATCCTGGCGCTCGACCACGATCGCGACTGGAAGCCGCCGATTCTCCTGACCGAGGCGGTGCGCGGCGAGGGCGTCCCCGAGCTCTGGGCGAAGGTCGAGGAGCACCACGCGCACCTCGACGAGGGCGGCCAGCTCGCCGAGCGCAGGCGCAAGAACCTGGCCGGCGAGGTCTTCGCGGTCGCCTCGGCACGGGCGAAGACGCATCTACAGCAAGCCGTCGAGGGAGATCCGGAGCTCCAGCGCGTGCTCGACGAGGTGCAGCGCCGCGAGCTCGACCCGCTGAGCGCTGTTCGCGAGATCATGGAGAAGGTGTTTCACCTTGGCGACGGAAACCGCACCGACACTCGCTGACGTCGAGGCCGCGCGGGGTCGGCTGGAAGCGGCCGGCGTCCGCTCGACTCCGGTCTACGAATCGGAGACCTTCACGCGCCTGACCGGGCGCGAAATGCTCCTCAAGGCTGAGAACCTCCAGCGCACGGGCGCTTTCAAGATCCGCGGGGCGGTCAACCGGATCGCCACGCTCAGCGAGGCCGAGCGCGCCGCCGGGGTCGTCGCAGCGAGCGCCGGCAACCACGGACAGGCCGTGGCCTGGGCGGCTCGGGCTGCCGGCGTCGACGCAACGATCTTCATGCCGGAGGAAACGCCGATGGCCAAGATCGACGCGACGCGGAACTACGGCGGGCACATCGAGCTGACCGGCGCCAGCTTCGAAGAGGCGCTGGCCGCGGCGCGAGAGCATGCAGAGGAGGCCGGCGCGACCTTCGTCCACGCCTTCGAAGATCCAGAGGTGATCGCCGGTCAGGGAACGATCGGCCTCGAGCTCGCCGAGCAGCTTCCGAAGGTCGAGACGGTGGTGATCCCGATCGGCGGCGGCGGGCTCGCGTCGGGTATCGCGCTCGCGCTGAGGGCGACCCGGCCGGAGGTCAAGCTCGTCGGTGTTCAGGCCGATGCCTGCGCGCCCTTCGCGGGCAAGACCGAGCACGGTTTCACGATCGCCGAAGGAATCGCCGTCAAGGAGCCGGGCGAGCTGACCTTGGCCATCCTCGGCGACCTGCTCGACGGGGTCGTCACGGTCACGGACGAGGAGATCTCCCAGGCGATCGTCCTGCTGCTCGAGCGGACCAAGCTCGTCGTCGAAGGGGCCGGCGCCGCGTCGGTCGCTGCGCTGCTAGCGGGCCGCGTCGAGGGCAAGGGCTCCGCCGTGGCGATCCTCTCGGGCGGCAACATCGACCCGACGCTTCTGATCCAGGTCATGCGCCACGGCCTGACCCTGGCGGGGCGGTACCTCGTCGTCCGCACGCGGATCGGGGACCGCCCGGGCGAGCTGACCAAGCTCCTCTCGCTGTTCGCGGAGGAGCACGCCAACGTCGTGTCCGTCGAGCACCACCGCGAGGGGATGAACGTGCCGGTCACCGAGACCGAGGTCGAAGCCACGCTCCTGACGCGAGACCAGGAGCACTGCGCCGCGATCCTCGAAGCGATGCGCTCTCGAGGCTACGAGGTCGAAAGCCTGAACTAGCCGTCGTACACTCGGCCGATGCGACCGTGCCCGAATTGCGGCAGCGAGAATGCCGACGACGCGAGATTCTGCTCTAGCTGCGGGACGGCGCTCACGTCCGCGGCGGCGGCGCGCGAGGAGCGCAAGGTCGTCTCCGTGCTCTTCGCCGATCTCGTGGGTTTCACGAGCCAAGCGGAGCAGATGGACCCGGAAGACGTGCGGGCCCTCGTAGCGCCCTACTACGCGCACGTGCGTGGCGAGCTCGAGCGCCACGGCGGCACCGTGGAAAAGTTCATCGGCGACGCGGTCATGGCGCTCTTCGGCGCACCGGTGGCGCACGAAGACGACCCCGAGCGCGCCGTACGCGCAGCTCTGACGATCCGCGACTGGGTCCGCGACCAGGGCGGGACGCTGCACCTGCGGATCGCGGTCGGCACCGGAGAAGCGCTAGTGACTCTGGACGCCCGCCCCAGCGAGGGAGAGGGCATGGCGTCGGGCGACGTCATCAATACGGCCGCGCGGCTGCAGTCCGCGGCGCCGATCGACGGCGTGCTCGTCGACGAGACGACCTACCGCGCGACCAATCAGGCGATCGAGTACCGGGAGGTCGACCCGGTGGAGGCGAAAGGGAAGGCGCAACCCGTCCCGGCGTGGGAAGCGGTCGAAGCGCGATCTCGGTTCGGCGTGGACACGGTCCAGCGTGCCGGTGCGCCCCTCATCGGGCGCGACCGTGAGCTGGACACCGTGGTCGCTGCGCTCGCGCGGGCGCGCGAAGAGCGGTCGCCCCAGCTGGTGACTGTCGTCGGCGTACCCGGCATCGGCAAGAGCCGACTCGTGTACGAACTGTTTCGCGCAGTCGAGGACGAGCCCGATCTCATCTTCTGGCGACAGGGGCGCTCGCTGCCGTACGGCGAGGGCGTTTCCTACTGGGCGCTGGGCGAGATCGTCAAGGCGCACGCCGGAATCCTGGAGACAGACCCGCCGGCCGCAGCGAGCGAGAAGCTGCATCAGAGCCTTCCCGGCGACCTGCGGGACGACGCCGAGTGGGTCGAGCGGCACCTCGAGCCCCTCGTGGGCCTGGGCGTCGACCAGGAGCTGCACGGGGACCACAGGGCGGAGGCGTTCGCCGCGTGGCGCAGGTTCATCGAGGCGACCGCCGACGTGCGCCCACTCGTGCTCGTCTTCGAGGATCTGCACTGGGCGGACGACGGGCTCCTCGACTTCATCGACCACCTTGTCGAGTGGGCGGTCGGCGTCCCGATCCTCGTCATCTGCACGGCACGGCCGGAGCTGCTGGCGCGCAGGCCGGGGTGGGGCGGTGGGAAGCCGAACGCGCTGACCCTCTCGCTCTCCCCGCTCGACGACGAACAGACGGCCCGGTTGCTCTCTGCCCTACTCGAGCGGTCGGTCCTGCCAGCCGAGATCCAGGTCACGTTGCTGCAGCGCGCCGGCGGCAACCCGCTCTACGCGGAGGAGTTCGTTCGGATGATGGCCGATCGAAACCTCGAGGAGGGCGACGCCGACCTCCCGCTCCCGGAGTCCGTGCAGGGAATCGTCGCGGCGCGGCTCGACGCCCTCAGTGAGGAGGAGAAGACGCTGCTGCAAGACGCCTCGGTTGTCGGCAAGGTCTTCTGGCTCGGCACTGTCGCCGGAGTAGGCGACCTCGAGCCTCGGGCCGCCCAGGAACGGCTGCACAGGCTGGAGCGAAAGGAGTTTGTGCGGCGACAACAGCGTTCCTCGGTCGCAGCGGAGACCGAGTATTCCTTCCGGCACTTGCTCGTCCGCGACGTTGCGTACGGTCAGATCCCGCGGGCCCGGCGTGCCGAGAAGCACCGGCTAACGGCCGAGTGGATCGAGTCGCTCGGCCGGGCAGAAGACCACGCCGAGATGCTTGCGCACCACTACCTGACGGCGCTGGAGCTGGGTCGGGCCTCGGGCGCCGAGACCGACTCCCTGGCGGACCCGGCGCGGTTCGCGTTCCGCGAGGCGGGTGACCGAGCGCATTCGCTCGGTGGGTACGGCTCGGCGAAGCGTTTCTACGAGGCCGCCCTCGAGCTTTGGCCCGCCGAGGACGAGGGCCAGCCGAAACTGCTCTTCAACTACGCGAGCGTCGTCCACCGCATCGAGCACGACGGCGCGCCCGAACTCCTCGAAAAGGCGCGTGATGCGCTCCTCGTCGCCGGCGATCCCGACACCGCTGCCGAAGCAGAGGTTGTGCTCGGTGAAGTGTTCTGGAATCGCGGGGAACGTGACGAATGCTTCGAATGCTTGGCCCGTGCCGAGGCTCTCCTCGAAGGGCGCCCGACGACGTTCTCGAAGGCGAACGTGGTCGAGAATATCTCGCGCTACCAGATGCTCGCCGGGGAGGCGGAGGCGGCGATCAGCCTGGGGCGAGCGGCCCTCGTGATGGTTGAAGAGCTCGGAGGGAACGAGGAGCTCCACGCGAGTGTGTTGAACAACATCGGTATTGCCCGCATGTATGGGGGAGACGCCTCTGGTCTCGCCGACGTCGAGCGAAGCCTCGAGATCGCAGTGGCGATGAACTCGGTCGAAGCCATCCGGGCCTACGGGAACCTTGCCTCCATGCTGGCCGATCTGGGAGAGCTGGAGCGTCGCAACGAGATGGTCGCCAAGGGAAAGGCGGCGGCCGAGCGCTTCGGGGATGCCGAGCGCATCCGGTGGCTAGGCGCCGAGAGTGTCGTGGGTCTCTACTGGAACGGGAGCTGGGACGAGGCCCAGGCTCGCTTCGACGAGCTGATCGCGGGGTTCGAGGAGACACTGTTCTGGATGGAACCCCCGTGCCGCGTGCAGCGCGGGCGGATTCGACTCGCTCGAGGAGACGACGTGGGTGCACGAGCCGACGCCGAGCGTGCCATCGAGCGGGGGCGCAGTGCGAAGGATCCCCAGGTCCTGTGGCCTGCCCTCGCCTTCGGTGCACACGCGCTCGTCGCAGCCGACCCCGAGGAAGCTCGGCTGCTCGCGCAGGAGGTCCTATCGGCGTGGCGAGCGAAGAGCTTCTCCAGTTCGGGAGCCAGCGAGTGGTTGAGGGACATTGCGGTGGCTGTGCGCGTGCTCGGAATGGGGGCCGAGCTCATAGAGGCTGCGCCCCTGGTGCCGCTGCCGACTCCCTGGTTCGCAGCCGCGTGCTCGTACGTAACCGGCGACTTCCGCGATGCCGCCAACACCTACGCGGAGATCGGATCGCTGCCCGATGAAGCCCTTGCCCGCCTGCGCGCAGCAGAGGCGCTCGTGCTCGAGGGTCGACGGGTCGAAGCGAACGTCGAGTTGGAATCAGCGCTTGCATTCTGGCGCTCGGTCGGGGCCGCTGCCTACGTCCGCGAGGGCGAGGCGCTACTCGCGGCTTCGGCCTGATTCAGGTACCGCAGCGGCGGAACTGCACCGTGTCGCCGCCGCGCTCGGCCCAGTCGTCGACCCCGCCGCCGAGCACGGGGCGGGCTTCGACGCCGGCCGCCTGCAGGACGCTCGCCGCGATCACGGCGCGCGAGCCCGACGAGCAGATCGTGATCACGGTCTGACCGCCGTTGAAGTCGTCCGTGAACTCGCGGACGATGCGGTACGGCATGTGCCGGCTGCCGGCGATGTAGCCCTCGTCGCGTTCGTCCTTCTCCCGCACGTCGAGGATCTCGGCGCCGTTCTCGACGAGCTGCTCGAGCTCGTCGAGGGCAACGGGCTGCATCGTCTCGGTCGGCTTCGCCTCGGTGACGAAGCCGCGCACCTCGAAGAGCCCGACCGCGTGCAGTCCTCGCACAGCTCGCAGGGCCTCGTCCTCGGAGGACGCGCGGATCACGACCGGCTCGTCGGCCGTCAGGATGAATGCCGCCTTCGTCGCGAACTTCGATCCCGAGACTGGAACGTTGAACGCTCCCTCGATGTGGCCGCCGAGGAACTCTCTCGTCGGGCGGACGTCGAGCACCGTCGCGCCACCTGGCGATTCGACGGGCTCGAGCGCAGGCTGCGCGGCAACGAACGGCCCGCGGTTGAGCTCAACGATCCGATCCATGTTCGGAGGCCGAGGCGCCGACGAGGCGGTCGTCGCAACGACGAACTCGTCCTCGCTCCGCTCGACGAGCTCCAGCTTGTGGTTGAACCGCCGCTCGAAGCCGATCGTCGAGGAGTGCATCGAGCTCATGCCGGCCCCGCAGAGGGAGCCGGCGACGTGGCCGGGGTACACCTGCACGCCGTCCGGGAGCTCGAGCACCCGCTGCAGGCTCAGGAACATCGCGCGTGAGCCTTCGTCTGCCGCCGTGGCCAGGTCGGGGCGAGCCGCGTCGCCGACGAGCAGCGAATCGCCCGTGATCAGGAGCCAGGGCTCGTCGCCCCGCGAGCGGTCGATCACTGCGAAGCAACAGTGCTCCGGCCGGTGGCCCGGCGTGTGCAGAACGCGAATCGTGACCTCACCGATCTCGAGCTCCTGCCCGTCCTCGAGTGGGTCGTGGTCGAACTGGGCTTCCGCCACGGGATGCACGGACACCGGAAGGTCGTGCTCGAGTGCCAGTCGGCCGTGGCCCGAGACGTGATCCGCATGGGTGTGCGTCTCGAGGACGCGCACGAGGCGCGCCTTCTGCTTCGTCGCCTCGGCGAGGTACTGCTCGATTGCGTAGGCAGGGTCGATGACGACCGCCGTCCCCGTGGACTCGTCTCCGATCAGGTAGGACGCGCAGCCGAGATCGTCATCGACGAACTGGCGGAAGAGCACGAAAGAGAGGCTACAACGTCTACAGGCCGAGGTGCTTCGCGATCACCATGCGCTGCACTTCGTTGGTGCCCTCGCCGATCTCGAGGATCTTCTGATCCCGGTAGAGCCGCGAGATCGCGGACTCCTCCATGAAGCCGTAGCCGCCGTGGATCTGGAGCGATTCGTTCGCGGCGCGATGCGCTAGCTCGCCCGTGTAGAGCTTGGCCATCGCCGCCTCCTTGGCGAACGGACGACCCTGGTCCTTCAGCCATGCGGCCTTGTAGACGAGGTTCCGGCCGGCCTCGATCTCCGTGGCCATGTCGACGAGCTTGAACTGGACGGCCTGGAACTTGGCGATCGCCTTGCCGAACTGCTCCCGCTCCTGCGCGTACTTCAGCGCCAGGTCGTACGCGCCCTGGGCCAGGCCGACGCCCATCGCGGCCACGGAGATGCGCCCGCCGTCGAGGATCTCGAGGAACTGCTGGAACCCTTTCCCGCGCGGGCCGAGCAGGTTGCCCTCGGGCACGCGTGCGTCCTTGAACGAGAGCTCGCGCGTGTCCGAGGCGCGCCAGCCGAGCTTCTCCATCGGCGGCGAGATGTCGTAGCCGGGTGTGCCGTTCGGGACGATGAGGTTCGAGATCTCGTCCTCGCCGGTGAGCGCGGTGATCGTGACGCACGCGCTGATGTCGGTCCCGGCGTTGGTGATGAAGATCTTCGAGCCGTTGATCACCCAGTCGCCGTCGGTGAGCTCGGCACGGGTGCGTGCATTCCCCGCGTCGGATCCGGCCCCCGCCTCGGTGAGGCCGAAGGCAGCCAGCTTCTGCCCCGAGGCGAGCTCCGGCAGCCACTGCTGCTTCTGCTCGTCGCTCCCGTAGAGGAAGATCGGCATCGTGCCCAGCGACGTGTGCGCGGCCATCGTGATCGCCACCGAGGAGTCGATTCGCGTCAGCTCCTCGATCGCGATCGCGTAGGAGAGCGTGTCGGTGCCGCCCCCGCCGTACTCCTCCGGGATCGGCATGCCCATCAGGCCGAGCTCTGCCATCTCCGTGACGAGCTCGTACGGGAAGCGGTGCTCGCGGTCGAGCTCCTCGGCGACCGGCGCAACCTTCGCCTCCGCGAAGTCGCGCACAGTGCTCCGAATGAGCTCGTGCTCGGGCGAGAGGTCGAAGTTCATCGCGTCAGGCGCGAGGCGAGCTCGACGATGAGCCGTACTCCGTAGCCGGTCCCGCCCTTCTGACCCATGTAATCGTTGCGGGGCCACGTATAGAAGCCCGTTCCGGCCATGTCCACGTGCGCCCAGGGGCCCTCGCCGACGAACTCCTCGAGGAACGACGCGGCGTAGGCGGGGATCGCCTGGCCGCGGACCGACGAGTTCTTCATGTCGGCGAACGCTGATTCGATGTACGCCCCGTAGCGACGGTGCATCGGCCATGGCCACGCGTGGTCCCCGCTCGCCTCGCCTGCGGCCACGACCTCGTCTCGCCAGGAGTCCTCGTTCCCGAAGACGCCCGCGTAGAGATCGCCAAGCGCCTTCTCCATCGCACCCGTCAGGGTGGCGAAGTCGACGAGGTGCGTCGCTCCTTGCTCCCGCGCGTAGTGGAGAGCGTCGGCCAGAATCAGGCGGCCCTCGGCGTCGGTGTTCGTGATCTCGATCGTCTTGCCGTTCATGGCGCGCAGGACGTCGCCGGGCCGGTAGGAGCCCCCGCCGACCATGTTCTCGGTGGCGGCGACGACGGCGATCACGCGAATGGGGAGGCCGAGCTGGGCGATTGCCCCCATCCCTTCGATGACGGCGGCGCCGCCGGCCATGTCGCCCTTCATGTCCTCCATGTAGAGCGCGGGCTTGATCGAGATGCCGCCGGTATCGAACGTGACCGCCTTGCCGACGAGCCCGAGGAAGGTGTCAGCTGCTGTCGGCTGTGGAGGGTCGTAGCGCATGACGATCAGGCGCGGAGGGTTGTGGCTCCCCTGTGCGACCCCGGCGAACGCACCCATGCCGAGCTTCTCGATCTGCTCGGGCCCCAGCGCCTCGGCGGTCACGTGCTCGCGCTCGGACGCGATGTCCTGTGCGCGTGCAGCGAGCTTCTCGGGAGTGAGCTCGTTCGCCCCGGTGTTGGCGAGGTCGCGCGCTCGGTTCGTCGCCTCGGCGACGCTCAGGGCGCGCCGGGCCGGCTCGGCCGCCTCGTCGGGCCCGATCAGGACGAGTTGGTCGAACGGCAGCTCCTTCACCTCTTGCTTCCAGCGGCCGGGGTCGTATGCGCCGAGAACGAGCCCGTCCACGATGGCCCGCGCCTGCTCGGCAGGAGTGAGGTCGAGCGAGTCGTCGAGAAGCCAGGCCAGGGTCCCTCCGACCCGGTCGGCGGCGGCGGATACGCGAGCGGCTGCAGTGCGCAGGGCGTCGGCGTCGATCTCGGCGGCAGGCCCGAGCCCGACCGCGACGACCCGGCGGGCGCCGAGCTCTCCGTTGGGGTGGAGCACGGCCGTCCGTCCGATCGCCTGGGCCACTTCCTCCTCGGCGGCGAGACGGCCGAGCCTCCCCTCGAGCAGCTTGTCCAGCGACTCGGCGACGGCCGGCATCGCTGCTCCGTTGTCCGGGAGGGCGACCGCGAGCACATCGGCCTCGAAGGATTCAGCTGTCTGCGCTCGAACGTCGACCTGCATGCGGGCGCCGATGCTATCCGAACCTATTTCTACGGTGCTTCCAGAAAGCTTTGCGAAGGTTTTAACAGGTCTTAACAATTTTTCCCTCGCGCCGATACACACTGTCACCATGACGTATTTGCGGCCCATCGCCATCCGGCGGATCCCTGCGCGGGAGACCGTCGAGTCGCTCACCCAGCACATCTCGACACTCACCACTGAGCGTCAGGCGCTGCGGACGAACGGCGCGAACGAGACTGATCTCGAGCACAACCGCGTGCAGATCGCGCGCGCGCAGTGGGACCTCTCCTACGCGCTCATCGAGCGGTACCTCCCGAACTCCGCCGAACAGGCCGCCTAGCTAGACCCCTCGTTCGCCGCGGCTAGTGTGGCCGCGTGCGCGCCGAGATCGACAAGCGGGCCATGGCGGCGCTCGCGAGCGGCCATGCCGCCACCGATTTCGCCAACGGCGCTCTGCCTGCGCTGCTCCCGTTCTTCGTCGATCGCTTCGACCTCTCGTACACCCTCGCCGCGCTCCTCATCCTCGCCTCGGCGTTCTCCTCGTCGGTGATCCAACCCTTCTTCGGGCTCTGGTCCGACCGGCGTGGCGCGATCTGGCTCTTGCCAACCGGGGTCGCCGTAGCGGGGATCGGGATCGCGCTCGCGGCCAACGCGCCTCGCTACTGGCTCGTGCTCCTGTTCGTTCTCATCTCGGGGGTCGGGGTCGCCGCGTACCACCCGGAAGGCTCGAAGTTTGCGGCGTACACGAGCGGCCGGCGGCGGGCGAGCGGGATGTCTTTCTTCTCGATCGGCGGGAACCTCGGCTACGCCCTCGGCCCGGCCATCGCAACGCCCCTCGTCCTCTGGCTGGGGCTGCGCGGCGGGCTCCTGCTCGCAGTTCCGTGCCTCGTCGTCGCGGCTTTGCTGATCGCCGCCGGGCGCTACCTCGCGAGCTTCGCTCCCGAGCGGACCGGGGGGCAAAGCCCGGCCGGCGAAGACCGGCCCGGTGCCCTCGTTCTCCTACTCGGAGTGATCGCCCTGCGGAGCGTCTCGTGGTTCGGGCTCGTGACGTTCGTGCCGCTGTGGGCAGTCTCGCTGGGACATTCCACGGCCTATGGCAACCAACTGCTGACGTTCATGCTGCTGGCGGGCCTCGCCGGGACGCTGACGGCGGGGCCACTCGCAGATCGCATCGGCCGCCGCCCAGTGCTCATCGGGAGCATCGCTGCGACTGCGCCGCTGACGCTGGTTTTCGTCGCCGTCGGCGGCGCGGTCGGGGCTTTCGCGCTCGCACTCGTCGGTGCCTGCGTGGTCGGCACGTTCGGCGTGACGATGGTCATGAGCCAGGAATACCTGCCGCGGCGCATCGGCCTGGCGTCGGGCTTGTCGATCGGGATGTCGATCGGCCTCGGCGGCATCGCCGCAGTGGGGCTCGGCGCGCTCGCGGACACCGTCGATCTGCAGACTTCCCTGTACGTGTGCGCCGTGGTACCGATCGCGGCGGTCGCGCTCGCGACATTCCTGCCCTCGTCGCAGAAGTCCGGACGTATGACGCCAAACCCGGTCTCGGATGTGCTGTAGCCTGCCGCCCGTGGCACAGACCACTCGTGAATTTTTCGAAGGCCTCGAGGCCCGAGTCGATCCCGGCAAGACCGCCG
Source organism: uncultured Actinomycetes bacterium (assembly GCA_963820335.1). Lineage (GTDB taxonomy): Bacteria > Actinomycetota > Thermoleophilia > Gaiellales > Gaiellaceae > VAXT01. The sequence goes on along the minus strand of CAWFZH010000008.1, from coordinate 39,284 downwards.
GGATGACCAACTCGTACCTCTTCGACGTCGAGGGGGCCGGCAAGTGGAAGGTCGACGTTTCGGACGGCAAGGTGACCGTCACCGAAGGCGAGGCCGACGCGGATGTCACCATCCGCACGTCGGAGGAGACCTTCGAAGCCATCGCGAGCGGTGAGCAGAACCCGACGACGGCCTACATGTCCGGAAAGCTGAAGGTCGACGGCGACATGGGCGCCGCGCTCAAGCTGCAAAAGCTGTTCTGAGTGACCTTTTACGAGTTCCTGCTGTTCGTGCACGTCGCGAGCGCCGCGATCTGGGTGGGCGGCGGGGCGATGATCCAGTTCTTCGGCTTGCGGGTGCTCGCCTCCGGCGACTCGAATCGACTGGCTGAATTCGCCGGCAACGTCGAGTGGGTCGGTAGTCGCGTCCTCACCTCGGCTGCGCTACTTGCCTTCCTCTCCGGGCTCGGCCTGGTCTGGGAATCGGACTTCTGGGGATTCGGCGACGACTGGATCGTCATCGGGCTCATCCTCTTTGCGATCACGTTCCTGGCCGGAGCCGGTTTCTTCGGGCCCGAGTCCGGTCGCATCAAGAAGCTGATCGAGTCGGAGGGGGCGGACGCTGCCCAGCCACGCGTCAAGCGCCTGCTCGTGCTCACGCGGATCGACCTGATGATCCTCTTCCTGATCATCTTCGACATGTCCGTGAAGCCTTCGTTCGACGACGGCGGGACGTTGCTCGGAGCAATCGCGGTGGCCGCGGCATTGGCGGCGCTGTTCACCGTCCCCGCGCTGCGCGCGCGACCGGCGACCGGCTGACCTACTCCTCGAGCTCGACGAGGACGGCACCGCCCGCGACGCGGTCGCCCTCGGCTACGTGGACCTTGCGCACGACGGCCTCATAGGGCGAGACCACGGGCGTTTCCATCTTCATGGCCTCGAGCACGAGGAGCGTCTGGCGTGGCTCGACGCGGTCTCCGGCTGAGGCGAGCACCTTGATCACCGTCCCGGGCATCGGTGCAGTGAGCGTGCTCTGCTCGCCTGGAGCTCCGGGCCGTGCGGCATGCGCGGCCTCGTCCACGTCGGGCGGCGAGTGGGGTGGAGGGGGCGGGAGGTTGAGCCGCCAGGCGCCGTCCCAGGGGCCACTCGGCAGGCGCGCGGGCGGCGCCGAGAGCGGCGGGTACTCCTCGAGGAACGCAGTCGTCGTCCGGCCTGCGCGCACGGCGGGGTGGCGAACGAGCCACCGCAGGAACGGCAGGTTCGTCGTCAGGCCGCCCACGTCCGTCTCGGCGAGCGCGTCCCGCATCCGGAGGAACGCCTCGTCGCGAGTCGGGCCGTGAGCGATCAGCTTCGCGATCATCGGGTCGTAGGCCACGCCGATCTCGTCGCCTGCTTCCACTCCCGCGTCCACCCGGATCGACCGCGGCAGGCTGAGCCGGTCGATCCGCCCTGCCTGTGGCAAGAACGAGCGCGGATCCTCGGCGTACAGCCTGACCTCGACCGCGTGGCCGTCGAGCCTCGGCTCGTCCACGGCTAGCGGCTCACCCGCTGCGATGCGGAGCTGCTCGGCGACGAGATCGACCCCCGCGACGAGCTCGGTCACCGGATGCTCGACCTGAATTCGCCCGTTCAGCTCCAGGAACCAGAAGTCGCGGCCGTCCAGCATGAACTCGGCCGTCCCCGCGCTGCGATAGCCGATCGCACGGGCGAAGGAGACTGCGGCTTCGCTCATCCGGGCGCGCAGCTCGGGGTCGAGCGCCGTGGACGGTGACTCCTCCAGCACCTTCTGATGGCGCCGTTGGATCGAGCATTCGCGCTCACCCAGTGCGACGACATTGCCCTGCCCGTCTGCCAGGAGCTGAATCTCTACGTGCCGGGGGCGCTCGACGTAGCGCTCACAGAAGACCGTGTCGTCGCCGAAGGCCGCCTTGGCCTCTCGACGGGCCGCTTCGAGCGCCGCTTCCAGCTCTGCTGCCTCGCGGACGACCCGCATCCCGCGGCCGCCGCCGCCGGCCGCCGCCTTGATCACCAGTGGATACCCGAGCTCCTCCGGGGAGCCCTCCGGAACGACGGAAACTCCGGCGCTGCGGGCCATTTGCTTTGCTTCCAGTTTGTTACCTCCGACGCGGAGAGCCTCCGGCGACGGCCCGACGAAGACGAGCCCTGCCGCCTCGACCGCCTCGGCGAAGTCCGGGTTTTCCGACAGGAAGCCGTACCCCGGGTGGATGGCGTCGGCGCCGGTCTCCTTGGCGGCACGGATGTGCTCCTCGGAATCGAGGTAGGTGCGGATCTCGACGGTCTCGTCGGCAGTGCGCGAATGGAGCGCGCTCTTGTCGTCCGGCGCGGCGACGGCGACCGTGGCGATCCCGAGCTCGCGCGCCGTCCGGAAGATCCGGACCGCGATCTCGCCGCGATTCGCTACGAGGAGCTTCCGGATTTCCATGCCGGCGGGCGCTTGTCGAGGAAGGCCCGCAGACCTTCCTGGCCTTCGTCGCTCGTACGCATCCGCGCGGCGAGCTCGGCCAGCTCCAGGCCGTCCGGAGCCTCCGGCCGCACGAGGCGCTTGGCCTCCCGAACAGCGGCTGGACCGGACGCCAGCAGCTCGTCCACTATGCCCTCGACCACGCCGTCGAGACCGGGTGCGACCTGGGTGACGAGCCCGATGCGCAACGCGACCTCGGGTCCGAATCGCTCACCCGTGAGGAAGTAGCGCCGCGCCGCCCCGCTGCCGATCTTGGCGAGCGCGAAGGGCGAGATCACCGCCGGGATGATCCCCAGCTTGACCTCCGAGAACCCGAAGACAGCGTCGTCGCCACAGACGGCAATGTCGCAGCACGCAGCCAGGCCACAGCCGCCGCCGAGGCAGTACCCCTGGATGCGGGCGACCACGGGTGCCGGACACGCGTCGATGGCGACGAGCATGCGGTAGAGGCGGAGGGCGTCCTCGACGTTCTGCTCGTACGTGAGGTCGATCGACGCGCGTTGCCACTCCACGTCCGCTCCTGCGCAGAACGCCTCGCCGTCGCCGCCAAGGAGGACCGCCCGCGCGTCCCCGACGTTGCCGAACGCCTCTGTCAACTCGGCGATGAGCTCGGCGTCGAAGGCGTTGCGGCGCTCGGGCCGCGCCAATGTGATGCGCAGCACAGGCCCATCTCGCTCTATCCGCAGCCCGCTCATGCGGGCGCAGCATAGAGTCGGCTCGTGCTCAAAGGTGTGCTCGCAGCGGCTGTCACTCCGCTCCAGGAGGAGGGAGCGGCGCTCGACGAGGACGCGTTCGGCGCCTACGCGGACTTCCTCGTCGCGGGCGGGCTGGACGGGATTCTCGCGCTCGGAACCACGGGGGAGGGCATCCTGCTGACCCTCGAGGAGCGAAGACGAGTGGCGCGGCTCTTCCTCGATGCGGTCGCGGGTCGCATGCAAGTGGCCGTCCACTGCGGGGCGCAGACCACGGCGGACACGGTTCGCCTGGCGCAGGATTCCGCAGAAGCCGGGGCGGATGCGGTGGCCGTGATCGGGCCGCCGTACTACCCGTTCGACGAGGAGTCGCTCGTGCGCCACTTCGTCGCTGCGGCTACGGCGTGCGCACCGCTGCCCTTCTACCTCTACGAGTTCCGGGCGCGCACCGGGTACTCCCTGCCGGTCTCCGCGATCGAGCGCATCCGGGACGAGGCTCCGAACCTCGCTGGGCTGAAGGTCTCGAACAGCCCATTCGAGGACGTCGAGCCGTTCCTGATCGACGGGCTCGACGTCTTCGTGGGCTCGGAGCCGCTCATCCTGGAAGGTCTCGACGGGGGTGCGGCAGGGGCGGTCTCCGGCCTAGCGGCGGCTTTTCCGGAGGCGGTCGTCGAGCTGGTGCGGGAGCGAAGCGGCGACGTGGCGAAGTTGCGTGCCGGGCTCGAGCGCTTCCCGTTCCAGGCTGCTGCGAAGCACGCCGTCGGCCAGAGGGGAGTGCCCGTGCGCGACGACGTTCGCGCCCCGTTGCGGCCATTGTCCGCCGAGGAGCGCTCGGAGCTCGACGCATGGCTCGCATCGTTGTAGCCGGCGCCGGCGCGATCGGTGCCTCGATCGCGTACCACCTCGCTCTCGCCGGCGCCGACGACGTGGTGCTCTGTGACCGCGCACAGGTCGGGGCAGGCTCGACCGGCAAGGCGATGGGAGGTGTACGGCAGCAGTTCTCGACCGCTCCCGAGGTGCGACTTGCCCAGGCCAGCATCCGTTTCTTCGAGCAGCTGGGGCCGCCGTTCTTCGAGCAGGTGGGGTACGTCTTCCTGGCGTCGAGCGAGGAGGGTCTTGCGGAGCTGGAGAAGCGCCGCGCGTTGCAGGAGGGGCTCGGAGTGCCTGCGAAATGGGTCGACGCGGGCGCCATCGAGGGGCTCGAGGTGGGGGATGTCGTGGGCGCGGTCGCCTGCTGGGAGGATGGGATCGCCGACCCGCCGCGGGTGACGCGAGAGCTGGTGCGCGAGGCGACAGAGCGTGGAGTGGAGCTGGTCGAGGGCGTGAGCGCCGCCGACCTCGAGCGCGATGTCCTCGTTGTCGCGTGCGGGCCCTGGTCGGCCGATCTCGGAGAGCGCGTCGGAGTCGAGTTGCCCATCCGGCCCCTCTGCCGCCAGCTCGTTGACACAGCGCCTGTCGCCGGCCTCCCGGTCGACCTCCCGATGGTCGTCGAGGCGGAGACCGGTTTTCACTTCCGGCGGGTCGACGGCGCGCTGCGACTCGCGATGGCGGAACCCACGCTGCGGTGGGGGTTCGAGGAGCTGGTCGACGACGAGCTGGTCTCGGACTGGCTTCGCCGGCTGGCGCGGCGCTATCCGCCTGCCGCCGACACGGCCGTTGCACGTGCCTGGGCCGGGCTGTACGACATGACCCCGGACGCGCATCCGATCATCGGGTGGGCGCGCGAGGGCGTGTATGCCGCGTGCGGTTTCTCCGGGCACGGGTTCATGCAGTCACCCGCGGTCGGCCGCGCGGCAGCGCAGGAAATTCTCGAGGGTGCGTCCGAGTTCGATCTGACGCCGTTTCGGCTCGAGCGATTCGCCGCCGGGGCTGTCTTTCCCGAGAAGCTCGTTCTCTGAGCCGAGCCCTTTTGTAGGCACAGCCCACCTCCTCCCCGGTGCAATCGTAGGGAGGAAATCCGCGCCGAGGGGTGACGACTTCGCGCGGAAAGGGCGAAGCGCGGCGCTGCTGATCTCAGTACAGCAGCAGGTAGAGCAGATAAAAGAACACGCCGACGATCACCGGGCCGGCAAAGGCAATCGTGATCGCCGTCACCGGGTTCATTCCGGTCCCACGCCACATCGCCTCCCACGGCCGCGCGGCTTGCAGCTCTGCATCGCCCGGACGTGAGGACCAGATCTGCTTGCCGAGCTCGCGCGCCTCTCGCATGGGCACCCCGACCTGGATCAGCAGCTCCCCGAGCTCAGCACTCGACCGGCACTGACGCTGCGCGGACCGCCCGCGACATTGCGCGAGCACCCATCTGTTGTAGGCGTAGTCGACCTCGAGGTCGCCGACTGACGTGATTTCGATCGTGCCGGTGGCAGCAGCCATGGCACTAATTGTGACGTCCGCGACCGGCATTCGATGGTCGCGCGTCCGTCGCTACATGCGGAAGATGCCGAACTTCGACTCGGGGATCGGAGCGTTCAGCGCAGCCGAGATCCCGAGGGCGAGGACGCGCCTCGTATCCAGCGGGTCGATGATCCCGTCGTCCCACAGCCGAGCCGTCGAGTAGTACGGATTGCCCTCCTCTTCGTACTTGGCACGGATCTCGTCCGGATCGGTGTCGCCGACCATCGACAAGACGGTCGCCGCCTGCTCGCCGCCCATCACGGAGATGCGGGCGTTCGGCCACATCCAGAGCTGACGCGGCGAGTAGGCGCGACCGGCCATCCCGTAGTTGCCGGCGCCGAACGAGCCGCCGGTGACGACGGTGAACTTCGGGACGTCGGCGCACGCGACCGCCATCACGAGCTTCGCGCCGTCGCGCGCGATCCCGCCCGCCTCGTACTCCTTGCCGACCATGAAGCCGGTGATGTTCTGAAGGAAGACCAGGGGCACCTTGCGCGCGCAGGCGAGCTCGATGAAATGCGCGCCCTTTTGCGCCGACTCGGCGAAGAGCACGCCGTTGTTGGCGAGGATCCCGACCGGATAGCCCTCGAGGCGGGCGAAGCCGCAAACGAGCGTCTCGCCGTACAGCTCCTTGAACTCGTGGAAGCGGCTGCCGTCGACGAGCCGCGCGATCACCTCGCGCACGTCGAACTGCTGGCGATGGTCCTCGGGGATCAGGCCGTAGAGATCACTCGGGTCGACCGCAGGCTCTTCGGGCTCGGAGATCGCCCATGGCGCCTCCTTGCGCCGGTGCAGATTCCGCACGATCGAGCGGACGATCGCCAGGGCGTGCTCGTCGCTCGTCGCGTAGTGGTCGGCGACTCCCGACTGCCGTGCGTGAACGTCGGCGCCGCCGAGCTCCTCCGCGGTCACGTCCTGACCGGTCGCGGCCTTCACCAGCGGCGGCCCGCCGATGAAGATCGTCCCCGTTCCCTTGACGATGATCGTCTCGTCGCTCATCGCCGGCACGTAGGCGCCGCCCGCGGTGCACGAGCCCATCACCGAGGCGATCTGCGTGATCCCCTTCGCCGACAGTCGCGCCTGGTTGTAGAAGATGCGGCCGAAGTGGTCGCGGTCGGGGAAGACCTCGGCCTGCAAGGGCAGGAAGGCGCCGCCCGAGTCGACGAGGTAGATGCACGGCAGCTGGTTTTGCTCGGCGACTTCCTGGGCACGTAAATGCTTCTTGACCGTTAGCGGGAAGTACGAGCCCCCCTTGACCGTCGCGTCGTTGGCGACGATCACGCACTCCTGGCCCTCGACGACTCCGACCCCGGTGACGATGCCGGCGCCCGGAGCCTGCCCGTCGTACATGTCCCACGCGGCGAGGGCGTTCAGCTCGAGGAAGGCGCTGCCGGGATCGAGGAGCCGATCGACACGCTCGCGGGCGGTCAGCTTGCCGCGAGAACGGTGACGCTCGACTGCTTTTTCGCCGCCCCCGCGGGCGATCTGCGCAGTCCGTTCGCGAACCTCGTCGACGAGCGCCTGCATCCGCTTGCGGCGGGTCGTGAAGACGTCGGAATCCCGCTCTACATGCGTGTTCAGGACGCTCACAAGGGGTGAGGGTACCGGCCGCGTAGGCCGTTTCTCCTGTAATTGGTTGAAATTGGACAAACCCTATGAAATCGACCACTCTGAGAACTACTGCGGATGAAGATCAAAGTGCGCCCAGAAGCACGGGAGGAGCTCCTCCAGTTCCTTCGCCGAGCCGATTGTGAGGCGGAGGCGGAGGACGACTCGACCGTGGTCGTGAACGTGCCGGCCGCGCTGGGCGAGGAGCAGGCCCGCATGGAGGTCGACCTCTACCTCAAAGCGTGGCAGGCCGGCCACCCCGACGAGGAAGTCGACGTTGAAGCGCACCTCCTCGACTTGCCTCGGTCGAGGGTCGCGGACGAGGGCTCCACGACCGATTAAGCGGGAAGATGCGCCGCACGCTCGCCCTCGTTCTGGCGGGGGCGGCTCTCGCACTTCCAACCGCCGCCACCGCGACCATCCGCCCACAGCATGGGATGTCGGGTGTCGTCCTCGGCATGACGAAGGCCCAGGTGCAGGCACGGCTCGGGCGGCCGGTCGGTCAGGGCGGTGGCCGTCTGTACTTCGCTCGCGTGCAGGTCGGCTTCCGCGCCGGACGAGCGACGGAGATCTCGACGACGCGCTCCACCGAGCGTACGGCGTCAGGCCTTGGGGTCGACTCCAGTGAGGCTGCGGTCCGCCGGGACTTCCCGCGTGCCGTCTGCGCGCCGTGGTCGGTCTATCGCCGCTGCCGGTTCGGTTTGGGACGGCCGGGGACGCGGGCGACCGACTTCACGATCGGCCGCGGCCGCGTCCTGCAGATCACGATCACGCTGCTGCCCGGCTGACTTAGGTTCCCGGGTCCCCGCGCCTGAGCGACTCGGCGTCGAAGAGCCCCGTGCGGGCGACGATCCGCTCCGTGGAGAGCAGGACGTCCTGGAGCTGGTTGGCCTGGTCCTCGTGGAGGGCGACCGTGCGCACGAGCGACAGGGCGCGGGCCGCTTCGGCGCGCCTGCGCTCGAGCCACTTGCGGCCGAAGTGATCGCCGGGCCCGAGCGTCTCCAGCACACCCGCGGGGCCCGTGATCTCGACCTCGCCTTCGACGATCACGTGCACGAGCTGGCCGGGGCGCACGCTCTCGGCAATCGTCTCGCCGGGCTGGTAGACGTGATGGCGCACGTCGTAGGCGGCCTGCTCCGAAGGGCCCATCTGGACGACGTCGCGTCCGACGATCGGCCAGATGATCCAGTCCGCGAGGATGCGAAGCCGCCGGTCCCAGGTCGGGAGCGCGATCGTCCAAAGAACCACGCGCCACATGAGCCAGGCGAAGGTTCCTTTGAGTGGAACGCCCTTTAGCTCTCCGACGGCCGTCCTGCGCCCGATCGAGATTCCCTGTCCGATCACGGTCGAGCGGAATGGACGGAGCGGCCGGCGCGCGAGCGACCGGCCGAGGTTCCGGCCGATCTGCTGTCCGTGCTTCTTTGCGAACAGCGCCACCGGAGGACAGGTGCCGCCCTTGGGATGCGGAACCGCGGCGCAGTCCCCGCCGGCCCAGAGGTCGTCACGGCCGTCGATCCGCAGGAAGGCGTCCGTGACGAGACGTCCACGATCGTCGCGTGGGACGTCGAGGTCGTCGAGGAGCGGCCAGGGCTTCGACCCGACGGCGCTGACGATCGTCCGCGTGGGAATGTGCTCCCCGTTCGAGAGGTAGACCTCGTTCGGCGTCGCTCCCGTGACTCTCGTCTCGAGCATGAGCTCCACGCCCAGCTTGCGGGCATGCTTCATCCCGTACTCGATGAGGCGCGGATAGCTCCTCGTGGAGCGCTCGGCGTTCTTCGAGCCGTAGAACTCCGGTAGAAGCGTCGCGCCGGGATGGACGATGACGACGCGGCACTCCTCGCGCCGGATCCCCGGGTACTCGCGCGCAGCCAGCCTGCGGGTGAAGTCGGCCAGCTCGCCCGCCAGCTCCGACCCCGAGAACCCGCCGCCGGCGATGAAGAACGTCAAGAGCCGGCGCCGTTCGTCGGGATCGGCCTCGAGGTCGGCGAGCTCGAACATCTCGATGATGTGGTTCTTGAGCCGGAAGCAGTCGTCGAAGCTCTTCAGCCTGTACGCGTGCTCGGCGAGGCCCGGGTAGGCCTCGAGGTTCTCACCGTTGCCGAGGGAGACGACCGCTACGTCGTACCGGAGCTCGGACCGGACTCCGTTGCGGCGGAGGGTGACGACTCGCTTCTCGTCGAGGTCGACCGTCTCGATCTCGGCGACATGCACCTGGGCCGGCGCGAACACGCGCCGAGCCGGGTTCAGGATGTTGCTCGGCAAGACCCGTCCCGACACCATCTCGCCGATCAGGCCGTGGAAGGTGAAGAAGTTGTCGCGGTCGACGACGGTCACCGTGACCTCTTCGCGACGGATGTGGCGGCGGAGCGCTCGGGTTACCCCATGAGCGACGAATCCACCGCCCAGGACGAGCACGTGCGGGGGCTTCGCCATTGCTCAGAGACTACGCTCCCGCGTACACGGCTCGGCGCTTCCGCGAGCTGTTCGCGCCTACTGCGGCTCGGTGACGCCGACCGTGTCCCGCTGCTCCGTGACTCCGCCGGAAGTTGCCTCCACGCCTTCCGCGGCGACCGTGTCGGCGTAGACCCCGCGGTACTCGGGCGGAAGCATCCTTGCGATTGCGAGCATGATCCGCTCGCTGTGCTCCTGCAGTTCCTGGCTGGTCAGCGGGCCGACCGGGAAGTCGAGCGGTGGCCCAAAGTGGAGCCGAACCGGTGCGCGTCGCAGTCGCCGCCAGCTGCTCGTGAAGTCCTCCTGTCCCCAGGCGGCAACGGGAACGACGGGCACCCCCGCCCGCGTGGCGAGATAGGCGGCCCCGGTGTTGCCGCGCCGAAGCCCGCCCGGGCTGCGCTTCCCCTCAGGCGCGATCAGGATCGCCCCGCCGGCGCGCAAGACGGCCAGGCCCCGAGTCAGCGCGTCCTCGTCGCCCTCACCGCGCCGGATGTACACGGCGTGGCCGATCCCAGAGAGAACCCAGCGCAGCCACCTCGTCTGCCGGAGGTCATGGCTCACGAGCGGGATGATCGATCGCTCCATGTGGGTCCAGCCCACCGGGACGTCGGACATGCTGAGGTGGTTCCCCGCGAGAATGAACGCGCCGGAGGAGGGGACGTGCTCGAGCCCTTCGACCTCGACGCGTGCGGCCATGCGGACGCCCAAACCGACGATGCCTCTCGCGAGCCGCTGCCCAGGCGTCCAGTGCTCGCGGATTCGAGTGTGCGGCTGAGCCGGCTCGCTCGCGGGCTGCTCGGGGGCAGGCTGGAGTGTCGGCCGGCGGCCGTTGCCGTCGACGGCGACCTTCTCGGCGGGCTCTTTGGTTGCGACCGAAGGCTCCTCAACGGCAGCAGGAAGCTCAGCGGCCGGCGTTGCGGCTCGTCTGGGCTCTAGCTCCGTGAGCACGAGCGCCGCGAGGTCGGCGAGGGTCACGCCCTGCAGCAGCTGGACGACGGCCACCTCGACGCCGAGCTCGCTCTTCAGCGTCGCGAGCAGCTCGACGGCCATGAGCGAGTCGAGACCGAGATCGGTCAGCGGCCGGTCGGGGTCGATCGTGGCGGAGCCTGAGCCCAGGACGAGCCCGATCCGGCTCTGCAGGTACTCCTGCGTGAGCCGTGGGGCGTCTGCAGGGGGCGCCGCCAGCAATCCGGCGAGCTCCGTGCTGCCGCTACCGTCGGCGCTCGCCGGGCCGTCCCCCGCCGGAACGAGGTGACGCAGGCGCGGCGAGGCGGCGTCGGCGCTGGACATCGCCGCCAGCCGGTCCCAGGCGACTCGGGCCGCCATCACCTGCGGCCGATCGGTGTCGATCAGCTCGGCCAGCACCTTGAACGCCTCATCGGGCCTGAAGCCGGCGAAGCCCTGGCGTGCGAGCTGCTCGCCGACGGCCTCCTGGCGCGACAGGTAGCCGACCCCTGAGAGCGCGCCCCAGTTCACAGTCAGCGCGGGGAGTCCCCGGCTGCGCCGGTAGTGGGCGAAGGCATCGAGCAAGCTGTTCGCCGCTGCGTAGTTCCCCTGCCCGACGTTGCCGAACAGGCTCGAGATCGACGAGAACGAGACGAAGAAGTCGAGCGGCTCGCTGGCCGTCAGCTCGTGGAGGTTCCAGGCCCCGGCCACCTTCGGCGCCAATACCCGCGCGAAGCGCTCGTCGTCGAGCTGGGGCAGCAAGCCGTCGTCGAGCACCATCGCGGCGTGCACGATCCCGCGCAGCGGCCCGGCGTTCGCCCGAATTGAGTCGACCAGCTCGGCGACCTGCTCCTGCCGGCTGACGTCGGCCTGCATGACCTCGACGCGAGCCCCGAGGGCTCGAATCGCCTCGATCGCCTCCTGTGCTTCGGGCCCGGGCGCGCTGCGGCCTGAGAGTACGAGTGTCCCGGCGCCGCGGGCAGCCAGCCAGCTCGCCACCGCGAGGCCGAAGCCCCCGAGGCCGCCGGTGACGAGATAGGCGCCGTCCTGTCGGAACTGTGGGCCCTCGGCGGATCGTGTGGCGATCTGCACCGGTTCGTCTCCGACCGCGACTACGACCTTGCCGATGTGCTTGGCCTGGGCCATGTGCCGCAACGCTTCCGAGAGCTCGCCGCTCGAGAACCGGTTTCGGGGCGGCGGCTCGAAGGTGCCGTCGTCGAACTTGGCGAGGACCTCCTGGAAGATCGAGCCGACATACTCCGGCTGCTCGGCGAGCAGGCGGTCGAGGTCGACCGCGAAGTACGAGAGGTTCTTCCGGAACTCGAGCAGGTGCAGGCTCGCGTCCTCGTAGATGTCCCGCTTGCCGATCTCGATGAACCGGCCGGACGGCGCCAGCGTGGAGAGGCTCTTCCCGATCGCCTCGCCGGACAGTGAGTTGAGGACGACGTCCACGCCCTCGCCGTTCGTCCGCTCGCGGATCTCGTCGGCGAAGGCGAGCGTCCGCGAATCGAAGATTTCCTCGACCCCCAGGGAGCGCAGGTACTCGCGCTTCTCCGGAGTGCCGGCGGTGGCGAAGACCTCCGCGCCGAGGTCGCGTGCGACCTGGATCGCGGCCAGGCCGACGCCGCCGGTGGCCGCGTGGATGAGGACGCGCTCTCCGGGTTGCAGCCGGGCCAGCTTCACGAGCGAGATGTACGCCGTGACGAACGCGACCGGCACGGCGGCGGCCTCCTCGAAATCGAGCGACGCAGGCTTGGGCAGGACGAACTCGGCAGCCGTCGTGACGTGGGAGGCAACGGTGCCGTAGGCGACCCCGATGACCTCGTCGCCGGGTGTGAGGCCCTCGACTCCCTCTCCCACGGCCGAGACGGTGCCGGCGTAGTCGAGGCCGATGCGGTCCGTTCCGGGAAGCTCCGCCAGAGCGAGCTGGGGGAGAAGCCCCATGGCGAGCATGACGTCGCGGAAGTTGAGGCTCGCCACGACGACCTCGATCTCCACCTGGCCGGGCCCGGGCTCCGCGCGGCCGACCGATGCCATGCGGACGCTCTCGAGCATTCCCGGGGTGCCGATCTCGGCGCGGAACCGATCGCCTGGGGAGGAGTCGCGCATTGTCGGGACGAGCTCGGCCTGCGCGAGCCGCCTCAGACGGCGGACGAACCGTTGGTCGTCCCGCAAGGCGATCTCTTCCTCCGGCACGGTCGTGAGCAGCTCGGCGGCCAGCGCCGAGAGGTCGCTCTTCGAGAAGCCCGCGGGCAGGTCGATCAGGCGGCATCGCTCGAGCGGCAGCTCGTGACCGATCACGCGGCCGAGCCCCCAGACTGCCGACTGGGCGAGCCCCTCGGACTTGTCAGTCTCTGTTGCCTGTTCCGCTCCGGCGGTCACGAGGACGAGGCTGCGCGCACCGGAGCCGTCTGCCCCGAGCCTGGTCGCGAGCTCCCGAACCTCGCCGCACAGGTGTACCTGCGACTCCACGAGCAGCTCGGCGGAGAGCCCTTCTGTGGCCGGAGCGTCCAGCGCGCCGAGGTAGGCGACCCCGGCCGGCGCGGAGGGCGTCAGCCGTCCGATCGCCTCGTCGAGTCGCTCCGGCTCGGCCGGGACGACGGTGCAGCTCGCTCCCTTCGCTTCGAGCGCCGACGCCAGCTCCTGGGCAATCTTCGGATCACCTCCGACGACCAGCCATTCGCCAACCGCCGGAGCCTCGACGCTCTCTGCGTCTTCTGGCGAGTGCTCCTCCCAGCGCAGCTCGTAGAGCCAGTTGGCGATCGGCTCCTCGCCGGCGCTTTCGAGATGCTTGGCGTGCAGGCCGCGGATCTCGACGAGCAGAGTGCCGTCCTCCGCGACGATGTCTACGTCGCCCTCGACGGCCCCGCTGCTCGTTTCGAGCACGCGGGCGTGGGCGAACGAGCCGGCCTGTGCCTTGCCGTGCACCTGCACTTCGCGCACGCTCACCGGGAGGAAGCCGTCACTCGGGCCAACGTCGTCGAGGGCGGAGGAAGCGGCGAAGATGACGAGTTGGAACGCGGCATCGAGCAGGGACGGGTGCAGCTCGTACGCATCGGTGTCGATCGCCTCTTCGAGACCTAGCGCCGCTAGCGCCTCGCTTTCACCCTGGCCTGCCCACTCGAGCCCCTGGAAGGCGGGCCCGTAGTCGTAGCCGCGCTCGGCGAGCTGCTCGTAGAGGTCGGCTCGCTCGAGCGAGCGCGGGCAACGGGCCTGGAGCTCGGCCAGGTCGACGGACTCCTCTCGCGCAGCCCCTCCGGCAAGCGACCCGCCCGCGAGCAATGTCCACGGCGAGTCAGGGTCCGGCGGCGGGCTCTGGACGTCGAAGCGCCGCGAGCTTTGATCGGCGCCGACCTGAACTGCCAGCGGCTCGGAGCCGAGGAAGAGCGCGCGCTTGAACTCCACGTTCTGCACCGCGGGCGCGGCATGCCCCAGCAGGCGCCGCGAGGTGGCCAGCCCCATCTCCACGAAGGCGGCGGCGGGCACAGGGCGGGTGCCCTGGATGATGTGATCCTGGAGGTAGCCCAGCCGGTGGTCACCGAATGACACCTCCCAGCGGGCCTCCGGAGTGCGGAGCCGCCGGCCGAGTAGTGGATGTTCGTCGGGGTCGGCCACCGTGAGCGCGCCGTCTCCGTTCGACGACTCGAACCAGTGACTTTCCCGCTGCCAGGGGTAGGTCGGGAGCGGGACGTGAGCCACGGTTCCGGGATACAGAGTCTCCCAGCGGGGCTCGCGGCCCTCCGCGAACAGCGCGCCCAGGGACCGGAGCATGAACTCGCGCTCGTTCTCTCCGCGGCGAAGGGACGGCAGCACCGTGCCATCCGACTCTCGCGCGCGCAGGCACTCATTGACCGAGATCGAGAGCACGGGGTGGGGGCCGACTTCGAGGTAGGTCGAGATCCCCTCGTCGGCCAGGCACTCGATCGCCGCTCCGAAGCGGACCGGCTGGCGGACGTTCTGCCACCAGTACGCCGCTCCCAGGTCGGTGCCCGCATGCCACGTTCCGGTCACGATCGAAACAAAGGGGACCTCGGCATCGCGCGGGCGCATGGGCTCCAGCGACGCGAGCAGCTCGTCCTGCAGCGGATCCATCTTCGGGCTGTGGTAGGGCACGTCGACCGGGAGCAAGCGCGCGAAGCGTCCCTCGGCCTCGAGGGAGGCGCGCAACCGCTCGAGTGCATCGGGATCGCCCGAGAGCGTCACGGACGAGGGAGCGTTGACGGCCGCGAGCGTGACGGTTCCGTCGAGATCTCCGAGCAGCGTCTCCGCGTCCGCCTCCGTGATCCCGGCGGCGAGCATCTTGCCCTGGCCGGCGGTCTGCGCCTGGAGCCTGCTTCGGTGGTAGGCGAGGAGCATCGTGTCCTCGAGCGTCAGGGCTCCGGCGACGTGTGCGGCCGCGATCTCGCCGACGCTGTGCCCGACGACGGCGTCTGGGGTGATTCCCCAGCTCGCCCAGAGATCTGCGAGCGCGATCTGGATGGCCACGTTGGTGACCTGGGCCACATCGGCCTTGTCCATCCGGGAATCAGCCTCGTCCCGCTGGAGCTCCTCGCGCAGCGACCAGCCTGCAAGGGGCTCGAAGATCTCGTCGCACCGCTCGAGCGCCTTGGCGAAGACGGGCTCCTCTGCGGCCAGCTCGCGCCCCATGGCCCACCACTGCGGCCCCATCCCGGAGAAGACGAACGCGAGCGAGGGAGGCCCCGCTGACTTCCGCCGACCGGTTGCCGCCGACGGTGACCGCTGGCCGGCGACGACAGCAGCGAGAGCCTCGGAGGCCTCCTCGGCCGTTTGCGCGACAACCGCGAGCCGCACGTCGTGATGTGCGCGACGGCGCGCTGCGGCTCGACAGATCGAGAGGTAGGCGTCCTCGTCTGCGCCCTGCAGGTGCTCGATGTAGAGCTTGGCCAGCTCGTCCCGCGCCTCGGGGCTACGTGCGGAGATCGGCAAGAGGTACGGGCCGATCTGCGCCGGAGTGGTGTCGCCGGCTGCCTCGCCGCGAGGCGCCTCCTGCAGCACGGCGTTCGCGTTGGCGCCGCCGAAGCCGAAGGAGTTGACCGTTGCCGTGCGGGCCGCGCCGTTGGACGGCCAGGGCTCCAGCTCGGTGACGACCCGCAGCGCGAGCGCGTCGAAGTCGATGTCCGGGCTCGGCTCCTCGAAGTTCAGGCTGGGCGGGATCTGTCCGTGGTGCAGGGCCAGCGCCGACTTGATCAGCCCAGCGGCGCCTGCGGCCGCCTCGAGGTGCCCGATGTTCGTCTTGACGGAGCCGATCGGGAACCGCTCGCCGTTCGAGCCGAAGACCGCCCCGAGCGCCGCGGCCTCGATGGGGTCGCCGACCGGGGTCCCCGTTCCGTGCGCTTCGGCGTACTGAACCGCCGATGGCTCGAGCCCCGCGTCGGCGAGGCCGGCGCGAAGCATCTCTTCCTGCGCGGCGACCGAGGGAACGGTCATTGCACCGATGCCCCCGTCCTGGTTGACGCCCGTCCCAACCAGCACGGCGTAGATGCGATCGCCGTCGGCAAGCGCTTTGTCGAGCGGCTTGAGCAGGACGAGGCCGCCGCCTTCGCCCCGGACATAGCCGTTCGCGCGCGCGTCGAACGCATGGCAGCGCCCGTCAGGCGAGATCATCGAGGCCTTGCAGAAGCCGATCGAGATCTCGGGAGTGAGATTCAGCTGCGCTCCACCGGCGAGCGCGAGGTCGCACTCGCCGTTGCGGAGCGAGCGCATGGCGAGGTGGACCGCGGTCAGAGCGGAGGAGCAGGCCGTGTCCACGATCATGCTCGGGCCGCGCAAGTCGAGCGCGTAGGAGACGCGGTTGGCGGCGATGCTCGACGCGCCGCCGGTCATCGAGTGGGAATCGATCAGGTGCCGGTTGAACGGGTACATCTGGATCGAGCTGTAGTCGTGGGCCGAGAACCCGACGAAGACCCCGGTGCGAGAGCCCGCCGCCTGGTCGGCCGAGAGCCCCGCGTCCTCGAGCGCCTCGTAGGCGATCTCGAGCAGCAGACGGTGCTGCGGATCGACGCGGCTTGCCTCGCGAGGCGAGAAGCCGAAGAAGGCGGCGTCGAACTTGTCGATCTCGTCGACGAATCCGCCCCGTCGCGTGTACATCGTGCCCTTTCGTGCGGGGTCTGGATCGAAGACGCTGTCGATGTCGAACCGGTCGGGCGGCACCTCGCTGATGGCCTCGACGCCGTCGCGGAGCAGCTGCCAGAACTCTTCCGGCGAGTTGGCTCCGCCCGGGAAACGGCAGCCGATGCCGACGATCGCAGCCGCCTGCGTCATGCGGCGCGCTCGACGGCCACGGCCCCGACATAGCCCGGCCGGGGCTCGAAGGACCTGAGCTCCCAGCGCTCTGGCTCGGCCGGCGCACCCTGGACGGAGACGAGCCGCTCAGGTGCTCCGGGCCGGAGCGTGACCGCCACGTCCCGGGGCGAGCCGAGACCGTTCCCGCTTGCCTTCAGGTAGGCCTCCTTGCGCGTCCAGCAAGCGAAGAACGCGGCCGCGCGATCCTCGGCCGGAACCGACTGCAAGTCCGCCGCCTCGGACGGCGCCAGGGTCAGCTCGACCACGCCCCCTAGGTCGGCCAGTGGCCGGAACAGCTCGACGTCGACACCGACCTCGAGGTTATGCGTGAATGCAAAGACAGCCAAACCTTTCGAATGGGCCACATTGAACAGGACGTCGCCGGAGACGGAAAGCTTCCCGTTTTCGCTCTGTCGAAGCATGACGTCGGCGGCCGGAACCGCCAAGCGCTCGCCGAGCAGAGTCCGCAGGATCGCGCGGGTGGCAACGAACTCGCGCCTGGTGGTTTCCGGAAGACCGCGCGCCCGCTGGAGCTCCGCGGAATCGAGGCTTCCTGAGAGCCTTTCGACCTCCTCGGGGGAGACATCGATCCGCGCCGCAAGTACCTCGAGGACGTCGGTCGAGAACACGGCCCAAGGCCGGACGGTACTGGGGGAAGCGACCGCGTCCAGGCCTCGATCATAGGACGGAGCACAAAGACCGTCTAGCGACGTCGGCGTTAGGGTTGTCGCCCTTTGGTCACCGATGGGCTTCCGCTAGTCGAGGGGGTAGAGCACCGCTGGGTGGATCTCCCCGACCTGCGCATGCACGTGGCCGAGGCCGGCCAGGGAGATCCGCTCCTGTTGCTGCACGGCTGGCCGCAACACTGGTACTCCTGGCGCGAGCTCGTCCCCGCCCTGAGCGGACAGTTCCGGCTCGTAATGCCGGACCTGCGCGGCTTCGGCTGGAGCGACGCTCCGGGCCGGGGGTACGACGCGGAGACGTTTGCCGCCGACATCGTCGCGCTGCTCGACGCGTTGAACCTCGACCGGGTGAAACTGGTCGGACACGACTGGGGCGGCTTCACCGCGTTCTTGCTCGGGCTTCGGTACCCCGAGCGCATCGAGCGCATCGTGGCCTGCAACGCACCCCATCCCTGGGCACCCCTGTCAGGACGCACCTTCCTGAATCTCTGGCGCACCTGGTATGCCGTGGTCGCTGCGGCACCGGGGCTGGGCCCGTACCTCGTGTCCCGCCGCCGGCCCTTCTCGTGGTTCCTCGGGCTCGGTCGCCCAGACCTGTCGGCCGACGTCAAGGCGGTCTATGCCGAGCGGATGGCGGATCCGGCCAGAGCGCGCGCGTCGGCCGCTCTCTACCGCTACTACCTCCGCATCGCGGGGAAGATCTTGATCGCGCACGGCTTCGAAAATGAACGGTTGACCGTGCCGACCCGCATGGTGTTCGGGAGCGACGACATCCATATTCCGCCCGCCTCCGTGGCCGGCGGCGAGCGGCACGGCGATGACTTTCAGATCGAATACGTGCCCGGCTGCGGGCACGACATGCCCGAGGACTGCCCCGAGATCCTGATCGACCGGATCCGGAAGTTCTTGCTGGACTGAGCGCCCGCAAGGAATAGCATGTGGCCCTCGTCCCGGCGTTTCAGCGACTTCCCCCATGAATGCAGCTCTCAAATCGCGCTTCCAGGCGCTCGACGACGTCTCGCTGATCGACACGATCGTCAAGCGCCGTTCTCGGCGGTTCGCCCTCGGACACGAGCTGGACGGCGGGCCGCTCTCCTATCGCAGCGCGCACGACCCGGTGCCGCTGACGGCCGAGGAGGAGGCGGTCATCGTCTTCGCAGGCGCCGGCATGACTGGGTACGCCCTCAGCGAGGCGCCGTTCGCGCCGGGCCGCGAGCCGGAATCGAGCAGCGGGAACATCCTGTGGCCCCGTTCGGCCGCACGATCGCGACGCCGGACGGCATCAACTCGGCGATCCTCTTCGTCATCAATGACGACGGCGCCTTCCAGATCAGGCGGCCGCAGGACTATCCGCGAGAGTCGTTGGTCGAGCTGGCCGAGCTGGCCCGGCGGCGTGAGTTCGTCGAGCTGTACGACCGGGCCAAGATTCGTGTCACGGACCACCGGCCGGAAGTCTTGCGGCGACCACCTGTGACGCCACCCTTCAACCGCTGGTCGACGAACGTCCCCGGGTCGACGTATTTCGTGATCGTCAGCGACATCACGCCTTTGCTGTTCTCGCTGATCCTCTTTCTCCTGGGCGAGGAGATGGAATTCATGGTCTACGACGAGCGCAACCACTACCGGCCCGCCGGGTTGAAGCGCTTCATGCGCTCGAAGGGCGGCCGCCTGCACGACGATCCGAACGAATCTCGCGTCGGGTCGATCCTCGACTTCGAGAGCTATTTGATGGAGCTCGTCGGCGTCGAGCAAGGCCTGATGCTGCAGAACATGCAGCTGGCCGTCGAAGGCTTGGGGCTTGGAGGGTTCCCGCATTTCGGCGCGCAGAGGTATCAGTGGTTCGAAGAGCTCGGTTTCCGGATGGAGGACATATCGATCGCCAAGCTGACCCGAAGGGGACGCGTCATGACGGCGGCGATGAACGCGTTGGGGAAGAACCCGATCATCCCCCATCCGCTCGGCCTCGAGATCGACGGCGAGGTGACGGTCAAGCCTTACTGCCCACCCTGGTACGGGTCGATGGAAGAGGCCGTCCACGCCTTTATCGACGGAAAGTACGGGGACGGCGGAGTCTTCACTGACGGTCGGTCGGGCCCGTGGCAGGATGTCGCCGGAATCCAGGCGGGAATCGAGCACTATTCGCAGGCGAACATCGACGCGGTCGTGGCGTACAGCGAGTACGTCTATGGCCGGTACGGACGCTTTCCCGGAAACTTCGGGCCGCTGCGCTCTCTGATGGCCTTCCAGGCCCACCACATCGACCCGGAGTTCTACGACCGCTTCTACGAGCCGGGTGCGTACCACGATCTCCACCGCGAGCATTTCGCCCGGTGGCACGGTGAGAACATCAGCGCCTAGAGGTGGTCGGCTGGTTCATGCGCGTTCCGAATGACATCACGGCGAATCCCTCCAAATTCTGGCCCTTCGTCCTCGCCGACTTCGGGTTCGGAGGGCTCTCCGGAGTGCTCCTCGCGATGGGCGAGTACCAATGGGCCGGCCTGGTCATCCTGGTCGGGATACCACCGAACCTCTACTTCGCCTTTCCGGCGCTCTTCAATCCGAGCTATGCCATCAGGAAGGGCTATCTTCGTGCCGGCTCCGAGACGGTCTGGCCTCGCAACGCCGGGCTGCTGATCTTCATCATCACAGCCGCGCACGTGGTAGCGGCGATCGACCCCGAACGCTTCGAAGCCGTCGCCTGGCTCACTGTCGGCGGGCGATTGGCCGCAGGTGTTTACTGGGTCATCGTCGCCATCAGCAAGCCGTACTTGCCCGATTCCCACTCAATCCAATAGCGAGGTTTCTCGATGCGCATCTTCGTAACAGGTGGAACCGGCTTCGTCGGGTCGCATGCGGTGGCCGAGCTTGTCCGGAGCGGACACGACGTCCGGCTGCTCGTGCGGAGCCCGGATCGCATCGCCCCGGCGCTCACCCCGCTCGGAATCGGCGAGCAGGAGTACGCGATCGGAGACGTGACGGACGCCGCGTCGGTCGAGCAGGGAATGGAAGGCTGTGACGCCGTTCTCCATGCGGCCTCCATCTACTCACTCGACGTACGCGCGGCAAAGCAGCTGCAGAACGTGAACGTTGGTGGCACGGAGACCGTCCTCGGCGCAGCCGAGAAGCAACAGCTCGATCCCATTGTCTATGTCTCGAGCCTCGTAGCCCTCTTCCCGCCGGAGGGCGAGGTCCTCGACGACCAGTCGCCGGTGAAAGATCCTCCCGGCGCCTATTACAAGTCCAAGGCCGAGGCCGAGCAGGTCGCGCGGCGGTATCAGGAGCGCGGAGTGCCGGTCGTCTCCGCCTATCCAAGCGGTGCCTTCGGCCCGCAGGACCCTCACTTCGGCGAAAGCGCGCAGACGGTCGCGAACATCCTGAGGCGGCGAATGCCGATGGTCCCCAAGGGGGGCCTGAGCATCGTCGACGTTCGGGACGTCGCCAAGGCACTCGCGGCCATGTTCGAGCCTGGACTCGGCCCCCGCCGTTACATCCTCAGCGGGACGAACATGCCCTTCGCTTCGATCATCGGAACCCTCTCAGAGGTGACAGGCCGCCGCGTTCCGCACGTCAGCCTTCCGGGCTCGGCTCTGCGGCCGGTGGTCAGGTCGGCGGGCTTCTTCCAGCGGTTTCTGCCTTTTCGCTTGCCTCTCAACAACGAGGGCTTCGACACCATCACCTGGAATCCGCACGGTGACGATTCGCGAGCCCGTGCGGAGCTCGGTTTCGCTCCCCGGCCGCCTCGCGAAACGTTCGCAGACACCGTCGAGTGGATGCATGAGGAGGGGAAGATCTCGGCCAAGCAGGCCGGGAAGCTTTCCCGTTCCGAAGGCCAGGGCTCTTAAGCTCGGCGCTAGGTTTTTTCTCCTACTAGCGGACTAGACTGAGTCGATGGCGCCCCGGATGAGAAGGCGGAGGGTGCTCGTCATCGTCCTCGTCGTCCTGGTCGCACTCATCGCCGCCGGCGGGGTCTCGGCCTACACGTTCCTGACGCGCGACAAGCCCGTCGTCTACAGCAGCATCGTCGAGCAGTACAAGTACGGATCGATCGGGACGGAGGAGCTCCAGGGGATCCCGTACGAGCTGTGGGTCGTGCTGCCCGAGCTGTTCGCGGATCTGCTGCCGCCCGGGCCGGGCAAAGGCTATGAGCGCTTCGGCTTCCTCTACGAGCCCGGGCACGCGACGCCGATCGGGACCACGTACCGGGAGAAGCCGATCGGGCTCGTCGGCCTCAACTGCGCGCTCTGCCACGTCGGCACGTACCGGGACACTCCGAGCTCACCGCGGCAGATGGTTCTCGGGATGCCGTCCAATAACTTGCGGCTCTGGGAATACATCCAGTTCTTGCGAAGAGTGATTCGCGACGAGCGCTTCAACGCCGACACGCTCCTCGCGGCGATCGAGCGCCGCTTCCCCGGCCGGCTCTCGTTCTTCGACCGGCAGTTCTGGCGCTACGCCGTCATTCCGCAGACGAAGGACGGGCTCGAGGAAGCCGACGAGGACTTCGCGTGGCTCGACAGCCGCCCCCCGTACGGGCCCGGCCGCGTCGACACGTTCAACCCGCTGAAGCAACGCGCGGACTTCGACATGGAGGCCGACCACACGGTGGGGACGGTCGACTTTCCCTCGATCTGGGAGCAGCGCACCCGGATCGGGATGTACCTGCACTGGGACGGCAACAACATCAGCCTGCGCGAGCGGAACCTCTCGGCCGCACGAGCCGTCGGCGGTACGGACGACTCGATGGACATCCACCAGCTCAACCGGATTGCCGATTGGCTCCTCGACCTGCCGCCGCCTGCCTTTCCGCGGGCCCGCATCAACGCGCCGCTCGCACGCCGCGGGCGGACGTTCTACGAGCAGCAGTGCGCCTCGTGCCACGACCTCGGCGGTGCGCGCGTCGGCCAGGTGACGCCGATCCAGGAGATCGGGACCGACCGCGAGCGCCTGGACTCGTTCACGCCCGCACTCGTCACCGAGTTGAACACCAACGTCGGCAAGGGGAAGCCCTGGCGCTTCCGCCACTTCCGCAAGACGGACGGCTACGCGAATCTCCTACTCGAGGGGATCTGGCTGCGTGCTCCGTACCTGCACAACGGCAGCGTCCCGACTCTTCGTGCGCTGCTCTTCCCTGCCGAGCGGCCTGATGTGTTCCACATCGGCTACGACGTCTACGACTGGAAGGACGTCGGCTTCGTCTCGAGCGGGCCGGCCGCCCGTCGCGAGGGTTGGCCGTATGACACGAGCGTGCGGGGCAACGGCAACGAAGGGCATCTGTACGGCACGCAGCTTCCGAGCGCGCAACGGCTCGCCATCATCGAGTATCTGAAGACGCGTGTAACCGAGACTCTCGAATTTGCCCCGAAGAACCCACGCCGGCCATCTGTCCATCTTCGAGGGCTTACCTCCGGAGAAGCTGGCCCGCGTCCTCGAGAGCCTGGAGACCAGGGCGTACCCGGCGGGGGCGACGGTCGTCGCCGAGGGCGACCGCACGAAGGAGATCTTCATCGCGCAGTCCGGAAGCGCCGACGTCGTCATCGCGGGCCAGGACGGAGTCGACCGCCTCGTCGGGCGCATCGTCCCCGGTGGGACCGTGGGTGAGATCTCGCTCCTCACGGGGCAACCCGCGGTGGCGACGGTTCGCGCGGGCGCAGACTTCGAGGCGATCGTCCTGTCGGAGTCCGACTTCGCGTCGCTGGCGGAGAGCTTTCCGGAGATCTATCGGAACCTGGGGACGATCCTGGCCGAACGGCTCGCCCGCACGGATCGTCTGGCCGTCGGGGAACGCGAGGGCCATCTGACGCTGCTCGAAGATGCGGGAGCTCCGCCCCTGCTCGGGTACGCCCTCGCTTGCAGCGTGGCGTGGCACACGCGTGAGCGCACGCTCTTGCTCGTTCTCGCCGAGGACCCGCACCAGGATCTCGTCGACCTGGCGACGGCTTCGGGCGAGCGGCCATGGCGCTCCTCGCACGCCCCAAACGAGGTCGGTGCCGACCTGATGATCGCTCCCAAGAGCGATGCGTTCGAGGCCCGGGCGCTGCCCGCGACCTTCGAAGCCCTCTTTCATGTCTTCGACCAGATTCTTGTGCTCGCGGACGAGTCTTCGGCACCCACGCTCGCGAGCGCGCGGACGATACGGCTCGAGGCATCCGGTGGCCCGATACCGGGAACGCCGGGCGGTCCCTTGCGGGTTCGCGGCTGGACCAGTGCGGCGACGCGACCCCGCGCAGACCTGGTCGGCGTCGTCGAGGTGTCCGAGCTGTCCGCGGACGAACAGGACGAGCTTCGAGCCGGTGTTCTCTCGCGGCGCTCCGCCGCAGGACGGGAGCTCGGCTGGGCAGCCCGCGATCTGACGGGGCTCAAGGTCGGGCTCGCGCTGGGAGCTGGAAGCATTCGCGGCTATGCGCACGTGGGTGTGATCGACGTTCTGCAGGGGGCAGGCCTGGACTTCGATTACGTCGTCGGCACGAGCGTAGGTGCCGCTGTAGCCGCCCTCCAGGTGCGCGGTGACGACCCAGCCGGGATCGCCGACCACCTCGACGCCTTCGCTCCGAGCCTCTTCAAGCTCAAGATGCCGTTCACGAGCATGCTGTCGGATCGTGGAATGCGCTCGTACCTACGGAGCATGGGCACCGATGTGCGCTTCGAGGACACTGAGGTTCCCCTGGCGGTGGTGGCGGCCGACATCGTCAGCCAGCGAGAGCTCGTGCTCCGTCGTGGGCTGGTGTGGCAGGCGGTGCTCGCGAGCATCGCGATTCCAGGGATCTATCCGGCCCAACGGATCGGGCCGTACGTCTGCGTCGACGGCGGCGTGCTGAACCCCTTTCCCGTGAACGTCGCCGCCGACATGGGCGCCGGCATCGTCATCGGGGTCAAGCTGGGCAGCGGCCATCCGTATCCGGAGTACGACGTCGACGTCGGTGCCGCCACCGAACGGCCGCCCGCGCTCCTGGGCGTGTTGATGCGCTCGATCGAAATGATGCAGCGCGGGATCGCTCCGGAGCCGACCGACGCGACGGTGATCACGATCCTGCCGAAGCTCGACCCGGCCGGCGTGGGACTGCGAAACATGGAGGCGGGCCGGCGGTACATCGAGGACGGCGTCGCTGCTGCCGAGGACGCCCTGCCGCGGATTGCCACCGCCCTCCCGTGGCTTAGATAGGGTCGGCGCGCCCAGGCGTCAGCCTGGATCCCATGGCGACCGACGTCGGACAAGAAGCGGCAGGAGCAGGGGCGGGCGAAGAGCCGGTCGACGTCCGCAACTGGTTCGGCGATCTCGACTGGGAGGCGGGCGCCGTCGCCGAGGCCCGGAACGTCGACGACATCGTGGCGGTCCTGCGCGACGCGGACAAGTACCCCTCACCGGTTCGCGCGCGCGGCTCAGGACACTCGACGACCGTGTGCGGCGTGGCCGACGGCGGGACGGTCATCAACATGAAGCCGATGAGCCGGATCCTCGACATCGGCACGGACACCGTGACCGCCGAGGCCGGCGCGCTGCTGATCGACGTCGCCAAGGAGCTCGAGCAGCGCGGGCTCCAGTTCTTCGTGAACATCGAGCTGGGCAACGCGACCATCGGCAGCCTGGCCTGCTGCGCGACCAAGGACGCGTCGATGCCCGGCGAGTTCGGGCAGGCGAACTCGTACTGCGTGGCGATGAAGATGGTCACGCCGTCGGGTGAGATCCTCGAGGTCGACGAGAGCGATCCCGGGCTCCTGCAGGCCGCCCGCTCGAGCTACGGGCTGTTCGGGGTCGTCTACGAGGCCACCTTCAAGGTGCAGCCGCTGCAGGCGATGCAGGTCGAGCACAAGAGCTTCAAGCTCGACGAGTATCTGGAAAAACTGCCCGAGCTCTTCGGCCGCGGGCAGTCGATCATGACGTACCTCTTCCCGTACCTCGACCGGATAACTGTCGAGTTGCGGAGGTACACCGGTCCCGCCGACAAGGCGGGGCCCGCCAGTCGCTACCCACTCTGGCCTATTCGGAACTACTTCTGGAAGACGTTGATGCCCGGCTTCGGAGCGGCCGTGGAGCGCTACGTCCCGCCGCGGAGGCTCCGGTATGGGCTGGTCAACGGGCTCAACCGCGTCACCGAGGGAATGATCTTCCCCCACTTCGCGAAGTCGCGGCACACGGTTCCGACCGACCAGATGATCCGCTACCCGGCGGTGTCGGGCGGCTCGCGGTACACGTTCAGCATCTGGGCCTTCCGTGAGGAGCTGTATCCCCAGACGTTGCGCGAGTACTTCCGGTTCGCCAAGGAGTACTACCGTCGCACGGGCTTCCGGCCGAACATGCTCCACGTCGGGTATCGCATCGAGCAGGACGACAGCTCCCTCTTCTCGTACACCTATGACGGGCCCGTGCTCACCATCGATCCGGTCTCGACGGGCGCACCGGGCTGGAGGGACTTCCTGGACGCCTACAACGAGTTCTGCAGCGAGCACGACGGGAAGCCACTCCTCAATCAGTCCTGGGGTCTCAAGCCGCATCACATACGCAAGGCCTTCGGCGACCGGGTCGAGAGGTTCGAGGAGTACCGGAAGCGTCTCGATCCGAACGAGCGGCTGCTCAACTCGTACTTCCGCGTGCTCCTCCAGGGCGCCTAGCGTGGCCGACTCTCCCGCGATCGCCGTCTCGAAGCGCTATTTCGACGCGGTTCGCCGCCGCGACCTCGACGCGGCCGTGGAGTGCTGGGCGCCGGGCGGGATCGATCACCTGGCGCCGGTCGGCGAGCTGCGTGTGCCCGACGAGTGGCTCGCCTACTTCAGCGCGCTGTTTGCGGCGATACCGGACTGGGAGTACGAGGTGCTGAACCTCTTCGAGCAGGGCGACCAGGTCGCCTGCCACTGGCGCGCCACGGGCCACTTCTCCGGGAGCCCGTTCCAGGGGCTCCGCGCGACCGGAGCGGCGATCGCCGCCGAGGGCGCCGACCTGATCAAGGTCGAGAACGGCCTCATCAAGCGCCTGGACTCGTACTGGGACGAGTCCGCGACCGCACGCCAGATCGGCTTGCTGCCGGCCAAGAAGAGCGTCCCGGAGCGCGCGCTGTACGGCCTCTTCAACGGGAAAACGCGCCTGAAGTCTTTGTTCCGCCGCACTTAGGCGCGAGCCTCGGCGACGTCCGTACGCCGCAGGTTCCGAACCTCGTCGATCAACAGAACGAGGGCCGTCGCGGCGACGATGACAGCTGCCGCCCCGACGAGCGTCTCGGTGACGCCGACGCTGGCCGCCACCGGCCCGGCGACGGCCGCGCCGAGCGGGATGAAGACGAACGAGCCGAGCGCGTCGTACGAGTACACGCGCGAGAGCTGGTCCTCCGAGATCTGCTGCTGCATTGCGACGTCCCAGAAGACGCCGAACATCTCGATTCCGAATCCAGCCGTGAAGGCCGCGAGCGCGATCACGACCGCCGGGGCCGGCGGCGCGAGCAGCAGGATCGGCAGTGCCATCGGGAAGATCGCCAGCGTCGCGACGAGCAGCAGCCGATCCGGCCGGTAGCGCAGCGTGAACACGCCGCCGACGATGAAGCCCGCTGCTTGTGCCGCGAGGATGAAACCCCAGGCGGCGGCGCCGCCGAGATCGTCCTCCGCGACGACTGGGCCGAGCACGGCCCACGCGCCCACTCCGGCAGCGTTGACGAAGGCGAACTGAACGACGATCCCCCAGAGCCAGGCGCGGGAGCGGAACGCTTCCCAGCCCTCGCGCAGCTCGCGCACGAAGTGCCGTTCGGGCATCGTCAAGTCGCGCGGTAGCCGCAGAGCCAGGAGGAAGACGGCGCCTGCGAAGTACGTGGCCGCATCGAACGCGAGCGACCAGCCCTGGGCCGATGGCAGCGACCAGGATTCCGCCGGCCGCAACACCGCCGATCTGTGTGCCGTTCCGCGTCAGGCGTAGCAGCGCGTTCGCCTCTTGCAGCAGGCGGGCGCTGACGGTCTGCGGGACGATCCCCTGTGACGCCGGGTAGAAGAAGGAGGTCGCGACGCCGCGGATCACCTGGAGGACGACCAGGTGCCAGATCTCGGCGACGCCCGTGAGGACGAGCACGGCGATTGCGGCCTGCGCGGCGCCGGCGAGCAGGTCGGAGACCACCATCACGTGATGGCGCGGCAGCCGGTCGGCCCAGATCCCGCCGACGAGGATGAAGAAGACCTGCGGGACGAACCCGGCGGCGATGACGAGGCCGAGGTCGGACGGCGAGCCGGTCAGGTCGAGGACGGCGAAAGCGAGCGCGATCGGCGCGAACGCGCTCCCGAAGAGCGAGGTTATCCGCCCCAGGAAGAGCAGGCGAAACTCCCGCTCGCCGAGCGGGCTGAGCGCAGCGCGGAGCACCGTCGTAACCTAACTACGCGCGTTCGCTATTCATCGCGTTTGACGCCGAGTAGCTCCTGCGTCGAGAAGACACCGCTGACGACCGTCGCCTTGTCACCCTCCTTGGCACTCGACGGCCACCAGCTGCGCTCGTCGAACAGCCACGTGAGCGCCGGCACGCAGACCGTGCGCACGAGGAACGTGTCGAGGATCACGCCCAGGGCCACCGCCAGGCCGATGAGCGTCAGGTCCCAGCTCGGGATGATCGTCAGTGCGATGAACGTGCCGGCCAGGATCAGGCCCGCGCTCGTGATCACGGGCCCGGTGGCCGCGAGCGCGTTGAGCGTGCCTTCCCGCGTCCCGAGGCGAACGGACTCCTCGCGCACGCGGCTCATCAGGAAGATGTTGTAGTCCGAGCCGAGGGCGACGAGGAAGATGAAGATGATCACCGGCATCGCCGAGTTGAAGGCGTCCTGGCCGAACACGTACTTGAGAATCAGGATCGTGAGCCCGAGCGTCGCCGCGTACGAGAGCACGACGGTGGCGAGCAGGAAGAGCGGCGCTACGAGAGCACGCAGGAGGATGATCAGCGTGATCAGCACCACCAGCAGGACGAGCGGCACGATCACCTTCGTGTCCCGCGCCACGGCGTCCTGAAGATCCACACGATCCGCTGAGCCGTCGCCGACGAGGACGCTCAGACCCGGCCCAGGGTCCGCCAGCGCGTCACGCACGGTCCTCGTGCGTTCGACTGCTGCGCGGCCGAACGGATCGTCCACGTAGATCAGGTTCAGCAGCGCGGCGCGGCCGTCGGTCGAGCGCCGCCCCGTGTCGACGACCCTGGCCACGCCCGGGATCGGCTGCACGCGGTTTGCGACCTGCTCGAGATCGGACGGCTGCACCCGTCCCGTCTCCCGGTCGACGAGGATCCCGGTCGGCGCCACCGTGCCGGGTGGGAACGCCGACTCCAGGATCTGGAAGCCCTTCTTGGACTCGGTCTCGGTGCGGAATTGCGCGATCGGGTTGAGGTCGGTCTTCCAGAGCGTGAGCCCGGTGCAGGCGAGCAGGAGGAAGGCCAGCGCGACGCCCAGGTAGAGACCGGGTCGCGTCCGAACTCGCAGGCCGATGGCGCGCCAGCGGCCTTCGGTGCCCTCGGCAGCGCCTCCTGTCGGAGCAACCGAGCGCGCGTTCGGCCAATACGCTTTCCGCCCGAGGAGGCTGAGGATCGCGGGCAGGAGCGTGAGGCCGGCGAGGAGGACGACGGCGATGCCGATCGCCGTCACGGGCCCGAAGGTGCGGAAGGCGCCGAAGACGCCCGCCAGGGTGACGAGGAGGGCCGCGATCACCGTGACGCCGCTCGCCACCATCGGCGGGGTCGCCTCCGGAATCGCTTCCCGCAGCGCATCCTGGGCCGACTCCCGCCGTCTCAGCCTGTCGCCGTACCGCGAGATCAGCAGTAGGCAGTAGTCGGTCCCGGCGCCGAACATCAGGACGAGCAGGAGGGAGTTCGACGCCGTGTCGACGGGCAATCCGATGCCCTGGTTCAGCAGGTAGATGATCCCGTTCGCGACCGAGAAGGCGATCCCGACGACGAGCAGCGGCACCAGCGCGAGGATCGGCGAGCGGTAGACCGCGATCAGGAGGATGAGGACGAGAGCGACCGTCGCGCCGAAGAGCTTGAGGTCCGCCTCCTTGATCGCGGAGTTGTAGTCGGCCGTGATGCCCGACCAGCCCGTGATGTAGGCCTCGAGCGGCGGCTCGGATTCGATCCGCTCACGCATCTCCTCGATCGTCGGCGTGACGTGGTAGATGTCGTCGACTCGGATCGGGATGATCGTGAACGCGACCTCGCCGTCGCGGGAGACGAGATCCGGGGGTGAGCGCGGGGTGAAGGGGACGATCGGCTGCTCGACATCCTTCAGGTCGCGGACGGCCAGCGCGTCGGCGACGATCTTGCGTCGGTCCGCCTCGGTCAGGCCGCCTTCGTGCTTGTAGACGAGGATCGCCGGCCGCTGCGCGCCTCCGGGAAAGCGCTCCTTGAGGGTCTCCTGGAGCTTGGCCGTCGGGGAGCCGCCGGGCAGGACATAGTCGTCGTTGGTGACGTCGGCGATCCTGGAGCCGAACGGGGCGAAGACGACGACGAGAACGATCCAGCCTGCGATCACGGCCCAGCTCGACCGGCGGCCCGGGAACCGCAGCAAGACCCCTTTCAAGCCGGCGACCCTAACCCGCTCTGGACCACTTGAAGCGCGTCATGTCGTCGCGCGGGGCCAGCGCGCCGGCCCGCGTTCCGCGGCGGACGAGCAGGATCGGCGCCGGGGCCGCCTTGACGATCTCCGCCCGGACCGGCCCGAGACCCTCCTCGCGCCAGCGCTCGGAAAGTCCGACGACGAGCAGGCCGGCGCCCTCGGACGCTCTGATCACCTCGGGGCCCGGCCTCGTCAGCACGGGCTCGGCGGCGATGCCTGCGAGCTGCTGGACGACGAGCGATGCGTTCGCGAGCAGACGGCTTGCGTCGCGTCCCGCGCCGTTCTCGGACGAGGCGCCAAGCAGCTTCAGGGGCGCCCCCCGGGCCGCGGCGATCCACGAGCCGAGCTCGAGGGCGGCCCAGTCGTGCTCGGCGCCGCCGAACGGCACGACGACCGGGTCCTGGGCATCGATCTTCGGCAGCCCTGCGCCCTCGACGAGCACGCCCACGTCGCACGGCGCGCGCTCCAGTGCAGCGCCGATCTCGCCTGCGGGCACGCCGGGCCCGAGCAGCGGCCTGCGCCCGTCGACGAGCAGCAGGTCGACGTACTCGTCGGAGCCGAGCTGGACGAGGTCCTCGCCGATGTCGGGGGTCGTGAACGCGACGGCGCGAGCGTCAATACCTCGCTCACGAAGCAGGTCGCGCCGCGCGTTGACCTCCTCCGTTGCTCGCCGTAGCTCGCGCTCGTCGGAGGCCGGGCCTGGCGCAATCGCCAGCGTGGCGACGAGGCGCGCGATGATCAGCTCTCGCGGCGGCTCAGTGGTCGCGAGCGGCTCGGCGATGGCGAGCAACGCGTCCAAATTCTTCCCGTCCTGGGCGGACACGACGACGGAGTGCCGTGGCTCGACACCCTCCTCGGCCATTGCCTCGCGAACCTCTTCCTCGGGCGGCGAAGAGAAGAGCTTCTGGGGATCCACCAGGCGCAGTGCCGGCCCGGCCATGAACGTCGTCACGAGCGCCATGATCACGAGCATCGTGAAGAGCGTCGGCGAGACGAGCCCGAGCTCGAGCCCGATGTTGAGGACGATCAACTCGGTCAGGCCCCTCGTGTTCATGAGAGCCCCGATGGCTGCCGACTCGCGGAGCCCGAACCCGCCGTAGCGCGCTGCGGCCATGGCACCGACCCACTTGCCGACGATCGCCACGGCGATCAGCCCGAGCGTGATCAGCCAGAGCACCGGCCGGTTCAGCGACCCGACCTCGGTTCGCAAGCCCGTGATGATGAAAAACAGCGGCAGTAGCACCATGACGACGAAGTCCTCGAGCCGGCTCGACACGTCGTCCGTCAGGCCTGCGTGGCGGGGCATGATCAAGCCCATCACGAAGGCGCCGAAGATCGCCGCGATCCCGATCTGCTGAGCGAGGAACGCGGAGAGCAGGACTGCGACGAAGATGGCGCCGAGCCAGAGTGCGGGAACATGGCCGACTTCGTCGTAGGCGGTCGAGACCCGCGTCAGCAGCGGTCGGACGATGATGAACATGCCGGCCGTGAAGGCGGTCGCGAGCCCGATGACGACGAACACGTGGGAGCCCGAGCCTGTGCCGGCGACAGCGGTCGCCAGGGCGAGCAGCGCCCAGGCGGTGACATCGTCGATGGCCGCTCCGGCCATGGCCAATGCACCGACGGGTCGCTTCAGCATCCGGCGTTCGATGAGGATCCGCGCGAGCACGGGAAAGGCGGTGATCGACATCGCCACGCCCATGAACAGTGCAAACGGCAGGTAGTCGACATCGGGCGCGAGCAGCGGATAGACGACGAGGGCGGCCAGGAACCCGAGGGCGAGCGGGAAGGCAACGCTCACGTTCGAGATGAAGAGCGCTTGACCGACGCGCTCCCGCAGGATGCGCGGGTCGAGCTCCATCCCGACGAGGAAGAGGTAGAAGGCGAGCCCGATCTGTGCGGCGCCGGACAGGAGCGGGACGATGTCGGGGGGGAACAGGTAGGCCTGGAACTCGGGCGCGATCGCCCCGAGCAGGGTCGGGCCGAGCAGGATGCCGGCCAGGACCTCGCCCATCACCTGCGGCTGGCCCACTCGGCGGAGTGCGGCACCGGAAAGCCGCGCCGCGAGGATGATGGCCGCGATCGCAAGCATCAGCCGGCCGAACGTCTCCTCACCGGAGCGTTTCTTCGCCGGCTCCGTTCCCACCCCGGGCTCCGGCAACTCACCTGAGAAGGTGGCCGCGACGTTCTCTCCGCCGACGGTTCCTCGCAGCGTCCGCTCGGTCTCCTCGCCGGCCACGATCACGTCGACCTCGGCGCTCGACCCGTCCACGCACGTGACGTCGCCCGTCAGGCGGTCTTCGTCCAGGCGCAGCTTTCCTTCGGATTGCCCGGGACCATCAAGATCGACGAAGACACCGGACTGGTCGAGCCTGGCCAGGTCGCCGAGGCAGGTCGATCCGGAGGTGTAGAAACCGGCTACCGCGGTTGGCGGTTCCTCGCTGTTGCCGATGGAGATCGAGATCGCAAACGCGATGATGAGAAAGGCGGCGACGACGGCGTAGCCGAGGAGGAGCCGCAGCCCGCGCAGGTCACGGGAGCTCGAAGCAGATGCCGTCGCAGCCAACTGCCTTGGGAGTATCTCTTTCAGCGAGGGCCGCGTCTACGGCGTGCCGGGAAGGACTTTCTTCCCTCGCTGGAAACGCCACGCCATGGGCTCCACGACCTTCTTTGCGCGTCTGGGGAGGCGTTTTCCGGTTGCCGCGCTATCGTGTGGTTACGGGCTGAAGGACGTGCCCTGGGAAAATCGCCGGGGCCGGATCGTCGGTCGCGGCGACCATGCGGCCTCGAAAACTCGATCAGACAGCTTCGGACCGAGAGCCGTTGGAAAACCCCAAGACCATCCTGATCTGCGAAGACGAGCCGGCGCTGCGCGAGCTCGTGCGCGCGTCCCTCGACGGCGGTTACCGCTTCGCGGAAGCGAGCGACGGCTACGCCGCCTTGAAACTCGCGCAGGAGCTCGTGCCCGACGCGGTGGTCCTCGACCTGATGCTGCCCGGGCTGAGCGGACTCGACGTGCTGGCCGGGCTGCGCCGAGATGAGCGACTTCGCCATACTCGGGTCCTTGTCGTCACCGCGTGGAGCGAGACGCACGAGGACATCGTCGCGGCGGGAGCAGACGATTTTCTCCCCAAGCCGTTCGATCCCGACGTGCTGAAGGCGAAGCTCGAAAACCTGCTGGACGGGCTCGTGAGCCGGCCGCGATCACGGAGGCCTTTCCCTCCAGACCCGGCTGATCGCCGGGAGCGTCTTGCTCGCGATCCTCATCGCGGCTGCCTTCGTGATCCTCATCCTGGCCCTCTCGACACTCCGCGAGGCAACGCGCCAGGAAGCGGAGTCGCGCGACGTCACTGCCGAGGCGCTGATGGTCCAGAAGCTCGTTCTCGACGTCGAGACGGGTGTGCGCGGATACGTGATCACGGGCAATAAGAGTTTCCTGGCCCCGTACGAGGCTGCACGGAAAGAGCTTCCCGGCCGTCTCCGCCGCCTCGAGCAACTCGCGGCCGACGAGCCCTCCCAGCGTCTACGTGCGCAAGATCTGGTCGCGGCCATCCGCGACTACCTCGCCTACAACGCCGAGCCTGTCTTGCGCTTTTCCGGCGAGGTGGGCGGTCGAGGCGCCGCGAGAGCGGCGATACAGGGTGAAGGAAGGCGCCGTATCGGCGACATCCGCGCGCGGTTCGACAAATTTCTTGGAGCGGAGGACGTCCTTGTCGCATCGCGAGCCCGCTCCGCAGACCAGGGGTCGAAGCTCGCGATCGCACTGGGGGTCAGCGGGCTGGCGGCTTCTGCGGCGTTCATCCTCCTCTTTGCCCTTTACCTTGCGCGCTCGATCGCACGGCCGATCCGAGAAGCCGCCGCGGGCGCGGCGCAGCTTTCCGGTGGAGACCTTTCCATGCGCCTCCACGAGGGCGGACCGGGAGAGGTCGGCGAACTGACGCGGGCATTCAACGAAATGGCCGAGCGCCTCCAGGTCGCGCTGGGCAATCTCGAGGAGCAGAACGCGCAGCTCCGCGACAGCGATCGCATGAAGTCGGAGCTCGTGAACACGGTGTCGCATGAGCTGAGGACCCCGCTCGCGGGCATCCTCGGGTTCACCTCGTTGCTGCTCTCGAGGGACTACGACCCGGAGACGCGCCGGCACTACCTAGGCGTGGTCGACGCCCAGGCGCGGAGGCTTTCAGAGCTGATCGACAAGTTCCTGGACGTTCGCCGCATCGAGGAGGGCGGATTCGCACAGGTGGAGGAGGTCGTCGACATCGCGCCCTTGCTCAGGGAGGAGGCGCAGCTCTACGAGGAACAAAGCGGCGATCACCGCCTCGAGCTCGACGTGCCGGAGCAGCCGCTAACCGTGCGGGGCGACCCCAACGCGCTCAGGCAGGTGATCGGCAACCTGCTCTCGAACGCGATCAAGTACTCCCCCGACGGCGGGGTTGTCGAGTTGGCGGCCGGGCTCGAAGGTGAGTCGGTTCGCGTCGTCGTCCGCGACCAGGGGATGGGCATCCCCGCTCCTCAGCAGCCTCGGATCTTCACCAAGTTCTTCCGCGGAGACGTGGCCACGAGCGGAATCTCCGGAACGGGTCTCGGGCTAGCCGTGACCCGAGACATCGTCGAGTCCCACGGTGGCCGCATCGGGTTCACGAGCGCCGAAGGTCAGGGTTCGACCTTCTGGCTCGAGCTTCCGGATGCGAACGGAGGCGACAACGGCAGTAAGGAAAACGACCCCAAAGACCGTAATTAGGGGGAGACATGAAAAAAACACTCTT
Source organism: uncultured Actinomycetes bacterium (assembly GCA_963820335.1). GTDB lineage: Bacteria > Actinomycetota > Thermoleophilia > Gaiellales > Gaiellaceae > VAXT01. The sequence goes on along the minus strand of CAWFZH010000008.1, from coordinate 4,424 downwards.
CTTCACCACCGTGCTCGTCGGAATCGTGCTGCTGACGGGATTGCTGACACGCGGCTCCCCGGCGCTCACCAACCCGGGAACGATCACGCTCACTTCGCGGGCAGTCAAGCTGCAGTTCATCGACCGTGGTCCTCCAGGCCGGGGCGCAGGCGATCTCACCGTGAAGCGCTTTCTCCTCTACAACAAGGGGATTCGGGTCCGCGCGATCGGGCATGCGGATCTCGTCTGCACGTACACGACCCGCTACGCCCAGCAATGCAACGGCACGTACTCGCTCCCCAAGGGAAAGATCGTCGCTTCAGGCGCCTTCGACTACCCGCAGTACCACGAGGTCGCCGTGACCGGTGGAACGGGCCTGTACGACAACGTGCGGGGCACGCTGACCGTCACGCTCTTGAGGCGCGACCCGGAGCGAAACATCCTGCTCTTCCGTTTGGTCGTTTAAGAACCCTCGGTCGAGGGCCTCAAGCCTGGGGCCTCTAGCGCCGATTGAGATCAGCAAGAGCCCCGGCAGGGTCGGCCGCAAACCCTCAGCCGGGGCTCCTTTCTCTTTTCGCTTTGGCTACCCCGGTTGGATCGGATCGGCGGCGATGATGAAGCCGAGGGGACCGAGCGTCACGAGCAGGCAGAAGACGTACGCCGCTATGAGCTCGATCGTTCGCGGAGAGGTGCGCTGTTCAGCCGTCTGTTCGATCGGTACCGGCTTCGGAAAGACGGGGATCCGGGCCCGGGCGAGCTGAGCAATCTCGGGCGGCGAGACGAGGATCAGCTCAGGGCTGATCGCATCGAGCAGCGTGTCCGATGCGTCGAGGACCGTCACGGGGCTCCATTGTGCGCTGCCGCTCCGGGCAGGCCATCACTCTTTCGGGGGATACCCGGGTCGCCGCTGGAAACGACGACACGTCTTCTATAGCCTCGGCGCTCCTGCCGATCGAGAAGGGCGTGCCCATGTCCGCTGTCGCCGTCAGAACGCCGCTGCCGTTGATCCTGATCCGTGGATTCGGCGGCCTTGGCGTCGAAGACGAAAAGAAAGTTCCTTACCAGGGCTTCAACGACGGGACCGTCTACCCGCGCAAGCGTGGGGCGAACTACATCTACGAGGGCATGATCCTCCGCTTCATGAAGTCGCACTGGCAGTTCCAGGACGCGACGAACGTGATCGGCTACTACGGCAAACCGGTCGTCGAGGCCAGCGAGATTCCGCCCGAGCTCGAGCATTTCGACAAGACCTTCTTCGCCGGGTCAGCACAGTCGGGCGAGGACGTCGATTCGAAGTACAAGATCGTCGTCGACCCGGCGATGGCGCTGCACCTGCTGCGCACGATCGATGATCCGCTGCGAACGCTGTGGGTCTTCCGCTACTACGACCTCGACGAGCGCAGCTTTCCGTTTTACGGGCAGGCCCTCGCGCGCTTGATCGACTTCATCCGCGCGCTCGCGGCGGAGAAGGGCGGAGGCGAGCAGCCGACGGTGAACATCATCGCGCACTCGATGGGCGGACTGATCGTCCGCGAGGCGATACAGCGCGCGTATCCCGAGCGGCGAGAACAGGCTGCCGACCACATCAACAAGGTTGTGACGCTCGGCACTCCGCATCAGGGGATCTCGTTCACCCTGCTCAAGGAGTGGATCAAGATCGACGCGGCGGACGAGCTCAAGCACTTCGATCCCGAGTTCCAGCGCGACGAGAACGAAGACACCGCGTACGTTCGGTTCAGCGACTTCTTTCCGCCCGAACGGCTGCTAACGGTGGTCGGAACGAACTACCGCACGTATGGCAACGCTCCGTCGTCGGCGCTCAATCGCCTCTTCTCGGTCTCTGGTGAGGGAGGGCCGAGCTACAACCGAAGCGACGGGCTCGTGAAGCAGGCGTTCGCGCAAATCCCGGGCTGCCCGCGAACGTTCGTGCACAAGTGCCACGGCGGACCGGACTCGCTCGTTACGGCCCGGGAGTCGTTCGAGGTCGCGCGGCGTTTCTTTTTCGGGAACGTGTACGCGCGGCTCAGTCTGATCGACGCCGACGTCAAGCGTGGCTTCGACCGGGTTTTCGGGAGCGAGATCTTCTTCGGCGTCTCGATCAAACCGCGCGCGGTCGACTTCGACCTCTTTCACCAGAGCGCGGAGGCGGAGAACACCTACGGCCCCTTCCACAAGGCAGATCTGAACGATGACGATCCCGCCTTCCGGTGGGCCGGCGACGATCGCCTCATCTGGGAGGGCTGGTTCGACACGGCGGCGGGCAAAGCGGAGCCTTCAGACGACCTCGTTCTCCGACTCGACGTCTACGTCGGCGAGCGCGATTCCTTCGGGGTCGGCTTCTCGGACAACGTGATCTTCCACCGGCAGCTGTACGTGCGCGCGGTGCTCGGCCCTCCGACCCGGTTGGAGCTGCACCCGGACGAGCGCTTCGAAGGCTCCGAGATGGAGAAGACAGAGAGCGGCTGGAAGTTCGGTGTTACGGATCCCGCATTCGATGCGACGTTCGGAATCGAGATCTTCGGCGTCCCGGAGAGCGGCGACCCGGCCCCGCTCGACCGCGCCTGACGCTCTAGAAAGAAGGAAGGCCCGCTTTTTTACACAATAGGCGTCTGAGCCTAGAATCCCCGGCTCGTCCTCAGTCATGCCCAGTAAACGCTTCGCGGCCCAACCATGGCTCATAGCCACTGCGTTCGTGGCGCTGGCGGCCGCAGCCGTTCTTCCTTTCATGGCGTCGCCGTACGCGCCCCCGGAGCTCCTGACGGCGCTGGTCCTGCTGATCGCCGCTCTTGCCGCTTTCCTCGGAGGCCCGCTGCCGGGTGTTGTCGTGGTACTTGCAGGTCTCGGGTCGGTTGCGCTGGTCGTCGACCGTCCGGCGCGCGTCGCGCTCGCGCTTCCGGTGGGCGTGGCGATGGCCGTTGTCGTCGGGATCATGGGCCTTCGTCACCGGCGGCGGGAGAACGAGCGCGCACTCGCATTGAGGGATCTGGCAGCGATTCGCGACACCGCTGCCGAGGCCATCGTCGACCTCGATCCGGAGGGCGCGATCACGAGCTGGAGCCACGGCGCCGAGCAGATATACGGCTATTCCCTGGACGAGATCGAGGGACGCCCATTGAGCGTTCTCGCCGCCGAGGAGCGCGCCACTGAGATCGATGCGCTCCTTGGCCAGGTTCGCGAGGGCAGCACGGTGCGCCGGGAAACGGTGCACCGACGAGCCGATGGAGAGACATTCGCGGCGTCGCTGACCGTTGCGCCCGTCGGCAACGGCACCGAAGAGGTAACAGGCGCCATCGCCATCGCGGTCGACGTGAGCGAGCGCGTGCAGGCGCAGAGCAAGGCGAAAGAGGCCAGCTCGCGATACGAAACGCTTGTGACGCGACTGCCGCTCGTGACGTACCTCTACGCCGCGGGTGACCGCTCCTCCCCGATCTACGTGAGTCCGCAAATCGAGGCTCTGCTCGGGTACACGCCTGACGAGTGGCTCGCCGAGGGTGATCTCCCTTCGCGCCTGATTCACCGCGACGACCACGACCCCGTCACCAAGGAAGCGGCAAAGAGCGCTCGCGCTGACGCGCCATTCCTCGCCGAGTACCGCATGCTCGCGCGCGACGGTCACGTTGTCTGGGTCCGGGACGAGGCGACAACCGTTCGTGACGATGCGGGCGACCCCGCCTACATCCAGGGCTACCTCCTGGACATCAGCGAGCACAAGCTCCGCGAGGAGGACAGTGAGCGGGTGCATCAAGCCGAGCAGGACGCACTCACCCGCGCCGCCGAACGGGATGAACGGCTGAACTTCCTCGCCCGGGGGACGGACATCCTCGCAGCCTCGCAGGACTACGAGCACGCGCTCCGGCAGATCGCCGACCTCGCCGTTCGGCGTTTCGCCGACTGGTGCATCTTCGACATCGGGGACGAGGCCGAGGCCTTGTCACGTCGAGTGGTGGCCCACGCCGAGCCGATGCCCGCTGGGCGAGCAGCGAAGCAGGCGCCCGAGGAGGAGCCGGATCAAGTCGCAAAGCGAGTAGTCGCCCGACGGCGGGCGGAAATCGTTCCCGCGCCTGGCTCCACACCGACGACGATCCCGTCTGTGAGCGGTATCGAAGCCGAGTCGTACATATGCCTCCCGCTGCTCGTGCGAGAGCGGGTCGTCGGGGCGGTGACGATGATCTCCACGACGCCGGGCCGCAGGTTCGCCGCTGACGATCTCGCGCTCGTCCGCGATGTGGCGCGCCGAGTCGCGCTTGCGATCGACAATGCCCGGCTCTACGCAGAGGTCGAGGAGCGCGCGGTAGCCGCGCGCGTATTGACCTACGTCGCGGAGGGTGTCTTCCTGCTCGACCGCGCCGGCGAGATTCAGCTCTGGAACCCGGCCGCCGAGGCGATGACGGGTCTGCCCGCGAGCTCCGTGATCAATCACCCCGCAGCGGACGTTCTCCCTGATT